>NZ_JABASZ010000001.1 GCF_012979275.1 Pseudopontixanthobacter vadosimaris
CCAGCGCGCGCCGGTCGCGGCCGAGCGGCACCACGCGGGACCGCATCAGCGCCATCGCCGGAAAATCGCGCGCGCGCAGCAGCGGGGTCGCGGCAAAGACCATCGCCACCAGCAGGCCGTAAGCCGCCGCGACCAGCAGCGCGACAGGTTCGAAGACGAAGCCTGTCTCTACCGGTAACAGGCCGTCGAGTGCCTGCGCCAGCAGGGGCGTGACCAGCATGCCGGCAACCAGACCCGCGACGGTGCCGGCAAGCGCGGCAGTGCCGATCTGCAAGGCGTAAATGCGCGCGATGTCCGTGCTGGTCGCGCCCAGGATCTTGAGGGTGGCGATGCTGGTTCGCCGCGCTTCGAGATAGGATGATACGCCGCCGCCGATCCCGATGCCGGCGATGACGAGCGCGGCGAGGCCGACGAGGGTGAGAAATTCGCCCATCCGGCTGACGAAGCGTTCGGCGCCGGGCGCGGCGCGTTCCCGCGTGTCGATCTCGAAACCGGATGACGGGAAGCCTTCCTCCAGCGCCTCGCGCACCGGCTGCGGGTCGCGATCGGGGGTGAAGGCGACGCGATATTTGCTCTGATACATCGCACCGGGGGCAAGCAGCCCCGCGCGTGCGGGCAGATCTTCCGCCACGATAATCGTGGGGCCGAGCTGGAAGCCCTCGCCCAGCCGGTCCGGTTCATCGGCAATGATACCCGCCGCCAGCAATTCGGCGCTGCCGATGCGAAAGCTGTCGCCGACCGCGATCCCCAGCCGGTCGATCGCGCCCTGCGCCAGCCAGGCGCTGCCCGCTGGCGGCGCGGCGGCGGTGCGCCCGTCGGCAGAGGAACTGGAGGGGTTCGAGCCGGAATATACGATCATCGACCTGCCGAGCTTCC
>NZ_JABASZ010000002.1 GCF_012979275.1 Pseudopontixanthobacter vadosimaris
TCGCGCCCGAACTCGTCATCGGTCCCGATCACGATGCGGTCGGGTCGCTTGAAATCCGCAATGGCCGCACCTTCGCGCAGGAATTCGGGGTTGGAGACGACCGCAACCCGGTGGCCGCGCTCGCCCGCAGCGCCGCTTTCGGCGATGATCCGTTCCACCGCATCGCCGGTGCCGACCGGAACGGTGGATTTCGTGACGACGACGGTATCGTTGCAGAGATGCGTGCCGATTTCTTCGGCAACGCCGTGAACATAGGACAGATCGGCATGGCCGTCGCCCCGGCGGGCGGGGGTGCCGACCGCGATGAACACCGCGTGTGCGCCCTCGATCCCGTCGGCAAGGTCGGTGGTGAAGGACAGCCGCCCGGCTGCGACATTGGCCGCGACCAGCGCATCGAGCCCGGGTTCGTAGATCGGCATCACGCCCTGGTGCAGGCGGTCGATCTTGGTCTGGTCCTTGTCGATGCAGACGACATCATGGCCGAAATCTGCGAAACATGCCCCCGAGACTAGGCCGACATAGCCCGATCCTACCATCGCGATCTTCATTAACGGGAACTCCTGCTTTCAATACGAATATCGCCGTCATTCTCGACGGCCTGGATGTAGCGCCGGCTTGTCCCCTCCAGAACCACCGCCGTCAAGCGACCGGTGCGACCCTAATCCACATTTGCCATCCAACTGCGGCCAAACTGCCAGAACCCCTATAGATTCGCAGCGCTGGTATGCTGTCGAAAATCAGGCCAGATACCCCGCGTGTCGTAGATCAGCGCACGGCTGCGTTCCTCGGCAGGGATCGCGCGGAACAGATCGTGGTCCACCAGCACGATCAGGATACCGCATTCCTCCAGGGCCGTGTCGATATCGACCAGCGCCGCGCCGGTGCCGGCGAATTCTTGCGGCAGGCTTTCGGCATAGGGTTCGACGACAGCGATCCTGTCACCGAAGCGCCGCGCCAGCGTGGCGGCTACCAGACGTGCCGGGCTTTCGCGGAAATCATCGATATTGGCCTTGAAGGCGAGGCCGAGGCAGCCGACCTTCAGGCCGGGATTGTCGCCGACCAGACGCGCCGCATTCTCGATCACATGGCGCATCTTGGCATCGTTGACGGCACGCCCGGTGCGGATCAGCGGTGACTGGTCGGGCGCGCCGTGGATGATGAAATAGGGGTCAACCGCGATGCAATGGCCGCCCACGCCCGGCCCGGGCTGCAGGATATTCACGCGCGGATGCCGGTTCGCAAGGCGGATCACCTCCCATACATCCAGCCCCATCGCATCGGAGATCATCGACAATTCATTGGCGAAGGCGATGTTCACGTCGCGATAGGCATTTTCGACCAGCTTGCACATTTCCGCGCTACGCGCATCAGTGGTGACGCAGGTGCCGCGCACGAATCGCTTGTAGAAGGCCAGCGCCTTGCGCGCGCAGCGCGGGGTGATGCCGCCGATGGATCGGTCGTTATTCGCCAGTTCCTCGAGAATACGTCCGGGCAGCACCCGTTCGGGGCAATAGGCGATGGCCACGTCCGGCGTGCCGGCGGCAAGCCCCGGCATCGCCAGGTCGGGACGCAGCGCGGCGATCCGGTCGCGCATCTGTTCCGTCGTACCCACCGGGCAGGTGGATTCGAGGATGATCGTGTCGCCCTTCTTCAGAACGGTGGCCACATCATCCGCTGCACTCATCACATAAGATAGATTGGGCGTGTGATCGCCGTCTTTCATGAACGGAGTCGGCACGGCGATCACGAAGACATCCGCAGCCTGCATCTTCGTGCTGGCTTTCAGCAGGCCGCGCTGCACGACGCCCTGTACCAGCCCGTCCAGATCCACCTCTTCAATATGGATTTCGCCGCGATTGATGGTGTCGACCACCTGCTGCGACACATCGACACCGGTGACGGGGCAATTGGCCCGCGCGATGATCGCCGCCGTCGGCAGCCCGATATAGCCAAGGCCGATCACGCAGACTTCAGGTTTGCTCTCGCCGCGCATCTTACAATTCCGTTTTTCTTTTCAGTGCTGAACGCCATAGCGCTGCGAGGGTAAAGATTGCAGTAACGCTTCAGGGCTCAGCCGGCCAGCACGTCCACGATGCGGCGTGAAGCCTTGCCATCGCCAAACGGATTATGCGCCCGGGCCATGGCGGCATAGGCCTCCGGATCTCCCAGCAGCCGCCGGGTTTCAGCGACGATGCGCTGCCGGTCGGTGCCGACCAGCCGCGCCGTTCCGGCCTCTACACCCTCGGGCCTTTCCGTGGTTTCGCGCATGACCAGTACGGGCTTGCCCAGCGCGGGGGCCTCTTCCTGCACGCCGCCGCTGTCGGTCAGCATCAGCGTCGCAATATCGAGCAGGCGGGCGAAATGCGGATAATCCAGCGGTTCGAGCAAGGCGACATTGTCAAGCCCGTCCAGCTCTGCCGCCATGATCCTGCGAACATTGGGGTTGAGGTGGACGGGGAAGATGATCGCCACATTGTCCAGTTCGGCAATCTCGCGGATCGCGGCGGCGATGGCGGCCATGCCATCGCCGAAATTTTCCCGCCTGTGGCTGGTCACCCCGATGACGCGGCGACCTGCGAATCGCTGCGCGACCGGCGCGAGGCCTGCTGCCAGTTCCGGCTCGTCAGCGATGCGCGCCGTTATCCAGTGCAGTGCATCGATCACCGTATTGCCGGTGACGTGAATGGCGCCGGGATCGACATTCTCGCGCCTGAGCGCGGCAGCGGCGGTTTCCGTCGGAGCGAAGTGCCAGCGGGCGAAACTGCCGACGATCTTGCGATTCGCTTCTTCGGGCCAGGGATGGTGAATATCGCCGCTGCGCAATCCCGCCTCGACATGAGCGACGGGAATCTTGCGATAATAGGCTGCGAGCGCGCCGCACATGGCGGTCGCGGTGTCGCCCTGAACCACCACGATGTCCGGCTGTTCGATGTCCAGTATCGCTCCGATGCCGGTAAGCAGCTTTGCCGTCAGCGCATCCAGCGACTGGTCGGGCTTCATCAGGTCGAGATCGTGATCCGGGCGAATATTCGCGATTTCCAGCACCTGGTCCAGCATGCCGCGATGCTGGCCCGACACGCAGATGCGCGCATCGAACCGTTCATCCGCCGCCAGCGCATGACACAGCGGAAACATCTTGATGGCTTCGGGACGAGTCCCGAAAACGCTGAGAATCTTGCGCGGCAGCTTCATGCAGCAAGCCTTAACGACTGCCGGTTAACAGGCATGAAAGGTCTGGTAGCCTCTACCCGCTTCAGCCCTGCGGCGGAGCGGCGAGATTGTTCTCCGGCGCGGCATCGACCGGCAGTTCGGCCTCCCGCTCCGCTTCCAGGCGTTGCATATATTCACGTTCGATCTGTTCCACCCGCTCCTGTTCCGCCGCAGCCTCGCTATCGATGGCGGACAGGCGTTCGGCACGCGCGGCGGCGATCAGCTGACCGAACCGCACCGAATCGGCGGTTTCCCTCTCGCCATAGGCGCGGCGGATCAATTCCTGCGTGCAGCCGGTGAAACCGCCGGCACCCGCAGTCGAGCAGGAAAGCGTGCCGAAATCGCCGATCATCTCCAGCCTCTCGACCCGCTGCGCCCAGCTTTCATTCGCCGGGTCGTCGCTGAAGCGCAGGTTTTCCGGAATGCGGAAGCGGTCGGCCTCCGGGAGGCGGGCGACGACGACGATCTCCTCGCCAACGGCGGCAGGCACCTCATCGTCGCCATAGACGATGACCATGCGGTACTGTTCCTCGCCCGTCCCCACGACGCCATCCGCGGCAGTCTGCGCCATTGCAGGCGCGGAAAAGCCGAATGTCGCGGCAAGCAAAGCTGTGGTTATCAGGCGTTTCATGGCAATACTCGTTTCTGGCGTTCGTCGATTTGGCAACAGGCACCTGATGCACTGAACCGTTTATGAAGCGTTCGGAATGGCCCGCCGTTCCAGAGCGTGCAACCGTAATCGGCTGCCCTCGTTCAGATGCGTTCCGCCAGGCGAATGGCTGCGCGGCAGCCGAGGCGAATGGCACCGGATAGCAGCGGATAGCCGAACGCCTTTTCCGCCCCATGGGCAAGCGCCGTGTCGCGATGCTGGCGTTCGTCCTCGCGAAAATCCTCGATCATGCCGGAAAGTTCGGGGTCGGTGCTGCCTGCACCCGCACCATGCATCTCCAGCTCGTCGAGCTGGTCGGAATAATGGCGGTCGATCTCCTCCTCCACCGCAGCGGTGCAGGCCATGGCCGCTTCCGGCCCCAGCAGGGCCGTCACCGCTCCCAGTGTGTAACCGGCGGCGGACCAGAACGGTTGCAACATGGTCGGGCGGACCCCGCGCCGGGTCATCAGCGCGTTGAATGCGGCATTATGCCGGTCCTCCTCGCTCGCCATGGCGGTAATCTCCGCTGAATGCGGAGCGCGATCGCCCATGACGGCAAGTTGCCCCGCGTAAATGCGCGTGGCCCCATATTCACCGGCCTGATCGACGCGGATCATGCGTCCGACATCGGTTTTCCTGTCGATACCGGCGCGGGCGCGGGCCGCCGCGATGCCCGCATGTTCGGAAGCCGGCGCGGCCGGCGGCGTCACGGCCATGGTCCTGTTCATGTCGTTCACAGATCGAGCACCTTGCGTCTGGCCAGCAGCCACAGGATCCACAGGCCGCCGAATGTGGAGAGCAGGAAATTCATACCCGCCAGCGAAACGCCTGCAAAGGTCCATGGTGCCATGTCGCAGCGAATCAGCGGCGCATTCATGATGGCGTCGAGCGCGTTACTCCCCGAAGCGGCCGCCGGGCCGGTGCAGGCGGTCACCCCTTCCCACCAGCCATATTCGACCCCGGCATGGAATCCGCCGATGATCCCCGACGATATGATGGCGATTCCTGCGAAGGCGACCCACAGGCGGGGCGGTGCGGCCACCAGCGATACGAAGGCAAGGCCAAGTGCCGCAAAATGCGGATAACGCTGCCACCAGCACATCTCGCAAGGATAGAGCCCGAAGCCGAATTGCGCCAGATACGCCCCGCCCAGCGCCAGCGCGGGTACGCCGAACGCCAGCCTGCGGGCGAGGAGGGCCGAGGGTGTGTCGATCATTATGCGCCTCCCCGGTTCTTACCGCCGGCGGGCCACCGCATTGGGTGCCGTGCGCCGCAGGGTCTGCAAGGCATAATGCAGCTGAAAATCCTCGATCCCCTGTTCCTTCAATTCTTCCGCCGTCTGCTGGAAGCGCGGATCGGCGATGGCGTCCTGCTCCAGTGCCTCGTCCTTCAGCCCCGCTTCGTTCACCAGATGGCCGCGCAGATCGGATTCGCGCAGGCGGAATTTTGCCCGCCGGGCAAGGTCCGGATCGGAAATCTGCGGCACGGCAATGTCCGGCTTGATGCCGCCTTCCTGCACCGAATGACCCGAAGGCGTGAAATACCGCGCCGTCGTCAGTTTCAGCGCGCTGTTGCGGGTCAGCGGCAACAGAGTCTGCACGCTGCCCTTGCCGAAGCTGCGATCCCCCATGATCACCGCGCGGCGATGGTCCTGCAGCGCACCCGCGACGATTTCGGACGCACTCGCCGAACCGGCATCGATCAGCACGATCATGGGCACGCCCTGCGCAATCTGGCCGCGGAATACGCTCTCGGCATCATACATGATGGTTTCGCCACGCGCGCGGCCGCGCTGCGAGACGATCTGACCTTCATCCAGGAACAGGTCGGACAGGGCCACCGCCTCATCCAGCGAACCGCCGGGGTTCGACCGCATGTCCAGGATCAACCCGTTGATCCGCCCGGTCGCCTGCGCCTGCATGCTTTCCCAGGCGGCGAAGACGTCGCTGCCGACATCGCGGGAAAATTCATTGACGGTGATGACGCCGAGATTGCCCGGCATCAATTCATGCGTGACCGGTTCGAGTTCGATGACGCCGCGCGTCACCTTGACGTCGAAGGGCTCCTCGCGTCCGGTGCGGAAGATGGTCAGGCGGATATCGGTGCCCGCCTTGCCGCGCATCCGGGCGACCGCATCGTCGAGGTCGCCGCCATAGATGAGTTCGCCGTCCAGATGGGTGATGTAATCGCCGGCCTTCAGCCCGGCCCGGTCGGCCGGGCTGCCGCGGAAGGGCGAGATGACCTTCACCGCGCCGTCTTCCATGATGACGGACAGGCCGAGGCCTGAATAATTGCCGTCGATCATCGTCTCCAGCCGTTCCAGATCCGATCCGTCGAGATAGGCGGAGTGCGGATCGAGGCTGGCGAGCATGCCGTCGATCGCGCCGCGAATCAGCTTCTCGTCGTCGACGGGTTCGACATAGCTCGCCTTGATTCGCTGATAGGTGGCGAATAATTTCGAAAATTCCGGCCCTGCGCGCCCGTCCACCTGCGCCATGCCTGCGGTCGTGGCGGGGATGAGGGCCACGGCGGTGACGAGTGCGGCGGAGCGGGCAAGAGCGGCGAGGTTCATGAAGCGTGGCACTCTTTCAGATCGGGCTTTCGAATCCGGCCCATGCCTATAGGCAAGCAGGCCTGAATACCAGATGAGGATGGATGGCCCGCTTGCAAGAGGCCGCAGCGTGCCTTCATCATTCGCCTCAGTCGAGATGATCGAGCGGATTGACCGGCACACCGCCCCGCCGCAGTTCCAGCATGACGATGGGCCTGCGCGCAGCCGCCGTGCCGAGCGAGGTGCCTCCCACCAGCGCCTCCCCCACGCTCACATCGGTCCGGGCGAGTCCGGTAACGAGGCTCGTCCAGCCCCCGGCATGTTCCAGGATCACGATATTGTCGTAACCACGATACGGTCCGGCAAAGGCGACCCTGCCCGCCGCAGGAGCCACGATCTGCGCGCCGCCGATCGGGGCCAGCGAAATGCCGCGGCGGGGCATACCGCCGTCACCTATCGAGCCGAAGCCCGCCACCGCCCTGCCCTGGACCGGCAGCTGGTATCCCAGGGGCGGCGCAGTCGCCGCAGGAACGGGAGGCCCTGAACGAGGCGGCCCGACGTCAGTATCTGCCGCCACGACTTCCGATGCCTGCGGCCGGGCCGGGCGCATGATTGGCCCGGGCAGGGCGGCCAATTGCCGACGCAGCGCACCGGCCGCATCCAATCGTTCCACCAACGTGTCCAGGTCGCGCGCCTCCTCCGCCAGCGCCAGCGCACGTTCCTCTTCCCTGTCCGCATCGCCGACCGCCTGCCGCGACGTAAGGCGCTGGCGTGTCTCGAGGCCGGCGAGTTCCTGCCGCCGCCTGGCAAGCGCCCGTTCCTGTCCGCGCAGAACCGCGAGGGCCGTGCGCCCTTGCGCTGCCAGATTTTCGCCGCGGGCAATCTCGGCACGCAAGGCCGCGGTACGCTGCCGAACCCGCGGTATCGTCGTTTCCAGCATCGCCCGCAGATAGACGGTCTCCTGCAGCGAACCGGGTCGCAGGGCCGACAGGGCCAGCGGCCGGCGCGCCATTTTCTGCAATGCGGCGGTCAGGCGGATGAGCGGCTTCTGCCGCCTCGCCAGTCTTTCCCCCAGCATGCGGCGTTCCGCATCGATCAGGGCCAGCCGTGCCGTGCCGATGGCGATGCCCGCTTCCGCTTCCTGGATATTGGCGGCAAGCGCAGCGGCCTCATTCGCGGTACGCTCTGCCGCCAATGTGGCCGAACGCGCCCTCCGGTCCAGCACTGCACCCCGCCGGCGCGCTTCGCCAGCCGCCGCGCGGGCGCGGTTCAGCGCCGCACGGGCATCCTGCGTATCATCGTATGCAGCTGCGCTTGCACGGTCGCCCGCCTGAGCCAGTAATTGCGATCCTGTAAGGCCGGTAACTGCGATGCCGAGCAGCGCCGCCGACAGCATTGTCAGGACAGCGAATCTCCCTGTCCGAATGCCCGGGCAAGGCTGGCCATCACGCACGATGATAGGGATGTCCGGCAAGGATGGTGGTCGCGCGGTAGAGCTGTTCCAGCAGCATGGCGCGGGCCAGAAGATGCGGCCAGGTCGCCGCACCGAACGACAGGATCAGATCGGCACGGCTGCGTTCGGCGCTGGAGAAACCGTCGGCAGCACCAAGGTGGAAGCGCGCCTCGCGGATGCCGTTGTCTCGCCAGCCGCCCAGGATCGCCGCAAAATCCTCCGACCCCAGGGTCTTGCCGCGTTCATCCAGAACCACGTTGCGCGACGGCGGCACGGCTTCGGGGACACGCCCGCCGCTGTCGGGCAATTCGGTCAGACGCAGCGGCCACGCCATCCGCTTTTCATATCGCGCGACCAGTTCCGCTTCGGGCGAGCGGGCGATCTTGCCCCTGGCAATGACATGCAGCAGCACGCCGGCGCTCCCTTCCTCGCGTTACAGGCGATCGGTCAACTGTCGCCGACGGGTGGCGCGTCGCCGAAGGCCCACATGCGTTCCAGATTGTAGAAGCTGCGCACTTCGGGCCGGAACAGGTGAACGACCACGTCGCCCGCATCGACCAGCACCCAGTCGGCGGCGGGCAGACCCTCCAGCCGAACCGGACCGTAGCCTGCCTTCTTCAAATTTTCCGCCAGTTTCTGCGCCATGGAGGCGACCTGCCGGGTCGACCGGCCGGAACCAATCACCATGAAATCGGCGATCGAGCTTTTGCCTTCCAGCGGGATCGAAACGACATCCTGCGCCTGATCGTCCTCCAGCTGATCGAGAACAAGCTTGTGCATCGCATCCTTCTCCTCCGCGCTCATGCGCGTGGGTGCGCGGCCATGGCGACTGGCTGCCTGGCCTGCGGGCGCAGCTCCAGGCGATGGCGCGCCGGCCTCACCGGGTGCGGGGCCGTTCTCGTCGGACGGGGTGTTCGCCTGGTTCATCGGCGGTCGATTTTCTCCTGAGGTCATTCGGGCGCGCCGGACCGGGCCGGGCCGCCTGAAACGGGAATGAGACGCCGGGTCACGGCATCGCGAAGCAATGTGGTGTCGGATGGCGGCCGGCGCGTTGCCCAATCGGGATCGGCGCGGCGCAGGGCCGTTGCCGAACGGGGATCGGGATCGAAACGCATCAAAATCAGAGCCGGTGTGCCCCATCCGCCCGCTTGTCTGAATCTGGCGGACGACACTCGATAGCGCCGCAGCCATGCCATCGCCGGGCTCGCGATGGCGGCGGCATCATAACCGGGCCGGGCGATAACCGCAATCGGCATCATCCGCGCGATCTCGCGCCAATCCTTCCAGAGATGAAACTGCGCCAGATTGTCGGCGCCCATCAGCCAGACGAATTCCCGCTTCGGCCAGCGCATGGCAAGGGCGCGCAGCGTGTCCACGGTGTAACGGGTGCCCAATTCGCGCTCCACGGCGGTGACGCGAATCGGGGCGCGCCGCGCATGGACCTGCGCCGACCGCACTCTGGCGTGCAATGACGCCATGCCTTTCTTCGGCTTCAGCGGATTGCCGGGGCTGACCATCCACCAGACCTCGTCCAGCCCCAGCTCCGCCATCGCGAACCAAGTAATGCGCCGGTGCCCGCCATGCGCGGGGTTGAAACTTCCGCCAAGCAGTCCGGTCAGTCGTGCCGCCATTCGCCGTTCAGTGCTTCGGTCGGTCACCGGCCATGGCGTCCCGGCGATATTCGCCCTGCCGCTCGATCATCCAGCCGGGATAGGTGGGTGCCGGCGGCGCCGCGGCATCAAGGCGTGTCATGTCTTCGGGCGACAGTTTGACGGAGGTCGCGCCCAGATTGTCGTTCAGCTGATCGGGTTTGCGCGCACCGATGATCACGCTGCTGACGAAGGGTTTGGCCAGCAGCCAGGCCAGGGCGATCTGCGGGACGGTCACGCTTTTTTCACCGGCAATTGCCTGCATAACCTCGACCGCATCGAAACCCTTGTCCTTGTCGATCGGCGGGAAGTCGAACTCCTTGCGGCGACCTTCCTCATCGCCGCTGCGTGTATATTTGCCCGTAAGGAATCCGCCTGCAAGCGGGCTCCAGACCATCAGGCCCACGCCCTCGCTCTCCAGCATCGGCACGATCTCGCGCTCCAGGTCGCGCCCGGCCAGCGAATAATAGGCCTGTAGCGACACGAACTTCTCCAGCCGCTGCCGTTCGGACAGGCCGAGCGCCTTGGCGATCTGCCAAGCCGCCCAATTGGACACGCCGATATAGCGGACCTTGCCTGACCGCACGATATCATCGAGCGCCCGCAGCGTTTCCTCCATCGGCGTCGCCGGATCCCAGCCGTGGATCTGGTACAGGTCGATATGGCCGGTCTGCAGCCGCTGCAGGCTCGCATCCACCTGGTTCATCAGGTGGTGGCGCGAGGCGCCCCGGTCGTTGACGCCCTCGCCCATCGGGCCGAGTGCCTTGGTGGCCAGCACCACATCGTGACGCGCGATCCCGCAATCCTTCAGCGCCTGCCCGGTAATCCGTTCGGACAGACCATTGGAGTAGACATTCGCGGTATCGATGAAATTGACCCCGGCATCGATGGCCGATGTCACCAGCATGTTCGATTCGGACTGGTCCAGAGTACCGATGGCAGTCCACATCCCCTTGCCGCCGAAGGTCATGGTGCCAAGGCAGAGTTCGGAAACGAACAGGCCGGTGTGGCCAAGGCGGTTGTAACGCATGAAAGAAGCCTTTGTGCCGGGGAGCCGCAATGCCTGGCGGACCGGCCCGGCAGTCTGCCGAGGCGATCGGCATCGCGAGGTCGTGAAGAACCCGGATAAACTGCCCGAATAGGCATCGGTTCCCGTGAAATCGGATTAATATCCGTTCAGGAACTTCGTTTCACCCTGACACGGTCTCGGCTCACCCCTGAATCGCGCGCCCGGATTCGATTCAGCAAACAAGCCTTGCTAGCGGGCCGCCAGAAAATAATGACGGGAAATTTGGTCGTCTTGAACATGATCACCAATGCAGGCGGCGCAGGCCGCCGATTTCCGAACCTGTTTCCCGACCGCGAATTCATCATGCGGTCGCAAGGGCAGGTCCGATTCGTGACACTTTCCTCACGTGTGCAGATCGGCATCGCAGCTGCCTTGCTGCTGGCGCTGCTGGTCTTGCTTGGGTCGCTCGGCGTAATGATATCGTCGCAGAACCGCGCCGAAGCGGATCGCTCCCTCCTGCTGTCGCGCGCTGCCGCGGCGGAAGATGCACGGGAAACCGTCGACGCCTATCGCGATGATATAGACGCGGTCGCCAGCGATCTGGCAAAACGGCAGAAATTTATCGAGGAGATGGTCGAAAGGCTGCCCGCAGATCTGAAGGCGGATGGCGAATCGCCCGCAGGCGAAGGTGCGGAACAGGCCGGCGACGCAGCACGGACAGCGGCAAAGATCAGTGCCATATTGCCGGAAGCAACGATGCTCGCCCGGATCGAGGCGCGGCAGATCGATTTCGCTGATCGCCTTACCGCCTATGCCGACCGCCGGTCGGAAAGGGCAACCGTCGCCATTCGGCAGCTCGGCCTCGACCCCGACGCCATTCTTCGCGGCGAGCAGCGCACGGCGATGGGTGGTCCGCTCGAATCGGCCGATCTCGATCCCCGGTTCGAGAAGCTGGGCCTTTCAGTTGCGCGCATGGCGGCGCTGGAGCGCGGTTTGCAGTCCATTCCGCAGGCAATGCCGGCCAGCATGGATGCAATCTCGTCCGGCTTCGGCTTCCGCAGCGACCCGTTCAGTGGCAGCGGCGCGATGCACAGCGGCCTCGATTTCCGGGGGCCGACCGGCGCACCGATCTATGCGGCGGCGAACGGCCGCATCAGCTTCATCGGCATGAAATCAGGGTACGGCAAGGTCGTCGAGATCACACATGGCAATGGCCTGATGACGCGCTATGCCCATATGTCACGTTTCAACGCCCGGCCCGGACAGACAGTAGAGGCAGGCGAAATCATCGGGGCGATCGGCAGCACCGGGCGATCCACCGGACCGCATCTGCATTTCGAGGTCCGCATTCACGGCCGCGCGGTCAATCCCCGGCCCTTTCTGGAAGCCGCACCAGACGTTCTTGAAAAAGCGCGCGGCGCCTGACGGAACAGAAGGCGCAGCGCAGGTTTACAGTTCCTGTTCGCGCAGGGCCTTTCGGTCGAGCTTGCCGATCATCGTCTTGGGCAGTTCCGGGCGAATAGCCACGGATTTCACGCGTTCATGCTTTCCGATGCGCGCATTCAGCCATTCCGCAAGTGCGCCCTCACCAGCGTTCGCACCGGTCTTCAGGGTGACGAACGCCTTGGGCATCTCGCCGCGGTAATCGTCAGGCACGCCGATCACCAGCGCTTCCTTTACCGCAGGATGTTCGACCAGCACGTCCTCGACCTGGCTCGGGAAGACCTTGAAACCGCCTACGGAGATCATGTCCTTCGTACGGTCCACGATCTTCACGAAGCCCTCGGCATCGATCGTCGCCACATCGCCGGTACGCAGCCATTCCTCGCCATCGATGCGGACGAAGGCGCTGGCCTGCATGTCGGGGCGGTTCCAGTAACCCTTCATGACCTGCGGGCCGCGGATCACGATCTCACCGGGTTCCCCCGGCGGTGCCGGCTTAGTGGCGTCTTCCTTGTCGCGCAGGCGCAGGCGCGTCTGCATCACGGGCTGCCCGATGGTGCCGGGCTTGCGCTGTCCTTCGTAAGGGTTGACGGAAACCACGCCGGCACTCTCGGTCAGACCATAGCCTTCTACCAGCCGCGCGCCGCTCACTTCCTCGAACCGGTCGCGGACCGGCGCAGGCAGCGCCGCACCACCGGAAATGCAGATCAGCAAGGACGAAAAATCCGTTTTCGTGATGCGCGGAGTGTCGAGCAGCGCCTGGTACATCGTCGGCACGCCGGAAAAGGCGGTGGGGCGAACGCGATCGATTGTCTTCAATGTCTGTGTTGCATCGAAGCGCGGCAGCATCGCTATGCAGCCGCCCTTCAGAACCGTGCGGTTCAGCACGCAGGTGTTGGCGAAGACATGGAACAGGGGCAGCACGCCCATGATCATGTCGCGGTCCTCCGGAAACGGGTCCAGCGCCTGCACCTGCTGCGCGTTGATCGACAGATTGGCATGGGTCAGCATCGCGCCCTTCGGCACGCCGGTCGTCCCGCCGGTATATTGCAGGACGGCCAGATCGCTTCGCGCGTCGATCGTGACTGGCCTCGGATCGCGATCCTGCAGGCAATCGCGCCAGTGCCGCACATCGCCGCGATCCGGGATGGCAGCGGCCTGACGACGGCCCAGGGTCCGCAGCGCCAGGCCCTTCGTCACCGGCAGCAAGTCGGCCAGTCGCCCGACGACGAGCCGTTCGAGCGAGGAATTGTCAATCACCTCCATCGCGGTCGGCAGCAGTGCGGGGACATCCAGCGTGACAAGCAGGCGGGTGCCTGAATCCTCGACCTGCGCACTCAGTTCGCCCGCAGTATAAAGCGGCGAGAAATTTACTACCGTCGCCCCGGCCAGCATCGCTCCGTAATAGGCAGAGACGTAGATCGGGACGTTCGGCAGGAACAGGCCGACACGGTCGCCCTTCTCGATACCCATGGCCTGGATGCCGGATGCGAAACGCCGCGCTTCTGCAAGCAGCTGCACATAGGAATAGCGGCGGCCGAGAAAATCGACGCAATGGGCGTGCGGGGTGCGCGCGGCCGTGCGTGCGAACATTTCCGGCAGCGAGAACGCCTTGAAATCCGTGTTCCAGGGCACGGGATGCCCGTAATCGGCAGGTTGCGGATGTTCGGGAGTCGCAGGTCCGGACGATGAGGAGCTTTCTCTGCTTACATTCATGTAAGTGCAATGCCGGATCGGCCCTTGTCCGGCAAGTGTTTTGCAGGGCTGGCCTGCTACTGCGGGTCCTTGCCGGGAAGCCTAGCCTTCGTCGATCTCGCGATTGCTTTCGGGCGCGTTCCCGCTCGCGTCATCATGCGGATTTTCCGGTTCGGCGGCGCCTTCCGTGCGGCGGCGTTCCAGCCATGCCGCAGCCTCGGCCTCCTGTGCAGCCTCGCCCGCTGCCTTGGTCTGGGCCTCGCGCTCGGCGCGCAATTCCTGGATCAGGCGTTCGCGGTCGCTGCCGGAATCGATAACGGCGGGCACTTCCTCGCCCTCTTCGGTCTTGATGTTCTTTGCAGCCTTGGCGACCACCGCATCCAGTTCGCGCTGCGAACAGAGGCCCAGGGTGACCGGATCCTTCGCCTGGATGTTCTGGATGTTCCAGTGGCTGCGATCGCGGATCGCGCCAATGGTGTTGCGCGTGGTGCCGATCAGCTTGCCGATCTGCGCGTCCGAAACCTCGGGGTGATTGCGCAGGATCCAGGCAATGCCGTCCGGCTTGTCCTGACGCTTGGAAACGGGGGTGTAGCGCGGCCCCTTGGTGCGGGTCACCTCGATCGGCGCCTTCTGCATCTTCAGGACATAGGATGAATCCTGCTGGCCGCGCTCGATTTCCTCCTGCGTCAGCTCGCCCGAATGAACGGGGTCGCGACCGGTATATTTGCTGCTGGCGAGATCGTCGGCCATCGCCTGCACTTCCAGAATGTGCAGCCCGCAGAATTCCGCAATCTGTTCAAAGCCAAGCGCGGTGTTGTCGATCAGCCAGGTGGCGGTCGCATGCGGCATCAGGGGGGTGGGTTGCTTGGCCATGATCGTTCTTTCTGCCTGTCGGTCGCGCGGCGGCAAAGACCTGCCGGAAAGCGCGCTGAAAATATAAGGGCCGCCCCTTGCGGAGCGGCCTTCCGGGTAGGATTTACGCTATTGCGCCGATAACGGCAAGGTCTTTACCGAGGGCGGCGGCGAAGCGGCAGACGCTACTCACCGACAGAGAGCACGATCTTCCCGATATGGTCGCCCGATTCCATGTAGGCGTGGGCTGCGGCAGCCTCGGCAAGCGGGAAGGTCCGGTCCATGATCGGCGCCAGCGTCCCGTCGCCGAACAGGGGCCAGGCATTTTTCGAAATTTCGTCCGCCAGCAGCGTCTTGAACTGGATCGACCGGGGCCGCAACGTCGATCCGGTAAGCGTCAGCCGTTTCTGCATGATAACGGCCATGTTGATGTCCGCCTGCATCCCGCCCAGGACCGCGATCGTCACGTGGCGGCCATCCTCGGCAAGACATTGCAGATTGCGCATGACATAGTCGCCCGACACCATGTCGAGCACGAGATCGACGCCCCTGCCATTTGTCAGCCCCTTTACCTCCGCCACGAAATCCTGCGCCTTGTAATTGATTGCATGATGCGCGCCGATTTCCAGCGCGCGGGCGCATTTGTCGTCGGTTCCGCAGGTCACGACGACCGTCAGCCCGAACTGCCGCGCCAGCATGATCGCCATGGTGCCGATCCCGCTGGTGCCGCCGTGGACCAGCAGCGTCTCGCCCTCGCCTGCCCAGCCGCGCTCGAATACATTGTGCCAGACGGTGAACAGGGTTTCGGGGATCGCAGCAGCCTGTTCCATCGTCAGGCTATCCGGCACCGGAAGGCAGTGGCCGGCAGGCACGATGCAATACTCGGCATAGCCGCCGCCCGGCGCCAGGGCGCAGACCGCCTGACCGGGCATCAGGCAATCGACATCCGGGCCGCGCGCAGCGATGGTGCCGGAAATTTCGAGACCGAGCAGCGGCGAGGCGCCTGCCGGCGGCGGATAGTGCCCCTTGCGCTGGATCACGTCGGGGCGGTTTACCCCGGCGAATTGAACCTTCACCAGAACTTCGCCCGCGCCGGGCTTCGGCACGTCCATCTCGGCCAGTTTCAGCACCTCGGGGCCACCCGGAGCGTCATAGTGCACCACGGGCATGCGTTCCGGCACGCGATCCTGTGCTGCGTCGATCATTATCTGCCCCTGTTGCCCCAATGCCCTACCTGAGGATTAGCGGCGGCAGCCATTGACAGCAAGCGCGATAGATTGCGATGCTGCCATTCCGATGGACGAAGCCGACCTGCCCCGCCGCAAGGGCGACCATGCCAGCCAGCTTAAGGCTGAGGATCTGTCCCCTTACAGCCAGGAAGAACTGGCCGAGCGCATCGCCGCGCTGGAGGCGGAGATCGTCCGCACGAATGCGCATGCGGACAAGGCGCAGGCGCATCGCACGGCCGCGGAAGCGTTCTTCAAGGCGCCGGACAGGTGATGCCGGTGCCGGCGGCATTCGGGACGGCCATGCGCCTGCTCCCGCAGCTGGCACCGGCACTAGTCACGGCACCGGACAAGCTGCCCAATTCGCTCTCGAAATCGCGAAATCGCGCCCCATATAGGCTGCGTTCACTGCATCGGGGCATGATCTGCCCACCCGGCCCGGCGCCGGAACCCACGATGCCCCTCTGCACGAAAGATGATTGATGCCAAGTTTCGCCCAGAACCTCGAGAAGACGCTCCACGCCGCGCTGACCAACGCGTCCAGCCGCAGCCATGAATATGCCACGCTCGAACATCTCCTCCTCGCTTTGGTCGAGGATGAGGAAGCGGTGCAGGTCATGAATGCCTGCGGCGTCGACATTGCCGAACTGTCCGACGTGGTGAAGCAATATCTCGACCAGGAATATCAATCGCTGAAGAGCGACGATGGCGGCGACCCGCAGCCCACTGCCGGGTTCCAGCGCGTGATCCAGCGCGCGATCCTGCATGTGCAGTCGAGCGGCAAGGATACTGTCACCGGCGCGAACGTTCTGGTCGCCCTGTTTTCCGAGCGCGATTCCTATGCCGTCTATTTCCTGCAGCAGCAGGACATGAGCCGCCTCGATGCGGTCAGCTTCATCAGCCACGGAATCGGCAAGGGCGGCAAGAGCGATCCGCGCGCGCCGCAGGGCGCCGAGGATGGCGAGCCTGCCAAGGACGAAAAGAACAAGAAGGAAACCGCGCTCGACCAGTTCTGCGTGAATCTGAACGAGAAGGCGGAGAACGGGAAGGTCGATCCCCTGATCGGCCGCGGCCCGGAAGTCGACCGGACCGTCCAGATCCTCTGCCGCCGCAGCAAGAACAACCCGCTCTATGTCGGCGACCCCGGCGTTGGCAAAACTGCCATCGCCGAAGGACTTGCGCGCAAGATCGTCGAAGGCGACGTTCCCGAAGTGCTGGAGGACGCGGTCATCTATTCGCTCGACATGGGCGCGCTGCTGGCCGGTACCCGCTATCGCGGCGATTTCGAGGAGCGGCTGAAGCAGGTCGTCAACGAACTCGAGAAAATGCCGGAAGCGGTGCTCTTCATCGACGAAATCCACACCGTCATCGGTGCGGGCGCGACCAGCGGCGGGGCGATGGATGCGTCCAACCTGCTCAAACCCGCGCTGTCCGGCGGCACGATCCGCTGCATCGGTTCGACCACCTACAAGGAATTCCGCAATCATTTCGAAAAGGACCGCGCGCTGCTGCGCCGGTTCCAGAAGATTGACGTGAACGAACCGACGGTTGAGGATACAGTGAAGATCCTGAACGGGCTGCGGTCCGCATTCGAGGATCACCACAAGGTGAAATACACCTCGGACGCCTTGAAGACGGCGGTGGAACTGTCGGCGCGCTACATCAACGACCGCAAATTGCCGGACAAGGCGATCGACGTGATCGACGAGGTCGGCGCGATGCAGATGCTCGTGCCGCCCAGCAAGCGGAAGAAGAAGATCACTGCGCGCGAGATCGAGCAGGTCATCGCGACCATGGCGCGCATCCCGCCGAAATCCGTCTCCAGCGACGACAAGAAGGCGCTGGAAAATCTGGAGCGCGACCTGAAGCATGTCGTCTTCGGCCAGGATCCCGCCGTGCACCGCCTTGCCACGGCCATGAAGCTGAGCCGGGCGGGCCTGCGCGATCCGGACAAGCCGATCGGTTCCTTCCTGTTCAGCGGCCCCACGGGCGTCGGCAAGACCGAAGTCGCGCGGCAGCTGGCCAGCATCATGGGCATCGAACTGAAGCGGTTCGACATGTCGGAATATATGGAGCGCCATTCGGTCAGCCGCCTGATCGGCGCGCCTCCGGGCTATGTCGGTTACGACCAGGGCGGATTGCTGACCGATGCCGTCGACCAGAACCCGCATTGCGTGCTGCTGCTGGACGAGATCGAGAAGGCGCATCCCGACCTGTTCAACATCCTGTTGCAGGTGATGGATAATGGCCGGTTGACCGATCACCACGGCAAGACGGTCGATTTCCGCAATGTCGTACTGATCATGACGACGAATGCGGGCGCTGCCGACATGGCGCGCAGCGGCATCGGTTTTGGCGACGTGTCCAAGGAAGATGCCAGCGAGGAAGCGGTGAAGCGGATGTTCACGCCCGAATTCCGCAACCGCCTCGATGCCATCGTGCCCTTCGCCTATCTGGGCCGCAGCACTGTCAGCCGCGTGGTCGACAAATTCGTGCTGCAGCTGGAGCTGCAACTGGCGGAACAGAACGTCCACATCCAGTTCGACAGCGATGCACGCGACTGGCTGGCGGACAAGGGCTATGACCGTCTGTATGGCGCACGGCCGATGAGCCGCCTGATCCAGGACAGGATCAAGCAGCCGCTGGCCGAGGAACTGCTGTTCGGCAAGCTGTCGGATGGCGGCGAGGTCCATGTCAGCATGAAGGACGGCAAGCCCAATTTCGAACTGACCCCCGCCCCGCCGAAGCCGACCCGCAAGAAGAAGCGCAAGGCGGCAGCGGAAAAACCGGAGGAGGAAGGCGACATGGCCGAAGGCTCCGGCGATGCCGCGGATGTGAGCGATGGCGAAAGCACCGAATAGTCTCGCGGGCACCGGGGATTGAGGAACAGGGAAGGCTCGCCGTTCATTTGGACACGGTGAGCCTTCCTTTTTCCTGGATTCGACCCGACCCGCACGGCATCCATGTTGGCCCGGCAGATTGCTGGATCGATCCGTCGAAAGCGGTGGACAAGGCGCTGGTAACGCATGGCCATGCCGATCATGCCCGCGGCGGGCATGGGCAGACCGTGGCGACACCCGAAACGCTCGCCATCATGAAATTGCGCTATCAAACCGGCGAAGGTCCGGCGGGCGGCGATACGTCTCCGGTCGAATATGGCGAGACGATCCGCCTGCCGGGCGGCGTGGATGCCACCTACATCCCTGCGGGCCATGTGCTGGGCAGCGCGCAGATCCTGCTGGAACATGCCGGGGAAAAGGTGATCGTCACCGGCGATTACAAGCGGCGCGCCGATCCGACCTGCCCGCCTTTCCTCGTCACCCCTTGCGACATATTGATAACCGAGGCCACGTTCGGCCTTCCCGTTTTCGAACACCCGCCGATCGCGGATGAAATGGCGAAACTGCTCGGCGCGTTGAACGACAACCCCGACCGCTGCGTGCTGGTCGGCGCCTATGCCCTTGGCAAGGCGCAGCGCGTGATTGCCGAGTTGCGGGCTGCGGGCCATCGCGACACGATCTACCTGCATGGCGCGATGGAGAAAATGTGCCGTCTGTACGAAGATTTCGGCATCGATCTCGGTGCGCTGGCGCTCGTCGCCGATCAGGCGAAGGACGATATGCGCGGATCCGTCATCATCTGTCCGCCCTCCGCCCTCAACGACCGGTGGAGCCGCCGCCTGCCCGACCCGATCACCGCCATGGCCAGCGGCTGGATGATGGTTCGCCAGCGCGCCCGCCAGCGCAATGTGGAACTGCCGCTCGTGATTTCGGATCATGCCGACTGGAACGAACTGACCCGCACGATCGAGGAGGTGAATCCGCAGGAAACCTGGATCACGCACGGGCGCGAGGAGGCGCTGCTGCGCTGGTGCCAGCTGACGCAGCGCCGCGCCCGCGCCCTGTCCATGGTGGGGTATGAGGATGAAGATGATTGAGCGGGCGGGCTGAGGCGTGGAGGAATTCGCCGCCCTGATCGACCGGCTGGTCTATACCGGCAGCCGCAATGCCAAGCTGGCGCTGATCGCGGATTACCTTCGTGCGACTCCCGACCCCGACCGCGGCTGGGCACTTGCCGCGCTGACCGACGGACTGGATTTCAGCGCGGTGAAGTCCTCCACCATCCGCACCATGATGAAGGATCGGGTCGATCCGGTCCTGTGGACGCTCAGCCGCGACTTCGTCGGCGACACTGCCGAATGCGCCAGCCTGCTGTGGCCTGAACCGCTGGGGCAGAGGGACGTGGCACCGGGCGTTGCTGAAGCGGTGTCGCTGCTGTCCGGCATGACGCGCGGCAATGTGCAGGCCGAGCTGCCCCGATTGATGGACCGGCTCGATTCCTCGGGCCGCTACGCCCTGCTCAAGATGGCGACCGGTGCGATGCGGATCGGGGTTTCGGCGCGGCTGGGCAAGGTGGCGTTCGCGCAGGGCTTCGACGTGTCGGTCGACGAAGTGGAGGAATATTGGCACGGCCTTGCCCCGCCCTTTGCCGAATTATTCGCCTGGGCCGAAGGCGGCGAAGCGCCCGATACCGAGAACTTGCCGCTGTTCCGCCCCTTCATGCTCGCGCATCCGCTGGAAGACGCGGTCGTCGACATGGATGATTATGCGGCGGAGTGGAAATGGGACGGCATCCGGGTGCAGCTCGTCCACGCGGGCCTTGGCGAAGACGCCGAAACCCGCGTCTATTCCCGGTCGGGGGATGACATCTCTGCGACCTTCCCCGAAATGGTCGCAGCGCTCGAGATTCCGGCGGTTCTGGATGGCGAATTGCTGGTGCGCGGCAGCCATCAGGGGGGCGAGGCGAATGAACGCACCCAGGGCGGGGCCGCCAGCTTCAATGCTTTACAGCAGCGGCTTGGGCGCAAGACGGTGTCGAAGAAGATGCTGAGCGAAAGCCCTGCCTTCGTGCGCCTCTACGATGCGCTGATGATCGAGGGCGAGGATCTGCGCGGCTTGCCCTGGACGGCGCGGCGCGACCGGCTCGAAGCATTCCTGCCGCGGTTGCCCGCCGATCGCTTCGACATCAGCAGCATCATCGCCGCCGACAGTTTCGACAATCTGGCCGAGATACGCGAGAGCACGCGCGACGATGCGATCGAAGGCCTGATGCTGAAGCGGCGCGATTCCCCCTATGTCGCAGGGAGGCGGACCGGGCTGTGGTACAAGTGGAAGCGTGACCCGCTGCTGGTGGATTGCGTGCTGATGTATGCGCAGCGCGGCAGCGGCAAGAGGTCGAGCTTCTTCTCCGATTACACTTTCGGCTGCTGGGATGGCGACCCCGACAAGGGCGCGGAACTGCTGCCGGTCGGCAAGGCCTATTCCGGCTTTACCGATGCGGAGCTGAAGCAGATCGACCGCCATGTGCGGCAGAATACAATCAACCGGTTCGGCCCGGTACGCGAGACGGAGAAGATCCTCGTCTTCGAAGTCGCCTTCGACTCGGTGCATGAGAGCAAGCGTCATAAATCCGGGCTGGCGATGCGCTTCCCGCGCATTCACCGCATCCGCTGGGACAAGCCCGCCCATGAAGCGGACAGGATCGACACGCTGAAGGGCCTGATCCGCGACTGAGCTGGCATGCGCCGGTTGCGCCGCGCAACTTCCGCCGTCCGTTACGCGGCCCTAGTCGCCGCTGAACTCTGCCAGCGCCGCCGCGTGCGCACGGCCGTTCTCGACATAATGGGCCACGCCCATCTGCATCCCCGCTTTCGCCTTGTCGGGCAGATCGCGCAGGAACTTGGCCGGACGCCCGGCCCAAAGCTGGCCCGCCGGGATCGTCTTGCCTGGCGTGAGCATCGCGCCCGCCGCCAGCATGGCATCGCTTTCCATGCGGCACCCGTTCATCACGATCGTACCGAGGCCGACGAAAGCGCGGTCCTCCAGCACGCAGCCATGCACCATGGCGAGATGGCCGATCAGCACGTCCTCGCCGATGATGGTCGGGAACCCATCAGGTACGCCCGGTTCAGGGCCATCGCAATGAACCACGCTGCCGTCCTGCACATTGCTGCGCGCACCGATCACCACGCGGTTCACTTCGGCACGGATGACGCAATTGTACCAGATGCTCGCATCGGCACCGATCTCCACATCGCCGATGATGCGGCAGCCGGGCGCGATGAAAGCGCTGTCGTGGATCTTCGGGCTCTTGCCGTGGATGGTGATGATGGAAACATCGGTGCGGCGGTCGTGTCCGGCGGCGTTGCTGCTCATGGCGCATTCTCCCATTGTTCGCGCGTGATGGCGTAGACGATCGTGTCGCGGAACGGCGGATCGTAGCGTTCATCCGCATAGTCGAGATCGCTGCGCCGCACCATGCCGAGCCGCTTCATCAGACCCCAGCTAGATGTATTTTCCGCAAGGGTCAGCGCGACGATGCGTTCGGCGCCGAGTCGGCCGAAGCTGGCAGCCAGTGCCGCCCTTGCAGCCTCTCTTGCATAACCCCTGCCCCAGGCATCGGCACGCAAGCGCCAGCCGATCTCCATTTCGCCCGTAACACTGCTGCCCGGTGCATCGGCGCGCTTCAAGCCGCAGAAGCCGAGCACTTCACCCGACAGCCAGCCGCCATCGTCCAACCGTTCGACAAGCCAGAAGCAGAAGCCGTTGGTTGCAAGGCAGGCCTCGACTCTCTGGCGCTGTGCCGCCACACCATCTTCATCCATCACCCCCGCCAGCCAGCGCATGACCTGCGGCGTATTGGTATGGCGGAAGAAAGCCCTCCAATCTGCATCGCCGCGAAATTCGCGCAAGCGTAGCCGGTCAGTTTCCACGTGGAACTCAACCATTCAGCAGGCGCGCGGCCGTGAGCGCATGATAGGTGAGGACGCCTGTGGCCCCGGCGCGGCGGAACGCGGTAAGCGTCTCCAGCAGCACCGCATCGCGATCGGCAGCTCCGGCAGAAGCTGCGGCCTCGATCATCGCATATTCGCCGCTGGTCTGATAGGCGAAGACCGGCATGGCAAATTGCTGCTTCACCCGCAGGACAATGTCGAGATAGGCGAGGCCTGGCTTGACCATCACGCTGTCTGCTCCCTCTGCGATGTCGAGCGCGACCTCACGCATCGCCTCCTCGGCATTGGCCGGGTCGAGCTGGTAGCTTTTCTTGTCGCCCTTCAGCAGCCCGCCCGATCCTACCGCATCGCGGAAGGGGCCGTAGAAGGCTGAGGCGAATTTGGCGGCATAGGCCATGATCTGCACATTGTTATGGCCGTTCATCTCCAGCCCCATGCGGATCTGGCGAATCCGGCCGTCCATCATGTCGGACGGAGCGACGATATCGGCCCCCGCCGCCGCCTGGTTCAATGCCTGGTCGACCAGCACCGCCACGGTATCGTCATTGGTGACATAGCCGGTCTTGTCCAGCAGCCCGTCCTGCCCGTGACTGGTATAGGGGTCGAGCGCGACATCGGTCAGAATGCCGATATCCTGTCCGCAGGCATCGCGCACCGCGCGGATTGCCCGGCACATCAGATTGTCGGGCGACAGCGCCTCTGCACCATCTTCGCTGCGCAGGGCTGGCGGCGTGTTGGGGAACAGGGCAATGCAGGGAATACCGGCTTCGACCGCTTCCCTGGCGCGAAGGATGACGTGATCCACCGACCAGCGCGAAACGCCCGGAAGCGACGCGACGGGTTCCTCGACCCCCTTTCCTTCGGTAACGAAAAGCGGCCAGATCAGATCGGCGGCGCGCGGCTGGATCTCACGGTGGAGATTGCGGCTCCACCCACTCGAGCGGGTTCGGCGCATGCGGATATTGGGATAGCTTGCGGTCATGCCCCGCATCTGCCGCATCCGCGCCCGCTTCGCAATGCGGCCGTTCAGCCGATTGGGCGCGGGCCTTCCAGCCGTTCGATCTCGCGTTTCGGTGCCGTATCGACCGGCGCTGCCGACACCAGTGGTTCCAGCGCCGCGCCGGGCGTGACGGTTTTCAGCCGGGCCAGCGATTCGCGGAAGCGGCGGAGATCGCTGCCCGAAAGCTGCGCCCGGGTGACGAAGCTGACGCTGGCAGGGTCGATGGCGCGGCCTCCGCGATACATTTCGTAATGCAGATGCGGCCCGGTTGACAGGCCGGTCGAGCCGACATAGCCGATGACCTGCCCCCGGCGCACCGCCTGTCCGCCGCTGACGGCAAGGCGGCTCATGTGGCAATAGCGGGTCTGCAATCCGCCGCCGTGATTGACCCGCACGGCATTGCCGCAACCGCCCATGCGTCCGGCGCCCGTGACCGTGCCATCGGAAACCGCCACGATCGGCGTGCCATGCCGCGCCTTGAAATCCATGCCCGAATGCATCCGCCGATAGCCGAGGATCGGGTGCCGCCGCATGCCGAAACTGCTGGAAATGCGCCCCGGCACCGGCGCGACCATGCCGCTGCGCTGTTCGCCCACGCCGGATGCTTCGTAGAATTTCCCATCGTCGCCCCAGCGCATCAACTGCTTCACGGGATCGCCGCCACGCTCGAGGCCCGCATAGAGTAACTGCCCGGCCTGCCGTTCGCCCGTGGCCGCGCGGCGGTGAGACAGGACCATGTCGAATGTGTCGGTGGGCCGAAGATCCTCGGCCTGCTCGCTCTGAGCGGTTAAGGTCTGCAGATATTGCTGCACGGCACTGGCCGGTGCACCGGCCGCTCGGGCGGAACGGTACAGGCTGTCTCCGACGGTGCCGCGAATGCGCAGCGGCGTATCGTCCACCCTGATCGCTGTGCGTTCCAGCGACAGATTGCCGCCATTCCGCACGATACCGAGTTCGAGATCGAAGCGGGCGCGGAAGGATAGCCGTTCCAGCGGGCGCGCTTCGCCTGCGGCGGGGCGGCGGCCGAGAACGATATCGATACGGGTTCCATCGGCAATTTCACTGGCCGGCAGGGCGCGGCTGATCATGGTTTCGACGCGATTCGCCTCGGTTGAACCGACTCCCGATCGCTGCAGCATCCGGGCGAAACTGTCCCCGCGCGCAAGCGTCGCCAGCAGTTCCACGCGCGGCCGTTCGGGTGCGGATTGCAATGGCGTCACGGCGTCGGTCGCACCCATGTGCCGTCCGCTATCGGCCCCGAGAGCCAGCGGCATGATCATCTGGCTGCGATATTCATCGCGTGACGGCGCATCGATGTTTATCGGCGGAGCGGCCCGCAGCGGGGCGAAATCGGGCCAAAAGGCGAAAGCCGCGGCGCCCAGCGCCAGCATCGTGCCGAAGCCCCGGAACCAGCGTGCACTGCCGATGTCGTGGGCGAGATCGGGCGCAATGTCCATGGTGTCGGCGCGGGACGAGACCCCGAGTCGCCAGGCTTCGAAACGGTCGCGAACGCCGTATTGCCGCCGCAGCCGGGCGGTGCTGGCCTGCCCCGTGTCGTCGCCATGCCTCTCGCTTTGGCAGAAGTCGCGATCGATCTGCGCATTCGAAAGGGCGGCAGCAGGCGCATCGATGCCGCCAGCATCCTGCGCGGCCAGCGCAGTGTCGAACCCGTCCTCGTCATTCGGCCTGTACACTCGCGTCCCGTCCCCCTTGCACCCTCCTGCCGATCTGCGGCAATCCAGGCGGCCCGATCTGATCCGGCCCTTCGCAGAAACCTGGCCTGGAGCCAATCACCTCGCGAATGTGAGGCATTAAAGTTAACAGCGCCCTACAGCCGCGGCGATGCGGTGATTTCCTGCGCCGGGTGGTTGCGGCACGGGCCGGTCGATGCCACATTCAGCCACGTGAACCCGCGAATGTCCGACGATGCCGTGGTGAAGGCGGTCCTGGGGCCGACCAACACCGGCAAGACCCATCTCGCCATCGAGCGTATGTGCGCCCATTCCAGCGGTGCCATCGGCTTCCCGCTGCGCCTGCTGGCGCGCGAGGTCTACGACCGGGTCGTCGCGATCAAGGGCGAAAGCCAGGTGGCGCTGATCACCGGCGAGGAGAAGATTGAACCGCCGGATGCGCGTTATCTCTGCTGCACGGCGGAAGCGATGCCGCGCGACGGCGGCGGCCGCGCCTTTGTCGCACTGGACGAGGCGCAACTGGGTGCCAACCGCGAAAGAGGGCACATCTTCACCGACCGGCTGCTGAACGCGCGCGGGCGGGAGGAAACCATGCTGCTGGGTGCAGCGACGCTGGAACCGCTGGTGCGCAGCCTGCTGCCGAAGGCGGAAATCACGACCCGTCCGCGCTTCTCCACCCTGAAACATATCGGCGCGCGCAAGCTGTCGCGCCTGCCGCCGCGCAGCGCCATCGTCGCCTTCAGCACCGAACAGGTCTATGCCATGGCCGAAATGCTGCGGCGGTTTCGCGGCGGCGCGGCCGTGGTGATGGGGTCGCTCAGCCCCGCGACCCGCAACCGCCAGGTCGAATTGTTCCAGAATGGCGAGGTCGATTACATCGTCGCCACCGACGCTATTGGCATGGGCCTCAACCTCGACGTCAATCACGTCGCCTTCGCCAGCCTCGCCAAGTTCGACGGCGTCCGCAAGCGCCGCCTGCTACCGTCCGAAATGGCGCAGATCGCCGGGCGCGCCGGCCGGCACCAGCGCGACGGCACCTTTGGGGTGCTGTCCGGTATGGGCGCAGGCATGGACGGCAGCCGGGGAGCGCCCGCCGCATCGGCCGAGTTTACCGACGAGGAAATCTACGCGATCGAGGAGCATCGTTTCGCACCGCTGACCCGGCTGTTCTGGCGCGAGGCACAGCCGCGCTTCGACAGCCTCGGCACGCTGATCGCCGATCTGGAGGCGATCCCCGGCGATCCCGAACTGGTCCGCCCGCCCGAGGCGATCGACCTGACCGTGTTGAAACGCCTGTCCGAAGAACCGCTCGGCGGCGATATTCGCGGCGCCGCATCCGTGCGCCGCTTCTGGGAAGTCTGCAGCCTGCCCGATTTCCGTCAGCACGGGCCGGAGGTGCATGCCCGCTTCGTCGCGCGCCTGTGGCAGGATCTGCGCGGCGGTTATCTCGGGGCCGATTTCGTCGCCGCGCGCATTTCGGAACTGGACAATGTGCAGGGAGATATCGATACGCTGCAGGGGCGCATCGCGGCGATCCGCAGCTGGGCCTATATCTGCCAGCGGCCGGACTGGGTGTTGGCGCGTGACGAAATGGCGTCACGTGCCAGGGCAGCGGAAGCCCGCCTGTCCGATGCGCTGCACGCGCGGCTGACCGAACGATTCGTGAACCGGAGGACGGCGATACTGATGAAGGCCATGGGACAGGATGCTTCGTTGCTGCCCGTCGAACTGAACGACGACGGCACCATGACGGTGGAGGGGGAGCCCATCGGCAGGCTCGACGGCTTCCGCTTCAGCGTCGATCATGCGACCAGCCACGGGGATCGCAAGATGCTGCTGGCGGCAGCCGAGAAAGCCCTGCCCCGGATCCTGGCGAAGCGTGCGCAGGATCTGGTGCAGAACCGCATGGGCGAACTGGAACTGACCGGCGGTGCGATCCGCTGGAACGGTTATGAACTGGCGACGGTCACGGCAAGCGAAACCATCATCGCGCCCATCCTCTCGCCAGCCCGCGATCTCGCGCAATTGCCCGAGGCTGCACATGGCGAACTGCTGGCGGCGCTGCGGGAATGGCTGGTGGCCCACCTCGCCCCCCTCGAACCTCTCGAAAAGTTGCGGGTGGCGGCCCGCAACCCTGATGCGGGATCGGAAGCGCGCGCCCTGCTGCTGAATCTTATCGAAGGGCATGGCTATGTCAGCCGGGAAAAAGCCGGGGTCGAACATCTGCCCAAGGATATGCGGCCCTTTCTTCGAAGGCTTGGCGTCACCTTCGGCGCGCTCGACATCTTCGCACGCGATCTTCTGAAACCCGCGCCGCGCCAATTACTGCATAATCTCGGGATCGACACGCGCCCCTTGTCGGAAGCCATGCAGCCCGTGATCGCCCGAGAAGGACGCCTGCCGGCAGGCTACCGTCCGGCGGGTGAGCAGGCCATCCGCGTCGATATCGCCGAGAAGCTGCTCAAGGCCGCACATGATGCGCGCGGAGCGAATGACAGGGCCAAACAAGCGGGGAAGCGCCGTTTCGTCATCGACTCGGCGCTTCCGACCTCCACCGGGCTGACGCCTGAAAATTATCGGGGTCTTGTCGGCGGGGCTGGTTTCCGGGTGCAGAGGGCTGCACCTCTTGCCGAAGGGCATCTCGGCCCGCCGCGGCCCGACAGCTGGGAATGGCGGCCGGCGTCCCGCCGGAATCCGCCGCATCATCGATCCCGCGACGGTCGGAATGGAAGGGGGCAAGAAGGCGATGAGGCTGCGAAAAAAGGCAGCGGGAAAGCCGCCGGCAAGCGTATGCGCAGCAGGCATGAGGCACCGGACAAGGCCAAACCGCAGCGCCTGCCCGACCCGAACAGCCCATTCGCGGCGCTGGCAGATCTGGTCCGCTGATGGAGTGATGCGATGATCCCTGTAACGATGCATGGGCCCGCGTGAAGGCGCCTGACAGGAATTGCGCCGATGTCGATGCGCCCGTGCGTATCGACCGGCTGCTCTGCTATCTTCGCTTCGTCAAGACCCGCAGCCGCGCGCAGGAGCTTGTCGCCGCCGGCCAGATCCGCCGCAACGGTCAGCGCGTCACCCGGACCAGCCAGCCGGTTGGTATCGGCGACATCATCACGCTGCCGCTGGGGCGATGCATCCGGGTCGTCACCATCGAACGTCTGCCCGCCCGCCGTGGCCCCCCGCACGAGGCGCAGGCCTGCTATCGCGACCTTGACCCGAACGAAAAGAGCGGCATAGCACATCCTGCACCGTAAATTACCGAAGGGCACTTCGCCATGACCTATGTCGTCACCGACGCCTGCATCAAATGCAAATATACCGACTGCGTGGAAGTCTGCCCGGTCGATTGCTTCTATGAAGGCGATACCATGCTGGTGATCAACCCCAGCGAATGCATCGATTGCGGCGTTTGCGAACCGGAATGTCCGGCCGAAGCCATCCTGCCCGACACCGAGGACAATCTCGAGAAGTGGCTGGAGCTGAATACCAAATTCTCTGCCGAATGGCCGAACATCACGCAGCAGAAAGAACCCCCCGCCGATGCCGACGAGCATAAGGGCGAGGAAGGCAAGTTCGAAAAATATTTCACCGGCGAACCGGGTGAAGGCGATTGACGGCGCATTCCGACAAGCAGCACGCGACCGGTAACGATCATCCGCAGGGCTGGTTCGCGGCGCTGAAGCTGGCAGGGACAGAGGCAGGCAGGGACAATGCCGGGCTGATCTCGGCTGGAGTCGCTTATTACACTTTCCTCGCCATCGTTCCGCTGCTTGCGGCGATGGTGCTGATCTATGGCCTGGTCGTCGATGCCGAAACCGTCGCTCGCCATGCACAGACCATTGCGGGGGCGCTGCCGCAGACCGCCGCCGGCCTGATTATCGATCAGTTGGAAAGCGTCACGGAAAGCGAAGCGGGCAAGAAAGGGCTGGGTCTGCTCATCGCTCTGGCCGTGGCGCTGTTCGGCGCGCGCAAGGCAGCGGGATCAGTCATGCTGGCGCTCGATATCGCCTATGATCTCGACGACAGGCGCAGCTTCCTGAAGCGCAATCTGCTGGCCCTGCTGATGACGCTGGGTGCCATCATCGGATTCGCATTGGTCGGCGGGGCGGTTGCTGCCACCGGCTTTCTCGAAGGTTTCGCGGGCAAGCTGGCGAGTTATCTCGTGATCTGCGGCGCCGGGGTCGGCAGCGCCCTGCTGCTGTATCGCTACGCTCCCGATCGCGAAGCGCCGCATTGGCACCATCAGCTTCCGGGCGCCGTTTTCTTCGGCGTAGCCTGGATGCTGCTCACCGTTCTGTTCGGGATCTATGTCGCTAATTTCGGCAGTTACAATGCGACCTATGGCTCGCTGGGCGCGGTCGTGGTGCTGCTCACATGGCTGTATCTCACAGCCTATGTCCTGCTGATCGGTGCCGAATTGAACGCACCAGCCGAACGGAAAGAGCGCCCGGGCGTAGCAGAAAACGGCTAGGCGCCGTTTGCAAAGGCGATGGCCGCATCGTGATGATTTGCGGCTATGGCAATTTTGTTGCAAATCTGCTATATAATGCTGCAACCGCATCGCACTTGCACCGGGGTGACGCCCGGATTGCATGCGGACCGAATCGAAAGGCAGGCCCCTTCCGCCCCACTGGCTCGATTTTCCGATGACCTGCCACACCGCAGGATTGAGGGATGTCGTTCAGATCAGGTCTGCGTTTCCGCTGAAATAAGGATTGTTTATGGCAACGAAAGCCCCGGCCTTCGAAGTTGGCGATTACGTCGTTTACCCCAAGCATGGCGTTGGCCGTGTCATGGAATTGCAGAACGAGGAAATCGCCGGAATGCAGCTCGAACTGTATGTATTGCGGTTCGAAAAGGAACGCATGACCCTGCGCGTTCCCACCAACAAGATCGAATCCATCGGCATGCGCAAGCTTTCCAGCGACAAGACGCTGAAGGAAGCGATGGAAACGCTGAAGGGCAAGCCCAAGGTGAAGCGCACGATGTGGAGCCGCCGCGCCCAGGAATATGAAGCGAAGATCAATTCCGGCGATCTGGTGTCCATCGCCGAGGTGACGCGCGATCTGTTCCGCCCCGAGGATCAACCGGAACAATCCTATTCCGAGCGCCAGATATTCGAAGCGGCCTCCAGCCGTCTGGCCCGCGAGCTGGCCGCAATGGAAAAGACCGACGAACCTGCGGCGCTGGAAAAGATCCTCGAGGTGTTACGCGAGCATGCGCCGCAATATTACGGCTCCGACGAAGCTGAGTGACCCGCCTAGTTTTTTTGAGACAAGCAAGGGGCTGCCTTCCAGGCAGCCCTTTTCGTGACGAGGTTCGCTACGATGGCATTACCCGCTGACATGCTTTCGCCGCCTATTTCGGCTGTTGTGGCGGGCAGGCCCTTTCGCGTGACCCATGCGGCCCGCCTTCTGCTGCTGGTGGGGGCAGCGACGATGCTGCAGGGTTGCCTCGCCAAGACTGCGTGGGACGTTGCGACCCTGCCAGTGCGTGCGGCCGGCAAGGCCGTCGATATAACGACAACCAGTCAATCGGAAGCGGATCAGAAGCGCGGGCGCGAAATCCGTCGGCGTGAAGAGCGGCTCGGGATGCTGCAACGCCGCTACGACGGCCTGCTCGATCGATGCAATGGCGGCGATACGAGGGCCTGTGCAGAAGCAAGGGCCATCTATGCTGAAATCATTTCACTTCTCCCGGCGGTGCCGCTCGAAAGCGACTAGAGCCTCAGGCCGCAGCCCGCCGCAAGCGGTCGTTGATAGCCGCGCCTAGCCCATCTTGCGGAAGCGGCGCGACGGCGATCACTGGCTGCGATGCTGCCGCCGCGTCATGCAGGCACGCATACAGCCGCGCTGCCGCCTCTGCCAGATCACCGCTGGCCGACAGCGTGCAATCGCCAGTCACTGCGCCGAACCCGATCAGATATTCGTCGCCCTGCGCTTCACTCGCATTCAAGCGCATCGGTTTGCCCGGCGCATAGTGGCTCGTCATCTGCCCCGGGGCTTCGATCCCCTGTACCCCGCCCGGCAGGGGATCGCCCAGCAGTTCCGCCAGACTATCGCGGGCGATCGGCCCCGGGCGGAGCAGCGACCAACCCTCGTCTCGCAAGGCGACGATGGTCGATTCCACCCCGCTGTTACAGGCACCGCCATCCATGATGGCGGCAATCCGTCCGTCCAGAGTGGCGGCAACATGCTGCGGCGTGGTCGGGCTGATAAACCCGCTGCGGTTGGCGGACGGGGCGGCAAGCGCCAGCCCACTTGCGTGCAGGACCGCGCGCATGGCCGGATGAGCGGGCACGCGAAGGGCGATGGTGGCAAGGCCCGCCGTGACCGCTGGCGCGATGCCTGCGCCGTCACGCAGCGGCAGCACCATGGTGAGCGGGCCGGGCCAGAACCGGGTAGCCAGCATCTGCGCATGATGGTCGAGATGCGCCAGCCGGGCTGCGCGGCTGGCATCGGACACATGCACGATCAGCGGGTTGAAATCCGGCCGGCCCTTGGCCCGGTAGATGGCGGCTACAGCCTCGGCATCATCCGCCCTTGCGGCAAGGCCGTAAACAGTCTCCGTCGGCAATGCGACGCAGCGCCCGGCAGACAGCAACCCGGCGGCCCGCACCACCCCTGCCGCATCCGTCTCCAGCCATTCCGTAGCGTGCTTGCCGCCCATGCCGGGGGGCTATAGGTTGGCAGCGACAAAAGCCAAGGGAAACCGCCAGTGACACCGTACACGCCGCCGATCGAGGACCAGCTCCTCGCCATTCGAACCAATGCCGGGATCGCGGAACTCGCGCAGAGCGAACGCTTCGCCGCGGCAGAGGACGATTTGGTCGAAGCCATCGTGGAAGGCGTCGGCGCCTTTGCAGCGGGCGAATTCGCACCGCTCAACCGCATCGGCGACATCGAGGGCGCGCGGCTCGAAAACGGCGTAGTTCGCCTGCCGGACGGTTTCGCCGAAGCCTATGACCATTATGTCGAACAGGGCTGGAACGCGATTGCGGCCCCTGCCGGGCATGGCGGTCAGGGCCTGCCGTTCACCCTGTCGTGCAACGTTCTCGAAAACCTCGGCGCCGCCAACATGGCGTTCACCCTGCTGCCGATCCTGTCGGTGGGCGCGATCGACGCGCTGGATCATCACGGCAGCGAGGCGCAGAAAGCAAAATATCTGCCGAAGCTCGTCAGCGGCGAATGGTCGGGCACGATGAACCTGACCGAACCGCAGGCGGGCAGCGACGTGGGCGCGCTGCGGACGACGGCGGAACCCATCGAGGATGGAGAACATGCGGGCAAGTACCGGATCAAGGGGCAGAAGATCTATATTACCTGGGGCGACCACCAGCTGGCGCGCAACATCATTCATCTGGTGCTGGCCCGCACGCCCGATGCGCCTGAGGGCAGCCGGGGCATCAGCCTCTTCTTGGTACCGAAATATCATGTGAAGGACGATGGTTCGCCCGGTGCGGACAATGATGTGCGCTGCGTCAGCCTGGAGCACAAGCTGGGTATCAATGCCTCGCCCACCTGCGTGATGAGCTATGGCGATAATGACGAATGTATCGGTGAGATGGTCGGCGGCGAACATGGCGGCCTTCGCGCGATGTTCACGATGATGAATTCGGCCCGAATCAACGTGGGCAACCAGGGCGTGCAGATTGCCGAACGCGCCCTGCAACAGGCGCAGCATTACGCCCGCGAACGGATCCAGTCGGCCCGCGCCGGATCGGACGACCGCAGCCCCGTGGCTATCGTCGAACATCCCGACGTGCGCCGGATGCTGATCCGCATGAAATCGCTGACCGAAGCCATGCGTGCCCTGCTCTATTACACGGCCGGACAGGTCGACCGCGGCACCCTGGGCGATGTCGTCGCCGCGCGCCGTGCCGAGGTGCTGGTACCCCTGATCAAGGCCTGGGGCACCGACACCGGCGTGGAAGTCGCCAGCATCGGCATCCAGGTCCACGGCGGCATGGGCTTCGTGGAAGAAACCGGTGCGGCGCAGCATTACCGCGATGCGCGGATCGCGCCGATCTATGAGGGCACCAACGGCATCCAGGCAGCCGATCTGGTCACCCGCAAGCTGAACATGGAAGGCGGAGGGGTGTTCACTTCGCTCCTCGAGGATATGGCGCGCGACTGCGCAGATGAACCCGCCCTCTTCGCGCTGGCTGGCGATTGCGCCGCCGTGGCCGCATGGATGCGGGAGGAGGCGAGCCTGGACGACCGACTTGCGGGCAGCGTTCCCTTCACCACCATGTGCGCCGTAGCCATCGCGGGCTGGCAATTGCTGCGCCAGAAACGCGCGGTGGATGGCGGAGCAGCGCCGACCCTGCGCGAGGTGAAGGATGTGACCACGCGCTATTTCATCGACCATATCGTACCCGAAGCTGCCGGCCTCAAATCCGCCGCGGCGGACGGTGCTTCGTTGCTCTACAAGCTCGATGCCAGCCAGCTGATCGGCTGAAGCGCGCCTGTGAAGGGATATGGCGTGGACATGAATGGTGAAGAACTTCAGCGACTGATCGCTGCTGTCGAGCGCCTGGCACCGCCGCGTGTATCCGAAACCGACTGGTCGGCCGCGCCTGCCTATGCGTGGACCGGCCGGTCGGCGCATCCGATTGCCGCCATCGTCGCTCCGCGGCTGGGCCAGTTGCGGGGCATCGACCGGCAGAAGCGCGCCGTGGCCGAAAATCTGAAGCGCCTTGCCGCAGGTGTCGCTGCGCATGACATGTTGTTGTGGGGCGCGCGCGGCATGGGCAAATCCGCTCTGCTGCGCGCCGCGACGATCAGCGCGCAGCAGGATCAGCCTTCGCGGCTCGCCATCGTTCAGACGGCAGGCGATGCGCTTTCATCGCTGCCGCAGCTGTTCCAGGAACTTGGCGCTGTGGAGCGGAACTTCCTGATTTTCCTCGACGATCTGGCGTTTTCCGGGACTGACGCCATTGGCCCCCGGCAGCTGCGTAGCCTGCTCGACGGCGGGATCGAAGCCCGGCCCGCCAACGTGCGTCTCGCCATCACGACCAACCACCGGATTATCCAGTCGCGCGTGAGTGACGGCGAAACGGAGGCCGAAGCCATGCACCGGCGCGATGCGCTCGACGATACGCTTGCCCTTGCCGATCGGTTCGGCCTTTCGGTGGGCTTTCACGCCTGCGACCAGGCGACTTACCTCGCCATCGTGGCAGAATATGCCGCTCCGCTGAACTTGCGATGGACGGATGACGATGCGCTGCAATGGGCCCGCCAGCGCGGCGCGCGGTCGGGCCGCACCGCATGGCAATTCGTCGTGGAACTGGCCGGCCGCGCGAATCTGCGGCTGTAGGCTCTTATCCGGTCAGCGGGTTTCGCGCTGATATTCTTCCTCGAACACTGCACTGGGATCGCCGCGCAGCTCGCGCTGGGGACGTAGTGACTCCCGTTGCACCCTCTCGATTGCCGGTGCGGGGGTACTGCCCGGCGCGGTAACGCTCCAGATGATGCCGGCCGTATCGTCACTGACCAGCAGGGCACCCTGCCGCGACCATTCCACCCAGGTCGGCCTGCCCCGCGCTTCGCCATCGTCGTTGAGGAATCCGGTCAGCACCGGAACGGGCTTGCCTTGCGGATTGCCGAGATTGTCGAAGCGCACGAACACGACGTCATAGCCCGATGCCGGCACCCGGTTCCACGAACCGTGCCTGGCAATGAACGCGCCCTGCCCCAGTGTGCCGAGCCGGCTGCCTTCCTCGGTGAAGACCAGCCCCAGTGCCGCGACATGCGGACCCAGCGCATATTCGGGATAGCGGGCATATTCGGTCAGGAAGGCCGGCATCGGCGCGTCGACCCGCTCGTCCACCATGTCCTTGAAATAGACCCACGGCCAACCGTATTGCGCGCCGACCGGCACGTTGGTCAGATAATCGGGCACGAGGTCCGAACCGAGCATGTCGCGTTCATTCACCGTGACCCACAATTCATCGCTCCAGGGATTGAAGGCGAGGCCGTTGGGGTTGCGAAGCCCGGTTGCGAACAGGCGCTGGCGATCGGTTTCGAGATTATATTCCCAGATCGCCGCCCGACCCTCTTCGTCGTCCATCCCGTTTTCACCAATGTTGGATGCGGAACCGACGGCGATATAGATACGCGTATTGTCACCATTCAGGATGACGTTCCGCATCCAGTGATTGCCGCCACCTGGCAGGTCCATCAGCTTGCGCGGTTCGGAAGTCAGCCGGGTCGCGCCCGCTTCGTAGGGGAAAGCCAGCAGGGCGTCGTGATTGGCGATGTACAGCGTACCATCGGCATAGGCGATACCCGAGGGGGAGGACAGATCGTCGCTCAGCAGGAATTTCTGGTCGGCCCTGCCATTACCGTCCTGGTCGCGCAGCAGGATCAGCTGGTCGGGCGAGGGCTCTCCCGCTCCTGCCTTGGAAAACAGCAATCCGGCGATCCAGCCCTGGATACCGCTGCTTTCGCGCGGGGGACTATTCGTCAGCGTCACCAGCACATCGCCATTCGGCATGGTATAGATGATGCGCGGGTGGTCCAGCCCTTCGGCGAAGCGCGTCACCGCCAGCCCTTCTGCGGCGATCGGAGCCTCTGTCGCGGCCCAGCCGACCGGCTCCGCAATGTTCACGGTAGGGATGATCTCGGCATCCGGTTCATCGAACACCGGGTCCGTTCCGGCAACCGCCGCAACCGAATATTCCGCCTTGTCGCCCTGCGCCAGATATGCACCGATGAACAGAAGCGCCAGAACGAGCACGAGGAAAACAATCAGGAATTTTCTCATACCCGCAGCGATAATGCACACTGCCGCTTGCGGCAATGGCGCGGATCGCTAGAGCACCGTGCCATGTACGATTTTCAGCCCGATGCCAGCCTTGCCAGGCCCGAACTTTATCGTCAGCTGGTTCAGGCCGCCGCCGCGCTCACCGAGGGGGAAAGCGATGGCGTCGCGAACATGGCCAATGTTGCGGCGCTGATGGGCGAATATCTGCCAAGGATCAACTGGGCGGGATTCTACCGCGTGATCGATGGCGACCTGGTGCTGGGGCCGTTCATCGGCCGTCCCGCCTGCATCCGTATCGCGTCAGGACAGGGCGTCTGCGGCACGGCGGCGGCGACCGGCAGGACCCAGCTGGTGGACGATGTTCACGCTTTTCCCGGCCATATTGCCTGCGATGCGGCGAGCGAGTCGGAGATCGTGGTGCCGATCATCCGCGACGGTGCAGTGATTGCCGTGATAGATATCGACAGCCCGGAAAAGGCCCGCTTCGACGAAGACGACGCCGCAGGGATCGAAGCATTGGCAGCGCTGCTCAGCAACCGGATCTGACAGGCTGCGCCCCGAAACGGGACATGGAACCGCCGGCAGTGGCAGATGGAACCGTCGTGGTATAATTTCCGTTAAGCGTACAGATGCGCCGAAGGGGAAAAATCATGATGATGCGCGCTGCCATTTCTGCCGCCGCGCTGGCGGCTTCATACATTGCGGGATCCGCTCGTGCCCAAGAAATGGCGCCGAATGTGGCACAGGGCGCCGAGCCGATCATCGTGCTTCCCGCCAATCTCGACCAGCCTTATGTAGCGCCGGCCCGGTCCAGCGACATTCCGATCGATTATGACCCGGTTCTGAAAACGCCCAATCGCCAGGACAGCGCGACACCTTACACTGCACCGGCATATGGTGCGCCATCATACGGCGCGCCCTACACACGACCCTATATTGCCGAACCGTATCGCGAATCTGCTGCGGATATTCCCTATTCCGCCCATTACGAGCGCGATGCATGGCTGGACTATTGCCGGGCCAACTATCTCGACGGGAACGGTTTCGACCGGAGCGGTGCCTTGGGCGGCGTGCTGGGCGCGGCAGTGGGCGGGTTGGTCGGCAATCGTATCGCCGGCGGCAATCGCCTGGCGGGAACGCTGATCGGTGCAGGAACAGGCGGACTGGCCGGCGCGGCCATAGGGTCTGCATTGGACCAGAACAGACGACGCGACCGCCTGGACGATTGCGAGATCTATCTCGAACGAACCGCGGGCAACTATGCGCGCCAGCCTGTTTCTCCTTACGGCGCGCCGGTGCAGCCACCTCAGGGTACGATGTTTTATGGTCCCTATGGACAGCCGATGATGCTCGTTCCGGTCATGGTGCCGATACGGCAGCGCGCGGTCGTGCGGGAATATGTGACAGAGGAATTTGTCGACTGATTTTCATGATCGGCAAGACATGCTGCGAGTCCTCAGTTTGGCTCAATCCGCAGGTCCGGCCCGGCTGCGCCTGCCATGGTCAGGGGGCGGAAAACTGCTGATTGCAGGCTGACGATTCCCAGCCGGGCGACATCATCGCCGCGCGCGATCACTATCCCGGCTGCTAGGGCGCGCCGAACCTGCAACTTACTTGCGCTGTCTTCGACCACCTGCAGACGATAGGTGCCGTAAGGCACCCGGTCGAAGAGGAAGAAACCATCATATTCGCTGATGGTGGATGCGACTGGATTGCCGCGCAGATCCAGCAGTTCGAGCATCACACCCCCGAGGTCCACACCCCCTGGCGACCGGATGACACCTTCCACTTCGCCGGATGGAGATACCGGCAGCATCAGGGATGCCATCACGCCCGGCCGGGGGATCAGGACGACACCTTCGGTCTGCGGGATCAGATAGGGATCGCCGAGCGAAGCCTCGTCGATCCCGACAAGCACCGGCGCATGAGGCCGCAATCCATCGACGAGCGCGCGGCCGTTTTCGTCGGTGACGGCACCGGTCAGGCGAAAGCCCGCCTCTACCCCGATTCCTGGCAGCAAATCTTCGCCTTGCGAGTGGACACCGTCCCCGTTCTCATCGCGGAAGACCGTCACCTGCACTTGCCCGTTCCGCGCGAACTTGCTTTCGCTGACGCGGAAACCACCGCCGATCGGGTCGGGCCCGAGGCTGAAGGCCAGCGATAGATTTGCGCCGATGCCGCCGTCGCTTGCGTAAGTCGCATCTGCTCGCAGGGCGAACTTGGAAAAACGATGGGTATAGCCAAGGCTCAGCCGCGCCAGATCGCTGGGTCCGAGATATTCCACCTGCGCCCGCAATTCCGAATCCTCGGTCAGGTCGCGCTGGAGCGAAAGTTGCGCGAAATCGAACCGGCCGGTGCCCTCCGACAGGTCGAAGCCTGCGTTGCCGCGCAGGCGAAACTTCCTGATCACGGTATTGGCGAGCAATTGCAGGCGTGTACCGGTATCGGGAATGCTGCGCGCAGGATCGTCCCGCGTCTCACGCTCAAGCTCGGCCCCGAGGTTGATCCGTCCCGCCCGCAAGGCGGTCGCGATCTGCCACTCGGTGATCCGCTCGCCGCCTCGTTCCACCGCCTGTCCCGCGCCAAACTGGAAGGGCAGGCTGAAACCCCCCAGTTGCAAAGACATATCCGCCTGCACCCCGAAGCGGTAATCCAGATCTTCTGAAACGAAATCGCTCAGGTAATCGCCCGTCTTCCATACGGCCGAAGCACCCAGATTGACGCTGCCGATCCGCCCAAGCGCATTTCCCTGGAAAACAGCGCCCTCGCCCACCTCATGTGCGGCAACGAGCTCCGCCTGCATCGCGCCAAAGGTTCGCCAGACGGTACTCTCGACATAATGCCGGCGGCGGTTTGCCAGCAGCAGGCTATGCGCACCCAGTGACACGCTGGTTCGCTTGTCGATGCCGTGCTCGACGCCGGCACCCCAGCGCCAGCCGCCAGGTTGCAGGGCATTGGCGACATCGCCTGATCGCCCGAACGTGACGAGGTCGCGATCCTTTTCGACTATCCCTGCCCAATAATAGGTCTGACCGGGTTCGATCTGGTTGAACCCCACGGGCAGGTTGACGCTCTCGCGGCGGACCTGCCCCTGAGGGCCGTACAGGACGACCTCCAGGTCGTTGCCGCCATAAAACAGGTCGACATCCAGAAATTCATATCGTCCATCCTCGGTATCGCCCTGGAAGGCGATCAGCTGCCCATTGCGATAGAGCTCGGCATCCCATCCCGTCGGCAGCGTGCCACGGAGGGTCGTCGCCGCAAAACGCGCGCTGCTGCCCAGCGGCCGATTGCTGATGAAGGCGCCGCGCCCGACGCTGGTCTGTCCGGTCAGCTGGCCAGACAAGGTCTCGACATCGCCTGCCGCGATCTGTGTCGCATCGAGCGGGCCGAGCAGGCCGCCGTCTGGGGCGTTGCGGAACGCGCGGACCCGTAATGTCTGCGGCACGAAATCCTGATCGGTCGAAATGCGCGCGGTCACACTGGCGGCAGCGATTTCCCCGGCGAGATAGGCTTCTGCCCGCCGGTTCGAGGAGAATTTCCGCCCCGCCCCGCCGTTGACGCCGGCCGAGAGCACGACGTTGACCGATGGTGTCCGCCAGATCCGGTATTCGGTATCGGCACGGGGAAAGCGGCCGAGATCGAAATCCTTGCGCCTGGCCGGCAGCCGCGCCGCACGATTCTTGCGATTGATCGCCTCGATGAAGGGAAGTGGCTCTGCACTCGTCATGCGAATGGCTGAGTTGAACAGATCCGGTTCCAGTTCGAGCCCGAACCAGCTGGACAGGCTGGCCACGCGCACACACCAGCCTTCGGGCGTATCCACGATGGCCCCGTCGATCGGCACCCTGTTGTTTCCTGTCACGACCCTACCGCTGTCGCGATCGAGAGTGAACGTCTGGTCTTCGCTGAACAGCCATCCAGTTGCGCGGCGCGACTTTCGGTCGATGCGGAGCGGCATGTCGAGAGCGCGAACGACATCGGCCAGGTCGAGGCAGATTCCTGCGGGCATCTGGTAGCCCCGCACATCGTCGGTCAGGCGGTACTGCCCCACGGTAATTTGCAGAAGCAGGAAATCATCGTCATTTGCCTGCCAGTCAGGCGATTGGGCCACCGCCGTTCCGCAGGCGCCGAGAGCCACGACCATCATTGCCGCAGCAATCAGGAGCCTTCGCAGGAAAGACGGCACGCGGCGTTCTGACTTGCTGCGAAGGGCTCGTTCAGTTCAGCGTCGTATCGATCGCGGCTAGCAGGGCGCCCCCGGCTTCGGGCATTTCGCGATATTCGATCCGGACAGGTCCGTTGAGCTGCGCGACCTGCTCGGGCGAAAGCGGGATGGAGACGCGGCGTTCGTCCAGTTCCGCATAGATGGCCACGCCCCGGGCCAATGCGACGGGTTCGTCGGAGCCTTGGGCCATTACGTGCAATTCACCATAGGCGGAACTCCCGCCGGATCTGGCGAGCACCAGATCGACAGTGCTTCCGTCGCTCTGCTGTATCAGGCGAGCCCCGGAAATGGCAATCTGCGCCTCCAATCGCCCGTGGCGCACCATGACGGGGATGGTCACGCCATAAATGGGCGTGAGGCGGATGCTGATCCCTTCAGCCTGTTCCCCAGGCCCGGCAAGCTCTGGCGTCTTGGGTATGCCCGAGAATGACATGTGAACACGATATTCGCCATCCGGCAAATCCGCCCCTGGCCGGGCACCGATACGAACCGACTGGGGCTGACCCGGTGGCAGGGTGATGCGCCGCGGTGCATAGCGGATCATGTCCAGCGCGGCGAGTTCATGAGCATTCCCGTTTTCACGTGAAACCTCGATCAGGTTTCCCTCCGGCGTCATCCGGCGTAGCTCCAGACCGATGCGGTATGTCGCTTCCTCACTGCCGATATTGCTGAGAATTACCTCCGTTCCGCGACGACCGTCCATGATGATGCGCGTTGGTGCCACCAGCAGATCGCCCTGGGCAAGAGCGGGTGCGAGGATGCCCGTGCCCGCGAAGACAGCGGCAAGCAGCGCCAGGACGGCTCGTGTGCGGAATATCGAGAATCTCATGGCTCTTCATTCTCCATTTCTTTGGAGAACTTCGACGGCATCCTCCAAGACATTAGGTAGAACCTACAATGTCATGGTTAAGATTGTTTAAAGCAGTCGTTTGCACGCCAGGAAAAGGGCCACTCCAGCAAAATGCGGAGCGGCCCCTGAAGCGGATTGCGGCCAAGCGGCCGGCAGCACTGTGAATCAGCTGTATTCGACGGTGACGCCGAAGGTGCCGTTATAAGTGCCAGCCGCTTCGCTACCGTCGAAGTTCAAGGTACCGCCCAGCTTGAAATTGGCTTCGGCAGCCGCATTGTTGCTGAGAGTCACTTCACGAACAGTGGCGGTATTACCATTGACCGTGACGGATCGCGATGCTGCATTGGTGGTGAAATTCGACAATTCCACCTTTTCCGCGGCTGTAGGCGACGCGGGGTTTACGGCAGCCGTGCTGACCAGATCCAGATTGTTGGGCATCGTGATCGTTACGGTCTTGCCTGCCGTGCCGTTGAACACACGAAATTCGGATATCTGTGTGGTGCCGGTGCACACGATGCCGCCGGTGCAATTGGCGACATTGTCGGTCGACAGGGCGATGGTACCTGCAGTGTTCACGGCAATCGCGCCGAAATCGAGACCGGAAATGTTTTCCAGCTGGATAGGCTTCAGAATTTCGACCGTTGCGTTGCTGTTCGCCGTTGCGGCGGCCATTGCGGCAGGGCTCAGGCCCATTGCGATGACCATGGCAGTTCCGGCGGCACCGACGCGAATCAAGTTTTTCATGGAATTGGTGTCCCTGTTTATGCAGCCTCTCGGCCGGTGACGGAACATCCCGGGATGCCCCGCGGAACGGGAAGTCCCCATTCGCCAGGACTAGGTACGATCCCCAGGTTCAACTTTCACTCACGAGTATGGTTAACAGGCAAAGGGTATTTCATTAACCATTCTGATACCTGCTGTTCTCCGCTTGCGTCAGATATCGCCGCCCGTCAGCCGCTGGCAGACCAGGTCAAGCTGGTCCAGCGTGCGATAGCGAATCGTCACCTGGCCTGATTTGAGATCACCATTCGCGTTGATTCGTACACTGAGGCCGAGAAATTCCTCAAGGTGGGCCTGTACCGCCGCGATATCCGCATCCTGTGCAGGGTCGCGGGAGGAGGGCCGCGCCTGTCGGCGTGCCGATTCGCTGTCGCTCCCCCCTTTGGCCAGACGTTCGATCACGCGTACCGACAGTTTCTGGTCGACAGCGCGTCTTGCCAGCGCGACAGCGTCGTCGTGCCCGATCAGCGCGCGGGCATGACCCATGGACAGCGCGCCCTCCTCCACCATGTCGATGATTGCGTCGGGCAATTGCAACAGCCGCTGCAGATTGGCCACGTGACTGCGCGACTTGTCGACCAGCCTGGCGATATCGGATTGTTTGAGGTCTTCCTCTTCCGCCAGATGCTGATAGGCCCGCGCCTCTTCGATCGGGTTCAGATCCTCTCGCTGGATGTTTTCGATCAGGGCGAGCGCCATGATCTCACGCTTGTCGAGTTTGCGGATCAGCGCCGGGATCTCGTGCAACTGGGCCTTCTGCGCTGCGCGCCACCGCCGTTCGCCAGCCACCAGCTGATATCGTCCACCCGCCAGGGGTCTGACGATGATGGGCTGGATCACGCCGCGCGAGCGAATCGACGCTGCCAGTTCATCGAGCGCGTCAGGATCGAAATGGCGCCTGGGCTGATTCGGCAGGGGTTCAATGGAAGCTATCGCGAGCATCGCCAGACCTCCGGTCCCATCGGCGCCCTCGCCCTGCCCGGTTGCAGATCCGCCGGCGTCGGACGCATTTCGCACGAGCGGTTCTTCGCGCCGGCTTTCACCCAGCAACGCGCCGAGACCCTTGCCGAGCTTCCGCTTCTTTGCGTCCCCCGATGACCGTTCGGGAACGGAAAAGCGGATGGGGTCTGTTGCCTGCGTGGTCATGCAGCCTTCCTTTGTTCCGGCAGTCGCCCGATCAATTCGCGAGCCAGCGCGATATACGCCCGGCTACCGGCGCAGGAATGATCGTAGACCAGAGCCGGCATGCCATGACTTGGCGCTTCCGACAGGCGCACGTTGCGCGGTATCACCGAATCGAACACCAGCGACCCCAGACAATCCCGCACATCGTCCGATACCTGATCGGTCAGGCGATTACGCCTGTCGAACATGGTGAGAACGATGCCGATGATCCCAAGCTCCGGATTGAACCGCTGCTGTACACGCTCGACCGTCTGCAGAAGCTGGCTCAGCCCTTCGAGCGCGAAGAATTCACATTGGAGCGGAACCATCAGCGTATCCGCTGCTCCCAGGGCATTCAGGGTCAGCAGGCCCAGGGACGGCGGGCAATCGATGAAACAGATATCATGTCCGCGATGCGGTCGAAGGCTATTCCGCAATCGCCCGGTGCGATCGTCTACCGAGACCAGTTCTACCTCGGCACCGCTAAGATCGACGGTAGCTGGCACGACATCCAGGCCGGGTATGGATGAAGGAACAATGCACTCAGCCAAGTTACTCTCGTTCACCAGAAGATCGTAGCTTGATGTTTCGCGCTGGTCCCTGCCCAGGCCGAGGCCGGTCGATGCATTACCCTGCGGGTCGAGATCGATCAGCAGGGTCCGCCAACCGGTTGCCGCCATGGCCGTCGCGATATTGATGGCAGTGGTGGTCTTTCCCACCCCACCTTTCTGGTTCGCAATGGCTATGACAATCATGACTTCCTTTCCGGCACCCTGTAATTACCGACTAAAATACCCGCGTGATCGTCGGTAATCGATGGTTCCACGTGAAACCCCTTCTGCGCTTCTGGTGCGAGCGATGCAAGTTCCTCTACCGCAGATCGTCCTTTCGGCAGTAGCCAAATCGTTCGCTCATCCGCAAACCTGCCCGCAAGATCAAGCAACCTCTGCAGCGGCGCAAAGGCGCGTGCGCTGATTACATTGAAACGCTCATCTAGCACAGATTCAAGTTTGGCACCGATTATCCTGGGGGCACATGTTGCAAGTGTGGCGCATAGATATTCGAGCCATGCAGACCGTTTTCGGCGAGCTTCCACCAACGTAACCGCGATGTCGGGCCGCATGATGGCGATTACCAATCCCGGCAGTCCTGCGCCCGATCCTAAATCAAGCCAATTCGTGTTTCCACGTGGAACATGATCGAGCAGTTGGGCGCTATCCGCAATATGGCGGGACCAGACGGCATCAAGAGAGTTCCGGGAAACCAGATTCTGGTTTTCAGCCTCCCTCCTGAGATGCTCCACATAGCTTTCCAGCACGGCGAATGCCTCCGCCGAGCACCTCTTCGCGACGAATGCACGAGCGTCATCTTCGCTTGCGATCATGCACCTGAACCGATCATGCGGGCATGAACGAGAACGGCTGACAGGGCAGCCGGAGTGATGCCTCTAACCCGCCCCGCCGCTGCGAGGTTTGCGGGTTTGGCCTGCGTCAGCACTTCCTTCATTTCGTTGGAAAGGCCAGGAATCGCCTCGTAAGGGAAGGAAGCCGCCAGCGACAGCGCCTCAGCATGATGAAGATCGCGCAATTCCGCATCCTGTCGCGCAAGATAGGGTGCATAGGTCGCATCTTCGGCCATCTCCTGCATCAATTCGTCTCCCGCATTCAGATGCGCAGGGATCTCCGGCCTGAAATCATCCAGAGTAATCTCGTTGAAGCGCAGCCACTCGGCGATCGGCCGGCGCCCACCATCCTTGCGGACCTTGACCCCTCGGAGAGCTAAACCGGCAGAATGAACCGGCGTATCGAAGAACTCGCGGCGAATGCGCCGGCCGGATTCACGCTCTTCAAACCAGGCCTTACGTTCGCCGCGCACCAGACCGGCTTCGATGCCGCAGCCGGTGAGACGGGTGGTTGCATTATTCGCCCGGAGCCGAAGGCGGTATTCCGCCCGCGAGGTCAACATACGGTAAGGTTCGGCCACGCCCTGCAGGGTGAGATCATCGACCATGACCGCCATGTAGGAATTGGCACGGTTGAGGGGCACAGCCGCCGTTCCAAGAATAGCCGCCGCAGCATGCATCCCTGCGACCAGACCTTGCGCAGCAGCTTCCTCATAGCCGGTCGTGCCATTTATCTGACCGGCGCAATACAGGCCTGGCATGCTTCTCACCTCCAGTGCGGAGGTCAGGGCGCGCGGGTCGATATAGTCATATTCGACCGCATAGCCCGGTACCTCGATCCGCACCCGTTCCAGCCCGGTCATCTCGCGCAACATGGCCAGTTGCACATCCGCCGGCAGAGAGGTGCTGATCCCGTTCGGGTAGATGAAATGCGTGTCCAGACCTTCAGGTTCGAGGAAAACCTGATGCCCGTCACGATCGCCGAACCGGTGAATCTTGTCCTCGATAGAAGGACAATAACGCGGACCTGTCCCTTCGATCGCCCCGGCGAACAGGGGAGACCTGCCGAGGTTGGCGCGAATGATGTCATGGCTTGCCTGATTCGTGCGCGCGATGCCGCAGAATATCTGCGGATTCAGGCGCGATCCGGTCAGCGGAGACATTGTCCATGGCTCGCGGTCGGTCGGCTGGCTCTCCAGCCGTGACCAATCGATCGTTCGTCCGTCCAGCCGGGGCGGCGTTCCGGTCTTTAACCGTCCCATCGGCAGATCGGCTTCGCGCAGCTGTTTCGCAAGAATGCGGGCCGCATTCTCCCCGATCCGACCACCTTCGAAACGCTCTTCTCCCCTGAACATGCAGCCGCCCAGGAAAGTCCCCGTGCAGAGGATCACCGCTTCTGCCTTCAAGGTTGAACCATCGGCAAGAACGAGTCCGACAACCCTGCCCCCACCAAGAATCAGTTCGGCTGCTTCGCCTTCCACAATCGTAATTTCATGCTGACGCGCGAGCAGGCGATGCACTTCCCGCCGGTAAAGATTACGATCGGCCTGGGCGCGCGGCCCCCAGACCGCACTGCCTTTCGATCGGTTCAACATGCGATAATGGATGGCTGCAGCATCTGCGGCGCGGCCGATCACCCCATCAAGAGCATCCACTTCACGAACGAGATGGCCTTTGCCCAGCCCGCCGATAGCGGGATTGCAGCTCATAGCGCCGATCGTCTTGCGGTCGAAAGTGACCAGCCCCACCTGCACGCCCATGCGGGCGGCGGCCGATGCCGCCTCCACCCCGGCGTGCCCGCCACCAATTACCAGAACGTCGAAATTCATCATGCCCGATCGCTTACAACCACTAAAGTTCATCAAAGATCCTGTTTCACGTGGAACTGGGGCATGGTGCACCAATTTTGTTTCCCGTGAAACTTATTTGCCGATGCAGAAGCTCCCAAACAAGCTGTCCAGCATATCTTCCGTAGAAGTCCGTCCGAGCAGGCTATCCATCGAAAGACGCATTTGCCGAAATTCTTCCGCGATCAGAAGCAAGTCCGTTGCCGCTTCCGTATTTTTCAAAGCATGGTAGGCGTTCCCGATCAGCGCGCGCTGGCGGCTGTTCAGCGCCACTTCACCAGCTTTGGGCAACAGCTTCTTTGCGGCGGTCGCAATCTCGTCCCGCAACGCGTCGACGCCATCTCCTGTCCTGCCCGACACAAAATGGCACGAAGCGCTCTTGGCAGGACCACCCGGCAGATCCGAACAGGAGGCGACTTCGATGGCGTTTTCCGGCCCCTCGCCTTCGGTTCCCAGCCACAGGACGATGTCAGCCCGGGCAAGGGCCTGCTCCGCCCGGGCAATCCCGATGCGTTCGACCTCGTCCTGCGATGCCTCGTGCAATCCGGCAGTATCCATGAACACGATCGGAACGCCGGCAATCGAGACCGGCCGTTCAAGCACGTCGCGCGTGGTTCCCGCGATTGGCGTGATGATTGCCGCATCACTGTCCGTCAACAGGTTGAAAAGTGTCGATTTTCCGGCGTTCGGCGGACCTGCAAGCACCACTTTCACACCTTCCTTCAGGCGTTCGGCCGAAGGCTTCTCCAGCCATTCCCGCATTTCGTCGCCGAGTTTCTTTCGTGTATCGCCAAGCTCGGGCGGCAATTCGGACACGTCGTCCTCATCGGAAAAGTCGAGAACGGCTTCGACCTGTGCGGAGAGCGACAGGATGGTTTCGCGCCACCGTTCGCAGCGATGCGAAAGTCGCCCCTCGACCATCGCCATGGCCGCGCGGCGCTGCAGTTCCGTCTCCGCGGACAGGAGGTCACCCAGCCCTTCGGCTTCGGCAAGATCGACAATTCCATTGGCGAAAGCCCGGCGTGTAAATTCACCAGGTGCTGCCGCGCGCAAGCCCGGCAGTGCGGCCAATGCAGCCTGAACCCCTGAGATTACTGCCCTCCCCCCATGGCAATGCATTTCGGCCAGATCTTCACCCGTAGCAGTCTTCGGGCCGGGGAAAAACAGCATCAACCCCCTGTCGAGCAGCAGGCCCTCCGCATTCCTGAAGCTGGCGTGACTTGCCCGTCTCGCCTCCGGCACCCGACCTGCGAGAGCGATAAGCGCCGATGAAGCTGCGGGCCCGCTGATCCGGATGACCCCGATGCCGGCGGGTGGAAGCCCGCTGGAAAGTGCAAAAATCGTGTCCATGCGGCGCGGATGATCAGTCTTTCTGCTTCGCCTTGTCGGCGGATCCTCGCGCGCCTTCGGCAGCGGCAGCGCTGCTTTCCATGAATTTCTGGAACATCATCAGGCCCATCTGCCCCATGGGCGCCAGCTGGCGGGCATATTCCTGCACCTGTTCTGGGTTGCTCACGCCTTTCATCGCGCGGCTGATCGTATCGACATAGATATCATTGGCCCGGCTTACATCCGGCAATCCCATGAAGGCGCGCGCCTCTTCCGGTGTGCAATCGATCTCGACATGGACCTTCATCCCCGCTCTCCCGTTAATGCTGATAACACCCCTTAAACTGGGTTCCATCATCGCACTACGCAAGCGATAACGCCTCCCGCCTATCAAGATTACCGACAGGAGTAATGCATGACTGACAATGTAAGCATCGAGACACTAGATGGCTCGGGCGAATTCAGCGCCTATGTCGCGCGGCCGGCCGACAAGCCGCGGGCCGCCATCATCGTCATACAGGAAATCTTCGGCGTAAATGCCGGGATCCGCCGCAAATGCGACCGGCTGGCGGAACAGGGCTATCTCGCGATCGCGCCGGATCTGTTCTGGCGGCTCGAGCCCGGCATCGAACTCGACCCGGATGTCGAGCCGGAATTCCAGCGCGCGCTGGGGCTGATGAACAAATTCGATCAGGACAAGGGCGTCCGCGATATCGAGGCGACGATCAAATATGCCCGTGCGCAAGGGTGCGCGAAAGTCGGCGCGGTCGGCTACTGCCTCGGCGGCAGGCTGGCATTCATGACGGCCGCGCGCACCGATTCCGATGCGACCGTCGGCTATTATGCCGTCGGCGTGGACAATCTGCTGCGGGAGAAACACGCCATTTCCAATCCGCTGATGCTGCATATCCCGACCGAAGACGGGTTCGTGGACGCTGCCGCACAAGATGCGATGCATGACGGCCTCGACGATCATCCCAAGGTAACCCTGCACGATTATGCGGGGCTGGATCACGGCTTCGCCACCGAATTCGGCAAGCGCCGGGACGAGGAAGGCGCAAGACTGGCAGACCAGCGAACCGAGGAATTCTTCGCGAAGCATCTCGGCTGAACGGCATGAAGAAATTTACACCGCTTCCCGGTTCCGCCAATCTGACCACGCGCCTTGCCGCCCCGGCGATCCTGCTGATCCTTGCCGTCGCAGCCTGTTTCTGGGGTCCGGCGCGCTGGACCCTGCTCATCATCGTTCCCTTGCTTCTGATCGCTGTCTTCGATTTCTTTCAGAAGCGACACACGCTGCGGCGCAATTTTCCGCTGGTGGCGCGTTTCCGCTGGCTGATGGAGACGCTGCGGCCCTATTTGCATTCCTACATCGTCGAGGGCGATCTCGAAGGGCGGCCCTTCAACCATGACGAGCGGGCGCTGGTCTATGCGCGGGCGAAGGGGCAGCTCGATTCCCATCCTTTCGGGACGGAGCTCGACGTCTATTCCGAGGAATATGAGTGGCTCGCCCATTCGATCGTTCCGAATGCGGCAACACCGCAGGAGTGGCGGTGCCGGGTCGGCAGCAGCCAGTGTTCCCGGCCATATGACGCGGCACTGCTCAACATCTCGGCGATGAGTTTCGGCTCGCTCTCGGCGAACGCGATACTCGCCCTCAACCAAGGCGCGGCGATGAGCAATTTCTATCACGACAGCGGCGAAGGCGGGCTGTCACGCTATCATCTATCGCATGGTGGCGATCTGGTCTGGGAAATCGGCTCCGGCTATTTCGGGTGTCGCCACTCCGACGGCAGCTTCAACCCCGACCAGTTCGCCGAAAGCGCGTCACTGGACCAGGTCAAGATGATCGAGATCAAGCTCAGCCAGGGAGCGAAGCCCGGCCATGGCGGAGTGCTGCCCGGCGCCAAGGTCACGCGCGAAATAGCCGAGACCCGCGGCGTGAAACCGGGCGAGGATTGCGTGTCGCCGCCGGCGCATTCGACATTTTCCACGCCGGCCGGAATGCTGGAGTGGGCGGCCCGGTTGCGCGATCTGTCGGGCGGCAAGCCGGTGGGTATCAAGCTCTGCGTCGGACAACCGCATGAGGTGTTCGCGATCATGAAAGCGATGCTGGAGACCGGCATTCGCCTCGATTTCATCACCGTCGACGGGGCCGAAGGGGGCACGGGCGCCGCCCCGCTCGAACTGTCCAATCGGATGGGGATGCCGCTGCGCGAAGGTCTGATCCTGATGCGCAATGCGCTGGTCGGATCGGGTCTGAAGCAGGAGGTGAAGGTTGCCGCAGCGGGCAAAGTGCATTCCGGCGCCGGCATGGCAATGAAGTTCGGCCTCGGCGCCGATTGGTGCAATGCCGGACGGGCCTTCATGTTCGCGCTCGGCTGCGTGCAATCCATGCGCTGTCATGACGATACCTGCCCCACCGGGGTGGCAACGCAGGATCCGACCCGTGAGCGCGGGCTGGTGGTGGCGGACAAGGGGCCGCGCGTGGCGCGTTTCCAGCGCCAGACGCTGCATGGATTGCGCGAAATCGTGGTGGCGATGGGTCTCGATAATCCCTGGCAGATTCAACCGCATCACATCAGCGAGAGGCTGAATACCGTGCAATCCGGGCCGATGGACGGGTTCTACAATTTCCTGCAGGAGGGGGAGCTGCTGAGCGCGCCCGAAGGCACGCAATATGCCCGCTACTGGCAGGCGGCGCAGGCCGGCAGCTTCGACATGGCGAACTAAACCGCCCCGTCGGGCGGCCACGCGATGCCGGCGAAATCCGGCATCTTGCGGCGAATGGCAAGCGGCAGGCTGCGTGGAACCACCGCCCGAAGTTCAGCCGCGATGCCGACGCGTAGCCGCGTCATTTGCGCTGGATAACAGGAAAACCCTCCCTGCCGGTTAACGCCTGGCGCCTGGCTTTACTGATTCATGGTCGCGAAGAAATCCTCGTTGGTCTTGGAATCCTTCATCTTGTCGAGCAGGAATTCCATCGAATCGATGGTGCCCATCTGCATGAGGATGCGGCGCAGCACCCACATCTTCGACAGCTTGTCCTTCTCGACCAGCAGTTCTTCCTTCCGGGTTCCGGACTTGCCCACATCCAGCGCCGGGAAGATGCGCTTGTCCGCAACCTTGCGGTCGAGCACGATTTCCGAATTGCCGGTGCCCTTGAATTCCTCGAAGATCACCTCGTCCATCCGGCTGCCGGTATCGATCAGCGCGGTGGCGATGATGGAGAGCGAACCGCCTTCCTCGATATTGCGGGCCGCGCCGAAGAAGCGCTTGGGGCGCTGCAAGGCATTGGCATCGACGCCGCCGGTCAGCACCTTGCCGCTGGAAGGGACCACCGTGTTGTAGGCACGGCCCAGGCGGGTGATGGAATCGAGCAGGATGACCACGTCCTTCTTGTGCTCGACCAGACGCTTGGCCTTCTCGATCACCATTTCGGCCACCTGCACGTGGCGCTGCGCGGGTTCGTCGAAGGTGGAGGAGATGACCTCGCCCTTCACGCTGCGCTGCATGTCGGTGACTTCCTCCGGCCGTTCATCGACCAGCAGCACCAGCAGGAACACTTCGGGATGATTGTCGGTGATCGCCTTGGCGATGTTCTGCAGCAGCACGGTCTTGCCGGTGCGCGGCGGCGCGACGATCAGCGCGCGCTGGCCCTTGCCCTGCGGGCTGATAATATCGATCACCCGCGCGCTCTTGTCCTTTTCCGTGGGATCGAGCGTGTCGAGCGACAGTTTCTCATCCGGATAGAGCGGCGTGAGATTGTCGAAATTGGTCCGCAGACGCACCTGGTCGGGATCGTCGTAATTGACCTTCGTCAGCTTGGTCAGCGCGAAATAGCGTTCGCCCTCGCGGGGCGCGCGGATCTGGCCTTCGACCGTATCGCCGGTGCGCAGACCCCATTTGCGGACCTGGTTCGGCGACAGATAGATATCGTCGGGACCGGCGAGGTAATTCGCTTCCGGGCTGCGGAGGAAGCCAAAACCATCGGACATCACCTCAATGGTGCCGATGCCCATGATGTCCTCTTCATATTCCTCATCCTCCGCCAGTTCGCGCAGGATGCAGAACATCAGATCCTGTCGGCGCATGGTGGAAGCGCCCTCGACGCCGAGGTCTTCCGCCATCTGCACGAGATCGGCGGGCGGTTTCTGTTTCAAATCCTTGAGATGCATAGATATTTTCCAGACAGGAGAATGCGGGCCGGCGGGTCGTGGGGCTTGGGGAAAGCGAACCCGGGAACAGCGCCGCAGGCGCGAACTCCCTATCCGGATCGGCTGCGGAACTACGCCGCAGCAAGGCTTCGGTCAATCCACTTTGCAGATAGCGGCTGCTGCCCGTCAGAACGGCTTGACGATCACCAGCACCACGATCAGCGCCACGGCAGCGGCCGGCACCTCGCCCCACAGGCGCAGGGCCTTCTCGGTCAGTGGCCGCGCGCCGCCCGCCATCTTCCGCGCCACGCCCGTCAGCCATCCGTGATAGGCCGTCAGCAGGATTACCAGCAGCAGCTTGGCATGGAACCAGCCTTGCTCGAACGCACCGATCGTCACGGCCAGGATCAGTCCGAGCACCCAGACGACGATCAGGCTGGGGATCAGGATCATCTTGCGCAGGGTGCGCCCGCGCGATGCCCACAGCGCCTCCTCGTCCGACCCGGCGGGCGCTGCATGCATGTAGATCAGCTGGCGCGGCAGAATAAACAGGCCCGCCATCCAAAAGATGACGAAGATGAGGTGACCGGCCTTCAGCCAGAAATAAAGCATGGCGAGAATTTCCTGCATGCTGGCCGTTTACGCAAGACGGCGCCGCAGCGCCAGCAATTCCATCGGATTGGAGATAAGGGCTGCACGGCGGCGCTACCCTCGCCAGCCGCGCACCTTGTCGACCAGCCTTTCGACATGGGCGATGGGCGTGCGACGGTCGATCCCGTGGCCGAGGTTGAACACATGCGGACGCCCGGCAAAAGCGCGCAGGATCGTGTCGATCCGCTCTTCCAGCGCCCGCCCGCCGGCGAGCAGCAGCAGCGGGTCGAGATTGCCCTGCAGCGGCATGGCGGCCGGCAGGTGGCGCGCCGCCCATTCCGGGTCGATGGTCTCGTCCACCCCCAGGGCATCGACTCCCGTTTCCGCGGCATAGAGCGGCAATTTCTCGCCCGCGCCTTTGGGAAAGCCGATGATCGGCAGATCGGGATGCAGGCCGCGCAAGCGCTCGACGATGCGCGCATTGGGGGCGACGACCCAGCGGCGGAATTCATCGGGCGCCAGGCTGCCAGCCCAGCTGTCGAACAATTGCACCGCTTCCGCGCCCGCTTTCACCTGTCCGGAGAGATATTCCACCGTCAGATCGCCCACCGCGTCCAGGATCGCCTGCATCCGCGCAGGGTCGCGATAGGCGAGCGCCCGCGCATCGTGCTGGTCGCGGCTGCCTTCGCCCGCGATCATGTAGGTGGCCACGGTCCAGGGGCTTCCGGCAAAACCCAGCAGCGTCGTCCCGGGTGCGAGCAGGCTGCGGACCCTGGCCACGGTGGCATAGATCGCCTCGAGTCGCTCTGGCACCGCTTCAAGGGCATCCAGCGTGGTTTCCAGCAGGGTGGGGGACAGGCGCGGTCCTTCCCCGGCGAGAAATTCCAGCTTCTGCCCCATGGCATGAGGCACGATCAATATGTCCGAAAACAGGATGGCCCCGTCGAAACCGAAGCGCCGGATCGGCTGCACGGTCACTTCCGCCGCTGCTTCGGCATCGTAGCAGAGGTCGAGAAAGCCGCCCTTGTCGGCGCGCAGAGCGCGGTATTCCGGCAGATAGCGGCCCGCCTGCCGCATGAGCCACAGCGGCACGCGATCGGCGCGATGTCCGCGCAAGGTGTCGAGAAGAAGACCGGGCATCTCGGTTCCTGTCCAAAATAATAAAGAGTCTTAAAAGGATTGTTGGAGTCTGTTGGCCCTGTGGAAAGCGGGGACGAAGCGGCTCTGCCCGAATTCTCCCCGGCTGAACAGGGGGCTTGCCGGTCTGCGAATCCTGCCCTCGCTTGAGTCAAACCGGAACTGTCCACGCTGTCCACAGCCTGTGGGCAAGCCAGCGAACCTGTCCACAACCAGACGGCAGAGACGCCGGTAGCGGGCATGAAATCGGCCCTTCCGCTTGTCCACGCCCCTGTCCCGTGGTTTATACCGACAATTATCCACAGGGGGGGTGGGCCCGATGCCTGCGCCCATGCGCTGCCCGGTGCGCCGAGCGGGAGGCACGAGGTATGCAGCAGGAATTGCCCATGCATGACAACCAGCCAGTTGCGGGCGAAGCGGTCGCGGAGGATACGGCCGCGGGAAAGACTCACCTCCATTTGCTGTCCGATTCCACCGGCGAGACGCTGGAGATGATCGCCAACGCCGCTCTCGCCCAGTTCGAAGATGCGGATGTCATCCGGCATTTCTGGCCCATGGTGCGCTCGCGCCAGCATCTCGACCGGATCGTCAGCGACCTCGCCGCCAACAGGGGGCTGGTGCTGTTCACGCTGGTGAATACCGAAACGCGCGAGGCGCTTGAAGCGCATTGCCGCCGCCTCGGCCTGCCCGCCGTCCCGGTGCTCGACCGGGTGACCGAGGCGCTGGAGGCGCAATTGGGGCAGGAGGCGCATGGCCGCCCCGGACGCCAGCATCTGATGGACGAGGCCTATTTCCAGCGGGTGGAGGCCATCCAGTTCACCATTGCTCATGATGACGGCATCGCCTGGGAGGAATGGGAGGAGGCGGAAATGGTGCTGGCCGGAGTATCGCGCACTTCGAAGACCCCGACGAGCATCTATCTCGCCAATCGCGGCTACCGGGTCGCCAATATTCCGATCGTGCCGGAAAGCCCGCCGCCAAGAGCCCTGTACGGCCTGCGCAAGCCGCTGGTCGTCGGCCTGACCACCTCGCCCGACCGGCTGGTGCAGATCCGCCGCAATCGCCTGCTGACGCTGAACGAGCGCACCGAAACCGCCTATGTCGATAATGACAGCGTGACCGAGGAACTGCGCTACGCCCGTCGCATGTTCGCCGACAATGGCTGGCCGGTGATCGATGTCAGCCGCCGCTCGATCGAGGAAACCGCGGCCGCCATCATCAAGATCTACAACGAACGTCGCCGCAACGACCGGCAGGGCGAGACCGGAACCAAGCCGATATGACGATTTCGGCAAGCTGAGCATGCTCGTACTCGCCTCTAGAAGCGCGTCGCGGCAGGAGATGCTGCGGGCGGCCGGTGTCGCCTTCGAAGCAGTCCCTGCCGATGTGGATGAACGTGCGGTAGAAGCCCGGCTCGGCAATTCCAGTGCTGCCGAGATAGCCACCGTGCTGGCAGTGGAAAAAGCCCGCAGCGCCGCGCTGCGCCTACCGGGGCGGCTGGTCCTTGGCAGCGACTCCCTGGTCAGCGTCGCCGGCAGGCGGTTCGACAAGCCGTCGAGCCGGGCGGAGGCAGCCGACCATCTGCGCTTCTTTTCGGGCAGGCTGATGCATCTGCACAGCGCGGCCGCCCTGCTGCGCGATGGAGCGACAATCTGGACGCATGGCGCGCTGGCAGAATTGCAGGTGCGGCAATTGTCGGAAAATTTCATCGCGGGCTATCTCGATGGGGAATGGCCGGCGATCGGGCATTGTGCGGGTGCTTTCCGCATCGAGGGACCGGGCGTGCAATTGTTCGCCGACATTCGCGGCGACATGTTCACCGTGCTGGGCATGCCGCTGGTGCCGGTGCTCGCCGCCTTGCGGGCAGAAGGAGTTCTGCCCGCATGAGACGCCCCTTCGCAGAGGTGATCGGCAGTCCGATCCACCAGTCCCGATCACCCGCCATCCACAATTTCTGGCTGGAGCGCGCGGGCATCGACGCCGGATATGGGGCCACGGAAATGATGCCGGAGAGACTGACGGAATATTTTTCCGTCCGCCGCGCAGATGTGAATTGGCGCGGCTGCAATGTCACCATGCCCCTGAAGCAGGCAGTGCTGCCGCTCTGCGACCGGCTCGATCCGCTGGCGCGGAAAATCGGGGCGGTGAACACGATCGTTCGCGGACCGGACGGCAGCCTCACCGGCCACAATACCGACGCCGCCGGATTCCTGGAACCGCTAGCCGCCGATCTGCGCCAGCCCCATCTTTTCCGCATGGCGCGCATCCTGGGCACGGGAGGCGCTGCGCGCGCCATCGTCGCCGCGCTGGCAGACCGGAACTTCACGCTGGTGCTTGCCGGACGCGATCCGGCGAAGGCGCGGGCGCTGCTGGACGAATTGGCACCCGGCGGCGATCACCATGCGGTGCCGCTGTCGCATTTCGCCGGGGCTACCGATTTCTCCTTCGACGATCGCAGCCAGCTTCTCGACCTGGTGGTCAATGCCAGCCCGCTCGGCATGATCGGTCAGCCGCCGCTCGACTTTCACTTCTCGCACGCACCGCCGGGCAGTATCGTCTATGACATCGTCACCAGCCCGCCGCGCACGCCCTTCCTTGAGCAAGGCGCGGCGGCCGGCTTTCGAACAGTTGACGGATTGTCGATGCTGATCGGGCAGGCGGCGGCGGCTTTCGCCCTGTTCTTCGGGCAGGCGCCCGATCGCACGACCGATGGCGATCTGTGCGCGATGCTGGCGGCATGAGCAAGCCATGCATCCTCGGCCTCACCGGGTCCATCGGCATGGGCAAATCCACCGTTGCCGCGATGTTCGCCGCCGAAGGCGTTCCGGTCTTCGATGCCGATGCGGCGGTGCGCGCCATGCAGGGCCGGGGCGGCGCGCTGATTCCGCAGATCGAGGCTGCCTTCCCCGGCAGCACGGATGCGGATGGGGTTCGCCGGGCATATCTGGGCGAACGCGTGTTCGGAAATGCCGCCGCCCTCGCCCGGTTGGAAGCCATCATCCATCCCGCCGTTGCCGCCGAACGGCAGGCCTTCCTGCTGGAACATGCCGCCGCGCCGATGGTGCTGTTCGACATTCCGCTGCTGTTCGAAAGAGGCGGCGCGGATCAGGTCGACCGCATCATCGTGGTGTCCGCCCCGCCAGAGATACAGCGCGCCCGTGTGCTTGCCCGCGACGGCATGACACCGGAGAAATTCGCGCAGATACTCGCTTTGCAAATGCCCGATGCAGAGAAAAGGGCGAAGGCCGACCACGTGATCGACACCGGCACCAGCCTCGCTGAAACGGAAGCAGCGGTGCGTCGGCTGATTGCCGGATCGAAGGGCTGCTGCTGAGATTTGCGGCCCTGAGGCAGACCGCTTCCGTCCCCCTTTCACCGCCCTTGCCAAGACAGCGCGGCTTGGTGCTATATGATGATATGCGCCAAATCATATTCGACACCGAAACCACTGGCCTCGACCCGAAAAGCGGTGACCGGATGGTGGAAATCGGCTGCATCGAAATGGTCAACCGGGTTGCGACCGGTGCGACCTATCATTGCTATTACAATCCCGAACGCGACATGCCTGCCGGGGCCGAGGCGGTCCACGGACTGTCGGCGGTGTTCCTGTCGGACAAGCCCTTCTTCCGTGACAAGGCGGCGGAACTGATCGATTTCATCGGCGATTCGCCGCTGGTCGCGCATAATGCCGGGTTCGATTTCGGTTTCCTCAATGCGGAACTCGGCCTGTGCAACCAGCCGGCGATCTGCCTCACCCGGATGATCGATACGGTGGCGATCGCGAAAAAACGCCATCCGGGCGCAAAGCTCTCGCTCGATGCGCTCTGCTCGCGCTACGGCATCGATCGCAGCCACCGGGTGAAGCATGGCGCATTGCTCGACGCGGAATTGCTGGCGCAGGTCTATGTCGAACTGACTGGCGGGCGGCAGATCGGGCTGGAACTCGCGGCTGCGAGCTCGGCCGGGCTGCACTCCGCAGGCGCTCGCGGCGATAATGCACCGGCACCGCTCCACCGTGAGAGCGGCCGCCCTTCCCGCCCTCGCCGCGAACCGCGCCCGCATCTGGCCAGCGCGGCGGAACTTGCGCGTCACGAAGCGTTTATAAGTCAGATGGACTCACCCCTCTGGGGTGCCTGAACAGCCAGGCCGAAAACACTGGGTCGCATCGTACCGAAGGAGCCTAGATTATGGATATTCGCGTTTCGGGTCACCAGATGGAAACCGGCGCTGCGCTGCAGGATCACGCCTCGGACCGACTGAACGCGATGGTCGACAAATATTTTCGTGGCGGTCTGTCTTCCCACGCCACTTTCGGCAAGGGGCCGCAAGGAGCATTTACCTGCGATATCGTCATGCATGTGCGGCAGGGACTGACGGTAAAAAGCCGCGGCGAGGCGCATGAGGCGCATCAGGCGTTCGAACAGGCGGCAGGCAAGCTGGACAAGCAATTGCGCCGTTACAAGCGGCGGCTGAAGGATCGCCACGAACAGGCGGACCACGCCATGCAGATGGAAGATGCGGCCTATACCGTTTTCGCTCCTTTCTCCGAATCGCAGCATGACGATGCGGATGGCGCCGATGACGGCGGCCATGATGCAGAGGGTGATGCCCCGCTGATCGTCGCGGAAACGCGGGTCGACATTCCCGAAACCAGCGTGGCGGACGCCGTCATGATGCTCGATCTGCGGGACACCGGCGCGCTCTTGTTCAAGAATGCGGGTAGCGGCCGGCACAATATGGTCTATCGGCGCGAGGACGGGTCGATCGGCTGGGTCGAACCGCAATGATTGCTGCGCTGGCGGTAGAATAGCCAACCGTCGGGATAGAGCCGGCGCCGCGTTGATTTCGGCGGATGCGATCGCCCTGCGAAAGGCGCGCATCCGCGTCATGCCCGATAGTGCCTGAAGCGAGACGATGACCGCGATTTTCAGACTTGTGCCCGAAGCGGTCGAAAGCGCCGCTGCAGATGAGAAGGCGGTCGTGTTGCAGCGGCTGGCGGGGCAATTTGCGGCGGCCTACGATCTGGATCAGGCAGAGATCCTGAACGATCTGCTGGCGAGGGAAGCGCTTGGCAGCACCGGCTTCGGGCGCGGCGTCGCCATTCCCCATGCCCATTCGGATGCGGTCAGCCGCCCCACGGCGGCGCTGCTGCGCCTGGAGCAGCCTGTCGATTTCGCGGCGGCGGACGGGTTGCCGGTCGATCTCGTCATCGGCCTGCTCTCTCCGAAAAATGCGGGCGTGGCGCATCTCCACGCGCTTGCCGCGATCTCTCGCCTAGTCCGCAGCGATGCCACACATCGCGCCATGGTGGAAGCGCCCGACGCCGAAGCCCTTTACGCCCTTATCGCCAATGCGACCGACCGCGATGCCGCCTGAACCGATCCCCGACGGCGCTTCGTCGCATTACCGGGCGCTCGAACGGCTGTATAATGCAGCGCCGGTCAACACGCTGTTTCCGTCAGAGCTGCATATTCCGGGCGAGGGGCGGTCGCGCCTGGTGTTTTCCGTTTCGGAGAATGTCTATCATGCAGCGGGCGCGGCGCATGGCACCATCTATTTCAAGATGCTGGACGATGCGGCATTCTATGCGGCCAACACGCTGGTGACGGACAGGTTTCTTCTTACCACCAGTTTCAATCTGCATTTCACGAAGCCGGTGCGCGGGGGAAAGGTCGTGGCCGAAGGGCGCTGGGTCAGCGGGCGCAAACGGGTGCTGGTCGCTGAATCGCGGCTCACCGATGAAGATGGCGATGAGATCGGGCGCGGTACGGGCACCTTCATGCGGTCGCGAATCGCATTGTCGGGCCTCGATGGCTATGCGCGATAAATGTCCGGTTCGACGGATTCGCGCCTGCCTGCCCACCTGGAAATCGCCGGTCTGATCCGCTCGGTCAGTGCCGCCGGTGGATTCGCAACGGTGATTGCCAAGGGCGAAAGAGACGCTGGCACTATCCTGATCTTAACCATGGATTCGCCGCAAACCGGCCGTTTGTGGGAACGCATGCCATCGCCGGACGGCCAGCGACCGTACCGGGTCGCAAGATGCCAAGAGACTGATAATAAACAGGAATTTGACGAATATCTGCGCCGCAGAAGGCAGCAGGACCGCGATTGCTGGATCATTGAACTGGATGTCCCGAACCCGGAACGCTTCATCGCAGGCGCGCCCGGTTAACTTGACTTAGTATCCAATGAGACTAATTCGGCGCCACTTCCTACGGCGTAGGCGGCACGGGCGGCAATGGGGTCACCGGGTCAGCGCGCAGACGGGGAGTGGCCGGCAGGCCCGAAGAACCAGTTACAGATTTGCACCAAGCAAACGGTTCCCGCCTGTGTCAGTCCGCTCACCGCCGTAAGTTACGGAAAACATGAGCCATACTTCGCGTATCAAGACTGCTCGCAAAAAGACTTTCAGTGCAACCGTCGCAGCCGCCGCTGCCACTTTAACCCTTACGTTTTTCGCTGCCAATGGTTCCGGTGCCTTCGCGCAAGATGCCGAAAAGACCGTGCAGCTCCAGCTTCCCGAGACCGAACTCACGGTAGAACGCGTTCCCGTCGCCGCCCCGGTCTTCATCTCCGAAGAGATCGTCCAGCCCGTTTCCGAAGCGACGGAACAGGACGCTGAACCCGAAGCCACTTCCGCCAATATCGATGCGGGTTCCCTGCATGAACTGGTGAGCGAAATGCCGCGCCAGAGCGAATTGTCGCCGGAGATGGAATGCCTCGCCGGTGCCGTCTATTTCGAAGCACGCGGCGAACCGCTCGACGGCCAGCTTGCCGTGGCGCAGGTCATCATCAATCGTGCGGAAGACCGGGCCTTTCCCTCCAGCTATTGCGGCGTGGTCTACCAGCGGTCGCAATTCTCTTTCGTGAAGGGTGGCAAGATGCCGAGCATCAAACGGTCATCCAGCGCCTGGAACAAGGCCAAGGCCATCGCCATGATCGCGCATGAAGGCACCTGGGACAGCCCGGCCGACGATTCGCTGTATTTCCACGCGAAATATGTGAAGCCGAGCTGGAGCCGCAGCAAGATCGCGCGCGCCACGATCGATACGCATATTTTCTATCGTTGAATGCGGCAGCCCCATGCGCTGTGCGAAAGTCAGTCCTTGTCCGCCAGCCTGACCCACACCGGCGCATGATCGCTGGCCTTTTCGCGCCCGCGATGCGCCTTGTCTACGCCGGCGGCCTCCAGCCGGTCCGCCAGTTCGGGGGACAGCAGCAGATGATCGATGCGGAACCCGTGATCGCGCGGCCAGGCGCCGGCCTGATAGTCCCAGAAGGTCCAGACACCGCCGCGCTGGTTCAGCGTATCGATGGCGTCGGTCCACCCATCGGCGAGCAGGCGGGCATAGGCATCGCGAGAGGCGGGTTGCATTAGCGCATCATCCGCCAGAGCGGCGGGTGACCAGATGTCCTTGTCCTGCGGCACGACGTTGTAATCGCCCACCACGGCGCATGGGATCTCCATCGCCCACAATTCGCGCATCCGCGCCTGCAGCCGTTCCATCCAGCGCAGCTTGTAAGTGAATTTCGGCCCCGGCTGCGGGTTGCCGTTGGGCAGATAGATGCAGGCGACGCGTACGCCGTTCACCTCGGCCTCCAGATAACGGGAGTGGTCATCCTCCGGATCGCCCGGCAGCCCACGCTGCGTTTCCTGAGGGGTCACCCCATCGGCCAGGATCGCCACGCCGTTGAAGCTTTTCTGCCCGTACCAGATGGCGTGATAGCCGATCTTTGCGAATTCCTCGGCCGGGAAGTTTTCATCCGGACTCTTGATTTCCTGCAGGCAGGCGACCGTCGGGCGGGTTTCCTCCAGCCATTCGAGCAGCCGTGGCAGGCGCGCTTTCACGCCGTTGATGTTGAAACTGGCGATCTTCATGCCCGCGATGCCTATGGAAGCGGGCAGGGTTTGACCAGCGCTATCGACCGATTCGCCGGTCGGATGAGGGGCCGCCGATCAGATTCCGAAGCTGGAGCCGCAGCCGCAGCCTGCCGCCGCCATCGGGTTTTCCACCCGGAACGCCGCGCCGCCCAGCGATTCGACGTAATCCACCACCGCTCCGGCCACCAGATCGTGGCTGACGGGATCGACCACCAGCCGCACACCGTCCCGCTCGCTGACGGAATCATCGGCATCGGCATCGTCGGCCAGCGCGAATTTATACTGGAATCCCGAACAGCCGCCGCCTTCGACCGACAGGCGCAGGATAGCAGGTTTCGCCTGTTTCTCGGCGATCAGGGCCACGCGCTGTGCGGCGGCGGGGGACAGGGTCAGGGGATCGGCCATGGTGCCGATATAGGATGCGGCGCCGCGGTCCTCAAGCGGTGAGCCATTCTGCCGGTCAGGCCGTCTGGATATAGGTGCGAAGATCCTGCGCTTCCGCCTCGACAACATCCATCCGCGATTTGACCAGATCGCCGATCGAGACGAAGCCGCACATACGGCCGCTGTCGCATACGGGCAGATGGCGGATGCGGCGGCGGGTCATCAGGGCCATGGCTTCATCCGTAGTGGTCGAGGGTTCCACCGTGATGGGCGGCGATGTCATCACTTCGCACACCCTGCGGTCGAGGCAGGGCGCCCCTTCGTCGGCGAGGCGGTAGAGAACGTCGCGTTCGGAAAAGATCCCTGCGACACGGCCATGTTCCATGACCGGGACCGCGCCGATCCGCTTGCCGGCCAGCAAGGCGACGACATCGCGCACCGGCGTGTTCACGTCGCAGCGGATGATAGCGGCCGGATCGCGGCCCCTGAGCAATCTGTTGATGTCCATTTCCCGGTCTCCTCCAGCATCGGCAGGTGCAGAATGCCATGCCTCTCGCCAAACGCCAAATCGTGCCGCGCCGCGCCGGTGCGCCAGCCTGTGGGACTTGCATCGGGCGGGGGAGGGGTTCATCACGGTCCCGTGACCCGCAAGAGCCCCCTTGAAGATGCAGCGCATGCCGGTTTCGCCTGGGCGCGGTTCAAGCGCCTGATGCGCTTCATGGTGGCGGTGACCGCGGCGACCGTCGTCATTTCTCTCGGCATCCTCTATGCCTATAATGGTTTCGTCTCGGTCCATTTCTACATCGCCGCCGGGCTGGGCATCGGCCTTGCCATGCTGCTGATGTCGGCGCTGATGGGGCTGGTCTTCCTGTCGAGCGGTACCGGCCATGACGAAACCGTGGACGATCGGCTCAGCGACAGCGACGGCTGGAAAGACCGGGACCGATAGGGTTCAATCGTCCGCCGGTCCGGTGGCGCCCTGCGGATGAAGGCGGAATTCCTCGACCGGCTGTCCGCCGATAAGATGCTGCTGGATGATCTGCTCCAGCGCTATCTCGTCGCAATGATGATACCAAACATTGTCCGGCCACACGACGGCGATCGGCCCCGCCGTGCAGATCTGCAGGCAATCGGCCTTGGTTCGCTGGACCCCTCCCGTGACGCCTCCTTCGCCCGCTCTGAGCGGACCGACGAGGCCGAGCTGCTTCATCCGCTTCTTCAAATATTTCCAGGCCCGCTCGCCTTCTTCGCGGCTGCAGCATTTCTGCTTTGTCGGCAGCGCGCAGAGGAAGATGTGGCGCCGTATGGCACCGCCGCCCAGCTTGGCGAGACAGCGTTGCGCATCGGCAAGCTCCTTGCCGCAGGAACGCGCGTCACCATCCTGCATTTTCAGACTCGATCTCGGGCGTGTCACTCATCCGGCTTCAGCCAGCGATCGAGCCAGGCAAACACCGTATTGTGCCATTGCAGCGAATTTGCGGGTTTCAGCACCCAGTGGTTTTCATCGGGAAAGACGAGCAGTTCGCCTTCCACGCCGCGCCTTTGCAGCGCGGTAAAGGCCGCCAGCCCCTGCGTATAAGGAATGCGGAAGTCCTGCTCGCCCGCGATGACCAGCATCGGTGTCTGCCAGTTCTGCACGTAATTGGCAGGGTTCCATCTTTCGTAGATTGCGGGGTCTTCGTAATAAGCGCGCGGGCCCACGTCGCCGCCATGCTCCCATTCGATGAACCACAGTTCCTCGGTTTCGTAATACATCGCCCGCAAGTCGAAGACGCCGTCATGCTGGACCAGGCAGTCGAAGCGTTCGGGCCATTGCCCCTGTATCCAGTTCATCATGTAGCCGCCGTAGGAAGCACCCATGGCGCAGGCGCGAGAACCGTCGATCTGGCTGTCGGTGGCCAGCGCGGCCGCCAGCCCCAGCTGGAGATCGACGAGAGGCTTGCCGCCCCAGTCGCGATTGATGCTGTCGGTGAAGGCCTGCCCGTACCCGGTCGATCCATGGAAATCGACGGAGACCACCGCATAGCCCTGACTTGCCAGAACGCGCGGGTTCCAGCGGGTGGACCAGCCATCGTTGAACGACCCCTGCGGCCCGCCGTGAACGTAGAGGATCACCGGCAGGCGCGCCGCGGCGCTTGTCTCGGGCTTGTGGATCTGGCCCCAGACCGTGTCGCCATCGGCTCCGGCGAAACTGAACCGCCTCGTGCTGACCGCCGCCTGCTGCCCGACGATGCTGGTGGCGATATCGGTGACCGGTTCGGCCTGACCCCAGCCTTCGGACAGGAACAGTTCCGCCGGCGCGCCGACCGAATCGCGGGTGAACAGCAGGCGGTCGCCGGGAAGCGGCATGACATTACCAATATGCGCTTCGTTGCCGGCCATCAGGTCCAGCCTTTCGACCGCGCCGCTGCGCGGGTCGATGCGGAAGGCGGGCGTGTCGAGCGTGTCTTGCGCCGTGGCCACGATCCAGCGCGAATCGGGCGTCCAGGCAAGCGATCCGAAGCTGCGGTCGAAGCCATCGGTCAAGGCGCGGGTCTGTCCGGTCCGCAGGTCGCGAAGATGGACCACCAGGCGGTCCGCTTCGTAACCGGGACGCGCCATGGCGGTATAGGCCAGCCATTTACCGTCCGGGCTGGGGGCGGGCAGCGTATCGGTGGCTTCGTTCTGCGCGGTAAGATTGACCGGCGCGCCGCCGGACAGGTCGGAATAATAGATGTCGATATTGGTGCTGCGCGGTTCCACCGCATCGGCCTGCCGGGCAGCGAAGAACAGGCTCGATCCATCGGCGGCGAAAGCGACTTCCTCCGTCCCGCCGAACGGCTTGGTCGGCGTGTCGCCGATCAGGACCGCCGTTCCCGGCGCGGCCCGAGAAGCAGAAGGTGCCGGTCCGTCTGCGGCGATTCCGTTGCCAACTGTCCGCCCGTTCACCAGATCATAGGCGAAGACCCGGCCATGGACGCCCGGGGTTTCCCACGCGTCCCAGTGCCGGACGAAGCCAACGCTGGAATCGTAAAGGCGTCCGCTGCCGGGGCCGGGCAGATGGGTAGCGCCGGATGTCTCGCATGCGAAACTGGCGCATTCGCGGGCAAAATCGCCCAATAGCGCGATGCGCGAACCATCGGGCGAGAGGATGAAACCCCCGACATCGCCCACCGCATCGGTGACGAGCGCCAGGTCCGAAAGGGTGCCGCTGACAGATAGCCTGCCGCGCCAGACCTGCTGCACCGCTTCGTCATCGTCTCCGCCAGCCCCTGATGCGGAACTGCCGGGGGCAAGAAAATACAGCCAGCCGTCCTGTCCGAAAACCGGGGAGGAGGCGCCTTTCGGCAGCGCCAGATCGACCGGAGCAGCGCCGATATCGACCAGCGACTTGACCTTGAAGGCGGTGCTTCGTTCGAAGCTTTGCGGATCGGTCGTCGTCACCGCATAGATCGCCAGCCGGCCATCGGGCGATGGGGCGACGCCGCCGAGGCGCGGCAGGGTGACGAGATCCTGCGCCGTCATGGCGGGCCTGTCCTGCTGCGAGGCAGGGCCGGTCTGCTGCGCGAAGGCGGGAGCGGTGACCGCACAGGCGGCCAGAACGATGGGAGCGAGCCCGTGCGATTTCTTCATGTGCCGGGGAATAGAGCGGGATGCGGCTCCGGCAAAGTTTTTTTGCGCGAAGGTTTCTTGCTGGGCTGCCGCTCTCAGGAGCGTTTGCCGGCGATGCGCGCGATCTCTGCCTGCACCATCCGTTCCACCATCGGCGGCAGATTGTCGTCGAGCCACTGAGCCAGCATCGGCCGGAGCAGTTCGCGCGTCAGCCCCTCCAGCGAAGTTTCGCCGCTCCGCACGATCTGCGGGGCGGCACCGGGCTGCGCCAGCATGGCAAGGGCGGCGAAATTGTCGCGCATCGACGCGCTGCCGCCGGCATTGATCAGGGGTTCGTCGCTATCGTTGGCTGAGTCGCTGTCGTCCGCACGGTTTGCGGCAAAGGCATCATCTTCGGCTGACGGACCGAAGGCTTCCGCATCCTCATCGACGAGATCGGCCTCGACCAGATCGAGGATCTCCTCCGCTTCCTCCGCATCGGCTGGTTCGACATCGGGGGTAGCGGAGCGTTCTGGCGTGTTGCGCGCAATACCTGCCCGTTCGCGCCGGTTGCGGATTTCAGCGGCGTCGGCGCGGTTGTCGCGGGCGATGACCTTCTTGATCGATTCCAGGATTTCCTCGACCGAAGCGTCGCCATTATGCTGCATTTGCCCGTTCCCCATTCCAGCCTGTCGCCCCGATGTTCCAGCAGCGCCTGTCAGTAGATGGCGTCGGCCGGTTCCGATTCGGCGGGAATTTCCGCGTCCGGCGCCGGTATGTCAACGGTTCGTGTCGACTGGGTAACCGGATCGGGCTGCCGGTCCCAATCCCACCAGCTGTTGCGCGCGCGTTCGTAATTCACCAGCGGATCATAGAGCACGCCTGCATCGTCGAGCCCGAGATCGCGGGCCTCGGCCAGACCCATCGCGGCCAGCAGGCTGAACCCTGCGACATAGGCGTTGCGCCGTGCCGTCACCAGTTCCACCCGCGCGGTCAGCAGTTCGCGCTCGGCATCGAGGATGTCGAGCACGGTGCGATTGCCGACGGTGTTTTCCGCCCGCACGCCTTCCAGGCTGAGATCGGCCGAACTGACCGCCACCTGGGATGATTCGACGATGGCGAGCGCCGCCTGCCAGCTGGCGAAGGCCGACCGCACCTGCGCGATCACGTCGCGTTCCACCAGGATCACCTGCTCCAGCGCCGCACTGGCCAGCGCCTGTGCCTGCCGCTCCCGCGCGGCGGGCAGCCCGCCCTGATACAGCGGAAGCGAAAACTGGATCCCGGCCTGCGCGGATGTGGCGACCTGCGGAATGCCTACCGGTGCGCCGATGCCCGGGTCGCCCAGGGTGCCGAGGTAATTCGTGTAATCGCCGCCGGCAAAAACCGACACGCGTGGCAGGCGGCCTGCGCCTGCCACGTCGATGTCGTAACCTGCCGCCCTCGCCCGTACTTCGGCGGCGATCAGGTCGGGATTGCTGTCCAGCGCGGTCTCCACCGCCCGGGCGACACTGTCGGGCAGATTGGGCAGCGGCGGCGGCGGCTGGAGATTGGTGGGCGCTTCGCCGACGAGCTGGATATAGGTTTCCCGCGCGGCGATCAGATTCGAGCGGCTCGACCGCAGATCGCCTTCGGCAAGCGCAAGCCGCGCCTGCGACTGGGCGACATCGGTGCGGGTAAGATCGCCGATTTCGAAGCGGTCGCTGGTCGCCTGCAGATTGACGCCGAGAATATCGACCTGGTTCGCGGCCAGCCCGACCAGTGCTTCTGCCCGGATCACATCCATATAGGCTGCAACGACCTGCGTGAAGATCGCGCTTTCGGTGCCGCGAAGGTCAGCCAGACCGGCATCGACACGGGTTTCGGCGGCCCGGATGCTGTTCTTGATCGCGCCGCCCGAATAGATCGGAACGCCAAGGTCGATGCCTGCGCCGATCGAGCGTTCCGGCGCGGTGAAGCTGGTGGAATTCTGCTTCAGGAATTCGATATACTGCCCGGTCGCGCTCACGTCGGGGCGGCTGGCGGCTTTTTCGATGGCGACGTTTTCATCCGTCACCCGCTGCTGCGCACGGGCGCCTTCCAGCGTCGGGTTGGTCAGATAGGCCTGCAACAATGCTTCGCGCAGCGTATCGGCCGATGCGGACGTCGGCAGGGCAGCAGCTGCGCCGAGCAGGGCAAGGCGCCAGGATGTCCTTCCGGTCCGGCCCGAGGGCACACCATCCAGCCGCACACCCCCCGATGCGTCGCGCTGCATTCTCAGAAGCTCCATTCCCTGGCGACGTCGAACTGCGGCAAATGAGGAATGCCCATTTCTGCAAGCGGCAGCAGCGCGACATGGCCCGCGACCTTGCGCCCGATGGCGAGGCGGGTCACGCCGTCCCTGACGAGGCCGGTGACGACCCGGCCATTGTCCCCGACCTGCGCGATCAGGGCGTCGGGGAGCTTTTCCACCGCGCCGTCCACCAGCAGCAGATCATATTCGCCCCCGGCCCCTGCATCGGCACCCGTTTGCGCGAGCGCGGCGGCTTCGTCGGCCGAAATGGTCTCGAGCGATCCGACCAGCGTGGCGACCAGATCGGGCAGGTAATGGCTGCCGCCGTCCACCACCAGCGTCCGGTCGCCAAGGCGCGGTTTCGCTTCTTCCAGCATCGTTCCATGGAACAGCGCGGGAGCAAGGAAGCGCCCGCCGCCCAGTGGCACGGCCCTGTCCACATAAGCGAATCCGCGGGCATGGTCCGGCACGTAATCCTCGCGCGGCAGCGTGCCCATGCGGTCAAGCACGAAAGGTGCGTTCACCCCGCTGGTGCGCAACTGGCTGTCGATCATGGCGCGCCGGGCGGCGCCGAAGTCCATCTGGGTCATAGGATTAGCCGTATTATAGCAACAACACACTTGGTCAACATCCATAGGCGTGAAGACCGTGGCTTCCAAGCGCTTTGACGCTAGAGGCTCCTTCGGACTATGGGGCTTCCCCTTCGACCGGCAGGAGCGAGCATTCGATGAACGGCATGACCAGCAGCACCATCATCCGCGAGGACGACCTGATCGACAGTGTCGCCGACGCGCTGCAGTTCATATCCTATTATCACCCCATGGATTACATCCGCGCGCTTGGCGATGCATACAAGGCCGAGCAGGGCCCCGCGGCCAAGGACGCGATCGCGCAGATCCTGACCAACAGCCGGATGTGCGCCGAAGGGCACCGGCCGATCTGCCAGGACACCGGGATCGTCAACGTGTTCGTCAGGTGGGGGCAGGATTGCCGCTTGGATTCACGCCGCAGCTTGCAGGACGTGGTCGATGACGGGGTCCGCCGCGCCTATAATTTCGCCGAGAACAAGCTGCGCGCCTCGATCCTGGCCGACCCGGCCTTCACCCGCCGCAACACCCGCGACAACACGCCCTGCGTGCTCAGCGTCGAGATGGTGCCGGGCAACCGGGTCGACATCGACGTGGCGGCCAAGGGCGGCGGCAGCGAGAACAAGTCGAAATTCAAGATGATGAACCCGTCCGACAATATCGTCGACTGGGTGGTCGCGCAGATCCCGTCGATGGGCGCGGGCTGGTGCCCGCCCGGCATGCTCGGCATCGGCATCGGCGGCACGGCGGAACATTGCATGAAGCTGGCCAAGAAATCGCTGATGGAGCCGATCGACATGGCCCAGCTGAAGGCGCGCGGGCCATCGAACGATATCGAGAAGCTGCGGATCGAGATTTTCGATGCGGTGAATGCGCAGGGCATCGGGGCGCAGGGGCTGGGCGGACTGTCCACCGTGCTCGACGTCAAGATCCTCGACTGGCCCTGCCATGCCGCGGGGAAGCCGGTCGCCATGATCCCTAATTGCGCCGCGACACGCCACGCCCATTTCACGCTGGACGGTTCGGGACCGAGCTATCTGGAAAAGCCGGACCTCGATAATTGGCCCGATGTGAACTGGCAGCCCGATGCTGCGGCCAAGCGAGTCGATCTCGACAATCTGACGCCGCAAGAGGTGCAGGGGTGGCAGAATGGCGATCGCCTGCTGCTGTCGGGCAAGATGCTCACCGGGCGTGATGCAGCACACAAGCGTATCCGCGACATGGTGGCGGCAGGCGAGGAACTGCCGGTCGATTTCCGGGGCCGCGCCATCTATTATGTCGGGCCTGTCGATCCGGTGATGGGCGAGATCGTCGGCCCCGCCGGCCCCACGACCGCGACGCGGATGGACCAGTTTACCGAAACCATGCTCGATCTGGGGTTGCTCGCCATGATCGGCAAGGCGGAACGCGGGGCCGACGCTGTCGAGGTAATCAGCCGGTTCAAGGTCGCCTATCTCATGGCGACGGGCGGGGCGGCCTATCTGGTCAGCCGGGCGATCAAGGAAGCGAAAGTCGTCGCTTTCGAGGATCTGGGCATGGAAGCGATCTATGAATTCACGGTTGAGAACATGCCGGTGACCGTCGCCGTCGACAGCGCGGGCAACAATGTCCACACGCTCGCCCCGGCCTATTGGCGCGAACGCATCGCCAGCGAAGGCCTGCTGGCAGGCTGAACCTGTTCGACCAACGGGCCAGCCGCGTCGATGACGGGGCTGGCGCAGGGTGCCGCTACCTGTAGGGTCGGGCCATCATGCATGCTCCACGCCCCGCCTTGCTTTACGAAGAGGCTGCTCCGGACTCCGAAGCGCGGGTTCCGCTGGTCCATGTGCTCGCCAGCGTCTTCGGATTGTGGTTGTGCTATTTTGTCATCACGACACTTCGCGGGGCGATCATCGGCCTCGATCTGCAGGGCGAACTGCTCGCCGCGCGGGTGCTGGTCTGCGCGGCCGGCATGGTCGTGACGCTGGTTCTGTGGATCGTCCTGCGCGCCTTCGATACCCGGTCGCTGTTCATCAAGATCGTCGCGGCACTGGTGATGGCGGTTCCGGCCGCCGTCCTGATCGCGCAGACCAACCAGATGGCCTTTGCCGAACTGGAGGCGCGCCTGATCGCCAAGATGGGAGCCGAACAGGGGGTCCGCATCTACCGTGACCAGACCGGCAACCTTCTTGCCGAAATTCCCTACCTTCCTGAAAGAGGCACCTCGCAGAATAGCGATTTGTCCGCCCGCACCATCACTCTGGCCCCGGCGGACGGCAGGCTGGACAATTGGCGCCAGCTGACGGACGTGGCGCTGGGCCGCTATTTTCTGCTGCTGGCCTGGGCGGCGCTGTATTACGCGCTGCTGGCAGGTGCGCAGGCGCGCATGGCGGAACGGCGCGAGGGCAGGTTCCGCCGGGCGGCCAAGGCTGCCGAATTGCGGTCGCTGCGCTATCAGGTGAATCCGCATTTCCTGTTCAACACGCTGAATTCCCTGTCCGCGCTGGTAATGACGGGCCGCTCCGACCGGGCGGAAGCGATGATCCAGGCCGTCTCGCGCTTCTATCGGCATTCGCTGACTGACGAGCCGACGATGGACGTCGCGCTGGCGGAGGAATTCGACCTGCAGCGGCAATATCTGGAGATCGAGGCGGTGCGCTTCCCCGACAGGCTGCGCGCGGTTTTCGATCTGCCCAGCGAACTTGCGGCGGCACCCGTTCCCGGCATGATCCTGCAACCGCTGGTGGAAAATTCGGTCAGATATGCCGTTGCGCCGGATCGCCGGCCGGTGACGATCACCGTTTCCGCACGGCGCGAGGCCGAGGTGCTGCGGATCGCGGTGCGCGACGATGGTGAAGGCGGGGGCGGGAAGGGCCGCGAAGGCTTCGGCATCGGCCTCGCCAATGTGCGCGACCGGTTGCAGGCCCGTTTCGGAGATGCCGCCTCGCTGCAATCGCGATCGCTGGAAGGCGGCGGCTATCTGACCGAACTTTTTCTGCCGCTGACACTCGATGGAGGGGCGATGCATGGCCGCAAGGGATGAAGGGCAGCGGCTGCGGACGCTCATCGTCGACGATGAGCCGCTGGCGGTGGAACGGCTGCGGATCATCTGCGAGAGGATCGGCGGTATCGATATCGTCGGCGACGCCGCAGATGGGGCGGAGGCGCTGGATCGCATGGTGGAATTCGCGCCCGATCTGGTGCTGCTCGACATGACGATGCCGCAGCTCGGCGGGCTGGATGTCGCTCGCCATCTGGCAGGCGAAAAGCGCAAGCAAACGGGCGCGCAGGTGCCCGCCGCACCCCCGCCCGCGATCGTCTTCGTTACCGCGCATGACCGATTCGCCGTCGAGGCCTTCGACCTCGATGCCGTGGATTACGTGTTGAAACCGGTCTCGGCCGAACGGCTGGAACGTGCCGTCGCCCGCACGATCGCGCGCCGGTCGGAAATGCCGCGCGGGGCGGCGCAGGATGAAAGCGGCGAAAGCTGGCTGCAGGAATTATGGGTGCCGAATCGCAGCGAACTGCTGCGAATAGATATCGCGCAAGTCGCCCGCATCGATGCCGAACGCGATTACGTGCGCCTGCATGTCGGCACGACCAGCTACCTGCTGCTGAAGACGATCGCGGGGCTGGAGGAACGACTGAACCCGCGGGACTTCATCCGGATCCATCGTTCCACCATCCTGCGGCGGGACACGATCCGCGGCCTGCGCCATGACGGGCTGGGTGTCTGGAGCGTGGAACTGGACAATGGCGACGATCTGCGGATCGGCCGGACCTATCTGCCCGGCGTCAAGGCGATGGCGGGCCGCTGATCGCATTACCTTTGCAAAAACGGGACCAAGCCGCAAGAATGGCGGACATGGAACTGCTGCTGCCTTTCATTCTGGGCATCGTGAACTTCGCGCTGCAGAAGGCGGTGACCGAAAGCGGGCACCCCGCACTTGACCGGATGCCCCGCCTTGCCCGCCATCGCAGCGGCAAGATCATGCTGGCCGTCGAATATGCCATTCTGGTCGGGGTCATGCTGGCAGCCGAGGACGGCTGGGGCGGTGCGGTCTGGGGCTATGCCATCTATACGGCGATGAACGGTCTTGCTGCCTGGTCTATCGTGACGAAGCGAATGTGAGCCGGACTGCGATACCCTGCCGATGCGGCGGGAACCTTGCAGCCGCCTTGTTCGCTGTTCCGATATGACCACAAGACGCACCTGGCTGATCGTGAACAAGGCGAGCGGCAGCCATGACGATGCGCTGATCGGGCAGATACGCAACCGGCTTGCCGCAATGGAGATGACGCCGGAACGCGTTCTGGACTGTTCGAACGACGATCTGCCCAATGCTGCCGCCGCCGCGGCCGCAGGGCTGACCCATTTGGTCATTCACGGCGGCGATGGAACGCTGAACGGTGCGATCACCCGGCTGGAGGCCGCAGACGGCGCGCCCGGATGGGACGGGGCGATCCTCGCCCTGCCAGGCGGCACCGCCAATCTTCTGTGCCACCGGCTATACCCGCAATGCGATCCGCTGGCGATCCTGCATTCACTGGATGCAGGCGAACTCGCGCCGATGCGGCTCGACTGCGTCAGGGGCCGGAATGTTACGGCATTGGCGGAACTGGTCGCCGGGCCGGGTGCGCGCTGGGCCGATGTGCGCGAGGAGATGCGCGAGCATAATCTGGGCGAGGTTCTGTCGAAATCCATCGATGCCGCCGAACGCAGTGCCGCCGGCCCCTGGGTACAGGTGACGGAGCCTTCCATGGGGCGCGAAGACGGCTATCCCGGCGTCCGGCTGGTTCCGGGCGGCGGCGGCCTGAAGGTGGAAGGCTATGGTGCCGAAGGGATCGGCGAATATCTGCAGCAGGGCCTGGCCATATTGAAACGGGATTTCCGCGACGGCCCGCATGACGATCTTGGCCCCGTCGCTTCCGTCACGCTCAGATCGATTGGCGGGAAACCGCTGCCGCTGATGACCGATGGCGAGCGGTCGACTGGCGCGCCGGAGGAATCGTTTTCGCTTGCACGGCTGCGGGTCGATCTGCTTGGGCCGCGCAATGGCTGACGATACACTGCTGTTTCACCTGAGCGACATCCATTTCGGGCTCGAGAGCAATGTCGCACTCGACTGGGTCAAGGGCGAGATCGCCGAACGCAGGCCCGACGCGGTCCTGATCACCGGCGATCTGACGATGCGGGCGCGGCACCGGGAATTCGCCGCCGCGCGCGAATGGATCACGACATTGGATGTGCCGGTCACCGTCGAGGTGGGCAATCACGACATGCCCTATTTCAACGTGATCGAACGCTTCTTCGATCCCTACAAGAGGTTCGAGGGGATGGAGGCCGTCGTCGAACGCGCGCTCGACCTGCCGGGCATTGCCGTGGTTCCGCTCAAGACCGCGGTGCGCGCGCAGCCGCGCTTCAACTGGTCGAAAGGCTGGGTGACCAGCGGCGCGCTGAAAAAGGCGCTGGCGGCGATCGATGCCCTTCCCGAGGGCAAGCAGGCGCTGGTGACCGTGCACCACCCGCTGGTGGAAGTCGGCACGCAGGGGACTGCGCTAACCAAGCACGGCCAGAAGGCGCTGACCGAACTGGCGAAGCGCGATGTGCTGGCCGTGCTGTCCGGCCATGTGCACGATGCCTTCGACCTGGTTCAGGAGACGATCCATGGTCCGGTGCGGATGATCGGCGCCGGCACCCTGTCGAAACGGGTCAGGTCCACGCCGCAGAGTTTCAACGAATTGCGCATCGACGCATCCGGGCTGCATGTCGAGGTTCGCAACATGGAAAACATCGCCAATGACGCGATGCGGATTCTCGATGTGCCCGAAGACGCGACTCCGCCGCGCCGTCCGGGCGAGCCGGTCGCGCCTGCCGGACGTGTGCCGCGCACCGATCCGCCGGTTCACTGACCGCAGCACAGATTGGGTGACATGAAAAAAGGGCGGCCCGCGAAGGCCGCCCTTTTTTGTTTGCGTATCGAAAGGCCGATCAGCGCTTCGAGAATTGGAAGCTCTTACGGGCCTTGGCGCGGCCATATTTCTTCCGTTCGACCACGCGGCTGTCGCGGGTGAGGAAGCCGGCGGCCTTCACCGTGGCGCGCAATGCGGGTTCGTAACGGGTCAGCGCCTGGCTGATGCCATGCTTCACCGCCCCGGCCTGACCGGACAGACCGCCGCCCGAGACGGTGGCGATCACGTCATACTGCTCTTCACGGTCGGTGATGGCGAAGGGCTGGTTGATGACGAGGCGCAGCGTGGGACGTGCGAAATACACCTCCTGCTCGCGGCCATTGATCGTGATCTTGCCCTTGCCGGGCTTCAGCCAGACGCGGGCGACCGCATCCTTGCGGCGGCCGGTAGCATAGGCGCGGCCGTACTGGTCCAGCTCCTGCTCGCGCAGCGGCATGGTGGGCGCGCGCGGTTCGGCGGCTTCGCCATCTGTCATGACGGCATCGGGCGTGTCGCCGGCGATGCTCTTGAGGTCGGACAGATCGGTAACCGTAGTACCCTTGGTGCCGGGCGTGTCCGTATCTGCCGTGGTGGGCGGAACTGCGGCAGGCCGTGCGGCGCCGTTGGTTTCGCCCTTGGTGTCGGGCGTGTCCGTGGTGGTGTTTTCGTCGGCCATTATGCGGACACCTTGTTCTTGCGGTTCATCGAGGCAACGTCGAGCGTTTCGGGCTGCTGGCCATCATGCGGATGTTCGGTTCCCGCATAGAGATGCAGGGCCTTCAGCTGGGCACGGCCAAGCGGACCGCGCGGGATCATCCGCGTCACGGCCTTTTCCAGCACGCGTTCGGGGAAGCGGCCTTCCAGCACCTTCTCAGGCGTGGTTTCCTTGATCCCGCCGACATAGCCGGTGTGCTTGTAATAGACCTTGTCGGTCGTCTTGTTGCCGGTGAAACGCACCTTGTCCGCATTGATGACGATGACATGGTCACCGCAATCGACATGCGGCGTAAAGCTCGGCTTGTGCTTGCCGCGCAGGTGATTGGCGATCACCACGGCCAGGCGGCCGACGACGAGGTTTTCGGCGTCGATGATGTGCCATTTCTTTTCGACCTCTGCCGGTTTGATCGACCGGGTGGTCTTGCTGAGAGCCTTCATGGGCCAGATATTCCCTGATTTGCGAAATTACGCTTGCGATTCGGCCCTGCAGCCTTTCGCGAGATGGCGGCGATCTGTGCGTCTTTGCCCGCAAAGTCAAGCTGACAGCGCGTCTCGGGAAAGGTAAAATGATACCTCTATACTGTCGCCGGCATCGCGGCACCGGGATATCTGCCTGCTTCACCCCTCTGCCGCCCGGCGGCATGAGCGCCCCAGGCGGTCGCCGCCACCAGCAATGCGCCGACCATCTGGTGCGCTACCGCCAGCCACAGGGCCACGCCTGACAGCACGGTGGCGATCCCGAGCAGGATCTGCACGCCGAGCAGGGCGTTCACCGCGACGGACGCCGCTCGCGCGCCGCCCGCCTTTGCGCGGCGCGCCAGCAGGAACAGGGCAATCGCAGCAGCGAAGGCCCACCAGCGATGGGCGAAATGCAGCAGGAAAGGATCATGCGTCAGCGCATGGAAGAACCCGCGCGACCCGTCATATTCCGGCAGGAAACCGCCCTGCATCAACGGCCAGCTGTCCGAAGCCAGTCCGGCGTTTAGGCCGGCCACCCACGCTCCCAGCAACAATTGCACGAAGAGGATCACGCCGACTGCGGCGGAAAAATCGGTCAGGCTGGCGCGGGAACGGCCCTTCGCCAGCAGCCGCAGATCCAGCGCCGTCCAGACCAGCCCGGCAAGCGTGAACAGCGCGGTCAGCAGATGAATTGAAAGCCAGAAATGGCTGACATCTGTCATCTGCACCGACAGTCCCGACCGGACCATGAACCAGCCAAAAACGCCCTGCAGCCCGCCCAGCGCCAGCAGGGCCACGAGGCGCGGCCTATATCCTGCCGGGATCGCCCCGCGAATCCAGAACCATGCCAGCGGCAGCGCGAAGGCGAGGCCGATCAGACGGCCCATGAAGCGGTGCGCCCATTCCCAGAAATAGATGAACTTGTAATCCGCCAGCGTCATGCCCGCCGGTCCTGTCACCTGCCGATACTCGCCGATCTGGCGGTAGGCGGCGAACTCCGCCTGCCAGGCAGCTTCGCTCAGCGGCGGCAGGGTTCCGGTCACCGGCTTCCATTCGGTGATCGACAGCCCCGATTCGGTCAGGCGTGTGATGCCGCCGATCACCACCATGATGACGACCAGCACGGCGACCGCCAACAGCCAGTTCGCAAGAGCGGCGGGGCGCAGACCGGATGTGCCGGCTGTGTTGCCCGAAGGCTCCGCATGGTCGGCAGGAACGTGGTAGGCAGCCATGCCGCCTAATTGCGGACGCCCCGGCCAAAGCGCAAGGGCCTTCGTTGGCCGTGTTCAACCCCCGGCCGAGATAATCGCTCCAGCGGATTTCCGCTCTTGCGCGATGTTACATTATTACATACACGGGCGGTATGAACGATGCCGGCAAGTCAGCCCGCGGATTTGGCGGGGCGAGAAGGCGCATGGACCGCGCGGGCATCTGGCTGTCGGGTCTGTGCGCGGTGCATTGCGTTGCCAGCATCGTGATCGTGTCGGCATTGGGCCTCGGCGGGCAGTTTCTTTTCGCCCCGTGGATTCACCGCTTCGGCCTTGCAGTGGCGCTGATCATCGCCGCCGTGGCCATCGGCTGGGGCGCGCTGCGCCATCGCCGCGCCGCGCCTTTCGTTACCGCCATGACCGGTCTTTCCTTCATGGGCGGGGCATTGGCCGTTCCGCATGGGGTGGAGGAGGCGGTGCTGACGATCATCGGCGTGGTCCTGGTGTCGCTGGGCCACATACTGAACTTGCGCGCGGCACATTGAACGCTATCTCGCCGGGCATGAACGCTCCAGACCCAGCCTCGCCGCCAACCTCCGCCAAACTCGCCGCGGGGGCGAAGACCGTCACCGTCAACGGGGACAGTCGGCAGACCGCTGCACAGACCGTTGCGGAACTGGCGCGCGAACTGGACCTCGACCCGGCAAAGGTGGCCGTGGAGCATAACGGGCAGATCGCGCCGCGTTCCACCCTAGATGCGGTGGCGCTTGCCGATGGCGATGTGCTGGAAATCGTCCATTTTGTCGGCGGCGGGCAGGCACAGGCGCCGGATGACGACAGCTGGACCGTAGCGGGGCGGACATTCCGCTCCCGGCTCATTGTCGGCACCGGCAAATATCGCAATTTCGAACAGAATGCGGCGGCTGTCGCAGCGAGCGGCGCAGAGATCGTCACCGTGGCCGTGCGCCGCGTGAACGTGTCCGATCCGGGGGCGCCGATGCTGACCGACTTCATCGATCCGGCGAAGATCACCTATCTGCCGAATACGGCCGGCTGCTTCAATGCCGAGGATGCGATCCGCACCCTGCGCCTGGCGCGCGAGGCGGGCGGCTGGGATCTGGTGAAGCTGGAAGTTTTGGGCGAGGCGCGCACGCTGTATCCCGACATGCGCGAAACGCTGAAAGCGACGGAAGTGCTCGCTGGCGAAGGGTTCCTGCCCATGGTCTATTGCGCCGACGATCCGATTGCCGCGAAGCAGCTGGAAGACGCCGGCGCGGTCGCCATCATGCCGCTGGGTGCTCCCATCGGTTCGGGCCTCGGCATCCAGAACCGGGTGACCATCCGCCTGATCGTCGAAGGGGCAAGCGTTCCGGTGCTGGTCGATGCCGGCGTCGGAACCGCCAGCGATGCCGCAGTGGCGATGGAACTGGGCTGCGACGGGGTGTTGATGAACACCGCCATCGCCGAAGCGAAAGATCCGATCCGCATGGCCCGCGCGATGCGGCTGGCGGTCGAGAGCGGGCGCGAGGCCTACAGATCGGGCAGAATGGCCACCCGCCGCTATGCCGATCCGAGCAGCCCGCTCGCCGGACTGATCTAGAGCGCTTCACCCACCTCGGGAACGGCGCGGGACCATGATTACCATCCGTTAACCATATGCGGCGACACTGATCCTGCAATGATGGAGCGGGATCATGGGGACGACCGGTAATTATTCGCTGACGATCGCTGAGATGCAGGAATTTGCAGGCTTCACGCCAGCGGAACAACGCTACATCCGCCGCAGTCTGGATGTCGCGCTCTGCCGTGACGATGCGTGCAGGCGCTGGGCCCGCGATGCCGATGAAAACCGTGACATCCGCCGCCAGCTACTTGCCTATCAGACGCTGCAGGAACTGCGCGATGCCATTCCGTTCGATGGCGAGGGCCACGCCATGGAAGATTTTCTCGGCCGGCTGATCGTCCTTGCCGCAAGAGATCTGGTGCAGGAACGCCTGACCTGTTTCTCCGCCTTCCGCTTCCTGTACGAACGGCTGCTGGGGGCACAGGCGCGGCCCTGGCTTCCCCCGGCGTTCTGCGGGGCCGCCGCACTGCCGCAGATTCGCCCGGCCTGGCGCCGCCAGTTGCTGCAATCCATCAGCGAAACCGCCGCCACCGCGCCGGGCTGGTCGAACCGCGAGCCGGGCTTCTTCCCCAAATTCATTGCCCTGGAAGAAGTGTAGGCCGAGGCCGTTCGGCAGCAACCGCTCTTTAACCGGTCGTATGTCAATCCTGCTGAATGAACGCGCCTCTACTTTTGCCCCTCGGCAAGCCACCAAGTCCCGCCGAACTGATCCACGTTGCCACCATCTGGCGCGGAGCAATGCTCAATCTTTTCGCCCGGTGCGAGGTTCTTGTTCACGAAGCCTTGCTGGCGATCGAGAGTGCAGGAGTAATCCTTCCAAAGAATGCTCGCCATGTGGGTGCGAGAGCACGCCTCAACGTTCTGTCCCGTCTGATCGAACAGCACGAGCTGAACGGGGGCGGGAAGGCAGTGCGTGGACGCCTTGCGGAGTGGGAGAAACTACTCGATCAACGCTGCGCGCTCGCGCATGGAGTTTTCGAGTTTGCTCAAGGCAAGGCGATCCTGCGTCATAGCGATTTCACAGGTGGAAAAGAAAAGGCGCGCAGCTACGGACCGCTAGATTGGCAGGACATGCTCGCGCACCTGGTGACGCTCGAAAAGCTGCAGAACGACCTGCGCAGCCAGCTCGGCCAGATCAGGGCCGATTGCCGGAACAGGAAATTGGCGAAGGAAGACCTGCCGACCTAACGCTTGTACAATGCGTCCAGCCGGTCGCCATAGAAGTCGCGGATCTTGTGGCGGCGGATCTTCAGGCTGGGTGTCATCTGTTCGTTGTCGATCGTGAACTCCTCATCCGCGAAGGCGAATTGCCGCACCCGTTCCACGACCGACAATTCCTTGTTCACCCTGTCGATCCCGGCACGGACTGCTGCCCTGAAGGCGGGCAGTTCCTTCAGCGCCGATAAATCGACGGGCTGCCCGTTTGCCGCTGCCCATTCCTGCGTCCATTCCGCATCGGGCACGATCAATCCGACGAGGTAAGGCCGCCGGTCGCCCGCCACCATCGCCTGGCCGATTTCGGGCTGCAATGTCAGCATGCCCTCGATCTTCTGCGGGGCGACATTGTCACCCTTGTCATTGACGATCATGTCCTTCTTGCGATCGGTGATCCTGATGCGGCCCCGTCCGTCGAAATGGCCGATATCACCGGTGTGGAGCCACGGGGCTTCGCCGGGGGTAGCAGGGTCCACCTGCAGCACCCGCCCGGTTTCGGCGGGGTTCTGCCAGTAACCATGCATCACCAATTCGCCGCGGCACAGGATTTCCCCGTCCTCGGCGATCCGCACCTCCACGCCGCGCAGGGGCGGGCCCACCGTGTCCATGGCCACCCCGGCCGACGGGCGATTGCAGCTGATGATGGGACCGGCCTCGGTCTGGCCGTAGCCTTGCAGCAGCGTCAGGCCCATCGCATCGAAAAAGGTGCCGACTTCGGGATTGAGCGGCGCGCCGCCCGAGACCATGGCCTTCAGCCGCCCGCCGAATTTCCTGCGGATCTTCGGGCGGAGCATCGCGCCGACCACGGCATCCATCGGTCTGTCCAGCAACGGCGTCCGCCCGGCTTTCGCCCGGCTGGCGCCGATCCGCAGCGCATGATCCATGAGGAGATTGGCCGCCTTGCCCTGCTGCTTCACCTGTTTGAGGATGCGCGTCCGCAGCACTTCGAACAGGCGGGGCACCACCACCATGATGGTCGGTTGCACTTCCTCGATATTGCTGGCGAGCTTGTCGAGACCTTCGGCGTAATAGATTTCGGCGCCCAGCCCCAGCGGCAGATATTGCCCACCGGTATGTTCATAGGCGTGGGACAGGGGCAGAAAGCTGAGGAAGCGTTCCTTCTCCCATTTGAAATCCTGCGCGATGATCTCGGCGGCGCCATGCACGTTGCACATGATGGCGCCGTGATGCTGCATCACTCCGCGCGGCGCACCGCCCGTGCCGCTGGTATAGATGATGCAGGCGGTATCGCCGCGCCCGATCGTCGCCAGCCTGCCCCGAACCGCCGCGCGGGCAGGTGCCGCATCGCCTGTGGTGAGCGCCGTCCAGTCATGGAAGCGCAACCCGCCCGATTGGTAGGGTCGCAGGCCTTCCATGGGGATGAGATGTTCGGCGATGCCGGTGCGCATGATGGCCGGTAGCAGCGGTTTCGCGAGCTTCGCATTGGAGACGATAACTGCCCGTGCGCCCGAATTGTCGAGAATATGCACATGGTCGCGTTCGGTGTTGGTGGTGTAGGCGGGCACCGTGATGCATCCCGCCGCCATGATGGCGAGATCGGCGATGCACCATTCCGGCCGGTTTTCCGAGATCAGCGCCACCCGGTCGCCGTCCACCAGCCCCATGTCGCGCAAGCCCTGCGCCAGCAGGCAGACCTGGTCCGCCACCTCGTTCCAGCCGAGCGGAACCCATTCGCCATCCTTCTTCGCCACCAGGAACGGCTGGTCGCCGCGCAGCTCCGCCCGGTCGAGGAACAGGGATACGAGGTTCGGGAAAGTGTCGAAATCGGCCAGCTGCACTGGAATCTCCTGCTCCATTCCGCCGTCTGTCGCGGCTGGAATCGGCGGGTGTTAGCCACCCCGTTCCCGCGCGGCAAGTTTCACTCCGCGTCGGCGCCCGCCGGTAACGGCTCCGTGGCGAGCATGGCCTCGAGGCGCGGGTCGCGGGCCGATTGCCACCCCTGTTCGGTCCGCAACGCGGCATTGGCCTTCAGCGGCGGCGTGCGGGTGACGATGGTATCATGGCCGAGCGCGCGCAGGGCGGGGATCATCCCCAGCAGCGCGGTATCGTCCTCGATGATGACCGTATCGCCATAGGCCATGATCAGCGGCAGGCCGAGCGCATCCTCCAGCGGCAGGCCGAAATCCAGGATGCCGACGATCGAACGGGCGACCTGCACCGGAATGGTCGATCCGCCTGCCGCCCCGATCAGCAGGAACGGCGCACCTTGCGGGTCATAGACCAGCGTCGGCGCCATCGACGATCGCGGGCGCTTTCCGCCTTCCACGCGATTGGCGACGGGCGCGCCGCCGATTTCTGGCGAGAAGCTGAAGTCCGTCAGTTCGTTATTGAGAAAGAACCCGCCGAACACCAACCCCGAACCGAAAGCACCTTCCACTGTCGAGGTGTAGCTCACCACGTCGCCACGCGCATCGGCCACGACGAAATGCGACGTGCCGTTCTCTTCCCCTTCGTTCCCATCGGCCTGCGCCTGCGGTGCAGATGGCGGAGTGCCGGGTAGGGCTTCCGCCAACGCGATGTCCGGGTCGATCAATTGGCCCCGGGTCCGCAGATAGGCGGAATCGGTCAGGCCGGCAGTCGGAACCGGGACGAAATCGGGATCGGCAAGATAGAGTTCACGGTCCGCATAGGCGAGGCGCTGCGATTCCAGGAACAGGTGCCAGGCGGTCGGCGATCGGGGACCAAGCTGCCCCATGTCGAAGCGCTCCAGCTGCTTGAGCATGGCCAGCACCGCGATGCCCCCCGAAGAGGGCGGCCCCATGCCGCAGATGCGATAGGCGCGGTAGAAGCCGCAGACGGGCGCACGCTCCTTTGCCCGGTAGGTTTCAATGTCGGCAGCAATCATCCCGGCAGGGCGGGGCGTCGCCGCGGCGACTTTCCCGGCCAGCGCTTCGGGAAGCGCGCCTTCATGGAAAGCCTGCGGGCCAAGCTGCGCGATTCGCTCCAGCGTCGCTGCGAGCGCGGGATTGGTGATGCGCGTGCCGGCAGATACCGGCTCTCCGGCGGCATCGTAGAACAGTGCGCGGCCAGCAGCATCGGCACTTCCGCGCGTTTCATTGTCGCGCAGCGAGCTTTCCAGCCGGCGGTTCACCACCCAACCGTCACGGGCGAGCGCGATCGCAGGCGCGAACAGATCCGCCCATGCAAGCCTGCCGAAACGGGCGTGGACCTTTGCAGCGAGAGCGATATTGCCGGGCACGCCGACGCTCAATCCGCTCAGCACGGCTTCGCGGAAGGGCAGCGGCTGTCCGCCCGGCGCGAGGAACCAGTCGGGGGACGCGGCAGAAGGCGCGGTTTCGCGGCCGTCGAAGCTGGTGATCGCGCCGCCTTGCGTTCCGTGCAGCATGAAGCCGCCGCCGCCGATCCCGCTGCTCTGCGGTTCCACCACGGTCAGCGCCAGCATGATGGCAAGGGCGGCATCGCTCGCGCTGCCGCCCTGCGCCAGTATCACGCGCCCCGCATCTTCCGCCCGCGGGTCGGCTGCGCTGACAGTCCCCTCGGCCGCGACGACTGAATCGGCACGGTCGGCGGGCGAAGCGGAGATGACCGGCGGAATGGCCGTGCAGGCGGACAGTGCCAGCGGAATGGCGAATGCGGTGGCGGAAAAGCGAAACATGCTCCGCCTGCTACTCGCTTGCCACCGCAGCTTCAATCGTCTGGAATCCATCGCGCTCCATCAGGCGTTCGATCCCGCTCACGATGCCGCGGGCGATCCCCGGCCCCTCATACACCATCGCGCTGTAGATCTGGACCAGGCTGGCCCCGGCACGAATGCGCTCCCACGCGTCTTCCGCGCTGCCGATGCCGCCTGCGCCGACAAGCGGCAGGTCGCCCCCGGTCGCCTTGCGGAAATCGCGCAGCCGTTCCAGCGCCAGCTGTCGCAATGGAGCGCCCGACATACCGCCGGACTCGCTCCTGTGCGGGCCGGAAAGCCTGTCGCGCGACAGCGTCGTATTGGCGATGATCAGCGCACCGAGCCGCCTGTCCATCGCGATACGGGCGATCGCATCCACATCTGCGGGGGTGAGGTCAGGCGCGACTTTCAAAAAGATCGGAGGTCGTGAAGTCTCGTGCATGGTGTCGTCGCGGGCGGCGATCACCGCATCCAGCAGGCGGGTCAGCGCGCCTTCGTCCTGCAAGGCGCGCAGTCCCGGCGTGTTGGGGCTGGAGATATTGACCGCCAGATAGGATGCCAGCGGCGCCATGATCCGCGTCATATGTGCGTAATCGGCAATCCGGTCGGATGAATCCTTGTTCGCGCCGATATTCACGCCGACGATGCCGCCGCCGCGAATGCCCGATCCGGACTCCTGCGCTGCGGCACGCGCCCGCAGCCGCTCGGCCGCAGCCTCCGCCCCGCCATTGTTGAACCCCATGCGGTTGATCACCGCCCGGTCGGGCGTCAGCCGGAACAGGCGGGGCTGCGGATTGCCGGATTGGGGCAGCGGCGTGATCGACCCCACCTCGGCAAAGCCGAAGCCGAGGCCCAGCAATTCGTCGGGCACGAGCGCGTCCTTGTCGAATCCCGCCGCCATTCCGACCGGATTGGGAAAAGACAGGCCCGCGACCCTGGTGGCAAGTCTGCCCGCCGATGCGCGGGGGCCGGGCGGCCGCAGGCGCAGCGCGCGCAGGGCGAGAGTGTGAGCCCGTTCGGGATCGAGCCTGAACAAGGCGGGGCGCAGCAAGCTGTAGAACATGTGCCGCCTATGCGGGCTGCGCCGCGCGATGTCGAGAATGCCGGAGCCTGCCCGGCCGCCCGCCCTCCCGCTTACCCGCCCGCCCGGTCGCATATCGATCTGCCCCGTTAGGTCGAGATCGGATGCAATCCGGCAGAATTGTCGATTCCATACAATCGCTGCCGGACGAATCAGGCTAATGAGACTGTGCGACCCGAAGGGCTCGACACAGAGATGGGAAATCCTGCGTGAAGTGCTTCATCCGCCGAACATGCGCGAAGTGAAGGTGGGTTTGCCGGATGAAAGGATCGCCGCTGACCGGGACCCGGACTAGCCGGCGGGCGAACAGATCGCCCGAGGCCGCTGGCCAAACAGCTTCGGCTTTGGCAGACAGTGACCAGGAAAAATCCTTTTGGAGAATGTCTTGCCCCTGAAATCCTGTCGTCCCGCCATGTCTCCCGCGATCTCCACGGCCGCACTGGCGCTAGCCCTGGCCGGCTGCGCCACGGTGCCGCCCGCCACGGATGCGCCGCTGGTCGCGCCCGTGGCCGCCAGCGATACCGGCACACCCGTCGTTCGTCCGGCGGCCGAAATCGGCACGTTTTTCGAACGTTACGATGCAGCGCAGCTGGAATTGTCGCCGCTGGCCAAGGCCTACCGCGGGATACGCGACGAGGATTACGGCCGCTGGGGCGAATTCGGCGACGCTGCCGAACTGCGCGAGGAACGGCTGCTGCAGAACTCCGCCGACGCGATGCGCCGCGCCTATGAACCCCGCACATTGCCGGAACAGGATGCGCTCAGCTACCGGCTGTTCGATGCCATGGCGCAGCGCAGCGCGGCCACTTTCCCTTATCGTGAATATGGTTATGTGTTCGACCAGATGAACGGGGCGCAGAGCCAGCTGCCGGCTTTCCTCATCAACATCCATTCGATCGCTGACGAAAATCAGGCGCGCGATTACATCAGCCGCATACAGGGCATCGGCCCCGGTCTGGATACGCTGATCGCCGAATCGCGGGAGCGTGCCGCCGCTGGCGTCATGCCGCCGAAGTGGGTCTATCCCTATGTCATTTCCGATGTGAACAATCTGCTGAGCGCCGACACGGACAACGCGGTGCTGGAGGATTTCGCGGCCAAGGTCGGCAAGCTGTCGATTGCGGACAATGCCAAGGCCGATCTGATCTCGCAGGCAACTGCGGCCTGGACCGGCTCGGCCGCGCCTGCCTATCGCCGCCTGCTTGCCGAAATGCAGCGTCAGCAGGCCACGGCCGGGACGGAGGACGGCGTCTGGCGCTTCCCGCAGGGCGCAGCTTATTACGATGCCTTGCTGTCCAACTACACCACGACCGATCTGACGGCGGACCAGATCCACAACATAGGTCTGCGCGAGATCGACCGGATTCATGGCGAGATGCGCGCCATCATGCAGCAGGTCGGCTTCACCGGCACGTTGCAGCAATTTTTCGAATTCGTGCGGACCGATCCGCGATTCTTCTACGACAATCGCGAGGATTACCTCGCGGAGGTGCAGGAGAAGGAGGAAGCGATCAAGGCCGTGCTGCCGCGCTATTTCGGCGTGTTGCCGACCGACCCGCTGCAGGTGAAGGCAGTGGAGGCGTTCCGCGAACAGAGCGCGGGCAAGGCGTTCTATCAGCGTCCGGCACCCGACGGATCGCGCCCCGGCACCTATTACGTCAATCTCTACCGCCTCGAGGACATGTCCAGGAACGAACTGGAAGCCCTGTTCTATCACGAGGGGCTTCCCGGCCATCACCTGCAACTGTCGATCCAGACGCAGCTGGGCGATGTGCCGCCTTTCCGCCGCTTCGGCGGGGTGACTGCCTATTCCGAAGGCTGGGGCCTCTATTCGGAAGAATTGGGCAAGGACATGGGTTTCTACACCGATCCCTATTCCGATTTCGGCCGCCTGGGCATGGAATTGTGGCGGGCGGCGCGGCTGGTGGTCGACACCGGCATCCACTCCAAGCGCTGGAGCCGGGAGAGGGCTATCGAATATCTGAAGACCAACACGCCCAATCCCGATGGCGACATCCGCAAGGCCATCGAACGCTATATCGTCTATCCGGGCCAGGCGACGGCCTATATGATCGGCAAGCTGAAGATCATGGAACTGCGCGAACGTGCCCGTACCCAGCTTGGCGACCGGTTCGACATTCGCGAATTCCACGATGCGGTGCTGAAGTCGGGTCCGGTGCCGCTCGATATTCTGGAGGAGAATGTCGAGGCCTATATCGCTGCCGAGCGGGCCTGAGGATCAGCATAGACCCGCAAACCCGCAGAAATGCTAACGACTCGCAACAAGCCGATTGTCATTGAAAGGCTGCCCACCCCTTCCTAGGTGAAATCGGAGCGATTTGCTCTGATTTCACCGGAAGGGTGACATGCGTCTTTCCAATCTCGCGGATTATGCCGTGGTCGTGATGAGCGCCGCCGCGCGTCATTGCGGCTTCGCGCGCATCTCCGCCGCGGAACTGGCGCTGGAAACGGGCCTTCCCGCACCCACGGTGCAGAAACTGGTCAGCCGGCTGGTTGCGGCCGGGCTGCTGAGGTCGCTGCGCGGCGCGAAGGGCGGGCTGCAACTGGCGCGGCCTGCTGCTGCCATCACCCTTGCCGATATCGTCGAGGCCGTGGAGGGACCGATCGCGCTGACCGCCTGCGTCGAGAGCGGCACGGCGGAAAGTGGCAAACGCGATTGCGGCATGGAGGACAGCTGCGCCGTCCGCCCGCACTGGCCGATGGTGAATGCCGTCATGCGCGATGCCCTTGCCGGCATTCCGCTGACTCGCCTCGCCGATCTCAACGCACCCGCGCCTTCCGCGCGAAGCCATGGCGGTTCGCCCGCCGGGATGGAAATGACACGATGAACGAACATGCCACTCTGCTCGATACCGGGAACGACACTGCTGTCCGTCACGACCGGGCGGAAAAGCCGGTGCAGGATCAGGCCGCGCGCGATGCCTCCAGGGCGCAGGAAACCTATGCCTACGGATTTTCCAGCGACATCGAGCAGGATTTCGCGCCCAAGGGCCTGAATGAAGATACCGTCCGTTTCATCTCGGCCAAGAAGAACGAACCCGAATGGATGCTCGACTGGCGTCTGAAGGCATTCCGCCTGTGGCAGACCATGGAAGCGCCGAACTGGGCCAAGCTGAAGGTCGACCCGATCGACTATCAGGATGCGTTCTATTACGCCGAACCGCGCAAGAAACCGTCGCTGGAAAGCCTCGACGAACTCGATCCCGAGATTAAGGCCGTCTATGACAAGCTGGGCATCCCCATCGCCGAACAGGAGGTTCTGGCCGGTGTCGAAGGTGCGCGGAAAGTGGCCGTGGACGCGGTGTTCGATTCGGTGTCCGTCGCCACCACTTTCCGTGCGGAACTCGAAAAGGCGGGGGTCATCTTCCGCTCGATCAGCGAGGCGATCCGCGAATATCCCGATCTCGTCCGCAAATGGCTGGGCAAGGTGGTGCCGCAGCGCGACAATTTCTTCGCGACGCTGAACAGCGCGGTCTTTTCCGACGGCACCTTCGTCTACATTCCCGAAGGCGTGCGCTGCCCGATGGAACTGTCGACCTATTTCCGCATCAATGCCGAAAATACCGGCCAGTTCGAACGCACGCTGATCGTTGCCGAGAAGGGCAGCTATGTCAGCTATCTGGAAGGCTGCACCGCGCCGATGCGCGATGAAAACCAGCTCCATGCCGCCGTGGTCGAACTGGTCGCGATGGAAGATGCGGAGATCAAATACAGCACCGTCCAGAACTGGTATCCTGGCGACAAGGACGGCAAGGGTGGCATCTATAATTTCGTCACCAAGCGCGGATTGTGCCAGGGCGACCGGTCGAAGATTTCGTGGACGCAGGTGGAAACCGGCAGCGCGATTACCTGGAAATACCCCTCCTGCGTGCTGAATGGCGAGGACAGCGTGGGCGAATTCTACTCCGTCGCGCTGACGAACAATCACCAGCAGGCCGATACCGGCACCAAGATGATCCACAATGGCAAGGGCTCGCGCTCCACCATCATATCCAAGGGTATCAGCGCGGGGCAGAGCGACAACACCTATCGCGGTCTGGTCCGCGTCGGGCCGAATGCCGACGATGTGCGCAATTTCACGCAATGCGATTCGCTGCTGCTGGGCGATCGCTGCGGCGCGCATACCGTGCCCTATATCGAGGTGAAGAATCCCTCCGCCCAGATCGAGCATGAGGCGACGACCAGCAAGATTTCGGACGACCAGCTGTTCTACGCCACGCAGCGCGGGCTGGACGAGGAAGAGGCCGTGGCGCTCATCGTCAACGGTTTTGCCAAGGATGTCATGCGCCAGCTGCCGATGGAATTTGCCGTGGAAGCGCAGAAGCTGCTCGCCATAAGCCTCGAAGGGAGCGTCGGATGAAGCCGGTCCTGACGCTTGGCGCAGGCGGGTCCGATGGGTCCATGTCGCCGCAGGATGCGATCCGCGCCTGGAACATTTCGGATGCGCGGGCGAAGGCGTTGAAGGAACGCGCCCGCGATATGCGCCGCAACCCCACCGGCGCGCAGGCCAAACTATGGGAACGGCTGAAGGATTCGAAGCTCGGCAGCTTCAACTTCCGCCCGCAGGTGGTGATGGGATCGGCCATTGTCGATTTCGCCTGCCGCCCGCGCTGGCTGGTGGTGGAGATTACCTCGCCCGATGCAGCGCAGGCCGCGATCGAGGCATTGAGCGATCGCAAGCTGACGGCTGTGGGCGTGCGGGTGATGCGTTTCACCGAACAGCGGGTGATGGAGGAGACAGACGCGGTTTGCGACGAGATCCTGACCGAACTGCGCGCGCCGTTCGAACGGCCGCAGATTGCCGGCCCGGCCAGTAGCGGCGAGCGCAGCCAGGCCGCGCCGCGCCGCGACTTCAATCGCCAGGGATCCATCCGCTGATCGCGGAACGGGAACGGGCGAAACAAGAAGATACATTTGGAACAGACATGCTGAAAATCGACAATCTCCACGCCGAAGTTGGCGGAACGCAGATCCTGAACGGACTGACGCTTGAGGTGAATGCGGGCGAAATCCACGCCATCATGGGCCCCAACGGTGCGGGCAAATCCACGCTCGCCTATGTGCTGGGCGGACGACCCGGTTACCAGGTGACGGACGGATCGGTCAGCTTCATGGGCAAGAATCTGCTCGACATGGACCCGCATGAACGCGCCGCGCTTGGCCTGTTCCTCGGGTTCCAGTACCCGGTCGAGATTCCCGGCGTATCCAATGTGCAGTTCCTGCGCGAGGCGCTGAACGCGCAGCGCAAGAGCCGGGGCGAGGAACCGCTGTCCGCCGGCGATTTCCTGAAGCTGGCGCGCGAGAAGGCCGCGCTGCTGCAGATGGACATGGACATGCTGAAGCGGAACGTGAATGTCGGCTTCTCCGGCGGCGAAAAGAAGCGCGCCGAGATGGTGCAGATGGGCATCCTCGGCCCGAAAATGGCGGTGCTGGACGAAACCGACAGCGGCCTCGACATCGACGCGCTGCGGATCGTCGGTGACGGCATCAACGCGATGCAGCGCGCACCTGACAAGGCGGTGCTGCTCATCACCCATTACCAGCGCCTGCTGGAGGTGGTGAAGCCCGATTTCGTGCATGTGCTCGCGAAAGGCCGCATCGTGAAGACGGGCGGTGCCGATCTGGCGCTGACGCTGGAAAGCGAAGGCTATGAGGCGGTGGCGGCCTGATGGAACCGGCCCTGTCCCCCACCCGCCGCGACGAGGACTGGCGCTATTCCGATGTGGAGGCGCTCGCCAGCCTTGACCAGGACACTTTCGAGAACTGGCGCGACATCGATGTCGCTGCCGGGGAAAGCGTCTGCGAAAGCATCGTCATCGATGCCGCCAGCGGGACGGATCTGCGGCGCCTGCGCGTCAGGATCGGCAAAGGCGGGCGCTGCGAATTGTTCGCGGTAAATGCCGGGGGGCGGCTGGGCCGCGTGGAGATCGTCGTGCGACTGGCGACGGGCGCGCATTTCGAATTCGGCGGCGTGACCCTGGGCGGCGGCGACACCACGCGGGAATTCGTCACGCGCGTCGCGCATGGTGAACCGGGTGCGACATCGAACCAGACCGTCCGCAGCGTGCATTGGGACAGCGGCACGGGAAATTTCCTCGGCCGCATCGACGTCGTCCGCGATGCGCAGAAAACGAATGCAGGCCAGGATTTCAAGGCCCTGCTGCTGAACAAGGGCGCCAGCGCCAATGCCGTGCCGCAGCTCGAGATTTTTGCCGACGATGTGAAATGCAATCACGGCGCGACGGTGGGCCAGCTGGACGAAGCGGCGCGGTTCTACATGGCGGCGCGCGGAATCCCGCCCGAATTGTCGCAGAAATTGCTCATTCGTGCCTTTCTGGCAGATGCGTTCCTTGCGCTTGGCGATGAAGCGGAGCGGGAACGCCTGCTCGAGTTGGCGCTGGATGCGCTGGGCGAGCGGGCATGAACATCGCGGTTGAGACACAGGCAATTGACCGGAAGCAGGATTTCCCCGGCCTGGTCACCGACCATGGCAAGCCGTGGCATTATCTTGACACGGCGGCGACCAGCCAGAAACCGCAGGCAGTGATCGACACGGTCGCGCGGGTTCTGGGGCGCGATTACGCGACCGTGCACCGCGGCGTCTATTCCCGCAGCGCACAGATGACGCTGGGCTACGAAGCCGCTCGCCGCCGCGTGGCGGAATTCGTGGGCGGGGCGGAGGACGAACTCGTCTTCACGCGCGGCGCGACCGAGGCGATCAACCTGGTCGCGCAAAGCTGGGGCGCGGCCAATCTGCGCGCCGGCGACCGCATCCTGCTTTCGCAGCTGGAGCATCATTCCAACATCGTTCCGTGGCAATTGCTGGCGGCGCGCACCGGCGCGCTTATCGATGTCTGCCCGATCACCGGCGATGGCCGCATCGATCTGGACGCGGCGGAAAAGATGCTGACGCGCGATCACAAGCTGGTCAGCTTCGCGCATGTGTCCAATGTGCTGGGTTCGACTCTCGACGCGCGGCGCGCTGCGGATCTGGCGCATGCGGTGGGCGCGAAACTGCTGCTCGACGGGTGCCAGTCGGTGCCGCGCATGGCCGTGAATGTCGCCGCGCTGGAATGCGATTTCTACGTCTTTTCCTCGCACAAGCTCTATGGCCCAACCGGAGTGGGCGCGCTCTGGGCACGCGGCGAGTTGCTCGAATCCATGCCGCCGTGGGAAGGCGGCGGTGCGATGATCGAGAAGGTAACCTTCACCGGCAGCACCTATGCCCCCCCGCCGCAAAGGTTCGAGGCGGGCACGCCCGCCATTGCCGAGGCGATCGGCTTTGCAGCGGCGGTCGATTATGTCGAGGCGATCGGCATGGAAGAGATCGCGGCGCATGAGTACGCCCTCGTCGCCCACTTGCGCGAAGGCCTGCGCCCCATGAACGATATCCGCCTGTTCGGCCCGGAAGACAGCGCCGGGATCGTCAGTTTCCTGATCGATGGGGTTCATCCGCATGATCTGGGCACTATATTGGATGAAGAGAACGTCGCCATCCGTGCCGGCCATCATTGCGCGCAGCCGCTGATGGATCATCTGGGCATTCCGGCCACCGCGCGGGCCAGTTTCGGCCTCTATAGCGACGAAAGCGATGTCGAGGCACTGCTTCGGGGCATCGAACGGACCAGGAGGATTTTCGGCTGATGGAACCGTCTGAAGAGAAGAAGGAATACATCGCGGCGCCTGCCCCGAACGAGCAGGTCATCGCGCCCCCCGAGCCGCCGCCGAAGCCGCCGCGCGCCCGCGTGTCGGACGTCATTGATGACGAGGTGGAAAGCCCGCGTCAGACGATGGAGCGCAAGCGCGATTACCTTGAGGGATTTCTCCAGAAGAAGCCGGAGGTCACGCCCGCAGGCGAGCCGGGCGGCCCGCTTTATGAAGCAGTCATCGAAGCGCTGAAGGAAATCTACGATCCCGAAATCCCGGTCAACATCTACGATCTGGGTCTGATCTACGGGGTCGACGTGTCGCCGGACAGCGACGTGGTGGTGTCGATGACCCTGACCACGCCCAATTGCCCCGTGGCCGAATCCATGCCGGCAGAGGTCGAATTGCGCGCAGGCAGCGTGCCGGGTGTACGCGATGCCGAAGTCGTCCTCGTCTGGGATCCGCCATGGGATCCGCAGAAAATGAGCGACGAGGCGCGGCTCGAGCTCGGGATGCTGTGATTGTCACCGATCAGGCGCGCAAGGAGCAGAAGGAGCTAACCGAAATGGCTACGAAAACCCGGTCCATCCCCGCAGCGTTGACGCTGACTGCGGCAGCGGAACAGCGCGTGGCCGATCTGATGGCGAAAGCGCCCGATGATGCGGTGGGCGTGAAACTCTCGACGCCGCGCCGGGGCTGTTCCGGCCTCGCCTACTCGGTCGATTACATCACCGAGGAAGCCCCGTTCGACGAGAAGATCGTGACGCCGGGAGGTACCTTTTACATCGACGGTGCCAGCGTGCTCTATCTCGTCGGATCGGTCATGGACTGGGTGGAGGACGATTTCACGGCCGGGTTCACTTTTGAGAATCCCAACGCCAAGGGCGCATGTGGTTGCGGCGAAAGTTTCATGGTCTGACCAGGCTTTCCACTCGTCCTGGTGGTTAATACAGCGCTTACTTTAAATAACTGGAAACATTGCCGTTTTCCTACGTTAAACCGGCATGAGAACCTTTCTCCTGTCGGTGGCCGCCTGTGCCGCCGCCCTGTTTTCGCCGCAGGCTAATGCTGCCGTTTCGGTCGACAACGCGCGCGCCAGCAGAAGCGACGCGAGCAAGGTGAAGAAGGTGCTGCGGCAAGTGCCGCGGATCGCCAGTGCCCGGGCAGTGGTGCAGGTCACACGGGGTGCGACTCTGCGCATCGTCAAAGGCAAGGCTGAACTGAAGGCCAAGCGACGGCCGCAGAGGATTGTCGCCGCCGATGGCCGCAATCTATTCGAATTCCAGTAAGTTCAGCGCTGAAGCGCAGCGGCGCAGGCGGCGCGGTCGACATCCAGCCCGTCGCTCGACCGACGCGCATCGACATAGGTCGCGCGCGGCTCCGCACCCGGTGCGGGCGGATAGAGGAAGATGTCGAGCACGCACGCCGTGCCGACGAATTGCAGCTTCCTGACATCGCCTTCGACGACATCGAGCCGCGGCTGACCGAAACGTGACAGCAGACCTGCGCGCTCGGCACCGATGATCCCGTCCAGACCCGGCAAATTCATCACCTTGGCGGAGCGAAATCCGGTCGCCGAGGGAGCGGGCTGAGTCGGCGGTATGCGAACCGCCGGCGCCCGCACCCCGGGCCGCGTCGCACCCTGCGGCTGGCCGGCCTGCGGGACTGCGGTCGCGCAAGCGGCAAGCGCCGGCAGCAGGCCGAGGATAAGAATTCTGGAGCGGGCGGCAAATTCAGGCATCTGGAACCTTTTTCCGGCGGTGGACCCGGCGGTGGACGAGGTGAGTTGCGGCCGCCGCCCCCAGGATCGGCGCCAGCAGATTGATGAAGGGAATCGCCAGCAACCCTGCCACCGTCAGGCCGAGCAGGAAACGGGAAATCGCCGGGATAGGTGCGGTTGCGCTCCTGTCCCGCCGATGCCGCAGCCAGACCATGTCCTGCAATTCGCGCCCGAGAAGCCAGCCATTTGCAAGCAGGAACAATATCGCAGTACCGATGCCGGTGGCAAGCAGGACAAGGGCGAATGGCAGGACCGCCAGGTTGACCAGCACGGCCCGCAGGGTTGATCGGGCGGAATTTTTCAGTTCCTCTGCGAAGCCGATCCGCCGGGCGGTCAAGCCATGCTCCGGATAATGGCGCTGTTCCACGGCAAGAACCACTTCGTCGGCGAAGAACTGCAGCACCGCGAGTGCCACCAGCCGGAACAGCAGCCATCCGCCGATTATGGTCAGCAGCAGCGCGACCAACGCACCGATGGTGCTGCTGCCATCCACGCCCCAGCCCGCCAGCACTGCGGAAAGTGCATAGTAGCCGCTCACGCCCAGCAGGATGAAAAGGGTCAGCGTGACAAGGACACTCTTCACCAGCACCCGCAGAATGCGCGGATCGCCCAATTGGGACAGGGCCAGGCCGAAGGAGGATGGCAGCGACGTCATGGTGGGTATCCCATTCGAGCGCCCGCCCGGCCAAGTCAATCGCCCTGCGATCATCGAAGCCGGCCGCAGCCTATTGGCGATACCCGGCCAAGCGGCTAGGCGGGCGCTGATTTCAGATCGACCGGAGGAATTTGCATGAGCCAGCCTGACATCGACGCGCCCGAGTACGACGTCATTGCCATCGGCAACGCCATTGTCGACGTGATGGCGCCTTGCGACGATGCGCTGATCGCGAAGCTGGGGCTGAACCGTGGCGGCATGACCCTGGTGGATGCCGATGGCGCGACGCAGCTTTATGACGCGATGGGCCCCGCGCGTGAGATCTCGGGCGGATCTGCCGCAAACACGCTGGCCGGGCTGGCCGCGCTGGGCATGAAATGCCAGTTCATCGGTCAGGTGGCCGATGACCAGCTGGGCGAGGTGTTCAGCCATGACATCCGCGCCGCCGGCATTGCCTTTGCGACCGAGACGCGTGCTGGCGAGCCGGCAACCGGCCGCTGCCTCATCTTCGTGACGCCTGATGGCGAGCGGACGATGAACACCTTCCTCGGCGCATCGCAATATCTTCCCGCCAGCGCGCTGGACGAAGACGCCATCCGCAGCGCCGCCATCCTGTATCTGGAAGGGTATCTCTGGGATCCGGAGGAACCACGCGCCGCGATGCGCCGGGCCATCGGCGTGGCGCGCGACGCCGGGCGGAAAGTCGCCTTCACCGCCAGCGAAAGCTTCGTCATCGACCGGCATGGCGATGATTTCAGGGCTATGATCGAAGACGGGCTGATCGACATCCTGTTCGTGAACGAGAGCGAATTGGCGACCCTGACCGGCAAGGACAGCTTCGATGACGGTCTCTCCAGCCTGTCGGGCAAGGTGCCGGTTCTGGTCGCCACGCGTGGCGCGAACGGCGCGGTCGTCGTGACAGAGGGCAAGACCTGCCGCGTCGATGCCGAACCCGTTGACGAGGTCGTCGACACGACCGGCGCGGGCGATCTGTTCGCGGCCGGTTTCCTGGCGGGCCATGCCAGCGGACGCAGCCCGGAAGAATGCCTGACCATGGGCGCACTCGCGGCAGCCGAAATCATCTCGCATTACGGCGCGCGGCCCGAAGCCGATCTGAAGAGCCTGGTGGCGAAGCGATTCGCCTGACGAGCCATGCCGCCCCTGTTGCAAGCGGCGTCGGGCGCGGCGGGTTTCAGCCCGCCTCGCGCGCGATTTCCCGCCAGCCGATGTCGCGCCGGCAGAAGCCGCTGGGAAATTGGATCGCGTCGACCGCTTCATAGGCCTTCTGCCGGGCGGCGGTGACATTCGCACCCCTGGCGCTGACGTTCAGCACCCGGCCGCCATTCGCAACGAGATCGCCCTCTGCGCCGCGCGCAGTGCCGGCGTGGAAGATCTTCACACCCTCTGCCTCCTTCTCGGCCAGATGGATGGTGCCGCCCTTCTGCGGCGTTCCGGGATAACCCTCCGCCGCCATGACCACCGTCAGCGCGGTATCGGCGGAAAAGCGGGCGGCTTCGCTGCGCGACAGGCGGTTTTCGGCGCAAGCCAGCATCAATTCGCCGAGATCGGATTGCAGTCGCATCATCAGCACCTGGCATTCGGGGTCGCCGAACCGGCAATTATATTCGATCAGCTTCGGCCCCTCGTCCGTCAGCATCAGCCCGGCATAGAGCACGCCCGAATAGGGCATGCCCGCATCGGCCATGGCGCGCACCGTGGGCGCGATGATCCGCTCCAGCGCCTCGCCCCGGCGCATGGCGTCGAGCACGGGGGCGGGGCTGTAGGCGCCCATGCCGCCGGTATTCGGCCCGGTGTCGCCTTCGCCCACCCGCTTGTGATCCTGCGCCGTGCCGAAAGCCATGATGCTGGCCCCATCGGTCAGCGCGAAGAAGCTCGCTTCCTCGCCCTTCATAAACTCCTCGATCACCACCTCCGCTCCCGCGCCGGATGCCGAATCGACGAATTTGCCGTCGAACATGTCACCCAGAGCAGCCTCGGCATCGGCCCGGTCTTCCGCGATGACGACACCCTTGCCCGCGGCCAGCCCATCGGCCTTCAGCACGTAAGGCGCGGCGAAGCCGTCGAGCGCCGCCAGCGCATCCTGCAGGTTCTTCACCCGGACATAGCCGGCGGTGGGGATGCCGGCACGGGCGCACAGATCCTTGGTGAATCCCTTGCTGCCTTCAAGCTGCGCGGCAGCGGCCGAGGGGCCGAATACGCGGACACCTGCGGCGCGCAAGGTGTCGGCAAGTCCGTCCACCAGCGGTGCTTCGGGCCCGACAACCACAAGCCCTATTCGTCTATCGGCGCAAAAACGAACCACGCTGCCATGGTTTGTAACGTCCAAATTAACCAATTCGGCATGATCGGCGATGCCGGGGTTGCCCGGTGCGGCATACAGCCTATCTCCCGGCTTCGCCAGCAAACGGGATTGCGCCAGCTTCCATGCCAGCGCATGTTCGCGCCCGCCCGAACCCAGCAACAGGATATTCATGCCTCAGCCTCCGCTTTTCGCAACCGGTCCCGATGGTGAACCGGGCCAGCAGGGGCTCGTAGCGCGCCCGCGCCGGGGCGACAACGCCGAGCCGCTGACCGTCACCCAGATTTCCGCCGCGCTGAAACGCACCGTGGAGGACAGGTTCGGCCATGTGCGCCTGCGCGGGGAACTGTCGGGCGTGAAGCGGGCAGCATCGGGGCATCTCTACTGCGCGCTGAAGGATGACAAGGCGGTGATCGACGGGGTGATGTGGAAGGGGGCCGCCGGGGCGCTTCCTTTCGTGCCGGAAGACGGGATCGAGGTGGTCGCCACCGGCAAGGTCACGACCTATGCTGGCCGGTCCAAATACCAGATCGTGATCGACAGCATGGAGATCGCGGGCGAAGGTGCCTTGCTGGCCCTGCTGGAAAAGACCCGGCTGCGGCTGGAGGCCGAAGGGCTGTTCGATCCTGCACGCAAGCGGGCGCTGCCGTTCCTGCCGCAGACGATCGGCGTCGTCACCTCGCCGACAGGTGCCGTGATTCGCGACATTCTGCACCGCCTTGCTGACCGCTTTCCCAGCCATGTGCTCGTCTGGCCGGTGCTGGTGCAGGGGCAGGGCGCGGCGGAGCAGGTGGCGAATGCCGTGCGGGGCTTTTCAGGCCTCGTGCCAGGCGGAAAAGTGCCGCGGCCCGACATCGTGATCGTGGCGCGCGGCGGCGGATCGGTGGAGGATCTGTGGGGCTTCAACGAGGAAGCGGTCGTCCGCGCCATTGCCGAAAGCACGATCCCGATCATCAGCGCGGTCGGGCATGAAACCGATACGACACTGTGCGACCATGCCGCCGATCGACGCGCACCGACTCCCACGGCCGCGGCGGAAATCGCCGTTCCGGTAAAAGCCGAATTGCAGGCGGTGATCGGCGATCTGGCCCATCGCAAGAAACGCTGCGCCCTGCGCCCCGTCGCCTTGGGACGCGAGAGGCTGGAGGCCCGCGTCGGCAGGCTGCCCCGGCCCGAATCTCTGTTGCAGGGGCAGACACAGCGCCTGGACGATCTGGCGGAACGGTTGAAGCGCGGCCTCATGGACCGCGCCGCGCAGGCCCGCGAGAAGCTGCAGGGCGACAGCGCCAGGCTGAGCGCACCGCTGCTGCGGGCGCGGTGGAGCGGTGCGCGCGTCACCCCCG
>NZ_JABASZ010000003.1 GCF_012979275.1 Pseudopontixanthobacter vadosimaris
CTAAAACGAAGGTCCACCTGTCCCGATATGTTGGCGACCAAAACCGCGAAGCCGGTAAAAACCGTCTGCGCCGCTCCGGTGAAAAGGCATATATGGATCACCTCGATTCGGGTCAACGGGTTTTTGCAATTTTATTTCAAAATGGCCGCAAACTGGGAGAATCGCGTTAGTTTCCAGGTTTGCACAGATGGCCCCGGCCATCTGCACAAGGCCCGGCTGATGGACGCCGGCGGCGAACATTGCAGATGTGCAAAGAATCAGACGCGCAAATAATGCTGTCCAACCTTCCCCTTTGATCCTTACTGCGCCCGCATGGATTTCGGCACGCAGAATCAAGGCGAGGCAGCGCTGGCAGACGGGTTCGGATCGCGCGTCCGCAGTGCCATGGCCTGGCGCTGGGGCAGTCAGGTCCTGGCGCAGATCATCACCTGGGGTTCTACCCTGGCGGTGGTGCGCCTGCTGGATCCCAGCGATTACGGGCTGTTCGCAATGACGCAGGTCATCCTGGCGGCCTTGAACTTCCTGAATGGCTACAGCTTCGCCACCTCGCTCATCCAGACGGACCATATCGACAAGCGGCGGATCGGGCAGGTCTTCGGGCTGCTGATCCTGCTGAACGGGGCACTCGCCGCCGCGCAATACACGATCGCGCCTGTGGCAGCGGGCTATTACGGGCAGCCGCTGGTCGAGCCGATGTTACAGGTGCAGGCGCTGCTTTTCCTCACCACGCCGTTCATTGCCCTCCCCTCGGCCCTGCTGGCGAGGCGCATCCTGTTCCGCAGCCAGGCTTGGGTCAGCATGGGAGCCGCCGTAATCGCGGCCCTGACGGCACTGATCCTGGCGTGGCTCGGGTATGGAGTATGGGCGCTTGTGTTCGCCCCGCTGGCAGGGTTCGCCGCCCGTGCGATCGGACTGACGATCGCCGCACGCCTGCTGGTCTGGCCGGTGTTCGATTTTCGCGGTGCGTGGGACATCATCTCGTTCGGCGGGGCGCTCACCATCTGCCAGCTTTTCTGGATCCTGCAGAGCCAGGCCGACATCTTCATCGCCGGGCGCGCCTTCAATCCGCATGATCTGGGGCTGTATTCCGAAGCGCTGTTCCTGACCCTGATCATCACGGGCCGTTTCCTCCCGCCGGTGAACGAGGTCGCCTTCCCGGCCTATGCCGAATTGCACAAGGCGCAGCAGCCGCTGGCGCCCTTCTTCCTGCGCACCCTGCGCACGGTGTTCCTGGTGACGGCTCCGCTCTATACCGGGCTGGCGCTGACGGCTCCCTATGCGGTGCTGACCCTGTTCGGGCCGAAATGGGCAGAGATGGCGCCAATTGCGGCGGGACTTGCCATCGCCATGCCGGCGATGGCGCTGCAGATCGTGTGCAGCCCCGTGACGAATGCGATGGGCCTGCCGCGCATCTACATGATGACCAGCGCGGCCGGTGCGGTAATCTTTCCCGTGCTGTTCCTCATCGCCATCCGGAACGGTCCATCCGGGCTTGTACATGCGTGGTGGATCGCTGCGCCGGCGCTGCTGGTGATCACTCTCGCCCTCACCCTGCCGCGCGTGAAGCTGGGCCTGCGCGATTTGCTGCAGGAGATGCTGCCGATCATGCTCGCCTGCGCGCTCATGAGCCTTGCCGTGTTGTCCGTAGAGTGGCTCGCGACGGGATGGCCTGCACCGGCGATGCTGGCCCTGATGGTGATTGCCGGTGCGGCGGCCTATATCGGCTGCATGGCGCTGTTCTGGCCGCGAATGCTCAGGGAAACATGGGCGATGTTGCGGCAGAGCAGCGCATCCGTGCCAGCGCCTGCCGATCGAACCACGCCCACCGCGGGTGCCGGCGAGGTGTGAACCCTTCCAGGTAGCGCGGATAGAGATCCGCCATGCGCTGCGGCAGCGCGGCGGGGCCGGGTCCGCGCATGATGTCGCTGACGATCTTGTTCTGTAAATGCCGCAGGCTGTAATTGATCATCCGCCGCGACTGGCCTTGCAGCCCGGCCAGAGAAAGAGCCGTTGGCTGGCAGAGAAACCCCGCATCTTCGCAGACGGCGATCCGCATATCCTGCCAATTATCCTCGTGGCCGAGATCCGTCTTGGCGAGAGCGCCGACGAGGCTGTCATCACCGATCAGATCGTCCGGGAGGCGGATGCCCGATGCGCGCATCCTTTCCACGAAGCTGCCGCGCAATGCATAGAGGTCGCCGAAAAGCCCGTGTTCCGCCCGCATACTGGCCCTGTATGCCTCGACATGCCGTCCGTTCAAGGGCATGCCGGCGGCGGCATTGGCCCCTGCATCCTGTTCCAGACAATGTGCCAGCGCAGCGATGGAGCCGGGCAGGATCTGCGCGTCGCCATCCACGAATGCGAGCACCGGCGGCACCGGATCCGGGCTGTCCAGGATAAAGCGGTTCCAGCTGCGCGCCTTTCCCGCTTCCTCATAGACATGGACTTTCGCCAGCCGCATTTCCCGCGCGATCTGCGCCGTTCGGTCCGCCGAGCCGTTGACCACGACATGAATAGCAGCGGCACCTTCCTCCGCCAGGCTGGAGAGGCATGCCGCGATACGCCGCTCCTCATTATGCGCAAGGACGACCACCACCGCTTTCGCCGCGCCCTTTATGCTGGATCGGGGTTCGGCATAGGCAGTGCTGCCGGAGGGAAGTTCCATGCCCGCTTCTATAAGGCGCGAAAGGCGCCGGAACGAAGCACAAAGTACCGCACCATTGCGGTAAGCCGTGCCGCCACCCATCTTGACCCGCAATGCCTCCCGATAGTGCCACACCCACACCCGTCGACCACGACAGCTGGAAAACGCTGCGCCGGTTCCTTCCCTATCTGTGGCCGGCCGACCGGCCCGACCTTCGCATTCGCATCGTTATCGCCATGCTGATCGTGCTGGCGGCAAAGGCCATCGTGCTGCTGACCCCGCTGGCCCTTAAGCGCGTCGTCGATACGATGGCGCTGGACGGCGACCCGGCGATGACGGTCGCGTTCCTGTTCGTCATCGCCTATGCAGCGGGCCGGTTTTCCAGCACCATGTTCGACAATCTGCGAAACGTCGTGTTCGAGAAGGTCGGGCAGGACGCCACGCGGCAACTGGCGGAAGACGTCTTTGCCCGCCTGCACCGCCTGTCGCTGCGCTTCCATCTGTCGCGCCGCACGGGCGAGGTGACGAAGACGATCGAGCGCGGCACCAAGAGCATCGATTCGATGCTGTATTTCCTGCTGTTCAACATTGCGCCGACCATTATCGAACTGATCGCGGTGGCCGTCATCTTCTACACCATGTTCGGGGTCGAGCTGGTCATGGCGACCGGGATCACGGTGGTTCTCTACATGGCCGTCACCCGCTGGATTACTGAATGGCGCACGAAATTGCGCGCCCGCATGAACGAGCTGGACGGGACGGCCCTGTCGCGGGCGGTGGATTCGCTGCTGAATTACGAGACAGTAAAATATTTTGGCGCGGAGGATCGCGAGCACGCCCGCTACGCCAGTTCCGCCCGCGAATATGCCGAGGCCGCGCGCAAGAGCGAGAATTCGCTGGGCCTGCTGAACGTCGTGCAGGCGCTGATCATGAATCTGCTGATGATCGCCGCGCTCGGCTTCACGGTCTGGGAATGGAGCAGGGGCCGTCTCACCGTGGGTGACCTGGTCGCGGTGCAGACCTATCTGACACAGCTTTTCCGCCCGCTCGACATGCTGGGCTGGGTCTATCGCACCATTCGCCAGGGGCTGATCGACATGGCGGCCATGTTCAAGCTGATCGATACCGAGGTCGAGGTCCGGGATGCACCCGGGGCACCCGCGCTGCTGGTCCGCCGACCGACGATCACCTTCGACGACGTCACCTTCGGCTATGACCGGGGCCGCACGATCCTGCACGGGCTGTCCTTCGAGGTTCCGGCGGGCGGTCATGTTGCGCTGGTCGGCCCGTCGGGCGCAGGCAAGAGCACAATCGCCCGCCTGCTGTTCCGGTTCTACGATCCGTGGAGCGGACGCATCCTGATCGACGGGCAGGACATCGCCGGCGTGACTCAGGCCAGCCTGCGGCAGAATATCGGCATCGTGCCGCAGGACAGCGTGCTGTTCAACGACACCATCGGCTATAACATCGGCTATGGCCGCGAGGGTGCGACGCATGACGAGATCGTTGCTGCGGCGCGCGGTGCAGCGATCCTGCCCTTCATCAACCGCCTTCCGCACGGGCTGGATACCGAGGTGGGCGAACGCGGTCTGAAACTGTCCGGCGGCGAGAAGCAGCGCGTCGCCATCGCCCGCACCCTCGTCAAGAACCCGCCCATCCTGCTGCTGGACGAAGCCACCAGCGCGCTGGATTCGCGGACCGAGCAGGATATTCTGGCCACGCTGCACAAGGTTTCCGCAAACCGCACCAGCCTGTCCATCGCGCATCGGCTTTCGACGATTGCAGACTCAGATCAGATCCTGGTGCTCGACGGCGGAATGCTGGCGGAAAGCGGCACGCACGCGCAATTGCTGCGCGCCGACGGCCTTTATGCCGACATGTGGCAGCGGCAGGAATCCCAAAGCGAAGAAGCGGCAGAACCCGAAACCGCGACGGCCTAGCTGGGCAGCATCAGAGGATATATTTGCTGAGGTCGCTGTCCTGCGCCAGTTCGGCCAGCCGGTCGCGTACGTAAGCGGCGTCGATGGAGATCGTCTCGCCTGCATGGTCTTCGGCTTCGAAGCTGAGTTCCTCCAGCAGCTTCTCCATGACGGTCTGCAGGCGCCGGGCACCGATATTCTCGACGCTTTCATTCACCTGCGCGGCGATACGGGCGATTTCGCGCACGGCATCGTCGCCGATCTCCAGCGTCACGTCCTCGGTGCCGATCAGCGCCTTGTACTGTTCCACGAGATTGGCGCGCGTTTCCGCCAGGATGCGGACGAAATCCTCTTCGGTCAGTGCGCGCAATTCCACGCGGATCGGCAAGCGGCCCTGCAGTTCGGGCAGCATGTCGGACGGCTTGGCAACATGGAACGCGCCGCTGGCGATGAACAGCACGTGGTCCGTCTTCATCGGGCCATATTTGGTGGCGACGGTGGTGCCCTCGATCAGCGGCAGCAGGTCGCGCTGCACGCCTTCGCGGCTGACGGAACCGCCACGCACGTCGGAAACCGCGATCTTGTCGATCTCGTCCAGAAAGACGATGCCGTTTGTCTCGGCATTCTCCAGCGCGACACGGGCGACATCGTCCTGGTCCATCCGCTTTTCGGCTTCCTCGTCCACCAGCCTGTCCCAGGCATCGGGCACTTTCAGCTTGCGGCGCTTGGTGTTCGATTTGCCGAACGCCTTGCCCATCATGTCGCCGAGATTGATCATGCCGATATTCCCGCCCATGCCGGGAATGTCCATGTTCATGGCAGGGGCTTCCTCGACCTCGATCTCGACTTCCGTTTCGTTCATCGAATTGTCGATGACGCGCTGGCGGAAGCTTTCGCGCGTCGCTTCGGAGGCGTTTTCACCGACGAGAGCATTCAGCAGCCGGTCCATCGCGGCCTTCGATGCCGCTTCGCGCACCGCCTCCCGGCGGCGGTCCTTTTCAAGGCGAATGGCTTCTTCCACCAGATCGCGGGCGATCTGTTCGACGTCGCGGCCGACATAGCCGACCTCGGTAAACTTGGTTGCTTCGATCTTGACGAAAGGTGCCTCGGCGAGCCTGGCCAGACGGCGGCTGATCTCGGTCTTGCCGCAGCCGGTGGGGCCGATCATCAGGATGTTCTTGGGCGTGACCTCGTCGCGCAGTTCCGGGGCAAGGCGCTGGCGCCGCCAGCGGTTGCGCAGGGCGACGGCAACCGCGCGCTTGGCCTCTTTCTGGCCGATGATATGTTCATCCAGCGCGGCGACGATGGCACGGGGGGTCAGATTGTCTATCATGATTTTCCGTTACTGCTCAGACAGTTTCGAGCGTGACATTTTCATTGGTGAAGACGCATACGTCCGCGGCGACCTGCATGGCGCGGCGCGCGATGGTCTCGGCATCGTCCTCGTAATCGGACAGCGCCCGCGCGGCAGCGAGCGCATAATTGCCGCCCGAACCGATCGCGGCGATAATCGTGTCGTTCTTGCTTTCGGGTTCGAGCACATCGCCATTGCCGGTCAGGACGAGAAGGTTTTCCTTGTCCGCCACGATCATCAACGCTTCCAGATTGCGCAGATATTTGTCGGTGCGCCAGTCCTTCGTCATTTCGACGGAGGCGCGCAGAAGCTGGCCGCGATATTGCTCCAGCTTCTTCTCGAGTCGTTCGAACAGGGTGAAAGCATCGGCGGTTGCGCCTGCGAAACCGGCCACGACCTTGCCGTTCTCCAGCCCGCCTTCGCCGATGCGGCGCACCTTGCGGGCATTCGGCTTCATGACCGTATTACCCATCGAAACCTGCCCGTCGCCAGCGATGACGGTCTTGCCGCCACGCTTCACGCCGATGATGGTAGTTCCGTGCCACTGGATGAGGCCGTGGCTCGCTCTGTTATCGTCCATGGCCGCGATATGGGGCTGGCAGCAAGGCAATCAAGCGCCGCGTTCCGCCGGCCTGTCGCGGAACCGCCGATCAGGGTCCCGCGGGCGCGCCCATGCCGGGCGCGCCGACGCTGCCGATATTGCCGAACAGATCCTCGAAGAAGCTGCGCTCGCGGCCCAAAGTCGGCGTTTCGTCGCCATCGGGGGTCAGGTAGACGACCTGCTCGAGGCCGCTGCGATCCGCCGCGACGACATTGCCCGCAGGATCGAACCGGATCGCCAGCACGCTGTGTTCCTCGATCTTCGGGCGGACGAAGGGGCGGCGGCCGGTCACGCTCGACACGTAATACCACACTGGTTCGCCGAACTGGCTGGTGAAGGTGGGCCGGCCCAGCGTGGCCTGCACCGACTGGCGATTGTCGATCCCCGGCTGCACCGACTGGGTCAGCGTCTGGTCGACGATGTAACCCCGATTTTCGCGAATCGACGAACAGCCGCTCGCCGCCAGTCCTGCGCCAAGCAACAAAGCCAGTTTCATCGCCAGTGCTGCACGCATTAATCGTAACCTTTTCATCATCTGGTCCGGCCCAGGCCGTGACGCCGTGTCTTCCGGCAGCCGCCTTACGGCCAAGCAACCGGCCATGCAACATGACTGCGGGAGGGCGCCGGCTCGCCTTGCCACATGCCCTTGCGCCCGCGATGCCCCGGGCGGCTTGAATTGACGGTGAACGATCGCATCTGGGTCCATGAACCTTGCGCCATGCGCGAACCAGTGGAACATCACCGATCATGTCATTTCTCGCCAATCTGCTCGGCCTTGGCCGCGACCCGCGCCGCGATCTCGCGCCCTTGTGGCATGCGACGGTCGAACTCGGCCGCGATCCGTATTTCTATGCCGAATGCGGCGTGGCCGACACGGTGGAAGGACGGTTCGACATGGTGACCGCAGCGCTTGCCCTGGTGCTGCTGCGAATGGAGCGCGAGCCTGAGCTGGTCGAACCATCGGTGCGCCTGACCGAGCTTTTCGTCGACGATATGGACGGGCAATTGCGCGAAAGCGGCGTCGGTGATGTGGTCGTCGGCAAGCATCTCGGCCGGTTGATGAGCGTGATGGGTGGACGGCTCGGCGCTTATCGCGACAATCTGGCGGCGGAACGGGAACTGGAAGACGCCGTCACCCGCAACGTCAGCCTGTCGGAAGGCGGATCGCCCGCCTGCGTGGCGCGCCGCTTGCGAGAGATAGCCGCCCGGCTGGACCGCACGGAGGGTGCGGATCTGCTGGAAGGGAGGATTGCCCGATGAATGATGTGACGAACGAATTTTCCCGGCCAGTGCGGACGCGCCAGCTGCCCGAAGCCACGCAGGCGCTGGAAGCCGCACCCGGCGAACGCGCCGCGCTTGCCCGCCGCTTCGATATCGTGGCTGTCAATTCGCTGCGTGCGGATATCGCCCTCGACCACGATGGCGACGCCATTACCGCAACAGGAACCCTTAAGGCCGATGTGGTGCAAAGCTGCGCCGTGTCGGGCGAGGATTTGCCGGTCAGGATCGCCGAACCGCTGTCGTTCCGGTTCCTTCCCGCGCGCTTACATGATGCGGAGGAAGAGGTCGAGCTGGAAGCAAGCGAGCTGGACGAAATCTTTTACGAGGGCGAGAGTTTCGACCTCGGGGAAGCCATCGCGCAAAGCCTTGCCTTGGCGATCGACCCCTTCGCCTGCGGACCCGATGCAGACCGGGTCCGGCAGGAGAAAGGCCTGGCGGCCGACGACCAGCCGAGCGGCCCCTTTGCCGCACTGGCCGCACTCAAGGGGAAGTAATCCGGCAGAGTTGGGACTGCCGGCGGTTCAGAGGTCGATCAAAACGGGATATCGTCGTCGAGATCGTCGTAATTCGATCCGCCGCCGGAAGACGAGCCGCCCGATCCGCCGCCCTGGTTCCAGCCGCCGCCTGACGAGCCGCCATTCTGGCCCCCGCCACTGCCCTGACCGCCGCCTCCCCGGTTCCAGCCGCCGCCCTGACCGCCGCCGCCGCCCTGGCCGCCACCCTGACCACCGGGCCCATCGAGCATCGTCAGCGTTCCGTCGAACCCGCGCAGGACGATCTCGGTCGAATAACGGTCATTGCCCGACTGGTCCTGCCATTTGCGGGTCTGCAGCTTGCCTTCGATGAAGACCTTGCTGCCCTTGCGCAGGAATCGTTCGGCAACCCCGACCAGCCCTTCGGAGAAAATGGCGACAGTGTGCCATTCGGTCTTTTCCTGACGTTCTCCGTTCTTGTCCTTCCAGTTCTCGCTGGTGGCGATCCGCAGATTGCAGACCTTGCCGCCATTCTGGAAGCTCTTGACTTCGGGATCAGCACCCAGATTGCCGATCAGCATGACCTTGTTCAGGCTGCCTGCCATGATTGATTCCTCTCGCTAAAGGCCGAGCGCCACTGCGCTCCAGTAAGTGATTCCCGCGAAGACATAAGCCAGCGCGAACAGGTAAACGAGCATGAAGATTGGCCACTTCCAACCGTTCGTTTCGCGTCGGGCGACCGCGATGGTCGACAGACATTGCGGGGCAAAGACGAACCAGGCGAGGAATGCAAGCGCGGTCGGCAGGCTCCAGCGGCCGGACAATGTCTCGGTCAGGCCTTCGGCTTCCTCCTCCTCATTATCGGCATCGATGGCGTAGGTCGTGGCAAGACTCGCCACCGCGACCTCGCGCGCCGCCATGGCCGGGATCAGGGCAAGGCTGATCTCCCGATTGAAGCCGATCGGTTCCAGCACGACGTTCAGGCCATCGGCTATGGTGCCCGCGATGCTGGCATCCACCTGGCTTTCGCCCGGCTCCGCCCGCGGAAAGCTGAGCAGCAGCCACAGGACCACCGTGGCAGCAAAGATGATCGTGCCTGCCCGGCGCAGGAACACCCATGCCCGCTGCCACAATCCGATTCCGATATCCCGCAAACGCGGCATCTGGTAACGCGGCATCTCCATGATGAAGCCGCTGGCGCCGCCCGCCGTCACAGAACGCCGCAGCACCAGCGCGACCACCATCGCTCCGACGATTCCTGCAACATACAAGGCGAACAGCACCAGCCCCTGCAATCCGATGCCCGGCTCGACGCTGGTTGCGGGGATGAAGGCCGCGATGATGACGGCATAGACCGGAAGGCGCGCGGAACAGGTCATCAGCGGCGCGATGAGGATCGTCGTCAGCCGGTCCTTGGGGTCGGCGATACTGCGCGTGGCCATGATGCCCGGAATGGCGCAGGCGAAACTGGACAGCAGCGGAATGAAGCTGCGCCCCGACAGGCCGACGCCCTGCATCATCCGGTCCATCAGGAAGGCCGCCCGCGCCATGTAACCCGTCGCCTCCATCATCAGGATGAAGGCGAACAATATGACGATCTGCGGCAGGAAGACGATGACCGAGCCGACGCCGGCAAGTACGCCCTGCGTCAGGAAATCGCGCGGCAGTCCCGCCGGCAGCACCGCAGTGACACCATCGGACAGGGCGCCGATTCCGGCATCCAGCGCATCGGCGAAGGGCGTCGCCCACGCGAAAACGGCCTGGAACATGACGAACAAGAAACCGAACAATATGACCGGACCCAGCCAGGGGTTCAGCAGCACCCGGTCCAGCCCGGCATGCAGGCGCCGTTCGGAGGTTTCCGACAGGATCGCCCCGCGCGCCATGTTCTTGGCGGCGAGGCGGCGTTCGGGCAGCGACAGGTTGAAGCCGTGATGCGCTTCCCCGCCATCGATATCGGTGCGCATTTTCGCCTCGCCGACGGCGGCGAGCAATTCGTCCAGCCCCCGGCGGCGCACCGCCACCGTGGGCACCACGGGCACGCCCAGCGCCTGTTCCAGCGCGGCTGCATCGAGGATCAGCCCGTCGCGTTCGGCCAGATCGACCATGTTGAGAGCGACGACGACCGGGCGGCCGATAGCGATGACTTCCTGCGCGAAGACGAGGTGCTGTTCGAGATTCGCGGCATCGAGGACGAGGATCAGAACCTCGGGCCGCGCCTCGCCCGGAAACTCGCCCTGCACGACCCGCCGGGTCACTTCCTCGTCCGGGCTGGTCGTGTCAAAGGAATAGCTGCCGGGCAGATCGATCAGTTCGGCCGGCTCGCCCGAGGGCAAGGTGATCCGGCCTGCCTTGCGCTCGACGGTCACGCCCGGATAATTGGCGATCTTCTGCCGCGCGCCCGTCAGCGCGTTGAACAGGGCGCTCTTGCCGGCATTGGGATTGCCGACCAGCGCGGCGGTACGGATGCGGCTCATGCCGGTTCCACCTGCATGGCGGCGGCATGGGCGCGGCGCAGGGCGATCGTCATTCGGCCGATGGTCAGGGCCAGCGGATCGCGCCCGCCGAAGACGCCGCGATGGATGACCTTGATCTCGGCACCTTCGTCGAGGCCCAGCGCCCGCAGGCGCTTGCCTTCTTCAGGAGCAAGGACGCTCCAGTCGACGGAGGAAATCACCGCAGCAGTACCTGCTTCCAGATTTTCGAGAGTCATGGATGTGCAGCTAGGCGATCGGGACGCTAATTGCAAACAATTCGCATTAGTGCCTTTCGTACAGATCACCGGCCAGGTCAGCGGGCCGGATCAGCGCGCCGGATAGCGCAATCGGCCGAGGAACCGCATCACGCTGAAACTTTCCCTGTCGCCGCCGAGCAGGCGCGCCTTCGCTTTTTCGAATTTCATGACCCCGGCGATTCGGCGGTCGAGGAAGGCACGGGTGTCGGCCTTGTCGGCACTGTCGTCTTCCATGAACACGGCCAGCGTCGCGGCATAGATGCCCGCCAGGATCGTGCGCTTGGTATAATGGTTGTAATCCGTCGCGGTATCGCCTGCCTGACGCCAAATGACGTCGGCACTCCGCCAGCCCGTCTTCAATGATCGGGATACATTTTGCGGCAAGGCCATGATCGCCATCGCGCGGCGCAGGGCCTCTTCGCGGCCGAGGAGCGCGTCCAGTCGGAACTGGATCTGGGCGCGTATCCTTTCGCGAATCGGCATGGCCGCCAGCGCCGCCGCAGGCAGCGCCAGCACCATGGCCAGGTCGATAGAGCGAATCCACGCATCCACCATGTCCATCGCGCCGCCGGGAAAAGCCAGCCGCGCCACATCTACGTCCACGCCGACATCCAGCGCCGCCATTTCCAGCGCCGTATCGCCCCAGCCATCGAAGACTGCGGCATCGGCGATGGCGGGTGCCAGCACCGGCCGCAGTTCCTCCAGCGTCAGGTCGGCAGGGTTCATCTCCGTCGGGTCCAGTCGCTCGATCATCGCGTCGGACCGTAGATTCGTGCGGATTGCCCAGCCGACGCACGCGCCGCATCGGCCTTCTCGATCTCGACCAGCGCGAGCGACCCGCCGGAAAGCTGCGCGTAATCCCGCGCGGTGCGGCCCGAATTGTCGGCCCGGTCGGGATTTGCCCCCTTGTCGAGCAGCAGGCGCAGCATGGCCATGTCGCGGCGATGCACCGCGGCGATCAAGGGCGTTTCACCGGCGCTGTTGGTCACGTCGACGCGGGCGCCTGCATCCAGCAAGGCTTCCGCCCCGTCAACGAAGCCGATGTTCGAGGCGATGACCAGCGGCGTGACGCCGTCCTTGTCGGCGAGATTCGGATTGGCACCCCGTGCCGTCAGAAATTTTATCCACTGCGTGTCGCGCCGTGCCGTCACGATATGCAACGCGCCCTGGCCATTGGAAATGTCGCGCGTGTTGACCAGCGTATTGCCCGGTTCCGCCAGCGCGTTGACGACCACCGTTCCGTCGCGGTCCTTCACGGCTTTGAGAAATTCATACCCGTCGGACATCTGCGCCTGAACAGGCTGGGAAACCAGCATCAGCGCAAGCCCCAGTGCCGGCACCGCGCCCGCGATGCCCGTGCGCCGGAGCCGCCTCATCCTGCGAAAATGAATTGCCATCCGCTTCGTCTCTTTCGTGCTATTACCGTCAGGGCCAAACCGCTGAATGCCGAACCGCAAAACAGGGCACGGCATCAGTACGGCCCTTGTCCAAACCTCTGTCCTGTACCAGTTAGCAGACCATGAACCAGCACGCCATGCCCCCTTCGCCCGCAACCCGTTACGCCGCCAGACTGCTGGGCGCCCTGACCGCGCTGGCGCTTGGTGCCTGTACGCCGCAAGGGGCGGACGCGCCGGGGGATGAACCGCCGTTGCAGGGTGCGACCATCGGCGGGCCGTTCACGCTTGTCAGCTCGGACGGCGAGACGGTGAACTGGTCCGATTTCCAGGGGCGATACCGCATCGTCTATTTCGGCTATGCCTATTGCCCCGATATCTGCCCCACCTCGGTCCAGCGCATGATGCAGGGCTATCGCCTGTTTGCCGAGGACGAGCCTGCGCTGGGCGAACGGATCCAGCCGATCTTCATCACCATCGACCCCGAACGCGACACGCCGGAAATCGTGGGCGAATTTACCGCCGCTTTCTCCGACCGGCTGATCGGCCTCACCGGCACGCCGGAACAGGTGGCGCAGGCGGCGGATAATTTCCGCGTCTATAATGCGCGCGGGGAAGACCAGCCGGGCGGGGGATATCTTATGGATCATTCCGACATCGCCTATCTGTTCGGTCCTGACGGCGAACCGATCGCCACATTGCCGACCGATCAGGGGCCGCAGGCGGTGCAAGCGGAACTGGCGAAATGGGTGCGCTGAGGGACCGTTTCTGGGAACGCCCGCTTGCCGATCTGAACCGGGAGGAATGGGAGCGCCTGTGCGATGGCTGCGGGCGCTGCTGCCTGCACAAGATCGAAGACCCCGACACGGGCGAGATCGAGGATACCAATGTCGCCTGCAAGCTGCTGGACCGCAGTACGGCGCGTTGCAGCGATTACCGCAACCGCAAGGCTTTCGTGCCCGATTGCATGCGGCTGACGCTGAAACTGGTGCAGGACGTCAACTGGCTGCCCGAAAGCTGCGCCTATCGCCTTCGCGCGGAAGATCGCCCGCTGCCTGCATGGCATCCCCTGCTGACCGGGAATGCCCAATCGGCCATGGCAGCGGGCGCGACCGTCGCAGGCCGCGTCATCTGCGAAACGCGGGCCGGCCCGCTCGAACAGCATATCGTCGATTGGAACGAAACAGATGCGGGCGATACCGATGCGGACGATGCCGATGCGGATGATGCCGGGGCGGTAGATGATTGACTGGCTGCTCGGGCGCGGCCAGCACCCTGAAATCCGCGTCGCCGGCCGCGTGCTGCCCATTGCCATCATTCGCCATGCCACCGCGCGGCGGATGATCCTGCGCCTTTCGCCGGACGGCAGCGAGGTTCGCGTCACCCTGCCGCGCTGGGGCCGGACCGCCGAGGCTGTCGCCTTCGCGCACAGCCGCAGCGACTGGCTGGCCCGCCAGGCCGAGGCGCTTCCGCGGAGCACGCCCCCGGCCTGCGGCGGCACGCTGCAATTTCGCGGACGATCGCTGCTGATCCGTCACGATGTGTCCCACCCGCGCAAGCCGAACTCGTCAGGCGATACGGTGACGCTGGGCGGCCCTGCCGAGACGATCCCGGCGCGGCTGCAACGCTGGCTGGAAGAACAGGCGCTGCCGCTGTTCGCCGCCGATGCAGCCGAATACGCGCAGACTGCCGGGGTTCCCATGCCGCCTGTGCGCCTGTCCCGCGCCCGGCGGCGCTGGGGCAGCTGTTCGTCGGACGGCGTGCTGCGCCTGAACTGGCGGCTGGTCCAGGCACCCGACTGCGTGCGGCGCAGCGTCGTCGCGCACGAAATCGCGCATCTGGTGCATTTCGATCATTCGCCGCAATTCCATGCCCTGCTCGAACGCATCTATGGCGGCGACCTCACGCAGGCGAATGCCTGGCTGAAAGCCTCGGGACCGGGGCTTTACGCCAGCTTTGGTTGACGTCATCCGACAGTAAGACAAAATTAACCGTAATCGGCGACAAGGAGCAATGCGCTTCGCCCTTCCATTCGTCCTGACCGCCGCCATTCTGGCCAGCGGCGCGGGCGCGCCGGTCCTAGCGCAGGGAAAGTGCAGCTTCTGCGATACCAATCCCCCGCCCAACGGCACCGGGGGCGGCAGGCCGAACAACCGCGCACTCGACCTGGAAATCCAGAGCGACATGGATTTCGGCCGGCTTCTCATCATCGGCAGCGGCGATGGACGCGTCATCCTCGATCTGGCGACGGGCAGCAAGATGGTCTTCGGCGATCTCGACGATTTCGGCGGCCTGACGGTGCAGGGCCGGGCCACCGTCCGTGGGCGACCGCTGCGCACCGTGCGCATCGATTTCCCCGGTAGTGTCACCTTGAGCGATGCGCGCGGCGGCCGTGCGGAACTGCGCGAATTCAAGACCAGCCTGCGTGCGCTGCCCACTCTGGACGCCAATGGGCAGTTGGACTTCACCTATACCGGCACGCTTTACACCACGGCGGCGGTGGCATCGGGCGGTACCTTGCGCGGGCGAATACCGATACAGGTCGATTACGACTGATCCCGCGCGATACTGGCGCGGTTAAGCCTGTGTCGCTATATGCATCTCCATGCGTTTCCTCTCCCGATTGAACCCCGGCCCCGGCATTGCCGATTTCTGGACCGAGTTCCGCAGGCCCAACCCCTATCGCTGGCCCGCACTCGGCATATCGATGCTGATTACATTCACCCTGCTGTATCTGTTCACTCAGGAACGGGTGGTGCTGCCGCCGGAACGGCCGGTGGTCACCTATATCACCAGCTTCGCGCCAGACCGGACCGAGGCCGAGATCGTTGCTGCAAACATCGCAAATCAGCGACGGCAGGATGAAATCACGCGGCTTGCGGCAGAGCGGCAGGAGCGTATCCGCGACATGTACCGGACTTTGGGTGAGATGTCGGGCATGGATGTGGAACGGATCGAACGGGAAGCTGCGGCGGAACGCGCCGCCGAGCAGGCCGCAGCCGCAAACGCTCCGGCAGCGCAGGCGCGCAATGCGGCCGGTGCCGTTTCCGCCCCCGATTCGGCGCAGTGATGTATCTGCATGGCGATGCGGAATGGCTGGATGCAGCGGCGCGCCTTGCCATCCGCGCCCGCCCGCTCAGCCGCCCCAACCCCTCTGTGGGCGCAATCATCGTCAGGGATGGCCGTGTTCAGGGGCGCGGATGGACGAAGGCCGGCGGCCGGCCCCATGCAGAAGCCGTCGCGCTGGCGCAGGCCGGACCGAATGCCGCCGGCGCCACGCTTTACACCACGCTCGAACCCTGCGCCCATGCCTCACCGCGCGGGCCGACCTGTGCCGATCTGTGCAGCGCCGCAGAATTGAAGCGCGCCGTTATCGGGCTGGAAGATCCCGATCCGCGTACGGCCGGAAGCGGCATCGCCCGCCTGGTCGCTGCCGGGGTCGCGGTCACCGTGCTGGACAGACCCCCGGTTCGCAGCAGCCTTGCCGGCTACCTCTGCCGCGCGCGCTATGGCAGGCCCCATGTCACGCTGAAATTAGCGACCAGCCTCGATGGCTGCATCGCGCTTGAAAATGGCGAAAGCCGCTGGATCACCGGCGAAGATGCCCGTCGCCACGTTCATTCGCGGCGCGCCATGGCCGACGCCATTCTGGTAGGGGGAGAGACATGGCGAACAGACCGGCCATCGCTGGACGTGCGCTTGCCCGGGTTGAAAGCCCGCAGCCCTCGCCGATTGGTGCTGACGCGAAAGGCGGCCCCCGGCGGCATCGAGGCTATTGGCTCGCCTTCCGGCATTCACCAGCTTGGCGATGTGCAATATCTCTATGTCGAAGGCGGAGCGCAGACCGCTGCCGCCTTTCTGCAAGGCGATCTGGTCGATACTCTGCACCTCTACCAGGCACCTGTTCTCATCGGCGCTGGCCGGCAGGCGCTGGGCGACATCGGTCTTTCCGATCTTGCCGCAGCACATGAGCGCTGGGCTGTCAGCGACAGCCGCCAGCTTGGCAGTGACCGCTTCACCGCCTATGAACGGATCCGCAGCGCATAGGCCCGGCGGCCCGCCGGCAGGGCTGCATTCAGACAGGCAGGAAATTCCATGTTCACCGGCATCGTCACCGCTCTCGGTAAAATTCGCAATAGGCAGCAGCGCGGCGACCTGCGGTGCCGGATCGCCTGCCCGTTCGATCCGGCGGAAATGGCGATCGGCGCATCGATCGCCTGCTCGGGCGTCTGCCTGACGGTCGTGGAACGGGGCGGTTCGAAAGGCGACGCCTGGTTCGCCGTGGATGTTTCCGCCGAAAGCGTGCGGCGCACCGTGCCCGGCATGTGGGATGAAGGCAGGCCGTTGAACCTGGAACCTGCCTTGCGTCTGGGCGACGAGCTGGGCGGGCACATCGTTACCGGCCATGTCGATGCCGTGGGGATGGTGACCGGCGCCGATGCGGAAGGGGATTCGACCCGCCTCACCATCTCGGCGCCTGCCGAACTTGCCCCGTTCATCGCGCCCAAGGGTTCGATAACGGTCGATGGCGCATCGCTGACCGTGAACGAGGTGACGGACGAAGCGGATGGATCGGTCCGCTTCACTCTCAACATCATCCCGCATACCGCCGAGGTCACGACTTTGTGCCGGCTCGGGCCAGAGGACCGCGTCAATCTCGAGATCGACACCATGGCCCGCTATCTGCACCGTATGCAGAGCCTGCGGGCCACCGCCTGAACATGCGCCTGTTCAGGCTGTCGCCTCAGCCGGCAACGTCCGACAGGGCGGCGATGAAATCGGCAATATTGCCGCTATGCAATCCGGCGACGTTGATCCGGCCCGATCCCGCCATGTAGACACCGTGGTCGCGGCGCAGGGCGGCAATCTGCTGCTTGTCCAGCGGCAGCACCGCGAACAGCCCGTGCCCCATGCCGAGCGGCGTCAGGTCGAGCGATCCAGCCGTTCCTGCCGCAGCGAGTTTCGCACGGACGCCGCCCATCCTTTCGCGCATCGATGCAAGCTCGGCTCGCCAGTCCTCGGTCATACCGGCATCCCGCAGCACGATGCGGACAGCTGCGCCGCCGTGATCGGGCGGCATCGACCAGTTTGCCCGCGCCAGCGCATTGGCATTGGACATGATCGTGTCCAGCTGGTCGCCCTTCTGCGCCATGACATAGAAAGCGCCGACCCGGTCGCGGTACAGCCCGAAATTCTTGTCGCAGCTATAGGCGATCAGGGCTTCGGGAACGGCCCGGAGCACGGCGCGCAGGCCGTATACATCCTCCTCCATACCCTGCCCCAGCCCCTGATAGGCGACATCGATCAGCGGCAGAACGCCGGAGGACTCCAGCGTCGCCGCGATCGTGTCCCACTGATCGTCCGTATAATCGATTCCGGTGGGATTGTGACAACAGCCATGCAGCAGCACGGCATCGCCCGGCCCGGCCCCGTCCAGAGCCGCCAGCAAAGCGCCCAGATCGGCCGCGCCGTCCGCGCCCGCATGCTGAAAGGATGCGACCTCGATCCCGACATCGGCCAGGATCTGGGCATGGTTGGGCCAGCTGGGCACGCCCATCAGAACGCGCTTCACGCCTGACTGCTTTGCCAGCGCCAGCGCCAGGCGAACCGCGCCCGTTCCACCCGGCGTCTGCATGCCCCGGATACGGCCATGCATGGTCGCATCTTCGCCGAAGATATAGGGCATCAGCGCATGCACGAAGCCCATGTCGCCTTCCGGGCCGAGATAGGCCTTGCTGTCCTGTTCGCCGAGCAGCTGAGCTTCCGCTGACTTGATCGCCGAGAATACCGGGGTGGAGCCGTCGTCGGTGCGGTAGACCCCGACCCCCAGATCGATCTTGCCGGGCCGCTGGTCGTCGGCATACATCTTGATGAGCGCAAGCAGCGCATCGGCGGGCTGAGGATCTAGTCTGTCGAGCATGACAGCCTCATGCCGAGCCGGAGGCAGCCCCGCAACAGCAATTTCAGATGAGACCGGCCAATCGCAGCTTCGTCAGAACGGCAACCACCGCTGCTCGCGCGAAAAGCGCATATATCCGGCATTCACGCCAAGGCGCAGACCAGCGCCGACGCGGATGGGAATGAGCACGACATCGCCCTTGCGCAGATAGCTCGCCGTCATGCCGCCAACGAGATAGGCCTGGCCCTCGCCCGCCGGAAACCGTTCGTAGAGCTCGTCGGTGTCATAGAGATTATAGACCAGCACGAAGGTGTTGCCCGCGTTTGCGCCTGCATCGAAGCCGATGCTGGGGCCTGTCCAGTAGACCGGCATCTTGCCCTCGACCTTGTGATACAGCGTTCCCGAACCATAGCGCGCGCCGATGATGAAAGCCCCGCCGGCTTCACGGCCGACGATGTATCCGTTGGGCTCGCCCTGTTCGGCCAGCAGCTTCTCGATCATGCGGGCGACGCCCTCGGCACCTTCTCCGAACAGTCCCTGTGCCGCGCCGATCAGATCGTCCTGCCGGTATGTGTCGCCCTGAGCCGCTGCGACGGCAGGTTGCGCATTTTCCTGTGATGCAGCCGGTTCGGACGATGACGGCGCCGCCTCGGTCCCGGTCCATGCTTCCACGTTGGTGTCGGCCCCTGCCTCCGCCCCCGCCTCAGGCCCGACCGGCGTTGCGGCCTGATAGGTGCCATCGGTGGCGAACACATAATCGTCGCCGGGCCGTTCGGCAGGTACCTCGACCTGGCCCTGCATGAGGTCGCCGTCGATCGCCTGATCGGGGTCGATACGCTCGATCCCCTGTGCAGCCAAAGGCGAAACCGCGAAACCGATCGTTCCGGCAATCACGGCTGCCATCCGGCCGATCTTCGAAAATGCGAGGCTCATGTTACCTGTCCCGTATCGATGCATTCCGTCCTGATACAGAGGGGTAGCGACGTGAAGCAACACTGAACCGCAGCGACGAAATCCCTGGATCGAGAGCAAACAGGCACCTTGCCGCCCCGCAAACCAGTCGCTATAGCGCGCCCTCGCTGCTGCGATCCGGAGACGTGGGTGAGTGGCTGAAACCAGTTCCCTGCTAAGGAACCATACTGGGTAACCGGTATCGAGGGTTCGAATCCCTCCGTCTCCGCCACAGTTCATTCAAATCGACAATTTAACAGCCAGATCGGCAAACTTACCCCATCCTTTCCCTCATGGGATTTAATGCACGATTCGGCGTCAAGTTGGCAGGGCAATGATCGAAATTACGGCGACCGTTGACGACGACGCTTCGAGACATAGCGCCGCAAGTTGTCGGTTCGCGGTGCGCCGATGCTGTAATGCGAGCGCCAGCCGAAGCGATGTTTTGGCATGGGCGCGGACGGCTTGAACTGGCGGTACGACGCTGGAATGGCCGAGGGCAAATCGGAAACCGACCGAAACCGGACGCTCGCCATCGTTCATCAGTTTGCGGGTCGCATGGTCGATGGCCGCATTGAGGCCGTGTTCCTTGCGCTCCAGAGCTAGCTTGCCGGCGGTGCAGATCATCGACCGCTCTTGTTCGTGCATGCTCAGCAACACCGTTATTTCTCGCCGTCATATGCAGTGGTGTGGCCAAACTGTCAGTTTGACGGCGGTACCTGATATTCATTCTGGACAATTGCGCTACGGTTCGAAACACCGGATCGGAATTCCAATCGCTGCCGCACAAGGAATGATCGTCATGGAAGGAGGACAATGATGGCCTATTACGGAAAATACGACACGCCGAAACAAGTGCTCGATGATCACAATCTTAGCCAGGGCGCGAAGATCGAGATGCTGGAATCCTGGCGTGACGATAAGGAGGCCTATATGCGTGCTTCTGAAGAAGGCATGGGCGGAGAGGATCGGTCGCACATACTGAAGGAGGTCGAGAAAGCCCTGATCGCATTACGAGCCGAAATGGATAAGACGTAAAACCGTCTGAGCGGGTGACCCGGAAGCTGGCCGGTGAGGAGATGACGAAGACACCAGCAAAAATCGACTGGTGCGATAGAAGGGTCGGCGGATAGGCTAAGGAGCGCGCAGACGCGGAGTGACTTGGAAAAGCACCGTTTTATTGGCGATGGTCGATCCTATGTGGGATGTCCGTCTACAAGACCCCGGATTCGAATATCGCCAAGCCAACGGAAATTGAAACGATGGTAGCCAATTCGGCCGAATAAGTCTTGCCCGTGGCCAAGACGGGAAACGCTGAATTGCCGCCCATCGTGCAGCGATGCCGGCAACGTATCACGACGCGGCCCACTTCCGCATTGGTTCTATCCACATTCATTCCAAAGGTTGCTGACCGCTTATCCATGAGTCGATGATCCATTCGCGTAGTGCTCTATCGTCGAGTGATGATATGAAGCGCGCGTCGGCAGGATCTTCCAGATGATGGAAGAAAACTATGCGTTCGTTTTCCAGATATACGGCCCGGACATATTCGCCATCTTCCGATCCGGCGCCGCCGATTGCAGGGGCAAACCCCAACTCGCTTAACGCGGATGTCAGCCGTTCCAACTGGCCTTCATAAGCCGGGGAAAACCGTTCCCAGATTTCTGTCGGCTCCGGGCCTGACAAGCCCCACGCGAATCTTTCGTCGTCTCTAGGCCGGGGGAAGCGGATTTGCGTTGATATGGCGGAGACTCTCTCTTCGTGCGGCCTGCCGCGTAACCGGAATGACTCAGGTTATCCCGTCTTTAGGTTATCGACCATGCCCTATATATTCTGACGCCGATAAAACATCAAATCGCCGGATACCCGATTAACAGCACGGCACCCATCGCTGTGCCCACCCTGGCGCGGAAGCGAAGCTGTGCAAGGCACATTATCAATGACTGCCTGTCGGCTTCATCCTGACTGGCGGTGAGGCTTTGGATTACACCGCCGCCGAGCCGCTGATGGCGATCCCGGACGCGAAGCCCAAGGCACTGCTGGCGGGCAAAGGTTATGACGGGTCCCCCTGAAAGCCTGCCGATCCGGGGCATCCTGCCGATCATCCCGCCTCGCTCGAACCGCAAGGTGCCCGAACATCCCGACTATCGCCCCTACCAGAACCGCGATCGCGCCGAGCGATTGTTCGGAAAGCGTGCGCGTCTGAGTGAATCAAACCCGCGCCCAGGAAGATTTCATTTGATAAGCCTAACGCGTCGCCACCTGAATGCGGCTACAGATATGGCGGTCAAGATGAAGGTTGCCCAGAATATACTAACGAAGGGTGCGGAATTTCCATAAAGTAAGCGCCCCACGAGGGTTGTGACCAGACCAAGGGGAGTGCCGATGACCACAGCCCACCATAGCGTACGCAGTCGCTTGGCGGGAAGCCCGCGCCGCTCACGTCGGTTTAACCAGATGAAGGTGCCCGTCGCCGCGATGGCGCTCAGTGCCAGTCCGAATACGATATAGGCGATTTTGACCGGAAGCCCCCCGAAGTTTCCGAAATGTAGATTGTAAGTCGATGCGGCCAGTTGCTGCCCGATCGAACCGTCGGCAAGGCCAGCGCTAGAAAGGAACTGTCCATCACCGTCGAACGCGTAATATTCGCCAAATATCCGTCGCTGCGGATGTTCACCAATGATCTGGATATGCTGCCCGGCTGTCTGCGGATCATGCAGGATAACGTAATACGGTGTTACCTTCTCGAAATTCGCCGTCATATAATTCAAAGCAGGCAGAATGTCGGGCGTGACGGCAGGCGCTGGGTCCGGCTCTCCTTCTTCGCCGAATATCGCTTCCGTGACACGTTCGACATCTCCGCCATAGGCTGTCGCCGCCATCCCGAAGCCGGAGACGTAGAAAAGTCCGATTATCGCCCCTGTCAGGGCAATGGCAATGCCGAATGGCAGCGTCCAGACGGCGAGCCGGTTATGCCAGTCGACCGTGGCGATATCGTCCTTGCGGCGGGCGCGAAGACGAAACGCATCCCTGAAGATGCGCGGATGCGCCATTGTGCCGGATATGGCCAGGGCGACCATCATCGCCCCCAGCGCGCCGACCAAGGTCATGCCCACGATCGCCGGCAAATTGAGCCGATAATGAAGCGCCAGGACAAATTTGGCCCAAGCGTTTTCTTCGGGCATCACGATCCCGCCCGCAGCATCGATGTGGACCGCCTGCGTATCGGTAGTGATCGTCGTGCGGGGCAGCGCGTCCGTCGGCAAATGAACGAAAAGATGCGTGGTGGTCGCCTGTGCCTTTTCGCTTTCGAGGACATTCTCGATCCCTCGCTGGATCGCGGCAGGCTCTATCGAAGCCATCTCCGGCGCGCCCGGCTGCTCGAACCGCTGCCATTCCTCATACAGCACGATTGCCGTCCCGGTCACGCAGATCAGGTATAGCAAGGCGCAGCAGATCAGGCCGATCGCGGAATGAGCCGATAGCGCTTTCTGCACGGTGGCCTTACCCATTGCGATACCCATCAGACGGCGCCCCCGAGTACAAGAAACGGGGCGGACACGGCTGTGATCGCCGCTGCTATCGCAATCTGCGTCCGCCGCCTGTCGTTCATCAGCACCATCGTGGACAATATCGCCCATAGCAGGGGGACCAAACCAAGGACGGTGACATTGGCATCCGCTTCGGTCCCGTTCATGGCCAAGACCAAAAGCCGCGCCGCCAGGGCCGCTGCGAGGCTCGCGATCAGGGCGAACGGACCCGCGATAAGAAAGGTCACAATACGTGCCTGTGTCGTGCGCGCCGTGTTCGATTCTATCGCTATCCGCGGCGCCTTTTCCTTACGGCGCCTGGCCGATGCCGGCTCCAGCGCTGCGACCGCCAAGAGAATTATGGCGGCCCCCGTTGCAACAAGCATGACGACCGCCACGCCCCATGCACCGAAAGCTGCCCAGGCCAAGGCAGTTGACAAGGCAAAGCCGAGCCGTCCGGCCAGGTTCAAGACCCACGATCGGTCCCGCCGGGCCCAGGAGATACGCAGGACCACCACGCTCGTCAGCGCGAGCCCGGCCGCCAGGCACATTTGCGTCGTTTCATCCATCAGAAATTATACCCGAGTGTGCCGATCACGGACCGGCTTTCACCCGGATAGCAGTCACCTCGCACCAGGCAGGTGGTAAGATAGTTCTCGTCGGTCACGTTGCGCGCCGTCACCCGCAGTTCCCACGGGCCACTTTCATATCCCGCAGACAGATCGCCCACGGTATAGCTGTCTACGCGGTAGGTGAGCAGCTCGCCCGTAATGGCCGACAAGCCGCTGCTTTCGCTTTCCCCCACATGGCGGACGCCGCCACCGAAGCTAAATCCGGTCAGTGGGCCGGAAGCGAACCGATAGAGCGCGAAGAGTGACGCCTGCCATTCGGGAATGGCCGTCAGCGAGCGGCCGTTAGGGTCCTCGGCGTCGAGATAGCTCAAATTTCCGTCAAGCCTCAACCCGCCGATAAGCGCATTGGCTTCCAGTTCCGCACCGCGAATCTTTGCAACGCCTTCCTGTTGGCTGCTTGCCCCCACCAGCGCGCCGGGATTGGGCAGGTTGGATTGCTCGATATCGAACGCCGCAAGAGTTACCAGCGCGTTGATGCCGACCGGTTGCCATTTGATGCCGGCTTCATATTGGCGTCCCTCCTGCGGAAGAAGCTGCCGGTTTGTATCGGTATCCGTCCCGACGACGGGTTCGAAGCTTTCGGCATAACTGACATAAGGCGACAATCCCGCCGGTCCGCGCCACAACAGTCCGGCGCTGAAACTCGTTGCATCGTCGTCCTGCGTTACGCCGCCCTCGACCCTGTTGGTCACGTCGTCGAAGCGGACACCCGCATTCGCAACCAAGTCGCCCCAACTGATCTGGTCCGAGATGTAATAGCCGGTTTCCTGCACATAATTGCGCGGACCGTTCGTCTGAAACTGACGAACCTGATCGACCGTCAACGCACCGGTATATCGCGGGTTGAAAACATTGATGATGCCAGCCGCATAGAGGAACGCATTGTCGGCGTCGGTCATCACGTCCTGATATTGGATACCGGCCAGTATTTCATGTTCGATTGCCCCTGTCGAAAAGTCACCACGGGCACGGACGTCGAACGCCATTTGCTCGCTGCGACGGTCGGAGAGATAGAACGTCCAGCCGGCGTTCCCATCAGCATCGAACCGGGGCACGCCATTGCCGGTGAACGATGGCCATGCCTGCCGGTAATCCGAACTCGCATCGACATATCGCGCGACGCCTTCAAGAGACAGCTTATCGGTCAGCCTCTGTTCGCCCAGGATTGTCAACGCGAAACTTTCGGAATCATAAGCATTGAAATCGGGCGCGCCGAAATATTCCGTCGTATCGATTTCCCGCCCATCCGCGAGAGGCAGCAACGTTCCGTTGACAGGATAGAACTGGTGAGCGGTATCGGTGTCCTGCTCCGTGTAGTTTGCCAGAACAGTTATCTGCGTTCCGTCAGCCGGCCGGACTGTAAAGGCAGGAGCGATGACCAGCTTGTTATCATCCACCTCGTCGATCTGGGAGCCTGAGTCGCGATAGAGACCGACCAGACGAAACATTGCCCTGTCGTCCGAACCCGGTACGACAAGATTGATGTCTCCGGCGATCTGTTTGCGATCGAAGCTGCCATATTGCAGCTGCAGTTCACTGGCATTCTCATCGAAAGGACGCTTCGTCACGACATTGATAATACCTCCCGGAGATGCTGCGCCGTAAAGGACGGAGGCCGGACCTTTGAGGACCTCGACCTGTTCCAGCGTATAAAGATCGGGCCGCGGGTTATTGTAGAACCCGAACAGGAATTGCAGATTGTCCCGATATTCCGGCGCATCCAGTCCGCGCACCTGGCTGAAATCTCCACGGGTGGAGAAACCGAAAGGCTCGGCCGTGACGCCCGCCATATAGGTCAGCGCATCGTCGAGCGACTGGAACCCTTTCTCTTTGAAGTCGTCGGCCGTTTCGATCGATATCGATCGCGCCGTCTCGACTATCGGGGTATCGGACTTGATGGCGCCGAAATCGCTCAACGACCCGGTTACGATTATCGTGATCGCGTCTTCACTTTGACTGACTTCCGTTTCCTCATCAGCCTCTTGTGCCGCCGCCATTGGCGCGGCCAGCAACGCCATCGATGCGGTTGTAAGGGTCAGAAAGGCTTTCATCTAATTTCCTCGTCAATTCATTGCGCGAAATCCCGCTACTGCGAGTTGTTATCATTGCAACAACGCGGTGAAAATGATGGCGGAAGCTAGATCGACACGATGCTCACGAGGGGGCGGAGTACGAAATTCAGTGAGGCCATAGCGACCAATCAGGTTGGATAACCCTGCAATTATCTTGCTGTTGAAGCACCCTCAGAGTCGGGTCAGGAAAATACCGGCAGTTGCGGACTCTAGAACCGCAATGCTTCCGTTCGGAAAATTCCAGGCACGCGGCCAGCCCCAAGCCTTCATCGCCTTTGCTTCGAAAGAGGTAATGCGTGACTTGGACAGGCCGTATTGCCTCATTGCAGACCCTTTCGCTCGGCAGCACGCATCGCAAACCGGATCCGCCTGGCTCCAAGCCGCTCGCGTGCCGTAACATGCCGACTGGCGAGAGCCGCGCGCGCATCACCAGTCACCTGCCGCAAATTAGCCACCATCGCTGCAATGGCCTCGCACTGCTCGTCGCGCTCGGCACCCTCGACGACAGCTCGCGTCTCGGCCACGAGACCAGGAACGTGACGGCGGATGAAAGTCGCCAGATCGGTGGCTGCAGGATCGATATCTGCAGCCGCTTCGAACGAAGCGAGGAAGCGCGCGCAAATCTCGCGATCGTCCCCGAGCGCCTCACCTGGCGCCATCCGCAACGCGTCATCCCACGCTTTGGCTAATGAATCCGCATCCTTAAGGGAAAGGGTGCGTTCGATGGGCTTCGCAGGGATTGGGCTAAGTTCGACGCCTGGCACAGTATGTGAAGGCTCAGCATCCATCGCTTTCCCGGTCCGATTACGCCATCTACCGACCACCAAAAGAGCCGGGAGAAACGCAAGCAGGACGACGAGGATGCCGACCGTCATGCCATCGGCACCCGATTGCATCGCAATTACGCCCGCGCCGACGCCCACTGCAATGGCCGCGCTCGCAGCAAGGATCAACCGCGCCATCAAGTCGATGATTGCCCGAAGGATGGCCATTCCGACAACGACCACAAATCCGCACACGAAGACCGCCAGCACCAGCCCAAGGAACCACATCATACAATCGAACTCCTTGGTAACTCATTCGCAATCGCCTGCGACAGAACCGGTCGCCGTTGTGCAGATAGACGTTTCTCTACTGGCATACATTGCGGATATGCGGAAAGAAGAGCCGAAACCGGGAGGACTCATGGACATCGAAAAGCTGCTCCGCCGGCAGGCTGTAATGCACTGGCGCGACGAATTGCTGCTCGGCATCTGGCGCGTCGTCAACAAGGCCGGAATTGAAGCGAAGCGCAGCGTGGAGGATCATATATCCGAGGCAGGCCTGGCCGATACGCTGTGGGATCCGGCCAATTTTACGCGCGACAGGATCGACGGCATCATGCGCGTCGCCACTTCTGGCGGACTGGAGGGGCTTTTCACAGGAGCGGCAGAAGAACTTCGCGCGATCGACGAAGAGTACGGCAACCTTGCCGATGCTCTTCTCGCAAGCCTGCACTCCTTGCGGTTACCAGCTATCGAGGAAGCTGCCGGTACGAATTCATCGGAAACTGTATTTGCGGCAGCGCCGACTGGTCGGCTCGCTGGTGCAATGGCAGCAATTTCGCGACAGGATCTTGTGAAGAGCGCCCGTGAATGGGGTAGCTGGGCGCTGGAAAAAGTGGGCGAGGCGAGCGATGCCGCCAGCCGGAAACTGCAGAGCGGCACTGGGCTTCACGATCGCCTGCGACACTCCGCCCAAGCACGTATAGACACAGCGTGGATGGCCCCTGTCGGCGATCCGACGCCGCTGATGGGCCAGCTGATATCGGTGGTCGAGACCGTGGGAAGCGAAGCGAGGAGTATGGCACGATGAGTGCACTTGGAGGAACCTTTCACGCAGCCGCAGAGGCAATACCGGGAATCACCTCTGGCAAGCTCCAGATCGTCGGGTCAGTCGTGCGCCACGCTTCCGGGCCGCTAAAAGGTAAAATCCATTCTTACCTGCAGGAAACCGGCCTCGTCGGCAGCCTGCTCGATTCCTTCAAAGCTTCAGGCTCCACGCTGGCCAGGACCACCCTCGCCACAGGTAACCCCGCGATCGGAGCCGGCGTCGCCGCAACGCAGCTGGCGAGTTCGGTCGCCGCGAATGTCCAGAACGAATTTATTCGCCAGGGCGTCAATCGCGTCGAGGGAAAGGTCGATGCGCTTGCTGCCGGCATGGGCGCGCTGCAGAATATCGGGATCGCCAATCTCGCCCTCAGCGCTACCGGGATCGGGGTCTCGCTCGTCGGCTTCGGGATCATGAATGCCCGCCTCTCGAAGGTGGAGGAGAACCTGTCCGCATTGACCGAAGGGACCGATCGTATCCTCGCCGCAATTGAACGCATCCGGCAGGATCAGCTTGCAGCGGAATTTGCCTTCCTGCGTTCGCAGGTGAACCTGTTCGAGGAAGCATGGCTGATGACTGATACGGGGCGCGCCGCGCAGGTATGGCTCGGCATCGCCTTGGCAACTCGCCCTCACCAGGAACGATTCGAGGATCGCGCCCGTGAGCTGCTCCTCGACATGCCGCCCGAATATGCGCTCGCCGACCCGATGATTGATGCCATGTCACTGGCGGGCGGCCTGCGCGTTGCTTGTCTCATGGCCTGCAATGAAAGTGCAGCCGCCACGGCTGCGGCAAACGAGAATGCCCGGCAGATCGAGAGCCTCACCGGCAGTATCGGAAAGGCCGACCTGGTTCTGGCGCGCCTACCGGCGGGTATCGACCGCGCATCGCAGGAATGGGAGAAAGCGCTCTCCGTTGCCGAAGCCGAAGCCGTTCCCGTGGCTGCAAGCTGGCGTCAGCGAGAAGCCATGGCCGCTACGCGCGCCGCGCCTCTTGCCCAGCTCGAGCGCGACGGCTTGATGCCGCGCGAGTGGCTCGCCGCAGCGCGTGCGAACACGAACGAGCCGCTTCTGCTGCTGAGAGCTGATTGAGCGATGTCAGGAATCTTCGACACTATTATCAAATTTGTATTGTATTGCTCCGCCAAGCTGACGGCAATCTCGGCAGCCAGCATGGAAAAATATTCCTCCCCGGCTGCGTCGATCTCGTTCGATGACCAACCATCCCCGGCCATGATCTGTCAGTCGACCACCGGATAGTTGGGCATGGTCCATTCCTCGTCCGGGTGATCCATCATCAGGTCGATGAACACCGGAAGCAGGCAACCGAGCAGCGCCGCGCCGTCACGGACCTGATTGCGGTTGGCGTTGCTGTTCCGGGTCGCACCGCCGTGGACCAGCTGGTTCCTGAGCACATGGAGCCGGTCGAACAGGATCGACAGCACGACCGGGGTATCCCGCTGCGCCAATGCGCGGTTCGCGGCGCGCTTGGCGGCTTCGATGGTGATCTCCCGACCGCCGCCACCGGTCTTGCTGGCGTGGTGCTTCCAGAAGGACGCGAAGCTATACTGGTTGTCGAGCAACAGCCGGATTACATGGCGGTCAGGCCTTCGCCATCAATGCGTTGAGCGTGAGCGCCTGCGTAACGTCGCGCTCGTCCAGCAAGATGTAGCTCCAGTCCTTACCGTCCTCCTCGGCGGCGAAGAGGTTCGCCTGCTCCACCCATTTACGCGCGGCCCGCCGATGGAACGCGCCTCGCTCCAGTCCATCCCGCTGTCGCCGCCAGGATGGATGTAGCCGCCCTCGATTGCCTCATCATAAAGATAGTCGTCCTCCGGGTTACCGACTTCGCCCAGAGATTGCCGTCTTCATCGGTTTGGGTCGGGCCTCTATGCCGTGCTGACGCATGGAGGACGAGCCGCTGTTGCTCACCCTTGATCCAGCACGATCGTTACGCGATATCGGCACCTGCAAAGGTTTGACAGACATCGATCGATCGATACTTTTGAACCCAAACCGATCTTGGTGCGTTAACTGGTTCACGAAGGATGATGGGGCGATGATCCGTATTCCTTCTACGCCCTTCGAAGGGCAGCATTACCGGAGTTTGCCAAGATGAACATATTGCGCCGACGCACCAGGCTCGAGAAAATGGTTGATGCCGTTGCCAGCCGCCCGGTTCTTGCAGGCGGCGGGTTGCTCGCGGCAACAATCGTCGCAGCACTCGCGCTCAAGGCAGCATCCATACCATTGCGCCGCCGCGATCCGGAGCGGCGGCTGCCCCCCGAAGGCTTCGCCAATCGCACGCATGCGGCATGAAGGAACTGCTATGACCACGACGACGCAAGCGCGCGGCGAAACCGATATCGCCATTACCCTGACGGTGAACGGACAGAAGCACAAACTGGACGTCGCGCCGTGGGTGTCGTTGCTCGACCTGCTACGCGAACGGCTGGACCTGACGGGCACCAAGAAGGGCTGCGACCATGGCCAGTGCGGCGCCTGCACCGTCATCGTGGACGGTGAACGCATTAACAGCTGCCTCGTCCTGGCGGTAACGCGCGACGGGGCGGAGGTGACGACCGTGGAAGGCCTCTCGGAAGACGGGGGCGACGCTCTCCACCCGATGCAGCAGGCGTTCGTCGACCACGATGCGTTTCAATGCGGCTATTGCACGCCGGGCCAGCTGATGTCCGCGGTGGCGCTGACGAAAGCCGGCCGGACCGGATCGCGCGACGAAATCCGCGAATTGATGAGCGGCAATCTGTGCCGCTGCGGCGCCTATCCCAATATCGTCGATGCCATCGAAGAGGTGGCCCAGGGCAGCCGCGGGGACAAGGAGCCGGCGCAATGAACCGGTTCGGATATATCCGCCCGACCGAAGTGTCACAAGCGGTCGAAGCACTTGCAGCGGACCGGGAGGCGAAGATCATCGCGGGCGGCACCAATCTTGTCGATCTGATGAAATACAATGTCGAACGGCCCAGCTCGATCATCGACATATCCAAGCTGCCGCTCGACACCATCGAGGAAACGGAAGGCGGGGGCCTGCGGATCGGCGCGTTAGTTACCAACAGCACGGTGGCGTATGACGAACGGGTGCAGGCGCGCTGGCCGATGCTGTCGAGCGCCCTTCTGGCAGGGGCGACGGGGCAGTTGCGCAATGCGGCGACCACGGGCGGCAATCTGTTGCAGCGCACGCGCTGCTATTATTTCTACGATACCGGTACGCCGTGCAACAAGCGGGAGCCAGGTACCGGCTGCCCGGCAATCGGCGGGGTCAATCGCATCCACGCGATCCTGGGCGCGAGCGACGATTGCGTGGCGACGCATCCCAGCGACATGTGTGTCGCCATGGCGGCGCTGGAGGCGGAGGTTCTGGTCGAAGGGCCCGGCGGCTCCCGGCGCATTCCGATGGCGGACTTTCACCGCCTGCCGGGCGATACGCCGCAGCACGATACCACGCTTGCCGCCGACGAGTTGATCGTCGCGGTCGAGCTTCCTCCTGCCGGTTTTCCCGAGCATTACACCTATCTCAAACTGCGTGACCGGCTCTCCTATGCTTTCGCGCTCGTATCCGTGGCCGTTGGCCTCAAGATGGACGGGGACACCATCCAGATCGCCCGCATCGCCCTTGGCGGGGTGGCGCACAAGCCCTGGCGGGTGCGCGGTGCGGAGGAAGCGCTGGAAGGCACGGCGGCGGCTCCGGCGGACTGTGCGAAAGCGGCGAACCTGCTGCTGGATGGCGCGCGCGGATTGAAGGACAACGCATTCAAGATCGAGCTGGCCCGGCGCGCCATCGTGCGGGCCATCGGCCAGGCCGTGGCTGCAACGCCGCAGTCGCAAATCGACAAACGCATCGCCTGAAGGAACCGATATGGCCACCGCACCCAATCCCATTGGCGAACCTGTAAACCGCATCGACGGTCCGCTAAAAGTAACCGGCGAGGCGCGCTACGCTGCAGAGTTCACCCCGCCCAATCTCACCCATGGTTATGTCGTGACAAGTGCGGTTGCACGCGGCAGGATCATCGGTTTCGATCTTGCTGCTGCGCGCAGTTTCCCCGGCGTGATCGAAGTGTTCACTCACGAAAACCGTCCGAACACCGCGTGGCTCGACCTCAAATACAAGGACCAGACCGCGCCCCCGGGTCATCCATTCCGGCCGCTTCACGACGAGCATATCCTCTACAGCGGACAGCCGATCGCTCTGGTCGTGGCGGACAGTTTCGAGGCCGCCCGCGATGCCGCCGCGCTGGTGCGGGCGCAGATCGAGCCTTCGGGCCATGCCACCGATATCCACCATGCGAAGGAACGCGCTTACAAACCGCCGGTGGGTCGTGCAGGTTTCGCCGGAGCGCCTTCCCCCCGCGGCAATGCGGACAAGGCGTTCGCGGCGGCTCCGATCCAGGTCGAGGCGGAGTATTCCGTCGCGATCGAACATCACAACCCGATGGAGCCCCACGCGACGACGGTGCAGTGGAATGCGGACGGCTCGCTCGACATTCACGACAAGATCCAGGGTGTTACCAACAGCCAGGGCTATGTCGCCGGGGTGTTCGGATTGTCGAAGGACAAGGTCCGGGTGGCCACGCCTTTCGTGGGCGGCGCCTTCGGTTCCGGACTGCGCCCGCAATACCAGCTGTTTCTCGCCGTGATGGCGTCGCTGGCCTTGGAACGCTCCGTCAGGGTCGTGCTCACCCGTGATCAGATGTGGACTCATGTCTATCGCCCGCACACGCTGCAAACCGTGAAGCTGGGCGCACGCGAGGATGGCACGCTGACCGCGATCAAGCACGATGCGATCGCGGGGACATCGACGTTCGAGGATCATCAGGAAGTGGTCGTGAATTGGTCGGGAATGCTCTATCATTGCGACAACGTCTCGCTGTCGCACAAGCTGGCCCGGCTCGATACCTATACCCCTTCGGACATGCGGGCACCGGGCGGTGCGCTTGGCGTATTCGCGCTGGAATCCGCGATGGACGAACTGGCCCATGCAGCCAATGTCGACCCCATCGAACTGCGCCTGCGCAATTATTCGCTGGAAGACGAGAACGAGAACAAGCGCTTCAGTTCCAAGGCGCTGCGCGCCTGTTACGAACGCGGCGCGGCGGCCATCGACTGGTCCCGGCGGGAACCGCAACCTCGCCGCTCCCGCGATGGGCGCGAACTGGCCGGAATGGGCATGGCCACGGGCGTGTGGGAAGCGCGCAGCAATGTGGCGACGGTGCGCATCGTCCTGGACACGGACGGCAAGCTGAAAGTCAGCACCGCATCGGCGGATATCGGCACCGGCACCTATACGATCCTCGCGCAGATTGCCGGGGAAACGCTGGGTCTACCGGTCGATGATATCACCGTAAAGCTGGGGGACAGCGACTTCCCCTTTGCGCCGATCGAGGGCGGGTCGATGACTGCGGCCACGGTCGGCAACGCGGTCCGGCTGGCGGGCGAGGCGATGCAGGACGATCTGTTCAAGCACGCGGCCAAGATAAAGGACGGACCCTTTACGAAACTGTCAAAAGACGATGTCGTGTTCGCAGACGGGCGGATCGAAGTGAAAGCCGATCGCGGCACCGGCCTGTCCTATGGCGAAATCCTGAAAGCACGCGGGCTCGATCGGCTGGAGGCGAAGAAGACCAGCACACCGCCCATGCTCAAGAAACTGAAATATGTCGGCTACACCCACTCGGCGATCTTCGCCGAGGTGCGGGTCGATGAAGAACTCGGGCAGGTGCGCGTAATTCGCCTTGTCATCGCGGCGGCGGCGGGACGGATATTGAATGCGCAGACCGCGCGCAGCCAGATCATGGGCGCTGCCGTCATGGCGGTGGGCAAGACGCTGGAAGAGGAAACCATGACCGACAACCGCATCGGCCGGTTCATGAACCACAATCTCGCCGAATATCACGTTCCCGTGAATGCCGATATCGGTGACATCGAAGTCCTGTTCGTAGAAGAGGACGACGCGCTTTCTCCGATCGACGTGAAGGGGATAGGCGAAGTGGGCATCGTCGGCACCGGCGCGGCAATCGCCAATGCGGTTTTCAACGCTACGGGCAAGCGCGTGCGCGATTTGCCAATCACCATCGACAAATTGCTTTGATACACCGAACCTGGTCTTCTCAAATCTGCGGAAAAGATTCAGCGGTTCTGGGAGAAGGAAGGGAACGGCCACGGCACGGGATTGCCAAGAAACAAGCACCGGATAGCAGGAACACTGTCACTCGGGCCTGGGAGAGGCCAATTTGGGGTGCAAAGATAAAGGACGGGTTCGATCGTTCAGCCTAGGATTTCTTCTTGCATCCCGCCAAGCCTTGCAGCTCCCACCCCATTTTGGCGTATTCACTCATGTCCCGCTGGCCTGCAAACCCCGTGGCGGTAACGAATCCCTTCACCTTACCGCTATGGTTGGGAAGAGCGACTGCAATCGTTGCGATGCCCCGGAGATAGTTCCCATCATCGAGCGCCCAGCCGTGCACACGGGCATTTTCTACATCGCGCGAGAAATTACTTGCGCTGGGGGGTGATTGCCAGCGCAGCGATGTGACAATCTCGGCAACTTCCTCACGCTCCAAGCCTTCCACTGCGGCGAGGCAGCGTCCCATCGCACCAAGGTGGACCGGAAGTCTTTGGCCCGCGACAAGGTGAATTCGGGTGCTGTCCGGACTGTCGAACACCTCTTTCAGGATCACGCGCGTGCCGAGGCGAGACCAGATCCCACAGGTGACCAGATGGTCTCGCGCAAACCGACGCAAGCCCGTTCGCAGCACATCGCTTAACAGCACGTCGGCAGACTCTGTGAAGAATGTGCGTAGATCGGAGACCGTGGCGTAAGTCTTGCGGCCCGGTTCGAAATCCACCAGCTCTTCATGCAACAGCGTCCGCAGCAATTCGAGACAGGTGCTCGGAGCAAGGGCAAGCTCGCGCGCAACGGCATTCACGCCCCTTGGCTCGCCCACGGATAGCAGGCGCAAAATCGCCGCGGCGCGACTTACCGACTTGACCAAGCGGGGCATACGCATCCTTCCTATTCGAAATACCGAATGGATCTATTCGAATGCTTGAAAGATCGCGCGCAAGCAGTCAACCCGGACTGCGACAGACAAAGCGGGAGATTCGAAGCCATGGCCATTCTTGCAGGTAAAGTGATTGCAGTGACCGGTGCCGGACGCGGAATCGGCCGGGAAATCGCCCTTTGCGCCGCGCGCGAAGGCGCCCGGGTCGTGGTCAACGATCTTGGCGGATCGCAGGAAGGCGAAGGTGCAGACGGCGGTCTGGCGCATGATGTCGTGGAGGAAATCCGCAAGCTTGGCGGCGAAGCCATCGCGAACGGGGCCGACATATCCGATCCCCAGGGTGCGACCAGCATCATCGAGGATGGCGTGGCGAAGTTCGGCCGGATCGACGGCGTGGTGAACAATGCCGGCATCCTGCGCGACCGCATCTTCCACAAGATGAGCCAGGTCGACTGGGACGATGTCATCCGCATCAATCTCAACGGTTATTACTACGTGTCCAAGGCCGCCGCCCTGCAATTCAAGGAACAGGGCTCCGGGGCGTTCGTCCATTTCACCTCGACCTCCGGCCTGATCGGCAATTTCGGCCAGGCGAATTATTCGGCGGCGAAAATGGGCGTAGTCGGCCTGTCCAACTCGATCGCGCTGGACATGGCGCGCTCGAACGTCCGCTCGAATTGCATCGCTCCGTTCGCCTGGAGCCGAATGACCGCCACGATCCCGGCGCAGAACGACGCTGAGCGCGAACGGGTGGAGCGGATCAAGTCGATGAGCGCGGACAAGATCGCGCCGCTGGCCGTATCGCTGCTGTCGGACGAGGCCCGGGACGTTTCCGGCCAGATCTTCTGCGTGCGAAAAAACGAGATTTTTCTGTTCTCCGTCCCGCGCCCGCTCCGTTCGATGCACCGATCGGAAGGGTGGACGCCGGAATCAATCAATTCGGACCTGCTGCCGGCCTTCCGCCCCACCTTCCACGAATTGCAGCGTTCGGGCGAAGTATTTTCCTGGGACCCGATCTGACGCGATGGCTTTCGATCCCCAAGCCCTGCTGGCGATGGACCCCATCGTCACGCACCACATCATCACGCCGCGCGACACGATGCTCTATGCGCTGGGGGTCGGGGCGCGGCAGCTGGATTTCATCTACGAAGAGACTTTGGAAGCGTTGCCCACCATGGCGGTGGTGCTGGCCTATCCCGGGTTCTTCTGGCGCGATCCCGCATTTGGCGTGACCTGGCAGAAGGTGCTGCATGGCGAACAGTCGACCCGCATTCATGCGCCCCTGCCGGTGGAAGGGACGGTTCGCGGAGAAACCCGGATCGAGGCGATCTACGACAAGGGGGCGGACAAGGGATCGCTCGCCTTCAGCGCGCGCGAAATCTACGACGAGGATGGTGGCACGCATCTCGCGACCGTGCGGATGAGCAGCTTTCTGCGCGGCGATGGCGGGCATGGAGGCAGCGACGGCGAACCTCCGCGTCCGCATCCGGTCCCGGACCGGGAGGCTGATGCCGTCGTCACCTTGCCGACCGCCGCGAACCAGGCTGAAATCTACCGTCTTTCGGGCGATTACAACCCTCTCCACATCGATCCGGCGGTTGCCGAAGCGGCCGGATTCGCAGCGCCGATCCTGCACGGGTTGTGCACCTATGGCGTCGTCGGCCGGGCCTTGCTGGCCGAACTGTGCGACAATGATCCCACCCGGCTGACCCGCATGGATGTGCGTTTTTCCAGTCCGGTCTATCCGGGCGAGACGATCGTCACCGAAATCTGGCGCGAAGGTGACGGCAGCGCTTCTTTCCGGGCGCGGGCGGCGGAACGCGACCTGGTGGTGATCAACAACGGATATGCGGAGTTTCGATGATGGCCGGAGTCGGTATCACTGCCTATGGCGCTTACGTCCCCATCACCCGGCTGGATCGGGCCGCTATCGCTAAGGCCAATGCCTGGTTCGGCGGTCCGCGCGGCAAGGGGGACAAGGCCGTCTCCGGCTGGGACGAGGACGTCTGCACGATGGCGGTCGAGGCGGCGCGCGATTGCCTTGAGAATTTTGACCGGGCGCAAATCGACGCCGTCTGGCTTGCCTCCACCACCGCGCCATTTGCGGACCGGCAAAATGCCGGCATCGTGAAGGAGGCACTCAATCTCGGCGATGTCACGGGGGCGCTGGATGCGGGCGGGAGCCAGCGGGTGGCGACCTCGCAATTGATGGCGGCCTTCGGCATGAGCAAGGGGACCGGCCAGACGATTCTGCAAGTCACCGGCGAACGGACGCAACCCAAACCCGCTTCCGCGCGTGAGATGTCTTCGGGCGATGCCGCCGCGGCGCTGCTGGTCGGGACGAAGGACGTCATCGCCGAACTGATCGGCACGCACAGCGTGACCGCCGATTTCGTCGATCATTTTCGCGAAGCGGGCAGCCAAGCCGATTACGATTGGGAAGCGCGCTGGGTCCGTGATGAGGGTTATGTGAAAATCATGGGCGACGCCATCGTAGACGCGCTGGCCGCTTGCCGCATCGAGGGGGGCTTAGTCGATCACCTGATCGTTCCGATCGCTGCGCGCGGCGTACCCGAAATGCTCGCCAGGAAAGCCGGGATCTCGCCGAATGCGCTGGCCGATCAGTTGGATGGCAGCGTGGGCCATGCGGGCGCGGCGCATCCGCTTTTGATGCTTGCCGCCGTTCTGGAAAAAGCGAAGCCGGGCGAGACGATCCTGCTGTCCGCCTTCGGTCAGGGTGCCGATGTGATCCTGCTGCGCGTCACCGACCGGATCGGCACGACGCGTCCCCGCCTGGGGGTTTCGGGCTGGCTTGCGCGCAAGCAGGCGAGCGACAATTACCTGAAATATCTGTTCCATCGGGGTCATCTGGCGCTCGATCGCGGAATGCGGGCCGAACATGACGAGAAGACGGCGCTTCCCGCGATGTGGCGTCAGCGCAAGGGCACGATGGCGCTGGTCGGGGGCAAATGCTCCAAGACCGGAACGGTGCAGTTTCCCAAGACGGAAATGAGCGTGAACTCCAACGACCACGCGATCCGGACACAGGAAGACTATCCCCTGGCCGAGATACCGGCGCGGGTCATGACCTACACTGCCGACAGCCTGACCTATTCGCCCGATCCCCCGACCTGCTACGGCAATGTGGAATTCGAGGGCGGGGGCCGGCTGATGGCGGAGTTCACCGATGTCGATCCGCAGGCGATCGAGGTCGGCGATGAAATGCGGATGATGTTCCGGATCAAGGCAATCGACGAAAAGCGCGGGTTTCGCCGCTATTTCTGGAAGGCTGCGCCCGCTTTTTGAACGGGACGCTAACGAGGAGAGACACGATGGCACGCGGTATCAGGGACAAGGTGGCGATCCTCGGCATGGGGTGTGCCAAGTTCGGGGAGCGCTGGGACAAGGACGAGGACCAGCTGATGCTGGAAGCCTATGAGGAGGCGATTGCCGATGCGGGAATCGACCCATCGGAAATAGACGCCGCCTGGCTGGGCGCCGCGTTCGATGCGATCAATATCGGCCCATCGGGCATTCCGCTCGCCATGGCGCTGCGCCTCGACAATGTCGGCGTGACCAAGGTCGAGAATTACTGCGCCAGTGGCACGGAAGCCTTTCGCGGCGCGGTCTATGCCGTGGCCAGCGGCGCGGCGGATGTCGCGCTGGCGCTGGGCGCGGAAAAGCTCAAGGATACGGGCTATGGCGGCCTGCCGGTGCGCACGCGCGGCACCAATTACGACATGTTCGGCGTGACCGGTTCGGCGCCGGGCAATTTCGCCCAGCTCGCCAGCGCCTATCGCTCGCAGCACGGCGTCGGCGCGGACGACCTGAAACGCGCCATGGCCCATGTGTCGGTCAAGAGCCACGCCAATGGCGCGAAGAACCCCAAGGCCCATCTGCGCAAGCCGATCACGGTCGAACAGGCGATGGAAGCGCCCATGATCGCAGCCCCGCTCGGCCTGTATGACTGCTGCGGCGTGTCCGACGGTGCGGCCTGCGCCATCGTGACCACGCCCGAAATCGCGCGCAGCTGGGGCAAGACCGATCTCGTCATGGTGAAAGCGCTGCAGCTTGCCACGTCGAACGGATGGGAAATGCAGGGCAACGGCTGGAACGGCAGCTATTTCCACACCACCCGCCAGGCGGCCACCAAGGCTTACGAAGAAGCCGGGATTACCAATCCGCGCGAACAGATCAGCCTGCTCGAAGTGCATGACTGTTTCTCGATCACCGAACTCGTCACCATGGAAGATCTGCACATCTCGAAAGAGGGCGAAGGCTGGAAGGATGTTCTCGACGGCTTCTTCGATGCCGATGGCGCGTTACCGTGCCAGATCGATGGCGGGCTGAAATGTTTCGGCCATCCGATCGGCGCCTCGGGCATTCGCATGATCTACGAGAACTATCTCCAGCTGCTCGGCCGCGCGGGAGAACGCCAGCGCAAGGAACCGCCCAGGTTCGCATTGAGCCACAATCTTGGCGGCATGCCCAACCAGAACGTATCATCCATCGCAATCGTAGGACTCGCCGATGCCTGACATAACCGCAAACCCCGGCATGGACGCCGAGACTTTCGAACAATTCCTCGACCAGTTGAAACGCTTCGTGCGCGACAGGATGATCCCGGCCGAACGGGAGATCATCGAAACCGATCGCATCCCCGATGCCATTCTGGAAGAGATGCGGTCGATGGGCCTGTTCGGCCTGACCATGCCGGAGGAATATGGCGGCGCTGCCATGAATGTGACGCAATACGCACTGACCATCCACGTGCTGTCCTACGCCATGCCGGCCTATCGCTCGATCATCTCGATCAATACCGGAATGGTCCATTCCGCGATCAAACACGGCGGCACGCAAGAGCAGAAGGCCGAATGGCTGCCGCGCATCGCCGCGGGCGAGATCGCCAGTTTCGGGCTGACCGAACCCGGCAGCGGGTCCGACAGCGCGGGCATGGCGACGATCGCGAAACGCAGCGATGGTGGCTGGGTATTGAACGGCACGAAACGCTACATCACCAATGCGCCGCAGGCGGATATCGCCCTCATCATGGCGCGCACGAGCAAGGAAGCGCTGCCGAAGAACGCGCATGTGTCGGCCTTCATCGTGCCGATGGATACGCCCGGCGTGTCGGTCAGCAGTCCCGACAAGAAGATGGGACAGTCCGGCAGCCAGATCGCCGATATCATCATGGAGGACGTCCAGCTGCCGGCAGAGGCGCTGCTGGGGATGGAAGAGGGCAAAGGCTTCATCACCGCGATGAAGAGCCTCGATACGGGGCGGATATCCGTCGGCGCGGCATCCGCCGGCTATGCACGGCGGGCGCTCGATTCCGCGATGGGCTATGCTGCCGAGCGCAAGGCCTTTGGCGAACCGATCGCCAGCTTCCAGCTGATCCAGCAGATGCTGGCCGAAAGCGAGACGGAAATCTACGCCGCCGAATGCATGCTCGCCGACGTGACCGCCCGTGCGGATCGCGGCGAAAGCGTGCTGGTGAAGGCCGCGGCTTTCAAGGTGTTCGCATCCGAAATGTGCGGCCGCGTGGTCGACCGGGTCGTGCAGATTTACGGTGGGGCCGGTTACCTGGCCGAATATGACGCCGAACGGTTCTTCCGCGACGCGCGGGTCTACCGCATATATGAGGGGACCACGCAGATCCTCCAGTTGCAGATCGCCAAACACATGCTGCGCCAATTCGCGGGTCAGGCGAGGTGAGCGCGGCGATGCAGGATGCAGGGACGTCCCACTGGATTGATGATGCGCAGGGCGCAGTCGAAGCGGCCCGCGCATTGTCGGATGCGCTGTGTGCAAAGGTGGTGGAAACCGTGGCGACGGACGGCTCGATCGATCCGCGCCTCGTCGACCGGCACCAGCATCTCGTTCACGGCTTCGCCTGGATCGCGACCACGGTAGAAGCGCTTGGCGCGACGGCCGAATGGGCGCGGCGAACGGCGGAAGCCGGGAATTTCGGCGAGGTCGAGGAGTTTGCCCTACGCATCGGTTTCGGCGAATATTGCGCCCAGCTTTCGGGCGGCGTACCGATGAGCCAGAGCGAATTCGCGCGCCCGGCCACGCTCGGCATCGGCGGGGCGGCGGCCGCCTTTACCGCCAACGCCGCCGTGGCGCGCTTCATCGCGGAGGGGAGCACGCCCGATACGCGCAAGGCGTTGGCTGCCCATCTCGCCGAAGGCGCGGTTCCGTATGAAGGGCTCGGCGACGAAACGATGGACCTCATCCGTCAGCAGTTTCGCAATTTCGCACGCGACAGGATTTCGCCCGACGCCCACAAATGGCACCTTGCCGATGCGCTCATTCCGATGGAGGTGGTCGATGAGATGGCGCAGTTAGGCGTGTTCGGCGTCTGCATTCCGGAGGAACATGGGGGGCTCGGCCTCGGAAAGCTGGCAATGTGCCTCGTATCCGAGGAACTCTCCCGCGGCTGGATCTGCGCAGGATCGCTGGGAACACGGTCGGAGATCGCCGGTGAACTGATCGGGGCCGCCGGTACGCCGGAACAGAAACAGGCGTGGCTGCCCCGCATCGCCAGCGGCGAAGTGTTGCCGACCGCCGTGTTTACCGAACCCGACACCGGTTCCGACCTCGCCTCCGTCAGCACGCGGGCGAAGCGGCAGGAGGACGAAAGCTGGCGGATCGACGGCGCAAAAACCTGGATCACCCATGCCGCGCGTGCCGATCTGATGACGATCCTGTGCCGTACCGATCCCGGTGTGAAGGGATATGGCGGGCTGTCGATGCTGCTCGCATCGAAGACCCGCGGCACCGATGACGCACCGTTTCCCGATGAAGGCCTCGCAGGATCGGAGATCGAGGTCTTGGGATATCGGGGCATGAAGGAATATGCCCTGTCCTTCGACGGCTTCGTGATTGCGAAGGACAGCCTTCTGGGCGGACAGGAAGGCCAGGGTTTCAAGCAGTTGATGCAGACCTTCGAAGGCGCGCGCATACAGACGGCCGCTCGCGCGATCGGGGTCGGCTGGAACGCGTTCGACCTTGCCCTGCGCTATGCGCAGGAACGCCGCCAGTTCGGTGGCCCGTTGATCGGCTTCCCGCGGGTGTCGGACAAGCTGGCATTGATGGCCGCCGAGCTGCTGATGGCCCGCGAACTGACCTATGCCGCCGCGCGCACCAAGGATGACGGGCGCCGCTGCGACATCGAGGCGGGGATGGCGAAACTGCTTGCCGCGCGGGTCGCATGGACCAATGCCGACAATGCCGTGCAGATACACGGCGGCAATGGCTACGCGCTGGAATACGAGGCGAGCCGGGTGCTGTGCGATGCGCGCATTCTCAACATTTTCGAAGGTGCCGCGGAGATCCAGGCACAGGTGGTGGGCCGGGGACTGGCCGCACGCCGGAATTGAACACGGGGGAAACGACATGGCTTTCAAGACACGGATTACCGAAATGCTCGGCATCGAGCACCCGATCGTTCAGGGTGGGATGCAGAATGTCGGCTATGCCGAAATGGCCAGCGCGGTCTCCAATGCAGGCGGACTGGGATTGCTCACCGCATTGACGCAGCCCAGCCCGGATGCCCTGCGAGAGGAAATCGAGCGCTGCCGGGCAATGACCGACAAGCCGTTCGGCGTGAACCTTACCGTCTTTCCGACAATCAATCCGCCCGATTACGCAGGCTACGCACAGGCGATCATCGATGGCGGGGTGAAGGTCGTCGAAACGGCCGGAACGCAGGCAGTGCGCGAAATCTGGGACATGCTGAAGCCGCACGGTATAACGATCCTGCACAAATGCACCGCGGTGCGTCATGCGCTCAGTGCCGAAAAGGCCGGCTGCGACGTCATCTCGATCGACGGTTTCGAATGTGCCGGACATCCGGGTGAAGACGATATCCCGGGCCTGATCCTGATCCCGGCAGCAGCCGACAAGGTAAAGATCCCTATTCTTGCGAGCGGCGGTTTCGGAGATGGTCGCGGTCTGGTCGCCGCGTTAAGCCTGGGGGCCGACGGGATCAACATGGGCACGCGTTTCTGCGCCACGCGAGAGGCACCCATCCACGACAATGTGAAGCAGGCCTATGTCGATAATGACGAGCGCGGCAGCTTCCTGATCTTTCGCAGTCTGAAGAACACTGCGCGGGTGGGGAAGAGCGCCGTTTCGGAAGAAGTGGTCCGCCGCCTCGAACGGCCGGGCGCCACATTCGCCGATGTGAAGGAACTAGTGGCCGGCGCAGCGGGCAAGCAGGTTCTCGATACCGGAGATCTGAGCAAGGGCGTGTTCTGGGCGGGCATGGTGCAGGGACTCATTCACGACATTCCCACCTGCCAGGAACTAATGGACCGTGTCGTCGGTGAGGCGGAGGAGATCGTTCGGGGCAGGTTGCAGGCCATGCTGTCCTGAGCAGGCGGGCTATTCCGCGATGTCGAAATTGCTGTAGCCCCCCCCCCCGGTTGCCGGAACGGTGTCAGCTTGACTTCGCCGCCGCCATTTCCGGGGAGGCGGAACCGCTGGTGCGCGCGCGCATTCTCGATCCGCTAGGGATGCACGATACTTCCATCACCCTGACCCCGGCCCAGAAGGCGCGGTTCGCTGCCGGGCGGGACGAGTACAACCGGCCGACGCCTGCGTGGAACCTGCCAGTCCTTGCGGGTGCCGGTGCGCTGCGTTCGACAGCCGGTGACATGGTGAAGTTTCTGCAGGCCGCGCTCGATCCGCAATCGCCGATCGCCCCGGCCATGCGACTGGCGCTCGCCGAACCGCGTGATGCGCCGGGCTTTCGGGCCGGGCTTGGCTGGATGCTGCTGCCCGCCCCGACAGGCACGATCCTGATGCACGGCGGCGGCACCGGGGGTTTCCGGACCTACATGGCGCTGCAACCCGAAAGCCAGCGCGCGATCGTCATGCTGACCAACAGTGCAGTGGAACCTGCGGTGCAGGACATTGCGCTGCACCTTCTGGCGGGCGCGCCACTTGCCGAGGCCGGCCCCGTGGCCGACGCTCCGCCACGGGTCGCGCAGGGCGACGAGGTGGTGTTCATCGAGGAGGGCGGCCGCATCGCCCGCGCGATGTTTACACAGAATGGCAACAGCATGCCTCTTACGAAAGTGGACTGAAAGACACGATCAGTTTCGGACCTGACCGCGGCTCTGCCCCTGCATCGCAGTCACCACGGGTAGAGCAAGAGGTAGTTATCACGAGAAAGATTGGGTAGAGGCAGATCAAAGCCCATGCGGGTGCCGAACAACAGGACCAATCATCATGCAGCTTCTGCCGATCCGTTACCTTCTTGCCAGCGCAGCCATTCTCCTTCCGATGCAGGCATCGGCGCAGGATCTGAACGATGGCGAACCCCGCCGCGTCAGGGTTGCGCTCGGCCCGCAATTGGTGCCGAGCTACCCCGGCTCCGACGATCTCGTCCTGCGCCCCCTGATCGACGCCAGCAGGACGCGCGGCGATGCGGAATTCGCGTTCGAGGCTCCGGATGAAAGTTTCGGATTCACTCTCGCCCGTAGCGGAAATCTGACATTCGGCCCGTCGATAGGCCTGGAAGGCAAGCGCAAGTCGAGCGAAGTCGGCGGCATCTTGCCCGAAGTCGGCCTCACCGTCGAACTGGGCGCTTTCGCGCAATATGCGTTGAGTGACAATCTGCGGCTGCGGGCCGAAGCGCGGCAGGGTATCGGCGGACATGACGGCTTCATCTCGGTGCTCAGCGCCGATTACATAATGCGTGACGGCGATCGGCAATTGCTGTCCGTGGGACCGCGCCTGACGCTGACCGACAGCCGCTATCAGGATTCCTATTTCGGTGTCCGGCCCGAAGACGCCTCGTTCGGCCTCCCCGCCTATGATGCCGATGGCGGGCTGCAATCGGCCGGTGTGGCGGTCGGCTACATCAGGCAGTTCACGCCGCGCTGGGGTATCTACAGCTACGTGAAATATGACCGGCTGATTGCCGATCCTGCAGATTCCCCGGTAGTGCTCCAGTTCGGCTCGCGCGACCAGATCGCGGGCGGTGCGGCACTGACCTATACTTTCGGCAGCGGCGTCCGATAGGTGCCGCGCCGGATCGGCCCTGTAATCGGCCCTGTGTGATCGGCCCAGGGATCGATCCCGTGATCGGCCCAGCGGTCGGTCCTGTGTCAGGCGGCGCCGGAGCCCAGGGCCGGCGCCATGCCGCCGGGTGACAGGATTTCGATCCAGTAATTGTCGGGATCGGCGATGAAGGCGACCCCGCTCATGCGTCCCTCCTCCGGGCGCTTGATGAAGCGCACCTTCAGCCTTTCGAACCGGGCGCACGCAGCCTCGACATCGGGAACGCTGATTCCCAGATGGCCGAAACCACGCGGTTCATCATTGCCATTGTGATAGCCAGCGAAGTTCGCATCCGTTTCGGTGCCCCAATTATGGGTGAGTTCCAGCGTCGTCTCGCGCGAAAAGATGAAGCGCGCCCGCTCTGCCGGATCCGTCGGAATGGTCTCTCCGTCAGCAAGATAGGCGAGGAAGAAGAGCGAGAATTGCATCTCCTGAGAATCGAGCCGCTGCAACAATGTCATGCCCAGTATGTCACGATAAAAGGCGATCGAAGCGTCAGGATCGCGGACCCGGAGCATGGTCTGATTGAGCACGAAATGTTCAGTGCCGGCGGGTCGTTTCATGGTGCAGCCTTTCTATTGATGATCGAGCGCCTGACCGAACGATCCGTGCGATGCCCGTGCAGCCCGTATGGCTGACCTACTGGCGATCAGCATGAGAAGTTCCGTAGCAGCTTCTATTTCGCACAACCGCCTGGCAAGTCGCACCAAGGGCCGACGACGATATCGATGCTACGATATGATGCCGCATTGGACCGGAAGTGTCGATGTAGAGGGAGTAGGCACGCACAAGGGTCAGCACCTCGTTCATCTCGATATTGGTGCCAAAGCCTCACCAAAAACCGAAGTGGCCAGATCACCCTCATCCGTCAAGCAGCGTCGGATCAATCGGAGTGCCATACCTCGGTGCGACCGACGAGCGGCCGGATTTCGACCGGGAATATCGATGAACATAGGAACGATCACCACGAAGCGTCATGCCTCTGGACGTGAAACCGGAATTGAACCGTAATGGCCGCGCGAACCATTTCTACTTGCATTTATCTTGCTCGCGCCGGACCCACGGGCACCGAACCGCAGCAGTGATCGCAGCAAACACGCCCTGAAAGACCTCGATAATGGCAGCTTATTCAATAGCTTTAGAGAAATGGTGCCCAGAAGAGGACTCGAACCTCCACGCCCTTGCGAGCGCCAGCACCTGAAGCTGGTGCGTCTACCAATTCCGCCATCTGGGCACCGGAGCGGATCGGGCCTAGGGCGCCGGTCCGCGGGTAGGAACGGGCCGATAGCTTAGCATCGGCGGTCCTGTCAATCATACATCGTGCAATCTTGCCTCAACTGTTGCGACTTACCGGTCATTGCGGCATGGCGCTGCCAAGGGCCTCCGGTCCGATTACGGGTGCTGCGCCCCTGCGCGCCGATCAGAACGCTAGCGGATGTCGAACGATCATTATGGCCAAACGCGATACTCTGGATGGAAAGCTGGTCACCCTGTTCGGGGGCAGCGGGTTTTTCGGCACCCATATCGCGCAGGCGCTGCTGGAATGCGGGGCGCGCCTGCGGATAGCCAGTCGCAACCCGGAAAAGGCGTTTACCCTGAAGCCCCTCGCCAATCTGGGTCAGCTTCAATTTGCCCGCTGCGACATTACCGACCTGCAGAGCGTGCGGGCCAGCATGCATGGTGCCGACGCCGCCGTAAATCTGGTCGGCGCATTCTCCGGCAATCTCGACCGCCTGATGGGAGAAGGTGCCGGCCATGTCGCGCAGGCGGCGCATGAGGCAGGGGCGAGCGCGCTCGTGCAGATCAGCGCTATCGGTGCCGACGCCGGCAGTGCCTCGGGCTATGCCCGCGCCAAGGCGCTGGGCGAAAGGAGGGTTCGCGAAACCTTTCCCGGTGCGACTATCCTGCGCCCGCCGATCCTGTTTGCCGAAGACGACGAATTCATCACGATGTTTGCTGGTTTGATCCAGGCCTTCCCCGTCATGCCGGTTTTCGCGCCGGATGCTCCGCTGCAGATGCTGTATGTCGACGATGCCGCCGATGCCGTCGCCGCCGCCCTGTCGGACCCTGCGCGCCACGGCGGCAAGCTCTACGAGATCGCGGGACCGGAACCGATCACGATGATGGAACTGAACCGCAGGATAGCGAAGGCCCAGGACCGCAGCCGCAGCTTCGTGCCTGTGCCCGACGGAATTGCGGGGTTCTTCGCCAAGCTGCCGGGCTCGCCCATGGGCACCGATCAGTGGCTGATGCTGAAGGAAGGGAACATGCCGTCAGGCAAATATCCCGGCCTTGAGGACATGGGGATCGAGGCAAGGCCGCTTAGCCTGTTTCTGGATCGTTGGATGGTACGCTACCGCAAGAACGGGCGCTTTGCCGACAAGACCCGCGACACGATTTGACCGGCGCTGGCTGATCGGCGCCGCAAAATCTGCTCAGGCAGACCCGGCCGGCAGCGTCCCTTCATCGCCTGTCAGGGAGAGCGGTTCGACCAGCAGGGTTCCACCATCATTGCCGGTGACGCGCACATATGTGCCCGCACCCAGATCTGGCCCCATCGCCATCCATTCGCTGTCGCCCTGCTTGACCCGGCCCGAACCGTTCCTGATCGGCTGCGTAACCACTGCGGTCTGACCGACCAATCGCCCCATCCTGTTGTTCAGCAGCGGGTCCGAACTCTGGATCGGCCGGTCGCGCAGGAACCGCTTGGCTGAAAATACCGCGATGAGGGCAAGGAACACGAAATCGACGATCTGCATGATCAGGCCGGGATCGATCGACCAGACCAGAACGCCGGTCGCCAGTGCGGCGACCGCGAGCCAGAGGAAGTAGACGCCCGGCACCACCAGCTCCAGGCCGGCCAGGACCAGCCCCAGCGCAATCCAGATATGCCAGGCTTCGATGCCGGTGAAATCCATCAGCTACGATCCGTCCGGTGGCCGCTGCGCCCGTCGGTCCGCAAATCCGTACGGGGCACCGTGACGCGGGGCCGTTCGGGAATCGGCGTGCCTGCCACTTCGCCGGTCTGCGCCCCGTCGGGCCTGGCGATGTCGCGCACCAATTCGCCGATCCCGCCCAGCGAACCGATCAGTTGCGTCGCCTCGACCGGGAACAGGATCGTCTTGGCATTGGGTGATGTGGCGAATTTGCCCAGCGCCTTGGTGTATTCCTGCGCGATGAAATAGTTGATCGCCTGATTGCCGTTTTGCGCGATGGCTTCGGAAACGGAGCGGGTGGCCTGCGCTTCGGCATCGGCAGCGCGTTCGCGCGCCTCGGCATCGCGAAACGCCGCCTCGCGCTTGCCCTCGGCTGACAGGATGGCGCTCTGCTTCTCGCCCTCGGCGCGCAGGATGCGGCTGGCCCGGTCGCCTTCCGCCTCCAGGATCTCGGCACGTTTCAGGCGTTCGGCCTTCATCTGCCGTGCCATCGCTTCTGAAATGTCGATCGGCGGGCGGATATCCTTGATCTCGACGCGGGTGATCTTGATGCCCCAGGGCGAGGTGGCATGATCGACCACCGACAGCAGGCGGGCATTGATCTCGTCGCGCTTGGACAGGGTTTCGTCCAGGTCCATGCTGCCCATTACGGTCCGCAGATTCGTGGTGGTGAGGGCGAGGATCGCATTTTGCAGGCCCGAAACCTCGTAGGCAGCCTTGCCGGCGTCGAGGACCTGGAAGAACACCACGGCATCCACACCGACCATGGCGTTATCCTTGGTGATGATCTCCTGCCCCGGAATGTCGAGCACCTGTTCCATCATGTTGATCTTGTGCCCCACCCTGTCAATGAAGGGAAAGATCAGATGGAGTCCGGGTTCGGCCGCGAGAGTGAATTTGCCCAGCCGTTCGATCGTATAGACGAAACCCTGCTTCACCACCCGCACCGCCATCAGCAGGAAGATGAGCAGCAGCAGAACGAACAGGCCAAGGATTACATATAGCATTGATTACACCCTCTCTCGACCGTCAGCCTACATCAGGCAGGGGCGCCGACCAAGGAAAAGCGATGCCGAAAAGCGAGCAAAACAAAAAGGGCCGCACCAGCGTGCGACCCTTCTTGCAAGTTAGCTTAGGCTAAAAGATTCAGACGCTGATTGCGTCGTCATCGTCATCATCGTCGATAATGGTCAGCAGGCCGAGGATGAGCGCAGCGAAACCGACGAGAACAACCACGCGAGCGGAACTGTCATCGCCGCCCATCTGCGAAACGATCGATTCGCCGACGGGCGCAGCCACGCGGTCGATCGATGCTGCCTGTGCAGCAACCGGGGCTACAGCAAGCGCGACAGCGGCGGCGATGGCAGAATGACCGGCAAATTTCATGATAATCTCCTGAACCCTATGCAGTGTTTTTGGTTTTGCAGAATCGTTCCCTGCGTCATCGGCCCGCAATGCTGCTGGCAAGGTGCATTTGTCAATGCCTCGATGGCCGGCTGGCAATGCGCCGCATGCTCAAAGCTGCGATCGGTTAAGCGCCAGAATACGGCCGTACGCCCGCTCCGCCGCCGCTTCGTCATAGGCGGGGGAATCCAGCACCGTCCAGCCGTGATCGGCGGGATAGACTTCGATCTCGGCCGGAACGCCCGCTGCCTGCGCCGCCTGCCGCAGCGCGGTCTTGACCTGCGGATCCTTGGCATCGTCATTCTGCGCGATGGCGAAAAGATACGCGGCCTTGCTGTCGTCCAGCAGCCGGTGCGGGCTCATCTCGCCCTCTCGCACCAGCCCGCCGCCATGCAGCGACGCCGCCGCTCTTACGCGGGACGGAACGGCAGCGGCGGTATAGACGGTGAACGGCCCGCCCATGCAATAGCCCTGCGTTCCGATGCCGCGCGTGGTGTCCACCGCCTCCTGCCCGTCCATCCAGGCGATGGCCGCGGTGGCATCGCGCATGATCGCCTGCGGGCCGAGCATCTTGCGCAAGGCGCCCGCCTTCCCAAACCCGTCGTCGCGCTGAAAGGCCGCGAAATCGTTCCATAGCGGCGCGCGCCGGCTGCGATAATACTGGTTTACGACCAGAACGGCATAGCCTTCACTCGCAAGCCGCCGCGCCATGACCATGAAGGCTTCGCGCAGGCCGGCGATGTCGGGCCACAGGAGCACGCCGGGGTGCCGTTCGCCGGCAGGATGGACGAAGAAGGCATCCATCTGCCCGTCGGGCGTGGCGAAGGCCACCGTGCTTTCGGTCAGCCTGCCAGTCGCTTCGTCGCCATCCAGCATCGTGCCGGTCGCGGAACAGGCGGTCAGCGAAGCCGCGGCTCCGGCCACGCCAAAACCGGCGAATTGCCTGCGGTTCAGCGCCTTCCAGTCGAAACCCGCCAGATCCTGTTCATCGCACATCGTCGCTGCTCCCTCCGCCACCATTCCGGTTTGCATGGCTGCTGCGGATGGTAGCAGGCTGGCCGGCAGCGTCCAGCAGCGGCTTCGGCGATGGTTCGTCCGCTGCGGTTTCGCTTGCCCCGACCCGCGGCATTTGCGAGTCTGTAAGGCATGCCGAACAAGAAGGTGACCGGGTGAAATCTGTTCTGGGCTGGCTTGGCCGGCGGACCCTGCTCTATTTGGCCATCGTCGCGGCGCTGGGTTTCTACGTCCTCGTCTGGCCCACGGCCTCGACCTATGTGGGCCAGGGATCGCTCCGGCAGGACATCGCATCGGGCGAGAGCCTGGGCGCGCAGACGCGGAGCGCGCTGGCCGCTTCCGTCAGCCGCTGGGAAGCGCTGGGCGAGAATATCGAAACCCTGCCGGGCGATGCCGTCGCCGCTCGCCTGAAGGCAGCGCAATCCGATCTGGATCGTTTGCAGGCGGAGGACAGGGAGGGCGGCGGCTGGCTGGACTCGGTTCGCCCCAGCCGCATTGTCGACAACTATCGGCGCAAATTGCAGATCGGCCTGCTGACACGGGAAATCGGCCTGCTGCAGGCGGCGCGCAGCCGCCAGGCAGCCAGCGCGGCGCTGGCTCCGCTGGCGCAGGTACCTACGCAGCGGGCGATCGCCACGGCAGAGGCGCGCTGCACCCGTGCCGCCAGGGATTTGCAGAATCACAATCGCCGCAACCCGGTGGATCGTACGGCGCGGGACTGGATTTACGGTCAGGGCCCGCAGCTGGAAGAACGGCGCGACGATCAATGCAGGCTGGCCGAAACGCTGTCCTCGCGGCGCGAGGCTGGGATCGCTGCGGCGCGTACTCTCATGCAGGCAAATGCCCGCTACGATGCCCTGGCGGCGCAATCCGCCGATGCGCTGCGGCAGGTGAATTCGGGCGCAGGCCAGGCCACCCTGCGCGATCTTATGGAGAAAGCGGCGCTGCTGCTGATCGGCATATTACTGGCGCCCTATGCTATCCGGCTGCTGTTCTGGTTCGTGCTTGCACCCATGGCGATGCGCAGGGGTGCCATCCGCGTCGCAGTGCCCGGCGGGCGCGGGCCGCCTGTCAGGCAGAGCACACCTTCCGCCGTGTCGACCGCGATCGTCCTCCAGCCCGGCGAGGAATTGCTGGTACGGCAGAATTATCTGCAGACCCTGTCCGAAGCGGTGGAAAGCCGCACGAAATGGCTGCTGGATGCAAGACACCCGCTGTCCAGCATGGCGAGCGGCATGATGTTCCTCACCCGGATCAGAGGCGACGGGCAGGAACTGACCGTCTCGGATACGCAGAACGCCTTTGCCGAGGTGGCCATCATCGACCTGCCCGCCGGTTCCGCCTGCGTATTGCAGCCGCGCGCGCTGGCGGCGGTGGTGCAGCAGCGGAATGCACCGATGCGGATCACCAGCCATTGGCGGCTGTTTTCGCTCAACGCCTGGCTGACCATGCAATTGCGCTTCCTGGTGTTCCACGGCCCCGCGCGGCTGGTGCTGAAAGGCGGACGCGGCGTGCGGGTGGAGCCGGCGGCGGAAGGGCGCATCCTTGGGCAGGAGCAGATGGTCGGCTTTTCTGCCGATCTTGCCTATTCCGTCACTCGCAACGAGACCTTCTGGCCCTATTTTCTCGGCAAGGAGAGCTTGTTGAAAGACAGGGTTCGCGGCGGCGAAGGCGTGTTGATCGTCGAGGAATCGCCCTTGGCCTCCCAGCGCGGCGGGGTTCGCGGCGGGCTGGAAGGCATGGTGGATGCCGGGTTGAAGGCTTTCGGCCTCTAGTTCCGCGCTCCCGATCCGGGCCTCAGTGCCGCTGCAGAGCCTCTTCGCACTGGCCCATCAGATCGGCGATAATCGTGGCGACGGGTTCCTCCGCCTTGACCATGCCGACCGACTGGCCGGCCATCAGGCTGCCATTCTCGACATCGCCGTCGATGACCGCGCGGCGCAAGGCACCTGCCCAGTAATGTTCGATCTGCAATTGCGCCTCGGCCATCTCGATTTCCTTGCGGTCGAGGACACCGGCCACGTCGCGCTGCTTGCCGGTGAAGGCTTCCGTTCCCTTGTTCTTCAGGGCGCGGACGGGGATCACCGGCAGCCGGGCATCGACCTGCACGCTGGCGACAGCATCGCGGGCATTGGCGCGGAAAAACGCCTTCTTGAAATCGGGATGGGCGATGCTTTCCGTCGCGCAGGCGAAGCGGGTGCCAAGCTGCACGCCCACCGCACCCATTTCCAGATATCCGGCAATCGCCTCGCCCCGGCCGATGCCGCCGGCAACGAAGACGAGGTGGTCTTCGCCGATCTCGGGCAGGAATTCCTGCGCCAGCACGCTGGTGGAGACGGGGCCGATGTGCCCGCCCGCCTCCATGCCTTCGATCACCAGCGCATCGCCGCCGGAACGCAGTAATTTCTTCGCCAGCGCCAGCGTGGGGGCGAACACGATGACCTTCGCGCCGAAAGCCTTGATCGCCTCGACACTGCCCTTGGGCGGAATACCGCCGGCCAGCACGACATGCGTCACGTCATGCTTCGCGCAGACAGCGATCAGGTCGGTCAAATCGGGGTGCATGGTGATAAGATTCACGCCGAAGGGCTTGTCGGTCAGCGCACGCGTCGCCGCGATCTCGCGGTCGAGCAGATCGGGCGTCATCGCTCCGCAGGCGATGATGCCGAAGCCGCCCGCATTGCTGATGGCGGACACGAGATTACGTTCCGACACCCAGCTCATCGCCCCGCACATGATCGCATACTTGCTGCCGAGAAATTCGGCACCGCGCCGCATCAACGCCTTGCTCTTCGCAAAATCCTGTGTCGCCTGATCGCTCATCTGTCCGGTACCGTCCTGCGTTCCGTCCGGCGCATGAAGGCGCGGGATTCTTGGTTCCGGCGCTTAGGCAAAGCCACCCCGGCCTGCAAGCGCGCCGCTTTTTGCGGAAACTCACCCGCCGCCATGCGTTGGCAAGACGAAACACCCGTCAGAGGATGATATCGATATGGCCCGAACCACCATCAACCGCCCCGCCCCCTTCATCGCCCTCGCGGCACTCGCCGCCGGCAGTCTCGCGCTGGCGGCCTGCGACAGCGGGCAGGAGCTTGGCGAGACGGAGGTGGATGCCGTCCAGCCTGCCGATGCTCCCGATGCGGCGACCGGCATCACTGCCGAAGCGCTGGAGGCAAACCAGATCATCTCGCGCGCCGGGGTGCTGGCGCAGCAATTGAGCCAGCCCGCCCCGCTGAACGACGAAGGCGAATGGATCGCCGAATTGCAGGACCTGGTGCGGAACAGGGCCGCAGACTTGCCGGACGGCCTCGCCGCGCGCCTGATGCCGGAACTCGACGCCCTCGTCGCCGCCCATCAGGCGAATGACGAACAGGCTCGGCGGGCCGCGGCGCAGGCGATCGTCGTCACCCTGCGGCAGGCGGCGCCGGTCGGCGGGGAGGTCTGACCGGCCTGCGGCCAAAAGCGTCCGACGACGCGCTCAGGCAGCCTCGTCCGCAGCATCCAGCCCATAGGCGGTGTGCAGCACGCGAACGGCGAGTTCGGTTTCGTCCTCGTCGATCATCACGCTGACCTTGATCTCGCTGGTGGTGATCGCCTGAATGTTGATGCCGCGATCGGCCAGCGCCTGGAACATGGTGGCGGCGACGCCCGCATGGCTCTTCATGCCGACGCCCACGACGCTGATCTTGGCGATATGGCTGTCGGTGATGATGCGGTTGAACCCGATATTGCCGCGCTTGTCCTCCAGCAGGGCCTGCGCCCGCGCGAGGTCGGACTGCGGCACGGTGAAGGTGACGTCGGTCTCGCCCTTGTCGCGGCCGACGTTCTGGATGATCATGTCGACATTGATCGAGGCATTGGCCAGCGGTTCGAAGATATGCGCCACCGCGCCGGGTTTGTCCGGAACGCGGGTGAGGATGATCTTCGCCTCGTTCTTGTCATGCGCGATGCCGGTTACGTGCTGGCGTTCCATGTGGCCATCCTCCAGAATTCGGGTCATTTCCTCGTCCGACACGATCAGCGTGCCGGGCAGATCGTCGGCAGGGGTGGCATCGTCATCGACGAAGGAGGACAGGACCTGCACCCGCACGCCTTCCTTCATGGCAAGGCCGACCGAGCGGGTCTGCAACACTTTCGCGCCGACGCTGGCGAGTTCCAGCATCTCCTCATACGTCACCGCCTTCAGCTTGCGGGCCTTGGCAACGATGCGCGGGTCGGTGGTGTAGACCCCGTCGACATCGGTGTAGATATCACAGCGATCCGCCTTCAGGGCGGCAGCGACGGCGACGGCGGAGGTATCCGATCCGCCCCGCCCCAGCGTGGTGACGCGGCCTTCCTCGGACACGCCCTGAAACCCCGGAATGACGGCGATCTCGCCCCGCTCCATCGCGGAGATCATGGACGCGGCATCGATACTGGCGACGCGCGCGCTGGCATGGGCGGACACGGTCTTCATCGGCATCTGCCAGCCGAGCCAGCTGCGCGCCTTGCAGCCCAGCGATTGCAGCGTCAGCGCCAGCAGGCCCGATGTGACCTGTTCGCCGCTGGCCACCACCACATCATATTCGGCGGGGTCGTAAAGGGCGTTCGCCTCGCGGCAGAAATTCACCAGCCGGTCCGTCTCGCCCGCCATGGCGCTGACCACGACCGCCACCTGATTGCCGTTCGCGGCCTGGCGGCGGACGATATTGGCCACGCGGCGGATCCGTTCCGTTCCGGCCATCGACGTGCCGCCGAATTTCATCACGATGCGGGCCAAGATCTCACCTTTCATCGGGCTTTCACGCAACGCGCAGGAGGTGCTGGGCGCAGGAGGTGCTGGCGCGGGCGTTGCGGCGCTGTTAGGATGCGGCCATGTCCGATGCAACCGTATCAAATGTAAGCCGCGGCACACCGCAGCTTGGCCCCGGTGTGACGATCAGGCCGGAAGAGGCGGCTCATTTCGGCAGTCTGGCCGCCGAATGGTGGGATCCCAGCGGCTCTTCCGCCATGCTCCACCGGCTGAACCCGGTGCGCCTGCGGTTCCTGCGCGATGCCGTGGACAGGCATTGGGGCGGCAATGTCGAGACGACGCAGCCGCTGGAGGACAAGCGCGCACTGGATGTCGGATGCGGCGCGGGTCTGTTGTGCGAACCGCTGCGGCGGATGGGCGCGGAGGTGACCGGCGTCGATGCCTCGGCGCAGAACATCGCCGCCGCCATGGCCCATGCCGAGGGGGGCGGGCTCGACATCGATTACCGGGCGGGCGAGCTTGGCAGCCTTGGCCTCGGCACTTTCGATCTGGTCACCTGCCTCGAAGTGATCGAACATGTCGCGGACAAGCAGCGTTTCCTGGCGCAATTGGTCGGACATCTGGCGCCGGACGGTTTGATGGTGCTGTCTACCCCCAACCGCACCGCACGATCGCGGCTGCTGATGGTGGAAGGGGCGGAACGGCTGGGACTGATCCCGCGCGGAACCCACGACTGGTCGGATTTCGTGACGCCCGAAGAATTGACCGATCTATGCGAAATCGCGGGCCTCACCGTCACCTCGACGCAGGGTATCGCCTTTTCGCCGACGAAAGGCCTGCACCTGTCCGACGATCTGGCGCTGAACTACATTGTCACCGCCCGCCGGCGCGGCCCGCCCGCGCTTTAGCCTTTTTCGGGCTATTGGCCGTCAGTGGTTCGCCTGCATATCCTCGGGCACGTCGTCCGAGGGATGAAAATAGAGCGGCAGGCAGCGCTCCACCAGAAGACCGCCGGTGATGGCAAGATCGTCCTTATCGCATCAGGCAAGATCGTCCTTATCGCATCAGGCAAGATCGTTTTCCCAGATGCTTTGCGTGAACCCGACCAGCACGCGCTGCGCCTTCACCGCGACGGGGCGCTTGATCAGCGTCGGATGCGCCTGCATCAGCCGCAGCGCCTTGGCCCGGTCCATGTCCTCCCGGTCGGCTTCGTCCAGATTGCGGAACGTCGTGCTGCGCCGGTTCAGCAGCACCTCCCAGCCGACCGCATCGGCCCATTCCTCCAGATCGTCTGCGGGCACACCGTCGCTGCGCAGATCGTGGAACCTGTATTCGACACCCTCCGCTTCCAGCCATTTGCGCGCCTTGCGAACCGTGTCGCAATTGGAGATGCCGTAGATATCGACCATAGTTACCGCTGCTTCGCCGCCCCGCCATTACTTCGCCTGTCGCTCTTCCCTGCACAATGCGCGAGATGTCGGCAATATCCCGTTCGATGCGCGAAATGACGACGTGCCATGCTGCTCGAAACACCGAGGTTCTGCAGGCGGTGGATACGAGCGGGACCTCAGGCCTGCCGCGCCTTCGCCTGGCGCGGAGCAACGCCGCAGATGAAACTGGCTATCGAAAGGGCGCGCGACAGCCGGCAAGAAAAACACTTCTATGGCCGTCAACCGGCTGGTAGTGGCACGGAAGATCGCCACAGGCAGCATCCGGCCAACCCGCGGGACGAGCCGGTCCGGGGCGGCGTGGCTCGATATGTCCGGGGTTCACCATGACGATCATATCCATCATCGCCGGACTGGTCCTGCTCGCCATCGGCGGTGACGTTCTCGTGCGCGGCGCAGTCGCCGTTTCGGAAAGGATGGGCGTATCGCCGCTGCTGGCCGGTCTCACCATTGTCGGCTTTGGCACATCGATGCCGGAACTGGTGACCAGCCTTTTCGCGGCCTTCGATGGTGCGCCCGGAATATCGGTGGGCAATGTGGTCGGCTCCAACATTGCCAATATCCTGCTGATCCTCGGCGTCTCGGGCCTGATCCTGCCGCTCGCCATTGACCCGGCCGCGTTTCGCCGTGACGGTTTGGCGCTGGCGGTGGCGACACTGGCCTGCATCGGCGCGGTGATGCTGGGGTATCTCAGCCGTCCTGTAGGCCTCGCGCTGCTGGCCCTGCTGGTCGCCTATATCGTCTGGGCCTGTCGCAGCGAGACGCTCAGCCCCGATGCCGAAGCCGCGATGCATGAACATGTCGTGGCCGAATTGAAGCCGGCGGGCATGAGCCTGATGGCAGCCCTGGGCCTCGCTGTTGCGGGGATCGTCGGCACGATCATCGGCGCGCGCCTGCTGGTCGACGGCGCGATCGAGATCGCGCGTGACATGGGCGTGACCGAAACCGTGATCGGCCTCACCGTCGTCGCCATCGGCACGTCGCTTCCCGAACTGGTCGCCTGCGTCATCGCGGCGCTGAGGCGTCATGCGGATGTGGCGCTGGGCAATGTCATCGGATCGAACATCTACAATCTGCTCGGCATTCTGGGCATGACTGCCGTGGTTCACCCGATCGAGGTTCCTGCGAAAATAGCAGCATTCGACATCTGGGTCCTGCTTGGCGTGACTGTCCTTCTCGGTATTTTCCTGCGGACGGGCTGGACGCTGAAGCGGTGGGAAGGCGGCGTGTTCCTTGGCCTCTATGCCGCTTATCTCGCGTTCCTGGCGCTCTAGATCGACCAGCCGGCCGGGCCGTCTGCTACGAACCACCCGCAGGGCGCGACATGCAAAAGGCGCGGGAAGCATCCGCCTCCCGCGCCTCTCGATATCATCGGTCGTTCGCTTATGCGGGCAGCGCGGCCTTGGCCTGCCTGATGATGCCGGCGAAGGCCGGACCTTCGTTCATGGCGAGGTCGGCCATGACCTTGCGGTCGAGCTCGATCCCGGCCAGCTTCACGCCGTGCATGAACTGCGAATAGGTCAGGCCTTCGGCGCGCACCGCGGCGTTGATGCGCTGGATCCATAGGGCGCGGAAGGTGCGCTTCTTCACCTTGCGGTCGCGATAGGCGTATTGGCCGGCCTTTTCGACGGCCTGCCGCGCAACGCGGATGGTGTTCTTGCGGCGGCCGCGATAGCCCTTCGCCTTGTCGAGAAGGCGCTTGTGCTTCAGGCGCGTGGTCGTGCCGCGTTTGATACGTGTCATGTGCTCAATACTCCGTCAGGTCAGCGAGGCCGGCTCAGTCGAGGCCGTAGGGCGCCCATTTCTTCACGGCGGCCCAGTCGGCCTTCGCAAGGACATCGGTGCCGCGGTTCTGGCGGATATATTTGGCTTTGTGATGCGTCAGGCGGTGGCGCTTGCCGGCAACACCGTGCTTCACCTTGCCGGTGGCGGTGAGCTTGAAGCGTTTCTTGACGCCGCTCTTGGTCTTCAGCTTGGGCATTTCGGTCTCCTTCGCAAGAGACACGTCCGACCGGCCATGGCAGCCCTTACAGCCAGGCAGGCGGGGAATTACGTGTCCGTGAAGCGTGCGCCCTTACCGGCATGTCCTGCCGATGGCAAGTCCCGAGGACGCGCGCAGGATCATCCGTGGTAGATCATCTTGCGGGTCATTCCGCCGTCGATGACGATGCGCGTGCCCGTAACGAATCCGGCACCCACCAGATATTCGACGCATCCGGCGATGTCTGCCACGGTGCCGATCCGGCCAGCAGGATGCTGCGACTTCGCACTTTCGGTGTGTTCGCCCTGCTCGCGCTCCGCTGCCTTCTGCATGGGTCCGGTTTCGATCCAGCCGGGCAGAATGGCATTGACGCGAATGTCAGGGCCGAGGCTGACCGCCATGGCGTGAGTTAGCGCGTCGATGCCGCCCTTGGCCGCGGCATAGGCGAAGCTCTCCGGTTCGCTCATCAGCGAGCGAGTGGAGGAGATGTTGACGATGCTCGCGCCTGCGCCCCGCCGCAGCAGCGGCAGCGCGGCGCGGCTGCACAGGAAGGCGGCGGTCAGGCTGGCGTCCATCCAGCGGTTCCAGTCGGCGAGCGAGACCTTTTCCAGCGGGCCGCAATAAGGGTCGGCGATGCCCGCATTGTTGACGAGGCAAAAGAGCGGCGCGTCCTTCAGCCAGCCTTCCAGCGCGGCGAAGGCCTGCTCCACTTCGCCCTCGACACCCGCATCGCATTGCAGCGCAAGGCAATCGCCGGCAGGGAACATCGCGCGCAGTTCGGCCAGGGCTTCCCTGTCGCGGTCGAGAACGCAGGCGCGCCAGCCCATGTCGCGGAAATGCAGGAGAATGCCGCGCCCGATCCCGGCTGCGCCGCCCGTGATAAGTATCGTTTGCCGCGTCTCGTCCATCGGGAATCAACCCGCCGCATTGAGTGCGGCGACCACGTCCTCCAGCCGAGCCGGATCGCCCAGCGCCAACACATGGCCCTCGCTTCCGGCGCTCAACGGCTCACCCGCCCAGTCGCACATTATGCCGCCTGCACCCTCCACCACCGGCACCAGCGCGGCCCAGTCGTACAGCTTCAGCCCGGCCTCGCACACGACGTCCAGATGGCCCGACGCGAGCATGGCGTAATTGTAGCAATCGCCGCCCATGACCATCCGCTTGTGATCGGTCTGCCCGGCCAGCGCCATGAACTGCGCGCCTTCATGCGGATTGAAATAATGCGGCCCGGTGGTGGCGAGGCTGGCTGCCGATAATTCACGGCAGGCGCGGGTGGTCGCGGGTATGCCGTTGAACAGCGTCGGACGCCCGGTCGCCCCGACCCAGCGCTCGCCGATAATGGGCTGGTCGATCAGGCCCAGCACCGGCCAGCCGTCGACGAGCAGGGCGACGAGCGTGCCGAAGATGGGCCGCCCGGCGATGAAGCCGACCGTGCCATCGATCGGGTCCAATACCCATTCGCGGCCCGAACTGCCGCTTTCGGTGCCGAATTCCTCGCCCACGATGCCGTCCTGCGGCATTTCCGCCTGCAAGATCGCGCGCGTGGCCGATTCGGCGGCGCGATCGGCTTCGGTAACGGGCGAGGCATCACCCTTGCGCTCGGCATCGACCTTGCGAAAATGCGGGCGAATGGCGGCCCCCGCCGCATCGGCGAGCCGGTGGGCGAGAGCGATTTCCTGATCCAGTTTCATCGCCGCTCCTTCGCCCTTGCCGAGGCGCGGGTCAACCGGCCCGCCGCTTTAGTCGAACAGCGAAGAGACGCTGGATTCATCCGCGATGCGGCGCACGGCTTCCCCGATCAGCGGGGCCACGGTCAGGATACGGATGCGGTCGGAATCGGTGGCGGCATCGGTGGGCCGGATGGTGTCGGTGATGACCAGTTCCTTCAGGCTGGAGGAATTGATCCGCGCAACCGCCCCGCCAGACAACACGCCGTGCGTAATATAGGCGGTGACGCTTTTCGCGCCCTGGTCGAGCAGCGCCTGCGCCGCGTTGCACAAGGTGCCGCCCGAATCGACGATATCGTCGATCAGGATGCAGGCGCGCCCCGCCACGTCGCCGATGATATTCATTACTTCCGATTCGCCGGCCCGTTCACGGCGCTTGTCGACGATGGCGAGCGGCGCATTGTCGAGGCGCTTGGCCAAAGCGCGGGCGCGCACCACGCCGCCGACATCGGGCGATACGACCATCAGGTCGTCCTCGCCATAACGGGCCTGGATGTCGGCCGCCATGACTGGCGCGGCATAGAGATTGTCGGTCGGAATATCGAAGAAGCCCTGGATCTGCCCGGCATGGAGATCGACCGACAGCACCCGGTCGGCGCCTGCCTCGGTAATCAGATTCGCCACCAGCTTGGCCGAGATCGGCGTGCGCGGGCCGGGTTTGCGGTCCTGCCGCGCATAGCCGAAATAGGGAACGACCGCCGTGATCCTGCGGGCGGAGGCACGGCGCAGCGCGTCGATGCCGATCAGCAGTTCCATCAGGTTGTCATTGGCGGGAAAGCTGGAGGACTGGACGATGAAGACATCCTCGCCCCGGACGTTCTCGTGAATCTCGATGAAGATCTCCTCATCCGCAAACCGCCGGACGCTCGCGTCGGTCAGCGGAAGTTCGAGATAGCCTGCAATCGCGCGGGCGAGCGGCAGGTTGGAGTTGCCGGCCATGATCTTCATGCAGATGCTCCATATTCGCGAGGTAGGGTCTTGCAGCGTCTCTACGGTGCGCTGTCTTCAGGATGCAACAGGAACGCCGCCATGCGGTGCGGCGATGCCCATGCTCAGCCGAGCCGGTGTTCGCCCTTGATCCAGCGCACGGTGCCCGAACTCGCGCGCATCACGACGCTTTCGGTCGTCATCGTCCCGTCGCGGCGCATTTTTACGCCTTCGAGCAGTGAGCCTGAGGTCACGCCGGTCGCCGCAAAGATGCAATCGCCTTTCGCCAGCTCCTCGAGCTTGTAGATGCGCCCGAAATCCTTTTCCTCGATGCCCCATTTACGGGCGCGGGCCTTCTCGTCATCGTTGCGGAAGACGAGGCGGCCGTTGAACTGTCCGCCGACGCAGCGCAGCGCCGCTGCCGCCAGCACGCCTTCGGGCGCGCCGCCCTGCCCCATGTAGAGGTCGATCCCCGTGTCCGGGTTCGTCACTGCAATCACCCCGGCAACATCGCCGTCCGAGATCATGTGAATGCCGCAGCCGAGGCTGCGCAGTTCCGCGATGATGTCGGCATGGCGCGGGCGGTCGAGCACGCAGACGGTGATGTCGGCGGGCTTCACGCCCTTGGCCTTCGCCACGGCATTGACGTTTTCCGTAACGCTTTTCTCAAGGCTGATGATGCCTTCGGGATAGCCCGGCCCCACGGCCAGCTTGTCCATATAGGTATCCGGTGCGTTCAGCAGGCACCCGGCCTCGGCAGCGGCCAGCACGGCCAGCGCATTCGGGCCGGCCATGGCGGTGATGGTGGTGCCTTCCAGCGGATCGAGCGCGATGTCGATCTTCGGGCCCTTGCCCGGCGCGCCGCCCACTTTCTCGCCGATATAGAGCATCGGCGCTTCGTCGCGCTCGCCTTCGCCGATGACGACCGTGCCGTCCATGTAGAGTTCGTCGAAAGCCTTCCGCATGGCTTCGACCGCTGCGTGATCGGCGGCCTTTTCATCGCCCCGACCGATCAGCTTCGACGCGGCGACGGCGGCGGCTTCGGTGACGCGCACCATTTCGAGGACGAGCACACGGTCAAGTGTGCTGCTTTTCTTCACGGCGGCGGATGTCGTATCATTCATGGCGGATTAACTCCCCGGAAGGCTGGTGTGGCAGGCGCTTAAACGGGGGATCATGCAATGTCGAGAACCGCCGCGCGCGATTTGGCCGGGGCGATGCTTCTGGCAGGTATCTATGCCATTTGGCCCATGGCCCCGCTCCATGCGCAGGAGGCCCGCACTTCTGCTGCTTCGCCCGTCATCACGGCCGAGGATGCGCTGGAGGCGTCCCGCACCATCTATGGGCCGCCGAAGCCGAAGGATTGCGGGCCTGCTGCGGATGGCGAGATCGTCGTCTGCGGGCGGCCCGTCGACAATGAACAGTTCAGGGTGGAATCCGATACGGACAGCGGCCAGGCGATCGGCGATGGTGTGCCGCGCCCGCCCGATGTGGCCGGCGAATATATCTTCAGGGGACCGGCGACCGTCGGCGGCCTGTGCGGCTTCGGACTGAAGGGTTGCCCGCCGCCGCCGATCTATATCGTCGATTTCGAAGCGCTGCCTGACGCGCCGCCGGGATCCGATGCCGATCGCATATCGCGCGGATTACCGCCGCGCGGCAACGACGGTGGCCGCGCGGCTCCGGCCACGGGAGCAGCCGCAGAGCCTGCCGCGGATTGATCGCGATCAGGCCTTCAGGATCGGCATGACCAGCGGCGGCGCGGTTAGGCTGTCCGACCCGTCGAGCAGGGCGACGGCAGCGTCGACGCAGCGTTGCGGCCCCTCATGCGTCACCAGCGCCACCAGCACTTCGCCGCCTTCGTCGGGGCGGCCTTTCTGGATCAGGCTTTCGATGGAAACGCCGGCATCGCGGGTCGCCGTCGCGATTTCGGCCAGCACGCCGGGCCGGTCGGCCACCGTCAGGCGCAGATAGGTGCGGCCCGTCCGGTCGCCCGGGTCGGCAGGAATCATGGGCGCAAGCTGATCCACCGGCACGGAGAAGGGCGGCGAAACATCGCCCCGCGCAATGTCGATCAGGTCGGCGACGACCGCGCTTGCGGTCGGTCCGTCGCCCGCACCGGCGCCCTGGAACAGCAGGCGCCCGACGAAATCGCCTTCCGCGACCACGGCGTTCGTCGGCCCCGAAACATGGGCGAGCGGGTGATGCCTGGGCACGAGGCAGGGCCGCACCCGCTGCAACAGTTGGTCCGGACCTCCCTCGCTGCCTTCTTCGGTATCGGCGATGCCGATCAGGCGAATGACAAAGCCGAGCGCATCGGCCTGCGCAATGTCCGCCGCGCGGATGGCGGAAATGCCTTCGCAATGCACCGCCGCGAAATCGATTTTCGCGCCGAAACCGATGGCGGCGAGGATCGCCAGCTTGTGCGCGGCGTCCACCCCTTCGATATCGAAGCCGGGATCCGCTTCGGCATAGCCGAGCGCCTGCGCTTCGGCGAGGGTTTCCGCGAAGTCCGCGCCACTCTCCTCCATCTTCGACAGGATATAATTGCAGGTGCCGTTCAGGATGCCGTAGATCCGCGCCACGCGATTGGCGGACGCCCCTTCGCGCAGGCCTTTCACCACGGGAATGCCTCCGGCCACGGCAGCTTCGAATTTCAGCGCCGCGCCGCTCGCCGCCGCGGCCTCGGCCAGTTCCAGCCCGTGATGCGCGATCATCGCCTTGTTCGCGGTGACAAGGCCCTTGCCCGCCGCCAGGGCGCTGCGCGCAAGGTTCAGCGCCAACCCGTCCGACCCGCCGACCAGTTCGACGACGATATCGACATCGCCCCGCCCCGCCATCGCTACCATGTCGTCTTCCCAGGCGAAGCCCGAAAGATCCACGCCCCGGTCCCGGTTCCGGTCCCGGGCGCTGACCGCCACGATGTCCAGCTCGCGCCCGGCGCGCGCGGCGATTAGATCGGCATTGGCGGAGAGGATGCGCAGCACCCCGGCGCCCACCGTGCCGAGACCTGCAAGGGCGACGCGCAGCGGCGGATTGGACTGTCCGCTCATACCGGTTCCGCCTCTGCATCGACCACCGCCCCGCCGGTCAGCTGCGCCCGCACCGCGTCGGGAATCCGCTGCGGGCTGCCGCCGGGCCTGTCGATATGGACGCTGGTGAGTTCGATCTCGGTACGCGGAGCGGCATCGGCGGGATCGTCCCGGTGATGCAGATCGATATGCATCACCATGCTGCTGTTGCCGAACCGAGCGACATGGATCTTGCCCACGATCATGTCGTCGACGCCGAAGGGGCGGCGATAGTTCACCTCCGCCCGGGCGACGTGGAATTCGATATCGCCTTCGGTGCCTGCGCCCAACCCGCGGTCGCGGAAGAAGGCGCTGACCATGACATCGGCATATTCGAGATAGCGCGAATTGAACACCACCGCCTGGGCATCGACTTCGGAATAGCGCACGCGGAAGCTGTGGGTGAATGCTGTCATGCCGCGCGCCCTAGCGCGGGCGGCGCGATGGATGGAACCACTTTGTCTTTAGGGGGCCATGGCCATTGTTGACGCCGGGCCGTTCGCCCGGCGTTGATCCCAGCGCTCAGCGGGTGCGCCTGCAATCGCCCAGCTGTTGCAGCACGAAGGCGTAATCCTGCGCGGTGCGGGCGCGGGATGCCGGATCGCGCGACAGATTGGCCTGCCCCGGCAATTCCGCCGGAAGCGAGCAGGCGAGCCGGTACCATTCCAGCGTGCCGGGCTGCGGGGCTGTTGCCGCCTGATCGACGATCTCGGTCCAGGACACGCCCCAGCGCGGCGCCATGTTCGGGCGCCGCAGAACGCTGAGCGATACGGGTCCGTCCTTTTCAGTGTTCAGGAAGAACTGGGTTTCCGATTCGCCGACCAGATTGCCTTCGACCGACAGGGCATCGCGCACGGAGGTAATGCGCGGAGGCGCATCGGGCGCGAGCATGGCGGCGACGATCGGGCGCAGGCGCGCCTCCAGCTCAGGCGTCCAGGCCAGCTGCGCGGTCGGATTCACCAGCTGGATTTCGTCCGCCCGTCCAGGTGCCGTGCGGGCGAACAGCAGAACCCGCGACTTCTTCAGCTTCGGAACGCGGCCTTTCGCATTCACCGGCACGTCGACGAGATATTTCAGCTTCTCGCCGACCGGCGCCCTTCCGGCCAACAGGGCCTCCGTCTCGGCCTCGACATACAGGCGGCGATGATTGGCGGCGACACCGCGCGCACGCTCCGCCGGCAGTTCCGCGACCTGGCGAATGCGGGCGCGCAGGATGGTGGGGTTGCCATCGGCCAGCATCGCGAGATCGGCAAAGGTCGGACCGCTCAAGGCAGCATCATCGTTCAGGGCCGGGGCGGCCGCAGATTGCGCGAATAGCGGGGCCGCCTGCATGGAAGCCAGCATCGCCGCCGCAACTACCGGGATCACGGGCGCTACTTTCCGGCGGGTCCGGCCAGCGGAAGCTGCATCTTCAGCGAAGGGATCGGATCGGGTCATTCTGGCTCGCTCGCATGTTGGTCGGACGGACATCGCGCCGCCCGGAAAAGGGAATCTGTAGTGGAAACCGGCATCTCATCGCCTTCGTTCCAGCAGCATCGTACTGAATTGGCGCTTAATCTGAAAAGCAATTGCGCGGGGTGGGCATCGTGGGTAAGGGTCGGGGTGAATGAGGTTTAGAAAATAATAATACCTCGTTTTTGGCCTTGCCGACCATGGGATCGCACATAGCCGTTTTCCGGTTCAGAACGTTTCATGCGGCGAGGTAGACAGATTGCATCGCCTTCTGGCAGGGCCCTGCAATCGCTGGAACGCTAAAGATGCCGGGCACGACCCGGCCGTGAAGACGGAGTGATGGGACTGAATGGCCTACGCTGACCAAGAGATGAGCACGAACCGCATTGTTGCGCTCGTCGCCGTTGCCTTAATTCATATCGCGATCGGCTATGTGCTCGTCACCGGACTTGCCTTCGAAGCCGTTTCGAAGGTGGTTGAGCGCGTAACGACGGTTGATATCGAGGAACCGCCGCCGCCCGAGCCGGAGCCGGACGAACCCCCGCCGCCCGAACCGCAGCCGCAGCCCGAAACCGCGCCGCCGCCGCCGGTTGCGC
>NZ_JABASZ010000004.1 GCF_012979275.1 Pseudopontixanthobacter vadosimaris
TAGGGGCTGCTGGCCATTTCCACATTCGGCATCATCGGGCGCGCCAGATCCATCCCTTCCGGATCATAGGCGGTGACCTCCACCCCGGCATCGTTCAGCGTCTGCGCCACGGCGATGGCGGGCGAATCGCGCATGTCGTCGGTGTTGGGTTTGAAAGTCAGGCCCAGCAGCGCGACCTTGCTGCCGCGTGCGGCATCCTCGCCGCCCAGCGCATCCACGACCTTGCGGCCCATCGCCCGCTTGCGGCTTTCGTTCACCTTCACCACGGCTTCGACGATGCGCGACGGGCTGCCTGCGTCCTCCGCCGTTTTCAGCAGCGCCAGCGTGTCCTTGGGAAAGCAGGAACCGCCGTATCCCGGTCCGGCATGGAGGAATTTCGGCCCGATCCGCCCGTCCATGCCAATCCCGCGCGAGACATCCTGCACATTTGCGCCCACTTTCTCGCACAGATCGGCCATTTCGTTGATGAAGGTGATCTTGGTCGCGAGGAATGCATTGGCGGCATATTTGATCAGTTCGGCGCTGCGGCGGCTGGTGAACAGGATCGGCGATTCGTTGAGGAACAGCGGGCGATAGATCTCGCGCATGGTTTCGCGCCCGAACTCGTCATCGGTCCCGATCACGATGCGGTCGGGTCGCTTGAAATCCGCAATGGCCGCACCTTCGCGCAGGAATTCGGGGTTGGAGACGACCGCAACCCGGTGGCCGCGCTCGCCCG
>NZ_JABASZ010000005.1 GCF_012979275.1 Pseudopontixanthobacter vadosimaris
GCAGGGCAGGCATTCGGATGGATCGCGTTCAGCGCGGTCAGTTCCCGGCTCCCGCTGTGCCGCCCCCGCCGCCGCCGCCCCCGCCGCCGCCTACTCAGGTGCAGTGCAACACGGGTCCGTATATCGTCTTCTTCAACTGGGATGAATCGACGATCACGCCGGAAGCGGCTTCGATCCTGGACAATGCGGCAACGGCTTATCGTAACTGCGGTAATGCCTCGGTCATGCTGGCAGGTTACACCGACCGCTCGGGCACCGTCGCTTACAACCTCGGCCTGGCTGAGCGTCGTAATGCTTCGGTCCGTGCTTACCTCACCGGTCGCGGTCTCCCGACCAGCAGCATCAACAGCGAAGCTTTTGGTGAAGCCAATCCCCGTGTCCCGACCGCCGATGGCGTTCGCGAACTGCAGAACCGTCGCGTGGAAATCACGTACGGTCCGGGTTCGGGCATGTAATTTTCGCCACACGCGAAAAGATACTGGAAAGGGGCCGGAGAAATCCGGCCCCTTTTGCGTTGGTCAAGTAGTTTCAGGCAAAACAGGAAAGATCATGACCCCTTATTTAGCAACGAGCTTGACTGCTGCGTCCCTGATGCTGGCGGGCTGTTCTACAATGGACGCAATGGGCGAGCAGACGCTCGCAACCGCAAACCTCATGCGCGCGGACGGCGTGCAAGTGGGTACCGCACAAGTGCTGGAGCGCGGCAACACCCTGTCTGTTGCGGTTACCACTACGGCCGCTCCTTCGGGCGTGCACGGGTTCCATCTGCACACGACCGGACAATGTACGGCACCGGACTTTACCTCAGCCGGTGGGCACCTCAACCCTACGGATCAGGAGCATGGAACCTTGAACCCTGCCGGTGCGCATTTTGGGGATCTGCCCAACCTGCGAGTGGAGCCTTCCGGTCGCGGTTCGCTGACGGCGGATCTCAGCGGAACCCATCAGCAGGTCATGGAATGGCTCTTCGACAGCGACGGCACGGCAGTAATGATTCACAGCGGGCCGGATGATTACCGCACCGAGCCCGCAGGAGCCGCTGGATCACGGATTGCATGCGGCGTTCTTATGCGGTCGTGATGCTCTCTTCCCCGGCGTCCTGTGCAATACGGACCATGTTTGCACTTGCCGCCGGGACCAATCTGATGGCCGCGACAAGCAATACGAAACCGATGGGGGCTGCCCATAGGGTAGCGAGCACTCCCTTGCCAAGATCGTCGCCATTCATCGCCGACACGTAGCCGGCCGTGAACGGACCGAGCGCGAGACCCACCAAAGTGGTGGCCAGGAAGAATGTGGCGGTGGCAATACCGCGCATTCTTGGCAGAACGAGTGCCTGGCTGGTCGCGGCTGCGGCCCCCAGCGCCGATGCGGATAACATCTGTGCCATGAACGCAAGTATGTAGAACAGCGTCAGATTGCCGGTGTTGTACATGAAATAGGCCACGGGCACGGGTGTGAGCAGGCCGAACATGATGACGAAGACCCGCCCGGCCGCATAGCGTTCGAACAGATAATCGGCGACTCTGCCGCCCAGGATCACTCCCAGGAAACCCGCTACAGCAGCAGGAGCGCCGATGGCGAGACCCAATTCGGTTTTTGGGACCAGGAAAACCCGTTCGGCGTAAGGCGCAGTCCAATAGGACATCGTGTAGGCGGTGAACGCCACCATCCCATATCCCAGAATCGTGCAAAGAAATGCCGGCGACGCCCATGTCAGCCGAAAAGTTGGCAGATCACGTGAATGCAGCGCCACGACCCAGCTGAAGATAGCATAATAGCCAACGCCGAGGAAAACCCACTGGTCACGAACGCCGGTGAGTATGATGAGGGCCCAGGCAACAAGAGCTATGACGATCGCCCCGGCGATGTTGATTGCGAGAGCACCCATTCCGCGCAATCCGGCGCCGATCAGGGTGAATGGCGGGATGATCTGCAGCAATTCGGCAAAGAAGCCACGAAACGGGTGCGGATCGTGCCTGGTCGGCATTCCATCTATTGCTCCGCGGACAGGTTCGCGCAGGGTCAGCACCCAAAGCGCCAGCAGCAATCCCGGCAGGCCCACAGCGATGAAGGCAACCTGCCAGCCGGCTAGGTCGAATGGCCCACCTTTGGGATAGGCCGAGTTCCATTCCTCGACGATCAACCCGCCGATGAGCAGCGAAATGCCGCCGCCGATATAGAGGCCAGATGAATAGATGGCGAGGGCCGTGGCCCGCAGGCGCGCCGGAAACCAGTCGGAAATCAGCGAATAGGCAGAGGGGCTTGCCGTTGCCTCGCCGATTCCGACCCCTGCGCGCGCGAAGGTCAGCACGGCGCCATTCTTGGCGAAGCCCGACAATGCCGTCATTGTCGACCAGAGCGCCAGGCCGATGCTCATCAGTCGCACCCGCTTCCAGCTATCCGCCAATTTGCCGAGCGGAATGCCGAAAAGAGCATAGAAGACCGCAAAGGCCGTGCCGTATAGGAACCCGAGATAGTCGTCTTCTACCCCCAGGTCGGCCTTGATGTCGTTTGCCAGAATCGACAGGATCTGCCGATCGACGAAGTTAAGGACGTAGATCAGCACCAATACGCTGAGGGCGTACCAGCTATAGCCCGCTACCGGTTGATTCGCGTCCACCCTGACCGGTGGAGCCTGCTCTGCGTTCAACCGATCTCTCCTGAAACGATTTTTCGCCAGCCTATTCCCCGGCATAAGCAGTATTGTCGATCAATCCTGCTTCGGTAAAGCCCTTTCGCCGCAGGCGGCAGCTGTCGCAGGTGCCGCAGGCCAGGCCTTGGGTTGTCGGATCGTAGCACGACCAGCTCCAGGCAGGATCCAGCGACAGGCGCGCCGTTTCACGCGCGATGTCCGCCTTGCTCATATGCTGTAATGGAGCATGAACATTGATCCCGCTGCCTTCTACGCCGGCCTTGGTGGCCAGACGCGCGGTTTCTTCGAAAGAAGCTATGAAATCTGGGCGGCAGTCGGGATATCCGGAATAATCGAGAGCATTTACGCCAATGAAGATGTCCGACGATCCGCTCGCCTCCGCAAACGCGGTGGTGAGCGCAAGAAACACCAGATTACGCGCCGGTACATAAGTGACCGGTATCCCTTCGGACAGGCCCGCTTTCGGCACAGCGATGTCAGCGGTCAGGGCCGATCCGCCGAAAGGACGCATATCGAGCGAGGTGACGACGTGGCGCGCCACGCCCAGCTTTGTCGCGATCTTTTCCGCCGCTGCAATCTCGCAGGCGTGGCGCTGCCCATAATTTACCGTGAGGGCATGGACCTTGAAACCCTGCTCGGCAGCAATTGCCGCAGAAACCATGGAATCCAGTCCGCCCGAAAGCAGCACGACGGCGATGCTGTCCTGTATCGATTTCATGTGTCCTGCGCTAGGGCGTAGGCCTGCAGCCTTCAACGAGTTTTTCCCGATTCGCGGCTGCTAGCGGCAAGCCCCTGTCCGGCGCGCTTCCGCTGAAAGCTCGAACGGCATACCGCCGGAAATCCCCTGACTGTCGATCTGCACGAGACGTGCGGTTTCCCTGCGGATGCTGGTTCGGCCATAGCCATTTCCCTGGCAGGTGTACTGCACAGTCACTTGCTTCGAACCATTCTCGACCACGAACCGGTTGCAGTCGTTTGCGGCGTGCTTCAGCTTGATCAGTTCCTGCCCGTTCCTCACGCAGATGTTCTTCGGGCCGCTACCACTACGATAACGCAGTTGCCAAACCCCGCGATCGACATTGTTCAACATATGCAGTTCGGGCGCCTGGGCGATCGCCGGGTAGCCGGCCACGGCGAGGGGCACGGCAAGCAGGGCTGCCGACAGGTGCAACTTTCCGAGTGAGCGAAAATGCTCCGGCCATTTCTGGATCATCATTCTACTTCCAACCGAGACAGGGAGGTTGCGTTCGGATGAGAGACGCAACTGCAGCGCAGAGGCGTCTCATAGAATCTCGAACGTCTTTGAACAGAACGCACAATCGACCATTATTTTCCCATCATCGTCCCTCATCTCGTCCTGTTCTGCGGGCGCGAAACGAGAGATGATCGATCGGTAGTGATCGACCGAGCAACGGCAGCCTCGCACGAGCTTCGCGCCGGACTGGATCCTCACCTGGTCTTCTTCATGAAACAGCCGCCAGACGAGAGCCTCCAGAGAAAGATCCGCATCCGCCAGTTCGTCATGACGAATGCTGCTCGCCAGGATCGCGACATGATCCCATTCGGGATGATCGAGGCGCACGTGCAATCGCTCCCTGCCCTCTTCTCCATCGGCAAGATGCTGCACCAGAAGGCCGCCGGCGATGCAGCCGTTCGGACCTTTCTGCACGGCGACCCGAATCAGCGTCGGCACCTGCTCCGATTGCACGAAGTAGGATTCGCATGCCTCACCCAGCGTCTCGCCTTCGAGTGGCACGATTCCCTGATATCTGCCTTTTCCACCCGTCCGATCAAAGGTCAAAGCCAGATAGCCTTCACCAAACAGCGCCCTGAGCGACGGATTTGCCCCAAGCTCATTCAGCCGATCCGCGTCAAAATCGACATATCCGCGCAATTCGCCGCCCTTGTAGTCGCAGGCGAGCAGCCGGATCACGCCACCCTGCGTTTGCGCCTGCATCGTCATCTGACTGCCTTCTTCCTTTACCAGGCTGCCGATCAGTGCAGACAGGACCAGCGCCTCCGCCAGGCAGTGGGTGATTGCCGGCGGATAGTCATGGGCAGCGAGGATCGCGTCTATCGACTTGTCAAGCCTTGCAACGCGGCCGCGTACATTCCGCGATGCGATGGTAAACCCCATCACCTGGTCGGCATAGGTTTCCTCGGAACTGCGGGAGACAAGGGAGCTGCTTTGTGTCATTCGCCCCCATATGGGAAGCGGGCGGCCGATTCAAAGACCTGCCAGACGCTGCAAGACAGACGCCCCAGACCGCAACTTGCAGGTCAGAGTTTGCCGAAGCACCACAGCAGGATCGATTTCTGCGCATGGACGCGATTCTCAGCCTCGTCAAACACGAGCGATCGTGATCCTTCGAAAACCGATTCGCTGACTTCTTCGCCCACATGGGCCGGCAGGCAGTGCAGGAACACCGCACCCGGTTTCGCTTTCGCCAGCAGGCCATCGTTCACCTGGTACGGAGCCATGGCAGCCAGCTTCGGCGCGGCATGATCCTGCCCCATGGAAACCCAGGTATCGGTCACGATCACATCGGCAGAGTCAGCTGCTTCTGCCGGGTCACGGGTGATCGTCACCCGAGCACCGTTGCTGCGCGCCTGCGCCAGAAAGGCGGCATCGGGATCATACCCTTGCGGGACGGCTATGCGCACATTGAACTTCAACAAACCGGCTGCTTCGAGAATAGAATTCAGCACGTTGTTCCCATCGCCGAACCAGGCGAGTTCTAGCCCCTCAAGCGTCTTGCCATTTTCCGCCAGGGTCAGCAGATCGGCGACGATCTGACAGGGATGCGACCGGTCCGTCAAACCGTTGATGATCGGCACTGTCGCATGATGGGCCAGTTCCTCGATCTTGGCATGATCGTCGGTGCGGATCATGATGGCGTCGACCATGCGGCTCAGCACGCGAGCCGTGTCGGCGACGCTTTCGCCGCGCCCGATCTGCGTCGACCCGGCTTCCATGATGAGTGCACTGCCCCCCAGCTGGCGCATGGCAACGTCGAAACTGACGCGGGTACGTGTGGAGTTCTTCTCGAAGATCATCGCCAGAAGGTAGCCATCCAGCGGCGCATCGGCATCGCGCGCACCTTTTCGCAATCCCTCTCGCGCCGCTTTGCGTGTCAGGGCATCGTCGATCATCGCATTCAGCGCATCCGGCCCGGCGGCAGACAGAGCGAGAAAATGCCGGACATTCATCAGACAGCGTCCGGCACGATGTAATCGTCGGCTCCGGCGGAAAGTTTGCCGAAGAACTCCTCTATCTCCGCCTCACCCACTACCAGGGGGGGAAGCAGCCGCAGCGTGTTGTCGCCCGCCGCCACCGTAAGAAGCTGGTGATTGTCGCGCAGGTGAACGAAGAAGGGGCGGCTTTCGACCTTCATCTTGAGACCCAGCATGAGGCCTGCGCCGCGCACCGATTCGAATAGATGCGGATAATTGCCGATGAACTGCTCGAGCCCGCTGCGTATCCGATCGCCCTTCTCCCGCACGCTTGCGAGAAATTCCTCGTTTGCAACCGCGTCGATGACGGCGCTGCCGGCGGCCATCGCCAGCGGATTGCCGCCATAGGTCGATCCATGCGTGCCGAAGGTCATCCCGCGCGCGGCTTTTTCCGTGGCGAGACAGGCACCGAGCGGGAACCCGCCGCCGATGCCCTTGGCGGTAGCCATGATGTCCGGTGTAATGCCATACAGTTCATGTGCATAAAGTCTGCCGGTGCGGGCAACGCCGCATTGCACTTCGTCCAGAACCAGCATCAAATCATGCTTGTCGGCCAAAGCCCGCAATCCGGCCAGGAATTCCTGGCTGGCGGGACGGATACCCCCTTCTCCCTGGATCGGTTCGACGAGAAAGCCTGCGGTGTTCGGCCCCATCAACGCCTTCGCCGATTCCAGATCGTTCCATTCCGCATAGCGAAAGCCGGGAAGCAGCGGCTGAAAGCCCTTGTGCATCTTTTCCTGATTCGATGCGCTGATCGTCGCCATCGTGCGGCCGTGGAACGCATTCGCAAAGGTGATCAGTTCCGTCCGTTTCTCGTCACCCCCCGACTGGTGATAGGCACGAGCGGTCTTGATGGCGGTCTCGACCGCTTCAGCGCCCGAGTTCGTGAAGAACACCGTATCCGCGAAAGTCTTGTCAACCAGTTGCTGCGCCAGCCGTTCACCCTGCGGGCTGCCATACAGATTGGACACATGCATCAGCGTTTCCGCCTGACGCTGGATGGCACCGATCAGGCCCGGATGCGAATGGCCGAGCAGATTGACCGCGATACCGCTGGCAAAATCCAGATAGCGGGTGCCGTCCTCATCGATCAGATGACAGTTTTCCCCACGCACCGGTCGCACGTCGCAACGAGGATAGACGGGCATCAGCGGAGTGATCGACATGCGGCATGATCCTTTGGGTTAACAGTATTTTCGTGCGCGACCGCGGCAAGTGAGGGCGATCGGCACAGATTGCCGCCTGAAACGGCAAATGGCGGCGCCCGTCAAGGAAGCCGCCATTTGCAGAACATCGTCAGCGGCCAAAGCCTGGCGGGAGGACTGGACGGCAACCGCCCGAATCCTCCCTCGTCGTCAGTTCTGGATTGGGACCAGATTGACCGCGGAATGCTTGCCGCGGCGGTCGACTTCGAGATCGAATTCGAACTTGTCGCCTTCATTGATCTCGCGCAGACCCGAACGCTCGACCGCGCTGATATGCACGAAAGCGTCAGGCTGGCCATCGTCACGAACGATGAAGCCGAATCCCTTCATGGCGTTGAAGAACTTGACCGTGCCGGTTGCCTTCTCGCCAGTCAGTTCCCGCTGCGGGGCACCGCGCTCCGCCCGGTCGCCGCCTGCGCCGCCCGAAACGGGGATCACGTCGCCAACGACCTGCAAATCCTGAGCCGAAATCTTGCCGCCCCGATCAACGAGGTTGAATTCGAGTTCCTGCCCTTCGGCAAGGCCTTCGAGACCGGCACGTTCGACAGCGCTGATGTGCACGAAGACATCTTCGCCGCCGCCTTCCTGTGCAACGAAGCCGAAGCCCTTCTGCGAATTGAAGAACTTCACGGTTCCCTTACCGGTCCCGACGACCTGTGCGGGCATGCGGTTGAAGCCGCCGCCGCCCCCAGCGGGACGTCCGCCGCCAGCGCCGCCGCCGAAGCCGCCACCGCGATTTCCGCCACCGCCGAAACGGTCACCGCCACCACCGAAACGATCGCCGCCACCGCCGAAGCGATCGCCGCCGCCGCCGAAGCGATCGCCACCTCCGCCGAACCGGTCGCCGCCGCCACCGAAATTGTCTCCGCCGCCACCGAAGGGGTCGAAGCTGTCTTCCCCGAATCCGTCGCGCTTGTCCCTGCCGCGGCCACGGCGGCCTTTATCGTAACCCATAGTCCAGAACGTACCTTCGTCTCGCCGCCCTCTTCCCCGAACCGGCTGCGTGGACGGACCGCGCCGGAGCTGGCGAAACACGATTAGGTTCGTATCCCCGCCTCTGAAACCATTACCATAGCCCACAATAGCCGGTCATGCGAATTATTTAAGTCATGCATCCCTGCTGAACTGTAATTGTGACATTTTGGCATGGTGGCAGCACCACGCACTTGCGTGATGATGCGGGACTGGGCAGGAGCGGCAGCATGGACATTGTCGCTCTTCTGTCGGACCCGGCCGCCTGGGCCGCCCTGCTGACCCTGATCGTGCTGGAAGTGGTACTGGGCATCGACAATCTGATCTTTATCGCGATCCTGTCGAACAAATTGCCCGCGCATCAGCAGGAAAAGGCCCGCCGTATCGGCCTGCTCCTTGCCCTCGTCATGCGAATCGGAATGCTGATGCTGATCGGCTGGCTGGTCACATTGCAGACGCCGCTGTTCGACCTCGGCATCGAGGGAACGCCCAACGAATATGGCGCGCCGACATTTGAAACCGCCTTTTCCGGACGCGATCTCATCCTGCTGGTCGGCGGATTGTTCCTGCTCTGGAAGGCGACCAAGGAAATCCATCATTCGATGGAGCCGGAAGACAAATCGGGCGACCTGCTGGACAAGACTGCGGGAGCAGCGGAGATCACCTTCACAGCAGCCATCGCACAGATCATCGCCATCGATATGGTCTTCTCCATCGATTCGATCCTCACCGCGGTCGGCATGACCGACGAGATACCCATCATGGTCACGGCCGTGGTCATTACGGTCGGCATCATGCTGGTGGCCGCCAATCCGCTGTCGCGCTTCATCGACCGGAACCCCACGCTGGTGATGCTGGCCCTGGCCTTCCTGGTCATGATCGGCCTGGTGCTGATTGCGGATGGCTTCGGCTTCCACGTTCCGAAAGGCTATATATACGCTGCGATGGGCTTTTCGGTCGGGGTCGAATTGCTCAACATGGTCCAGCGTGACCGGCGTGCGAAAGAGCGCGCAGCGGCCGCAGACGAAGCGGGTGAGGTATCTGCGACATGAGCGATTTCCGGACATTGTCGGAGCGGGTTCTTGCAAGTCCGCAGATTGATTGCGACGCCGTTGCCGAAGCAGTCGAGCGCGGCGTGACGCTGATTGTCAACAATCGTCCCGACGGGGAAGAACCCGGGCAGCCGACCGGCGCGAGCATAGCCGAAGCCGCCCGAGCCGCCGGCATCGATTATTGCGCGATACCCATTGGTCAGGCCGGCTTCGGAGCCGAGGCTGTCGAAAGGATGGCGGCGGCGCTGAACGAGGCGGAAGGCAAGGTTCTGGCCTATTGCCGGAGCGGGACGCGTTCGACCCTGCTATGGGCGCTCGCCCGCGCGGCGGAAGGCGATGACCCTGCCGCCATCGCGCAAAGCGCGGCAGAGGCGGGCTACGACGTCGCGCCGGTCCGCTCCGCCATGGAAACGCTCGCCGCCCGCAGCACCGACTAATCCGTCACTCGCGGTAATCGAGGGGTGGATCGCGGTCGCCAAGCAGCGATCTGTACTCGTAACCCTCGCCCCGCGCTGCTTCGAATTCCGCTTTCGCCGCTGCGCGCAATTGCGGATTGGTGAACAGTTCGACCGCTGCCAAGGCCAGTGTCTTGGCGGCGACCTGCGCGCCCTTGAAGCCGATGGACGAACCGCTGGCTGCCGCCGATTGCCAGCTATGCGCGCTGGTCCCCGGCACCCAGGTGGCGGTCCTGAGGCCCACGGTCGGCGCGGCGTAGGACACATCCCCCACATCGGTCGAACCGTAGCCCAGCGATTTCGAATAGGGTTCAATACGCTGTGCCTGTTCCAGCGGCTGCGCCGCATCGCCCAGGCTGACCGCCAGGCGTTCGGCAAAGGCGCGTTCTTCCGGCGTATAGGTCACCCCGCCCACCTGCCGCAGCTTGTCGTCCATCATCCGCGCCAGTGCCTCGTTCACCAGCAGCGGATTGTTGCCGTGGATGATCTCCCAATCGACCTCGACACCGGTGCCCATCGCCGCACCCCGCGCCGCCTGTTCCAGACGGCTCCAGATCGCTTCGACGCCGGCGGGATCGGGATGGCGCACGTAATAGAATACCTCGGCGAAATCGGGCACGACATTGGGTGCGTTCCCGCCTTCGGTGATGACGTAATGGATGCGCGAATCCTGCGGCACATGTTCGCGCATCATGTTCGCCATCATGTTGAAGGCTTCCACGCCGTCCAGCGCGGAACGCCCGCGGTCGGGCGCGCCGGCGGCATGAGCGGACTGGCCCCGGAACCGGAACTTGGCGCTGCGATTGGCCAGGGTCGTGCGCGCGGCGGCGCTGTTCCGGTCGTCGGCATGCCAGTGCAGCGCCACGTCCACATCGTCGAACAGGCCTTCGCGCACCATGTAGACCTTGCCCGATCCGCCTTCCTCTGCCGGGGCGCCGTACAGGCGCACACGGCCCGGCGTTCCCGTCGCCTCCAGCCATCGACGCACGGCGATCGCCGCCGTCAGCGACCCTGCGCCGAACAGATTGTGGCCGCAGGCGTGGGCGGCATGGCGCCCTGCGACTTCGGTGCGGACCGGATCGTCCGACTGGCTGAGACCGGGCAGGGCATCGAATTCGGCGAGAATGGCGATGACCGGGCCGCCGCTGCCATATTCCGCGACGAAAGCGGTCGGGATGCCTGCCACGCCCTTGCGGATGGAGAAGCCTTCCTCGGCCAACTGGCTCTGCAACAAGGCGCTGGAGCGTTCTTCCTGATAGCCGACCTCGGCGAACTCCCAGATGTCGCGCGCGACCTGCGCGGTGCGATTCGCCTGCGCCTCGACCGCGGCAATGGGATCGAAAGCGGCAGTCGGCGTCTGCGCATTCGCCGAACCGGCGGCGAGCGCGAGCGCAGGCAGGAGCGCAGTGAAGGACGAAGTTGTTCGGATGGCTGTTTTCATGGCATTTCCCCCTCGATGCGCGTTAATATGCCCAGCCCGGCATGAAACGCCAGTGGGAGAGGGAAGGAAAGCCGCGCGATGCCCGACCAGCTTCTGCAATTTGGTGGATCGCTGTTGTCCGTGGTGCTGCTCGTCTGGCTCGTTCGCAGGCTGGATCTTGGCCGCGACCGCGCTATTCGGGATGCGGACGATGCCCGCCGCCTGGCACAGGAGGCCGACCATTCCTTTCAGCCTGTCGACACCGCGCTGGACAGGACCGGCCACGCGGCTCTCCTTGCCGACGATGACGGCAGGATCATGCTGCTACGAACTCACGGAACGCACCATGCCGCGCGCGTGCTTGCCGCCGGGGCCGCTGCCGAAAGGCGGGACGGGTTGCTCACCGTCGATCCGGCGGACAGGCGGTTCGGCAAGGTCGCGCTGGATCTTGGCGAGGACGCCGCATCATGGGAACGCCGGATCGGCGGAGCGGACTGATCACCATGCCCGATTTCTCCCCTGTCGATTATGCCGTACCCGCCTTCGTTCTGCTCGTGCTTATTGAGATGATCTGGGCGCGTCGGCAGGCCCGTCATGCTTACGAATCGCGCGATATGGCGGTCAGCCTCGCCTTTGGCCTCGGCAGCACGGTGGCGGGCGCGCTGACGGGCAGTCTGGTCCTTGCCCTGCTGTTCCTGGCCTATGATGTCCGCCTGATGACGATCGGCTGGGACTGGTGGGTCTGGCCGCTGTGCTTCGTGCTGGACGATCTCGCCTATTATTGCTTTCACCGAAGCGCGCACCGCATCCGCTGGTTCTGGGCCAGTCATGTGAACCATCATTCCAGCCAGCATTACAATCTGTCGACGGCGCTCAGGCAAAGCTGGACCGGCTTTATCGCGATGAGCTTCGTCTTCCGCCTGCCGCTGGCGCTGGCGGGGTTCCATCCGGCCATGATAATCTTCTGCGGCGGGCTGAACCTGATCTACCAGTTCTGGATCCATACCGAAGCCATCGACAGGCTGCCACGCTGGTTCGAGGCGGTGATGAACACCCCCAGCCACCACCGCGTCCACCATGCGACCAACCCCGTCTATCTCGACCGGAACTTCGCCGGCACCTTCATCATCTGGGACCGGATGTTCGGCACTTTCGAACGGGAGGACGATGCGGAGCGACCGCGTTACGGCATCGTCACGCAACTGGGCAGCTTCAACCTGATCTGGGCCGTGCTGCATGAATGGATCGGCATGGCGCGCGATGTTTACGCGGCGCCCTGGCGCCACAAACTATCCTATCTGTGGCGCGAACCCGGCTGGAGCCACGACGGTTCGCGCAAGAGCAGCGCGGTCATCCGCGAGGAATGGCTCGCCCGGCAAAAGCAGCCGCAACCCCCGGATGAACCCTGCGACTGCTCGCTGTCAGCACAATCCGGGCTGCCTACGATGCAGAAGGCGATTGCAGCGCGCCCGCCACCACCCTAACCTCACCCGCAAAGGCCGGGACAACCAGCCAGCATCACAGAGTGGGGCGGGAGAGAGACATGGACGAATTCGACATCGTGGTCGTGGGCGGCGGCAGCGCCGGTAGTGCGGCGGCTGGCCGGCTGGCGGAGGACGGCACGCGGAAGGTCTGCCTGCTCGAAGCGGGCGGACGCAACAACGACATGCTGGTCAAGACGCCGGGCTTCATGCCTTTCCTGCGCGGCAGCCAGAACTATCGCTACGATACCGTGCCGCAGAAGGGGCTGAACGGGCGCATCGGGTATCAGCCGCGCGGCAAGGGACTCGGCGGGTCGAGCGCGATCAACGCCATGATCTACATTCGCGGCAATAAATGGGATTACGACAATTGGGCGGCGCTGGGCTGCACCGGCTGGGCCTATGACGATGTGCTGCCCTGGTTCCGCCGCAGCGAACATAATGAGCGCGGCTCCAGTCGCTACCACGGCGGCGATGGCCCGCTTTACGTATCCGATCAGCATTGGCCCAACCCCGGCAGCCGCGAATTCATCGACAGCGCCGCCGCCCTGCAATTGCCGGTCACCGATGATTTCAACGATGGCGATCAGGCGGGCTTCGGCCTGTTCCAGGTCACGCAGAAGGATGGCGAACGCTGGTCCGCCAGCCGCGCCTATGTCGAACCGCTTCGCAAACAGCGCAGTCTCGACGTGCGGATCGGCGTAACGGTCGAGAAGCTCGAGATCACGGACGGGCGGGTCACCGGCGTAACCTATCGCGCCGGCAATCGCCGCCGCACCGTCACCGCGCGCGGCGGCGTGATCCTGAGTGCGGGCACGTTCAATTCGCCGCAATTGCTGATGCTGTCGGGCATCGGCCCGGCGGATCACCTGCGGGATCATGGCATCCTTGTGGTGGCCGACCGTCCGGCAGTGGGGAGCGATCTGCAGGACCATATCGATTACGTGTCGAGCTGGGAGACGGAGAGCCGCTCCTTCATCGGCAATTCGCTGGAAGGCACGCTGAACATGGTGAAGGGGATGATCGAGCACCGCCGCAAGAGGACCGGGGTGATGACCACGCCCTATGCCGAGGCCGGCGGGTTCTGGACGGTGCAGCCGGACGCGCCCGCGCCCGACGTGCAGTGGCATTTCGTTCCCGCCATGCTGGATGACCACGGCCGCACCGGCGTAAAGGGGCACGGTTTTTCCCTCCATGCCTGCGTGTTGCGGCCGGAAAGCCGCGGCACCGTGCGGCTCGCCTCCACCGATGCGGCCGACGCCCCGCTGATCGATCCCAATTTCCTCGACGATGACCGCGACATGGCGGTGCTGCGCGCCGGCGTGCGCCTGTCACACCGGATCGTCGATGCTCCGCCGCTTGCCCGGCACGAACCGCGCGACCGGCATCCGGTGAATCTGAGCAATGACGACGAACTGGACGACCTGATCCGCAGCCGGGCCGATACCGTCTATCACCCGGTCGGCACCTGCCGCATGGGTGCCGACAGTGACAGCGTCGTCGATCCGCTGTTGAAGGCGCGCGGAATCGACGGTTTGTGGGTGGCCGATGCCAGCATCATGCCCCGCCTCGTCAGCGGCAACACCAATGCCCCCAGCATCATGATCGGTGAACGCTGCGCCGATTTCGTCAAGGCTGCACTGAACGCGTAGTTACCGGCGCATGAAAAAGGGCCGGAGCGGCAAGCCCTGGCCCGTCAAGGCGTTGTTCGCGGGAGGAACAGCATCGACAGGGGCGGAGGGAGAGCTTCCGGCCCTGTAAATTCAGGGATCAATTATAGGCGCGCTCGCCATGTTCGCCGATGTCGAGGCCTTCGCGTTCGACATCCTCGGTGACGCGCAGCCCGATGGTGGCTTTCACGATCAGGGCCGTGATGATGGTGCCGATCGCCGCCCAGACAATCGCAACGGCCACCGCCCAGATCTGGATACCGACCTGTTCGAGCAGAGCGACCGACCCGTCACCCGGCCCGCCGAAATGCGGCTGGTAGACGATGCCGGTACCGATTGCGCCGACGATTCCGGCGATGCCGTGGATGCCGAATACGTCCAGCGAATCGTCATAGCCCAGGCGCGCTTTCAGCTTCGCCACCACGAAATAGGCGATCACCGATGCGACGATGCCAAGCACGATCGCCCCGAACGGACCACTGTTGCCGGCCGCCGGAGTGACCGCCACCAAACCCGCAATCACGCCGGAACAGAAGCCCAGCGCGCTGCCCTTGTGTCCGGCGAAACGCTCCATCAGCATCCACGTCAGCGCGCCTGCCGCCGTGGCGACGAAAGTGTTGATCATGGCGAGGCCGGCAATGCCGTCGGCCTCCAGTTCGGACCCTGCGTTGAAGCCGAACCAGCCGACCCACAGCAGGCCCGTGCCGACCATCGTCAGCGTCAGGCTGTGCGGCGGCATGGGTTCGGTCGGATAGCCGCGCCGTTTGCCCAGGAAAATGGCGAGGATCAGCGCGGATACGCCGGCGTTGATATGCACCACGGTGCCGCCTGCAAAATCGAGCGCGCCATCGGCAAACAGCAGGCCTCCTTCGGCCCAGACCATGTGAGCGATGGGAAGATAGACGATGGTCAGCCAGATCGCGGTGAACAGCATCAGGGCCGAGAATTTCAGCCGCTCCACCGTCGCACCTGCCACCAGCGCAGCGGTGATTGCAGCAAAGGTCATCTGGAAGCTGATGAAGACATATTCGCTGATAACCGCGTCGCTGAAGGTCGCAGCCGTGGAGTCCGGCGTCACGCCCGACAGGAACGGATTGCCCCAGCTGAAGAACGCATTTCCGTCCGGCCCGAACGCGGTGGAATAGCCCCACATGACCCAGATCAGCATCGCCAGCGTCGCCGCGCCGCCCACCTGCGTCATCGTCGACAGCATGTTTTTCGACCGTGTCAGCCCGCCATAGAACAGGGCAAGGCCCGGCAGGATCATCAGCAGGACGAGGATCGTCGCGGTCATCATCCAGGCATTGTTGCCCGAATCGGCGACGGCCACGACGATGTCGGCCGCAGGCGGCACCAGCGGGTCGGTCGTCGCACCCGCAATGGGGCTGCCGACCGCGTTGTCGGGCAGCGTTTGTGCGCCAGCCCGGGCTGCGAAGGTGAATGGGAGGCAGGAAACCACGGCAGCCGCCACCCACCTGCCGCGCGATGCCGTGAACCCGGAGACGGTGCCTGTCGAAAGGGCGGATTTCATAGCGCGGTTTCCCTTTTTTCGCCGGTGCGTATGCGGGTCGCGGCGCTCAGCGGCCGAACGAAGATCTTGCCGTCGCCAATGCTGCCCGTGCTGCCCACCTGCTCGATCGTTTCGACGATCTGCGGCGTCAGCGCCGCACTCGCCGCAATTTCCAGCTTTAAATTGGGCAGCATGTTCATGGTGTATTCCGCACCGCCATAGATTTCCGTCTGCCCTTTCGGGTCTCCGAACCCCTTGACCTCCGTCACGGTCATGACGGCCACTCCGACGACGCCCAGCGCCTCGCGCACTTCGTCCAGCTTGAACGGTTTGATGATGGCGATGATGTAGTTCATCGGTCCCCCTCTTTTCTGGCCGGGCAAACCGGCAGAGGGTATCACTGCAATGACTGTGCCAGATTGCGCTGATAGGGAAGGCGATGCATCATTGCAGAAGATTCATGCTGCTGCCGCGAAAGAAAGCTGCCCAAGCGCTGTGCTGCTGCCTAGTTTTTAGGCATCTCCAGATGCGCCCAGACCGGCAGATGGTCCGAGGCGACGGCAGCCAGTGCGCTGTGATGCACGCCCTTGTCCCTGCAGTGCCAGCCTGCGCTCGCCACGATGCGGTCCAGCGTCGCAATCGGCTGGCGGCTGGGGAAGCTGCGCCCGCAATCCACCGCATGCCAGTCGTCGCCAAATTCCTTCATGGCCCCGCGCCTGGTGCCCCACTGGTTGAAATCGCCCATGATGACGGCAGGCAGATCGCCTTCGCAGCCGATCAGTTGATCCATGATGGAACGCACCTGGTCGCGGCGCCTCAGGCCCGATAGATCGAGATGCGTGCCGACGACGCGCAAGGAGCTGCCCCCCACCGTGATGTCGCAGCAGATCGCGCCTCTCGGCTCCAGCGTCGGCAGTTCGAGAGCGCGTGCTGCACCTAGCTCGAAATCGCGCCGCACCAGCAGGGCATTGCCGTGCCAGCCGATGCTGCGGTGACGCCGCGCGACGGATGCCGCGCGCCATTTCGTATCGTCCAGTGCGGCGCGGGGAAGGACGCTGGCCCTGTCGCCCAGGCGCAGATCGGCTTCCTGCAACGCGATCACATCGGCATCGATCTCGCGCAGGACGGCGATGATGCGTTCGGGGTCGCGGCGGCGGTCGGTGCCCACGGCCTTGTGGATGTTGTAGCTGGCGAATTTGATCATCACGTCACCAGGCTTAACGGCGTTTACCGTGTTTCGGTCCCCGGCGGCGAAGTCCCGGCAATAAATCGATCGGTCTGGCGGATCGGCAGGCCGTCGATACTGGTGGCCGGGCCTGCTTCCTGACCGGCCCATTCGGCGGGGTCCTGCCTTGCATGAAATTTCAGCAGCGTGGTGCGCTCCTTCTCAAGCGTCATGACCGGAACGCCCCAGCCGCAACTCGTCTGGACGCTCTCCACCTTGATATCGAATATCTGCCGCGTGCCGGGCAGCAGCGTAAAATGCACCGCCAGCGCGTCCCATGCATCGTCCTGCGGCAGGACGGGAGTGCCCGTGCCGTAAATTCGCAGGATCAACGCGGGCTGCTGGAAATTGCAGAACATGATGGTGATGCGCCCGTCGGCCAGCAGGTGGGCGTTGGTTTCGTTCCCCGATCCGCCGAGATCGAGATAGGCGACTCGGCCCGGCGCCAGGATGCGGAACGTGTCATATCCCTTGGGGGACAGGTTGATGCGACCGGATTTTGCGGCGGTCGCGGTGAAGAAGACCGGCTGGCCTGCGATCATCGCGATGTGGTCTGCGGTCAGGCGTTCGGTGAAATCGGCCATGGAGCGATGCTACGCGGTGCGACGCCGCTTGTCATCGCTTCTTCAACGTTCCTTGGTACTGCCGAATTTCAGATCCTTATGCTTTTCCGCCTGATAACCCACGTCCCACTCGGATTTCGCCATGAAGACCAGATCGCCATCCCTGTCCTTGGCGAGGTTGGCCCGGTTGAAATTCTCGAAATCGCGCAAGGGTTCTTCCGGGCCGGTGACCCAGCGTGCGGTGGCAAAGGGAGCAGGCTCCAGAACGGCTTCCACCTTGTATTCGGCGGACAGGCGGGAGATCAGCACCTCGAGCTGCAATTGCCCCACGACGCCGACGATCCACTGGCCGCCGATCTCCGGGTAGAACACCTGGATCACGCCTTCTTCCGAAAGATCGTCCAGCGCTTTCCGCAATTGCTTGGTCTTGGTGGGATCTTTCAGAACCACGCGGCGCAGGATTTCCGGCGCGAAATTGGGCAGTCCGGTAAAGCGGATGCCGTTCTTTTCCGATAGGGTATCGCCCACGCGCAGGGTGCCGTGATTGGGAATGCCGATGATGTCGCCCGCTTCGGCCGTATCGGCAATCTCGCGGTCCTGCGCAAAGAACAGGATGGGGGAATGGATGGCGATCGGCTTGCCGAGGCCCGAGGGAGTCAGCTTCATCCCGCGTTTGAATGTGCCGGAAACCTGCCGCATGAAAGCGATGCGGTCGCGGTGATTGGGGTCCATATTGGCCTGCACCTTGAAGATGAAGCCGGTGACCTCGTCCCGTTCGGGGGTGACATTTTCCTCACCCGCAGGCTGCGCGCGCGGCGGGGGCGCGAATTGAGAGATCGCCTCGATCAAATCGGTCACGCCGAAATTCTTCAGCGCCGATCCGAAATAGACGGGAGTAAGATCGCCATTGCGATAGGCGTCCACGTCGAATTCGGGATAGCCGACCTGCGCCAGTTCGGCTTCCTCCGCCCATTGTTCCGGCAAGGCGGCATCGGCATCGCGCCTGCCCAGAAATTCGCGGCTCGGTCCCTCGGGGCGGGCAATGGCGCCGGTCGCGAAATCGAGAATGCCTTCGAACTGGCCGCCCATTCCGACCGGCCAGTTCTGCGGGCTGACATCCAGCGCCAGCATGTCGGCCACCTCGTCCATCAGTTCAAAGCCGGGCCGCCCTTCGCGGTCCACCTTGTTGATGAAGGTGATGATCGGCACCGAGCGCAACCGGCAGACCTCGAACAATTTACGCGTCTGCGGCTCGATACCCTTCGCGGCATCGATCACCATGATCGCCGAATCTACCGCCGTCAGCGTGCGATAGGTATCCTCGGAGAAATCCTCGTGCCCCGGCGTGTCGAGCAGGTTGAAGATGACGGAATTGCCGCCGGCATCCTTCCGTTCGAAGGTCATGACCGAACTGGTGACGGAAATGCCGCGCTGCTGTTCGATCTTCATCCAGTCAGACCGGGCGCGCCTTGCCTGGCCCCGTGCCTTGACCTCGCCCGCAAGATGGATGGCACCGCCGGTCAGCAGCAGCTTTTCCGTCAGCGTGGTCTTGCCCGCGTCGGGATGGGAGATAATGGCAAAGGTGCGGCGCGACGCGTTGCCGGAGGCAGCGGGCGAGTGGGACGTGTTATCGGACATGGTGGCGGGCGATTACTATGCGCCCGCCCATGCGTCCAGCGTCAGCGACGATGCCGACCTGAGTCCGCCCACCTCTAGCCGCGCAACCGGGCACCGATCTTCTCCGCTGCCTTCACCACGCGGTCCGAAGTGGCCTTGATCTCGGCATCGGTAAAGCTTTTCGCTCCCGGTTGCAGGGTGATCTCCACTGCCAGCGACTTTTGTCCTTCCGGCACGCCTTGCCCGGTAAACTGATCGAAGATGCGCGCATTCACGATCGCCGCCTTGTCGGCCCCGCGTACAGCGCGCAGCAGATCGCGCGCAGCGACATTTTCCGGCAGGAGGAACGCGAAATCGCGACTGATCGCCTGCAGGGCCGGAGGTTCGAAAACACTTCGCGCGAAAGTCGCCGCACCCTTGCGGGCAGGTATGGCATCGAGGAAAATCTCCGCCGCCGCGGCCGGGCCGTTCAAGTCGAACTGCCCGAGCAGCGCGGGGTGAAGCGCACCGAAGCGCGCCAGGACATTCCTGGGGCCGAGCCGCAGGGTGGCGGACTGGCCGGGGTGGAACTGAGCGCCCGCATCGCCCATCACCATCAATTTGTCGACGGGCGCCCCCGCTTCGGCCAGCAGTTCCATCGCCGCTGCCTTGGCGTCGAAAGCATCGAATGGCTGCGCCCTGCCCGCCGCCCAGTCGCGCGAGGATTTCTCGCCCGCAAGCACCACGCCCAGGGCCTGGCGTTCATCGCTCGATCCGTCCGCAGCGCGGAAGTAGCGCCGGCCCAGTTCGAAGAGCCGCGTTCCCGCAGCGCCGCGATCGGCATTCCGCTTCGCCGCAGCGATCAGGCCGGGCAACAGTGAGGGGCGCATGGCCTTCAGTTCCTCGCTGATGGGATTGTCGAGTACCCAGAGCGCCTGACCGTCTTCGGCAAACAGCGCCGCCTGTTCTTCGGGCAGGAAGGACCACGTAATGGCCTCGTGCAGCCCCCTTGCAGCGGCGGCGCGGCGGAGGCGGCGCTCCATCTTCTGCTGCGGAGTCGCGACCGGCCTGGCCACACCCTCTGCACGAGGCAGCGCGACGCTTCCCACCCGGTCGATCCCGTGGATGCGAACCACTTCCTCGACCAGATCGGCTGGTCCTTCGACATCGTGGCGGCGCGGCGGAACGGTGACGGTCCAGCCGGCATCGCCGCGTGTCACACCGAAATCGAGGCTCTGCAAAATGCGGGCCTGCTCATCGGCAGCCACGGTCACGCCGCCCAGCCGCCGGGTCAGATCGGGGTCGAATGCCAGCTGCATCGGCGTTGCCGGAGCCTCGCCTGCCCGCGTCACCTGCGAGGGCACCCCGCCGCAGCTGTCCACGATCAATCCGGTGAGCAGCGCCATCCCCTCGTCCAGAAAGGCAGGGTCGACGCCCCGCTCGAAGCGGGTGCGCGCATCCGAGGTGAGGCCAAGTCGCCGCCCCGTTCGCCCGATCGTCTCGGGATCGAAATAAGCAATTTCCAGCAGGAGATCACTCGTATCCGCCGTGACGCCCGACTCCTCGCCGCCCATGATGCCGGCGATGTCGTGAACGGTCCGCTGATCGGCGATGACGGTCATGGATTTGTCGAGCGTATAGGTCTTCTCGTTCAGCGCCTCGACCGTCTCGCCCTCGTCTGCGCGGCGGGCGACCATCGGGCCGGACAGCTTCGCCAGATCATAGGCGTGAGCCGGACGCCCGTAAGCGAGCATCAGGTAATTGGTGATGTCCACGACGGCGGAAATCGGGCGCTGGCCGGCCGAAAGCAGGCGCTGCTGCATCCATTCGGGCGAGGAACCGTTGCTGACGCCCCTGATCGTCCGCCCGTAGAAGGCGGGGCAGCCTTCCGTATCGGCAATCTCGATCCCGATGGCGCATTCGCCGCTGGCTGTCACTTCGGGCACGGCAAGGGGCTTCAACCGCCCCAGCCCAGCTGCCGCCAAATCGCGGGCGATGCCATATACGCCCATGCAATCGGGACGGTTGGGCGTGATCGCCACGTCGAAAACGGGGCTCGCGCCGCGATAATCGGCAAAGCTGGTGCCGACCGGCGCATCCTGCGGCAATTCGATGATGCCGTCATGCTCGTCACCCAGTTCCAGTTCGCGCACCGAACACATCATGCCGTTCGATTCCACGCCGCGTATCGCGCTGCGGCGCAGTTCCATGCCGTTTGCCGGCACCACGGCGCCAGGCAGGCCCAGCACGCCCTTCATGCCCGCACGCGCGTTAGGTGCGCCGCAGACCACCGTCAGCGGATCGCCGGAACCGGCATCTACCGTCAGCACCTGCAACTTGTCCGCATCAGGGTGCGGGGCGGCGGTCAGGACTTCGGCCACGCGGAAGCCGGAAAGCCTTTCGGACGGATCCTCGATGCCTTCGACCTCGATGCCGATGGCGTTCAGCTTCGCCGCGATGGTGGGGGTGTCGGCGTCGGTTTCAAGGTGATCCTTCAGCCATTCGAGAGAAAATTTCATGCCCTTGCTCCCACGCCGCCGGAAAGGGTGGGCTGGTCGAAGGCGCTGAAGCCGTAATGATGCAGCCAGCGAGCATCCCCGTCGAAAAAGGCGCGCAGATCGTTCATCCCGTATTTCAGCATCGCCAGCCGGTCGACGCCGGTGCCGAAGGCGAAGCCCTGCCATTCCGCCGGGTCGAGGCCTGCAGCTTCCAGCACGCGCGCATTCACCATGCCGCTGCCGAGCACTTCCATCCAGCCGCTCGCGCCCCCGTTCACCCCGGCATCCCCGCCGTCAGGGTCAGGCGACCCGCCGACGACGCGGCGGCCGTTTTCCATGGTCCAGCCGATATCGACCTCGACGCTCGGTTCGGTAAAGGGGAAATAGGAGGGGCGCAGACGCAGGACGATGTCGTCGCGTTCGAAAAACGCCTTGAGAAAGGTTTCCAGCGTCCATTTCAGATGGCCGAGGTGAATGTCGCGGTCGATCACCAGCCCTTCGATCTGGTGGAACATGGGGGTGTGCGTCGCATCGCTGTCGCTGCGATAGACCCGCCCCGGCGCGATGATCCGCAGGGGCGGGCCTTCGGCCATCATCGTGCGGATCTGCACGGGCGAGGTATGCGTGCGCAGCACCATGCGGCGAGATTCGCCGTCGCCTGCCTCGAGCCGGTCGGGGAAATAGAACGTGTCGTGCATCGCCCGCGCCGGATGGCTTTCCGGCATGTTGAGCGCGGTGAAATTGTGCCAGTCGTCCTCGATCTCAGGGCCGGTCTTCACGGCGAAACCGAGGTCGGCGAAGATCTCCGCGAGTTCATCCATCACCTGCGATACCGGATGCACGCTGCCCTGCGGGGTTTCGGGCGCGGGCAGCGACAGATCCAGCCGCTCGCTGGCCAGCCGCACGTCCAGCGCCGCCTGTTCCAGCGCATCCTTTCGCGCGGCGACCGCCTCGGCCACATCGCCGCGAAGGCCGTTCAGCCGCGGCCCTTCGCTCTGCCGTTCCTCGGGGCTCATCTTGCCCAGCGTCTTCATCAGCAGCGAGATGCTGCCCTGCTTGCCAAGGAACGCAACGCGCAATTGGTCCAGCGCTTCAAGGCTGTCGGATGCGGCGATCTGCGCCATGGCGTCGGCGCGAAGCTGGTCGATATCGGCCATCGGGTCTTTCGTTCTGTCAGCGGTGGAGAGCTATGCGCGCTGTCTAGCACCGCCGCGACAAAGGGCAACATGGCGGATGGCAGCGATGCGGCCCGCTTCAGTCGACCCAATCTTCCCGCAGATGCTTCGCGGCAAGTGCCATCAACAGCGCGGCAAGCAGATAGAAGCCGAGCGCGCCGATCATCGAATAACGCAGCGCTTCCGCACCATACTCCGCCGTCATCGCATCGGAAACCGCGCCGAGGATCAGCGACCCGAAACCCAGGCCGATCAGATTGTTGATGAACAGGAAACTCGCCGAAGCCGTCGCCCGCATGGTCGCGGGCACCAGGTGCTGCACGGCCGACAGGACCGGCCCCAGCCAGACATAGGCCAGCGCCTGAGGCACCAGGAACAGCGCGAGGGCAAGGGGAACCGACGTGGTCATCAGGCCCGCAGCAAACAGCGGTACGGCCAGCACGAAGGCGATGGCGGGCACGCGCGCATAGGCTGCCCTGTCGCGCCCACCCATCCGGTCGCCCAGCCATCCGCCAGCCAGCACGCCCGCGCTGCCGCCGATCAGCAGCACGGCGCCGATGAATTGCGACGTCTCGATCAGCGTCAGCCCGAAACTGCGCTGCATCAGGCTGGGCAGCCAGAAGGCGAGACCATACCCGCAGATGGAACTGAACGATGCTCCGAAGGCGAGGAGCCAGAAACTGGCTTTACGCGATACGATCCCGAACACCGTTCCAAAGGCGGGGCGCGCCGGATCGGTGGCAGCATCGCCGAACCCGCCGCGCGGCGCGTCTTTCACGATCATCTTGAAGGGAATTGCGATCAGCACACCAGCGAGGCCGACAGCGATGAAGGCCGTCCGCCATTCCACCGCCGTGGCGATATAGCCGCCGAACAAGACGCCCGCCGCCGATCCGAGCGGGATACCGAGCGAATAGATCGACAGCGCCCGTGCCCGCTGGCTTTGCGGGAAATAATCCGCAATCATGGCATAACTTGGCGCGACCCCGCCCGCTTCGCCGACGCCGACACCGAGGCGGAACAGGAACATCTGCCAGAAATTGCCGGCGATGCCGCACAGGGCCGTGAACCCGCTCCAGACCGCGAGCGACAGGGTAATGACCCAGCTTCGGCTGGTCCGGTCGGCGAGCAGGGACAGCGGAATCGCGAGGGTCGAATAGAGGAACGCAAAGGCAATCCCGCCCAGCGCGCCGAGTTCGGTATCGCTGAGGCCGAGATCCGCCTTGATCGGCACCGCCAGGATGGAGAGGATCTGCCGGTCGAGAAAATTGAAGATATAGACGAGCAGCAGCATCGCCAGGACGCCAGCGCGGCGGCCGGACGATGGAAGGGCGGCACTGGCCATAGCAAATTTCCTTGAAGCAGGGGCCGCATCCACTCGGCGCGGCCCCTTTATCTGTCGGTTCAGAACTTGATGCCCGCAGTCACAAACACCTGGCGCGGACTGCCGTAATAGGCGGTCAGGATGCCCTCTGCTCCCAAAGTCGAGGTATAGGGGCTGCCCGTGCGCGGATTGGGAATGAATTCACCCGTGTCGGGGTTCTGCGCCAGGAAGCTGTAGCCCGATACGATGTATTCCTTGTCGAACAGATTGCGCCCATGCAGGCCCAGCGTGAACTGATCGCCCGGCGCGTGCCAGACGATATTGGCATTGACCAGCGCATAGCCCGGCTGGTCGAGCAGCGGATTGCGTAGTTCGAACTGCTGCGTGCTGCTGCGGTACGATACCGTGGCGCTGGTATCGACATAGCCTTCGCCCACCGGCAGCGACACCAGCGCCGTGCCGCTGGTGGTCCATTCCGGCGTGTTCTGGAAGGCGCGGTCGTCGGCAACGTCGATGCCCCGTGCATCGATGAACTGCAGATATTCGGCGTCGAGATAGCCTGCTGATCCGGACAGGCTGAACCGGCTCGATGGTCCCGCGAAATTCCGCGCGACCACGGCGTTCGCTTCCAGTTCGATGCCCTGGATGCGCGCCTCGCCCGCATTGGTGGTGATGCCGGCGAAGGTCTGCTGCCCATTCACCACCGTGCCGACCGAACCCGGAATCTGCACGTCGGTATAGTCCGACCGGAACGCTGCCAGTGCCACATTCACCCGGTCGGCGAACAGCGATGCCTTGTAGCCCACCTCGTAGGAATCGACGGTTTCCGGCTCGAAGGTGAAGAACTGGAAGATATCGTCGTAATCCCCCCCGGCCCCGCCGACGCCGTCACCATCGAGATCGGGCGCGGCGATGCCGACACCGCGCGGGTCGAAGCCGCCGCCCTTGAAGCCCTTGGAATAGCTTGCATAGAACAGCTGATCCTCGGTCGGTTCGTAGCTGAGCGATGCGCGCGGCGTGAACCGCTTGAAATCGCGGGTCCCTTCAAAGTCGGTCTGCTGCACGAACAAGGTGCCATTGCCGCCGAAGAAAGGCGACGCGCCGCCCAGATACAGGGCGCGGTTAACCTGCGATGTGCGTTCATCCCAGGTATAACGCGCACCAAGCGACAGGCTGAACTGCGAAGTGAAATCATAGGTTGCATCGGCGAAGATCGCGTAGGTTTCTGTATCCACATCGCCGGCTGTCAGGGCAGTGACGCCGCCCGGCAGGCGCACGTCAAACACCGTGCGCGCATTGGCGTTGAGGTAATAGGCGCCGATCAACCCGTTCAGCGCACCATATTCGAACAATGCCTGCACTTCCTGGCTGAACTGTTCATTGTTGTAGAAGGCGGGCACATCGACATCGACAGCGGGCAGCGCGTCGAAATCGATCGGCGTGCCGCTGTCGTCCTTGCGGAAGCCGGTAATGGAACGCAGCGTGACGAAGTCGCTCGCCTGCAATTCGGCAAACAGCGATCCGCCGTAGGCGACGACGTCCTGTTCGGGTTCCTGCAAGCCGCCGCGCGTATCGAAGACATCGTCCAGCGGCGGGATACCGCTGGCGAGGCCGGCTATCAGCCGGTGACCGCCCCGCGCATTGCTGTTGTCGTCGGTGTAATCGCCCGACAGCCGGACGAAGACGGGGCCGCGGTCATATTCGACCGTGCCGCGTATCGCGCGGATCTGCTTGTCGTAATTTTCCTCCCCCGTGGTAAGATTGGTGCCGAAGCCTTCGCGGGACAGGACCGCGCCGCCGCCACCGATGGCAAGGCCGCTGTCACCGATGGGCAGGGCGAAGCTGGCGGTAAGATCGGCCTGGTCATAGGTGCCGTAAGTCGCGCGCAGATTCAGCCGGGGCGTATCGCCAAGCCGCCGGCTGACATATTTGATCGCGCCGCCGATGGTGTTGCGCCCGTACAGCGTTCCCTGCGGCCCGCGCAGCACCTCGATCCGTTCGAGATCGTAGATTTCGAGCACGGCAGCCTGCGGGCGGTTGAGATAGACATCGTCCAGATAGATGCCGACCCCTGCCTCGAACCCGGCGACGGGGTCCTGCTGGCCGACACCGCGGATGAACGCGGTCAGGGTGGAGTTGGTACCGCGCGATGCTTCCAGCGTGACGCTCGGCGTCGTCTGCGCGATGTCGGTGATGTCGAGAGCGCCGGACTGCTCCAGCTGTTCGCCGGAAAAAGCGGTGATGGCGATCGGCACGTCCTGCAGCTGCTCCTCGCGGCGGCGGGCGGTCACGACGATAACGCTGCCGGCGTCGCTCGCGACACGGAGTTCAGGGTCTGCAACGGGGTCCGAGGATGCCGATACCACTTCGGTCAGATCGTCATCCGGCAGCACCTGCGCTGCGGCGGGCGTAGCCGAAAGAGCGCTGATACCCGCGCCGGTCAGCAGGACCGCGCGCCATTGTGCTGTCGAAAGTGCCATCGAAATTCCCCTCTGCGATATGATCGGGCGAATGTATTACGCCTCTGCAATTCGCTCATAATGAGAGTTGAACCATCTTTCAACTCCTGTTAGGCAGCAAGTCGTCGGGAGGCGTCACTGGAAAGACACGCTGCAGAGCCGGCAGGTCTCAAGGGGATGAACATGGAAGAAACCGGGGACGCTGCCGAAGCCGGTGCCGAATCGGCGAAACAGCCGCGGACCGAACGTGGCCGTCGCACGAAGCGCAAGCTGCTGGACGCGGCGGCGCAGGAATTCGCCGAAAAAGGATTTCACGAAGCCTCGATCAGTTCGATCACCCGTCTTGCGGGAACCGCGCTGGGCACATTCTACACCTATTTCGATACCAAGGACGCGATCTTCCGGGCGCTGGTGCGCGACATGTCGCGGCAGGTGGGGCGCAAGGCGCTGGCAACGATCGGAGGGGAGACAGGTGCGCTTGCAATCGAGCGGCTGGCCCTTGAAAGTTTTCTGGAATTCGCGCGGGAGCACAAGGAGATATACCGCATCATCGACGAGGCCGAATTCGTCGATCCGGCGAGCTACCGGCATCATTACGAAACCATTGCCAGCCGGATCGAGGGGCGCCTGCGTGCAGGCGCGAATTCCGGGGAACTGCGGGATGACGTCGGCGAAATGCACGCCTGGGCCATCATGGGTATGAATGTGTTCCTGGGCCTGCGCTATTTCGTCTGGGGCAGCGACGGCGATCCGGAAGACCTCGCCGCCCGCGCCAACCGCTTCATCGCCGCAGGCATCGCGGCGGAGAAAATGAGAGGGTCCTGAGAAGGCCTGCTCCGGCCATGCTCATGTCAAGGGTGATGGAGCAGTGCTGTAGGTTCATATCCAGCTTCCTTCCAGGGCGCGGCGAACGGCGTCGCGCAGGACAGGAAGGACATCGGCCACGAACCAGGGGTTATGCCGCATCCAGATGGTGGAGCGCCAGGAAGGGTGCGGCAGCGGGAAATATCCGGGCAGGAAATCGCCATAGTCCCTGACCCTGTCCAGCATCCTTCCCCGGCCAAGAACATGGTTCTGCGCATGGGAGCCGACCAGCAGGGTAAGGCGCGCCTGCGGCATCTGCGCCAGCAGGCCGTCGCGCCACAATTCCGCGCATTCCGGGCGCGGCGGAGCATCGCCGCCGCTCGCCTTGCCCGGGTAACAGAAGCCCATGGGCAGAATGGCCACTTTCGCCGCGTCGTAAAATTCCTTGTCGGTCACTCCCATCCACTCGCGCAGCCGGTCGCCCGATGCATCCGAGAACGGAACGCCCGAGGCATGCACCTTGCTGCCCGGTGCCTGACTGGCAACGATCAGGCGCGCCGTGGGCGAGACCTGCACCACCGGCCGGGGGTCGACCGGCAACAGGCCCGCGCAGGCGCGGCAGGCGCGCACGGATGCAAGAAGTTCCTCGAATTCATTCATCTGCACCAGCGGTGGATCACGGTCCGTATCTCTGAAAGGAAGCCCCGAAAAACCCTGGCCTCCTTTTGCATTATGCACCCGCACTGGCCCCGCATTCATCTGTGCGCGCCTGCCTTTCGCCGCGATAAATCCGGTCGATGACATGGAAGACCTGCAGATGCCGTTCCCACTCGGGATCGAAGCGCGCTCCCTTGACGAGGCTTTCGGCGAAATGCGCTGCCTCGCGCCTGCCCCAATCGTCGGGCGGATCGCACAGAATTTCACGCGATGTGCCGGCTTGGGCCTGCGCTTTAAAATCGTAGAAGCTGCCATCCACATTGCGGAATGCCGTGCCGCCGTCCGTTCCGTGAAACGCGCCGCCGATCGATGCATCCTGCCCGGCGTGCAGATGCCAGGAACAGGTGATGGTGATCGTCCGCCCTCCGGCCACGTCGATCCGTGCGAGGGCGTAATCCTCCACCGCCGTGCCGCTGTTCGCCAGCGGCTGCCCTTTGGAGAACAGACGCCCTGACACGGTTTCGATCTCCGGCCAGTCAAGCCCCCAGAGCGCAAGATCGATCAGATGTACGCCGAGGTCGATGAGACAGCCGCCGCCGGACAGTTCCGCGTCGTAGAACCAAGGCTTGTCCGGACCATAGGCATTATGGAAATGAAGATCGGCTGCGAAGATATGACCTAAAGTTCCGCTGCGGATACGCTGGACCATGGCCTGCGCGAAAGCGCTACGGCGATAGGACAAATCGACAGCCAGCAGCCGGTCGGCCTGACGTGCAGCTTCGATCGCCCCCTTCGCTTCGGCAAGATTCCTGCCGAGCGGTTTCTGGCAGAACACCGCCATGCCCCGCTCTAGCGCCGCGACAGCCTGTTCGGCATGCAGGGCGCTGGGCGTGGCGATGGCCACGGCGTCGAGATCGCTTTCCAGCATCGCTTCGAAGGAAGGCAGCACCTTCGCCTCGGGAGCGATCCGGCGCGCTTCGGCCACGCATTCTTCGGATGGGTCGACCAGAGCCGCCGCCTCGACCAGGCCGGTATCCAGCATCGCCTGCATGCGGTGACGCCCGATCCATCCGGTGCCGAGAAACCCGATTCGCGGCCGCATGGTCAGTAGGTCACCAGCGCCTTGACGAAGCCTTCCGGCTTGTCGCGCGTGGCGTCCAGTGCTTCGCCCAGTTCACCAAGGCTGTAGGTATGCGTGTAAAGCCGCGCAGGATCGAAACGGCCCTGCGCCACGGCATCCACGGCTTCGCGCACGCCCTGCAACTGGACGGCCTCATCCCGCTCATGCGCATTGATGACGTCGATGCCTTTCCAGTTCCACATCTGCATATTCACCTGCCGCGGCCCGTCCTGGTGATAGCCGGCGATTACCAGCCTGCCGCCGAAGCCGACAAGTTCCCCCGCCAGGTCCAGCGGCCACTGCTTGCCCACACATTCCACCACGCGTTCGCACAGATCGTCCCCGGTCAGCGCCCTCACCTGTTCGATGATCGCGTAGTGGTCGTCCATGACGATGGTTTCCGCCGCGCCATAGTAGCGGGCGAGGTCGAGCGATTCCCGACGCCGTGAAATGGCGATGACCCGCGCCCCCGCCTTGCTGGCGAGATGGGTGACGACCGCCCCCAGGAAGCCAATGCCGATGATGGCTACATTCTGTCCTGCCCTGATGTCGCTGCGGCGAAAGATGTTGAAGGCGCAGCCCAGCGGTTCGCCCGGAAACGGCTGCCCGTCCAGTTCAGACGGCAATTTCACCAGCCTGCCCGCTTCGGCAATGTCCCTTTCGGCATAGGAACGACCGGAAAGCGCCGCAACCCGGTCACCCTTGGCTATGCCGGTGACGCCGGGGCCAACTTCCTCGACCACGCCCCAGCCCTCGTGCCCCAGATCGCCGGGCGGGGTGGGATATTCCATCCATTCGGGGCCGTCCCAGGGGGGCACGTTGGAGGCGCAGACGCCGCATCCCTCCAGCCTGAGGCGCACCTCGCCCGCGCCGGGGCTGGGCACGGCAACATCGCGGATGGCGAATTGCCGCGGGCCGGTGAGCACGGCCGCTTTCATCGTCTCGGGCATCATCTCGGGCATCGGCTTGGGCATCGTCTCGGACACAGGGTCAGCTCTCTTCAATAAAATCTTCGAGCGCCGCCCAGGCCGCATCGTCGGTCATCTGTTCCGGCGGATGCTTGCAGAAATAGGCGGCGGCGGGGAGGATCGGGCCGCCCAGGCCCCGGTCGCCGGCCAGCTTGGCGCAGCGGATCATGTCGATCGCCACCCCCGCCGAATTGGGGCTGTCCTCCACCGACAGGCGCATTTCCAGGTTCATGGGAACGCCGCCGAACAGCTGCCCCTCCATGCGCAGGAAGCAGACCTTGTTGTCATTCTGCCAGGCGACGTAATCCGATGGCCCGACATGGATGTTCTCATCCGCCATGCGCGTTGCGGCGACCGACTGGACGGCCTCGGTCTTGGAGATCTTCTTCGAGGCGAGCCGCTTGCGTTCCAGCATGTTGAGGAAGTCGGTATTGCCGCCGGTGTTCAGCTGATAGGTGCGGTCCAGCTTCACCCCGCGCTTGCGGAACAGGTCGGTCAGCACCCGGTGGACGATGGTCGCGCCCAGTTGCGCCTTGATATCGTCGCCGATGATCGGCACGCCCGCCTTGCGGAAACGGTCCGCCCATGCCGGATCGCTGGCGATGAAGACCGGGATGTTGTTGACGAAGGCCACGCCGGCTTCCAGCGCGCATTCGGCATAGAATTCGCTGGCTTCCTGCGACCCGACGGGCAGATAGTTCATCAGCACATCGGCCTCGCTCTCGCGCAATGCGGCGACGACCGCGTCCTTGTCGGCCTGCGCCTGATCGGCCACGCTGAAGCTGCGGTCTTCGGGATAGGCGGCCATATGTTCGGCCACGCCGTCGAGAACGCGCCCCATGCGGACCTTTGCGCCCGTATTCTCCACCGTTTCGCAGAACACGGTGGTGCAGTTCGGCGCTTCGAAGATCGCCTCGGAAATATCGCGCCCGACCTTGCGGCGGTCCACGTCCCATGCGGCGACGAAGCGGATGTCGCCGGGAGCATAGCCGCCGATATCATGATGCATCAGGCCGGTCAGATCATTGGTGCCGGCACGGTAATGCGACACGCCCTGCACCAGCGAACTGGCGCAATTGCCGACTCCCACGAGCGCGACATTGATGGTCTTCGGGCTGGTGGTCAGCATCCAAGCGTCCTTCCTGTATTCGTCATGCGCGCGACTTCACCGCAGTGGAGGCAGGGGCATAGCGCTCCACCGCCCAGGCACAGAAATCGGCGAATTGCTGCGGGTCTTTCGCGCAGCTGGTGTGATGCGCCTCCACACCGAGGTGTTCGGGCGTGAAGCAGAAGGTGACCAGCACCTCGAAATCGGACAGCGCTTCCATCTGCCGGTCGAACCATTCGGTCGCGCCGGGGCGGAAGCTGTCGGCCCATGACAGGCCGGTCCGCAGCTTCTTCACGCCGAGATCCTTCATCCATTTCACCGCCTCGTCAAGGCGGGGATCGTGGAAGTGGAACCACTGCATCAGGCCCATGTCGCCGGCATGTTTCGCATAATGGTCGAGAGCGGGCTTGGGCGAACCATCCTCGCGGATCAGGCCCATGTAGAAATGGCGGAAATAGCTGGATCCCTCCGCCTCGCGGTGCCGGGTTTCGGCGCCCCAGCTCTGCGGCAGGTCGAACAGCGAATACCAGTAGATGTTGGGCACCAGCCCGACCAGCAGTTCAGCCGTCTTGTCAACGCCGAAAGCCTGCACCTCCTCCGCGCCGAAGCTGCCGACACCCACCTCGGTCGCCCAGATCGGCTTGTCCGGCACGACGGCCTTTATCTCAGCGATCTTGTCGGGCCAGGCGTGGATCGGCCACAGGTTCCAGTCGATGGGGAAGCCGTGCACCGCGACGACATCCACTTCGTCCAGCGCACCATGGCCGCGCATCCTTTCAACCCAATGCGGGTCGATGGGCGACATTCCGCCAAGAACGCGCGTCAGGTCAGGGTTCACATCCGCGATCGCCTTGCCGGTGCGGATCACCGTATCGGCATAGATCGACCAGTCGGGGTCGAGCTCCGGGTTCCAGTGCGACTTGTTGTTCGGTTCGTTCCAGATCATCGCCCCTTCGATCATGCGGATTTCCCTTTTGCCGGATAGACTGCCGCCGGCCCGAGATCGCCGTAGGGAACGGGCGCGGTGCGGCAGAGATAGACCTCGGATTCCGGCTGCGCCTCGATGGTGAAGCCCGCCGCACGGAGCATCGCCTGGCTACAGGCGGCATTCGGCGCCCACCAGTTCGTCCAGTCATGCGCATATTTGCGTTCGATGAAATGCATCTTCGGATAGGCCGGATCGTCGAACATCTCCGGCGGATCGAAGGTGCCGGGTTTGTGGAAGGGATAATCTTCGGGCACGTCCATGACAGCGTCGCTGCCCTGCTGCATCGTCTGGAACAGCATCAGATCGCCCGCGACATGCTCGCGGATCAAATCCAGCGCCAGCAAGGGGTGCCGCAGATGGTAAAGCACGCCCATGAAGATCACGAGGTCGAACTTCTCGCCCAGTGCAGCCACATCATAGACGGAATGGTTGCGATATTCGATATCGGCGAACCCCAGCGTTTTCGAGGCGAGCCGCGCCTGATCGAGATAGCGGTCGTCGCTGTCGATACCCAGCACCCGCCCGGCCCCGCGCTTCTTCATCTCGATAGAATAGAAGCCTGCATTGCAGCCGATGTCGAGCACCGAACCGCCCTTCAGGTCAGTCGGTAACGCATCGGCGAAGCGGCGGTACTTGAACGCGGGATAGTCGCCCAGGAAATGATCGGGAGCGGTACGGATTCCATGCCCCAGGTCGAGGTTCTGGAACCAGGGCGACAGTGCCTCCACTTCGGCCCGCAAGGCCTGTTCGGCGTCCCCGCTCAGCGCCTGGCCGATATTCGTCTTCATGCAAACCTCTCGTTCAATCCCGTCAGCCTTGCGCCCCATTCACCGGCCTCCACGCGCGTCACCGATGCCGGGTCCACGTCGAAACGCAACAAATTATCGAGCGTCAGCCCGAGAATGGCGGCTACAAGAGCACGGACGATGTCGCAATGGGTGACCATCACCAATGTTTTTCCACGGAAATCTTCGGCCACCGCCCGGAAATGTGCATAGGCCCTGTCCTGCGCCGCCTTCATGCTCTCGCCCGATGGCGCGCTGGCCTGCGACCGGTGCGTGTTCCAGAATTCCCATTCGGGATCGCCGTCCAGGGCCTTGAATTCGCGGCCTGTCCAGTCGCCGAAATCCAATTCCTGCAGCGCGTCCACGGTCTCGACGTGCAGGCCGCAGGCATTCGCGATGGCTGCCGCCGTCTGCTGCGCGCGAAGGACGGGGCTGGACTGAACCGCATCGGGCGCTTCGGCGGCGATGCCGCGGGCCAGCGCCTGCGCCTGCGCCTGTCCATCAGCGGTCAGGGGAAGGTCCGGCAGACGTCCTGAAAGCCTGCTGCCGATATCCCCATGCGACGCATGTCTGACCATGAGGATCGTTGCACTGTCGATGATGAATTTTCCCCCGCTTTCCGCCGCTTCGATGGAGCTGGCGAAACCCTGCAGCTACAAAGCTCGGGCGCCAGTATCGTTCCATCTTCCGTCGCCCACGCGAGAAAGGGCCCGCGCGAGAGAGGGTATGGAACTTAGATGATGTTCATGCATTGAAATGTCCACTCACTTGCGGCTACGATCCGGCACGGGCGATGCGTAGCCTTACCAATTGTTTATAATGTCCAGAACCGCCAGGCAAAATCTTGCGCCGGGGCGGATGGGAAAAAAGGGGGGTCTGGATGACCGAACACGTGCTTGTCACTGGTGGCGCAGGATTTATCGGCAGATCGGTCTGCCGCGAATTGCTAGAACGCGGCAACAGGGTGCGTGTGCTCGACAGCCTGATCGACCAGGTTCACGGCGGCGCGGGGCGGCCGCAGGATCTTCCCGCAGATGTCGAATTGATCGAAGCCGATGTCCGCGATGGCGATGCCGTTTCCGCTGCACTGGGCGGGATCGACAGCGTCATCCACCTGGCGGCAGAGGTCGGCGTGGGGCAATCGATGTATGAGGTGGAACGCTACACCTCCACCAATGATGTCGGCACCGCAGTCCTGTTCGAGAAGCTGATCGCGCAGCCGGTGCGGCGCGTGGTCACGGCATCTTCCATGAGCATCTATGGCGAAGGGCTATATCAGACCGCCGATGGCGAAATCGTGCAGGACGCGCAGCGCAGCGCCCTGCGTGACGGGCTGGCGAACTGGGAACCGAAGGATGCCGAAGGGCGGCCGCTGACGCCGTTGCCCACGCCCGAATGGAAGCAGCCCAGCCTCTCCTCCATCTACGCGCTCAACAAATATGTGCAGGAACGCACGACACATATCATGGCTGCGCCTTACGGCATGGAAGGGGTCTGCCTGCGGCTGTTCAACGTCTATGGGCCGGGTCAGGCGCTGTCCAATCCCTATACCGGCGTGCTGGCGATCTTCGCCTCGCGCCTGCTGAACGGACAGCCGCCGATGATCTTCGAGGACGGGGGGCAGCGGCGCGATTTCGTGCAGGTGCGCGACGTGGCCCGCGCCTTTGCCGAGGCCCTGGTCCATCCCGATGCCGCCGGCGGCACGTTCAATGTCGGTTCCGGCCAGCACCGTTCTGTAAACGATGTAGCCACCGAACTCGCCCGCGCCATGGGGCGGGAGGATATCGCGCCCGAGATCGTCGGCAAGGCGCGCACCGGCGACATCCGTCATTGCTATTGCGACCCGCGCCTCGCGCGCGACAGGCTCGGCTTCGAAGCGCAGGAGGATTTCCAGGAAGGGCTGGCCGATCTCGCCGAATGGGTATCGCGGCAGGAGGCCGACGACCGGGTGGGCAAGGCCCGCAGCGAGCTGGAAGCGCACGGATTGGTGGCATGAGGGCGGTTTCGGACAAGCCGGTGCTGGTAACCGGCGGCGCCGGCTTCATCGGATCGAACCTTGCCGACCGGCTGGCGGCGCAGGGGCGCAAGGTCCGCATTTTCGATGCATTGTCGCGCGATGGCGTGGAACGGAACCTGGAATGGCTCACGAACCGACACGGCGATCTCATCGAAGTCGAGATAGCCGATCTTCGCGACGAACAGCGCCTTCGCTCCGCCGTGCGCGGCAGTGAAGGCATTTTCCATTTCGCCGCGCAGGTCGCAGTGACGACCAGCATGACGGACCCGGTGCTTGATTTCGAAGTGAACATCGCCAGCACCTTCCGCCTGCTCGAAGCGGTGCGCGAACTCACCCCGCAGGCGCCGGTGATCTTCGCGTCCACCAACAAGGTCTATGGCGATCTGGAGGACATCGCCTTCCAGACGACCGAACGCGGTTGCCATCCGGCAGACGCCGACCTCGCGCGCGACGGCGTGTCGGAAAGCCGGCCGCTCGATTTCCATACGCCCTACGGATGCTCCAAGGGCGCGGCCGACCAATATGTCCTCGATTACGCGCGTAGCTACGGCCTGCGAGCCGCCGTCCTGCGGATGAGCTGCATCTATGGCCAGCGCCAGCTCGGCACCGAAGACCAGGGATGGGTAGCGCATTTCCTGATCCGCGCCCTCAAGGGCGAAACGATCACCCTGTTCGGCGATGGCGAACAGGTCCGCGATATCTGCGACGTGGCGGATACCTGCGATGCCTATTTGGCAGCCTATGACAGGATCGATGCCATTTCGGGGCGGGCCTTCAACTGGGGCGGCGGGCCGGACAATGCCATCAGCCTGCTTTCATTGCTGAAGGAGATCGGCACGATCACCGGCGAGATGCCGAAGATCGCCTTCGCCGAATCGCGTCCCGGCGACCAGCGCTGGTTCGTGGCCGATACATCCGCGGCCGACAGGGCGCTGGGGCTGAACCCGCGCAAGCCATGGAAACAGGGCGTCCGCGACCTTTCGCAATGGCTGATGGAGAACCGGACGCCGGCCGAGGAGGAACGCATCGTTGCTCCTCGGCAGGTGGCTGTTCTGTGACCGGACGCGACCTGCGTATCCTGATGACGGTCGATGCGATCGGGGGGGTGTGGCAATATGCCACCGATCTCGCCGCTGAGCTGGTGCGCTTCGGCAATGACATGCTGCTTGCGGTACTTGGGCCCACCCCATCCGCCGCACAGTTGCAAGGCGCGGAGGCAGCGGGAATCCGCATCGCCGAAACCGGCCTCGCTCTCGACTGGCTGGCCGAAGATGCCGCCCCCGTGCGCGAGGCGGCGGAGCGGATCGCTGCACTGGCCGCCCTCCACCGCGCGGACGTGATCCATTGCAACTCTCCGGCCCTCGCAGGTGCGGCGCATTTCGGCATTCCGACACTCACCGTGGCGCATGGCTGTGTGACGACCTGGTGGCAGGCCGCGCGGGACGAACCCCTGCCGCCGGCATATCACTGGCACCGCGATCTGGTTGGCAGGGGATTGCGGGCCGCCGAACGGGTTGCCGCACCTTCGCACAGCTATGCACGGCTTCTGCAACAGACCTACGGTCTCAGGAGCATCCCGAATGTCATTCACAACGGCCGGAAAGCGTCCGCTGCGGCGGGTGCGAATAATGACATGGCCCGCCACGCGCTGACGGTCGGCCGGTTGTGGGACGATGTAAAGGGCGCGCGGATATTGGATGACGCTGCCGCCCTGATCGACGTGCCCTTCCTGGCCGCGGGTGCGGTGCAGGGGCCGCAGGGTCAGCTGTTCGCAGCCTCGCATCTGCGCCTGCTTGGCCAGCTTGGGGATCACGATCTGGCAGAGCAGCTCGCCGCACGCCCGGTCTTCGTCTCGGCGGCGACATTCGAGCCTTTCGGGCTTTCAGTGCTGGAAGCGGCGCAGGCGGGCTGTGCGCTGATATTGTCCGATATCGCGATTTTCAGGGAATTATGGGAGGGCGCGGCCATCTTCGTCGATCCGTCCGATCCGGCACAATTTGCTGAAACCCTGTCGCTGCTGATGTCCGACGATGCGCGCCGCGCCGAATTGGGCCGGGCGGCAGGCGAGCGCGCGCGGCGGTTCACGGTGGAACGGATGGCGCGGGACACCGCTGCGCTTTATGCCAGCCTGTGCGGAGCGCGGCAGGCGGCATGAGGATCGTCTATTTCACGCATTCGCTGAAATCCTGCTGGAATCACGGCAACGCGCATTTCCTGCGCGGCGTGCTGGACGAATTGATCGCCCGTGGCCACGATGTCGCGGCGTTCGAGCCGGACCATGCATGGAGCCTCGAGAACCTGCTGAAGGATCACGGCGAAGCGGGCCTGGCCGCCTATGACGAAAAATACCCGCGCCTGACTTCGACCGCCTTCGCGCCGGAGGACGATCCCGCGGCCATGGTGGACGGTGCGGATCTCGTCATCGTGCATGAATGGAACGCGCCGGAACTGATCGCGCGCATCGGGAAATTGCGCGCCGGCGGTGCGTCCTTCATGCTGCTGTTCCACGATACCCACCACCGCGCCGTCAGCGCGCCGCACGAACTGGACGCTTTCGACCTGTCGGGCTTCGACGGCGTGCTCGCCTTCGGTGAAGCCTTGAGCGAAGTCTATCGCCAGCGCGGCTGGGCCGGTCGCGTCTGGACCTGGCATGAAGCCGCAGACCTTACGCGCTTCCACCCGCCCGTGCAGGAGATGGAGCGGGATGGCCTAGTATGGATCGGCAATTGGGGCGATGACGAACGGACGGAAGAACTGGAGCGTTTTCTCTTCGCCCCGGCGGAGGCATCCGGCCTGTCGCTCGATATATTCGGCGTTCGCTATCCCGAACAGGCGAAAGCCATGCTGCGGCATTATGGCGCCCGCTATCATGGCTGGGCGCCGAATGCGCGGGCACCTGACATCCTTGCCAGACACCTCGCAACCATCCATGTTCCCCGGCGGTTCTATTCCACCATCCTGCCCGGCATTCCGACCATCCGCGTTTTCGAGGCGCTGGCTTGCGGCATCCCCCTTGTTTCCGCGCCCTGGCAGGACAGCGAGCACCTTTTCCGCCCCGGCACCGATTTTCTCGTCGCGCAAGACGGCGCGGAGATGGAACGCCATCTGACCGCCCTCGCCGCCGATCCGGACCTGCGCGCATCGCTCGTCTCTCACGGGCTGGAAACGATCCGCACCCGGCACAGCTGCGCGCACCGGGTCGACGAATTGCTGCACATCGTGGGGCAGCTTTCCCCCGCAACCGAAACGGGACCAGACTTTTGAAGATCGCTTTCTACGGCTCCAGCCTGCTCTCCTCCTACTGGAACGGCGCCGCCACCTATTATCGCGGCATCTTGCGTGCTCTGGCGGAGCGCGGACACGACATCACCTTTTACGAACCCGATGCTTTCGACCGGCAGCAGCACCGCGATATCGATCCGCCGGAATGGGCAAAATCGGTCGTCTATCCGGCAACCGAAGAGGCGATGAACGCGGTGCTGCGCGAGGCGCGGCAGGCCGATCTGGTGGTCAAGGCGAATGGCGTCGGCGTGTTCGACCGCGAATTGCTGGAAGGCATCCTGCGCGAGGCGCGGCCCGGCGCGCTGACCGCCTATTGGGACGTGGATGCCGCCGCCACGCTGGACGAAATGCGCGGCGACGAAGATCACCCGGTTCGCCACGCGCTTCCGCATCTGGACCTGGTGTTCACCTATGGCGGCGGCCCGCCGGTGGTGAATGCCTATCGCGAATTCGGTGCGCGCCAATGCGTGCCGATCTACAATGCGCTGGACACCAGCACCCATCACCCTGTGCTGCCCGAACCTGCCTATGATTGCGACCTGGGATTTCTGGCCAACCGGCTGCCCGACCGGGAAGAGCGGGTGGAGGAATTCTTTCTGAAAGCCGCGTCGCTGCTGCCGGATCGCAAGTTCCTGATCGGCGGCAATGGTTGGCACGACAAGCAGATGCCGGAAAATGTGACGCCCATCGGCCATGTCGGTACGGCCTCGCACAATGCCTTCAACTGTACGCCGCTTGCCGTGCTCAACGTCGCGCGCGATTCCATGGCGGAGGTAGGATTTTCCCCCGCCACCCGCGTGTTCGAGGCCGCTGGTGCCGGTGCCTGCCTGATTACCGATTACTGGGAGGGGATCGAACAGTTCCTCGAACCGGACGAGGAAATCCTCGTCGCGCGCGACGGGCAGGACGTTGCCGACCACCTCGCCACATTGACAAGGGAGCGGGCGCAGGCCATCGGTGCCGCCGCGCTGAAGCGGGTCCGCAAGGATCACACCTATGAATTGCGCGCCGCCGAAGTGGATGCGGTGCTGGACCGCACATTGGCGCAGGTCCGGGCCGCCGCCGGGAGCAATGCGCGATGAAGCTGGTGGTTCTCGGTCTCAGCCTGTCGTCTTCCTGGGGCAACGGCCATGCCACCACCTTCCGGGCGCTGTTGTCGGCCTTTGCCGAACGGGGCCACGACATCCTGTTCCTGGAACGCGACCGGCCCTGGTATGCCGAGCACCGCGACTTGCCCGATCCCGATTTCTGCCGCCTCGCCTATTACGATGATATCGGCGATCTGGAGCGGTGGCGCGAGGAAATGGGCACGGCCGACGCGGTGATCGTCGGCTCCTATGTGCCCGATGGCGTCGAAATCGGAAAATGGGCGCAGCGGGCCGCACCCGGCCGCACCTGCTTCTATGACATCGACACGCCGGTCACGCTCGCCAAGCTGGAGCGCGGCGATTATGAATATCTCTCGCCCGAACTAATCCCGTTCTATGCGATCTATTTCTCTTTCACCGGCGGGCCGACGCTGACCCGGCTGGAGCGCCAATATGGATCGCCCAAAGCTCTGCCCCTTTACTGCTCGGTCGATACGGATGCCTACCGTCCGCTGGAAGTGGAGCCGCGCTGGGATCTGTCCTACCTCGGCACCTACAGCCCCGATCGTCAGCCCACGCTCGACAGGCTGCTGCTGCAGGTGGCGCGGCAATGCCCCGGCCGCCGCTTCGTCGTTGCCGGACCGCAATATCCCGATGACCTCGACTGGCCGGCGAATGTCGAAAGGATCGAGCATCTGCCGCCTGCCGAACATGCGGAATTCTATGCCAGGTCGCGGTTCACGCTGAATGTCACCCGGGCCGACATGATCGCGGCGGGCTGGTCGCCATCGGTCAGGCTGTTCGAAGCCGGAGCCTGCGGCACGCCGATCATTTCGGACATCTGGCAAGGTATCGCGGAAATCTTCGAACCCGGCACGGCGATCGTCCTGGCGGAGCGGACCGCAGACGTGGTCGCCGCTCTGTCCGCTTCATCGGAAGACATCGGTGCCGCTGCCCGTGCAATCGTCCTGGCGCAGCATAGCGCCCGCCGCCGGGCCGAACAGCTGGAAGCCGATCTCGCCGAACTGGGTGGTCGGCAGAAAGCGGTGCACGCGGGCGGGCTGACAGCCTGAACAGGATCTCGCGCCAAAGACATCCCTGATTCCGCACAAGTAATCGATCCGAAACGGAAGTATTTGCACTAACAGCCTGTCTTTCGGGCCCAAAATGCTGCAGTAATGCAGCCCGAATCGTCGGGCGACCGTGGTTTTGGAGGCGATAATCTTGGCCAGAATGGCAAGGCTCGACCGGCTACTGAGGCTGGTCAATGCGCTGAACGATACCGCCGAAGGGCTGACGCTGGATGAGATGGCGGAGGTGATCGCCCGGCGCTCGGGATCGGCACAGGCACCGATTTTGTGCAGGGAGCGATCATGGCAGGCCAGTGCCTCGAATTCGAATATCGCCGCGAAGGTGCGGATGCGACGAGCTGGCGCCGCGTGATCCCTGTCGGACTGATCCACGGCCCGGTTACTTACGTCATCGGCAAACTGTCCGGCAAGGAGATGGAGCCGGTGCCCTACCGTCTCGACCGGATGAGCGATATCCGGGCGAGCAACGAAGCGGGATGCGTCCCGGACGATTGGGATCTGGACAGATGGATGGCCGGCAGCTTCGGCATCTGGCGCGAGGATGCGCAGGATATCGTCCTGCGGGTCGACGCAGCCGCAGCACAGCGCGCGCGGCAGTGGCGGTTCCATCCGCAGCAGGTGGTGGAAGATGGCCAGAGGGGCCAGTTGATCGTTCGCTTCCGATCAGGTGGCCTGCGCGAAATCGCCGAACATCTGTTCACCTGGGGCGGTGACGTGCGGATCGAATCACCGGACGAATTGCGCGAGACGATGCGGCAGAGGCTGGCCGAAGCGCAAGGGGCACTGCAATGACCGGTTCTGTCACACCGCCCGGTCAGAGCGTGACCATGAAATCTCATCCTTCATTCCTGACCGACCGGTTCGATCACGCATTGGCCTATGCCAGCCGCATTCACCGTCTGCAGACTCGCAAGGGCTCGCGGATACCTTATATATCGCATCTGCTGGGCGCTTGCGCCGTTGCGCTGGAGCATGGGGCGGATGAGGATCAGGCGATCGCAGCATTGCTGCACGATGCGGTAAAAGATCAGGGCGGCGCCCAGAGACTCGCCGAAATAGAGCGACTTTACGGCGCCCACGTTGCGCGCATCGTCGATGATTGCACCGATTCAGGCAGGGAACCGAGGCCGCCATGGCGCGAGCGCAAGGAGGACTACCTCGCTGGCCTCGCGGCAAAACCAGTGGCCTCGCTGCAGGTAAGCCTCGCCGACAAGATCCAGAACGCCAGCGCCATCGTTGCGGATCTGCACATGCAGGGGCAGCGCGTCTGGGACCGCTTCACCGGCGGCCGCGACGGCAGCCTGTGGTACTATCGCGCGCTGGCGGATGAGTTCACCCGGCAGATACCGGGTACGGGCAGCAGGCGCCTGTCGCGTCTGGTCATTGAAATGGAGGATCTGTCGCGTTAGCGTGTCGCTCTTCGGCTATCCCCGTCCGCCGTTAAGGGAAGCATCGCCGTCGATCGAGGGAACCGATGGTTGCCAGAGCCATTGATTGTTAGAACCGCTAACCGAAGCTGGCTATCCTCCTTTTCATGTCACGCGATCTTTCCAAGACCCTTTCGTTCCTCATCCTCCACCTGCTGGTGGGTTTCGCCGTGGCCTATGCCATCACGGGATCGCTGGCCATGGCCGGCGGGATCGCCTTGATCGAGCCGAGCGTAAACGCGGTCGTGTTCTTCTTTCACGAGAAATTCTGGAACCGCAGATCGGAACGAAGCCCCCGTATTCTCAACCTCCTGCTTCATCGTCACTCCACCTGATCCACGACCTTACCGGCAGCACGGATTCTGCAGCGGCGGAACTTACTGCGTGCGGTAGACGGCCGGCCCGAGCGCCGGAGTTGCGGTATCGAGCACCATGCGGCGGGCGCGCAGCACCGCATCGAGGAACGGCATGTCCAGCTGCAGGAACCTGCGGGCGGTCATTCCGAGAAACCTTTCGCAATCGCGCAGGAAATGCGAAGCATCGGTATAGGAACGGTCGAGTGCCGCAGTACCTTGCTGCTACTGCCATGGAAACCCGCTTCCGGCAAAGGTGCCCAGTTTATATCCGGTCCGGTGATGGTCATGGGATTATCGGCCAGAACGAATCGGATGCCGGGCCAGATCGGCAGCATCCACGAGATCGCACCCATTACCTCCGGTCCTTCTGAATCGAAGGCGAAATAATCGCCGATCAGCCCTTCCAGCGAAGGATGCGGGCGCTCCCACCGCATCGCGGTGGAGGGGTGGGGTTGAAACCAGGCGGGATCGAATCCCGGCATATGCGACCCGCTCTCGATCATGACGCGGCCCTGGCGTGGTCCGATGCCGCGAGCCAGTTCATCGGGTTCGGACGGCACGACCAAGGCATTGCGAGGCCTGGGCTGGCGGAAATGCAAGCTCCAATGATCAGAAGGTGCAGATCATGCCGCAAATCCCATCTTACGGTTCTCGCCGCGCGCTTCGCTCTCCTCGTGCAGCCAAGTGAGAATACCGCCCGAACCGCCGACGCCGAGCAGTTTCGCGCTCCGTGCCACTATTGCAGATTCGCCAGGAGTGTGTCCGTGCACGGTTTCCGCCCCTCGGCAGGTCGCTGCCGAAGCAGCTGCGGAACCGGCGGGCGGCCCGGCCCGCGTCCAGAGCCCTGAAGGCGGCACACAAGGTAAAACGGCGCCGGCTCGCCCAATCGAGCTGCTCCGCCAGATTGTCGAAGACGGCAAAGGGTGCTTGCAAAACCGGATAATTGCACCTCGCCGGTTCGCTCCCGTCACCCGTCAAGGGGAGCGCATCGCCCTGGAGGGCCTGACAGACACGCAGGAGATCCTGCCCCTGTTCGCGCAATTGTGCCGGGTTCATCCGGAAGACAATACCGTGCAGCGTCGCCGCCAGATGTGCGGTTTCCCCGAACAGGGAATTGTCCATGGCTGCAAAGGGAAGGGCAGGCATATGGCGGCGGGGCGAGTGGCGTCTTGTCATTCCGGAACCATGACAGGCCCATGCGACAGAAATGATCGCCTCCAGCATCAGCCGCCATGATCCTGGCATTGGGGAGACGTGATGAAGTGGCGCGCTCGCCTGGGCCGCACCGTCATAACGAGGAGGCATGTATCTGGCCATGCCGTCCGGGTCCCCCAGCAACCCGGGGCATGAGCCATGAAGGTAGCTAAGTGGGAAAAGCATAATCTGTAGGACAGGTTGGGAGCAGGCGTCCCGTGCTCTCGGCAAATCGTAAGATGTCGTCTTCCGTCCCGCTTCCCCGCAGAAGCACAGGAGCGCGAAACGGCCACTAGCGCCTAGAACGGAAAAGCTGGCGCACCCGACAGGATTCGAACCTGTGACCTCTGCCTTCGGAGTGCAGAGTTTATGAACAAGCCGGGACAAGCTGAAACAGTGAAGGTTCTGAAATAGCTGTATTTCCTATCTCTGCTTGTTTCCGATAATCCCTGCATGTATTCCATACGCATTCCATACGAAACGGAATGAGGGAACTGGCAGTGGCATTGGACCTGAGCAAAGTCGGCAACCGGGAGCGGTTGAAAGTGCAACGCGAGCCGCACTGGCAAAGGCTACGCGCCGGGTGCTTTCTTGGCTTCAGGCCCTCCAGGCGCGGGGGCAAGGGCACATGGATTGCCCGCGTCTATGACGAGGACGCCAGCCGCTATCAGGTGAAGTCGCTTGGCGATTTCGGCACGCTCCCCGGAAACGAGATGTTCGCAGCGGCCAAGAAGGAAGCGGAGAAGTTGGCCGAGCTTGTGGAATCAGGCGGCGAAATCCGTGCCAAGATCGAGACCGTTGCCGATGCCTGCCGTGAATATGCCAAGGACCGCCCAGAGGCCGAGCAGCGCTTCAAGCGCTACGTCTATGAGGATTCAATCGCCAAGGTGAAGTTGGACAAGCTGCGCCGCCGTCATGTCAAAGAATGGCGTGAGCGGCTGGAGGCGCAACCGGCACTCGTGAGCCGACGCAAAAAGGGTGATCCAGTCGAGCGCGAGCGGGCACCGTCGACCGTCAATCGCGATATGGCCGTGCTGCGAGCAGCATTGAGTAAGGTTCTGTCACCTGGCGCACCGAATAGCGAAGCGGCATGGCAGGAAGCGTTGAAAGCCATCCCCAACGCTAATGGGCGCCGTACGCTCTATCTGGACCGCACACAGCGCAAAAAACTGATCGAAAGCACCGATGTAGGGGCAGCGCCGTTTGTCCGCGCCCTGTGCCTCTTGCCACTTCGTCCCGGCGCTATGGCGGCGCTAACGGCTGGCGACTTCGACAAGCGCACATCGGAACTGACAATCGGCAAGGATAAGAACGGGAAGCCACGCCGGATTCAATTGCCGCAAGAGGCAGCGCAATTGCTCGGCAAGCAGGCCAAGAACAAGCTGCCAGGCGCTCCGCTCTTCATGCGCGCTAACGGCAAGGCATGGGACAAGGATAGTTGGAAACGGCCCATTACAACCGCCGTAACCGCTGCCGAACTGCCAGCCGATGCAACGGCCTACACTCTGCGCCACAGCACCATTACGGATCTTGTAAGCGCCGGGTTGCCGCTACTTACCATTGCGCAGATTTCCGGCACGAGCGCCGAAATGATCGAGCGCCACTATGGGCACCTCGCCAGCGATGCAGCGGTGAAGGCGCTAGGTGAGTTGGCGCTGTGAGCGAGGATGCACCCTGCCGTGGGAATGGCCCTACCGTGGGAATGAAAGGGAAGGTCGAGGAAAGCGAAGACCTCAAGGCCATTCGCCGAGACAGAGAGATGCATCGCCTCGTTCAAGAATCTCGGCAGGATCACTATCCTGATGGCGACAGCTTTCGGCGCGACTTTGAAGCGGTGGCAAATGCCGCACTAGATTGGGACGCGGCTACACCTTCAGAGAGACTTCGCGCATTGAGGGTTCTCGTGAAGCGCTTCGGCAGGTTAGATGCATTCACTCTGACACTGTTAGCAGCCCCTAAGTCGATGCAGGACTGGACCCTTAGCATTCGTAGGCGGAAGCACTCCGAAAAGTTGGATGGCGGAAAACGGGACCGAGAGTTTGAGCGCGAATTTCTTGCTCAAAGGATTGGCAAAGAAGTTTATGAACGGATGGCTGCTGGCCAATCGAAGTCGGACGCGATTGAGGCGGTCAAAAAGGACTACCGAACCGGCGCGTCATACTCCCAGATCGGCAACTTCCCAGCCTTCAATCGACCAAAGCTGGACCTCCCCGACCTTGATGGGATTGAGAAGCTTCTCGCCATCTTTCGCCGCAATGCCCGCAAGCGCGGCTATGTCGATCCTTATGCACCACATAGCTTGGTCGATCCGCGAGAGCCTGATTTGAGGCTCAGCGACATACCGAAACGAGGTCGTCCACGAAAAAGGTAGAACCTTCGCGATTTTCGTCGATGCTCCAGCGAGTCTGGCCAACTTGCTTGCCGCCTCGGTAGACACCATGTTGTGCTCGCGTAGACTGGGAGTTTCAGATCCATGGGGCAGGCAAAAGCTAAGAAAGAGGCATGGAAAGAAAAAGAAAAATTAAGCAAGCCGCTTTCTCAGTCTCGATTCAACCTCCTAGCTATCGGAACTCGCAGGTCACCTGCGCCTTTTTTGTATGAGGAAGTAGCATATTGGGCAGACTTGGAGGAGCGCGTTATCGGCGTAATCGCGCGCGATGTTCAGGACGATGACTACTATTGGTCACTTCTTGCGCGGGACCGGAATGGGCGCTTCCGGTCAGCCGATTTCGACGCAAGCCTAAGGTCCGCGCGATATGCAACCGTAGCTCTGCGTGAGCGCATCTCAAAAGCTGTAACTGAAGACGACCTTGCGGAGCTTGGCACACAGGGCGACGAAACCAACCAAGCCACAGACCTCCTCGCTATACCTCAGAGGACTAAACCCGAAGACCTCCACCCCAATTTTAGATTGCTCGTGGAAACACCCGGGCGCGCACCGGCTCGGGCGGTCTTCAAAGAACTCGGTCCTTGGTTGGCTCCAAGCGACCCGCACTTCGTGAAAGAATTTCAGACAAAGCAGTTCGATCAGCGGCTCTGGGAGCTCTACCTCTGGGCCGTATTTCGGGAGCTTGGCTATGACGTCACTCAGCCTGAAGCACCGGATTTCCATATTGCATCCCCGCGCGGCGAGTTCACGGTTGAAGCTACGACTTGCGCACCCTCAACTGGCGGAGTCCTTGTAGATCATCCTGATCCAAAAACTACGGATGAAATCAAAGCCTTTCTCAAGGATTACATGCCGATGAAATTCGGAGGTGCTCTAACCGCCAAACTAAACAGAAAGAGTGCAAATGGTGAAAGCTACTGGGAGCGTGGGCCTGGAGCCGGAAAGCCATTCGTTCTTGCAATTGCTGACTTCCATAAGCCGGGCGGAGACGGCGACATAGGTTCGATGACCTATACTCAGGAGGCGCTCTGGCTTTACCTCTACGGGCACCGCGTCGAATGGGAATTCATAGACGGCAGCCTTTCAATCCGGTCGGTCAAAGCGAGTGACCATGTCTACAAGACAAAAACCATCGAGACTGGCTTCTTCGATTTGGAAGGCACAGAAAACATTTCGGCGGTTGTTTTCTCGAATGCTGGCACCTTATCTAAGTTCGACCGTATGGGCGTAGATGCCGGTTTTGCACCCGACGACCATCGCTATATGCGAATTGGCTTTCGCCTTAATCCCGACCCGAATGCAGTCATTGGGACTCCGTTTAGCGAAGAGGTCGAAGCTGAAAATGGAGAGCGTTGGTCAGACGAGTTGCAGATTTTTCATAATCCACGGGCAAAATTTCCGCTTCCTCTTGAAGCCTTCGCAGGCGCGACCCAACACCAGTTCGTTGACGGTCAGCTCGTTTCTTATTCGACTGGCACACCAGTTTTAAGCTCTCAAACAATCATTATGCATTTGTTGAGTGGTGAGGAATTTGAGGCTGCTTCAGCAAGCGGCGCCTCTTGATGTCGATGCTCTGACGCCTGCGTAGATGCCGGAAAAATAGGCCGCCGCTTCTAGCGATCCTTTCCATTTTTCGGGAGCTGAGTTCGCGTCATCCCCAGCCATGCCCTGAAGCACGGCGGCATTTCGTTCCGCTCCTGCATGGGCATGGAAAGCACCATGACCAGACTTCTGACGGTGGCGGAATTCAAGGACCGCTACAAAATTAGCCACTCCGCATTCTACCGCGAGGTGGCCGCCAATCGCATACCTATCAAAAAAATCGGCCGCGCAACTCGCATCGCACTTGCTGACGCGGAAGCGTGGGCTTCGAGCCTGCCAACACAAGGCGGGAAGGCTTCCGATGGATGACCGCAAGAAAGATGCCCCCAGCGCCGCTGCATCGGCTCTGGGGGCGAATGTCGAAGGCCACGAAGCCAATTGGACAGGCAGACCCTTACCATTCGCCCAAAAGGCCTCGCAAGGGTCTTCTCGTCAAGGCACAGGGACCAGATGGCTAGCCGTTCACAGTGACAGGCCAGACAGCCCGGACGCTTCTCGCTCTGGTCAATGCTGGCGCGACAGGCGTGACTGCACTTGAAGTCGCTTCCTGGGCCTTTCGGCTTTCTCACTCCGTCATGGTCCTTCGCCACAAGCATCGGCTGGCTATCCCGATGAAATGGGAGGCCCACGAACGCAGCAAGCATGGCCGCTACGTCTTGCGGTCGACTGTGACCATCATAGAAGTCACTTCGGTCTGACAAGGGGCATGAAGACAGGGCGGCTGGCAACGGTCGCCCTGTTTCCATTCGCCGGATCGATCCCGCACACGGGAGTGTCTTGCCGTGCGCAAGCGAAGCAGAAACAAGCCCAACCAGAAAGGCCGCAACCCTACCTCGCGTTTCGCTAGGCTGGATCATCGCCTTTTGAACTCACCCGCCTACCGTGCGCTCAGCACCGCAGCTCGCGCCTTGCTAGGTTTCGTGGACAAAGGGTATCCAGAGTTTGATTGAAGCGAGGGCGACGAAGCCAAGGTAGGATTCTTTGGTTTTGTCGTAGCGAGTGGCGACCCGGCGCCAGTTCTTCAGCTTGTTGAACAG
>NZ_JABASZ010000006.1 GCF_012979275.1 Pseudopontixanthobacter vadosimaris
CGCTCTTCCGATAAGGCCGAAGCCGCCGCCGCCGAAGCGCGGGTCGCCGCCGCGCGTGCCGATGCTGACGCTGCCGAAAGGGCGCAAGGCATCGCCGCCGCCGCATTGGCAAAGGCGCGCGACAATCTCGCCGATCGCCGTGACGATGCCGCCGCCCACATTCACCGCATTGCGGCACTTTCGAGCAATCTGGAAGCGGCAAGGCAGCGGCTGGCCGACATGGACCGGCAGCGCCAGCGGCTGGAAGACGACCGCGCGGACGCAGACCGCATCACGAGCGAGGCGGCAGAGGCGCTCACCGCACTGGAACAGGCGCTGGCGACCAGCGAGGCGGATCTGGCGCGGGCTGAAGCCGCCCGCCCCTCCCTCGCCGCCGCGCTGGAGGAACGCGAGCGCGCGAACCGTGCGGCGGAACTGACGCTGGCCAAGGCTTCTGCCGATCAGGCGGGCGTGGAGGCCGATTGGCGGGTGGCGCAATCCGCCATCGCGCAGGCCGCCGCCGAACTCGATCGGCTGGGTGCGGAGCGGCTGCGGCAGGATCGGCTGGCGGCGGAGCTTGCCGGCGGGGACGATCCGCAGCGACAGGTGGAGCAGGCGCGCGCGGCCGCCGATGCTGCGCGTGCGGCGCT
>NZ_JABASZ010000007.1 GCF_012979275.1 Pseudopontixanthobacter vadosimaris
CTGCCGGCGTCGAGGCGGTGATCCCGGCTAGGAGCAACCGCCGCAACCCAGCCCCGCACGACCGGGAGAAATACCGCTGGCGCAACCTGGTCGAGCGGCTGTTCAACAAGCTGAAGAACTGGCGCCGGGTCGCCACTCGCTACGACAAAACCAAAGAATCCTACCTTGGCTTCGTCGCCCTCGCTTCAATCAAACTCTGGATACCCTTTGTCCACGAAACCTAGAAGCACCTCTGCTCATGGAGGATTGGAACGGTACTTCTGTTCCAGGTCACGAGGTGTTCACAAGCCCTATGGCAACAACAACTCAGGATATGCGTCGTGCCAGATGCAAAGGGACGATAATCCGGGAAGCCAGTCAAACCACAGTCCCATACGGCGCGTTCGGCCACGAGAGACGCAAGCCGAGGGCCAAGATGCCTATCCCATCGCATATTGAGGCCGGGAGAATCATCAAGTCAGTGCTGGCGTCGGCGCAAAAACCGTATTCAGTAAACCAAAGAATGGATTCAGTCCGATCTACGCTGGAAGACTGGATGAGCAGTGAAATTCGACGAGACGAGTTGGACGGCCCGGAATTTTTCGATGTTTACTACCACGATGCTGATGAAACAGGGCCGTATACAGAGGCATCGAAATCATCAGAAGGGCTCATTCGGATTTTGGACGAACTGAAAGCAAAGCTCAGCGTGCATTATCCTGATTGCGCACCATTGAGGCAGCAATTCGGCAAGATCGACACAGCGATAAAGATAATTCGCAGTCATATCGCGAAACGCCAGGACCCCTGAGACGGACGGGCTGCTCTTTGATAGCCAAGAAGCAGCCCGCTTTCTATTGGCGCTGACGCTCAACCAGTCCGTGCAAGCTGGCAGTGGTAATACGCGTTGCTTTGCCAATTTTGACGGTTTCAAGTTCACCATGGGAGATCAGCTCATAGAGCTTTGTGCGCCCGACGCCGATCATGCGGGCAGCATCATTGACCCTTACGCAGATCGGCTCGACGGATTGCTGGCCGCTCATTCCGCTGGTTCCTCTTCACGGTAGTGAGCGGGATCGGCGATCCAGCGATTGATGGCTGACTCATGCCAGCCTGCACCGTGCACGCTGATCTTCACCTGTGACGGAAACGTGCCCTCGGCGATCTTGCGATAAATGGTGGAGCGGGAAAGGCCGGTGCGGTCGAGCACGGTCTTCAAGCGGATGATGCGTTCTGTATTGGACATTGGGCCTTCTCATTTTGACACTGGCAGCCCCTCTACGGAACATAATGAGAACATTTAAGGATAACGCAAGGTGTCGTCCCGAATTGAAAATCGGTTCTAACCGCCCCGGTTAGTGTGAAAGAGAGGGCTACGGATTTATTGAGACGTTCTTGGACAAGTGTCGGAGAAAGTTCTGCAAAGTAAGAAAATTTTCCCGTCGAGCAAATATCGTCACCCTGCGCGCGAATTCACGTCGTAAATGGCCAAATTGCGCGCCGAGCCTACCGAGATCTGCGCGAATCGAATGCGCTCAGCGCCCTGCCTCAGGTTTGCGAAATCGCAAGAACGCCAAGCTTAACTATGCGAATTGGCTAGGTTTCAAACCGGCAGCTTGCTCGCGGGGATCAGCGGGCCGTCACAGATGCGTTTGAGAAGGTCTGCCTGTTTCGGCTCCAGTCCGACGAGCAGCGTCAGGACGTTGAGCACGTTGATAAGTTCGCTGGTGTATTCAGGCAGCCAGTGATCGGGCTGGATATCGCCGAGAGGGGACGGCGGGCGTTTGTCGCCGATTAGGGGGCGTTCGCGGTCCTTGCGACGATAGCTGAACCACTGGCGGAGCACCTGCTTGCCGGAAACCTCATAGGCCCAGACTTCCGGTGACACATTGTCAATGAAGCCGGTGCCGACCAGCAGACGGCGCTTTGCCGCATCATAGTCCAGCGTGTCAGGGAAGCCCTCGGGCGTCGAAGGGATTGCGCCGTCCTTGGGGATGACCGGACCACCCTTCGCCACTCTGGGAGGCTGAGGCGGGTCTTCGGTGGCGAAGCGTTCACCGAAGGTGTGCAGGCGGACAACTTCGTGTCCCAGCTTGGTGGCTTCCGCGAACAGCGCGGCATCTGCGGTCAGAGGGACACGTAGGCCGGGACGGACGAGATCTTCGGCAAAACTGGCGGTGTAGGCCGGATGCGCGAGCAGTGCCGCGACATAGGCAAAGACATCGACCGGATCGACAGGCGCACCGAAAGCCTTGGCCAGCAGCGCGACGACGGCGGGGGATACATTTGACTCGGTCGCGGCGGCGTTTTTCCAGAGGGCGAAAGCGCGACCACCGCGACCGGCGTAGTGATGAAGGTCGGGAATTACGGCGAGAGCAGTCGCGCCAGGACCGTTGCTAGGAGCGCGGTCCATTGGTGCCGTGAGATAGACTTGCTTACTGCTGTAGTTGTCCCAGAGGCCGGGATTGGGGCGATTGATGAGTCGCTTGTCGGGGATGATCCATTGGCGGTCAAACGAACGGAAGCCGTATTGGGTCGGTTGAACCAGCTTTAGGGCAGCAGTCGCGTTGACCTTAAAAGCGGGATCATCACTGTCACGATGCGCAAGGCCGAATTCAATCGAGGCCAACTTCTCGTGATGGCCGGTGAGACCTTTATTTTCGGGTTTTGAGATAGTCCGGTCGCCACCTTGATGCGGCTGAAACCACTCTTCGCGCTTTGCCGCTTTCGGCTCGTCGATCAGCCGTTTCCAACGTTGCTTGAGCGACACTTGATCCGGCGCAATGATCCAAGTGCGCCCAGGCATTACACCCGAACCGCAATCGCCAATCACGGCGTCAAGCGGGGCAAAGGCGCCCCAACCTTCGCGCAGTTCGGGGAGAAATGGCGCACGCGGATCAGACGGGCAATCGCTCCATCCCTTGCCACCAAGCGTGACTGTTTTCAGCTCAGCGAATTTCTCATCACGCCGCCCTTTTGCCAGCGCACGGTAGCGCACCCTTGCAGCACCTTCGCCCGGTGTGCGTGAACGGCTGGCGAGCACAATGCAGACCGGGTGCTGCACGCCTTGGAATATGCGTGTCGCCACTTCTGGCTGATGCCCTTCAGGCGAACAATCGATCACCCAGATATCGTCGCACTGGCTGCGCAGATCGGCCCGCATCTTCTGGAAACCTTGGCCGTTGAGGAAGCCAGAAACAGTGATGTAGCAGACCATACCGGCGAGCTTTTCTTCGACCGGCGGCTGCTTGTCGCGCCCTCCCGCGCCTTGCTCGAAAACCTTCCACGCTGCCCAACGCCAAAAGTAGATGTAGAGGTTGCGCAGGTGCTTTGCATGCGTTCCGATCTTCCACGCCTTGGGCGGCTGCCAGTCGTTCAGCGGCGCACTCTTGTTCTTGTTTCCGCTCTCGATCCACGCACCCTTACCCTTGGCCTTTTCCTTGTAAGGCGGGTTGCCGATCACGACGGTAATCGGCTCGCTGCGCTTGACCTTGTTGGCCTCGGTCCGCGACTTGGAAATCTCGCGGTAGATACCCTGTCCGCTCTCGATATCGGCGTAGGGATCGCCCAGCGTATCGGTGACAAACAGGCGCGGCGTTGCGTCCGCACCTATTTCCAGCATCTCAGCCAGAAGTCGCAACTGCGCGACCGCAAACGCGCCGAACTGCAGTTCGAAGCCGATCAGCCGCCCGGCCACATCTTCCATCATAGGCGCTACCGCGCCGGGACCTCCGTGGTTCGCCTCGATGGTCGTTTTGATCCGCTCTATCGTGCCTAGAAGGAATGTGCCCGATCCAGTAGCGGGATCGACGATATGCACGTCGTTGCCAGCCAGCCCATCGGCAATGCCGAAGCGCGGGCTTTTCAATGCCTCGTCGCACAGCCGCACCATCGTGCGCACCACCTCGGGCGGGGTGTAATAGCTGCCCGTCAGCTTGCGCAGCTTGTTGTCGTAGACCTCGAGGAAGTTCTCATAGAAATAGAGCCAAGCCTCGGGATCGCCTTTCGACACCTTGGCCCACGAAACCTCGTCCAGCACACGGGTCAGCGTATCGAGCGCAGGGCCAAGGTTGAGGTCCTGTTCGGTCAGCAGCCGCAGCGCGGTGCCGATCAGCGTATTGGCCTTGCCCAGTTCCTTGGCGACATGATCCAGCCCGCCTGCCAGTGACATGTCCTTAGACTTAGCCATGAGCAGCCCGAAGGTGACCGCCTGGGCATATCCATCGGCGAACTTGTCATCATCCGCATCGGGAAAAAGCAGCGCTTTCCAGTCGTCCTTGAGGTCCGTCAGCTTGGTGTTCTTCTCAGACGCATTGAGCTGTTCGAGCACTTCGTCGCGCAGGAACCGGCACAGCCTCGCCGACACGCGGGCCAGCTCGTTGGCGCCCTTCGGAGCGATCGGTTTCCACGTCAGGAAATCGTTCAGCAGCGGCAGGAAGGTTTGCGGCGCGGTGAGCTTCGCGCCCGCATGTTCGACCCCGCCATCGAGGTGGACAATCTGACCAACCAGCGCACCATCACGCCACAGCGAGAAACTGTCGCCATCAGTATAGAGCAGATTGGGCAGCGCCTTCAGCTTGTCCCACTGTTCCTTGTCATGGCCTGCCTTCCATTTGCGCGGATCGGCACCCTTGCCCGGAGCCTTCACTTCGATGAAGCCGACCAGGGCATTGTTGACCTTGACCGCGTAGTCAGGCCGGGTGCGCATCTCGGCGAGCGAAGTTTCCCCCGTCATCACGAGATTTTTCACGACAGGATGAAGGATCGCCGCAACTTCTGCGAGCAGCGTTTCGAGCGGCGCGCGCAGCTGGTCTTCCGGCTGGCCGTCACCGCCAGCCAGCTTCGCCTTGGCCGATGCGCCAAAATCTCCCACAGCCTTTTCGATGGTGCTGGCTTGCGTCACCCGGTACCTCCCGTTCATATCATCTGGCACAGGGCGCGCGATGCCCGCAACGGCTTTGGATAAGTAAATGGCGGAAGACTCTGGCGATCTGTTCGGTGGCGCGGCCCAATTGGGCCTCGACCTCGGCGATTCCGCGCCCGCACCATCTTATGAGCCGGATCGTGACGAAGTACGCCGCGAATTGCAGGAAGTATTGGCCGAGGCCCGAAGCGCTCAGGAAGAATGCCCGTGGGATGAGCGGACCTTCAAGTATCACAAGGTAGTTTTCCCGCAGATGGCGAACTGGTTGCCCGAGGATGAGCGGGACCAGTTGCGATTCGAATTTGCCCAGGAAGTCGAGCGTATCGAGTTGCTGCTGGCAGCCTGATCACCGGCTGCTTTCAGCTTCCTGCTCCGCCTCAAACGCGCGCTTCCCTTTCCGCCGGAACAGCACCAGCGCTTGCTCGCCATCCGGCCAGCACAGCTTGGCGGCGACGGTGAGGAATGCACCGTAAAGCGCCGCGCGATCATCGTCCATCAGCTCAACAAGATCGGCCTTCACAACCAAGCCGCCAAGCTCGATCAGTTGCCGGGTTCGTTCGCGTCGCTTGACCTGCCATTCGCGCATGTCGGTTCGTGCCTTTGCCGCTTCAAGCCGATGCCGCGCCGCGCTTGCGCCAGCCCTCCCCGGTCGCTTTGTCGGTGTTGGCCACAGCTTCGAGCAGCGCGCCCGCCAGCACATCGGCATCGAGCGCGTCGGCCCCGGTTGCCGTGACCAGCGTACCGAGCTCGCGCACGCGGCGTTCCTTTAATTGCCTCGCCTTGTCGGCAACAGCCTTCAACTCCGAATCAAAATCGCGGGGTTTGCGCATATGTTATCTCCATCGTTGGTGTGATGGAGCCATGATAATCGGTGAGCTCTCCCAATGCAGTAAGGTCGCCGGGACAGTGTGAAACAGCCTAGTCCCGATCAGGATTTTATCATGAGAGGGCGCGCTTATACGTCGTGCCGACGCAGGCTTTGGGGTGTAACTGGATTGCCGACATGGCAATCTTTCACTTCAGCGCAAAGGTCATCGGAAGGTCGAGCGGACGCAGTGCCGTTGCGGCAGCGGCCTATCGTGCTGGCGAGCGATTGCACGATGAGCGGATCGACAGGACCCATGATTTCACCAACAAGGCAGGCGTTCTTCACTCCGAGATAATGCTGCCAAAGGGCGCGCCCGAAGCTTTCACCGACCGGGCCACATTGTGGAATGCGGTCGAGGCCGCCGAGAAGCGCAAGGATGCCCAACTCGCCCGCGAAGTCGAGTTCGCTTTGCCCCGCGAGCTTTCGAAGAAAGACAATGTCAAGCTGGCGCGTGAGTTCGTGAAGGCCGAGTTCGTCGAGAAAGGCATGATCGCCGATCTCAATGTCCATTGGGATATTGCCGAAGATGGCAAGGCCAAGCCGCACGCGCATGTCATGTTGACGATGCGCGAGGTGACGAAGGACGGCTTTGGCGCGAAGGTCCGCGACTGGAACAAGACCGCGCTGATCGAGCGGTTGCGCGAGCGTTGGGCCAATCACGTCAACCGCGCATTGGCGGAACGCGACATCGACGCGCGGATCGATCATCGCAGCCTGCAAGCGCAGGGGATTGCGCTGGAACCGCAGGACAAGATCGGCCCCGCCGCCTCACGCATTGGCGGACGCGGGCTGGAAGCCGAGCGGATCGAAGAGCACCGCGCCATTGCTCAGCGCAACGGCGAGCGGATCATCGCCAATCCGCCAGCAGGATGCGACCAGGCAGCTTGCAACAGGCCGCACCGGTGAAGCTATTCGCAGCTACGAGGAACGCGGCATGGTCCATGCCGCCGACACCCGCGAAGCTGCGCGCACGGCCCTGATCGAGCGTTGGGATCGGGAGCGTCAGGCCAGCCCAGACGACAGCCGGATCATCCTCACCCACACCAATGACGAGGTGCGCGAGCTGAACCAGATGGCGCGCGGAAAGATGCGCGAGGCTGGCGCGCTAGGGACCGATGCCACGATCAAGGCGGCACGCGGCGAGCGGCAATTTGCATCGGGCGACCGCATCATTTTCCTGCGCAACGAGCGCGGGCTTGGGGTGAAGAACGGCACGCTGGGCACAGTCGCAATGGCCAGCGCGCAACGCATGGCCGTCCGCACCGGTGATGGCCGCGAAGTTGCCTTCGACACCAAGGATTATGCCCATATCGATCATGGCTACGCAGCCACGATCCACAAGGCTCAGGGCATGACCGTGGACCGCGCCCATGTGTTCGCTACGCCGGGTATGGACAGCCATTCCGCCTACGTCGCCATATCGCGCCACCGCGAGGGGCTGGCGCTGCATTATGGCCGCGATGATTTTGGCAATCAGTCGAAGCTGGTTCGCACGCTGGGTCGTGAGCGGGGCAAGGATATGGCGGGCGACTACAAGCCCGAGCAGGCCTTCGCCGAACTGCGCGGGATCAGCTTCCTCGAGCGGATTATTGAGATGGTTCGGCATGTGCCGGAGAAGGCCAAGTCCATCTTCGGAAACTTCCGCCCGCACGCACGCCATCTTGAGCCAATCCCGGCGCACACAAACACCCAGAACGACCAGCGCCGCGCGGTAGAACGATACGCCCGTGCGCTTGGCGATATTGGCACGATGCAGGCCCAGGGTTTGCCCATTCTCCCACACCAGAAGGAAGCGCTGGAGAAGGCTGGAAAGGCCGTCGACGTGATCCGGCCCTATGCTGCCACCGATCTCGCCAAGGCGCTAGAGCGGCGTCCTGAACTAGTTGCAGAGGCCGCAGGCGGGCGCAGCCAGGAAGCCATGCGCGCCATGCAGCACGAAGCCGCAGTGCGCACCGATCCGGCGCTGCGAACCGAGCGCTTTGTCAGCGACTGGCAGGGACTTAGCACAGCACGCAAGCAGCTTGAGCAGCAAGGTGACCGCGCAGGCGCAGCCCGCGTGTCCGCGAAGCAGAATGAAATGGCGAAGTGGCTTGAACGCGATCCGCAGGTCGAAAGCTTGCTGCGCGGCAAGACCCGCGAACTTGGCATCGATCCCAAGCCCGAACGCAGCATCGCAAACGAACTCACCGCAACCGTTGCCGGCGAGCGCACCCGCGCCTTCCACATGGGCATTTAGGAGAAACGACATGGAAGACGATCACATCGAAGAAGTGCAGCTAGACCTTGAAGTCGAGGATCCGCCAACCCCGGAACCACAACCGGAGGCGGCGACGGAAACAGATCCGGCAACCGAAGCCTTCGCCCGCCTCGAAGGCGAAATGGCAATGGTGCGCCATACGGTGCAAAACATGGCCAGGGAGCGAGCCGACATCGTGATCCCGGACTACACCGCAACGCTCAGCCAGATGGCCGAACAGTTGGCACAGGTCTCGAAGACGTTGAGCACAATCGGCAGCAAGCCTGCCATCGAGATGACGCCGGAAGACGTTGCAGTCCAGATCAAACGCACCTCTCTCGACATGCTGCGCGACAGCAGCGACCTGTTCCGGCAGGGTCGCAAAGATCTGGACATCGCAACTGGTCGGCTCGCTGCAATTGTCGGGCGTGTCCGCACCGAGGCCGAGCAGAAGCGTCAGACCTGGCGCTTTGCAGGCGTCGGGCTGGTTGCCGGTATCCTGCTTTGGTCGATCCTTCCCGGCACCATCGCCCGCGCCATGCCCGAAAGCTGGCACTGGCCCGAACGGATGGCGCGTAAGGCTGTTGGTGAGCCGACCATCGTGGAGGCGGGCATTCGGTTGATCCGTTCTCAGAACCCCGGAGCATGGGAAGAGTTGGCGGCGGCGCAGCACATTCTCAGCGCAAACCGCGAAGCGTTGAATCGTTGCACGGAGCGGGCGGAAAAGGCGGAAACGTCGATTAGCTGTTCAATTCGGATTGAACCATGATGAACCTTCTACGGTATTGGGCCGATAATCGAGAACATTCAGATCTCAGCCTGCTACCTTCGAATTCTTCCGTGCAAAAGGACTCTGTTTTGCGCAGTCCTCCCTTGCATGTTTAGGGACAAAAACCGTTTAATGTTCTTTCTTTTAACTCCCTACGCATTGCCTTGCTCGAACCAGGCATGATGAGCCAGATGGGACGGATATTGCTCATCTGATCGGAAAGAAAATTTTATGCCGCAATCTGTCAAGGAACTCGCCTCAGAAATCATCCCAAGCCGCACAATTCTACTTTTTGGATCAGGTGCATCCATCCCGTCTGGAGCCCCAAGCGTAGAAGATTTGTGCATGCACTTGGCCAAGTCGTTCAAGCAGGAACGAGGAGACTACAACCTAGCAGAACTGACAGGCATTATAGAGCAAAAATCGCGTAGCCGCAGGCAAATGATTGATCGACTTAGGGAGCCATTTAACAACTTGCGACCCACTGGAGGCCTGCTGAATCTACCTCTTTTCTCTTGGCGGTCAATTTTTACGACAAATTATGAAACCCTCATCGAAGATACTTACGGCAGGGCAAAACGACCAATAATATCATATTCGAGCAACTTCGATTTCTCTAAGGAAGAGGTCGCCGACGCTACAAAGCTATTCAAACTTCATGGTACGATCGATGAGGATGTAAGCCTGGGCCATCAAAGCCGAATGATAGTCACAGAACACGATTACGAGCTGACAAATGACTATCGAGAACTGCTGTACGACCGGTTGAAAGCAGATTTGGCTGGCGGCCATCTTGTTATCATCGGCCACTCCCTAGCGGACCCTGACATAAGGGAGGTCGTCAATCGAGCTGCCAAGATCAATGCAGCCAGCTCTGGCGTAGGTAAGATTACGCTGCTTCTTTACACCCGCGACGAAGCTCGAGCGTCGTTGTTCGAAGCAAGGGGCATCGGTGTCGCATTTGGCGGAATCGACGACTTTTTTTCCGCTTTAGCGGACGAACAACCATCTCATCATCTGGTTTATGAAGAAACTGGCGACTTTTTCGACAGTGTCTCTGGCTTAAGGCCTCTCACGATCGATGTAGCTCATGCCCACAATGCCGCAGATGCGAATGCGAGCGCAATGTTCAATGGTTGGGCTGCTGGATATGGAGATATTGCCGCTCTCCTCACATTCGAACGCAATTGCTCTGCACTCCTGAGTGAAGACGTATTGAGTCGCGATATCGATTTTCCAGTGATACTCGGACCGAGCGGCGTGGGAAAAACAACGGCAGCTCGCCAAGCAATGGTCCGCCTTCACGCAAATGGAATGCACTCGTGGGAACACAAAGTCGACCATCCCTTTCGCAACGATCTTTGGGCAACGGTGGCCGAGAAGCTTCGAGACGCCCAAACCCAGGGGGTATTGCTGATAGATGACGCACACCTTCATTTGCGGGAAATCACGATTCTCGTCGATACGCTTGCAGCAGCACAAAATCGTCACCTGAAATTGGTTTGCGTATCGAGCAAGAACCATTGGTCCGGCCGGGTAAAGTCTCCAGCATTCTTCAAACAAGGTCGAGAGTATGAAATGAGCAGGCTGGAAGCCGCAGAGATTGAGAAACTTTTGAATTTGGTTGAACAGAACCCAACCTTCCGGCCACTCCTTGAAGATGACTTTAGCGGCTTTTCTAGAACCGAGCGTCGCCGTCGTTTGGTCGATCGATGCGAATCAGAAACGTTTGTCTGTCTTAAAAACATATTTGCGTCAGATAGTTTCGACGACATAATTCTACGCGAGTTTGCAGCGCTGTCTGAGCCGCTGCAAGACATCTACAAAGTTGTCGCAGCGACAGAACACGCAGGAGTTCGCGTACACCGGCAGATGGTAATAAGACTACTAGGGCTTGGAGCTGACAAAATCGGCGCCGTGCTTGAAAATCTAGAAGGTATTATTTCTGAATATTCGATCGATGAACGCGAAAATGTATACGGATGGAGAGGAAGGCACCCCGTAATTGTGGGCATAATTTCTCACTACAAATATAATGATATCGACAGCACTGTTGGACTTTTTGACCAAATAATTGACGCTATCTCCCCCACATACGAAATCGAGCGGCGCTCTCTTAGGGAGATTTGCAACCTTGAGACCGGACTAGCCCGCATCCCCGATAAGCGTGTCCAGAACCGACTATTGCGAAAGATCATCTCAATCGCGCCTGCGGAACGTGTACCTCGGCACCGCTTGATTAGAAACCTGTTAGACCTCGAAGATCTTGAAGGAGCAGAGACTGAGATCAAAATCTTCAAAAGTGATTTTGGACGCGACGCTCCAGCAACGAGATACGAGATTGATCTGATGGTAGCAAAGGCCGTCAGGACTATTGGAATCATGCATGAAGATCGAGTGGCACGGATCAATGATGCCGCCCAGCATGCTGCAAGCGCTGCGGACCAGTACGCGAATAACAAATCGATTTTGGCATCCTACTCCAGAGTAGGCATCGAATATTATCGCCTCACCGGACGTCATGAGGTTTTTGACGCAGCTATGATCGCTCTAAAGGCTGCAGAAAGTGCAGTTGGTGATCCTGACATTACATCGATCATTCGCCTCGCCGAGCGTCGCATACAAGGTGATGTGATCGAACCACTCAACCCGAATGCAAAATAGGATCGTTACCGGCCTTCGTAACCTCTCTCTGGAGCTCCTATTTCCAAGTAGCGACCCTCACTGATCATCGTCAACTTAGGCAATTCATTTGAAAGGCAACCATATGGGGCAATAGCTTATCTCTCGCACATGCCATGGAACGTGGTAGCCAACCAAGCCTCGCCAAGGCTCTGGCAGTCACCCAATGAGCTGTAGTAGGCGAGATGCCCTATTCGCTGCGATCAAAACTCTCTGGCGCAGTGGAATAGCCCGAGCAATAATTCCCCCACGCTTCCATCAGCTTAACCCGCGCGCCAGGATTATCTGAGGTGCCGAGATAGGTCGTGCGGCGATAGGCGGCCTGCACCGCATCTGGCGTCTTGTGCGCCAATGCCGCTTCGACAACCGCATTGGGGAAGCCTTCGTTCGCAGCCCAATCCGTGAAGCTGGAGCGGAAACCGTGGACATGGAAAGGCTCCTGCATGTCCCGCATGACCTTGAGCAGGGTCATGTTGGACATCGCCTTGCCGGTCATGCCGGGGAAAACCACTTCGGCTCCCTCAAGCCGCATTGCGTCCGCCTTCACGAGCACCGCCAAAGCTGCCTCTGAAAGCGGCACAATGTGCGCCCTGCTGCGCTTCATGTGTTCGGCTGGGATTGACCAAAGGCGCTGGTCCAGATCGAATTCGTCCCACTTCGCGAGCCGCACTTCCTGCGAGCGAACACCCGTCAGAATGAGCAGGTCGAGCGCGAGACGAGAGTAGGATGGCTTGCGGCGCAGCGCGGTCAGGAATGGAGGAACGGCTACATAAGGCATGGCCTTACGGTTTGCCGGTTTCTTGACCTGCCTAGGCAGCCCCCGCCCCGCTTTCAGGCTGCTGTTGCCCGATGGAGCCTCCGTGGAGCGCCATCCTTTTGCATGTGAGTAATCGAGGACCGCACAAATCCGGTTGCGAACCTGACGGGCTGTTTCGGGAATTTCCTGCCAGATCGGCGTAAGGACCGAGATAATGTCGGCAGCGGTGATTCCGCCAGTCGTCATGTCGCCCAATTTCGGGAAGGCGTAGTTCTCCAAACTGGCCAGCCACTGGCGACCATAGACATCACTCTTCCAGCCAGCCTCGTTCTCCGAATGATATTGGGTGGCAGCTTCGCGGAAGGTAACCTTGGCGGCTTCCTCGTCCTTTCGCTCCGTTAGCACGTCGCGCTTCTCGACCTTAACCGCCTTGCGTAGTTCGGCAGCTTTCGTGCGGGCCTCGGCCAGCGTCACCAGCTTTGCGCTACCCACTCCGATGTCGCGTCGCTTGCCATCCTGCTGGAGTCGTAAATTCCAGTAGGCACCCTCGCGTTTGTCCACTTTCAGAAATAATCCGTCACCGTCCTGATAGGTGCCCGGATTCGCCAAGGCTGCCTTGACCGCCACCGCCGTGAGTTTGCCCATTGCTCTACCCCCACACTTTTCGGGACCGAGTTGCGAAACCAAAGTGTGGGGGTAAGCCACTTTACCCCCACATTACCCCCACACTTGGCTCCGGTTGCAGGCAAATTGCAGCGGTCAAATGCGGACGGTAAGGGCGATAATACCCTTGGTTTTCTGCGATTTCTAGGGGTTTCCGGGGATGTGCTGAGAAAGGGCGGTGGTGGACAGGGCTGGATTCGAACCAGCGTACGCTTGCGCGGGCAGATTTACAGTCTGCTGCCTTTAACCACTCGGCCACCTGTCCACATGCCCTGCTCATCCGCGCGAAGGCGGTTTGCAAGCCCCGCCGCTGGCGAGGCTGTTCGGCCGAGACGCGCGCAATGGCGAAGCGGCGCTTGCCTGTCAATGGGGGTGCTGGCATCAGGGCCGCGGAAATTACCGAAATATCAGGAGTGAGACGTGGCAAAGGGCGAACGCAAGAAGGCCTTGCGCGGCAGGGCGGGCCGTATGCAGGGCGGACGAGGCAGCGGACGAGCCAGCACGGGCAGCGTGCGCCTGTGGGGCCGCCATGCCGTTGAAGCGGCGCTGAACAATCCGTCACGTAGTCACCGCAAGCTGTGGGCAACGCGCGAGGGCGTGGCTTCACTGGACGGCGAATTGCCCGCGGATTTTCCGGTGGAATATGCCGATGTGCAGGATCTCGGCCGGCTCGTCGCCCGCGATGCGCCGCACCAGGGGCTGGTCCTCGAATGTGCCGGGCTGGAAGACATGCATCTGGACGAGGTTCTGGACCAGGCCGAGGGGCGGGTGATCGTCTTTCTCGACCAGGTGACCGATCCGCATAATGTCGGCGCGATCCTGCGCTCTGCTGCGGCTTTCGATGCCGCCTGCATCGTGACGCAGGACCGCCATGCGCCGCCGGAAAGCGGCACGGTGGCGAAATCCGCATCCGGCGCGCTGGAAAGCGTGCCATGGGTGCGTGTCGTCAATCTGGCGCGGGCGCTGGAGCAGGTGGCGGAAGCCGGTTATTGGCGCATCGGCCTTGCCGGCGAAGCGGAAAGCAATCTGGCAGCAGCGCTGCCCACCGGCCCCGTGGCGCTGGTGCTGGGCGCCGAAGGGGAAGGCATGCGGCAGAATATCGCAAATCATTGCGATGCGCTCGCCCGTCTGCCGATCAGCAGCACGATGGAAAGTCTGAACGTCTCCAATGCCGCTGCCGTCGCGCTATATGCAATCGCCACACGCGCTGGCTGACCTGTCGCAGGACCGAAACGAACAACGCCGCATCGGACCGGTCCGATGCGGCGTTACTCCTGCCGGTGGCAGATAAGTCTGCCGCTAGTGGAGATTCTTAGTTCACTGCATCTTTCAAACCCTTGCCGGCCTTGAATTTCGGCTGGTTCGACGCCTTGATCGTCATCGGTTCACCCGTGCGCGGGTTACGGCCCGTCGATGCCTTGCGTTTCGCGACGGAGAACGTGCCGAATCCCACGAGGCGGACTTCGTCACCCTTGGACAGAGCCTGGGTGATGGCGTCGAAAACGCCTTCCACGGCGCCGGAAGCGTCGCTTTTCGAAAGGCCGCTCGAGTCCGCCACTGCAGTGATCAGATCATTCTTGTTCATGGATAAGTCCCCCTAATTCTGTTCTTTTCAGCGTTGTCGGTGAATCGCCTCGCCGATGGCGCGCAAATTGAGCCGGTTTGCGGCAGGCTGTCAAAGAAAAAACCGCAGAAAACTGCGCTTTCGCTCCTTATCGAGCAGCTTTTGCGACGAACCGATTGTCGAACTGCTGTGCAGCCGACCCTTGCCCCCCCGATACCGGACCGGGAGAACAAGTGGCCGGCTCGCCCTTACTCAATGCGCTGTCGCCACCCCGCCCTGCCCGTGGATGATCGCCGCAGGCTGGCTGGCGAGGTCGTCCGCCTCGGTCCATTCGATTTCCGCAGTCGGCCGCGTCAAGGCATGTTGCAGCACCTGATCGACATGCGACACCGGTACGATCTCCAGCCCTTCGGTCACATTACCGGGTATCTCGGCAAGATCCTTCACATTCTCTTCAGGGATCAGCACGGTTTTCATCCCGCCGCGCAGGGCGGCCAGCAGTTTTTCCTTCAATCCGCCGATCGCCAGGACTCGGCCGCGCAGCGTCACTTCGCCGGTCATGGCGACATCGGGCCGCACCGCGATCCCCGTCAGCGTCGAAACGATGGAGGTGACCATGCCCACACCGGCACTCGGCCCATCCTTCGGCACCGCGCCTTCGGGCAGGTGGATATGGATGTTCTTGCGCTGGAAAATGCTCGGCCTGATGCCATAGGCGGGCGCCCGCGCCTTCACGAAACTGAAGGCTGCGGCCACGCTTTCGTTCATCACGTCGCCCAGCTTGCCCGTCGTCTTGATCTCGCCCTTGCCCGGCGTGGTGACGCTTTCGATCGTCAGCAGTTCACCGCCGACTTCGGTCCAGGCGAGGCCGGTCACGGCACCGATCTGCGCATCGTCTTCGCCCATTCCGTGCTTGAATTTCCTGACGCCTGCGAAATCGCCCAGATTATCGGGCGTAATCGTTACGCTGGTCACGTCTTTCTCCAGGATCTTGCGAAGGGTCTTGCGCGCCAGCCGCGCGATTTCGCGCTCCAGCGTGCGGACACCGGCCTCCCGCGTGTAGTAGCGGATAAGATCGCGCAGCCCTTCTTCGGTCAGTTCGAATTCGCCCTCTGCAAGCCCGTGTTCGTCGACGACCTTGGCGATCAGGTGACGCTGGGCGATCTCCACCTTTTCATCTTCGGTATAGCCTTCCAGCCGGATGATCTCCATCCGGTCGAGCAGCGGCTGGGGAAGGTTCAGGCTGTTCGCCGTCGTCACGAACATCACGTCGCTGAGATCAATGTCCAGCTCCAGGTAGTGATCCTGGAATTTCGAATTCTGCTCGGGATCCAGAACCTCGAGCAGGGCCGAAGCCGGATCGCCGCGGAAGTCCTGCCCCAGCTTGTCGATTTCATCGAGCAGGAACAGTGGATTGGACTTGCCCGCCTTCTTCAGATTGGTGACGATCTTGCCCGGCAGCGAGCCGATATAGGTGCGCCGGTGCCCGCGGATTTCCGCCTCGTCCCGCACGCCGCCAAGCGACTGGCGGATGAATTCACGCCCGGTCGCACGCGCGATGCTCTTGCCGAGGCTGGTCTTGCCGACACCGGGAGGGCCGACGAGGCACAGGATCGGGCCTTTCAGCTTGTTGGTCCGCGCCTGCACCGCGAGATATTCGACGATCCGGTCCTTGACCTTCTCCAGCGCATAGTGATCCGCATCCAGCACCTTTTGCGCTTCGGCGATGTCCTTCTTGATCTTGCTTTTCTGCCCCCAGGGAAGGCCAAGCAACACGTCGAGATAGTTGCGGATGACGGTGGCTTCGGCGCTCATGGGCTGCATACCCTTGAGCTTCTTCAGTTCGCTCTCGGCCTTGGCCTTCGCTTCCTTCGGCATCTTCAGCTTGTCGATGCGTGACTGGAGTTCGGCGAGTTCGTCCTGCTCGCCATCTTCGCCGCCCAGCTCGTTCTGGATGGCCTTCATCTGTTCGTTGAGATAATATTCGCGCTGCGTCTTTTCCATCTGGCGCTTTACGCGGCCGCGGATCTTGCGCTCCACCTGCAGGACCGACAATTCGCCTTCCATGAAGGCCATCACCATCTCCAGCCGCTTCAGCGGATCGGGCTCGGTCAGCAGCGCCTGCTTGTCCGACACCTTCACATTCAGCGCACCGGCAACGGCATCGGCCAGCAGCCCGGCATCGTCGATTTCCGGCAATTCGTCGCCCGCGCCCTCGCCCAGCTTCTTGTTCAGCTTGGCATATTCGCCGAATTGTTCGACGATCTGGCGCATCATCGCCGTCACTTCGCTGCCTGCGGCGGTCTGCTCTTCGTTCACGGTCACTTCCGCGACGGTGAAATCGCCTTCGTCCCGCAGATTTTCCAGCGTCGCACGTGCACCACCTTCGACCAGAACGCGAACGGTGCCGTCGGGCAGTTTGAGCAACTGGACGATCTGGGCGATCACGCCGACATCATAGAGATCGTCCCGCTGCGGATCGTCGCAGGCAGGGTCCAGCTGAGCCAGCAGGAAGATGTCCTTGCTGCCTTCCATCGCCGCCTCCAGCGCGGCGACCGATTTGTCGCGGCCCACGAACAGGGGAACGACCATGTCGGGAAACACGACGATGTCGCGCAAGGGCAGGAGGGGTAGTAATGTCATGCAGATACTTTCGCTCGATTGGCCCGGCAAATCAGCAGCCGGGCGGCGCTATCCATGGTCGTTATATGGGTAGCATCGCCGCCCGCTGCAACAGCCCTGCACGGTGGCGGCGTCAGCTCATCCCGGGCAGATTGAAGCCGGGGGGAAGACCGATACCCGCCTGCGCCTTCTGCATCTCCTCATTAGCCACGCGGTCGGCCCTGGTGCGCGCATCGTTGAAAGCGGCGGCAACGAGGTCTTCCAGCATCTGCTTCTCTTCCGCCTTCATCAGGCTGTCGTCGATCGCGACGCCCAGCATCCGGCCCTTGGCCGTGCAGCGCACCTTCACCATGCCGCCACCAGCTACGCCTTCGACCTCGATCCCGTCGAGCTTGGCCTGGGTTTCGTTCATCTGCGTCTGGATCTGTTCGGCGGCCTTCTGCGCTGCCTGAATCATTTCTTCCATGGATTGCATTGTCTTATTCTCCGGTCATGCGTTTCTGCTGAAAGCTATTTCCCGCCGCGGCGGCATATCGTCATTCTCGATCAATTCGGCATCGGGAAAGGCGGCGAAGGCTGCCTCGACCAGCGGATCGCGGCGAAGTGCGGCCCTGGCATCGGCTCTGGCGCTTTCCGCCTGTTCCACGATGGAGGGCTGCGCTTTGGCCGCGGCTTCGCCGTCGGCGCGTTCGACTTCCCAGCGCTGCCCCGTCGCTTCGAGAAGCGCCTGCCGCAATTGCGGGCTGAAATCATTGTCGAAGCCCTTGCTCATGGCATAGACGAGGCGGCCCGGCTCCAGCGTGACGATACGCAGCTGCATCCGCAACTGGTCGGCGACCAGCATGCCGGCGACCCCTTCGATGCGGTCGACCAGTTCGGCCCAGTCAAGTTGCCGTGCCGGCTGCGCGACAGGCGCAGCCGAAGCCGGTTGTGGCGCGCCGCTACCATCGCCTGCCTGCGACCGCGGCGCAGCAGCGATGCCGTTCACGGCTAGGTCCTGCAATTGCTGCGCCAATCTGCCCGGATCGGGCAGATCGGCGGCATGCAGCACCCGCAACAGCGCCATCTGCGCCGCGACCAGCGGATCGGGCGCCAGCTTCACCTCGTCATGCCCTTTCAGCAGCAATTGCCACAGGCGGTGCAATTGCCCGGCGGACAGTTTTGCCGCCCATTCGGTGAGAATGGCGCGCCCTGCCGCATCGGGCGCATCCGCTTCGCCGCCGACCTGCGTGACGGTGATGCGATGCGCGAAATCCATCATCGCCCGCATCAAGGCGAGCGGCTCGACACCCAATGAGTATTGATCTGCAATGCCGCCCAGCAGCGCCCTGGCATCGCCTTCCAAAATGTTGGCGAACAGGCGGCGCTGCGCCGTCTTATCGGCAAGCCCAAGCATGTCGCGCACGCGCTGCGCCGTGACCGTGCTGCCTTCGCCTTCGTTTTCATCGCCGCCCATGTCGGCATGGGCGATGGCCTGATCGAGGATCGACAGGCCGTCACGTACCGAACCTTCGGCCGCGGCGGCAATCATAGCGATCGCCTCGTCCTCGGCCTCGACATTCTCGCGCCGGCAGATGCTTGCGAAGTGCTGGCCCAGCATTTCTGCCGGTATCCGCCGGAGATCGAAACGCTGCGTCCGGCTGAGCACGGTGATCGGCAGCTTATCCACCTCGGTGGTCGCGAACAGGAACTTCACATGTGCAGGCGGCTCCTCAAGTGTCTTCAGCAAGGCATTGAAAGCATTGCGGGACAGCATGTGAACTTCGTCGATGATGTAGATCTTGTACCGCGCCGAGACGGCGGCATAACGCACGGCCTCGATAATCTCGCGCACGTCGTCCACGCCGGTATGGCTGGCAGCGTCCATCTCGATGACGTCGATATGACGCCCTTCCGCAATGGCGAGGCAGGGTTCGCACTCACCGCAGGGGTCGATGGTGGGGCCGCCCTGCCCGTCCGGGCCGATGCAATTGAGGGCCTTGGCAATAAGGCGCGCAGTGCTGGTCTTGCCCACGCCGCGCACGCCGGTCATCAGGAAGGCATGGGCCAGCCGGTCCCGCTCGATCGCATTGCCCAGCGTGCGGACCATGGGTTCCTGCCCGATCAGTTCCGAAAAGGTCTGCGGCCGGTACTTGCGCGCCAGCACCCGATAAGGCTGCGCTGCGGCGGGTGCCCCCGGCCCGGCTTCGGAGTTGCCGTTGCCCCCGGATGGTGCGGGTTCAGGGGCAGCACCGAACAGGGCCGACTGCCCTGCAGCCTCGAGCTCGGCGGCTGACGGAGATTCGTCGTCCAGATCGGAGCCCGTCCCTAAAGAACCTGTATCCCACGGTGGAGAATCGGAAATTTGCGATGAATCACCCATATCCCTAAACTAGGGCCTGGTCGCCGGAATGTCATGGGGCTTTGCCGGATATCCGCCGCCGCGGCTGGCAGGAAAGGAGCCGAACGACCCGCCGCAATCCGGTATGGCTGCTTCCTTCCGGACCTGACCAGGTTAACGAACGCAAACGTCCGCCCGACTCCCGCGCGCCATATGGCGAAAGGTGGCGAGTTTGTCCAGACCGCTTGCCGACGTGATGCCGGTTTCAGCGGAAATTGTCGGCGTAGGCCTGCAGCTTGAGCTTGCGCGGGGGTGTCGGCTGCACACGGGCGGGGATGCCATATCTGTCGGCATAGGCCCGCGCTTCGGCAACATCGCTGAAGGTGAGTTGTACCTGTGCCTGTGTGTCGCCGCTGCCGATCCAGCCCATCAGCGGATCGGCCCGGCGCGCTTCGCTCTGTTCGAATTCCAGCACCCATTCATCGGTCCGCGCACGGCCGGACTGCATGGCGCTTCTGGGGCGTTGATAGATACGTGCAGGCATAATCATGCAATTGCGCCCATGTCCGGCGAAAATCAAGACCTGGCGAAGGCGTTCTTTGTCTTGAGGCTGGGCTTTTCGGTCCAGGGTTCGTCCGGCCAGCGGTGCCTGGGATAGCGGCCCTTCATGTCCTTCACCACGTCGCGCCAGCTGCCCCGCCAGAACCCCGGCAGGTCGCGGGTAGACTGGATCGGACGACCGGCCGGGCTGGTCAGTTTCAGCAGCAGCGGCGTGTCGCCGACAAAGGGGTGCCGGTCGAGGCCGAACAGCGCCTGCACGCGGACCGCGACGCCGGGTGCATCGTCGCCCGTGTAGTCGATGGAATGGCTCGTTCCGGCCGGGGAGGTGTAGTTGCGCGGGGCGAGACGATCCAGTTTCTGCCGGTCGTCCCAGTCGACAAGGCTCAGCGCGGCTTCCGCCAGCTTCCCCGGCGAAACCGCAAGATCGCGCCGCCCATGCAGCAGCGGCACCAGCCAGATTTCGGCATCCGCTGCCAGTCGGTTCGGGTCGAGCGCGGCGATGCCAGCAAAACGCCCCCTCGCCAGCAGGTCGGCAGGCAAGAACGCCCCGATCCGTTCGCATGCGCGTTCCAGCAACATGGCCTCCACCGCGGCGCTGTCGGGTTCCGCGTCAGGGCCGGTCGCCATTACGATCGCACCCAGCCGGCGCTCCACCCGCGCTTCGATGCGGGCGGGATCCTGTCCATCGTTCCAGCGCAGGACGCTGCGCTGCGCGATCCGGTCGCCCAGCCAGAGTTCCACCTCGGCCTGCGTGAGCGGCAGGGCGGCGGTGATCCGCGCGCCTTTCGCCTGCCCCTGTGCGTCACCGATCGCCAGCCACTCCGCCCGCGCAAGCGGGGAAGCAGGATCGAGAACATAGCCGCGGCCCCCTGCCGAGGCCCAGTGCTCGCCGGTTGCATCGCGCCGCCGGGCAAGATGACCGGGCATGGCGCGCGCCAGCAGAATACCGGGCGGCGGTGCCCGGGCACCCTCGCTGTCGCTGACCATCAGCCGTTCTGCCTGCCTGGCCCACCTGCCCGCCAGCTTCTTCGCGGCGATGGCCCTGCTGCCGCCATCAGAATGCCATCGCTCCAGCCGCTGCGCCAGATCCTCGCCACTGCCGCCCAGTCCACGTTCCTGAAGCAGCAGCGCGATCCGCGCCGCTTCGCCCGCGGCACCGGATCTTGCGCCATGCAGAACCATTGCCGCCATCGCCGGAGCCATCGGCAGGCGAGACAGTTTTTCGCCGAATTCGGTGAGCCGACCGGCGGCATCGAATGCGCCCGCCAGCCGCAATTGAGCCGTCGCAGCGGCCAGCGCCGGTGCGGGCGGCGGGTCGAGCCACCGCAGATCGAGCGGATCGCCCGAACCCCAGCGCGCCAGTGACAGGGACAGCGGTGCCAGATCGGCACTGACGATTTCGGGCGCGGTAAAGGCAGGGCGTCCCGCATGCGCCGCCTCTGCCCACAGGCGATACGCCACGCCGGGGCCGGTACGCGCCGCCCGCCCCGCCCGCTGCGCCGCTGCCGCTTGCGATGCCCGTACCGTCACCAGCCGGGTCGTGCCGGCGGCCTTGTCATATTCGGCATTGCGAGCCAGCCCGCTATCCACCACCACTGAAACGCCCTCCAGCGTCAGCGAGGTTTCCGCAATCGCCGTGGCCAGCACGATCCTGCGCCGCCCCTCCGCATCGCGGCGAATCGCTGCCCGCTGCTGCGGCGGGCGCACCTGACCGTGCAGCGGCAGGATCGGCACACCGGGCAGCCTGGCGGCGAGCCTTTCCTCCACTCGCTCGATCTCGCGAACGCCCGGCAGGAAGGCAAGAATATCGCCCTGCTCCTCCCGCCAGGCCTGCATGATGGCCAAGGTCGTCGCATCCTCCATCCGCAGGTCTGGCCGCGCACCGCACCATTCGATCCGCAGCGGAAATGCTTTCCCCTCGCTCTCGATTACCGGTGTTTCGGGGCCGAGCAGGCTGGCGAAGCGCGCACCGTCGATGGTCGCCGACATGACGCAGATGCGAAGATCTTCGCGCAGGATCTCGCGGGTTTCCAGCGCCAGAGCCAAGCCGAGATCACTGTCGAGATGCCGTTCATGCGCCTCGTCGAACAGGACCGCGCTCACTCCGGAAAGGTCCGCATCCGCAACGATGCGCGAGACGAAAATCGCTTCCGTCATCACCAGGATACGCGTTGCCGCAGACTGCCTGCTGTCCATCCGGGTGAGATAGCCGACCGTCTGGCCCACAGCTTCGCCCAGCATTTCCGCCATGCGTTCGGCAGCGGCGCGCGCAGCGACGCGGCGCGGGCTGGTGATGACGATCGTGCCGGTGCACCATTCCTGCCTCAGCAAGGCCGGAGCGACCGCCGTGGTCTTGCCCGCACCGGGCGGAGCGACGAGAACGGCGCCGTTGCCTTTCCCTAGTGCTTCCAGCAGTGCCGGCAACGCGGCGTGGATCGGAAGCCTGTCTTCAGTCACGGCCGGACGCCTGCGCTAACGCCAGACTGCCACATGGATCGACGCTCAGTAGAAACGCGCCACGGCGAATTCGGCAGCCTCGGCCATCGCGCGGCGGGCCTTGCCATCGGGGAAAATCGAGATCGCCTCGATGGCGCGGCTGGCGAAATGCCGGGCGCGGTCGCGGGTTGCGGCCACCGTGCCGTGCTTCTCGATCAGGCCGATGGCTTCGCCCAGATCGCCGTCGGACGTGCGGTGGCCGCCAATGGCGGATTTCCAGAAGGCGCGTTCCGCCTCGTCTCCACGGGCATAGGCGAGGATGACCGGCAGCGTCATCTTTCCCTCGCGGAAGTCGTCGCCGCGGGTCTTGCCCATTTCCGCCGCACTGGAATCATAATCGATGGCATCGTCGACAAGCTGGAACGCGACGCCCAGATTGCGACCGTAATCATCGAGCGCCTGCTCCTGACGGTCGTCGCATTCGGCGACCACGGCCGAAATCCGGCTGGCTGCCGCGAAAAGCGCGGCGGTCTTGGCGCCGATGATGGCGAGGTAGCGTTCCTCGCTCGTTTCGATCTGCCGCTGGGCGGTCAGCTGGTCGACCTCTCCTTCGGCGATGATCGAGCTGGCGGACGAAAGGATCTTCAGCACTTTCAGGCTGCCCTCCTCCACCATCAGTTCGAAAGCGCCGCTGAACAGGAAATCGCCGACAAGCACCGTGGCCGGATTGCCGAAGATGATGTTCGCCGCCGCCTTGCCGCGCCGCAGGTCCGACCCGTCGACCACATCGTCATGCAGCAGGGTGGCGGTGTGGATGAATTCGACAGCGGCGGCGAGGCGATGATGGCGGGTGCCCTGATAGCCGACCAGTTCAGCGCCGGCCAGCGTCAGCATCGGGCGCAGCCGCTTGCCTCCGCCGGAAATGAGATGCCCGGCAAGAGCCGGGATCAGCGGGATCTCGCTCTGCATCCGATCGAGGATGATGGAATTGACCGAATTCATGCCGCCCGCGGTCAGGGCCAGGATGGGATCGAGCGATGGCTGCCCTCCGTCAGCCGATCGGACGCTTTCGGATCGCTTGCGCGGGAGGGGGACCACTTCGGCCGTCATAGTGCAGGCGCAGATGGGCGATGCGTTCCTGATTGGCAAGTCATGCCGGGACGAAATCGCCATTCTGCCGGATGGATCGACCTTCGCGCGCATGTTACCCGTGTGGCATGGAACGGAAAAACGAAGCAGATCCAGCTGGCACGCCGAATGTCGCTTACACCATGGGCAGCGGCGATGAGGACGAGGTTCTCGCCGGTTTCCGGCGTTCGATCGACAATATCGATGCAGCGCTTGTCCACATGCTTGCCGAACGGTTCCGCATCACGCAGTCCGTCGGCCGCTACAAGGCGCAATCCGACCTGCCGCCTGCGGACCCTGCACGGGAGAAAGAGCAGATCGCACGATTGCGCAAACTTGCCGAGGCATCGAATCTCGATCCGGAGTTCGGCGAAAAGTTCATCCGCTTCATTATCGATGAGGTAATTCGCCACCATCAGAACGCCCGGGACAACTGATCGTCACATAATTGATCGTCACATATATGCCGCACCTGCTGGCCCAATTTCGTGGTCAGGTGCCGGGCCTGTTGCCAAATACGGAGCGCCTTGTAGTGCGGTGAACCAGATGAAACACCTGGAGGATGTTATGAAGTTGAGCAAATTCGCAGCCGCAACAGCGGCCCTTTCACTGGCCACGGCTCCCGTCATGGCTTCGGCCGCTGACATGGACCGTGCTGCCGCCCCGGTGGTCGCCGAAAACAACGTGGCCGGCAACTCCACTGCAGGACTGATTGGCCTTTTCGCTCTGGTGGCCCTGGCTCTTTTCATCTTCATCGATGAGGATGACGTTTTCATCGATGAGGATGACGTGCCTGTTTCGGCTTGAACGCCATATCGAATAAGCGAAAACGGGGCTGAGTTTCAGCCCCGTTTTTTATGGCTGCATCGGCAGAAGATCCTTGTCGGAAGTGCGATTTTTTTAGTTCGCAGTTCCTGCGTTATGGAGCGGACGGGGCAGGCTCAGGCTGACCAAAAGCCCGCCAAGATCTTCGCTCACTCCCAGTTCGACGCTGCCGCCATAGATTTCGGCCACATCGCGGACGATGGCGAGGCCCAGCCCGGTTCCGGGTTTGCCGGTGTCCAGCCGCGCACCGCGAGCGAAAATGCGGGTACGCTCCGCATCGGGAATGCCCCGCCCATCGTCCTCCACCCAGATGACGCATTGCGGGTTGGCTTCCTCCGCATCCACCGTGACGAAGACGCTGCCGCCCCCATATTTCGCTGCATTCTCGATCAGATTGCCGAGTATCTCGTCAAGATCCTGTCGTTCGATCGCCACCTGCGCCAATTTGTTGCCGTCGAGATCGAACCTGACATCGGGATAGAGCCGTTCCACGGCCCGCCGCACGGCTTCCGCGCTTTCGCACACCGGCGTGCGCGCATGGCCCACGGCGCGGCGGCCAACCGCCCGCGCTCTCGCCAGATGATGATCGACATGCCGGCGCATCGTCGTCGCTTCGCGGATCACCGTGTCCGGCAGGTCGGGAGCCTTGGCCGTTGCCGCATTGTTGATGACGGTCAGCGGCGTCTTCAAGGCATGAGCCAGATTGCCTGCATGGGTGCGCGCTTCTTCCGCCTGCCGTTCCGAATGCGACAGCAGCGCGTTCAATTCCTGCACGAGTGGCTGAACCTCATATGGCAGCGGTTCGTTCACCCTGTTTTCGCCGGTGGTGCGGATGCGCTGAATGGCCACACGAACACGGCGCAGGGGCCGAAGCCCGTAATAGGTGACCAGCATCGCCATGGCAAACAGGCCGAAGCCGAGGACGGCGAAGCTCCAGACCAGGATCGACCGAATACGCCTGATCTGTGCGTCCAGCTCCTCGCGGCTGGCGGCCACGACGAACCACCAGTTGGTGTCGCTATTCGGCAGTTTCAACGATCGTTCGGCAATCCGCAGCGGTTCGGCGGGAAACTGCGCGCTGTCGTAGGTATGAACGTCATTGTCCGCATGGTCGCCGCGAACCTGGAGCTGGCGATCCCACAGGCTACGCGACGGCAGATCCTCATATCCCGCGCCGCTGACCTGCCAGTATAATCCGCTACCCGGTTCGAGAAAGCGCTGGTCGCCCAGCGGCCGGTTGAGATAGACTTCACCGCCCTGCTCGATCTCGGTCGAACCGATCATTGCCGTCAGGATGTAACGAAGCTGATCGTCGAAATTGTCCTCGACCAGATTGACCAGCGTGCGATCCAGCGCAAATCCACCGCCCAGCAGCAGGATCATGATCCAGCCTGCCGCGATCAGCATCATCCGCCGGGCAAGGCTGCCCGTATGCGGTTCCTCCACCGCTTCCGCAGGTGCGTCGTCATGCGCCCCGCCCGGCAAAACGTCCTCGCCCGGCCGTAGCGGAACGTCAGGCGCGCGGCTGGTCGGCGGGATCGTCGAGGCTGTAGCCAAGGCCGCGTATCGTTGTGATGACATCCGCGCCCAGTTTCTTGCGGATACGGGTGACGAAAACCTCGATCGTGTTCGAATCGCGATCGAAATCCTGGTCGTAGATATGCTCGATCAGCTCGGTCCGGCTGACCACCTTGCCCTTGTGATGCATCAGATAGCTGAGCAGCTTGTATTCCTGCGCGGTCAGCTTCACCGGCTCGCCGTTCAGCGTAACCCGGCCGCTGCGCGTGTCGAGCCGGACGTCGCCCGCCGTCAACTCGCTGCTGGTATTGCCCGAAGCGCGGCGGATGAGCGCGCGGAGACGGGCGATCAGTTCCTCGGTCTGGAATGGCTTGGCCAGGTAGTCGTCCGCCCCTGCATCGAGACCCGCCACCTTGTCCGACCAGCTGTCCCGGGCGGTCAGGACGAGGACGGGGAACACCCGCCCTTCCATGCGCCACATGCCGAGCACGGTCAGGCCGTCTATTTCGGGCAGACCGAGATCGAGAATGACGGCGTCGTAATCCTCGTTCGCGCCCATATAATGGCCGTCTTCGCCATCTGCCGAAAGATCGACGGCATAGCCGTTCTGTTCCAGCGTCGATTTCAGCTGCTGACCGAGTGTAGGTTCGTCCTCGACAATCAGGATGCGCATCGGTCCCCGTTCCCCTTCAAAAACATTGCCCGTCAGTTGGGCTTGTTGAAGGAACGCGTCAAGCCGATGCAAAGTTTCAATTCCTTGCACCGGGCGTGTGTCATCAGGCCGCTCGCTCTCAGCGGGTGCGGTTGATGACTCGGCCCGTGCGGGCGTCGACATCAACGAACACGACCCGTCCGTCCCTGATGAACTTCAGGCGATAGGCCAGCGCCGCCGAATCATAGGCGGGGCCGAGATATTCATAGCCCTTCATCATCGGCAGGATACGCCGTTCGATCTCGCGCAGGGACAGCACGTTACCCGCCTTCATCTCCTTGCGCGCCGCGCCCTGCTCGCTACGCTGCGCGAGTGCAGGCGTCGCCGCGACAGCAGACAGGGTCAGGGCCGCACCCGCCGCGGCGGCAATGCCGATGCGCAGACTGGGCAGGAAAGTGGCGATACGGGATATTCCTGGAATCATGCCGGGAAGCCTAAGGGCGCAGCTTTTAACCCCTTCTGAATGGGACGGCGCAAAATCGGCCACTCCCTTGCTGACGCGCTTTATCGGGTCATCTCGTAGGTCACGTTAATCGTGACGGATGTTCCCACCAGACCGGGCTGCACGGGTGTTCTTTCGCGCCTGCTTCCGGTCACCATGATGGCGGGGCTGGCCATGGGCATCGGCGGGCCGGATCGGACGTTCTCGCCCACCTGCAGCAATCTGACACCGGAATATCCCGCCCAGCGCGCATAATCCTGCGCCTGCGCCTGTGCCTTGCGCATCGCAGCTTGCCGTGCCTGCGCCTGTGCCTGCGTATCGTCGTCGATGGAGAAGGACGGGCCGCCGATATCGTTCGCACCGGCCGCGACCAGGGCGTCCAGAACAGGCCCGGTGCGGCTTACATCGCGCAGCTTCACCTGGACACGGTTGGACGCATTGTACCCGCGAAAAATCTGCTGGCGGGTCTGCTGATCATATTCGTAATCAGCCGAAAGATTGATGCCTGTCGTCTGGATGTCGCGTTCCGCGATACCCAGAGCCTTGATCCGCGCCACCACCGCGTTCATCCGCTCGGCATTCATCCGCATGGCCTCGACCGCCGTCGGTGCCGTGGTGGTCACGCCTGCGGTAATCTGCGCGATGTCCGGTTCCGCCTCGACCGTCTCGGTCACGCTCAATTCGACGACCGGGCCCTGCGCCGCCACCTGGATTTCGGCTGCTATTGCCGGCGCAGCGCAGATCGGTGCCGAGATGATCGCGGCAGCGAAGCGGGATGTATATCGCATCATGTAATCGTTACTCCAGATCTTGCTGGCTGCCACGGGTGCAATGTTCATGATGGACAGCCAATGAACCTCAAGAACACAATGAACCTAAAGAACACATAGTAGCGCGGGCGCATCGCCCTTGTCCATGGCTGCATGCCCCCCTAACTGCCCTGCATGGCGCAACCACCCATTCTCAGCCTCGAAGGCATCGGTCTGCAGCAGGGCGGCCGCTGGCTGTTCGGCGGCGGCGACAGCGACGACCTCGATCTTCACGTCGGCCCGCGTGACCGCATGGCGCTGATCGGCAGGAACGGCGCCGGCAAGACGACACTGTTCCGCCTGATCCGCGACATCATCGAACCCGATCGCGGCCTGCGCAAGGTCAAGCCGGGCACACGGATCGCCACATTGGAGCAGGAGCCGGATTTTTCGGACTGCGAAACCCTGATGGATTTCGCGCTGGCGGGCGACGATGCGCCGGAAAGCTACGAGGTGGAGGCGATCGCCGATCAACTCGGCATCGACATGACGACCCCGGCAGAAGGCGCGAGCGGCGGCGAAAGGCGCAGGGCGGCCATAGCCCGGGCCCTGGCGCAGGACCCCGACCTGCTGCTGATGGACGAACCGACCAATCATCTCGACCTGGCCGCGATCGACTGGCTCGAGGACTGGCTCAGCCGCTATCGCGGTGCGTTCATCGTTATCAGCCACGACCGGACGTTCCTGAACCGTCTCACCAATGCAACGCTGTGGCTCGACCGCGGCCTGCTGCGCCGCAAGGACGTCGGCTTCGGCGGATATGAGGCCTGGGAAGAACAGGTCATGGCGGAAGAAGCCCGCGCGGCCGAAAGGCTCGACGCGCGGCTGAAGCTGGAGGCGCATTGGCTGGAGCGCGGCGTGACCGCCCGCCGCAAGCGCAATCAGGGCAGGCTGGAAAAACTACACGAGATGCGCGCTCGCCGCGCCGCGATGATCGACCCCGCCGGCACGGCAAAGCTGAAACTGGCAAGCGAGGACGAAACCCGCTCCAAATCGGTCATCGTCGCGGACAAGGTTGCGAAAACCTACGACGGCCGGTCCGTCATCCGGGACTTCTCCCTGCGGATCCAGAGGGGCGACCGCATCGGTGTTGTCGGGGCGAATGGTGCGGGCAAGACGACTCTGCTGAAGCTGCTGACCGGAGAAATTCCACCCGATACCGGCAAGGTCACCATCGCCAGGACATTGACCGGCGTGATGATCGACCAGCAGCGCGCCCTGTTGCAGCCGGACAAGAGCGTGCGCGACATATTGGCCGAAGGCGGCGACTGGATCGATGTGGATGGCACTCGCAAGCATGTGCAGGGTTATCTGAAGGATTTCCTGTTCGATCCCGGCATCGTCGATACGAAGGTGGCGACGCTGTCGGGCGGAGAACGTTCGCGGCTGTTGCTCGCGCGCGAATTTGCCCGCAAGTCCAATCTGCTCGTGCTGGACGAACCGACCAACGATCTCGACCTCGAAACGCTGGACCTTCTGCAGGAAGTGATTGCCGATTACGAAGGCACGGTCCTGATCGTCAGCCATGATCGCGATTTCCTCGACCGGACGGTCAATCTGACGCTGGGGCTGGATGGCAGCGGATTGGTCGATATCGTGGCCGGCGGCTATGCGGATTGGGAAGCGAAACGGACGCGGCGCACGTCCAGGGATCGCGTCACGAAAGCCTCGGCGGAAAGCCGCGGCCCTCCCGCTCCTGCCCCATCACCCACCGCGCCGCCGCCGCCATCCAGAAAGCTGTCCTATAAGGACCAGCGTGATTACGACCTTCTGCCGCAGCGGATCGCCGAACTGGAAAGCGCCATAATCAAGGGAGAACAGATCCTGTCCGATCCGGACCTGTTCACCGCCGACAACGCCCGCTTTCGCGAAATTTCCCAAGGGATCGAGAATGCGCGTGCCGAGAAGGACACGGCCGAAGATCGCTGGCTGGAACTGGCGGAACTGGTCGAGGGCTGACCAAAGATTGTTGGGTCAGTTGATCCGGTAGAATGTAGCCACCCGGTCCAGCGCCAGCTTCAGGACCAGCTTGCCGCTGCGTGCCGGCCATGACAGGTCCTTCTCCGCATCGGACAGGCTTTCGCCGCCGCAGACCACGCGCCACAAAATATCGGCAAGGCCGGTGCCCGCATTTTCCAGCGCCCCGTCGAACCGGGCTTTTGCGGCCATTTGCCGCTCCGTCGGTGTCAGGCCGCTGTCGGCCCCTTTGCTCCGGACCGGGTTCCAGCTCATGGTCACTCTGGGGCTCAACTGCGCTTTCTCGTAATCGGATCGCAATCGCTCGCCCGCGTCGAACAGGCGGTCATCAATATGGCCCCGTGCATGGAGCCATGATAGCGGCGATTCGTCGACATTTATGGTGACGCTGCGACGGGTGTTCCTGTCTGCTGTTCGCCGCGATGGCCCCTGCGAAGTCAATTCCCGTTCCACGAGTTTGCGCTGCATCATGCAAATCCTTATCTGAACTGAATCCGCGCTTGCCAAAAAGGCATGGTTGTAGGAAAGTGAAAAGCCAATTTGGTTAGGTAACCTATCGTATGATCAACCGCATCCGCGCGATCCGCAAAGACAAGGGCATGACCCTGTCCGATGTGGCGGCAGCCTGCGACCCGCCGACCACGGCCCAGACGATCGGACGGCTTGAAACCGGGATGCGTAATCTTTCGCTGAAATGGATGGAACGTATCGGCGCTGCTCTGCAAGTGGAACCCGAGATGCTGGTGCGGTCCGAAGCCATGGCCGCGCCCCAGATCGTGGCGATTCTGACCGACAGGGGCGCAGAGGCGCTGTCCAGCCCCCGCGATGCACTGCTCGTGAGCGAGCTGGCGACAAATGGCGATGCGCTGATGGTTCTGGATATCACGGCAAGTGCGGGCGAGTATCGAAACGGCGACCAGCTCTGGCTCAGGCAGGCGAAACCCTCCGACGCCGCCCGCGCCGTCAATCGTGACGTGCTGGTGCCGCGAAAAGGTGGCCGTTTCGCCTTCGGCCGTCTGATCGACAGGCGAGGCGCCATGGTCGGAATTCTGCCGCCCGGTGCCGGCCAGAAACAGCTGGTGGTAGATGACCCTGCGTGGATCGCGGTTGCGGAAATGCTGGTCCGCCGGTTGTGAGCGGCGATACTGCGCCGGCAGCAACCCGGCGCCTCCTTTCGATCTCCACGCTCTATCCCAATCGGCAGCGGCCCCGGTTCGGCAGCTTCGTCGCACGCTCGCTGGAGGCGCTCGCCCGGCACGAGGCTTGGGAGGTTACAGTCATCAATCCCATCGGCGTGCCGCCCATCGCCATGGGTCGCTACCGCGCCTTGAAAGAGGCAGCGGTGGACGGGATGGAGAATGGCATCCCGGTTCACCGTCCTGTCTTCCCGCTGCTTCCGCGCATCGGTGGACGCATCAATCCGGCAATGATCGCGCGATCGATCCTGCCGCTCGCGCGCCGCCTCCATGCAGAAACACCGTTCGACATGGTGGATGCGCAGTTCTTCTATCCGGACGGCCCGGCTGCAGAGCGGATCGCGCGCGCCCTTGATCTGCCTCTGGCGATAAAGGCACGCGGGGGGGACATTCATTTCTGGGGCGGCAAGCGCTACGCGCGAAAGGCCATGATGCGCAGCGCCGGCACCGCGGATTTGCTGCTGGCAGTATGCGGCGCGCTGGCAGAGGACATGAGAGCGATCGGCATTCCGCCGGACAGGACCGCGTTGCATTATACCGGGCTGGACCATGACCGGTTCCGGCCTCTCGATCATGCCGCTCTCCGGCGGAGAATAGCTGCGGAACTGGGCATTGATCTGCCCGGCAGCGCGCCCTGGCTGGCGACCGTGGGCGCCCTGGTCGAACGCAAGGGGCAGCAGCTCGTCCTCTCGGCGCTGGAGGAGCTGCCTGCCGCCCATCTCCTGCTCGTCGGCGAGGGGCCTGATGAAGCCACTTTCCGCAGACAGGCGGCGCGGCAGGGGCTTGCCGATCGCGTGCACTTTCTCGGCTCCGTCGATCATGATGTGCTGCCGCTGCTGCTCTCTGCGGCCGATATCATGGTGCTGCCCTCGGCAAGCGAGGGCCTGGCCAATGCCTGGATCGAAGCACTCGCCTGCGGCACGCCCATCGTCATCAGCGATGTCGGCGGCGCCCGGGAAGTAGTCACCGGCAGGGACGCCGGGCTGATCGTGGAACGGGACGCGAGGAGTATTGCTGCCGGAGTGCAGGATCTGCTCGCTGCTCTGCCCACAGCCGACGCTGCCGCTGCGGCGGCGCGGCGGTTCAGCTGGCGTGAAAATGCGAGGATGCTCGCGAGATATTACGACGCGGCAGTCACCGGTACTGTGAAGGAGACCTTGAGGGTGAAGTAAACGCGCGCTTTCAGACAAAAGCGCGTTCGCGCGGTCGGTCCGGTCAGCCTTCGCCGCGCGCGATCCGCTCCTGACGGTCGGCAGCGCCTTCCTGCGGCACGAAGCTGCGCGAGGTGACGCCCAGCCAGATCAGGATCGGCGCCGCCATGTAGACCGAACTGTAGGTGCCGACGAAAATACCCAGCGTAATTGCCGCGACCAGTCCGAACAGGCTGGCGGGGCCGAACAGCAGCAGCGGGATCAGCGCGACGAGCAGCGTCAGCGAGGTCATCACGGTCCGCGCGAGCGTTTCATTCACCGAGAGGTCCAGCAGTTCGGGCAAGGGCATCTTGCGGAACTTCTTCAGATTTTCACGGATGCGGTCGTAAACGACGATCGTATCGTTCAGCGAATAGCCGATGATCGCCAGAATGGCCGCGATGATCTGGAGGCTGAATTCCATCTGGAACAAGGCGAACATGCCCAGCGTCAGCGACACGTCGTGAAACAGGGCGAACAGCGCCCCTACCCCGAACTGCCATTCGAAGCGGACCCAGATGTACATGGCGATCGCCAGCATGGCAGCCAGCAGGGCATAGGCGGCTTTTTCCCTGAACTCGCCGGAAACCTTGCCGCTCACCGAATCCACCCCGTCGATACGGATGGAGGGGTACTGCGCCTGAAGAGCGTCGGTAATCGTGCGCGTCATCCGGTCGGCGAACCCCGGATTGCCCTCGGCTTCGGGTGGCAGCTTAACGCGGATCGACACCTCGTTGGGCGAACCGAAGCGCTGGACGACGGGATCGCCGACATCCTGCAGTCCGCCGACCGTCCTGCGGATGGCGGGAATGTCAGCCTCCTCCTGCCCGACGAAGGTCGCGCGGATCTCCTGTCCCCCGGCGAAATCGACGCCGTAGTTCAGTCCTTGCGTGAAAACGAGCGCCCAGCTTGCCGCTATCAGCAGAAGGCTGACGACATAGAAGGGCATACGCCACTTGAGGAAGTTGATATTCGTATCGTCCGGGACGAGTTTCAGAAGTCGCATGATGGCTCGCCTCTAGATGTTGAGGTCTGTCGGCCGCGCCTTGCGCAGCCAGCCGGCAACCCACATGCGCGTGAGCGTGACGGCGGTGAAGACCGATGTGAACAGGCCGATGATCAGCACGACCGCAAAGCCGCGAATCGGGCCCGAACCGAACAGGAACAGCAGAACGCCGGCGATGAAATTGGTCACATTCGCATCGTAGATCGCGCGGCTCGCTTCCTTGTAGCCATTCTCGACCGCTGCGACGACCCGCCGTCCGCGCTTGCGTTCCTCGCGTATTCTCTCGTTGATGAGGACATTGGCATCGACCGCCGCGCCGATGGTCAGCACGAACCCCGCGATGCCTGGCAGGGTCAGGGTCGTTCCCATGATCGCCATGATGCCGAGCAGCATCAGCACGTTCAGCACCAGCGCCACGGTGGCATAGACCCCGAAACGGCCATAGCTGACGATCATCAGCACGATGACGGCCACGGAACCGATCATCATGGCCAGGAGGCCCTTGCGGATCGAATCGGCACCGAGATCGGGGCCGACCGTGCGCTCCTCGACCACCGCGAGATCGACCGGCAGCGCACCCGACCGCAGCGAAATGGCCAGCGCATTGGCGCTTTCGGCCGTGAAGCTGCCGGAAATCTGGGCGGCACCGCCACGGATCGGTTCGTTGATGTTGGGAGCCGACAGCACCTCGCCGTCGAGGATGATGGCGAAGGGCTTGCCGACATTTTCCGTCGTCAACCGGGCAAAACGCGATGCCCCCTGCTGATCGAATTCGATACTGACGACAGCTTCGTTATTCTGCTGATCGAAGGTCTGCTGCGCATTCACCAGGCTGTCGCCCTGAATGCCGCCAAGCCGGCGAACCGCAATCGATTGTCCCTCGAACGGCGTCCCGGCCGCGTAAGGCACGATCTGACTTCCCGGAGGCGCAATGCCCTGCGCGACATCCGATGGCAGCGCCGTCTGATCGACGAGCTTGAATTCGAGCGCCGCCGTCTGGCCCAGCAGATCCTTCAGCTGATCGGGATTTTCCAGGCCGGGAACCTGGACCACGATGCGGTTGTCACCCTGCTGGATGATCGTCGGCTCACGCGTGCCCAGTTCGTCGATCCTGCGGCGCACGACCTCGGTCGCACTGTCCATCGCCTGCGCCACGGCGGTGCCGAGTCCGTCCTCGGTCGGCGTCAGGACCACCCGCGAGCGGTCGAGTACCGACAGATCCCATTCGCGGGTCATCCCCGTTCCATTGACGAAGGGCAGCAGCAATTCGCGCGCCCTGTCCACGTCACTGCCGTTTTCCAGCATGAAGCTGAGGCGGCCGTTAGCTGTCGAAAGATCCCCGATACGGATGCGCGGCTCGGCATCGCGCATCAGGCTGCGCACGGTTTCCTCGGCATTCTCCAGCCTCAGGGCCGCGACCTCGTCAGGGTCGGCCTCCAGCAGGATATGGCTGCCACCGGCCAGATCGAGACCCAGATTGACCATCGGATCGGGCAGCGCAGAAGGCCAGCGGACATTCACCACCGACAGCAGGGACGGCAGCGCGGCGAGGATCGCCAGCAGCGTCAGACCACTGAGCCAGATCTTCTTCCAGCGCGGAAATTCAAGCATCGGGGTTGCAGCCTCAGTCGTTCGCGGCGGTTGTGCCGCCTGGCGGGATGATGTCCCCGATCGTGCTTTTCACGGCCTTCACGCGAATATTCTGGCCAAGTTCAATGTCGGCGTAATTTTCATCGACCTTCACGACCTTGCCGATCAGCCCGCCAGCAGTGACGACCTGATCGCCCTTCTTCAGCCCGGCCACCTTGGCGGCGTGTTCCTTCTGCCGCTTCATCTGCGGGCGGATGATCAGGAACCAGAAGATCAGCCCCATGCCGATGAGCGGAAGGAATTGCAGCAGGGCTGGCGGCGCGTCGGTCCCGACCGCAGCGAGAAAATGATTCATCACAAAATCAAGCCTGTATCGTCAAAGGTTTGGCAAAGGCGTCCCGACAGTCGATCACTCGGCCTGCCGCGTCCGGCGCGCCTAGCAGCATTGCACGGGCAGAGCAACGAGTCCCGGCGTGTGCTTCACAGCCGATTGCGCCATCGGATCAGCCAAACGCCATTCAGGCAAACCCGCGCTTGCCAAGGGCCGAACCACGATCTATAGGCCCGCGCTCCACTGGATCGGGACGTAGCGCAGCCTGGTAGCGCATCACACTGGGGGTGTGGGGGTCGGAGGTTCGAATCCTCTCGTCCCGACCAGTGGTAAATCCCCTCACCGTCAGTTCGGACTGGACCCGGCGATCGGCATGGCTCGTCCTGGCGGCAAATTCGTCGTATCAATTCCTGCGCGGCATTTGCACCGAAGCGAGGACCGGATCGATGAGCCCTTTTCGTGATAATTTGTTCGCAGGAAAGTCCGCCTTCATTGCGGGCGGCACCAGCGGCATCAACCTGGGTATCGCCATCCGGCTCGCCGAACTGGGCGCGAAAGTCACGGTTTGCGGCCGCGATGAAGACAAGGCGCGACGCGCCGCTGCAACCATCGGCAATGGCGCGCTGGGCCTTTCTGCCGATGTTCGCGACTATGAAATTGTGCGCAGTGCCATGGTCCAGGCGCATGACACTCATGGCGCGCTTGACATCGTCATCTCCGGTGCGGCCGGTAATTTTCTCGCCCCCGCTCTCGCCATGTCGGCGAATGCATTCGCTACCGTGGTCGATATCGATCTGAATGGCACCTTCAATGTCTTTCGCGGCTCCCACGATCTGCTGAATACGCCCGGCGCATCGCTCATCGCCATCACGGCGGGCCAGGCGGTGAACGCCATGGCGCTGCAATCCCACGCTTGCGCGGCGAAGGCCGGTATCAACCAGCTTGTGCGGGTGCTTGCGCTGGAATGGGGCCCCGACGTGCGGGTGAACGGCATATCGCCCGGTCCGATTGCCGATACCGAGGGCATGAAGCGCCTCGCCCCGGACCCGGCGACAAGGGCCGCCCATGAAGCGCGGATCGCCATGAAGCGGTGGGGCACCGCGCGCGATGTCGCGGAGAGCGCGGTCTTCCTGTGCTCCGATGCGGCGGCTTATGTGACGGGTACGATCCTTGACTGCGATGGCGGCAGTCAGGTCGGCGATGCCTCGCGGCTGGATATGTCGCGGGGCCTTGCCTGAGTTCAGCCGCCCGGCGGTTCGTCCAGCCCGAGTTCGCGCAGGATCTCGGCAGTATGTTCGCCCCTGCGCGGCGCGGGTCCGGCGATCCTGCCCGGCGTTTTCGAGAATCGTGCGGGCATGCCGGGAAGCGTCAACTGGCCGTAGCCTGAATCGACAGTTTTGAAGAAGCCGACCGCTTCCAGATGCTCGTTATCGAACAGATCGGCGGTCGAGCGTAGCGGCGCGCAAGGAATGCCCAACCCGCGCAGCAGGTGGAGCCATTCCGCCGTGCTGCGGGTGGCGAAGGTCCATCGCAGATTGGCATAGACTTCGCCCACCCTGGCTGCACGTTTTGCCAGAGTGTCATAGCTCCCGTCGCACCATTCCGGCCTGACGGCATCCACGAAGGCGTTCCACTGCCGGTCGTTATAGACCATCGCCGCAATGTGCCCGTCCGCCGTGCGATAGGGCCGCCGTTCCGGCGAGGTTATCCGGTGGTAATGCGCCGGCGCGGTGGGCGGATCGAAGATGGCGCCATTGGCATGTTCCACCAGCATGAAGGCGCTCATCGTCTCGAACATCGACACTTCGACCTCCTGGCCCTCCCCCGTCCGCTGCTTGTGGAACAGCGCCAGCAGGCTGGCCTGGAACATCGCCATTCCGGCGATCTTGTCCGCCATGATGGTCGTGACGAAGCCGGGTTCTCCCGTGACCATTTCCTGCAGGTGCGGCAGGCCGACCTCCGCCTGGATCGTGTCGTCGTAAGCGGGGAAGTCGGCATAGGGCCCGCCCCGCCCGTAGCCATAGCCGTTGACATAGACGACATCGGGCCGGATGTCCCGCACCGCCGCGTAATCGAACCCCAGCCGTGCGATGGCCTTGGCCCGCATCGAATGGATGAACACATCCGCGCCTTCGATCAGCGCCCGCAATGCTTCCTTTCCGGCGGAGCTTGCAAGATCGAGTTCGATACCGCGCTTGCCCCGGTTGATGTTGACGAATATTCCGGACATTTCAGGCTCCGGCCCTTCGCTCGACCAGCGCATGGGATCGCCTTCGGGCGCCTCGACCTTGATGACATCGGCGCCCATATCCGCCATCATCTGCGTGGCATGGGCGCCCATGACCATGGCGGTCAGATCCACGACCCTTACGCCGGACAGGGGGCCTGGATGGGGCACGGGGCCGGCGGATGACGGTGCGTTGCTGGAAGTTTTGCTCATGCCGCCATGGGCTAGCCAGCGCAGCCCTTTTTCGCCAGAGAAAAGCCGAACCAGCAACCAGTCGAGGAAATGCCGATGCCTGCCAGTTTCAGCGCCAGATCATGGCTGTTCGCCCCGGCCGACAGCGAGCGGAAGATGCAAAAGGCGGCTGACGGACCCGCAGACGCGGTCATTTTCGATCTCGAGGATTCGGTTGCTCCGGCCAGCAAGCCTGCCGCGCGGGAGAGGACACGGGCCTTCCTGGATGCCGCAACCGATCATGACCGGCTGTGGGTACGAATCAACCCGCTGAACAGCGGAATGGCGTTGGACGATCTGGCGCAGGTGATGCCCGGCAGGCCGGGGGGAATCATGCTGCCGAAAAGCGAAGGCCGCGCCGATCTCGAGCGTTTGTCGCATTATCTCTCGGCGCTCGAAGCGGCCAATGGCATCGAACAGGGCGCGACGAAGATCATCGCGCTCGTCACCGAAACGGCCGCCGCCATGTTCACGACAGGGGAGTATCGCGGGCACTACCCCGGTTCGGACAGGCTGGTGGCAATGAGCTGGGGAGCGGAAGATCTGTCCAGCGCGCTCGGCTCCAGCCAGCGCACCCTGCCCGACGGCAGCTACACGCCGGTTTACGAACTGGCGCGCAACCTGTGCCTGCTTGGCGCGGTCGCTGCCGAGGTGGCGCCGATCGAGACCATCATGGCCGATTTCCGCGATCTGGACGGGCTGAAACATCGCGCGGAGATGCTGCGCCGGTCCGGTTTCCGGGGCATGTTGGCGATCCATCCGGCGCAGGTGGAGATCATCAACGCCGCCTTTACCCCGGGTGAGGAAGAGCTTGCCCGAGCGCGTGAGGTCGTGGCCCTGTTCGCAGCCAATCCCGAAGCCGGGGCCATCGGTCACGAGGGCGCGATGCTGGACCGTCCGCATCTGCTTCAGGCGCAGGCCCTGCTCGCCCTGGCTCGGTGAGTGAAACCGGGGCTTCAGCCGATAAGACTTTCCTACATGCACCGATATGGTTAGCAGCCTTCCGGTAAACGCACCGGAAGGGAACATCATGGCTGTCATTCAATCGCTCGTCGGGCCGATCGCCGCAATCATCGACAGAATCGTTCCCGACAAGGAGGCCCGCGCAAGAGCGAAGCTGGAGCTGCTGGAATTGGAGGGCACGCAGGAACTGCAGGCGATAGAGGCGCGCCTGGCCGCCATCGTCGCAGAAGCGCGAAGCGACGACCCCTGGACCAGCCGCGCCCGGCCGTCTTTCCTCTACGTCATGTATGTCATCATTCTTGCAGCGCTGCCGATGGGCGTGCTGGCCGGCTTTCGCCCGCAGATGGCGCTGAACATAGCAGCGGGGATGAACAATTATCTGACGGGATTGCCCGAACCGCTCTACGCATTGTTCGGCACCGGATACCTCGGCTATACCGCCGCACGGCAATGGGGCAAGGCGCAAGGAAACGGCGCATGAGAGAGCCTTCCCGAAGGTGAGCTATTCAGCTCACCGCCCCGCGTGGCTATGGCACCCGGGCTCCAATCACATTTCCTGCCGGCGCGTAACGGCACACGAGATAGTCGAAATCCGAAGACGATGAGATCGCGCAGCCCAGTTTCTGCGTTTCCGGCCAGATTACCTGTGTGTAGTGGCCCACGTCCCACCAATTTCCGGTGCGGCTGACATTCGGAAATTCGCCGTGCTGGAAGAACCGGCTTCCGGACGCCCAGTCCGCCACCATGCTACCGGGAGAGAATGCGCCCCGGGTTCCTGTCCAAAGATTTTCGCCCTGATCCCTGAGCAAATGCGAGGGCGCATGCTCGAAACGTCCCGTCGCCGCAAGTTTCCCTGCATAGGCTTCGGCTTCCGCCTGCAACTGAAGATCCCAATGGAGCGGGGCAGAACCGATCAACGCCCTCTCGCGATTGTGAGCCTGAAGCAGGTGTGATCGCATACCGAATCCGGGATTCGCCGATGCAGGCAACATCGGCGCAGCAATCTGCGGATGCCCTCCGGCAGGCTGCGGCGAAGCCGTGCAGGCGGCGATGATCGATGTTGCCGTCAAAATGAGAGCCGACATTCGTGTCAGATGCTTCGAGGGGATAAATACCTCCCTGTTTCTGCTCGGTTTCGGTCCGGCCTGGTTGCAACAAGCAGCTAGTCCATACCGAATGAACCTATTTGCGAGAGCAGAAAGTTTCAAGTTGGCAGGGAAAGTTGGCAGTAAAAGCGGATGGCACTCGCCGGCTCTGCTTAACCGCGCCGGGGGCCGCCGAGCACTTTCACCAGATTGCCGTCACACCCGAATGTGAGGATAAGAAGGCAAGGAAGGAGGAACCGCGCGGGCCCGAAGAAGGCGACAAGGAAAAGCCGTTCTACCAATATTGTTTGCGCGCGGCGCGCCAGCGGCTAGTCGGCCCGCATGAGCAACATCGTCTATGTCCTGAACGGCCCCAACCTCAATCTGCTGGGTTTGCGGGAGCCTGAGATCTATGGCTCCGACACGCTGGACGACATCGCAGCCATGCTGGAAGATCGCGCGCGCGATCTCGATCTGGCGATCGACATGCGGCAGTCCAACCATGAAGGCCATCTCGTCGAATGGCTTCACGAAGCGCAGGCGGAAGGCGCGCACGCCGTATTGCTGAACGCTGCCGCCTATACTCACACCAGCATCGCATTGCTCGATGCGATCCGGGCCATCCGCACGCCGGTGGTCGAGGTCCACCTGTCCGACCCGTCCACGCGCGAGGATTTCCGCCACCATTCCTATGTCGGCCTTGCCGCCACCCGCACTTTTCAGGGCATGGGCGCGCAATCCTATGTCCGGGCGCTCGAATATGTCGCCGAAATGCAGGTAATGCGCCGCGAATAGGCGAAGCAGCCTTGCCAGCCGGCGGCTTCACGGAATAAACCGCCCCGCAACTGACATATTCCAGAAGGTACACTATGGCTCATGATGCCGAGGACAAACAGGCCAGCAGCAATGGCGCAATGACGGTGGACAGCGCACTCGTCCGCGAATTGGCGGAAATGCTGGGCGAAACGGGACTGACCGAGATCGAGGTTTCCGATGGGGAGCGCAAGATACGCGTTTCGCGCGGCAGCATCGCCGCCGCGCCCGTCATGCACATGGCTGCCGCCCAAGCTGCGCCGCTCGCCAGTCAGCCCGCCGCACCGCAAACGCAAGCCGCATCGCCCGATGCCGGACCGGACAATGCCGCGGATGCGATCCGCTCCCCCATGGTCGGCACATGTTATCTGGCACCCGAACCGGAATCGCCCAATTTCGTCAGCATCGGCGACAGGGTTGCCGCGGGCGACACCCTGCTGATCGTGGAAGCGATGAAGGTGATGAACCCGATCACCGCCGACAGGGCGGGAACCGTGACGGCAGTGCTGGTCGACAATGCGCAGCCGGTCGAATTCGATCAGCCGATCGTCGTGATCGGCTGATCCGACGATGCCGGAAACCAAGCCGATAAACCGCATTCTCATCGCCAATCGCGGTGAGATCGCCTTGCGAATCCTGCGGGCCGCGCATGAGATGGGTATCGAAACCGTGGCGGTGCATTCCACCGCCGATGCCGATGCCATGCATGTCCGCCTTGCCAACCACGCCGTCTGCATCGGGCCGCCACCTGCGACGGACAGCTATCTGAACGTCGCCAACATCATCTCGGCGGCGGAAATTGCGCATTGCGATGCGATCCACCCCGGTTACGGCTTCCTGTCGGAAAATGCCAAATTCGCCGAGATCGTCGAGGCGCATGACATCGTCTGGATCGGCCCGAAGCCCGAACATATCCGCACCATGGGCGACAAGGTGGAGGCCAAGCGAACCGCCGGCAAACTGGGTCTTCCCTTGGTTCCGGGTTCCGACGGGGCGATCGACAATGTCGAACAGGCCCGTCAGGTCGCGGCCGAAATCGGTTATCCGGTATTGGTAAAGGCGGCCTCGGGCGGCGGCGGCCGGGGCATGAAGGTCGTGCCGGACGAGGGCCAGCTCGAGTCCCTGATGAGCCAGGCGCGGAACGAGGCCAAATCGGCTTTTGGCGACGACACGGTCTATCTTGAGAAATATCTCGGCAACCCGCGCCATATCGAATTCCAGATCTTCGGAGACGGGCGCGGCAAGGCCGTGCATCTGGGCGAACGCGACTGTTCGTTGCAGCGCCGCCATCAGAAGGTGCTGGAGGAAGCGCCCTCCCCCGTGATCTCGGCCGAGGAGCGTGACCGCATGGGCGGTATCGTGGCGAAGGCCATGGCCGACATGGAATATCGCGGGGCCGGGACCATCGAGTTCCTGTGGGAAGATGGCGAATTCTATTTCATCGAGATGAACACGCGTCTGCAGGTCGAACATCCGGTAACGGAAATGATTACCGGCATCGACCTGGTGCGCGAACAGATTCGCATCGCCAGCGGCAAGAATCTGTCCTGCACGCAGGATGAAATCAGATTCACCGGCCATGCCATCGAATGCCGGATCAATGCCGAGGATGCTTACACTTTCGCACCCAGCCCCGGCAAGGTCACGGCCTATCACGCGGCCGGCGGCATGCATGTCCGCGTGGATAGCGGCATCTACGCCGGTTATTCCATTCCGCCCTATTACGATTCCATGATTGCCAAGCTGATCGTCTATGGGCGCAGCCGCGAGAAATGCATGATGCGCCTGCGCCGGGCGCTGCAGGAAATGGTGATCGAGGGCGTGAAGACGTCGATCCCGCTGCACCAGGAACTGATCGAGCAGGACGATATCCGCACCGGCGATTATTCGATCAAATGGCTGGAGGACTGGCTGGGCCGGCGGGAGAGCTGACGGCCGGGCCGCGGCGCGCGCCGGTCAGTCTTTGCCGAATGCCTGCTGTGCACGGCTCTGCCAGGCGGGGGTCAGGATGATGCGGTCGATTTCGCGCGACAAAGCTGTGTCTTCGGCGAAGCGGAACACCGGGAAGACCACCGACCCGCCGGTTTCCTGCACCGTCCGGTCACCCGCCACCGCGCGGGCCTGGGCCGCAGGATAGGCGACGAGGTCGATCCGGTCCGCGTCCAGAGCCTGCAAGGCTTCCCAGATACTGGCGAAGCGCGACACCCGCTCCGCCGAACCGAGTTCCGCAGGCTGCACGACCTCGCCCGCGACGACGCCTACATGCTGCCCCTCTATGGCGCTGGAAAGATTCGTATTGCCGCCCGGCTTGCCGGTCAGCGAAACGAGATAGGCGGTCAGGATAGCGGTCAATGCCATGGAAAACAGCATCCACACCATGGCCACCACCCGTCCGCCCTTGGTCTTTGGAACGATATCGCCATAACCGATCGTGGTGGCGGTCACCCCGGCCCACCAGAAGCCGTTGCCGATCCCGCCAAGATGCTGGAGGTGGTCTTCGGAACCCTGCACCGATTCATTGCCGCGGCGCTCCACCAGCCAGAAGAGCGCACCTGCCACGAAGATGAGGCCGCTGACGATCAGGACGACTTTCAAGAAGCCCCAATTCGCAAGATTGGCGAGCCCTTCCACGAAGCCCGTTGCCTGCGCCCCGCCAATCAATCCTACCGAATCGGTATAGAAGGGCAGGCTGTGGGCAGTCCCTGCAGTCCCGGCTTTGCGCGCACCTCCATCAGCATATGCCGGAAACGCCGCCATTGCAGGCGAGGTGGCCAGTTCCGAAGGACGCACTTCGACGAAACGGTATGCGACACCCGCATTCTGCGCGGCAGCGCGGAAGAGGTCTACCGCAGGGCCGCTCCAGCCGCCGCTGCCATCCTTCAGGGCATAGGGTGGAACTTCGGCGATCTGCACCGTCTGCGCAGCTATTGCCTGCCCCGGCAATTGGCCGATGCAGAAGAGGAGGATCGCGAGGAACAGCCGAAAATACATGGTCATGCTGCATCCTTGCTCAAGTGAGCAGGCCCGCGTCAACAGCCCTTCCGCTGAAGCTGCCCTTCGCCTGACTCCGGTGCACCGCTGCGAAATGCCGCCGCAGGGGTGCGCATTTCCCGTTCAGAGCGGCACGCCCGGCTGATATTTGGCCGTGCGGATGGTGAGCGATGTCTTCACGCTGGCGACATTCGGCGCAGGCGTCAGCTTGCTGGTCAGGAATTCCTGGAAGCTTTGCAGGTCGCGGCTGACGATCTTCAGAATGAAATCGATCTCGCCGTTCAACATATGCACCTCGCGCACCTCGGGCAGGCCGCGCATGTGGTTTTCGAACTCGGTCAGCGCCTCTTCGGCCTGGCTCTTCAGGCTCACCATGGCGAAGACCGTGATGGCGAACCCCAATTGCGAGGCGTCCAGTTCCGCGTGGTAGCCGCGAATGACGCCTGCCTCTTCCAGCGATCGAACCCGGCGCAGACACGGCGGCGCTGTCAGGCCCACGCGATGCGCCAGCTCTACATTCGTGACTCGCCCTTCATTCTGCAATTCAGCCAGCAGCCGCCGGTCTATCTGGTCCAGATTGGCCATGTTTCCCCTGTCCCCTCTGCCTGTCCGATTTTCTTCGCCCATAGAGGCCAATTTTCTTTGCCTATCAAAGAAGAGCGCCGTTCAGGCAATTCTCGCCGTCTTGTGTATCCCCAAGGGCTAATTTTATTGTTGATGCCAGCAATTGTCCCGCTTTGCAACGCACCCGCTGCCATGCCTCTGCCAGTCGGGGAGAAGTGATATGTCGCCATTGCAGCAAGGCCGCTTGGCTGCCAATTGGGCGGCACCGGAGAAAACGCCAGACAGATGCAGATCGACGATCGCCTTGCCACCGTAACGCGTGCGCGCACGCATGGAGCGATGGCGGCGCATACGCAGTATCGCCAGCTTTTGGATCTGCTTGGCGCGGTCGATCCGGCAGCGGACGAAAATTTGCTGGACGAGGCGCACCGGCGGCTGAATGTCCTGTCGCAGATGATCCCCGCGCCTGTCCGGACGGCGATCCTGCGCGAACCCTGGCTGCGTATCCGCAACGCATCGGTGCTGCAGCGCATGGCAGACATGGACCCGGATATCGCCGCGGCCGCTATTTCGCGCGCCGATCTGCCGGAAGCCGAATGGCTGGCGCTGATCGAAAATCTGCCGGTGAGAGCGCGTGGTTTTCTGCGCCTGCGGAAGGATTTGCCGGCTTCTGTCGTAGGCCTGCTCGAACGGCTCGGGATTCACGACCGCGGTCTCCCGCAGCCCCCTGCCGGGCCTTCTGCGCAAGTGGCGGCGGAACCCGGCGCGGCGGCTCCTGCCGGCATGCAGGCGAACCTGGCTCCGAACCAGCGCCGCCGCCGGATGCCCGAAGCTGCCATTGACGAGACCGCGACCGCTGCCGAACAGCCGGGCAGCGCCATCGGCGCACTCGTCAGGCGGATCGCGGCCTTCAAGCAGGCCCGCGAGGATGGGCCCGGCCTTCGGAACGGCCAGGCCGGTACAGCGCATGACGATCTCGCTCCGTCGCGGCCGCCGCGAGAGGTAAACGCGTTCGATTTCGCGACCGATGCCGAAGGCCGGATCGATCGGGCCGAACCGCAGATTCGCGCGATGGTGTTTGGAATCCGGCTGGGCCAGATCCTGCCGAAAGGACGCGCCGGCCACGGTATGGAGGCATTTCAGCGGCGCCAGATCATCCGGAAATGTCCCGTCGTCCTGGACGGCGCACCGGCGATTACCGGATCGTGGCAGCTGGACGCGGTGCCGATCTTTACCATTCCGGGGGGTGCGTTCAGCGGATATGCTGGCCAGCTGCGCCGTGCTTTCGCACCCTGCGCGAAGGCAGGTTACGATCACCCTACCGATCACATCCGCCAGTTGCTGCACGAATTGCGGACGCCGGTAAATGCGATCCAGGGATTTGCCGAGGTGATCCAGCAGCAATTGTTCGGGCCGGTGCCGCATGACTACCGCGCTTTCGCTGCCGAGATCGCGGGAGACGCTGCACGCATACTGTCGGGCTTCGATGCGCTGGACCGGCTGGCCCGGCTGGAAAGTGGCGCGGCGCAGATGGAGCCAGGGAGCAGCGATCTTGCCGCTATTTTGCGCGAGACGGCCGCGCAGCTTGCTCCCTCGCTGCAGAGCCGCGGCGCTGCTTTCTCGGTCGAAAACAGCGCCGGAGATATTTGCGTGGCATTGGCGGCAGATGAATGCCGGGCGCTTGTTTGGCGCCTGCTGGCGACCCTTGCAAATTCTGCCAGAACGGGAACGAAGATCGCAATCGGCTTGTCATCCGATCCGCAGGGGGCGACCGTTCTCCTCGACCTGCCTGAAGCGCTTGCCGAAGTGGCCGACGTTTTTTCCTTCGCCAATCGGGCGCCGACCGGCGCCTTGAATACCGGCATGTTCGGAACCGGCTTCGTCCTGTGTCTCTCACGTGCGGAGGCGGCCTCGATCGGCGGCACTCTCGACAGGGTAGGCGATTCGCTCCGGCTGCGCCTGCCGCTGCTGGATCCCGCGATTGACCGGCAGGCTTCGTCCGCTTAGCGCGGTCCGGTCCGCCATCGGCGCGCCACTGGCCGGGCAGATCAGAACCGATGAAGGCCAACAGGGGGGCTTGCCATCTTCACGCGCTCCATGCTCGAGGTTCCGCCGGCACAGGCCGGAGCAGCTTTCGCCCCCGGCTTCGCGCCGGTCGCATTGCTGACGGTCGATACCGAGGAGGAGTTCGACTGGAACGGTCCGTTTTCGCAGACGGGGCACGGGCTGGATCACGTGCCCCGGCTGCGGAAGTTCCAGCAATTCTGCGAAAATATCGGCGTCTCCCCCGTTTATCTGATCGACTGGCCGGTCGCGCATTCACCCTTTGCCATCGAGATCATCGGCGGGGCCGTGCGTGACGGCAAGGCTGAACTGGGCATACAGCTTCACCCCTGGGTCAACCCGCCGCACAGTGAAGAAATCAACGGTTTCAACAGTTTCGCCGGAAATCTTCCTGCCGAGGTCGAGCGGGAAAAATTCCTGCGCCTGCGCGATGCCATAGCGAAGAATTTCGCCGTGCAGCCGTTGATCTATCGCGCCGGTCGCTATGGCCTGGGGCCCAATACGGCCGATTTGCTGAAGGATGCCGGTATCCTTATCGACAGCTCCGTTCGCGCGCATTTCGATTATGGCGAGCATGGCGGGCCGGATTACCGGAACCACCCCCTGCACCCCTATTGGATCGACCGGGAACGCACCCTGCTGGAACTGCCGCTTACCAGTCCCTTTGCCGGCAGGTTGCGGCAGCACGGCCGCTGCATCTATCCCGCGCTGAAGGCCATGCCGAGCATCCGCAGCGCCATGGCCCGGGCCGGACTGCTGGAGCGCATCTCGCTGACCCCGGAAGGAGTGAATGCGACAGAAGCCCTGCGGGGCATCGGCTGCGCACTCGAAGCGAAGCTGCCCGTGCTCGTTTTCTCCTTCCACAGCCCGTCGCTCGTGCCGGGTTTTACGCCATATGTCCGAAACGAGGAGGATCTGGACGATCTTTATGACTGGTGGCGCGCGGTTTACGCTGAGTTACGCCTTCGGGGGGTGAAGCCCACCACAATTGGCGAAATTCTAAAGAATGTGCAGCGGTGATCCCAATGTCCCGACCGAAGCGGTCTTGCCCTCGTGATTGGCTGCGGCTAGGCCACGCATACGGTGCGTCGGGCCTGTAGCTCAGTTGGTTAGAGCTGGCCGCTCATAACGGCTAGGTCGCGGGTTCGAGTCCTGCCGGGCCCACCACCGTAGCCGCGTTGGCATGAACTGCCTGCACCCGGCAAATCGCTGAACGGAAGATAGTTGGTCGGGGAGACAGGATGCGAACCTGCGACCTTCACGCAAAATTAACCATGCTAAAACAGCGGTTTAACCACGAGCGTATGACCCGTGTACGTGGCAAAATGTTAGGAAACGGCTAGATTGGCAAGGCGACGAACAAAGTTATCGACTCTTTTCCAGAACCGAGGTTCGACCGCTATGCGCCCCACCTTCGGCCGTTCGTGCTTCTGGTTCAATCACCTGAGAGCGGACGTTCGGTTCCGCTTCTTTTGAAGGATTACTTACAAACGATGTTGGTTCAGCACCCATCGTTAAGGCACTGAGTTTGCAAATCGAACCTGCTGGGCAAATTGATTTCGCCAAGCCAGCTCTCTGCGGGAAATCTTTTGGTGAAGTAGCAGGTCTTCCTCAGACCATCTGCTTTGTAAACTTGCCCGATTTTGGGACAGTCGCGCAAGTCCCGGATTGCAAACAATCAAAAATTTAGGCTTCGTGGACAAAGCTTGACCTGAGACTCGACCGCTGATTCAAGGCTACCTTTTGGAGGCAGCATTGGGTGAGCGGGTTGGTGTGTCGGGTGACGAGTGGGCTTTGATCGGCCCACTGCTACC
>NZ_JABASZ010000008.1 GCF_012979275.1 Pseudopontixanthobacter vadosimaris
ATAGCTGCCATCGGTACCGCGGGGTGGAGCAGTCCGGTAGCTCGTCAGGCTCATAACCTGAAGGTCGTTGGTTCAAATCCAACCCCCGCAACCAATCCCCAGCACCACAATTATAGCTCCCCTAGGCCCACACCAGTCGGGCTGTGTGTGTAAGGCCCGTACATACGTCGCCTGATCTTCCAACAGAATCGCATCGGCTCCATGGCTGCGGGCAGAAACAGTTTGTCTGCTCGGTGCTGGCGAACTCAATGGGACCAGCGGACACGGTTGGCAATTATCATCGATGGCGGCCCCTACGCTAATGACCCATTGCAGCCGTTATGGAGCGCCCCTACCGTGACTGCCATGCTATCACACACATCAGCAAACTCAGGTGAAGCACGAGCGCCTTGGTGGAAGATTGGCGGAGCGTCTGTTGCTGGCATTGGTGCTGGCGGCGTGCTGTACCTTGCTTTCTTGTGGGCTGTAACATTTCTGTTAGGTTTCGTGGACAAAGGGTATCCAGAGTTTGATTGAAGCGAGGGCGACGAAGCCAAGGTAGGATTCTTTGGTTTTGTCGTAGCGAGTGGCGACCCGGCGCCAGTTCTTCAGCTTGTTGAACAGCC
>NZ_JABASZ010000009.1 GCF_012979275.1 Pseudopontixanthobacter vadosimaris
CCGCAGCCGACGCCCGCTCCGCCGCAGCGCCCGGCCGCCGTGCCGCCGCCGCCGATCTCCGTCCGATTGCCCGTGCCGCAGAACTGGATGGATGCGGCGCGCACCCCCGGCGACTGGGCCTATCGCGGCGGGGCGCAGCGCAGCGGTGCCTATTATGGCGAGCCTGGACAGGGGGCCGTTTTCGCGATGCAATGCGACCGCGCTTCGCGGCAGGTGGTGCTCAGCCGTGCCGGTCAGGCCTCCGGCCCCGTGCCGGTGCGAATCCTTACCGAAACCGCCGACCGCATGGTGACCGCGCAGCCCTCCGCAGGCGCTGCTCCGACCATCGAAACCGCTTTGTCCGCAAACGACCGGCTGCTCGACGCCATGGCGCTGAGCAAGGGCCGCTTCGCCGTCGAGGCGGCGGGCCTGCCGACGCTGTATCTGCCAAGCTGGCCCGAGGTGACCCGCGTGATCGAGGATTGCCGCTGAGGCTGGTGAAAAATTTCAGGCTGCATCTTGCCTTTGCGTTCATTACGACTCACAAAGGGGGCAGGACAGGCGGACCACGCCGTCCCGGGCCGCGATGATACGCAAGGGCTCTTGGCTATACAGCGCGAAAGGAGGTGATCCGATGTCTCATGGTTCAGCAAGGGGGTCGGTACAGTTCCGCACGAGGCATTATCGCGCCTGACGCGATAAAGGCTTACGTGGGCGGCACTTCCGGCCGCTGACCATGCGAAGGGCGGTTCCCGGCAGATGCCGGGGCCGCCCTTCTCATTTGTTCGCTTGGGGGGCAGGTTCCCGGCAGATGCCGGGGCCGCCCTTCTCATTTGTTCGCTTGGGGGGCAGGTTCCCGGCAGATGCCGGGGCCGCCCTTCTCATTTGTTCGCTTGGGGGCGGGTCGCCGGCGATCGGCCGCAGTCACTCTTCTCTTTCGCGTAACTTGCCAGCGATGCTCGAGCCGCCTCTTGCAAGCGCCCGCGCTGCGGATTACCCGCGCGGACAAGAACCCACAGGAGCCAGCATGGCCGACGCGCCCAGACCAGAATTCACCACCCTCGCCCATCCCGCGCCCGTTCCCGGCGAAACGCGGGCCGAGGCGCTGGCCGATCCCGGATTCGGCACGTTGTTTTCCGATCACATGACGGTGGTGGATTACGATGCGGACAAGGGCGGCTGGCATGCGGCGCAGGTCGGCCCGCGCGGACCGCTCAGCCTCGACCCCGCGACTGCCGTGCTGCATTATGCGCAGGAAATCTTCGAAGGCATGAAGGCCTATCGGCAGGACGATGGCGGAGTCGCTTTGTTCCGCCCCGAACAGAATGCCCGCCGCTTCAACGAATCGGCCCGCCGCATGGCCATGCCCGAAGTCCCGGAGGAACTGTTCCTCGAAGCCGTGACGCGGCAGGTGCGCGCCGACCGCGACTGGTTCCCCCGCGTCGATGGCGGCGCATTGTATCTGCGGCCCTTCATGTTCGCATCCGAAGCGTTCCTGGGCGTTCGCCCCGCGCGGCAGTACAAGTTCATCACCATCGCCAGCCCGGTCGGCGGCTATTTCAAGTCGGGCGCCCCGGCGGTGTCGATCTGGGTCAGCCGCGACTATGTGCGGGCGGCCCCCGGCGGCACCGGCGCAGCCAAGACCGGCGGCAATTACGCCGCCAGCCTCGTCCCGCAGAGCGAGGCGACCGCGCGCGGGCACGACCAGGTCGTGTTCCTGGATGCCGTCGAGCGCAAGTGGATCGAGGAACTGGGCGGCATGAACCTGTTCTTCGTGATGAAGGACGGCAGCATCGTCACGCCGCCGCTGACCGGCACGATCCTGCCCGGCATCACTCGCGACAGCCTGATCACCCTCGCCCGCGCCGAAGGGCTGGAAGTGCGCGAGGAACCCTATTCCATCGACCAGTGGCACGATGATGCGGAGAGCGGGCACCTGGTGGAAACCATGGCCTGCGGCACCGCCGCCGTGGTCACTCCGGTGGGCAGGGTGGCGGGGCCGGAAGGCGAATTCACCATCGGCAGCGGCGGTCCGGGGCAATTGACGCAGAAACTGCGCGAGCGCCTGCTCGGCATCCAGCGCGGCACCCTGCCCGACACACACGACTGGATCGTCCGGCTGGACTGATCCGGCCGAAAACCGCCGCCCGTCTTTTCCTATTTCTCCGGCACCCGGGCTGCCAGTTCCGCCTTCCACACGGCGGCCACGGCATCGCTGGGCGCGCGCCAGTCGCCGCGCGGGCTGAGCGCCCCGCCCGACGATACTTTCGGCCCGTTCGGCAGCGCGCTGCGCTTGAACTGGCTGAATTCGAAGAAGCGCCACAGGAACTTCTCCAGCCACAGGCGGATGGTGGCCAGATCGTAGGCATTCTTCGCCTGTTCGGGAAATTCCTCCGGCCACAGTCCCTGCTGCGCGTCATTCCATGCGTGCAGCGCCAGGAAGGCGACCTTGCTGGGCCGCTGGCCGAAGCGGATGACGTGGTGCAGGAAAAAATCGTTGAGCTCGTAAGGGCCGACCTGCCCCTGAGTCGATTGCACCTCGCCATCCTCCCCGATGGGCACCAGTTCAGGCGTGATCTCGGTGGCGAGAATGTCTTCCAGAATGGCATCGGTCTCGGGCTCGAACCGGTCGGTGCGAGTCACCCAGCGGATCAGATATTGGATCAGCGTCTTGGGCACGCCGGAATTCACGGCATAATGGCTCATCTGGTCGCCGACGCCGTAAGTGCACCAGCCGAGCGCCAGTTCCGACAGATCGCCCGTGCCGATGACGAAGCCGCCGTGCTGCCCGGCCAGGCGGAACAGGTAATCGGTACGAAGCCCTGCCTGCACATTCTCGAAAGTGGTGTCATAGACCGGCTCGCCGCCGGCGAAGGGATGGTCCATGTCCTGCAGCATGAGAGTGGCGGCGGGGCGAATGTCGATTTCCTCCGCCGTGATGCCGAAGGCTTCCATCAGCCGCCATGCGTTGCTCTTCGTGCCCGCGCTGGTGCCGAAACCGGGCATGGTATAGCCGCGGATCATCTTGCGGCTGAGGCCCAGCCGGTCGCAGGTGCGCGCCGCCACGATCAGCGCATGGGTGGAATCCAGCCCGCCCGAAATGCCGATGACCATGCTCCTGGCCCCTGTCGCCTCCAGCCGGCGCGACAGGCCATCGACCTGTATGTTGAACGCCTCGTAGCAATCCTGATGCAGATCGGCGGGGTCGTTCGGCACGAAGGGAAAACGGCGGATCGGGCGGCGCAGGCCGATATCCCTTTCCATGTTGCGGACGGAGAAGCCGATTCTGCGATATTCGGTTTCGGGCCTGCCCAGGTGTTCTGCGGCGTCGTTGAAGGTCTGCATCCGCATCCGATCGCCCAGGATGCGGTCGGTATCCAGATCGCAGACGCATAATTCGGCATCGCGGCTGAACCGTTCGGATTCACCCAGCAGATCGCCGAGTTCGTAGATGATGCCCTGCCCGTCGAAGGCCATGTCGGTCGTGCTTTCGCCGTGTCCGGCGGCGGAATAGAGATAGGCGCAGACGGCACGCGAGGATTGCGATTTGCACAGCAGATGCCTCTCGTCCGATTTGCCGATGGTGATGTTGGAAGCGGACAGATTGGCGATGACCGTCGCCCCGGCCAGCGCGGCACGGGTGCTGGGCGGGTCGGGCGACCAGAAATCCTCGCAGATCTCCACCCCCAGCACGAATCCCGACAGATTGTCGGCGGCGAACAGGATGTCGGTGCCGAAGGGCACCTCGTGCTCGCCGAGCCGGATGGTGCGGCCCTGAATGCGGCGACCATGAGCGAACCAGCGTTTTTCGTAGAATTCGCGGTAATTGGGCAGATAGCTTTTCGGCACCACGCCCAGCAGGCGGCCATGGGCGATGGCCAGCGCGCAATTGAACACCTGCCCGCCGTGGCGCAGCGGCGCGCCGATCAGCAGCACGGGCGACAGGTCGGCGCTGCGCTTCACGATCTCGCCCACCGCATTTTCCACCGCATCCAGCAGAGCGGATTGCAGCACCAGGTCGTCCAGCACATAGGACGACAGGCACATTTCGGGAAACAGCACCAGGTCGACGTCGCATTTATCCGCCCGCCGGGCTTCCGAAAGAATGGCCTCGGTGTTGAAGGGAACATCGGCGGTACTCACATGCGGCGTGCTGGTGGCGACCCGCACGAAACCGTGGCGGTGCATGTGGTGGAATCGTTCGCGAAGCGGATATGTATCGTCGGACAAGCTTGGTGGTCCCCCCTCAAAATATCTGTTGCGGCCGGTTGCGTCCCTGCCGGTTGCGTTCCTGCCGGAGCTTCAGGCGGCTAGCAATTCTTCCGCCGCCGGAGCATTTTCCAGCATGGCGATCAAGCCGCGTTCGGCGCGGGTCAGCCATTTGGTGCTGCGCGGCAGGTCCAGCGTCTCGCGCCATTCCTCCTGCCGGTCGACCAGTTCGAAGATCGCCGGATGGATGTAACTGCGGCGCGTGACAGCGGGCGTGTTGCCCAGTTTCTCGGCCACGGCGTCCAGCAGCGCCTTGATCGTCAGCCGCTCCTTCGCAGTCGCCAGCATCTCGAATGCCATGACGCTGGCGTGCCAGGTGCGGAAATTCTTGGCGGTGAAATGTTCGCCCATCGTCTCGCACAGGAAATCATTTACCTGGCCCGAGCAGACAGCGTGCAATTCGCCGTCGTCATCGACATATTGAAACAGGTTCTGCCCCGGCAGATCCTCCATGCGGCGAACCATCTTCGCCAGCGCGCCGTCGGTCAGCGTGACCTCGCGCTGCTTGCCGGACTTGCCCTTATAGCGAAGGCGCAGCGTCTTGCCGGTAATCTCGGCATGGCGCGCGCGCAGGGTGGTCGCGCCGAAGCTCTTGTTCCGCTTCGCATAGCTTTCATTGCCGACGCGGATCGCGCCGAGGTCGAGCAGGCGCACGACGCTGGCCAGCGCCCGCTCGCGCGTCAATTCGCCGCCGGAAAGTTCTTCCTCCACCCGCTTGCGCACCAGCGGCAGCAGATTGCCGAAAGCGAGGCAGGCGTCGAATTTCTCGCCCTCGCGCCAGGTGCGGAAATCGGGGTGGTAACGATATTGCTTGCGCCCCTTCGCATCCACGCCGGTGGCGAGGATATGGCCATTGGGCGCGGGGCAGAACCAAGCGTCCTGATAGGCGGGCGGCAGGGCGATGGCGTTAAGACGGGCGCGTTCCGCCTTGTCGGTGATGAGCGCGCCGGTCACGTCATAATAGGACCAGCCCTTGCCCGAACGCTTGCGCGAGATACCGGGCAGATCGTCGTCGACGAAGATGAGCTTGGGAGGTTTGCTGGCCATGGTCTGCTGAAAACGCGCGAGGGGCGAAACGGCTCCCGTGCCGTGTCCGCCTGTGCCGCCACGCGCCCCCGGAACATCGGGGCTACGGCCGGATTGGAAGGGTACAACGCTGCAACTCAAGGACAATGTCACGCATGGCCGATAGCTACACCCCGCCCAAGGTCTGGACCCACGATGCCGAGAACGGCGGCAAATTCGCCAATATCAACCGCCCCACCGCCGGCGCGCGCGAGGACAAGGCGCTGCCCTCGGGCGAGCATCCCTTCAAGCTTTATTCGCTGGCGACGCCCAACGGGGTAAAGGCCTCGATCATGCTGGAGGAATTGCTGGAGGCGGGCTGCGCGGCGGAATATGACGCCTATACGATCAATATCGGCGAAGGGGAGCAGTTCACCTCCGGCTTCGTCGACATCAATCCCAATTCCAAGATCCCGGCCCTGATTGACCGGAGCGGCAAGAACCCGCTCCGCATTTTCGAAAGCGGCGCGATCCTGCTGTATCTGTCGGAGAAATTTGGCAAATTCGCCAATCAGACACCCGCAGGCCGAGCGGAAATGCTGAGCTGGCTGTTCTGGCAGATCGGCAGCGCGCCGTTCATCGGCGGCGGCTTCGGCCATTTCTACGCCTATGCGCCGGAGAAGTTCGAATATCCGATCAACCGCTACGCCATGGAAACCAAGCGCCTGTTCGACGTCGCCGACAAGCGGCTGCAGGAAAGCGATTTCCTGGCAGGCGAGGATTACACCATTGCCGACATCGCCGCCTTTGCCTGGCTGGCGCCCTTCACCACCGGCAATATCTACGAGGATGCGCGCACCTTCCTGTCGATCGACGAATACAAGGCCGTGGGCCGCTGGGCCGAAAAGATCGCGCAGCGCCCCGCCGTGAAGCGCGGGCGCATCGTCAACAAGACCTGGGGCGAAGAGAACGAACAATTGCGCGAACGCCACGCGGCAGCGGATTTCGAGGGCAAGGCGATCTGACCTGATGGCAGAGTGAGGGGCGGGGCGACACGGATTTTTACCGCCGCTGCCCCCTTTTCATCTCCGGCAGGCGCGCTATAGGGGCGCCTTGACCTGCTGGGGCGTCGCCAAGTGGTAAGGCAGCGGCTTTTGATGCCGCCATTCGCAGGTTCGATCCCTGCCGCCCCAGCCAGTTTCCTTTCATGCGAAAAGCGGCTGTCCCGGTTCGTTCGGAGGTCTGCCGCCAATGTCGTGGCTGGTGTCGCTGCGCCAGCTTGCTGCTGGTGCGGCAGGATCGCCTTGCGGTGAAGAATGCCTGGATTTTCGGATTACGTTCAGTATTCCTTCGCGAAGTTCAGATAGGGAACGGCCATGGCGAGACACCGAACTGCTCCGGCGCTGATGGCGTTACTGATGCTGGCGGCCTGCGGGCTGTCTCCCGAAGAACAGGCGAAGCGCGGCGCCGAAAGTTACGAGGCGCACCGCTTCAGCGCTGCGCGGCTCGATCTGATTGCGGCGCTGAACGAAAGGCCCGGCGATCTTCGCGCGGCGGAACTGCTCGCGCGCACTTATCTCGAGCTTGGCGACGGCGAGGCAGCCATGGCGGCGCTGGACAGGCTGGCCGAACGCGGGGCGCTGCCGGCAGACGGGGCCATTCTGCGCGGCGAAGCCGACCTGCTGCGCGGACGCTTTAACGAAGCGATCGGCCATGTCGCCGCCGAAGATACTGCCGATGCCTGGCGCATCCGCGCCCTGGCCCATATCGGGCTGGAGGATGTCGAATCCGCCGCGCAGGCCTTCGCCAGGGGCGCGGAAGCAAGCGCCCCCAAGGCACGGCTGCGCGCGGAACAGGCGCGGTTCGAACTGGGGCGCGGCAATCCTGTAAAGGCCCGCGAACTTGCCGAAGCGGCACTTGCGGAAGGCCCCGATGTGCTCGAAGCGCAGCTCGCCGCAGGGCAGGTGGCCGCTGCCGACGGCCGACTGGGCGATGCCCTCAGGGCATTCGAAGCGGCGTCCTCGGCCTATCCGGAGAACCGGTCGGCGCTGATCGGGCGAATCGCGACACTGGGCGATCTCGGCCGGACGGAGGAGATGAAGCCCCTGCTGGACGATCTTGCGGAGCGTGCGCCCGACGATCTCTCGGTCAGATTTCTGACCGCCCGCCTGGCGGCGACGTCGGGCGATTGGGATACCACGCGAAGAGAATTGCAGGACGTCGAGGCGCGGCTGAACGAGGTGCCGCAGGCCCGGCTTCTCTACGGGCAGGCCCTGGCCGAACTCGGCTTGCCCGAACAGGCGGCGACGCACCTCGCCAGCTATCTGCGGAACAATCCGGGGCACAGACTGGCGCGGCGGCTGCTGGCAGGCGCGCAGCTCAATTCCGGCAATGCATCCGCTGCCGTGGAGACGCTGCGCCCGCTCGCCTCGCGCCCCGAAGCGAATGTGCAGGAACTGACCCTGATGGCAGCGGCGACCGGTGCCGCCCGATCGCCCGATGCCGCAGCCTATGCCGCCCGCGCCCGGTTCCCCGCGGCCGAGATGCTGGGAAGCGAGCTTGCCCTGGCCGACAATGCCATGAAGCGCGAGGACTGGCGCAGCGCCGCGCGGGCCTACGACAATGTTCTGGAAACGACCGGAAGCGGGAACGTGCTGGTGCTGAACAATGCCGCCTATGTGCAGGGCCAGCTCGGTAATTTCGATGCGGCGCTGAAACTTTCCCGGAAGGCCATGAAGAAAGCGCCGGACAATGCATCCGTTCTGGATACGACCGGATGGCTGATGGTTCGCAGCGGCGACCGCAGCGGCGGGTTGCCCTTACTTCGCAAGGCAGCCCGGCTTGCACCGGACAACCGGGCCATTGCCCGCCATCTGGCCGAAGCCGAACGGGGGCAGGCCCGGTAGCCCAAGAGGTCGTTCAGCCGGTCGTTCAGACGGCTGTGTTCAGGCGGCCGTGTTCAGGCGACCGTGTTCAGGCGAGTGCCAGCCGCGGCGAGGGTGCGGCATTCCGCCGCCCGCGCCGGCGTCCGGCGAAAGCAAGCCCGACGAGGCCGAAGCCGAACAGCACGAGCGTACCCGGTTCGGGAACCTGCGTTCCGCCGCCCGACGATGTCGACGAACTGCTGGTCGCCGCACCGCTTGCCGACGTGATATTGCCTGCGCCGGTGATCGACTGATAGCGCACGAAGAAATTGTCGAGCGTGAGCGCGTTTACGGGTTCGGCGAAGCCTAGCATGAGCGAACCGGAACCTGACAGGCCGGTTTCGACCCCGCCGCTGTTGCCGGCGCAGCTGTTGCTCCGGCCGCCCTTGAAGCAGACATCGATATTGCCGATGCCGTTCGGATATTTGGAGTCCAGCACCGCGAAATTGTAAGTGCCGGTGCTGCGGGCGCTGCGGATATCGGGATCGGTGTCGAAAGCGAAGCTGGAAATGCGCGAGGTCACGCCGTTGCCGGTGGTATTTGCGACCGAATAATCGAAGCTGTAACCGGTATCGGTTACATTCTTCAGCGTGAAGGTGGTGGAGCCGCCAAGGCCGTCGACGATCTTGCCATCGGAAAAGCCGTTGTAATCGAGCGTGAAGCTGGTGCCGACGTCACCCGCCGTCAGCGTGATCGGATCGGCCAGCGCCGGGCTGGCGATCAGGGCCGAAGCCGCAATGGCGATATAGCCGAGTCGATTAATGCGCTTCATGTTCGGTCCCTCGTAAAATCTGATCCGTTCCTGTGCGAAAATCCCGCCGGAGTGAAGCACTTCACCGTGACTGTCCCCAACCGGCACAAATCCGCGCCGGATCTTGCGGCTCCAGGCGGCGTCTTTTCTTGCCAGTACTTATTCCCATTACTTATTTCACGGCCGCGTCAATCGGCCGCATGGCAAGGAAAAGGGGCCGAAGCGCGTGGCTCCGACCCCTCCCTTCCTGGTCCTCAGGAATGGCTCTCAGCTGTTGGCTGACGGCGCGGTGGTTTACCAGGAAGCCTGGAAACCGGCGCGCGCGCCCACCTCGCCGGAATCGAAGCCGACGCCGACGCCGCCGGTAAAGACGGTGCTGTCGCTGATGCGGTAACCGACCGATGCAGACCCTGCCACGCGATCGTTATAATAGCCGAAGCCGCCTGCGACGCCGAAGGTCCTGCCCGGCATGATCACCGGCGATTCCATCGACAGCGCCAGGGCGACGCCTTCATTCGCGCGGCGGGCCTGCATATCGTTTTCCGCCGCCAGGTCGAACAGCACAGCCTGACCGTCCTGCAACCCTGCGATGGCGCGGGAATTGCTGGCAATCATCGCCGAATTGCCCGCGATCAGCGCGGAACTGTTCGCGATCGCGGCGGTGTTGCCCATGATGGCAGTGGTGTTGCCGGCAATGGCAACGCTGTTCGCCTGCACGGCCGTGAAGCTGGCCAGATTGCTGAGGCCGGCAGACGAGCTTACGCCCAGCGTGCCGTTGGCATCGGCCGTGACCACTGCGATCGGACCGACCTGCGAAGCGGTGCTGTCGTCAAGCGATGCCACCACGACCTGCCCGGCATTGGTGGCGACGGCGCCATTGCCGATGGCAACGGAGTTCGTGCCGGATGCAACCGACTGGTTGCCCAGCGCGATGGCCCCGTCTCCGCTCGCCGCGGCGGCTTCACCCACGGCGACGGAGCGCACGCCCGTCGCCTCGGACAAATGGCCGAGCGCGGTCGCGCGTTCGGCCGTGGCATTGGCGCGCCAGCCGTAAGCCGTCGCACCTGCCCCGACAGCGGAGGCCTGTCCGCCGACCACAGTGGTGGAAGGGCCACTGGCGATGGTCGACATACCCATCGCGCCGTCGCGATTGCCGCCGATGGCGATGGAATCGCCGCCGGTCGCCTGCGCCGTATTGCCGATGGCGATGGCATTGCTGCCCGATGCGACCGCATCCTCTGCTCCGGCAAAGCTCTGGTCACCCGAAGCGGTGGTCTGATGGCCGACGGCGGTAGCCATCGCCCCGGTCGCCTGCGCCTGCCAGCCCAGGGCCGTCGCGCCCGGCGTATTCGCCAGGCTTTCGCCGCCGAGAGCGGTCGTCGAATTGCCGATCGCCATGGCATCGGCACCCAGCGCCAGTGCATCCACGCCATCCGCGACCGCGCCGTCACCATCGCCATCGGCATCGCCGCCGATGGAAATCGCGCCGACCTGACGCGCCTCTGCATCGCTGCCGATCGCGATCCCGGCATCGTCGGTCGCCAGCGCGCCGAACATGCCGCCATCGGTATTGCCGCCAATCGCGACGCCGCCACGGCCTTGCGCCGCCGCCGCTTCACCGGCTGCCGTGGAAGCGAAGCCGCTCGCCTCAGACAGATGGCCGAGCGCGGTCGAGCGTTCCGCCGTCGCATTGGCGCGCCAGCCATAGGCCGATGCACCTGCTCCGACTGCGGAGGACTGCCCGCCGACGACGGTGGTGGAAGGGCCGCTGGCGACGGTGGAGAAGCCGGTCGTACCGTCACGATTGCCGCCGATGGCGATGGCATCGCCGCCGGTCGCCTGCGCCGTGTTGCCGATGGCAATGGCGTTGTCGCCCGAAGCAACCGCATCTTCCGCCCCGGCAAAGCTCTGGTCACCCGAAGCGGTGGTCTGGTGGCCGACGGCCGTGCCCATCGCCCCGGTCGCGCTCGACTGCCAGCCCAGGGCCGTCGCGCCCGGTGTGTTCGCCAGGCTTTCGCCGCCTACTGCCACGGTGGACGGGGCGCTGGCGACGGCGGGATTGGCACCGGCATCGTCCGAGCCGATCGCCACTGCATCGGTTCCGGTCGCACTCGCGCCGACGCCCACGGCAGTCGCGCCATCTGCGGGCGCCTCGGCATCGGTGCCGCATTCGGTCGAGTTCACGCCGGCGCCGTCGTTACAGGGCGGCGTCGTGTCGGCCGATGCAGGAGCGACGATGAACAGCGTGGCCGACCCGGCCAGCAGCGTCGCGGCGAAATTTTTCCTGGATTGCATTTTCATTGAGACTTCCTCTTCCCTTCAGGACCAGAAAGCCGTGACGACGACGCGCGCTAAAGGGCAGGTCGACCATCCAAGTCAAACCCCCCGTCTTTTCCCCGGCGCGCAAGGCCACGGCGTGTCATTATTTGCGAATGACATTAATCCTTACGCCGCATGAACGGGAATGGATGCACGGAACGGAAAAATTACTGAAGATCATGTGCCCGAGATCATGCCGCTCCCGTCATTTACATTCCCTCCTCGCGGGCATGGCACCGTCCGGCGCGGGGGTGAAACCGGCGACCTGCTCATCGGGAAAAACCTTTTGTGCGCAGGTTATGCTTTACCTTGGCGCAGCTTTCCGGTTTTCGTCCGGGACAGTCCGGCCAATATTGCCGCTATGGTCCGCACCGGTCCGGACGCGATTTCTTGGAGGGCGGAATGCCGCATCGCAGCGCAAGTGAACTACGGCACGAAATCGCCAGGCTCGAGGACGAACTGGCCGCTGCCAGCGCCGCACGTGCGCAGGACGCCGCAACGGCACGGGATGCGGCGCAGCGGATCACTCACCTCGAAGCGGCGCTCGACGTGGTGCCGGTCGGCGTGATCATTGCCGATCTTGGTGGCAGGATCCTGCTTGGCAACAGGCAGGTGGAGGTATTGCTGCGGCACCCGGTCCTGCATTCGCGCGATGTGGACAGCTATGACGAATGGGTGTCGTTCCACGGCGATGGCCGCCGCGTCGCGGCGCATGAATATCCGCTGTCGCGCATCATCCGCAACCATGCGGATCACGCCGAACTGGAAGTACATTACCAGCGCGGCGACGGCACCCGTTTCTGGATGAACATCATCGGCGAGCCGGTTACCGACCGCGAGGGCAACAGGATCGGCGCAGCGGTCGCGCTGGTCGACATCGAGGCGAAGCAGCAGATGCTGGCGCGGCAGAAGACGCTGATCGCCGAACTCGATCACCGGGTGAAGAATGCCTTTGCCGTGGTGAAATCCATCGTCAGCCAGTCGCTGCGGACCTCCGGGGTTCCCGCCGGATTGCGCGAGACGCTGGACCACCGGCTCGACGCCTATGCCAAGGCCCATGCCCGGCTGGTCGGTTCCAGATCGGACCACGAGAAGATCGGCCTCATCGCCGGCGACATCGTGTCGGCAATCGCGGGCGAGCGGGCGCAGATGCACGGGCCGGAAGTGGCGCTCCCCTCGCGCCAGGCCATGGCGCTGTCGATGGCATTCTACGAACTGGGCACGAATGCGGTGAAATACGGCGCATTGTCAGCCCCGCAGGGGTCGATCGATCTGCGCTGGCATATCGAGGCGGTGGCCGCGGGCGAGCGGCACCTGATTGTGGATTGGCTGGAACGGGGCGGCCCACCGGCGGTTGAACCGGAAACGAAGGGTTTTGGATCCTTCATCGTCAAACGCGCTATCGAAGCCGAAACCGGCGGCAGGGTGCGATTTGTCCATGGCGAGGAAGGACTGGAATGGCACCTTGCGATGCCGCTTCCGGCCCATGCCCCTGAAGCTGAAACTGAAAACGGTAATCAACCAAGGATCGACCATGAGTGACCAGCCAGTAAAGATCTTCATCGTCGAGGATGAAGTTCTGGTGGCTTTCGAAATGAGCGACACGCTGGAGGACCTGGGCTTCGAGGTCGTCGGCCCGAGCCTGCGGCTGGACGATGCCGAGGCCCGCGCCAAGGACAGCGAGATCGACGTGGCCATGCTGGACGTCAACATGGGCGCGGGCCTGACGACGAAGCCGGTCGCGGATATCTTGCGCGAACGCGGCATCCCCTTCATCTTCATCACCGCCTATGATTCCGCGCAGATCTCCTTCCTCGGGCCGGATGACAAGGTGCTGCGGAAGCCGGTGAACAGCAATTCGCTGATCGACGCCCTGCGCCAGGTCTGGCCCGATCTGCCGCCGGAGATCAAGTCGGCGCGGCTGCTCTGAGCGGCTGCGGCGCCCGTGCAATTCGACGATATGCTCCGCCGCTATTTCGGCACGGATGATTTCGCGGCCGTCAGCGCCGAAGCGCGCGCCGCGGGCACGGAACGGATGCGGGTGGACCTGGGGCTGGAGCGTGATCAATCGCGGCGGTTCGCGCTGTGGATGCTGCTCTACCAGCTTGACGCCGCCCCCGACCTCGATGTCGCGTTCAAAAGCGAGGAGGAGCGCAGTGCCGCGCGCAACATGATGGGTCTGCTGGCGGCGCAAAGCGGGGAAGAATAGCGCCTCTGCGCCGCGTTTCGCTTCGCGGCGGCAACGGGGCCGGTGATATATCCTGTTGATAGCGGGCAGAGCTCTCGCCCTGCCCGCTGCGAAATCAGCTTCAGTTGCGGCGTGCCTGTCCGCCGTTCAGTTCCGCCACCAGCGCGGGAGCGGGATAGATGGTTTCCAGCGCTTCCTGCACCGCGGCGGCGGAGACGGCCACGGTGCGGTTCAGCAGCGGATCGTAGCCGTAATTGCCGCCCAGCGAATGGATGTTGCCGTCGAATGCGGCGCCGATCACCGTGCCGGCGCGGTCGACGACCGGGCTGCCCGAATTGCCGCCGATGATGTCGTTGGTGGTGACGAAATCATAGGTGATCGCCTTGTCGATCTGCGCCTCTTTCGCTGCGAATGCGGGCGCGAGGTCGAAGGGTTCGTTGCCCGTTGCGCGGTCGAAGGTTCCGCCCAAAGTCGTGGCGATGGGCACCTGCTGGCCGCGCTCCTCCCAGCCCTGCACCTTGCCGTAGCTGATCCGCAGGGTGAAGGTGGCGTCGGGATAGAGCGTGTCGCCATAGGCCGCGAAACGCGCATCGGCGAGCTGCGCCCCCGCCGCCGTCAGCGGGCCGCTATATTCCTCGTCGATCAGCCGGTCCAGCTCGCGCTGGCGCGGCACCAGTCGCAGCGCATACTGGATCAGCGGATCGCTGGACGCCTCCACCGCTGCAAGTCCGCCTTCCCATAGGGCGCGGCGGAATGCGGGATCGGCCAGCCGTGTGTTGCCGACAAGCCGTTCGGCCAGCATCTCCGGGCTTTCGCGGCCCAGCAGCAGGCGCGTATCGGCATCGTCGGCGCCCAGATATTCGCGCGCCTTGGACAGGCTCCATTCCATCTGCAACGCATCCAGCCAAGGATAGACCGGCCGTTCGTCCAGCAGGCGTTTTTCGAGCAGCGGCAGCGCGCTGTCGGTATAGCCCGGCAGGCGTTCGGCATTGGGTTTCGCCCGTTCCTGCGCGGCCATGACCAGCGCGCGGGCATAGCCATAGAGATTGCCCGACGGGCTGGTGAAACGCGCGGGCAGATACAATGCGCGATAGGCGGTGACCGCATCGTCCACCTGCGCCCAGGGGTCGCCCACGGCGGGGTTGGCGGCGCTGCGGGCGATGAGATCGGCCTCGGCGCTTTCCAGCCGGGCGGTGAAGGCCGGGTCGTTCAATGCGCGGGTGCGGCCGATCTGCACCTTAAGGCTGTTCTCGATCCCGCCCAGCAGGTCGCGTCCCTCGCGTTCGCGCTCCTCGCTCTGGCTCATCGCCTGGATCAGGCGGCCACGCAGTTCGGACAGGGTGGCGAGAGTGATCGGCAGGCGCACCTCGCGTTCGAAGGCGATCTGGCCCAGCGTGTTGAGGCGCGATGTCGAACCGGGATTGCCGACGACGAAAGTCGCTTCGCCTTCCACCGGCGCGCGCGGGTTCCATCGCAGGAATTCGGGCGTGTTCACCGGCTGGCCGTTCTCATAGGCGCGCAGGAAGCTGGCATCGAGCGAATAGCGCGGAAAGTTGAAATTGTCGGGATCGCCGCCGAAAGTCGCGGCGCGGTCTTCCGGCGCCCATGCGAGGCGGACGTCGGAATATTTGCGATAGGTGTAGAGCTTGTACTGCCCGCCGCCGAACAGGGCGACGACCTGGCAGCGCGTGGTCGCGGTGTCGGGGCAGCCCGCCGCCTCGATCTCGGCGATGCGGGCGTCGCGGGCGCGGGTCAGCGCCTCGCCCGTGGCGGTGCCGATGGCCTGCTTGACCTGCGCGGTCACATCGGTGATGCCGGTGACGACTTCGGCCTGCTGACCGGCGCATTTCAATTCCCGGTCGCGGCGGTCTGCGACGAAGCCACGCGCGAGCAGATCGTTGTCGCCGGTGGAGTTCTCATAGACGCAGCTGGCGACGCAGTGATGATTGGTCAGGATCAGCCCGTTGGGCGACACGAAGCTGGCGGAACAGCCGCCGGTCAGGCGCACGGCGCTGGCGCGGACATCGTCCAGCCAGGCCTGATCGGGCGCCCAGCCGAATTCCCGTTCCATCCGCTCGGCCGGAAAATTGTCGAAGGTCCACATGCCTTCCTCGGCACTGGCGGGGCTCGCCGCGGCAGAGGCGGCAAACAAAGCGGCCGAGGTGAGGAAGAAGGCGCGATAGGTCATGGGAAAGGCTCTCCGGTGTTTTGCCGCTGATCGGCTTGCCGCCTTCTTGCCGCGCCGCCCGGAAATGTCCAGATGGTGCGCGCCGCTTTACCCGTTCAGCCAGAACTTGATGCCATAGGCGACGAGGCCCAGCACGGCGATGCTCAGCACCCAGATCGCCAGCATCCAGCCCAGCCGCTGCCACAGGGGGCGCGCGTCGCCTGTCTCGCCGCCGTCCAGTTTCGGATCGAAGCGCATCAGTGGTAGTGATGCTCGCCCACCTTGCCGCGAAAGACCCAATAGGCCCAGGCGGTATAGGCGAGGATGATCGGCATGATGATCGCCGTGCCCACCAGCATGAAGATCTGGCTGCTCTCGGGCGCGGCGGCATCCCAGATGGTGATGCCCGGCGGCACGGCATAGGGCCACATCGACACGCCCAGCCCCACCATGCCGAGCAGGAAGATGCTGAGCGCCAGCACGAAGGGGCGATAGACGCGCCGCTTGGCGATGCTGCGCATCAGCGCGAAGAACAATATGCCGGTCAGCAGCGGCACCTGCGCGGCGAAGAGGATATTGGGCATGGCGAACCAGCGCCGCCAATACTGCCCTTCCAGCAGCGGGGTGGCGAGGCTGACGGCGATCAGCAGCGCCAGCGTCGCCCATCCCGCGATGCGGGCGATACGGTAGGCGTGGTCCTCCGCCCGGCCCTCCACCTTCATGGCGAGGAAAGTCGCGCCCAGCAGCACGTAGCCGGTGGTCACGCCCACGCCGGTCAGCAGCGTATAGGGCGTCAGCCAGTCGAACCAGCTGCCCGCATAATCGCGGCCCTCCACCGTCACGCCCTGCAGCAATGCGCCCAGGATCATGCCCTGCGTCATCGCCGCGACGAGCGAACCGCCCGCGAAGGCCATGTCCCAGAAGCCCCGGTGGCGCGGATCGCGCCAGCGAAACTCGAACGCCACCCCGCGAAAGACGAGGCCGAGCAGCATGGCGATGACGAGCGGATAGGTGGCGGGCAAGATAATGGCATAGGCCAGCGGAAAGGCCGCGAACAAGCCGCCGCCGCCCAGCACCAGCCAGGTCTCGTTTCCGTCCCACACCGGCGCGATGGCGTTCATCGCCTGATCGCGTTCGTCCCCCACGCGGAAGCTGGGGAACAATATGCCGATGCCGAGGTCGAACCCGTCCATCACCACATACATGAAGATGGCGAAGGCGATGATGCCGGCCCAGACGATCGTCAGATCCATCAGCCCTCTCCTCTGTCGTCGCGGGGCCGGTCGGCGGGGAAGGTGTCCGCCTCACCCGGGTTCTGCGACGGGCCGGGGGTGATGCCGGCGGTGCGGATCGGGCCGGTATCGCCGCGCTTCACGCCCGTTTCATCGTCATGCGGGATGTTGTGCATCAGCTTCATTATGTACCAGGTGCCGATGCCGAACACGGCGAAATAGACGATGACGAACGCCAGCAGCGATGTCGCAACGGCAGGCGCGTCGAGCGGGCTGGCGCTGTCCGCCGTGCGCATCAGATTATACACGGTGAAAGGCTGCCGCCCCACCTCGGTCGTGATCCAGCCCGCGATGACGGCGACGAAGCCCGACGGCCCCATCACCAGCGCCGCGCGGTGCAGCCAGGTCCAGTCATACAGCCTTCCCCGCCAGCGCGCGAGCAGGCTCCACATGCCGAGGCCGAGCATGGCGAAGCCGATGCCGACCATCACGCGGAACGACCAGAACACGATGCCCACCGGCGGTTCGTCTTCGTCCGGGATAGTGTCCAGCCCGGCGAGCGGTGCGTTCGGATCGTGCTTCAGGATCAGCGATGATACTTTGGGAATCTCGAGTTTGTAGCGCACTTCCTTCGCCTCGCTGTCGGGGATGCCGAACAGGATCAGCGGTGCGCCTTCCGGGTGGCTGTCGTAATGGCCTTCCATCGCCATGACCTTCTGCGGCTGGTGTTCCAGCGTGTTCAACCCGTGCATGTCGCCGGCGAAGATCTGGATCGGCGCGACCAGCGCGGCCATCCACATCGCCATGGAGAACATCTTGCGCGCATGGGCATTGGCGGAATTGCGCAGCAGGTGCCACGCCCCCACCCCGCCGACGACGAAGGCCGTGGTCAGATAGGCGGCGATGACCGTGTGGACGAGCCGGTAGGGGAAGCTGGGGTTGAAGATGATGTCCAGCCAGCTGCCGCCCGGCAGGAACTGGCCATTGTCGCCCATGACGAATCCGGTCGGCGTCTGCATCCAGCTGTTGACCGACAATATCCAGAAGGCGGAGACGAAGGTGCCCAGCGCGACGAGGCAGGTGGCGGCGAAATGGAGTTTCTTGCCCACGCGGTTCATGCCGAACAGCATGACGCCGAGGAAACCAGCCTCGAGGAAGAAGGCCGTCAGCACCTCGTAAGCCATCAGCGGCCCGATCACCGGCCCGGCGCGGTCGGAAAAGACCGACCAGTTGGTGCCGAACTGGTAGGACATCACGATGCCAGACACGACGCCCATGGCAAAGGCGACGGCGAAAACCTTCAGCCAATATTTGAACAGGTCGAGATAGAGCGGTTTGCCGGTTTTCAGCCACAGCCCCTCCAGCACCATCAGGAAGCTTGCCAGCCCGATCGAAAAGGCGGGAAAGATGAAGTGGAAGCTGATCGTGAAGGCGAATTGAATTCTCGCCAGCGTCAGTGCGTCGAGAGCGTCTATCGTCATGACAGCACCCTATCGCAGACATTGCGTTCTTGCGACTCCCCTTCGCGCAAGCCATGATGCGATCCATGCAACATGGCGCGGGCGCTCAGCCCACGGGTGCGGGGTCTTTCGGAACGAGGATGAGGACATTGTCCTCCACCCGCCATGATGCGAGGCGCGACAGCAGGTTCATGCCGATCACGTTGGTTTCGCCAAGGTTCGGGGCGATCACCGCGTCGAGACCCGTGGCCGAGACATTGCCGAAGCGCATCTCGTCGATGGTGGTCAGCGATGCGCCGATGGTGCCATTGGCGGTCTGCACCCGCACCGGGATGCCGCCGGTGCGGGGCTGAAGCCCGGCGGCCTGGGCCACGCCCGAAGACACCGCCGTCAGCGTCGCGCCGGTATCGACGAGGAAATCGGCGGGGGCGCCGTTCAGTTCGGCTCGCAGCCAGAAATGGCCGTCAGGGGCCAGCGGTACGCGGGTTTCGCCGCCTTCCACCACTTGCCCCGGCAGGCCCATCTGCGGCACGGCGAAGTCGAGGCGGGAATCGAAGCGCGCCATCTGCAGCACGACGGTGACCAGCACGCCGACGAGGAACAGGGTGCTCGCACCCCGGACCAGCCCGCCCAGGGGAATGCGGCGGCGGACCATCAGCGATCCGAGCCAGCCCACCGCCATGGCGGCAAGCGCCATCATCAGCAGGCCGGATTGCGGTATCTGCGCGATGATCTCGCCCGCCTCGGCGAACATCTGCGCGAAATCGATCTGCGGGCCGTCCATGCCCCTCATATAGGGGCCGTGACCTTGCCGGTCCATGAGCGGCTGGTGAATTGCCTGCGTTCAAGCGCTCTCGGCAGCGTTCAGGGCGCGCTGCGCAGCACGGATGCTTCGGCCAGGATGACGGAGAAACGCTTCTCGCCATCCGTCCAGCGGCAGGTGGGCGTCCATCCGCCGGCCTGCAGCAGGGCGTAGGAGGACCGCCGCGTAAATTTGTGGCTGTTCTCGGTATGGATGCTCTCGCCTTCGCGCATGGAGAAGGTTTCGCCCGAAACGGTGAAGGTGATGTCGCGCGTGGTGCGCAGATGCATCTCGATGCGGGCGAAATCGTCGTTCCAGCGCGCTTCGTGCCGCAGGGCGTCCAGCGGAATATCGCCGCCGAGTTCCCGGTTGATGCGGCGGGCGAGGTTCAGGTTGAATGCGCCGGTCACGCCTGCGGCATCGTCATAGGCGGCTTCCAGAACGGAAACGTCTTTCACCAGGTCCATGCCGATGAGCAGCATCGGGCGGGCTGCTGCCGTTGCGGCATCCTGCGCATCATCCGCAGACAGCGTATCGCGCATGGACCGCAGCAGGTCGACCGCCGTACGCGGCACCATGTTGCCGATGGTCGAACCGGGGAAGAAGCCCAGTTTCGGCAACGTTTTCGCGGGCTGCGGCAGGTGCACGGTCCGGGTGAAATCACCCTCCACCGGAAAGATCGGCAGGTCGGGAAATCCTTGCGCCAGATCCTCGGCAGCGGCGCGCAGGAAATCGCCCGCAATGTCGAGCGGCACATAGGCGGCGGGGTCGATCGCGCGCAGCAGCAGCGGCGTCTTCACCGAACTGCCCGATCCGAATTCGACCACGGCACGGCCCTTGCCCATGGCGGCGGCGAATTCGGGCCCTCGCGTGTTCAGGATCTCGGTTTCGGCGCGGGTCGGGTAATATTCCGCGACCTGGGTGATATCCTCGAACAATTGCGACCCGGCATCGTCATACAGCCAGCGCGCCGGTATCGCCTTGTCCGGCTGCGCCAGCCCGGCCAGCACGTCGCGGCGAAAGGCGCGGTCCACGCCGCGCTCGTCCCGGTCGACGAGTTCCATCCCCTGTTTCGTAGCCATTACAGATCCCTGGCGAGCCTCAGCCCGGTAAATTGCCACCGCTGATGCGGGTAGAAGAAATTGCGATAGGAGGCACGCGAATGGCCGCGCACGGTGGCGCAGCTTGCCCCTTTCAGCACGCATTGGCCCGACATGAACTTGCCATTATATTCGCCCACCGCGCCCGCCGCGGGCTGGTAGCGCGGATAGGGCAGATAGGCGGAGCGGGTGAACTGCCAGCAATCGCCGAACAGCTCGTCGCCGCCGGCAGGCAGGACATAGCTGCCCTCGTCCAGCTGATGGCCGCCTTGCGGATCGCCTTGACCGGCCACGGCTTCCCATTCGAATTCACTCGGCAGGCGCTTGCCCGCCCATGTCGCATAGGCATCGGCTTCGTAGAACGAGATATGGGTCACGGGTTCTTCGGCCACGCGGTGCACCCAGCCGTAATGCGAGAATTGCTGCGGCCCGTGATCGCCATCGCGCCAGTAGAGCGGCGCAGCGATGTCGTTTTCTTGCACCCAGGCCCAGCCATCCGACAGCCAGAGCGCCGCGTCGCGGTAGCCGCCATCGGCAATGAATTCGTCCCACTGGCCATTCGTCACCAGCCGGGGCGCGAGCGCGAAGGGATCCAGAAGGACGCGGTGGCGCGGCCCTTCATTATCATAGGCGAAGCCGGTGCCATCATGCCCGATCAGCGCGATGCCGCCCGGATGTTCATGCCACGGCAGATCGCCCGCCAGCGGACCCGGCCCGGCCATGCCGCGGCAGGTCGGTTCCGGCCACATGGCGGGGCCGAGGGGGTTCTGGAACAAGGCGTGCTTGATGTCGGTCAGCAGCAATTCCTGGTGCTGCTGTTCATGCGCGATACCCAGCGCAATGAGGCCGGCATGGGCGGGATCGTCCAGCAGCGGCGCCATTTCCCGCGTCACATGGGCGCGCCATTCGCGGATTTCATCCAGCGTCGGGCGCGACAGCATGCCCCGCGCGAATCGCCCGATGCGTTCGCCTTCCGCCTCGTAATAGGAATTGAACAGGAAGGGGAATTTCTCGTCATAGAGCTGGTACCCGGGCTTGCCGTCGCGCAGCAGGAAGGTTTCGAAGAACCAGGTCGTATGCGCCAGATGCCATTTCGCGGGCGAGGCGTCCTCCATCGACTGGATGGTCGCATCGGCATCGCTCAAGGGATCGGCCAGGCTTTCCGACAGGGCGCGGGTGCGGGCGAATTGCTGCGCCAGGGTTTCGCCCGGCGCGGCGACGACATCGCTGATGGCTGAAATTTCAGGCTGCGGCACGGTTCGTCCTCTCGCTGCAACGAATCGCGCCGAGCGTGGCCGAAAAGCGTCTGTAAGGAAAGGCCGGAGACGCCCTGCGGTTCCCCGAACCGGCCATTTCGCCGGCGCCGGACGCAGGATCAGGCCGCGTCGGCCTGCGCCTTGCCCGCCTCCAGATTGATCATTTCCGCCAGCAGGAACGCCAGTTCGAGCGATTGCGCGGCGTTGAGGCGCGGGTCGCAATGGGTGTGGTAACGGTCGGCAAGGCCCGCATCGGTGATCGCGACCGCGCCGCCGACACATTCGGTCACATCCTGCCCGGTCATCTCGACATGGATGCCGCCGGCATGGCTGCCCTCGGCGCGGTGAACGGCGAAGAAGCCCTTCACTTCCGACAATATGCGGTCGAAGGGCCGGGTCTTGTAGCCGCTGTCCGCCTTGACGACATTGCCATGCATCGGGTCGCAGCTCCACACCACCGGATGCCCTTCGCGCCGCACCGCGCGGATCAGCGCGGGCAGGCCGGCCTCCACCTTGTCATGGCCGAAGCGGCTGATCAGCGTCATGCGCCCGGCCTCGCGCGCCGGGTTCAGCGTGTCGAGCATCCGCAGCAACGCGTCGGGCTGCGTGCTTGGCCCGCATTTCATGCCGAGCGGATTGCCTATGCCGCGCGCGAATTCGACATGGGCGCTGCCCTCGAACCGGGTGCGGTCGCCGATCCACAGCATATGTGCGCTGCAATCGTACCAGTCGCCGGTCAGCGAATCGCGCCGCGTCATGGCCTGTTCGTAGGGCAGCAGCAGGGCCTCGTGGCTGGTGTGGAAGCTGGTGCCCTGCAATTGCGGCACGGTGGCGGGGTCGATGCCGCAGGCTTCCATGAAATCGAGCGATTCGCCGATGCGGTCGGCCATGGCCTCGAATTTCTCGGCCCAGGGGCTGCGGCCCATGAAGTCCAGCGTCCACTGGTGGACCTGCCGCAGATTGGCATAGCCGCCGGTGGCGAAGGCGCGCAGCAGGTTCAGCGTGGCGGCGGCCTGCGAATAGGCGCGGATCATGCGGGCGGGATCGTTGCGGCGGATCGCGGCGTCGAATTCGATGCCGTTCACATTGTCGCCGAAATAGCTGGGCAGCGTCACCCCGTCCCGCGTTTCGGTGTCGCTGCTGCGCGGCTTGGCGAACTGGCCTGCCATGCGCCCCACCTTCACCACCGGGCGTTTGCTGGCGAAGGTGAGCACCACCGCCATCTGCAGCAGCACGCGGAAGGTATCGCGGATGTTGTTGGGGTGGAATTCGGCGAAGCTTTCGGCGCAATCGCCGCCCTGCAGCAGGAAGGCGCGGCCATTCGCGACCTCGGCCAGATCGGCCTTCAGCGCCCGCGCCTCGCCCGCGAAGACGAGCGGGGGATAGGCCGCCAGCGTGTCCACCGCATCGGCCAGCGAGGCGGCATCGTCATAGGCGGGCAGATGCCGCGCCTCGTGCGATTTCCAGCTGTCGGGGGTCCATTCGCGTGCCACTGGCCTGCCTTCTTTCCTGTCTTGCTGCGCTGCCCGCAGGTTCTAGCCGCCACCGGGCCACCTGGCAAAGCACCCAAGGGCAAAGCGGCGCGGCGCCCAACAGCGATAATCTTTCATGCGGCCAATGCGGCGTTTCAGCGCCGCTTATTCTGCTGCGGAGGATAGCTCCTGTCCTTTGGGGATCACCGCCACCCGCCAGCCGGGGCGCGAGGCGAGATAGCGCCGCGCCAGGTCCTGCATCCGCTCGGGCGTGGTCTGCGAATAATCGTTCAGCAGCGTGCGCAGCATGGCCACGCGGCGGGGATCGCTGGCCGCGCCTTCCAGCTGATACAGCCAGAAAGTGTTGCCGGTGCTGGCGCGGCTGATCGTCTGGCGCAGCGGCTCCGTCACCCGCGCCAGTTCGTCCGCCGTGGCCGGATTGGCGGCGAGGTCGGCGGCGATCTCGTCGGCGGCGGCGAAGAAGGCGGGCACGTCTTCGGGCTTCAATTGCGCGATGGCGGTCAGGATGCCGCCGCTTTCGAGATCGACCGGCCAGTTGCTCGAAACCTGCGGAGCATAGCTGGCCCCGGCGCGTTCGCGCATCGCGTCCATCAGGCGGTTGTCGAACAACTGGGTGAGGATTTCGAGCTGGCGCGATTCGCGTATGCCGGGAACCCCGCCGCCGGTCGGCCATGCGACGACAGCCGCCGCCTGATTGGCATCGCCGCGATGGTTCAGCACGACCGGGCCGGTTCCCTCGGCGGGAAAGGCGGGCACGCGGGCCAGTGCTTCGGCGGGGATCGGCTCACGCTCGGGCAAGGCGCCGAAGGTGCGGCGAAGCGCCTCCAGGGTTTCCTCGCGGTCGAAATCGCCGAAGATGGACACTTCCACCGGCCCTTGTTTCAGCAGCGGCTCCCAGACTTCGCGGAAACCTTCCGGTGTAACCGTGGACAGGGTGGCGGGATCGGGCGTGGCGAAGCGCGGGTCGCGGGCGCGCAGAAGATAATTGAGATCGCGGTTCAGCACGCCGCCGGGGCTGGTGGCGAAACCGTCATAGGCGAGCCGTGCCGCCGCCCTGGCGCGGATGACCGGGTTCTCGTCCCAGCGCGGCATCCCCAGCTTGGCCGCGAACAGATAGAGCTGGTCGGCAAGATCCGCCCCGCGCGTCTGCGCGCCGAAGGTGAAGACGGCATCGTCGATCCCGAAGTTGAAGCCCATCCGCCGCCCGGTGGAAATGCGGTCGAGCTCCTCCTGCCCCAACTCGCCCAGGCCGGACCCGACCAGCGCATATTGGCCGAGCGCGGCATAGGGTGCATCCTCGGCAGCGAAGGCGCGGTAGCCGGACCCGAAGCGGACGCTGACCGCCACGCGGCCCGGTTCTGCATTATTGGCCCAGAGGATCGCCTTGACGCCGTTGTCCAGCGTCACCTGATCGATATCCAGCACGCCCAGCTTCTTATTGGCGACGATCGTGCCGGGTTCGCCGATGGGCGGCAGATCGGCAAAGGAAATGTCCTGCGCCGCCAGCCGCGCGCCGCCATCGGCCGCCACCTGGGCCGAGAGCGCGGCAGTCAGTGCGCCTTCGCCCGCCTCGCCCGCAACGGGCGTGGCATAGACGGCGCGCGTCACATTGCCCCTGAACAGGTCGCGCGTGTGGTCGAGCACCTCGGCGGGCGTGAACCGCGCCTTCATGTTGCGGAAAACGCTGAGGATCACTTCGGGCGCAGCCACCGCCTCGCGAATATCGACGGCGTTGACGAGATTGTCGGCCAGGCGCGACCCGGCCATGACGCTGCGCTGTTCCACGCCGCTGACGAAGGCGATCTCGAATTCGGCCAGTTCGCGGTCGATTTCTTCCTGCGTCGGCGGCTGCGCCAGCGCATCGGCGATCACGCCGCGCACATCGGCCAGCGCCGCGTGCCAGTCTTCGGAAATAGGGGCCAGGCTGACGAAGGTGGCATCGGCGCTGCGGCTCACGTCCTGCTGTTGGGCCTGTGCATAGAGATAGGAGCCGCCCGCCCGCGCCCGCGATTCCAGCCGCCGGTTGATGATCGCCTGCGCGACGGAATCGAGCAGCAGCCCTTCATTATAGACGATGGTGTCGTCGACCGCCCGCCACGGGCGCATGATGGCATAGGTCAGCGTGCGCGGCAGGTCGCTTTCGACCACGATCGACGTTGCGCCGATCGGCGGCATGTCAGCGGCGGAATGCGCGGCACTTGCATCAGGGGCGACCGGATCGCCGAAAGCGGGTGCATCCGGCCCCTCGCCCGCGACCTGCCAGTCGGCGAAATATTTCTCGACCAGCCCGGCCAGCACCGCCGGATCGGCATCGCCCGCGACCACGATGGTGGTGTTTTCAGGACGATACCAGTTGCGGTGAAAATTGCGCACCGCCTTCTGCGTCGCGCCCCGCAGGGTCGCTTCCGTACCGATGGGAAGCCTTTCAGCCAGGCGCTGCCCTGCGAAAAGGGTCCGCCGCGTCTCCTCCGCGACGCGGTTGGCCGCCCCGCCGCGCTCACGTTTCTCAGCGAGGACGATGGGCACTTCGGCAGCGAGATTGGCGGTGGAAAGCGCCGGTTCTCGGACCATGCCGGACAGCAGGCGGAAACTTTCATCCAGGCTTGCGGGCGTCGCGCCGGGCAGGTCCAGCTTGTAGACCGTATGGGTCGGGCTGGTCTCGGCATTGGTGTCGCTGCCGAAAGTCGCGCCGAGGCGCTGCCAGCGGGGAATAGCCTCGCCATCCTTCAGATATCTGCTTTCGCGGAACACCAGGTGCTCGATCAGATGGGCGAAGCCCTGTTCGGCGTCCTTCTCGTAAAGCGATCCGGCATCGATGCGGATGCGGATCGATACCTGCCCCGGCGGCACGCCATTTTCGCGCACTGCATAGCGCAGACCATTGTCGATCTCGCCGAAATTCCATTCCGCATCCTGCGGAACGTCACTGCCACGGTACAGCCACGGTGTCTCGCCCGTTTGCAGGAAACGCGGTGCGGGAACCTCCGGCCCGGCGGCAGGGATCGTCACCTGCTGCGGCACCTGCTGCGGGGCAACCTGCGCATGGGCGGGGATTGCGAAAAGCGCGACAAGAGGAAGGAGAGCGAGCTGGCGCTTGGCGCGCGAAGGAATTGTCATGGCCGCGATATAGGTTGCGGCGCGCTGAAGTTACAGTGAATGGCGGATATTTTCGCCCACCCCCCGGCCTTGTTGAACGGCCTCCGTCGCCCTACATGTGACCCATGTATATCGAGACAGAAACGACGCCCAATCCCGCGAGCCTGAAATTCCTGCCGCAACAGGCGGTGATGACGGATGGCACCCGCGAATTCACCTCACCCGAAGCGGCGGAGGCATCGCCGCTGGCGGAGGCCCTGTTCGATACGGGCGAGGTCGTGAACGTCTTCTTCGGCAGCGATTTCATTTCCGTCACCGCCGCACCGGGCGTGGACTGGAGCCAGCTGAAACCGCAGGTCGTGTCCATCCTGCTCGATCATTTCGTCTCGCAGGCCCCGCTGTTCGCGGGAAGCGCCATGGGCAACGGCATTGCCGTTCCGGCGGAAGATGCGATGGTGGTCGCGGACGATCCCGGAAGCGAGGATATCGTCGCGCAGATCCACGAATTGCTCGAAACCCGCATCCGCCCGGCGGTTGCAGGCGATGGCGGCGATATCGCCTATCGCGGCTTTCGGGATGGCGTGGTCTATCTGTCCATGCAGGGCGCCTGTTCCGGCTGCCCGTCATCCACCGCCACGCTGAAGCACGGGATCGAGGGGCTGCTCAAGCACTACGTGCCCGAAGTGACCGAAGTTCGCGCAGCCTGAGGATTTGCCAGTTTCCATGACCATCACGACCGACAATGCCGCTTTGTCCGCACAAGCCCTCGACATCATCTTCCGCGATGCGCGCAGCTTCAACGGCTGGCTCGATCAGGATGTGAGCGAGGACGAGATCCACGCCATCTACGAATTGCTGAAGATGGGGCCGACCTCGGCCAATATGCAGCCCGCGCGGCTGGTGTGGTGCAAATCGCAGGAATCGCGCGACCGGCTGGCGGCGCATGCATCCGAAGCGAACAAGGCCAAGATCACGACGGCGCCGGTCTGCGTCATCATCGGCTACGACATCGATTTTCATGAACAACTGCCATGGCTGTTCCCCCATGCCGATGCGAAAAGCTGGTTCGAGGGCGACGAGGCGGGCCGCATCACCGGCGCGGCGCGCAATTCCGCCTTGCAGGGTGCCTATCTGATGATCGCCGCGCGCGCCCTCGGCCTCGATTGCGGGCCGATGTCGGGCGTCGATCTCGACGGAGTGACCAAGGAATTCTTCGCCGATCAGCCGCGCGTGAAGGCCGACTGGATCTGTTCCATCGGCCATGGCGACCGCACGACGATCTTCGACCGCAGCCCGCGCCCTGATTTCGGCAGGTTCAACCGTATCGCGTGACCTTTTCGTGCCGATGAGGCGCTTGTCATCGCCCCGGCGTCCATGGCATCTGCGCCAGCATGAGACTGCTGGCCATAGAATGTGCGAGCGAAGCCTGTTCGGCGGCGCTGTTCACCGCTGACGGAATGCTGCCCGGCGCGCCGCCCGATCCGGCGTCGCTGACCCTGATCGCAGCCGATCACCGCGTGCTCGGGCGCGGCCATGCCGAACATCTGATCCCCATGATCCAGGGCCTGCCGGACAGGGGCCGCGCCGAATGGATCGCGGTGTCGCGCGGCCCCGGCAGCTTCACCGGTGTCCGCATCGGCATCGCCGCCGCCCGCGCGCTGGCGCTGGCGTGGAATGCGGAACTCACCGGCTATCCCACGCTGGCGCTGGTCGCTGCCCAGGCGCGGCATGAAGCGGGGCGGCAGGCGGCGATTGCGGCGATGACGGGTGGGCACGGCGAATGGTTCGTGCAGGCGTTCGCCGAGGATGGCGGGGCGCTGGGCGACCTTGCTTCCCTGACTTCGGAGGCCGCGGCCATGCTCGGTGCCGATCTCGTCGCCGGAACCCGCGCAGCCGATCTGGTGGAGAAACGCGGGCGCGGCACCGCGCATGTCCTCCATCCCGATGCACGCGCCCTGCCCGCACTTCCGGCGCAATGGCTGACGCGCGACACGTCGCCGCTCTACGGCCGCGCGCCCGATGCCAAACTGCCGGGCGGGAAAGCGCCTTCGGCTCCGCAATCCGCCGAGGCTCCGTCACCATGATCGCCGCGCAGGAAGACGATCTCGATCGCGCGATGGAGGTCATGCGAAGCGCTTTCGACAGCCGCTGGGGCGAGGCCTGGACCCGGCGGCAGCTGAGCGATGCGATGATGATGCCCCATACCGTGCTGCAACTGATTGCCGAAAACGGCAACGCACCCGCAGATGGCGAGACAGCGGCAGGTTTCGCGCTGAGCAAGAGCATCGCCGGCGAGGTCGAATTGCTGCTGATTGCGGTCCGGCCGGAGCACAGGCGTTCGGGTCTTGGCGGCGCTTTGCTCGACGATCTGATTGCCAGGGCGAATGAGAACGGCGCGGACAGCGTTTTCCTCGAAATGCGCGAGAATAATCCCGCCCTTGCCCTGTACCGGCAGCGCGGCTTCGCGCCGGTGGGCCGCAGGAAGAGCTATTACCGCCTGTCCGATGGAACATTTCTGGATGCCGTGACTTTCCACCTGACACTATAGAACGGCCCCATCGCACAAAAGGCGCGTTGGCGCTGTCTGAATTTGCATCCCCACCGGTTGAAAACCTCGCGATTTTACCTATTTGCGATCTACCAGCCGCCAAACGGCGGAACAAGGTCGCAGATTCGAGGAATTCCATGCATAATCCAGAACATGACATGTCGGAGATGCTGATAACGCTGACATCCGACATCGTTGCCGCTCACGTCAGCAACAACGATGTTGCCGTCTCCGATGTGCCTTCGCTCATCACCACCGTTCATGCGGCGCTCGCATCCCTGCAGGATTCTGCGGAACCGGAAGAAGAACGCCCCGATCCGGCCGTGACCGTGCGCGCTTCGGTGAAACGCGATCATCTGGTCTGCCTCGAAGACGGCAAGAAGATGAAGATGCTGAAACGCCACCTGATGACCGAACACGGCATGACGCCTGCCGAATATCGCGAACGCTGGGATCTGCCCGCCGATTACCCGATGGTGGCGCCCGAATATGCCGAAACGCGCCGCGACCTCGCCAAGAAGATCGGCCTGGGGCGCAAGCCCGGGCAGAAGCGCGGCCGGCGGAAACAGACCGAAGCCGAATGAATGTTTGCCGGCCCCGTCGGTAATGACCCTGCGGCTTGAGTAGATCGCCCCGGTCCCGTAAGGGTTCGGGGCGTGCTGCTTCCGGAGCCTGTCTTGCATCAGAAAATCGACCTCGAACAATTATGCGCCGAACGGGGCCTCCGCATCACCGAACAGCGGCGGGTGATTGCCCGCGTGTTGTCGGAAAGCGACGATCATCCCGACGTGGAGCTGCTGCACAGCCGCGCATCCGAGATCGATCCGAAGATCTCCATCGCCACCGTCTATCGCACCGTGCGCCTGTTCGAGGATGCGGGCATTCTCGACCGGCATGATTTCGGCGACGGACGCGCGCGTTACGAGGCCGCGCCCGAAGCGCATCACGACCATCTGATCGACGTCGAAAGCGGCAATGTCGTGGAATTCGTCGATCCGGAACTCGAAGCCCTGCAGAAACAGATCGCCGAGAAGCTGGGCTACCGCCTGGTCGATCACCGCATGGAACTCTACGGCGTGCGCATAGACCGCGAGGAATGACGCGCCGCCCGGATGGGGCTGGCAGCGGCGCTGGTCGGGGCAACGCCAATCCGCTCGGCCGACTGCTCGGCTGGGTACTGGCGGCGATCCGGCTCGCAGCCATACTGCTTCTGCTGCTGATCTGCGTTCCGCTGCATTATCTGTGGCGCGCGCTGGGACTGGGGCGGTTCTGGCCGCGGCTGTTCCTCGGCAGTGTCGGCACCGTTCTGGGTTTGCGGATCAGGATTTTCGGCCAGCCGCAGCGCGCGGCCTTGCTGGTTTCCAATCATGTCACCTGGCTCGACATCCTCGCCCTTGCCCGCACCAGCGGCAGCGCCTTCGTCGCGCATGACGGGCTGGCCGGGTTCCCGGTACTGAAATGGCTGTGCGCAATGAACGATACGGTATTCATCGCCCGCGAGCGGCCCACCAGCGTGGCCGAACAGGCCGAGGACATTCGCCGCGCCCTGATGGAAGCTGCCCCGCTGACCATCTTTCCGGAAGGCACCACCAGCGACGGAACCGGCCTCCTGCCGTTCAAATCCGCGCTGTTTTCCGCCTGCGTGCCGCTGCCACGGGCCAATCCGTTGCAACCGGTGCTCTTGGCCTATCAGGACGTTCCCGAAGTGGCATGGATCGGGGAGGAAGCCGGAGCGGATAATTTTCGCCGCATGCTGATGCGGTTGCGCCCGGTCAGGCTCGACGTGCATTTCCTCGATCCGCTGTCCGGTGACGCGCTGGCCGACCGCAAGGCCATGAGCAAGGCCAGCCGCGAAGCGCTTCTGCAGGCGATGGCGGCGACGCGCGGACCGATCCGGCGCTGACCGCAAATTTTGCTTTCACGGACGTAATCGGCTAGCGGCGCGGCATGGCCGAAATCGATATCCTTCCCGCGAACCGCACCTCTGCTGATGGTCCGAAAACCTACCGGGTCAAGAGCTTCGGCTGCCAGATGAACGTCTATGACGGCGAACGCATGGCGGAAATGCTGGACGAGCGCGGCATTCTTCCCGCCGCCGAGGGCGAGGATGCCGACCTCGTCGTATTGAACACCTGCCATATCCGCGAAAAGGCGGCGGAAAAGGTCTATTCCGATATCGGCCGCCTGGAGAAAGCCGGGCGCAAGGCAGGCAAGGCGCCGCTGATCGCGGTGGCCGGCTGCGTCGCGCAGGCAGAGGGCGAAGAGATCATGGCCCGCGCGCCTGCCGTATCCATGGTCGTCGGCCCGCAAGCCTATCACCGCCTGCCCGCGATGGTGGATGCAGCGGTAGCGGGCCAGCGCAGCACCGATACCGACATGCCCGCCGACGCGAAATTCGCCGCCCTGCCCCGCCGCCGCAAATCCGCGCCCTCCGCCTTCCTGACCGTGCAGGAAGGCTGCGACAAATTCTGCACCTATTGCGTGGTGCCCTATACGCGCGGCGCGGAAATCTCGCGCCCCTATGCCGCCTTGGTCGAGGAAGCGGAGCGGCTGGTGGAGGCTGGTGCGCGCGAGATCACGCTGCTCGGCCAGAATGTGAATGCCTGGACGGGCAGCGATGACAAGGGCCGCAGCGTCGGACTGGCCGGCCTGATCCATGCGCTGGACCGGATCGGCGGGCTGGAACGCATCCGCTACACCACCAGCCACCCCGCCGATATGGACGATGCGCTGATCGCCGCGCATGGCGAGGTGGCGAAGCTGATGCCCTATCTCCACCTGCCGGTGCAGTCGGGGAACGACCGCGTGCTGCGCGCCATGAACCGCAGCCATACTGCAGAGGGCTATCTGCGCCTGCTCGAACGCTTCCGCGCCGCACGCCCCGGCATGGCCATCTCGGGCGATTTCATCGTCGGCTTTCCGGGCGAGACGGAGGCGGAATTCGCCGATACGCTGAGCCTCGTGGCCGAGGTCGGCTATGCCGCCGCCTTCAGCTTCAAATATTCGCCCCGCCCCGGCACGCCTGCTGCGGCGATGGACGGGCAGGTCGCGGAAGAGGTGATGGACGAACGCCTGCAACGCCTGCAGGCCGCGCTGCAGCGGGACAGCCGCGCCTTCAATCACAGCAAATCTGGCGAGACCTGCGACGTTCTGGTCGAGCGCAAGGGCCGGCGCGAGGGGCAGTGGATCGGCAAATCGCCCTGGCTGCAATCGGTGCATTTCTACGGCGATGCCGCCATCGGCGACATGGTGCGGGTGACGCTGGGCGAAGCCGGGCCGAATTCGGCGGCGGGCACGCCAGTCTGATCGCCCGTTCAATCTCTCGTCCAGCCTTTGGCATCACTCTTTATTGCGGCGCGATTATTTGCGTCGCTTCAGTACGGTCGCGCTTGTCTTGTCCGCCAACCGCCCTACATTTCAGGCCATTGCCTGCCTGAAAGGATTCTATTGGCCCGAAAAACTCCACCCCACCCGCAATTGTCGCCGGATCCCGTGATGACGCGCGACAACAGGCGCGTCCGGGCGGAGGTCGCCTTCGACGATTCGTCGCTCCTCACCCCGCTGTTCGGACAGTTCGATGCCAATCTGGTGCAGCTGGAAAACCGCCTCGGCGTGTTCATCTCCGCCCGCGGCAACATGGTGCAGGTGGAAGGCCCGGAGGATGCGGTCGCCCGCACCCGCGACGTGCTGCGCAAGATGTACGACCGCCTCGCGCTGGGCCATGAAATCGACAGCGGCGAGATCGATTCTTTCGTATCGATGAGCAACGAACCGACGCTGGAGGGCATCCTGCGCGGCGCGCCCGACACGCCGCCGATCATGATCCGCACCCGGCGCAAGACCATCGTGCCGCGCAGCGCGGGCCAGGCGCCGTACATGCAGCAGCTGGCGCGGGAGGATATCATCTTCGCGCTCGGCCCCGCAGGTACGGGCAAGACCTATCTCGCCGTGGCGCAGGCCGTCAGCCAGCTGATGACCGGCAGCGTGCAGCGCCTGATCCTGTCGCGCCCCGCCGTCGAAGCGGGCGAGAAGCTGGGTTTCCTGCCCGGCGACATGAAGGAGAAGGTCGATCCCTATCTCCGCCCGCTTTACGATGCCCTGTTCGACTGCATGCCGCCCGAACAGGTGGAACGGCGCATCGCAAGCGGCGAGATCGAGATCGCGCCCATCGCCTTCATGCGCGGGCGCACGCTGGCCGATGCCTTCGTCATTCTGGACGAGGCGCAGAACACCACCCGCGAACAGATGAAGATGTTCCTCACCCGTTTCGGCCAGAACAGCCGCATGGTCGTGTGCGGCGATCCGCGCCAGGTCGACATTCCGGGCGGCGACCGGATGAGCGGCCTTGCCGATGCGGTCAACAAGCTGGAGCATATCGAGGGCATCGGGGTCACGCGCTTCACTTCCGCCGATGTGGTGCGCCACCCGATCGTCGGGCGGATCGTCGATGCCTATGAAGGCACCGACGAAGAGCGGGTGTACTGACGGACGCTCCGATGCATTTCGATCTTTCCGCCGATGGCTGGCCTGCGCCCGCAACGCTGGCCGTAGATTGGGATAGGCTGGCCGGCAGGGTTGCGGAGGCTGCGATCGGCGTGGCCCCGGAACTCGGAAATCAACGCCTTAGCGCAAGCATCCTGTTTACAGGCGATGCCGAGGTTCATGCGCTGAACCGCGAATGGCGCGGCCGCGACAAGCCGACGAATGTGCTGTCCTTCCCGATGCTTGGCCGGGATGAACTGCTCGCCCTGCCCGCTGAGGGTCCACCCGAGATGCTGGGCGATATCGCGCTGGCGCTCGGGACATGCAAGCGCGAGTCTGCCGAACGCAGCGTGGAACTTTCCACCCATGTCACGCATCTGTTGTTGCACGGCCTTCTGCATCTGGCCGGATACGACCATGAACCCTCGGACGAGGCCGCCGAAGAGATGGAAGCGCTGGAGATAAAGGCGCTTGCAGCGCTGGGCATCCCTGACCCATATGCCGACCGAGACACGAGCGAGGAGCACCAGGAGGGCCATGCCCGAAATTGATTCTGCCACGGGAGACGCGGAGAGTAGGAACGGCCTGTGGGTCGCGATCCGCAAGTTTTTCGACAGCGACGAAGGCGAGAGATCGCTCCGCTCGCAGCTCGAGGAGGCCATCGACGAGCATGAAGATGAGCACGCCTCCGACGAGGAAGATGCCGAAAGAACGCGGCGGGGCGACCTGTCGCAGGTCGAACGGCAGATGCTGCGGAACCTGCTGCATTTTTCCGAACATGATGCCGATGACGTATCCATTCCGCGCGGCCAGATCATCGCGGTGTCGGCCGATGAAAGCTGGGATGGGCTGATCGCCTTGTTCGCGGAACATGGCCATTCGCGCCTGCCGGTCTACCGCGAGACGCTGGACGAGGTGGTGGGCATGATCCACATCAAGGACGTCTTCCCGATCCTTGCGGGCGGAAAGCCTCCGCCCGCCGACTGGACGGTGCTGATGCGCCAGCCCCTGTTCGTGCCGCAGGCGCGCAACGCGCTGGATGTACTGGCCGACATGCGGATGCGGCGCGTCCACCTCGCCATCGTGGTGGACGAATATTCGGGCACCGACGGGGTCATCACCATCGAGGATCTGGTCGAGGAAATCGTCGGCGACATCGAGGACGAACATGACGATGCGCCCGAAGAACAGATCGTCGATATCGGCGAAGGCATGTGGGATTGCGACGCCCGCGCCGAACTGGACGACGTGGCCAAGCGGATCGATCCGCGCCTGGCCGAGATAGAGGAATCGGTCGATACGCTGGGCGGGCTTACTTATGTGCTGAACGAAGGCGTTCCGCAGGTTGGGGAGGTTGTAAGCCATCCCAGCGGCTGGACCATCGAGGTCACCGAAGCCGACGAGACCCATGTCAAGCGCCTGCGCCTGCATCCGCCGATGGTGACGGAGGCAACCGAGGCCTGATCGCACCGACGCCGGGCCAGGTGCGAATCCGGCTCGACAATCAGGCGGCGCTGTTGCAAATGTTGCAAATGGCCCATCGCCGCCTTCCTCCCCTGCGCGCCCTGGAAGCGTTCATGCGTATCGTGCGCCTCGGCTCCGCGCGCGCGGCGGCCAGCGAACTGGCGCTCAGCCCCTCGGCCCTGTCGCGGCGGATCGGCAATCTGGAGGATTTCGTCGGCAAGAAGCTGTTCACCCGCGCGCATCAGGCGATGCAATTGTCGGATGACGGGCGCGCCTTCTTCGACGCGGTCGCGCCGCACATGGATGCGCTGGCGCTGGCGGTGGAAAGCCAGTCGGAAAATCTGCGGCTGATCCGGCTGCATCTGGGCGTATTGCCGCTGTTCGGCGGGCAGCGCCTGTTCCCGCGCCTGGCGGAACTGCGCAAGCTGCACCCGCGCCTGCATCTGGACATCGACACCGGCCCCCATCTGCTCGACCGGGTGGGCGATACTCTGGATGCGGCCATCGTGCTGATGCGCGAGCCGGATCCGGCGTTCCATTCCGTGCGGCTGGACCATAACCGCGTCCACGCCATCTGCAGCCACGATCTGGTCGCGGAAATCGGCGAGGCGCCCGATATCGCATCGCTGTCGAAGCAGACGTTCCTCATCCACAACGAATTGCCCGATAGCTTCGTGGCCTGGAAAGAGGCGCTGGGCCTCGAAGGGCTGGAACCGGCAGCCATCGACCATTACGATTCGGGCCAGCTTATTCTGGAAGCAGCGGCGCAGGGGCTCGGCATCGCCATCATGCATGACGATCATTTTCGCCGGGCCAGCGACAGGCGGCTGGCGCGATTGTTCGAGGATACGCCGGTCGAAAGCCCTTACAGCTACTGGTTCATCTGCCGCCCGCGCGCGCTGGAACAGCGGCCGGTGCGCCTGTTCCACGACTGGCTGGTCAGTGCCGGACTGTGACGCCGCTCAAAATTTGCCGGTCGCTGGCGCACCCGACAAGAGCCAGCGGCGCCGCAAACAGCAGCGCCGCCGACAACATCAGCCTGCGGCTGGTCAACCCACGCTTGCCTTGACGATCTTGCCGGGATCTGCCGGCGGTTCGCCCTTGGGCAGCGCGTCGACATGCTCCATGCCGCTCTCGACCTGCCCCCAGACGGTATATTGTCCGTCGAGGAAATGGGCATCGTCGAAACAGATGAAAAACTGGCTGTTCGCCGTGTCGGGCGCCTGCGTGCGGGCCATCGAACAGGTGCCGCGCACATGCGGTTCGCTGTTGAATTCAGCCTTCAGATCGGGCTTGTCGCTGCCGCTCATGCCGGTGCCGGTCGGGTCGCCGCCCTGCGCCATGAAGCCGGGAATGACGCGGTGGAAGACCACGCCGTCATAGAAGCCGTCGCGCGCCAGCTCGGTGATGCGGGCGACGTGGTTCGGAGCCAGGTCGGGCCGCAGCCTGATCACCACGTCGCCGGTTTCGCCATTGCCGGTATCGAGGGTGAGCGTGAGTGTGTCGTCTGCCATATCGATATTTCTCCTGTTGCCTTGGCCGCCGATATAGACACAAGCGCCCGCATGTCACCCCGCAGACACCATGGCGCAGCTTGCTTTCGGGACAAGGCGGTTTATGCGAACGGTGCAGGGCACGGCATGGCGTGCAAAGGCAGCAGGAAGGGGCCGGCAGCATGGCGCATGATCCACATGACGACGACCTGATGCTGGCGGATCGGGAGGGGTTGCAGGAAGAATCCCCCCGCGATCCCGAACCCGAACCCGGCCGCCCCGACGACCGGGTCGACGATGAGCGCATGGACGAGGAAAACCGGCTGAAACCGGAATTCGTCCGGTCGGTGCGCGACGCCATGGGTGATGGCGAACGCAGCCGCGTCTACGATCTGGTCGAGCCGCTGCATCCCGCCGATATCGCTGACCTTCTGGAATTGCTGGAACCGGACGAACGGCTGGTCCTGGCCGGCACCATCACCGATCTGATGACCGTGGAAGTCATCTCGGAACTGAACGATTTCGTCCGCGACAACATGATGGGGGCGATGCCCGCCGCCGCCGTCGCGTCCATCGCCGGGCAGCTGGAAACCGACGATGCCGTCCAGCTGATCGAGGATCTCCAGCCCGCCGAACAGCGCGCCATCCTGGCGGAACTGGAGCCGGAGAACCGCGCGGTCATCCAGACGGCGCTGAATTATCCGGAAGAAACCGCCGGGCGGCTGATGAGCCGCGAATTCGTGGCCGTGCCCGAACATCTGACGGTGGGCGACCTCATCGACTATCTGCGCGAGCGCAAGAGCCTGCCGAATGATTTTCACGAGGTGTTCGTGGTCGATCATGCCCACCACCCGGTCGGCACCTGCCAGCTGTCGTGGATATTGCGAACGCCGCGCGGCGTAGCGCTGACCGACGTGATGAAGCGCGACCAGATCCTGATTCCCGACATGATGGATCAGGAGGAACTGGGCCTCATGTTCCAGAAATACGGCCTGATCTCCGCCGCCGTCGTGGATGAAAGCGGCCGGCTGGTCGGGCAGATGACGGTGGATGACGTGGTCCACATCATTTCGGAAGAAGCGGGCGAGGACGTGCTGCTGCTGTCGGGTGCGGGCGAAGGCGACATCAACGAACCCATCCGCGATGCCTATGTCGCCCGCGTGCGGTGGCTGATCGCCAATCTCGGCACCGCATTGATCGCCAGCCTCATCATCGCGGCCTTCGGCACCGCCATCGAAAGGCTGGTGGCGCTCGCCGTGCTGATGCCCATCGTCGCCAGCATCGGCGGCAATGCGGGCACGCAGACCATGGCGGTGACGGTGCGCGCCATCGCCACCAACCAGCTGACGCAATCGAACACCCGGCGGATATTGTGGCGCGAGATGCGCGTGGCCATGCTCAACGGGGTCACCATCGCCGTGCTGGTCGGGGCGGCGACGGCCGTTCTGTTCACGCCGATGCTGGGCCTGGTCATCGCGGTGGCCATGGTCATCAACGTGATCACGGCGGGGCTGGCCGGGGTGATGGTGCCGGTGATCTTCGAAAGGCTGGACCAGGATCCTGCCGTGGCGAGCAGCGTCTTCGTCACCATGATCACCGATTCCATGGGCTTCTTCGCCTTCCTGGGACTGGCGGTGGCGCTGGGCCTCGCCGGCTGAGGAAAACCGCGAACGCTTGCCCGCGCATGCCCGCGCCCTATCTAGGTCTGCATGGCGCTCAACATGACCAAGATCGCATTTCGCGTGCCCAATCTGCCTGCTCTCGCCAGACGGCTGGAAGACATGGGACCGGATGCGAAGATCACCACCCGCTATTGCCCGAAACGCGCCGATGAGATGGTGGGCGGATCGCTGTTCTGGATCATCGACCATGCGCTGGTCGGCCGCACGCCCATTCGCGGGTTCCGGCAGCGCGAGGAGGACGGACGCTGGGAGGTCCAGCTCGAACCCCGCCTCATCCCCGTGCATCCCCGGCCCAAGCGCGCCCATCAAGGCTGGCGCTATCTGGCCGCAGGCGATGCTCCGCGCGACCTGGCCGAGGGAGAGGACATTGGCGAAATGCTGCCTGGGCGATTGATGGGCAAATTGCAGAAGCTGGGGCTTATCTGAGGCGAAACGCCCCTATTCGCGGAACGCCTGCCCGCCTTCGCCCGTTGAACGGGAAAGGAGAAAATTCATGGTAGAACGCCAGTCCCGTCACCCCGATAACGATCTGATCGACAGCATGTCGGCAGAACCGACCCCCGGCCAGCAGGGCTCCGCCGGCGGCGAAGTGAACCGCCGCGTCGGCAAGCGCGGCGAGGAAAACCGCGCCACCGATCCCGCCAATCGCGAGCCGGAAATCGGTTCCGACAATCCATCCGAAGATGCGCAGAAGGGCCCGAAGACCCGCGCCGCCATTCAGGAAGAGCGTAATAATTCCTGACCGGGATCTGCGAAACGCATGATAACAGCCCCGCGCGCCCGAGGTTCGCGGGGCTTTTGCTACCCCTTTAGCCCTCCACCTTCTCCGCGACCTTGCGCAGCAGGCGCTTGTAGGTTTCGGCATCCTGCGCGCCGGGCACCAGGAACTTGCCCGCGATGACCATGGCAGGAACGCCGGAGACATTGGCGTCGAACGCCGCCTGTTCCTCCATCCGCACGATCTGCGCCAGTTCCGCATCGTCCAGTGCGGCAGCGGCGGCTGTCCGGTCGAGACCCTGTTCTTCCGCAATGTCGAGCAGCACGTCGCGTTCGCCGATGCGGCGGCGATGCTGGAAATGCGCGCGGAACAGCGCCAGTTTCAGCGCCATCTGCCGTTCTGGCCCATGCTTGGCGAGAGTCCAGCGCAGCAGCTTGTGCGCGTCGAAAGTGTTCCACATCATCGCCGGCGGGGCGTCGCCTTCCGCCGTTTCTCCCGCATAGTCGAAGCTGAACCCCACGGCTTCCGCGCGCTCGGCCATCTGGCGGCTGGCATCTTCGGCCTGATCCGGAGTGCGCCCGTATTTGCGGGCAATATGCGCGACGCGATCTTCACCTTCGGCAGGCATATCGGGGTTCAGTTCGAAAGGCAGCCAGCGGATTTCCGCTTCCACTTCGCCTTCGAGTTCGTCCAGCGCCTGTTCCAGCGCCTTGTAGCCGATGATGCACCACGGACACATGACATCGGACCAGATGTCGATGGAAAGAGTTTTCATATCGGTCATCGTTTCAGCCACCATCTCAACAGTTCATGCGCGATCGCCAGTCGGGGCGGCGCGATGAAGGCTGCGCCCGCCTCGCCCGCCTGCATTGCTTCCGCCACTTCCTCACGCGTGAACCAGCGTGCCTCGTCCAGTTCCGTCTCGTCGATCGTCAGGGTGTCCTCGTTCGTCATCGCGTGGCAGCCGATCATCAATTGCGAGGGGAACGGCCACGGCTGGCTGGCGACATAGGTCACGTCGCGCACGGTAATTCCCGCCTCTTCCTTCACCTCGCGCGCGACGGCTTCCTCGATATCCTCGCCCGGTTCGACGAAGCCCGCGAGCGCGGAAAAGCGGCGCGCCGGAAAGCGTGGCTGGCGGCCCAGCAGCAGCCGCCCGTCGTCATGTTCCACCAGCATGATGGTGACGGGATCGGTGCGGGGGAAATGGTCGGCCCCGCAGGCCGCGCAGGACCGCTGCCAGCCGCCCTTGGCGATATGGGTGCCCTCACCGCAATTGGCGCAGAAGCGGTGGCGCATGTGCCAGTCGACGAGGCTGCGCGCCGCGCCATAGGTGGCGAGGTCGGCTGCGGGCATCGTAGCCAGCATGTGCCAGATCGTCGGCATGGCGGGTGCGGGGGCGCTCCTGCCCGGCTGCGGCACGGCGGCGAAACAGCCCTTGCCGTGCAGCAGGCCCAGGAACACCAGCTCGTCCTCCGGCGCGCAATCGGCCAGCGTGCCCCATTCGAGGCAATTATCCGCGCCCGATACCGGTGCCAGCCTGTCCATCCTGAGCAGCCGGGCGCGCCAGTCCATCAGGCCGGCCAGCGCATCGGCATCTGCCCTGATGTGGTCGGCGCGGTCGAGGTCGGACCCGGCGAATGCGGCAGGCGTCCGGACAGGAGCGGGATCTCTCATCGCCGGATCAGGCCGCAAGACCGCCGCGCTGCGCCTGCATCACCAGGTCCTTGACGACGGCAGCGGGGAACGCGGCATGGATCGGATAGGCGTCGGAGGGCATATATTGCGTATAGGCACTGGCACGCAGCCCGCGCTTCATGTCGACCAGCGCCACGGTGCCCGCCGCCCCGCCCCAGCCATAGGTGCCTTCCTGCGCGCCAAGCCCGACCCGGCCGCCCGCGCCGAACCCCCCGCCAGCAGCCATCGTGCCGGCAGTGTTCACCGTGTCCGGCAGCAAATTCGACGTGCCGAGGCGCACCGCCCGCTCGCTCATCACGCGCTTGCCTCCGTACATGCCGTAACCGACCAGCATCTGCAGGAAGCGGTCGTAATCGCGCGGCGTGGATACCAGCCCCGCCCCGCCGAAGGGGAAGGCCGGTTCGTCCAGATAGACCGACTGGCGCGGCGGATCGATGGGGATGAGATTGCCCGCGATCACGCCGTAATTGGTGGTCAGCCGGTCCACGTCCGACGTCTTCACGCGGAAGCCCGTACTGTCCATGTCCAGCGGACCGAAGAAACGTTCCTGCAGGAAAGCATCGAAATCCTTGCCCGAGGCAACTTCGATCACCCGGCCCAGCAGATCGAGCCCGACCGAATAGCTCCACCGAGTACCCGGCTGCGCCACCAGCGGCAGCTTCGCCAGCCGGTCGGCAAATACGTCCAGCCCGCGCACCGGTTCGCCCCGGCCGAAGGCGGCGCCCAGCGGCAGTTTCGTCACTTGCCCCGGCACCACGCCTGCCGCTTCATAGACGCGGGCGATCGGCCCCTTCTGGATGATGGAATAGCCCAGCCCGGCGGTATGGGTCAGGAGATTGCGGATGGTGATCGGCCGCCGTGCCGGTTCGAGATCGGTGATCGAGCCGTCATAGGTCTTCTGCACCTGCATATCGGCGAAAGCGGGCAGGATTTCGGCCAGCGGCTGGTCGAGTCCGAGGCGGCCCTCGTCGATCAGGCTCATCACCGCCATGCCGGTAATCGGCTTGGTCATGGAATAGATGCGGAAGATGCTGTCCGCGCCTGCTGGCCGGGGATTACCGATGGAAAGCCCGCCCCTGGCGATGATGGCCGGGTCGCGCTGCTGCCAGCCCATCACCGCCACCATGTTCGCCAGCTTGCGCGATTCGACATAGCTGTCGACCAGCGCCGACACCGCAGGCCAGGCGGCATTACCGGCATTCCGCGCCATCGCAATGCGGTCAAGCCCGGCCATCGGCACCCCAGCCATGATCGCGCCTGCGCCCAGGAACGCACCGCCCCGCAGCAGGGATCGGCGCGAGAGGGCGGATGGAACGGATTCGCGAAATGCCATGGGGGTAGTCCTCTCGTCGATTTCTATTCGCAACTGATTTGCCGGTCTGTCTGCGTGATGGCACCGGATGCGTCAATCGGGGATGAACGGTTCGCGGCGGTTTGCACAGCGTTGGCACGGGCCAGCGCCGCCGCCCTTGCGAACAGGGTCGGCAGGCCGGCGTCCTCGAGGCGGTTGAGCGGCCACCATTCGCCCGCGCCGGTCGGCAGGATCGGTGCTTCGTCAGCGAGGGCAAGCACGTCCAATGCAATGGTGAAATGCGTGAAGACGTGGCGCACGGTGCCGCATCTGCGCCACTGCCCGGCCACCGGCGGAGCGCCGTGGCCCGAGGTGCTCGCCTTCCATCCGTCATCCGGCAGCGCGCGCATTCCGCCCAGCATTCCCCGGGCGGGCCGCTGCACCAGCCAGATCGCGCCGTCGCGCTCCATCCAGTAGGCCGCGCCTTGCCGCAGCGGCTTCGCCTTCTTCGGCGGCTTCACGGGGAAGGCAGCCGGATCGCCCGTGGCACGCCCAAGGCAGTGCTGCGCCAGCGGGCAGAGCAGGCAGCGAGGTTCGCGGGCGGTGCAGATCGTCGCGCCGAGATCCATCAGCGCCTGCGCGAAATCACCCGCGCGCTTTTCGGGAAAGATGCTGTCCGCCCGCGCCCTGATCTCCTTGCGCGCGGATGGCAGCGGGGTGGAGATCGCGAACAGGCGCGACACGACCCGTTCGACATTGGCATCCACCACCACGGCGCGTTTGCCAAAGGCGATGGCGGCAACGGCGGCGGCGGTATAATCGCCCAGCCCCGGCAGCTTGCGAAGCTCCGCTTCCTCGTCGGGAAAGCCGCCCCGCTGCGCCACCGCGCGGGCGCAGGCGACGAGATTGCGGGCCCGGGAATAATAGCCCAGCCCCGCCCAGGCCGCCATCACCTCCTCCTCCGGAGCGGCGGCCAGCGCCTCCACACCGGGCCAGCGGCGGGTGAATTTCTCGAAATAGGGTATGACCGCCGCCACCGTGGTCTGCTGCAGCATCACCTCCGACAGCCAGACGCGATAGGGTTCGGGCGGCGTTTCCGACGGTCTTGCCCGCCAGGGCAGACGCCGCGCATGGGTGTCGTAATGGTCCAGCAGCAGCCGCGCGATGGACGCGATATCCATTGAGGATGGGGCGGGCGGAATGCTGGCGGTCACGGCGCTTCTATGTCATGGGCGGGCCGAGAATGGAAAGTGCAATGCAAAGCGGTGATCCCCCTAAAGGCGAAGATGGCCCGGCGAGCCGGCAGGTCGTGAAGAAGCCTGCGCGCAAGGCAGCCGCATCGCCGCGCAAGGCGCGCGAATATGAACGCCCGCGCGGCGGCGGGGCGAAACCCATTGCCGACCTGATGCCGCAGATCGGGCGCACGGCCTTCCGCCGTTTCGGCTTCGTGCAATCCAATGTCGTCACCCGCTGGCACGAGATCGTCGGTGAACGCCATGCGCGCGTCTGTTCGCCCGAGGCGATCCGGTTTCCGCCCGGTGAGAAGAGCGAGGGCATCTTGCAACTGGTGGTGCTGCCCGCCCATGCGCCGCTGATCCAGCATGTCATCCCCGAGATCATGGAACGGGTGAACCGCTTCTTCGGCTACAAGGCCGTGGCGCGGGTGAAGATGCGGCAAGGCGCGGTTAAGCCGCCGCCTGCTGAAAACCGCCCCAAGGCACCGCCGTCGCTGAAACCCATTCCGATGGAACTGGGCGATTCGCTGCGCGACATCGGTGACCCGGAACTGCGGACGGTGCTGGAATCGCTGGCACGCAGCCTGTCGGCCAGGGATGCGGATGGAAAGGATTAGGATGAAGAGGAAACTTGGCCGCGCGGTGCGGAAAATCGCTGCATCGGCAGGCATCGTGCTATCCGCAGCCCTGTTGATGGGCGCGAATGGCAATTGGAACACTGCGGTCGAGCGCACCGGCAGGGGCCATGTGATCGGCAATCCGCAAGCCAGGCTGAAGCTGACCGAGTTCATCAGCTATACCTGTCCGCATTGCGCGAAATTCGCGGTCGAGGGCGAGGCGCCGCTGCAACTGGCCTATATCGGGCCGGGCAAGGTCAGCCTCGATGTGCGGCACAGCCTGCACGATCCCGTCGATCTGACGGCCGCGATGCTGGCAAATTGCGGGCCGGCTGCCAAATTCCCGCAGAACCACGCGGCCCTGATGCGCGCCCAGCCCAGATGGCTGCCGACGCTGACCAACCGTTCGCCCGCACAGGTCCAGCGCTGGAGCACGGGCGACAATGCCGCCCGCCGCCGTGCCATTGCCGCCGATTTCGGCTTTTACAAGCTGATGGAAGGGCGCGGCTATTCCCGTGTCGACGCCGATCGCTGCCTGAATGACGAGGCCATGGCCAAGCGCCTGTCGGACAATACCGTGGCCGATATCGAACAGTTCGGCTTGCGCGGAACGCCCAGTTTCGCGATCGACGGCGTGCTGCTGGCGGGCACGCATGACTGGGCGACGCTGGCGCCGCAACTGGACGCAAGGTTGAAGCAGGGCAAGTAACGCCGCGGTTCAGCCGCGCGTTTTGCGGTGGAAACTGCCGCCCGCTGCCCTTATGGTCGCGGCATCTTCTATTGCCCCGCGGCGCTACGGTGCCGCGCATCGACGGGAACCTGTTCACATGATCGATCTTCGCCGCCTCGCTTTTGCAACCCTCGCCGCGCCGCTTGCCCTTTCGCTGGGTGCCTGCGGATCGGAAGAAGCGCAGACGGGCGAGATTGCCGCGACGCAGCCGATCGAGGAAATCGCCGCGCCGCAGGGGCAGGCATGGACCGACATGGTGACGGTAACGCCCGAAGACGGCTATCTGCTTGGCAATCCGGACGCGCCGATCAAGGTGATCGAATATGCCTCGCTCACCTGCCCCGCCTGCGCCGCTTTCGCCGGTAACGGTGCCGAGCAGCTGAAGGAGGAATATGTCTCCAGCGGGCGGGTATCCTTCGAATTGCGGAACCAGGTTCACAACGGCATCGATCTGGTGCTGGCGGCGCTGGTACGCTGCGGCGAGGATGAAACCTTCCATCCGCTGTCGGCGGAGGTCTGGGCCAATCTCAACGATCTGATGAACGGCGCGCAGGCCAATCCGCAAGCCCTTCAGGCGGCGATGGAACTGCCGGAGGAACAGCGGTTCTTCGCCGTCGCCGAAGCGGCCAGCCTGGTCGATTTCTTCGCCGCGCGCGGCCTCAGCGTCGATCAGCAGCGCACCTGCCTCGCCAATACGCAGAACGTGACCGCCATTGCCGACCGTTCCGACACGCAATCGAGCGAACTCGGCATCGAGGGCACGCCCACCTTCCTGGTGAATGGCAACAAGGTCGATTCCAACAGCTGGGCCGGTCTGGAACCGGTGCTGCAGCGCACCGGCGCACGCTGAGGCCGATCTTGCGGCAGCGGGAAACCGTGCTGACGCGATGCTGATACGGCGGCTCAAGCTCAGCGGTTTCAAGAGCTTCGTCGAACCTGCCGAACTGCGGATCGAGCCGGGGCTGACCGGGGTGGTCGGCCCCAATGGCTGCGGCAAGTCCAATTTGCTGGAAGCGATCCGCTGGGTGATGGGCGAAAATTCGCCCCGCAGCATGCGGTCGGGCGGGATGGAGGATGTCATCTTCGCCGGGACGGAGACCCGCCCGCCGCGCGATTTTGCCGAGGTCGTGCTGCAGGGCGCCGATGCCGATGGCGAACCGCTGGAGGTTGTCCGCCGGATCGAACGCGGCGCGGGCAGCGCCTATCGCGTGAACGGCAGCGATGTCCGGGCCAAGGATGTCGCGCTCGCCTTTGCCGATGCCGCCACCGGCGCGCACAGCCCCGCGCTGGTCAGCCAGGGCAAGATCGCGCAGGTGATTGCCGCAAAACCTGCCGAACGGCGGCAAATGCTGGAAGAAGCCGCCGGCATCGCCGGGCTGCACGTTCGCCGCCGTGATGCCGAGGGCAAGCTGCGCCAGACCGAGGCCAATCTGGCCCGGCTGGACGATCTGATGGTCGGGCTGGACAGCCGCATCGCCGCCCTGCGCCGGCAGGCTAAACAGGCGGAACGCTACGCCGAACTGTCGGACCAGATCCAGGTGGCGGAGGCCCGCCTGATCCATGCCCGCTGGCGCGATGCGGCACAGGCCGCCGATGCCGCAAAGGCCGAAGCCGCCGCCGCCGAAGCGCGGGTCGCCGCCGCGCGTGCCGATGCTGACGCGAGCGCG
>NZ_JABASZ010000010.1 GCF_012979275.1 Pseudopontixanthobacter vadosimaris
GCTGTTCAACAAGCTGAAGAACTGGCGCCGGGTCGCCACTCGCTACGACAAAACCAAAGAATCCTACCTTGGCTTCGTCGCCCTCGCTTCAATCAAACTCTGGATACCCTTTGTCCACGAAACCTAGGGAGTCTCCGACGGCAGCCGGCATTCGGCATGGCCGGGCATGAGGGGCGGGGTGCGCGGGATCTCTGCAGGCGGGCAGACAGGCTCGCCGCGTGCCTGGCAGGCTTCGGAATCGGCCCGGACCTTCGCCGCGACCATCGCTTCCGCACGTTCCGCGGCAGCCCTTTTCTCAAGATATTCGGCGGAACAGACGGGGCGGCGGCGAACCTGTCCGATCACCAGCAAATCGCCTGCGCCGCACCGGACGGCATGGGCCGGAGGCGCCGCGATACGTTCGGGCGCGGAACAGCCCATCCCCTGCATGACGATGTCCGCCTCGCCGATGCGGATGCTTTCTCTCGCCGAATTGGCGGCATTGCCAAAGGCAAGATAGCCGGCACCGTCGCGGAACAGGTCCGGGGCAATCGTCGCGATCCCGAATTCATGTTCAGGCCAGTCGCCCTGCGGCTGAAACCGCAGACAGCCATTCTTCAGCACCAGCCGGCCCTGATATCGTGGCGGCATCTCGAGCGTGCAGGTCACCACGCCGTCCGCATCGGCCCTGCGCGGGATCACCACCCGTGGCAGCGACAGGACGGCAGAATCCGGTCCCGCGCTCAAGGGTGCAATACCGGTATCGGCATCGTCAGCGGGCGGATGATCCATCGGCAGGATGCGGGCAGGCGCTTCGAGCAGGGTGGCCCTTCCATCGGGCGCGTAGGTGACCCCTTGCAGCGGCAGATGCGCCACGGATGGCCTGCCCGCATCGTCGTCGAAGAAATATCTGTTCTCTGCAAGATCGGACCCGCGATCGGAGAGGAGGTAGAATACAGCGGGAAGGGCGCAGAATGCCAGCAGCAGGGCGATCGCGAGCGGCGGGATGCGCGCTGGCTGGCGTGGTTGTATCTGCGGCGACGCGGATCGCCGAACGGGCCGCCGTTCAGGCCGCTGCGGTGGTCGCATCGATCCAGCCGCCGCCGATAACCCGTTCCCCGGCATAGATCACCGCCGCCTGTCCGGGCGCGACGCTGAATTCGGGCCGGGCGAAATGCAGCCTTATCGCATTCCCGTCACCCATTTCGCCGTCGATGGTGACAGGTACGGGCCGGGACAGGGAGCGCACCTTGGCGGTTAACGGAGCGTAAGGCAGTGGGCCGATACGGTTCGTCTCGATAATCGATGCGCTGTTCACGGCCAGCATCGCCTTGGGCCCGACGCGGACCTGCGCCGCATCGGCATCAAGCCCGATCACATAGAGCGGCTCCGGCTGGCCGCCGATCTCCAGCCCGCGCCGCTGTCCGACGGTGAAATGGACGATCCCTTCATGCCGTCCCAGCACCTCGCCCGTTCCGGCATGTACGATTGCGCCGGGACGCGCGCCTTCCGGCCGCAGTTTCTTCACCACTGCGGCGTAATCGCCATCGGGCACGAAACAGATGTCCTGACTGTCGGGCTTCGCGGCGTTGCGCAGCCCGGCATCGTCGGCCAATGCGCGAACCTCCGTCTTGGGCAATCCGCCCAGCGGGAAGCGCAGGAAAGCCAGCTGGTCCTCCGTCGTGCCGTAAAGGAAATAGGACTGGTCGCGCGCCGGATCGCAGGCGCGGTGCAATTCGGGTCCGGCGGCACCGACGATGCGGCGCACGTAATGGCCGGTGGCAAGGCAGTCCGCGCCCAGTTCACGCGCCATGCGGAACAGATCGGTGAATTTCGGGCCCATGTTGCAGCGGATGCAGGGCACGGGCGTGCGGCCCTTCAGATAATCATCCGCGAAATTGTCGACCACCTCGTCGCGAAAGGCGCTCTCGTGATCGAACACGTAATGTGCAATCCCCAGCCGGTCCGCGACAGCGCGCGCATCGGCAATGTCGTCTCCGGCACAGCAGGCACCCTTGCGCCCGGTGGCGGCGCCATAGTCGAACAGTTGCAGGGTGATGCCGATCACCTCGGCACCGCTCCTCGCGGCAAGTGCCGCCACGACCGAGGAATCGACGCCGCCCGACATCGCGACGACGATACGGCAATCGGCGGGCGGGCGCGGCAGATCGAACAGGGCCGCGGGGTCTTCCATCCGGTCGCAGCCGGGATCCAGCGCCGGAAACGCGGCATCCGTCGTGAAAGGGGGTGCGTTCATGCAGGCGCTCATACACGCGCAGCGGCTGCAGCGAAAGGTGGGAGGCGTGCAGGGTCCGGCAAGCGAATGGGTCGCGCCGATCTCAGGGAAAGACCGGCTTTTACGGGTTGTTGACCATGTGGTCGCTAAGTGGATGCCATGTTGGAAACCAGAACCATCGAGCGGGCCGGCTTCGAACCGGCACAGCCCGCTAATCAGACCGGCACTTCGCCGGAATTGCGGCAGCTTGGCTGGGCTGAAATCATTGCACGGCTCGCCGCTGCCCGCGATCTGCGTCTTCTGCTGCGGGCTGCGGCAGAGGATCGCGATGACGAATCTGACTGTTCAGGCGCGGAACTGAAGCCTTCAGACCAAAAGTAAACCGCCCGTTAACCATTTCGCTTTAGAGCATGGCAAACCACGATGATGCAATGCTCAGTCACCGGTACGAGCGGACCGTGGCCACCGAGAGATACAATGATCGAAAATCAAGACATCAGACCGGCGCAGGTTATTGGCCCACTAGGCGAGCCGCTTACCGTGGCCGATCTGCCGCCGCCATCCACGAAACGCTGGGTCGTGCGCCGCAAGGCGGAAGTGGTGGCCGCCGTCAATGGCGGGCTGCTGACGATGGACGAGGTGCTGGAGCGTTACGACCTCACGCTGGAGGAATTCGCATCGTGGCAGCGCGCGGTCGACCGGTCGGGCATGCAGGGTCTGCGGGTCACCCGCATCCAGCATTACCGCGACCTGTACGAACGCCAGCTGAAATATTGATCCGGGCGAGGACGAAGCCGGGGCCTTCCGACCCGGCGGCATTCGTCGCGCTGAACAAATCATCCGGGAACCTTACAGCGCTGCCGATGGTTTGTCCTTCCGATGTCAAAAAATTGACGTGCAGGAGGAAGTAATGGGCTGGATCGCAACTATAATCATCGGTGGCATCGCTGGCTGGCTGGCCAGCCTCGTGATGAACCGTGATGCCTCTATGGGCATCTTCTGGAATATTGTCGTCGGAATTATCGGCGGAGTCATCGGTAGCGCGATCGGCGATGCCATCGGATTCCTTTCGGACGATGCCGGATGGTTTCTTTACCTGATTACCGCTTTTGTCGGCGCAGTAGTGCTGCTGGCAATCGTCAATCTCGTGACGCGGAAGCGGGTTCGCTAGTAACCGGTTAAGTCGCTGAAATTCGGGCGGGTGCGGCATGGCTGCACCCGCCTTTCTCTATTCTGAAACGGCAATCGGCACACCGGGATGTTGGTTCGTCGGCGCGTCAGGTCGTCCGTCGACCAGTCGATTGCGCTGACCACTGTGCCGGTATATGGAAGCGCGCAGATACGCGCCGTTTCCGTGCCTGCCACCCGAAGCTCTTGTCGACAGGTGCATTAGGCGTATAACACACCGCAATCTAGCGAAGGCGGGCTGATGAATTACGAGACGACGATCGAACCAGGCGCTGCGCGCAGGCGGGATCTGGAAATGCATGACAGTGGCTCCACCGGCCTGTCGGCACCCTTGCGCGCCGAGGGTCTGGGGCATGACGATCTGAGTGGTGACGAGTATCACGACGGCGATGTGGCAGTCGCGAAGAAACGCGCACGCAAGCGGTGGGTCATCTTCGCCATCATCGCCGCGCTGGTTCTGGCCGCAGTCGCCTATTTCCTGATGGCCGGGGAAGAGGAAGTCGCTCCCGAGGTGGAGCAGGTTCCCGTCGTCAGTGTCGTTTCGCCGGGCAATGCTACCATCGAAGGCTCCATTTCCGCGACCGGTACTCTCGCCGCGCGTCGTACCCTGCCGGTCGGCGTTGCGGGCGAGGGCGGGCGGGTCGTCGCCGTTCCCGTCGATGCCGGGGACTGGGTAAGCGAAGGCCAGACACTGGCGATCATCGACCGCTCGGTTCAGAACCAGCAGGCCGCAGGCGCATCGGCACAGGTGCAGGTGGCGCAGGCCGATGCCGATCTGGCCCAGTCCAATCTCGACCGTGCGCTACAACTGGTGGAGCGCGGCTTCATCTCCAAGGCCGATGTCGACCGCCTGACCGCGACGCGCGACGCCGCCGTCGCCCGCGTTCGCGTCGCCCGCGCACAGGCCGCCGAATTGCGGGCGCGCAACGAACGCCTCAACGTCACTGCGCCTGCCTCGGGCCTCGTGCTCGAACGCAATGTCGAACCCGGCCAGATCGTCGGTGCCGGTTCGGGCGCGCTTTTCGTCATCGCGCGCGGGGGCGAGATGGAACTGATGGCGCGCGTGGGCGAAGACGATCTGTCGCGTCTGTCGGTGGGCGCGTCCGCGCAGGTGACGCCTGTCGGCAGCGAGCAGACCCTCACCGGTCAGATCTGGCAATTGGCCCCGACGATCGACGAACAGACCCGCCAGGGTACCGCGCGCATCGCCCTGTCCTACGATCCGGCGCTGCGTCCGGGCGGTTTCGCCAGTGCCGTAATCAACAGCGGCACCGTGGTGGCGCCGGTATTGCCGGAAAGCGCGATCCTTTCGGACGAACAGGGCAGCTACGTGCTGATCGTCGGCGAAGGCAACCGCCTGGTGCGGCGCGCGGTTACGACCGGCAGCGTCACCGGGCAGGGCATTACCGTCACCGGCGGCCTGTCGGGCCGCGAACGCATCGTACTGCGCGCAGGCGGTTTCTACAGCGAGGGCGATGTCATCGACCCTCAACAGGTGAGGCAGGGGTCGTAAGGGCCTGATTTCATGAATCTGCGTAATATTTCCGCCTGGTCGATCCGCAATCCGATCATCCCCATCATCCTGTTCATCGGGTTGATGATCGCTGGCCTGCTGTCCTTCTCCGGCATGCAGGTGAACAACAATCCGGACATCGATTTTCCCGCCGTCAATGTGACCGTGGCCCAGCCGGGTGCGGCACCGACCGAGATCGAGACGCAGATTACGCAAAAGGTCGAGGCTGCGATCCGTTCGGTGAACGGCGTCGACGAGATCCAGTCCACGGCCAGCGAAGGGTCGAGCAACACATTCGTCCAGTTCACGATCGGCACCGATTCGAACGAAGCGGTTAACGAGGTGAAGAATGCGGTGGACCAGATCCGCGGCGATCTTCCCGATGGCATCCTCGAACCGCGCGTGACCAAGGTAAATGCCGGCGGCGGCGGTCCCATCGGCTATTACGCGGTGCAGGCGGACGACATGACGATGGAGCAGCTTAGCTGGTTCATAGACGATACCGTCGCGCGGCGGCTGCTCAGCGTCGAAGGCATGGCGGCGGTAAGCCGCGCCGGCGGGGTGGACCGCGAAATCCGGGTCGTCCTCGACCCTGCGCGGATGCAGTCGCTCGGCGTCACCGCCAGCCAGATCAATGCGGCACTGCGCCAGGTGAATGTCGACGCGGCCGGCGGGCAGGCGGAAATCGCCGGTTCGCGGCAATCGGTGCGCGTGCTGGGCAATGCCGATACCGCTTTCGACCTGTCGAACACGAGGATCAATCTCGGCGCCGGCAATACCATCAGGCTGTCCGACGTCGCCGATGTCAGCGACAGCTTTTCCGAACAACGGTCGATCGCCAAACTGGGCGGCCGGCAGGTCGTGACCTTCGGCTTCGAACGGGCGAAGGGTGCGTCCGACGTCACGGTCTACGATGCCGCCATCGCCGAACTGGAAGCGCTGGAGGAAGAGAACCCCGGCGTCACCTTCACTCAGCTTTTCACCACGGTCGATTACACCAAGAGCCAGTATGAAAGCTCGATGGCGGCCATGGTCGAAGGGGCGCTGCTCGCCATATTCGTGGTGTTCCTGTTCCTGCGCGACTGGCGAGCAACGATCATCAGTGCCATCGCCATTCCGCTGTCGGCAATTCCCGCCTTCTTCTTCATGGATCTGCTCGGCTTCACGCTGAACACTCTTTCGCTGCTTGCCCTGAGCCTGGTGGCCGGTGTGCTGGTCGATGATGCCATCGTCGAGATCGAGAATATCGTCCGCCACATGCGGATGGGCAAATCGGCCTATCAGGCCAGCATCGAGGCTGCGGACGAGATCGGTCTGGCCGTGGTCGCCACCACATTCTCGATTGTCGCGGTGTTCATGCCCGTCGGCCTGATGCCGGGCATCTCCGGGCAGTTCTTCAAGAATTTCGGGCTGACCGTGGTCATCGCGGTGCTCCTGTCGCTGCTTGTCGCCCGCATGATAACGCCGATGCTGGCGGCCTATTTCCTGAAGGCGCATGGTCATGCCAGCCATGGTGAGGGCCGCGCGATGGACCTTTACATGAAGGTTCTGGGCTGGACGCTGGAATCCAGGCATGGCCGTGCCATCCGCAGCCGCCTGCAACCGGCAAGGACCGGCTTTGCATCGCGTCTTGCTTTCGTGGCCGTGACCATCGCCACGATCGTGATCTTCGCTGCGGTGACCTTCTTTGCCTGGAGCTTTCTCGGCGAAGCGGGCGTACCTGCCCTGCTGACGATGATCGCGGCATTGATCGCCGGCGTGCTTGTCGCCTTCGCCTTCGCCACGCTTGTCAGTTGGATGCTGCGGAGAATGCCAGGGCAGTTCGGGCACGCTTACGCCTGGCTGTCCGGCCGGACGCATGCGCGAATGCACGACCACCGCCTGTGGATGTTCGGCATCGGCGTCGTCGCCCTGATCGGCACCTTTGCGCTGCTCGCCAATCTGCCGCAGCAGTTCCAGCCCACGATCAACGAGGATACCAGCCGCGTTACGATCGAGATGGTGCCGGGCACGACGATCGAGCAGACCGAAAGGGTTGCCGATACCGCGACCCGTCTGCTGGAGGCGCAGCCCGAAGTCCTGCGCGTCCTCGAAAGGGTGAACGAAGGCAGCGGCACGCTGTACATCACGCTGAACGCCGACCGGGAGGCGACGAGCATCGAATTCGAACGCCGTCTCGCGCCGGAACTTCAGGAGATTCCCGACGCCCGCATCTCCTTCGCCTCGCAATCCGGTGGGTTCGGCACCGGACGCGACATTTCCGTCATGCTGGCCGGATCGGACCCCGAAGTTCTCGACGCCACGGCGCAGACGTTGGTGCAGCAGATGCAGAGCCTGCCCGGTGTGCTCGCCCCGCGAGTCGATGCCGATCTGAAGCGGCCCGAACTGATTATCGAACCGCGCCTCGACCTCGCCGCGCAGCTTGGCGTCACGACCGCCGCCCTCAGTCAGACGATCCGCATTGCGACCCTGGGTGAAATCGACCAGAACGCGGCGAAGTTTTCCTTGAGCGACAGGCAGGTGCCGATCCGCGTCGTCCTGCCCGAAAGTTCGCGCCGCAACATCGGCACGATCGAGAAGCTGCCGGTTCCGACGACATCCGGCGGCTCGGTGCCGCTCGATCGCGTGGCGGAGATCCGCTTCGGCTCCGGCCCGACGCAGATCCAGCGCTTCAACCAGTCCCGCCGCATCTTCGTCGGGGCAGACCTTGCCCAAGGGGCAGTGAAGGGTCCGGTGAACGAAGCCATCCAGCAATTGCCGATCATGCAGGATCTGCCAACCGGGGTGTCGAACCGCCCTGTCGGTGAAGACGAATGGCAGGCGGAGATGATCAACAATTTCATGGTCGCCGTGATCACGGGCGTCCTGCTGGTCTTCGCCGTGCTGGTGCTGCTGTACAAGCGGTTCGTCTCGCCGCTGGTGAACATGACCTCGCTGCTGCTCGCGCCGCTTGGTGGATTGCTGGCGATATGGCTGATCGGGCAACCCGTATCCATGCCGGTCTACATCGGTCTGCTCATGCTGCTCGGCATCGTGGCCAAGAATTCCATTCTGCTGATCGATTTCGCGATCGAGGAGATGGAATCCGGCGTGCCAAAATACACCGCGATCATGGATGCGGGGCACAAGCGCGCGCAGCCCATCGTGATGACGACCGTGGCCATGACCGCAGGCATGGTGCCCACCGCCCTGTCGCTGACCGGCGACGCGGCGTGGCGTGCGCCGATGGGCGTGACGGTGATCGGCGGCCTGGTCGTGTCCACTTTCCTGACGCTGCTGATCGTGCCTGCCGGCTTCAGCCTTGCGGATGGGTTCGAAAAGCGCCTCGGTCCCTGGCTCCGCCGCACCTTCCTCACCTATGAGGAGGGGGACGAAGCCAGCTGGAGCGGTCCTGGCGAGGAGCCTCGCAAGTCCGGCGAGGTAACGGTGCCGGCCGAATAGTGAAGCCCGCCGCGAAACTTCCTTTCGTTCCGCAGCGTGCGGACCCGACGTCCGCAGCAGAGCAGCCCGACCGGGCGCGGCGGATGCGCGCTGCCGCGACCCTCATGCTGGTGCTCATGGCCGGCCTGTTCCTCCTCGCGCGCGAATTCGAGCACCAGCATGCCGCCTGGGGATATCTGCACGCCTTTGCCGAAGCGGCGCTGGTGGGCGGGCTTGCCGACTGGTTCGCCGTCACTGCCCTGTTCCGCCGTCCTTTGGGGCTGCCGATCCCGCATACTGCGATCATCCCCGAAAACAAGGACCGCATCGCCGACACGATGGCCGATTTCCTGCGGGCAAATTTCCTGACCCCCGCCGTCATCGCCCGCCGCATGCAGTCGATGAACCTTGCCGCAGGTGCCGGCGCCTTCCTGACCGGACCGGCGCAAGGCAGGGGCGAAAGCGGGGGCTTGCGCGGCCGCATTGGCGCAGGGGCCGGCGAACTCTTTGCCGAAGTGCTGGAATCGCTGGATCAGGAACGCCTCGGCGGCCAGGTACAGGCAGGGCTGAAGGCGCAGCTTGCCCGGATCGAGATCGCGCCGCTGATCGGACAGATGCTTGCCGCCGCCATTGCCGACAAGCGCCATTTGCCATTGATCGACGCCTTCATCCGCTGGGCAGGCGTGACGCTGGAGGAAAACGAGGCGCTTGTCCGCTCGATGATCCAGCGCCGGGCCAATGCCTTCCTGCGTTTTGCCGGTCTTGACGAAAGGCTCGCCAATTCGGTGCTGGACGGGATGTACCGGATGCTGGCGGAAGTACTTGTCGACCCCGAACACCCGCTGCGCCGCAAGGTGGAAGATGGGCTGGAAAAACTGGCGCATGATCTGGTCAATGACGCGGCGATGCGCGCGCGGGTCGAGGGGATGAAGGATGAATTGCTTGCCAATCCCGCGCTCGGCAATTGGTGGACAGGAGTGTGGGAGCGGATGCGGGCCAGCCTGATCGCCATGGCACGCGGCGGCGCTACTGGCAGCGGCAGCGCGGGCAAGTCGCAGATGGCGGGCTATTTCGCGGAATTGTCGGCCGAACTGGGCAAGGCGCTGCAGGATGATCGCCGGTTGCAGATCCAGATCAACCGCTTCGCCCGCCGCACGGCCGTGGGTGTCGCGACCCGCTATGGCGGGCAGATCGTGCGCCTGGTGTCGGAAACCGTCCGCCGCTGGGACGCGCAGACAGTCACGAGCCGGATCGAGGGCGCGGTCGGCCGCGACCTTCAATTCATCCGCATCAGCGGCACAATGGTTGGCGGTCTGGTCGGACTGACCATCCATTTTCTGGACGGGGTATTCTCCTGAACGGGAGCCGGTTAGTCGATCTCGCCTTGGCCGTTCTGCCAGCAGATCGTCATCGCCACTTTCGCCTGCGGGTCTGATCGTCATCATGCCGAACAGCAGGGGTGGACTTAGTTCGTCCAGCTTACCCCCTGAACAAGAAGGGCGGCTGCTGCGACTTCGCCAAGAAAAAGATGCTTCATCGGCATTACAGCGAAGAGGAAAGCTGCGTTGTCAATGAGCAAGACGCATCATTTACCTCGGAAGCGGGGGCGTATTCAGACAGGGAAATGCGCGCTGTCTGTGGCGGCAGGTGATGCGACAATGCTCGCGAAAAAGGGACCCGCCGCTTCCGGCAGACCCCCGCAATTTCTTCAAGACTGAGAGCCGCTTTACAGCTTCTCGGTCAGTTCCGGCAGGATCTTGAAGAGATCGCCGACAAGGCCGATGTCCGCGACCTGGAAGATCGGTGCATCCTCATCCTTGTTGATGGCGATGATGGTCTTGGAATCCTTCATCCCCGCCAGATGCTGGATCGCGCCCGAGATGCCGATGGCGAAATAGACATCCGGGGCGACGATCTTGCCCGTCTGGCCAACCTGGTAATCGTTGGGCACATAGCCGGCGTCCACTGCGGCACGGCTCGCGCCGATGCCAGCGCCCAGCTTGTCGGCGAGCGGGGTAATATATTGTTCGAAGGTTTCCGCATCTTTCAGCGCCCGGCCGCCCGACACGATGATGCCCGCACTGGTGAGTTCCGGACGCTCGCTTTCGGCCAGCTCCTGGCTGACGAATTGCGACAGGCCGGAATCGCCCTTGCCGGACACTTCCTCGATCGTGGCGGAGCCGCCTTCGGCCTCTGCCTTGTCGAACGCCGTGCCGCGAACGGTCAGCACCAGCTTGTCGTCGCTGGACTGCACGGTTGCGATGGCATTGCCTGCATAGATCGGGCGGGTGAAGGTCCTGTCGCCTTCGACCGACATGATGTCGGAAATCTGCATCACGTCCAGCAATGCGGCAACACGCGGGGCAATGTTCTTGCCGGTGGTGGTGGCGGGCGCAACGAAGGCATCGTAATCCGCCATCAGGCCGACCACGAGCGGCGCGACATTCTCGGCAAGCTGGTGTTCGTAAGCGGCATCGTCGGCCAGCAGCACCTTGCCCGTTCCGGCGATCTTGGCCGCTTCTTCGGCGGCGCCGCGGGCGTTGCTGCCGGCGACCAGCAGATCGACGTCACCAATGGCGGCTGCGGCCGTAACCGTGGCCAGCGTGGCATCCTTGACCGATGCATTGTCATGTTCGACGAGAACGAGAGTTTTCATGGGTTCTTCCTGTCAGAATCTTCGCGGCGGTGAGGGGGGCGGTTCAGGCGATCCCCAGCGCCTTTATCTTGGCGACCAGCGCATCGACATCAGCGACCTTTTCGCCGGCCTGGCGAACCGGAGGTTCGGAGACATTGGTCGTCGTCAGGCGCCTGGCCGTATCGACGCCGTAATCGGCCGACGTCTTGGTATCGAGCGGCTTCTTCTTCGCCTTCATGATGTTGGGCAGCGAAGCGTAACGCGGCTCGTTCAGACGCAGATCGGTGGTGACGATGGCAGGCATCGTCAGCTTGACGGTTTCGAGTCCGCCGTCGACTTCGCGCTTCACCGTCACGCTGTCGCCATCCACTTCGACGGTGTTGGCGAAGGTGCCCTGCGGCCGCTCCATCAGCGCGGCGAGCATCTGTCCGGTCTGGTTGGAATCATCGTCGATGGCCTGCTTGCCCAGCATGATCAGGCCGGGCTGTTCCTCGGCAGCGATGGCCTTCAGGATCTTGGCGACCGCCAGCGGTTCGACTTCGTCATCGGTCTCGACCAGAATAGCGCGGTCTGCACCCATGGCGAGCGCGGTGCGCAGCGTTTCCTGCGCCTTGGCCGGCCCGATGGACACGGCGACGATTTCTTCCGCCTTGCCGGCTTCCTTCAACCGGATAGCTTCCTCGACGGCGATTTCGTCGAACGGATTCATGCTCATTTTGACATTGGCGAGATCGACGCCCGACCCGTCCGCCTTCACGCGCGGCTTGACGTTGTAGTCGATCACCCGCTTGACGGGGACGAGAATTTTCATGGCTGCCTCTTCACTCGAAGTTGCGCGGCTATGTGCCGCGTTCATTTGGATAACGTTGCGCCCTGCCTTCGCGTTCCGAAGGCGGAAGGTCAAGAGGGGCGGGAATCTTGCATTTCGCTGCATCCGGCGCGGCGGCGGCGATGTCGTAACGTCCGGCTGCTTCCCCTGCGTGCAGGAAAAAGGGGCGGCACCTCGCGATGCCGCCCCTTTCGTGCTCATGCCTGTCGCTGCACGCGAATCAGGCGGCCTTCTTCACCTGCGCGACGATCTTCTTCGCCGCATCGCCGAGATCGTCGGCGCTGACGATGGGCAGGCCCGAATTGGCGAGGATATCCTTGCCCTGCTGCACATTGGTCCCCTCAAGCCGCACGACCAGCGGCACGGACAGGTTCACTTCCTTCGCCGCGGCGACGATGCCGTCGGCGATGATGTCGCACTTCATGATTCCGCCGAAGATATTGACCAGGATGCCTTCGACAGCCGGGTCCTTCAGGATGATCTTGAACGCAGCCGTGACCTTTTCCTTGGTCGCGCCGCCGCCAACATCGAGAAAGTTGGCGGGAAACGCCCCGTTCAGCTTGATGATGTCCATCGTCGCCATGGCGAGGCCCGCGCCGTTCACCATGCAGCCGATGTTGCCGTCCAGCTTGATATAGGCAAGGTCGTATTCGCTGGCTTCGACTTCGGCGGGGTCTTCCTCGCTTTCGTCGCGCATCGCTTCCACGTCCTTGTGACGGTAGAGCGCATTGCCATCAAAGCTCATCTTGGTGTCCAGCACCAGCAGATTGCCGTCCTTCGTCTCGACCAGCGGATTGATCTCCAGCATCTCGCCGTCAAGTTCCATGAAGGCGGTGTAAAGCTGTTTCGCCAGCTTCTGGCACTGCTTGTTGAGGTCTCCCTCCAGCTTCAGCGCGAAAGCCACGGCGCGGCCATGGTGCGGCATGAAGCCCTGCGCCGGGTCGATGGTGATGGTCGTGATCTTTTCCGGCGTCTCATGCGCCACGTCCTCGATATCCATGCCGCCTTCGGTGCTGGCGACCATGGCGACCTGCCCGCTGGCGCGGTCGACCAGCAGGGCGAGGTAATATTCCTGTTCGATGTCGACGCCATCGGTCACATACAGGCGATTCACCTGCTTGCCTTCATCGCCGGTCTGGATCGTGACGAGCGTGTTGCCGAGCATGTCTTTGGCATCGCTTTCGACATCCTCGATGGATTTGGCGAGGCGCACGCCGCCCTTGGCATCCGCGGGCAATTCGCTGAACTTGCCTTTGCCGCGGCCACCGGCGTGGATCTGCGCCTTCACGACATAGAGCGGCCCGGGCAGCTTCTTCGCCGCTGCGACCGCTTCCTCGACACTGGTTGCCGCATGGCCGGCGGGTATGCCGATGCCATATTTCGCGAGAAGTTCCTTGGCCTGATATTCGTGGATGTTCATGGCGTGTCCGGTCCTGTTGGCGGGTTGAGCCCTGCGGGCGAATGTTCATGGTGCCTCTGGCATATGCATGGGCGCTTGAAAAGTGCCCCGTCCGGGCGCACGGGATGCGCGCGCATGATCGACCACGACAGACTCCTCGAAATTACCCGCGAAGCAGGGCGAATCGCCCATGGCCAATGGCCGGGTGCGGGCCACGCCCTCGACGCCTGGGAGAAATCGCCCGGCAGCCCGGTGTGCAGCGCCGATCTCGAGGTGGATGCCTATCTGCGCCGCGAACTGGGCCGGCTCCTGCCCGCCGCCGGCTGGCTTTCGGAAGAAACTGCCGACAATCCCGACCGCCTTGGACGCGATCTGATCTGGTTGGTCGACCCCGTCGATGGCACCCGCGATTTCATCAGGGGGCGTAAAGGCTGGGCGGTCTCGGTCGCACTGATATCTTCCGGCCGTCCGCTGATCGGCATGCTGTGCGCCCCTGCGCGTAACGAGGAATGGAGCGCCGTCGCCGGGCGCGGCGCGTGGCGCAATGGCGCTCGCCTGCGGGCCAGCACGCGAAAGGATTTCATCGGCGCCCGCATCCCCGCCGACGCCCTGGCGAAGGAGGATTGCGATCTCGTGACGGTCGAAAAGCCGAATTCGATCGCCTTGCGAATCGCGATGGTTGCCGCGGACGAGGCGGATATCCTCGCTACCCTGCGCTGGGGCTTCGAATGGGACATCGGCGCAGCCGCCCTGATCGCGCGCGAGGCCGGGGCAGCGGTGAGCGACGCCTTCGGCAACAAGCTGGCCTATAACAAGCGCGATCCCCGCGCCTTCGGCCTGCTGGTCACCGCACCTTCCATCCATGCCGATGCGGTCGAGCATCTCGCGGGCAGGGCCGCCACGCTGAGCCGCCCCGCTGCCGAGGCTGCGGCCCGGGGCTGAAACGAAAAGGGGCCGGCAACGCCGACCCCTTCGTTCCTGTCATCAGGTCTGTGCGATCAGTAACCCTGCTGACGCCGGGCCGCTTCGACCTCTTCCTGAGTGAAGGGCACGATCTTGATTTCGACGCGCCGGTTCAGCGCACGCCCTTCCGCCGTCGAATTGTCGCCCACGAAGTAGTTGGGGTCTTCACCGAAGCCTTGCGAACGGATGCGCGCCGCGCTGACCCCGCGCGAGGTCAGGTAGTTCGACACCGCCTGCGCCCGCTGTTCCGACAGGCGCTGGTTGAACGTGTCGGAGCCGGTCGAATCAGTATAACCATAAACATCGATCGCGCTGTTGGTATATTGCTGCAGGTTGGCGGCAACCCGGTCCAGCGTATTGCGGAAGGTCTGGTTGATCTGATAGCTTCCGGTGGCGAAAGTCACGCCATCGGGCAGGTTCACCAGGATGGCCTCGCCATTGTCGACTTCGGTGACGTCGACGCCCGTGCCGCTGGTCTGTTCACGCAGTTCCTTGATCTGCTGGTCCATGCGGTAGCCGACATAGCCCGCCGCTGCGCCGCCGCCGACAGCGCCGATGATCCGGCCCGTCTTGCCGCCGATCAGGCCGCCGAGAAGGCCGCCGGCCAATGCCCCGCCAGCACCGCCGAGAACGGTGCGGGACACCTTCTGTTCGCCGGTGTTCGGGTCGGTCACACAGGCCGAAAGGCTGACGAGAGAAATGGCTGCGACGCTGGACATCAGAATACGCGATTTGATAAATGTCATTTGAGGTTCCTCATATTATGCGGTTCTTCGCCGCATGTTCACGGGCGCTCCCACCCGCGCCTATCCACATACAACCATTCGTCTCCCGCCCTGTTCCCGGCCTGAATGCATACCTGCCCTGATTGATGGGGCGATAAGGGTTACTAAATCGGTCAGTGCCGCAAAGGTCGTGGCGCAGGCGCAATAATCTGCTAGCGCGGCAGACGTGACCCCGTTTCCCTGGCCAGACCTGATCATCATTGCCGGCCTGATCGTCCTCAACGGCGTGTTCGCCATGTCCGAACTCGCCATCGTTTCGGCACGCACCGGCAGTTTGCGTGCAGCGGCGGACAGCGGCAGCAAGGCGGCGAAGACCGCACTTTCGCTCGCATCCGACCCTGGCAAGTTCCTGTCGACGGTGCAGATCGGCATCACCCTGATCGGCATCATTGCAGGCGCCTATTCGGGATCGAGCCTTGGCGGTCCTGTCGGCGAAAGGCTGGCCGCTCTCGGCATGTCGCCCGAATATGCCGCGGAAACAGGCTTCGTTCTCGTCATTGCGCTGACCACTTATTTCAGCCTTGTCGTGGGGGAGCTGGTGCCCAAGCAGATCGCCCTGCGCGCGGCAGAGCCGATCGCGCTCATCATGGCGCGCCCCATGCGGATCCTGGCACGGGTCGCTGCGCCGCTGGTCTGGCTGCTCGATTCCTCGTCCCGCGTGCTGATGCGGCTGCTGGGCATTCGCCCGTCCGGCGAATCGCATGTCACGGCGGAAGAACTGCACATGATCTTCGCCGAAGCGACCCGTTCCGGCGTGATCGAGCAGGAACAGCATGCCATCCTGGCCGGCGTGGTGCGACTGGCCGAACGCCCGGTGCGGGAAATGATGACGCCGCGCACCGAAGTCGACTGGATCGACATCGCCGCCGACGAGGCCGCCATTCGCAAGGCCATCGACGACAGCCCCCATTCGCTGCTGCCGGTCGCTGACGGGTCGCCCGACCGGGTGCTGGGCGTGGTGAAGGTGCGCGAGGTGCTGGCCGCGCTGGTATCCGGCAATGGAGTCAATCTGGCCGCGCTGACCCGCAAGGCCGAAGTCATCCCCGATCAGCTCGACGCCATGGACGCCCTGCGTACCCTGCAGGGCAGCGAAATCGCCATGGCCATGGTGCATGACGAATATGGCCACCTGGACGGTATCGTTACTCCGGTCGATCTGCTGACCGCGCTGGTCGGCAGTTTCGCCAGCGATCAGGACCAGGGCGAATCGCCCACCATCATCGAGCGCGAGGATGGCTCGATGCTGATTTCAGGCGCGCTCAATGCGGATACTCTGGCGGACAGGCTGGGCCTGACCTATTCCGAAGACCGGGAATTCGCCACCGCTGCGGGATTTGTGCTGTCGGTGCTGAAGCACCTTCCCGTGGAAGGGGAGAATTTCACCGATCAGGGATGGCGCTTTGAAGTGGCGGACATGGACCGCCGCAAGATCGACAAATTAATGGTCAGCCCGCTGGCTGAACGCTCCATTCCGGATGAAGGCGTGTAGAAGTCCGAAGCCGCCGCTACCATCCGGTGCGGCGGCTTTCGTTACAACTCAGCCCTGCGGGATGACAGCCTGTGCCGTGGCACCGTCGCCCTGCGGAGCGGCGACGATATCGCGCGTGACGCTGCCCTTGGCGACCGTGTTGGTCTGTGCATCCCCCACGGCCGAACGAATGCCGGGTTCGGCGCTGCCCGCCCGGTCGAGCGCGCTGCTTTCCACCTCGCTGCGCGGGGCAGCCCCGCCGAACAGAACGTCGAGTGCCTGTTCCGCCGCTGTCCCTTCGGACGGGCGCGGTGCGCCGGGCGCGGGCGGAACAAGGTTGAAATCGGGCGGCACAACCAGCGGTGCCTGCCGCTGCACGGCGAATTCGTCGGGCCGGTCACGGTCGAGAAATCCGCCGCCGCCACAGGCTGCCAGCATTGCGCAGGCACCGGATGCCAGCAGCAGCCTGGCAGAAGTAATTCGGGTCGGATTTCGCATGATCAGCTCTCCACGGCGCCTTGCGCCGGTTCTTTGTCGCTCGTGTCCCTGCCATGCAGGAGGAAGGACCGAACAAGGATGATGACGACGCCGATGGTAATGGCTGCATCGGCGATATTGAAGATGAGGAAGGGTCGGAAGCTGCCGAAATGAAGATCGGCATAATCGATGACATAGCCGAGTTCGTAACGATCCTTGATATTGCCGAGCGCTCCGCCCAGGATCAGCGATAGCGCGAGAATGTCGCCGAGCAGTTTTTCGCGCAACATCCAGACGGTGACGATAATTGCAATGCCGGCAGTCACCGCCACCAGGATCCAGCGCATCTCCATCGATTGCGCGGTGAACAATCCCAGCGACACGCCGAAATTCTGAGTCCAGCGCAGATCGAAGAAGGGCAGCCATTCGATGACGCCGCCCGGCTGGTTTCGCAAATCGAGCGGACCGACCATCAGATATTTGACATATTGATCGACCGTGAAGATCACCAGCACCACGGCCAGACCGATCAGCCGGTTACGAGTGACGGGACTGCTCATGCGGCGTCCGCCAATTCGACCACGGTTTCGCAGCGGTCGCACAAATCGCCGTCTTCCGCCACGGAAGGCAGCAGGCGCCAGCAGCGGCCGCATTTATCCTCGGATGTACGCTTCACCATGATGCCGTCCGCTTGCCCGCGCTGCACTGACGCGGTGATGAACAGCTCTGCCAGATCGTCATCCGAAAAGCCCGCCGGAACCATGTTTTCCGGGACCACGACATCGGCCTCGAGACCGGAGCGGACGGTCTTCTCGCGGCGCAGCGGTTCGATCGCCTCCATCACCCGCTCGCGCAAGGCTCGTAAATCGCTCCAGCGCTGCATGTCGGCATCGGCGGCGGGAACCTCCGGCCAGGTGAGCAGATGCACGCTGTCCGCTTCCGGATAGCGCGTCTTCCAGACTTCTTCGGCGGTGAAGACCAGCACCGGCGCCGCATAGCGCACCAGCGCATGGAACATCGTGTCCAGCACGGTGCGATAGGCACGGCGGCGGGCGAAATCCTGCCCGTCGCAATAGAGGCAGTCCTTGCGGATATCGAAAAAGAAGGCCGACAGATCCTCATTGCAGAAATCGCTCAGCAGGCGAGTGTAGGCGTTGAAGTCGAAATCCGCCGTCGCCTGCTGCAAGCGGCCATCAAGCCGCTCCAGCAGCGCGAGCATGTAACGCTCCAGTTCCGGCATTTCAGCAGCCGGCAGCGCCTCTGCGGCATCGTAATCCGCCAATGCGCCGAGCAGATAGCGGAAGGTGTTGCGCAGCTTGCGATACTGGTCGGCCACGCCCTTCAGGATTTCGTCGCCGATGCGGTGGTCTTCGGTAAAATCCACCGACAATGCCCACAGGCGGACGATATCGGCGCCATATTGGTCGACGATCTTCAGCGGATCGACGGTATTGCCCAGCGATTTGGACATCTTCTTGCCCTTGGCATCCATGGTGAAGCCGTGGGTCAGCAGCGTTTCATAGGGCGCACGGCCCCGCGTTCCGCAGCTTTCGAGCAGCGACGACTGGAACCAGCCGCGATGCTGGTCGCTGCCTTCGAGATAGAGATCGGCGGGGCTGCGCAGTTCCGGCCATTCGTCCGATTCGAGAACGAAGGCATGAGTCGAACCGGAATCGAACCAGACGTCGAGAATGTCGGTGACCATCTCGTAATCGGCCGGATCGCGCTGCTTCCCATCGGCATCTTCGCCCAGGAACCGTGCGGCGCTGCTTTCCACCCAGGCATCCACGGTGTCGGCGGCGATGGCCTGCTGGATGCGGGCGTTGACGGCAGGGTCCACCAGCAATTCGCCCGTTTCGCGGTGGACGAACAAGGCGATAGGCACGCCCCAGGCGCGCTGGCGGCTGATCAGCCAGTCGGGGCGGCCCTCGACCATGGCGGTCAGGCGGCGGCGGCCTTTTTCCGGCACGAAGCGGGTGTCCGCTATCGCTGCCATCGCGGTTTGCCGCAGGGTCTTGCCGCCGAGATGGTCCTGCGCCTCGTCGATGGCGATGAACCATTGCGGCGTGCAGCGGTAGATCACCTTGGCCTTGCTGCGCCAGCTATGCGGATAGGAATGGCGGTAATCCGCGCTGGCGGATAGCAGCGCACCCGCCTCGCGCAGATCGTTGCAGATCGGCCCGTCGGGCGCGTTGAAGGGCTTGTTGATGACGCTGCGGCGGCGTTCGTCATCGCCGCCGAGCCACGGCCAGTCGTCGCGGTAGCGCCCGTCCGCCATGACGGCGAAGACCGGCTCGATACCATGGGCCTTGCACAGCGCGAAATCGTCCTCGCCATGGTCGGGTGACATGTGGACGATGCCGGTGCCGCTGTCGGTGGTGACGAAATCCCCCGCCAGCATCGGGCGCGGCTTCGCATAGAAGCCGCCGAGATGGTGCATCGGGTGGCGGACGACAGTTCCGGCGAGGTCGGAGCCGTTGCCGGACCACTTCACTTCCCACGCCTGATTTCCAACAAGCCCAATTCGATCCTGCACCTGCGTCAACAAAGACTTTGCAATCAGCAAGGTTACGCCATCAGCGCCTTTTCGAAGGAAATCGTCACCGGGATCGCCTTGCGAGATCGCAACATACTCGATCTCAGGCCCGTAAGCCAAAGCCTGATTGACCGGGATCGTCCATGGCGTCGTCGTCCAGATTACCGCATGGGCACCGACCAGTTCTTCCACCGGCGAATCCGTGATCTCGAACGCCACGTCGATCTGCGGGCTGTCGGTCAGATCCTGATATTCGACCTCGGCATCGGCCAGGGCGGTTTCCTCCACCGGGCTCCACATCACCGGCTTGGCACCGCGATAAAGCTGGCCCGTCTCGGCGAATTTATGCAGCTCGCGCACGATCTGCGCCTCGGCCTCGGGCCGCATGGTCAGATAGGGCTTGTCCCAGCGGCCACCGATGCCGAGCCGCTTCAGCTGCTCGCGCTGCACGTCGACCCAGCGCGCGGCATAGGCGCGGCATTCGGCGCGGAATTCAGCAGGCGGAACCTCGTTCTTGTCGCGCTTCTTCTTGCGGTAGAGTTCCTCCACCTTCCATTCGATCGGCAGGCCGTGACAGTCCCAGCCGGGAACATAGGGCGCATCCTTGCCCAGCAGCGTCTGGGTGCGAACCACCATGTCCTTCAGCACGTGGTTCAGCGCATGGCCGACATGGATATCGCCATTGGCATAAGGCGGGCCATCATGCAGGATGAACTTTTCCGCGCCGTCGCGCGCTTCGCGGGTGCGCTCGTACAGCCCCTTCTCCTGCCAATCGGCAAGGATGCGGGGTTCCTTCTGCGGCAGGCCCGCCTTCATGGGGAAGTCCGTCTTCGGCAGGAAAACCGTGTCGCGGTAATCCCGCTTTTCGTCCGGCGCCTGCGTGCCGCTTTGCTGCTGTTCGTCGCTCATGTCGCGGCTGCGCTTAGGACACTCCTCGCTTCCTCGCAATCCCGCTCCATCTGCGTGGTCAGCGCGTCGAGCGAATCGAATTTCGCCTCACCGCGAAGATAGCGATGCAGCGCAACCTCGATCTCCTGCCCGTAGAGATCGCCCGAAAAGTCGAAGAAATGCGGTTCGAGCAGTTCCTTCGGCGGATCGAAACTCGGGCGGATGCCGATATTTGCAGCCCCTTTCAGTATCTGCCCGGTGGCCAGTATGCGTCCGGTGACCGCATAGATGCCGTAGGCCGGTCGCAGATAGGAATCGAGCGTCAGATTGGCCGTGGGATAACCGATGGTGCGCCCGACCTTGTCGCCATGTTCGACGATGCCGCGCAGGGCGAATGGGCGCGTCAGCAGCGCCGCCGCCCCTTGCGGATCGCCTTGCCGCAAGGCGTCGCGGATGCGGCTGCTGGAAACTGGCGCGCCGTCATGCATCACCGGGGGAACGGCGCGCGCGGCGATGCCATGCGCTGCGCCCAGACGTTCCAGCATGGCGCGATTGCCCCTCGCGCCCTTGCCGAAGGTGAAATCCTCGCCCGTGACGACACCCGCCACGCCGAGATGTTCGTGCAGCAGCCTGCCGACATAATCCTCTGCCGAGGTCGAAGCCAGCTCGGCATCGAAATGGAACACCAGCATCGCCGTCGCCCCGGCAGCGAGATAGAGTTCCTGCCGCTGTTCCAGCGTGGTCAGGCGGAAGGGCGGGGCTTCGGGGCGGAAATGGCGCACCGGGTGAGGGTCGAATGTGGCGATGATCGAAGGGCGGCCTTCCTCATGCGCCCAGCGGATCGCCTCGCCTGCCACGGCCTGATGCCCGCGGTGGAAGCCGTCAAAATTGCCGAGCGCGATGATGGCGCCGCGCAAGGGACCGGGCATCGCCTCGCGGTGGTCCAGCCATCTCATGATTCTCGCGTGCGCTCGTAAGTGACGAAGGCGTAGGCCGGGTGGTCGCCTTTGGCCGGGAATTCATCCCGCGCAACTTCCCGCCATTCGAGCCCGAGCGGCGGCATGACGGTGTCGCCGCCGTAATCCGCGTGAATTTCGGTTACCTCGGCACGCTGGCAATGCGGCAGGAACCTTGCGAACACATCCGCTCCGCCGATGATCGACACGGGGCCACCGCCTGCGATGCTGCGGGCCTGATCGGGCGTATGGGCGGTCTCCACGCCTTCCCGGTCCCAGTTCCTGTTGCGGGTCAGCACGATGTGGCGGCGGCCGGGAAGGAGGCCGGGCAGGCTGTCGAAGGTGCGGCGGCCCATGATCATCGCCGTGCCGAGCGTCAGCGCCTTGAAATGCCGAAGATCGGCCGGCAGGTACCAGGGCAGGGTGCCGCCCTTGCCGATGGTGCCGTTTCGCGCCCGGGCATAGATCGCGGTCAGGCGTTGCTTTTGCCCCTGCCCCTGTCCGGTGGACGACCCCCTGGGTAACGCGTCGGTCACGTCCGCGTCACGCGCGTTACATGGCCCATCTTGCGGCCGTCACGCATTGCCGCCTTGCCATAGAGGTGCAGATGATTGGCGGGGTCGGCCAGCAGCGAGAAAGCGGCTTGCGTTTCCTTGCCGATCAGGTTTCGCATCTCGACGCTGCCGACGGTGGCGGTGTCGCCCAGCGGCAGGCCGCAGATGGCGCGGATGTGGTTTTCGAACTGGCTGGTCGCCGCGCCCTCGATCGACCAATGCCCGGAATTATGCACGCGGGGGGCCATTTCGTTGAACACCGGCCCCTCCGCCGTGGCAAAGAATTCCAGCGTCAGCACGCCGACATAGTGCAGCGCATCGGCCACCTGCCGCGCAAGATCGCGCGCCGCTTCGACATGGGCTTCGACGTGACCGGGCGCGGGCAGGGTGGAGCGGGCGAGGATGCCGCCCTCATGTTCGTTGAGCGGGCTGTCCCAGAAGCGGATTTCGCCATCCTGCCCGCGCGCCAGAATGACCGAGAACTCCGCGTCGAACCGCACGAAACCTTCGTAAACGCAGGGCTGCGCCGGGGCGGGCAGGCCAGCGAGATCGCGGGCGGAATCTATCCGCCATTGGCCCTTGCCGTCATACCCGTCGCGACAGGTCTTGAGGATGGCGGGGGTGCCGATCCGGTCCGCTGCCTGCACGATGTCGTCTGCCGAATGCACCGCGGCATGGGGGGCGGGGCACCCGCCGAGCCCGGCTACGAAGTTCTTTTCGGCCATCCGGTCCTGCGCCACTTCGAGCGCGCGATAGCCGCAGGGCACGCGGCCGGGCGGCAGGGCCTTCACCGTATCGACCGGCACATTCTCGAATTCCCAGGTGATGACGTCGCATTTCTGCGCGAAAGCCGCCAGCGCGGGCCGGTCGTCCCAATCGTTGGTGAAGAAATCCGCGCAAAGCGGAGCGGCGACATTATCCCCTTCGGGCGCGTAGCCGATGCAGCGATAGCCCAGTTGCGCCGCCGCCATCGCCAGCATCCGGCCCAATTGCCCGCCGCCCAGAATGCCGATGGTGCCGCCCTGGGGCACAGTCTGCATCGTCATCGATCCCGGCCCTTTTCGTCGAAACTCAACGGACGGTCTGCCACGGCGGCGGAGCGCGCGCTGCGCCATTCGATCAGGCGGCTGCTCAGATCACCATCGGACAGGGCGAGAATGCTCGCTGCCAGCAGCCCTGCATTGGTCGCGCCCGCCTCACCGATCGCCAGCGTGCCGGTGGGAATGCCGGCGGGCATCTGGACGATGGACAGCAGGCTGTCGAGTCCGGCAAGCGCCTTCGACTGCACCGGAACGCCCAGCACCGGCAGGTGAGTGAGTGCCGCCAGCATACCGGGCAGATGGGCCGCACCGCCCGCGCCCGCGATGATGACACGGAACCCCATATCCGCCGCCGTCCGCCCGAATTCCACCATGCGTTCAGGCGTGCGATGGGCCGAGACGATGCGCGTGTCATGGCGCACGCGCAGTTCGTCCAGCACGTCGGCGGCGTTCTTCATCGTCGGCCAGTCGGACTGGCTGCCCATGACGATGGCGACCCGTGGAACGGACCCGCCCTGCCGCGCGCCGCCCGCCATCTCAGCGATCCTTCAGAAAGGCGCGTTCGCCCGCGCGCATGGCATCGTCGAATTCATAGACGATGGGCTGGCCGGTGGGGATCTCGAGTTCCGAGATATCCTCGTCCGAAATACCGGAGAGGTGCTTGACCAGAGCGCGCAGGCTGTTGCCATGGGCAGAGACGATAACCCTCTCGCCCTGTTCCAGCACCGGCAGGATCGCGCTGCGGAAATAGGGCAGCACCCGCTCGATCGTCATCTTCAGACTCTCGCTGGCGGGGACCGTCACCCCTGCATAGCGCGGATCCCGACCCATATCATACTGGTGGCCCCCTTCCATTTCGGGCGGCGGCGTGTCGAAGCTGCGGCGCCAGATATGCACCTGCTCATCCCCGTGCCGGTCGCGCGTTTCCTGCTTGTCCAGCCCGGTCAGCCCGCCGTAATGCCGCTCGTTCAGCCGCCAGTCCTTCACTTCGGGGATCCACAGCCGCCCGCATTCGGCCAGCGCCAGATGCAGCGTGCGAATCGCCCGCGTCTGTAGCGAGGTGAAGGCCCGCGTCGGCAGCAGGCCCTTTTCCGCCAGCAACGCGCCGGCCGCTTTCGCCTCGGCCACGCCCTGCTCGGTCAGATCGACATCCCACCAGCCCGTGAAGCGGTTTTCCAGGTTCCACTGGCTCTGGCCGTGGCGGATGAGGATGAGAGTGGGCATGGCGCAGGCTCCGTGAGTATGGGCAAGAGTTGCTGGAGCGTCGAGCCGTTAGCTTTTCGCATCGGGGTTGGAAAGGGTGGCATCGGCGGGCGGCACATCGCCTGCTCCGCCCGGATGTCCGGAACCCGGCACCATGGCGCGGGCCTGCGCCTTGCGGCGGCGCAGATTCTCGCGCAGTTTCGCGGCGAGGCGTTCTTCCCGCGAAGGAGTGTCCGGGGGGATGTTCGCTTTATCTGCCATACCGCAGGCGATTGCCGCAGCGGCGCGCGCTTGACAAGAGGGTGACCTGTAGCCAATAGCGCGCCCCTGCCCGCAAAGGGCGGCGGCACATGCCGCGAATCCAGCGAAATGGTGTGCTGCTGTAGCTCAGTGGTAGAGCGCATCCTTGGTAAGGCTGAGGTCGAGAGTTCAATTCTCTCCAGCAGCACCATTTCCCTTATCCGTCCGAGCGGTTATCGCTCCTGCCGAATGGCGGGAGACAAATTGCGATGCACTTTACCCTGAACGAGACGCAGGCGAGCCTGCAGGATGCGGCACGAACATTTGCCCGCAGCGAATTGCCGGCGCTGGCGCGCGAACTGGAAAGGGACGACCGCCCGGTTCCGTCCGATATGCTGCGCCGCTATGGCGAGATGGGCTTCCTCGGCATCAATCTGCCGCAGGCCCATGGCGGCATGGGGCTGGGGCATCTCGACGCGCTGATCGTGCTGGAGGAATTCGCCCGCATTTCCGCCGCCGTCGCCTTCCCGGTTTTCGAGGCGCTGACCGGCCCTGTCCGCATCGTCGAACTGTTCGGATCGGAAGCATTGAAGCAGCGCATCATCCCGCGGGTCATACGCGGGGAGGGCATCGTCGCCATTGCCATGTCGGAACCGGATGCAGGCACCGCGCTGACCGACCTTGCCACCACGGCGCGGACCGAGGGCAATACTGTCGTGGTGAACGGCACCAAGCGCTGGAGTTCGGGCGCAGGCCATTCCGATCATTACGTCACCTGGTGCCGCTTCGACGGTATCGAAGGGGCCAGGGGCATCGGCGCGGTGCTGGTGGACCGCGACACGCCGGGCGTGAGCTTCGGCAAGCGCGAGGAGATGATGGGCTTTCGCGGCATACCTTCCGCCGATATCTATCTGGAGGATGTGGCGGTGCCGCTGGACAATCTGATCGCCGGGCCGGGGCGGTTCGGCGACCTGATGCGCGCTTTCGGGCTGGAGCGCTGCGGGAATGCCACCATGGGCCTCGGCATCGCCGCCGCGGCGCTGGAGGATGCGCTGGAATATACGCAGTCGCGCCGGGCGTTCGGAAAGCCCATCGTCGATTTTCAGGCCGTGCAGATGCAGCTTGCCGACATGGCGATGCAGGTGGATGCCGCGCGCCTGCTGATCCACCGCGCGGCAGCGCAGGCGGATAGCGGGGATGAAGAGGCCAATCCGTTCGGCCTGCCCTCCACCTATGATTCCAGCATCGCGAAATGCTTTTCGAACGAGATGGTCCGCAAGGTTACGCAGGCAGGGGTGCAGGTGATGGGCGGCTACGGCTATTCGAAGGAATATGCGATGGAACAGCGGCTACGCGACGGTTTTGCCTGGGGAATCGCGGGCGGTACTACCGACGTGCAGAAAACCAACATCGCGGCGAGCCTCGTCGGCCGGCGTTTCAATCAGCGCACCTGAGGTGCACAGGATATTGCTGCATGTCCACCGATCACGTTGAAGAGGCCGAAAGCCCGGCGGCCAAGCCGGTCGGAATCGGTGAAACCACCGCGCCGGTGGAGAGGAAGGATGGATTGCGCCCGCTCCATCCGGATTATGCCAAGGTGCTCCGCATCTGGACTCTGGTGATCGCGCTGCCGGTCCTGATCGCGGCGCTGATCGTCGAATCGGCGCAGGCGATCTATCCGGGCGTCGTCCTGTTGCCGGTGCTCATTCTGCTGGGCCTGTTCGTGCTGCGCCTGCCGATGCGGCGGTATCATGCGCGGGGCTATGCCGTGAATGACGAACGGCTGCGGGTGGTGCGCGGCCTGCTGTTCCGGTCCGACACGGTGGTGCCGTTCGGGCGGGTGCAGCATATCGACGTCAATCGCGATCTCGTGGAACGCTATTACGGGCTGTCGACGCTGACGGTGCATACGGCGGGCAGCCACAATGCCAGCGTGCGTCTGCCGGGGCTGCTGGATGAGGAGGCACGCGCCATGCGTGAGGCGATTCGCGCACAGATCGGCCGCGAGACGCTGTGAGCCTTCACGATGATTCCGGCACCCGTCTGACAGATGCGGCAGAGCGAGCCGTGCCGGGCGGAACGGCGGAAGGCAGGCGGACGCACCCGCTCGGGTTCATCGTGGGGGGAATCGAGGGGGTGAGGAACGCCGTGCTGCCGATGGCCGCGCTGGTCTTCGCCAATGATGATCTCAGGCTCGGCCTCGCGGCTGCATTGGGGCTGGGGGTGGTCGTGGCGATCCTGTCGGCGGGCATCGGCTACCTGGCCTGGCGGCGGCTGACTTACCGGATCGGGATGGACGATATTCGCGTCGAAAGCGGCATATTGTCGCGTGCCGCGCGCTCCGTGCCCTTCGAGCGCATCCAGGACGTCAGCCTTGAACAGGGCCTGATTCCGCGCCTGCTGGGGCTGGTGGAGGTGCGGTTCGAAACCGGAGCGGGTGGCAAGGACGAACTGAAGCTCGCCTATCTGTCCCAAGCGGAAGGCGAAGCGCTGCGGGAAACGGTCCGCATCCGCAACAGCGCCCCTTCAGGGCCGGTTGCGGATGACGCAGGCGACGAAACGGCAGGATTGCGGGCGGCGCAAACCGAGGCTGCGCCGCTCTTCGCCATGGATGGCAAGCGATTGCTGACGTTCGGCCTGTTCGAATTTTCGCTGGCGGTGGTCGCGGTCCTTGCCGGTGCGGCGCAGCAATTCGACTTCCTGCTGCCTTTCGATCTGTGGGATTTCGATGGCTGGCAGCAGCGCCTCGCCGGGCCGGGCGCGTGGTTGCAGGGCCTCGGCTTCGCAGCGCAGGTGGCGGGCGCCCTGATCGCGGCGGCGATCCTGGCCGTCATCGGCATGGCCACCGGCCTGATTCGCACCGTGATGCGCGACTGGGGCTTCCGGCTGGACCGGACGGACAGGGGCTTTCGCCGCCGCCGCGGCCTGTTCACGCGAACCGACGTGGTGATGCCGATACACCGGGTACAGGCGATCGAAATTACTACGGGGATGATCCGGCGGCTGTTCGGCTGGCATGGGCTGAAATTCGTCAGCCTTGCACGCGATTCGGGCAGTGCCAGCCATGTCGTCGCGCCCTTCGCCAGACCGGCGGAGCTTGTCCCGATTGCGGGAGCAGCCGGTTTCTCCCTGCCCCAAACGGCGGATGATGCGCTGGACTGGCGGCGGACCAGTGCGAATTACCGGATCAACAGGGCGCTGATCGAAAGCGGTCTGCTGCTTGCCGTCACAGCCGTGCTGGCCGCTATCCTGCTGCTGAACGGCGAGGGCGTGAGCCAGCACTGGAGCCAGCACTGGAGCCAGCACTGGCCCCTGCTGTTCGTCGCCCCCGCCGCAGCCATTACTCACGCCATTCGCCAGATGTTTCTCTGGCGGCACGAGCGTCACGCGCTGGACGCGCACCAGATCTACGACCGCAGCGGCTGGCTGGCACCGAAACTGTCAGTCGGCAGCCGGGTGAAGCTGCAATCGGCGGAGATCGTCCAGGGGCCGCTTGCCCGCAGGCGCGGCTACGCCACGCTGCATCTCGGGCTTGCGGGCGGTAAGTTCGCGCTGCGGGGCGTCGAGATCGCCCGCGCGGGTGAACTGCGCCGGGCAATCCTCGCCAGCATCCATTCGCGCGATTTCAGCGCCCTGATGCAGGGCTGATCCGGCGGCTGATCACCATCTTCGCCCTCAGCTTTCCACCGGCGCGCGCAGATCGGCCCATTCGGGATGTTTGCGGAACTGCGCTTCGACATAGGAACATTGCGGGACGATGGTGAAGCCCTCCTTTCGCGCATCGGCCACCAGCGCCTTTACCAGTTCCAGCGCCACGCCGCGTCCGCCGATCGCCGGCGGCACCAGCGTGTGATCGGCGATGCGGGCGTTGCCGCGTGCCGTCCATGTCAGCCTGCCCTCCGCATCTGCACCTTCGACACTGGCGACATATTCGCCATGCGTGGTCTCGTCATGATGGGTAATATCGACATCGGTTTGCGGCTGGATATTGTCGGCCAAGGCGATTCTCCTGATAATAGCGTCTGCTTCTTGCCTTCAACGGGCCGGTCACTATGGGCGTTCCCATGACCGCAAAGCTGTTCCTGTCCGACAATGCCGCCCCCTGTCATCCGCGCCTGTGGGAGGCGATGCGCGCAGTGGACCAGGCCGACAGCCCCTATGATGGCGACCGGCTGTCGCAGGCGATGGACGAAGCCTTCTCCGCCGCTTTCGGGCGGGAGTGCGCGGCGCTGTGGGTAGCGACCGGCACCGCCGCCAATTGCCTGGCACTTGCCACCATGGTGCAGCCCCATGGCGGCGTGGTCTGCCACCGGGAGGCGCATATCGAGATGGACGAAGGCGGCGCGCCGGGGTTCTATCTGCACGGCGCCAAGCTGCTGCTGGCGGAGGGCGATAATGCGAAGCTGACGGTCGACTCCATCCGCGCCGTGGTCGATCCCATTCGCGACGATGTCCATCAGGTGCAGCCGCACGCCATCTCCATCACCCAGGCCAGCGAATATGGCTGCGCCTATCGCCCGCATGAAATCGCGGCAATTGCGGATTGTGCCCGCGCGAAAGGGCTGCGCCTCCATATGGACGGTGCGCGTTTCGCCAATGCGGCGGCGTTTCTGGATGTTCCGGCGGGCGAGGCGGCGGGATCGGTCGATGCGCTCAGCTTCGGCGTGGTGAAGAATGGCGGGATGAACGCCGAAGCAATCCTGTTCTTCGACCCGGCGCTGGCCGATGTCGCCCGCTATCGCCGCAAGCGTGCAGGCCATCTGCAATCCAAGGGCCGCTACATGGCGGCGCAATTGCTGGCGATGCTGGAGGGCGATCTGTGGCTGGAAAACGCCCGGGCGGCCAATGCGGCGGCGGCGGAAATCGCCGCATCCTGCGGCGACCGGCTGATGCGTCCGGTGGAGGCCAACGAATTATTCGTCCGCTGCAATGCGGCGGAACGCGATGCTTTGCGGGAACGGGGCTTCGCCTTTTACGACTGGGGGGGCGATGCCGCGCGCTTCGTCACCGCCTGGAACAGCCGGCAGGATGATGCCATGGACCTTGCCCGCGCGATCTCTGGCCTGTGAACGAAGCAGCGCCGAAGCACGGGCTGATGCGACCCGCCATCGTGCTGCCCTTCATCCTGACGGGCATCATCTGGGGCAGCACCTGGTGGGTCATCAAGGACCAGATCGACGGCGTGCCGCCAAGCTGGAGCGTGGCGTGGCGTTTCCTGCTGGCGACGCCGGCCATGTTCATCGTGGCGCGGCTGATGGGCAAGAGCCTGTCCATCGGGCGCAAGGGCCAGTGGCTGGCGCTGGCCATCGGAATCACCCAGTTCTGCGGCAATTTCAATTTCGTCTACCGGGCCGAACTGCATCTGACGTCCGGCATCGTGGCGGTGATGTTCACCATGCTGATCGTCCCCAACGCCATTTTCGGCCGCTTTCTGCTCGGCAATGCGGTCACGCGCAATTTCGTCATCGGCAGCGTGGTCGCGCTGTCGGGCATCGCCATGCTGCTGATTCACGAGGCGCGGCTGTCGCCCCTTGGCGGCAACATTGGCCTCGGCATTGCGCTGGCGGCCATGGGCATCCTGTCCGCCAGCATCGCCAATGTGGTGCAGGCGAACGAGACGGGCCGCGCGCTGCCGATGGTCAGCCTGCTCGCCTGGGCGATGTTGTATGGCACCATCGCCGATTTCGCGCTGGCATATTGGACGGCGGGCGCGCCCGAGATACCCACGCGGCCCAGCTATTGGGCGGGCATTGCGTGGCTGGCGCTGGCGGGGTCGGTGGTGACCTTCCCGCTGCATTACACGCTGGTCCGGACCATCGGTGCCGGGCGAGCGGCCTATAATGGCATCGTCACCGTCATAGTCGCGATGCTGTTGACGACCATGTTTGAAGGGTATGAATGGACCCCGCTGACAGTGCTCGGGGCCGTCCTCGCGCTGATCGGCCTGGTTCTGGCGCTTCGTGCCCGGCGCGTGACGGTGGCGCCGCCGGTCACCGCGGCGGAAGAAGCCGGGATCAGAACGGCGATCCCCTAATTCGTTTGCATCAATGCGCGAAGCCCGCTGCGATAGTCGGGGTAAGCGGGCCGCCAGCCCAGCACCCGCTTGGCTTTGCCATTGGCGACCCGGCGGTTTTCGGCGTAGAAGCCCCGCGCCATCGGCGACAGTCCGGCCTCGTCCATGCTCTGCAGCGGCGGCGGCGTGCGCCCCAGCAGGCGGCAGGCTTCCTCCGTCACCCGATTGTGGCTGGCCGGAAGATCGTCGGCGAGATTATAGGCACCGGGCGGCGCACCCAGACCGGCCATGATCCCGCGCACGATATCGTTCACGTGAATGCGGCTGAACACCTGATTCGGCATCTCGATCCGGTGCGCCCGCCCTTCGCGCACACGGTCGAGCGGGCTGCGGCCGGGGCCGTAGATACCGGGCAGGCGGAACACGCTTGCGCCCGCTTCCAGCCAGCGCGCATCGCATTGCGCCCGCGCCGAACGCCGCCCGTGTCCGGTGGGCGAGGCCTCGTCGACCCAGGCACCCTGCGCATCGCCGTAAACGCCGGTGGAGGAGAGGTAGAGCAGGCGCTTTTCGGCAAGCGCTGACCCGTAGCGGTCGAGCACGGGGTCGCTGCCATCGGCAGGAGGCACGCTCGAGAGGACATGGCTTGCTTGCGCCAAGGCACCATGCACCGCGTCCGGGTCATTGAAGACGATATCGCCGGCGCTGCCTGTCGCTTCCACGCGCCCTCCCGCTGCCCGAACGGCAGCGGCAATGCGGCTGGCGGTGTAACCCAGCCCGAAAATGAACATATGGACCATGTGGCGCGTTATAGCGCATGAACGCTCCAATGCACCCCGCTGCGCGACTCTCGCTGCGGCCAAACCGACCCGAGACAGGATCTTCTCATGGATATCGCCCCTACGCCGTCCACCGCCAGCGGCAATCACGAGATGGCGGACGCCGCGCCCGAACCGCAGCACCCCGCCACCATCCGGCGGCTGGATTACCAGCCTTTCCTCTGGAACGTGCCGGAAATCGCACTGGATTTCGGGCTGGGGCTTGAACGCACCCGAATCGTCGCGACGCTGAAGGTGAACCGCAAGATAGATGAGGCGAAGGGCGCCAATAACGCAGGCGAAGGTGCGCGCCACATCCGCCTCAACGGCGATGCGCTCGAACCCCTGTCGGTCGAGGTGGATGGCGCAATCACGCATGGGTGGACCATGGACGGGGCCGACCTGCTGGTCTCCCTCCCCGGCGACGAGCATGAAATCCGCATCGTCACCGAGGTGAACCCTGCGGCCAACAGTCAGCTGATGGGGCTGTTCGCATCGGCCGGCATGCTCTGCACCCAGTGCGAGGCCGAAGGTTTCCGCCGGATCACCTTCTTCCCCGACCGTCCCGATGTCCTGTCGAGCTACCGGGTGCGGATGGAAGGCGACAAGGCGCGCTTTCCCGTCCTGCTGTCCAATGGCAACAAGGTGGGTGAAGGGGACAATGACGACGGCACGCACTGGGCCGAATGGCACGACCCGTGGCTGAAGCCATCCTACCTGTTCGCCTTGGTCGCAGGCGATCTGGTCGCCAATCGCGGCAGCTTCATCACGATGAGCGGGCGCGAGGTCGACCTCGCCATCCATGTTCGCGAAGGCGATCTCGCGCGCACGGATCATGCCATGCAGTCGCTGAAGAAAAGCATGAAATGGGACGAGGACACCTTCGGCCGCGAATATGATCTCGACCTGTTCAACATCGTCGCCGTCAGCGATTTCAACATGGGCGCGATGGAGAACAAGGGTCTGAACGTCTTCAACACCAAATATGTGCTGGCGGACCCTGAAACCGCGACCGATGGCGATTACGATGCGGTCGAAGGCGTGATCGCGCATGAATATTTTCACAATTGGTCGGGCAATCGCGTCACCTGCCGCGACTGGTTCCAGCTCAGCCTGAAGGAAGGCTTCACCGTCCTGCGCGACCAGCTTTTCAGCCAGGATTGCCAGGGCGAGGCGGTCAAGCGCATCGAGGATGTCCGCATTCTGCGCAGCGTCCAGTTCCCCGAGGATTCTGGCCCGCTGGCGCATCCGATCCGGCCCGACAGTTTTCGCGAAATATCCAATTTCTACACCAGCACCATCTACAACAAGGGTGCCGAAGTCATCCGCATGATGCGGACCATGGCCGGGCCGGAAGCCTTTCGCAAAGGCACCGACCTCTATTTCGACCGCCACGACGGCGAGGCCGCGACCTGCGAGGATTTCATCCGCAGCATGGAGGACGGTGCCGGGCTGGACCTGGAAAAGTTCCGCCTGTGGTATTCCCAGGCCGGCACGCCGCAGGTGAAAATCGCCACGAGCCACGAAGGCGAAACCTTCACCGTGCATCTCGCGCAGACCGTGCCCCCCACGCCCGGCCAGCCGGCCAAGCACCCGATGCCTATCCCGCTGAAGATCGCCCTGTTCGACCGCGCCACCGGTACCCATGACGGTGAAAGGCTGGTCATGCTGGACAAAGCGGAAATGGAGCTCACCTTCGAAGGATCGGCGCAGCCGCCGGTATTGTCCGTCAATCGCGGATTTTCCGCACCGGTGCGGATCGCCCGCGACATCTCGCGCGACGACCTCACCTTCCTTGCCGCGCATGACGACGATGCCTTTGCACGATACGAAGCGATGCAGGATCTGATGCTCGGCCATCTGACCGCCAGCTTGCGCGAAGGGCTGGACGCCAGCGAGCGCGACAAGGGGCGCAGCGCGATCGCGGCTGCGCTGCGTTCGGTTCTGGAGGACGAACGGCTCGACGATTCGATGCGGGCGGAACTGATGACCATGCCCGGCCAGACCTATATCGCCGAACAGATGCTGATTGCGGACCCCGCACGCATCCATGCCGAACGCGAAGCCCTGAAGGGCTGGCTGGCCGCGCAGCTGGAAGGCGAACTTGTCGCCGCGCATGCACGGGCGAGCGGCATCGCCTTTTCCGCCGATGTCGCCTCGCGCGGTGCGCGCAAGCTGAAGACGCAGGCGCTTGTCTATCTGGCGGCCGGAAACCCGGAGCTTGCCGCAAGGATGGCGGCCGAACAATACGACCGGGCCGACAACATGACCGACCGCCAAGGCGCGCTGATGGTGCTGACCGGCATCGACAGCGCCGCGCGAACCGACCGGCTGATCGACTTCCACCGCCGCTATGACGGCAACGCGCTGGTCATCGACAAATGGTTCGCCTTGCAGGCATCCTCGCTCCATCCGGCAGTGCTCGACCATGTCAAGGCGCTGGCCAGGCATCCCGATTTCACGCTGACCAATCCCAACCGGGTCCGCAGCCTGTACATGGCCTTTGCCGGTAATCCGCACGGGTTCCATGCCGAGAGCGGCGAGGGGTACCGGATGATCGCGGATCTCATCCTCGAACTCGACCCAATCAACCCACAGGTCGCTGCGCGTTTCGTTTCGCCGCTGGGCCGCTGGCGGCGCATCGAACCCCGCCGCGCAGCCATGATGCGCGAACAGCTTGAGCGCATCGCCAAGGCTGCCAGACTGTCGCGCGACACGTTCGAGCAGGTCACCCGCAGCCTTGGCTGAGGGTAAGGGGGTTGAGGGAACGGGAGCGGAGCGGGCGGGGGTGCTGCACAATGTTCCCCACGCCTTCATGCACAAGGGCAGCAAGGTTTCCGACGAAGCCGCTGCACTGGCCGCCATGAATATGCCCGGTCCTTTGCTGATGGTTCGGCAGGTGCATTCGGGGCATGTGGTTTTCGCGGCCGATGCGGCGAGCCACGACCGCGATGTGACAGCAGACGCCCTGGTGACGGACCGGCCCGGCATCGCCATCGGCATCGTGACAGCCGATTGCGCGCCGGTGCTGCTTGCGGATGGGGAGGCCGGTGTCGTCGCTGCCGCCCATGCCGGATGGCGCGGGGCGCAAGGCGGCATCATCGGCAATACGGTCGAATGCATGGTGCGCGCGGGCGCACGGGCGCACCGGATCAGGGCAGCCATCGGCCCGTGCATAGCGCAACCAAGTTACGAGGTTGGCGAGGATCTGAAACGCCATTTCACACCGGGCGATGCGGCGCTTTTCGCTCCCGGACAGGATGGCCGCTGGCACTTCGACCTTCCCGGCTACGTCCTTCAAAGGCTGAAAGACGCGGGAGTGGGAAAGAGCGAGGTGCTGGCGATCGACACCTATCGCCATCCCGGCCGTTTCCATTCCTTTCGCCTTGCGACCCATCGCGGGCTGGCAACGGGCGGCCGCCAAATTTCCATAATCGCGGTTCCTGCCCCCTGAAGGGTCGGGGGCAACCGGCGCCGTAGCGGAAGGGCTGCTTCGCGCGTCGGGACTGCCCGCGATCGTGGCAAGAATCCGGTTGGCATTGGGCGCATTAGTCACTATCAGCGCGCCAAAACCGGTAGTGAATACATCGTCCTTGCAGGCGGTTTCGCGACCCGGCGTGCCGGGGTTCCCCGGTGCGAAGATACCGTCAAATACAACGCGACCGCCGCATGATCGGGTCGCGGCAGGCAAGGCAAGAGCTGATGGCTGACACAATTGGTACCGCATCCACCGACATTCCGGTCAGGCAGATCGATGACCCGGCGAATGACGGTATGGCCAATGACGGTGCCCCTCACGACGGCGTACGCCGTCGTGATTTCATCAATATCGCGGCCGTCAGTGCAGGCGGAGTCGGGGCCGTCTTCGTGCTTTATCCGCTGATCAGCCAGATGGCGCCATCCGAAGACGTTCTGGCCGAGGCGGTTACCGAAGTCGATGTTTCCGCGATCGAGCCGGGTCAGGCGATCAAGGCCGTGTTCCGCAAGCAGCCCTTATTCGTCCGCCGCCTGACTCCGGCGGAAATCGCGGAAGCGCAGGCCGTGCCCGTCAGCTCGCTTCGTGATGCCGAAACGCTGGACGAACGGACTCGCGAAGGGCATCTCGACATGCTCGTCACCATGGGCGTCTGCACCCATCTCGGCTGCGTGCCGCTGGGCGCTGCCGAGGGTGAGAACAAGGGTGAATTCGGCGGCTATTTCTGCCCCTGCCACGGGTCGCATTACGACACGGCGGGACGCATCCGCAAAGGACCGGCGCCGACCAATCTGCTGGTCCCCGAATATGCATTCACGACCGACACGACGATCACGGTGGGCTGAGGAAAGATAGCGACATGAGTTTTCCCTGGGCGCAAGCTTACGAACCCAAGACCGGCCTGACCAGGTTCCTCGATGAACGGCTGCCGCTGCCGCGTTTCGTCTATAATGCGGTCGGTGCGGGCTATCCGGTGCCGCGCAACCTCAATTACATGTGGAATTTCGGCGTTCTCGCCGGTTTCGCGCTGATGCTGCAGATCGTCACGGGCATAGTCCTGGCCATGCATTATGCGCCGAACGCTCTCGTCGCTTTCGCCACGACCGAACACATCATGCGCGACGTCAACTGGGGCTGGATGATGCGTTATGCGCATGCCAACGGCGCCAGCTTCTTCTTCGTCGTCATCTATCTGCATATTTTCCGCGGGTTGTTCTATTCCTCCTACAAGGCCCCGCGCGAGATGATCTGGCTGCTGGGCGTGGTCATCTTCCTGCTGATGATGGCTACCGCTTTCATGGGCTATGTCCTTCCATGGGGCCAGATGAGCTTCTGGGGCGCGAAGGTCATCACCGGCCTGTTCGGCGCCATCCCGCTGGTGGGCGAGCCGCTGCAGGTGTGGCTGCTGGGCGGTTTCGCGCCCGATAATGCCGCGCTCAACCGCTTCTTCAGCCTGCATTTCCTGCTGCCTTTCGTCATCGCCGGGGTGGTCATCCTGCATATCTGGGCGCTGCATATTCCCGGATCGTCGAACCCGACGGGTGTCGAGGTGAAGGGCGAGAGCGATACCGTGCCGTTCCATCCCTATTACACGGCGAAGGACGGCTTCGGGCTGGGGATCTTCCTGCTCGTCTTCATGGCCTTCGTGTTCTTCCTGCCGAATTACCTGGGCCATCCCGACAATTACATCGAGGCGAACCCGCTCTCTACGCCCGCGCATATCGTGCCCGAATGGTATTTCTGGCCTTTCTACGCCATTCTGCGCGCCTTCACGCAGGACATCTTTTTCATCCCCGCGAAGCTGCTGGGCGTGCTCGCGATGTTCGCGTCGATCCTGGTGTGGTTCTTCCTGCCCTGGCTGGACAAGAGCCCGGTACGGTCCGGCCATTATCGCCCGCTGTTCCGCAAGTTCTTCTGGTTCGGCCTGATCCCCACCATGCTGGTTCTGTTCTATTGCGGCGGCGCCCCTGCGGAAGAGCCGTTCGTGATGCTGAGCCAGATCGCGACCGCATATTACTTCCTGCATTTCCTGGTGATCCTGCCGATCATCTCATCCATCGAGAGGCCGCAGCCGCTGCCCTATTCGATTACCGAGGCCGTGCTGGGCTCCGACAAGAAACCCATGCTGGGCGAAAACGCCTCGCCCGCGGTGTGACGAACGCAGGAATTGGAAAGCTACTGACATGATCCGCATAATCGGTATCCTCGCCGGCCTGTTCTTCGCCCTGGGCGTGTTGTGGTCCTTCGCGACCGGCGCATTCACCGCCGCGACCGAAGGTTTCGGCGAGGAAACCGCCGAACACGCGTTCCACGAATATCCGGCCGAGCTTGATCTGGCGAGCGACGGTGTGCTCGGCACGTGGGACGTTCCGCAGCTGCAGCGCGGATTCAAGGTGTATCAGGAAGTCTGCTCAGCCTGCCACGGCCTGAAATTCGTCGCTTTCCGCGATCTTGCCGACCTCGAATATACCGAGGCCGAAATCAAGGCGATCGCCGCGCAATTCCAGGTTCCGGGCGTGGATCCCGACACCGGCGAAGCGGTCATGCGCGCTGCCGGGCCCACCGATTACATCCCCTCGCCCTATCCCAATGCCGTGGCTGCGGCTGCGGCGAACAACAACGCCATTCCGCCCGATCTGTCGCTGATCACGAAAGCCCGCCACGACGGACCCGCCTATGTCTATTCGCTCCTGACCGGATACAGCGCGATTCCCGAGGAACTGAAGGAAGAATTTCCCGACTTCTCCACCCCGCCGGGCCTGTATTACAATCGCTATTTTCCGAACCTGAACCTTGCCATGGCGCCGCCGCTGACCTCGGCCGGACAGGTGGCCTATGAAGGCGGATCGCCTACGATCGAGCAGATGTCCGAGGATGTCGCCGCGTTCCTGACCTGGACTGCCGAACCGACCATGGCCAAGCGCAAGTCGATAGGCTGGCCAGTACTGGGCTTCCTGCTGTTCGCCACGATCCTGGCGTGGCTGGCGAAGAAGCAGATCTGGTCCGGGATCAAGCCGGTGCGTAAGGACTGATCCCGTCATTAGCGATCGGATGAGCCTGGCCGATGTAAGCGCGCTCATCCGCACGGTGCCGGATTTCCCGGTAAAAGGCGTCCAGTTTCGCGACGTCACGACGTTGATCGCCGATGGAGCGGGTCTATCCGCCGCCATCGGGCATCTGACGGATCGTCTGACCGGGCATGATCTGGCCGCAATCGCCGGCATGGAGGCGCGCGGTTTCATTTTCGGTGCCGCCGTCGCAGCCGAACTGAAGATCGGCTTCGTGCCGATCCGCAAGCCGGGCAAATTGCCGGGCCGTACGATCTCGGTCGATTACGCGCTGGAATATGGCGATGATCGGCTGGAACTCGACCCCGATACGATCCGCATCGGATCACGAGTGGCTGTCATCGACGACCTTATCGCCACTGGCGGCACGGCCCTGGCCGCGGTCACCCTCCTGCGACAAGCGGGCGCAATTGTCTCGCGTGCCGAATTCGTCATCGACCTGCCCGATCTGCGCGGTGCCGACCGCTTGCGGAGCGCCGGGGTGCAGGTCGACGCGCTCGTCAGTTTCGCGGGTGACTGAACCATGCGCATCGGTCCGGATGCCGCTGATCCCTGGTGCGCCGGAGCTGATATGAATTTCGATCAGCCATTCTTTGCCCCGCAGCCATTTACCGCCTAGAAGCGTGACGATGGAAGAACAGGCACTTGTCATCGCCCTTGTCGGGGTTCTGGGGATCGGGGCACAGTGGATCGCCTGGCGCACCGGCTGGCCAGCCATCGTGCTGATGCTCGCTGCCGGATTCCTGGCCGGACCAGTCCTGCATATCTTCAATCCCGAAGAAATATTCGGCGATCTGCTCGAACCCATGATCGGCATCGGCGTCGCGCTGATCCTGTTCGAAGGCGGTCTCAGCCTCGATTTGCGGGAATTGAAACATTCGGGCGATTCGGTCTGGCGGCTCGCCACGGTCGGCGTGATCATCGGCTGGGCGCTGGGCGCGGGCGCGGGGTACTACATAGCCGGCCTCGTCTGGCCTGTGGCCATCCTGTTCGGCGGCATCCTGGTGGTGACCGGCCCCACTGTCGTCCTGCCGCTGCTCCGGCAGTCGAGCGTTCAGGCCCGACCCGCTTCGGTGCTGAAATGGGAATCCATCGTCAACGATCCGACCGGTGCCCTGCTGGCGGTGATCGCCTATGAATATTTCCGCCTGTCGGCAGATGGTGCGACCGTGTTCGAAGTGGTTCCTCCGCTGCTGATCGCAGCCGTGATCGCCGGTCTGATCGGTTATGGCGCGGCCTGGGTCATCGCCTGGACCTTCCCGCGCGGAGCGGTGCCCGAATATCTGAAAGTGCCGGTCCTCTTCACCACCGTGATCGGTGTTTTCGTGCTCTCCAACCAGATCGAGCATGAAGCCGGCCTCGTCGCGGTCACGGTCATGGGCGTGGCACTGGCCAACATGAATGTCTCCAGCCTGCGGTCGATCCACCCGTTCAAGGAAAATATCGCCGTCCTGCTGGTGTCGGGCATCTTCATCCTGCTGTCAGCCTCGCTGGAAGTGGAGGAACTGTCCTATCTCAACTGGCGGTTCGGCCTGTTCCTGCTCGCGCTACTGTTCATCGTCCGCCCCGTTACCGTGCTGCTCAGCCTGCTCGGCACGTCGATGCCGTGGAACGAACGGCTGTTCGTCGCCTGGATCGCACCGCGCGGCATCGTGCTTGTCGCCATTTCCGGCCTGTTCGCTCTGCGGTTGAGCGAGCTTGGCTATGCCGATGGCAATGTCCTGATCGGCCTCAGCTTCGCCGTGGTGGTCACCACCATTGTCGCCCATGGCTTCACCATCGACCTCGTCGCGCGCTGGCTGAAGATCAAGGGCAACGAACGGCCTGGCCTGCTGATCGTCGGCTCCAATTCCTGGACTATCGCGCTGGCCGAACAGATGCACGAGTTGAAAACACCGGTGATGATCGTGGATTCGAGCTGGCAACGCCTCACTCCGGCGCGCCAGAAGGGCCTGCCCTTCTATCACGGCGAGATCCTGAACGAGGCGACAGAACATAATCTCGACCTCAACCCGTTCCAGGTGCTGGTGGCTGCGACCGAGAACGAGGCTTATAACGCGCTTGTCTGCAATGAATTCGCTTACGAGATCGGCCGGGATTCGGTTTATCAGCTAGGTGACGTGAACGAAGCGGATCCCCGTGCCTTGCCCGAGAGCCTGCGGGGGCGGGCCCTGTTCGAATCGGGCTTCGGGGTGGAGGATGTGAACGAGCGACAGGCGGAAGGGTGGGTCTTCCGGAAAACGAAGCTGTCCGACCAGTTCGACTTCGATGACGCGCAGGAAAAGCTGCCCGATACGGCACATATGCTGCTGCTGCTGCGGGAGAGCGGACGCATGCGCTTCTTTACGCATGCATCACGCCCCGAACCGCGCGCGGGTGACCTCATCCTCAGCTATACGCCGCCGGTGACCCGCACCGCGGAGGAAAAGGCAGCAAAGAAAGCGGCGCGCCGCGGACCGAAGCCGCAGCCGACGTAAATGGCAGCGCGGGGCCGATGGCAACCCGCACACTGCAGCCGGCCAGTCCGGCACGATAGCAAGAAGGGACATTTAGATGATGCGTTGGGGAACCGCCTTGATTGCCTCGATGGCGCTGGCTGGATGCGACAATGACACAATTGCGCCTGCTTCGGAGGAGACGGCGATCGCCGAACAGGACGGCGCAATGGCGACCAATTCCATTATCCGCCCCGACATCGAGGTCGTGCGCGAAGAGCCGGCGATGCAGGATTTGAAAGCGGTGATCCCCTTTGCCGAAGGCGGCGCTGCATTGGGCCCGGCAGCCGAGGCCATGCTGGCGGAAATTCTCGAATCGCCGCAGGTTGCGATCGGCGGTCCCATCGTCCTGCGCGGACATAGCGACTCGGTCGGACGCGACGAGGCCAATCTTCGCGCTTCGCTTGCAAGGGCCGAAGCCGTGCGCGACTATCTGGTGCAGAATGGTATAAGCGAAAGCCGCATACGCGTGATCGCGCTGGGTGAAATGCGGCCCATCGCCCCGAATGCAACCGAGGAAGGCGAGCCTTACGAGGAAGGCCGCGCCGCAAACCGGCGTGTCGAACTGTTCGTGGACGTGCCGGACGGCCCGCCGGCGGAGCCTCCAATCGAACCCCTGATTTCCACGACAGACGAACCTTCGCGCGAAATCGGGGGAGCGATCAACTGATTGCGGATTCTACAGCAGATCGGGCGACGAGCGCGAGCACGCGATCGGCATATTCCTGGCGGCATATGAGCAGATCGGGGATGAAGGTGTCGGCATTGTTGTAGCGCATGGCTGCCCCGTCGATGCGCGAACAATGCAGACGATGTGCCGCCGCCACGGCAACCGGCGCGCAGTTGTCCCATTCATGCTGCCCGCCGGAATGCAGGTAGATTTCCGCTTCGCCCCGCACCACGGCCATGGCTTTCGCCCCGGCAGAACCCATCGGGATGCACTGCGCCCCCAGCATTTCCGCCACGACGGCACCTTCGGCGGCAGGACGGGTGCGGCTGACGACCATGCGCGGAGAAGCCGGTAAAGGCGGAAGGGGCAGAGGGTGGTCCGACCGCAGCACCGGCGATCCGGCCGTGCCAGGCAAGGCTACGGCGCCGATCACGGCGCGGCCGCCGATGGCGAGTGCGACATGCACTGCCCAGTCGCTGCGCCCTTCGCCATATTCGCGCGTGCCGTCCAGCGGATCGACGATCCAGACCCGTTCCCGGTTCAGCCGATCCGGATTGTCGGTAGATTCCTCGGACAGGATGCTGTCACCCGGCCGGATGTCGCGCAAGGATTCGACGAGCAGCGTATTGGCGGCTGCATCCGCCGCATCGCCTAGTTCGCGCCCCGTCAATCCGGTGCGATCGCGCAGCTCCAGCAAGAGCTGGCCCGCCTCTGCCGCAAGCACGGCGGCGAGTTCGGCATCCTGCGCGTTCATGGCAGCCCGATCGGCTTCGTTCACAGCTGCGGTACCCAGACGCCGAGGATGCGGGCAGCAATGGCCGCCGCAGCTTCGTCAGGCGTGGTGTTCATCGTGTCGATGACCATTTCGGCATTCTCCGGGCGTTCATAGGGGCTGTCGATTCCGGTAAAGTTCTTCAGTTTGCCGCTGCGCGCCTTGGCGTAAAGGCCCTTGGCATCGCGGCGTTCCGCTTCCTCCAGCGGCGTGTCGACGAAAATCTCGCAGAACTCGCCTTCCGGCAGCATTGCCCGGACCAGCTCGCGTTCGGCACGGAAGGGGCTGATGAAAGCCGTGAGCACGATCAGCCCGGCATCGGTCATCAGGCGCGTCACCTCGCCCACCCGGCGGATGTTCTCGATCCGGTCGGCATCCGTGAACCCGAGGTCGCGGTTCAGCCCGTGGCGGATATTGTCGCCATCGAGCAGGAACGTATGCTTGCCCGCCGCGTGCAGCTTCTTTTCCACCAGATTGGCGATGGTCGATTTGCCCGAACCGGAAAGGCCGGTGAACCATAGCACCTGCGGCTTCTGCCCCTTGGCAAGGGCGCGGGTCTCGCGGTCGATGTCGAGCGCCTGCCAATGCACGTTCTGCGCCCGGCGCAACGCAAAATTGATCATGCCCGCGCCCACGGTTGCATTCGTCAGCTTGTCGATCAGGATGAAGCCGCCCAGCGTCCGGTTCTCTTCATAAGGCGCGAATGTCAGCACCCGGTCGCATTGCACTTCGGCCACACCAATCTCGTTCAGCTCGAAGGTGGTCGCGGCGAGACGGTCGAGCGTGTTGACGTTGATACTGTATTTCGGCTGCTGGACGGATGCGGTGATCGTCTGGGTTCCCAGCTTCAGCCAATATCCGCGCCCCGGCATCAGCGCCTCGTCACTGAGCCAGACGATCGAGGCGTCGAACTGGTCGGCGCTTTCGGGCGGATCGCCGGCGCTGGCGATCACATCGCCGCGGCTGCAATCGACATCGTCTGCCAGCACCAGAGTGACGGACTGTCCCGCGACCGCTGCCTGAAGATCGCCCCCGAACGCCGCGATGCGCGCGATCCGTGTCGTCCGGCCGGAGGGCACGATGCGCACTTCGTCGCCCGGGCGCACCGTCCCTGCCGCGATCCGGCCTGCGAACCCGCGAAAATCGAGATCGGGCCGGTTGACCCATTGTACGGGCATCCGGAATGACTTGTCCTGAAGAATGGATGTGCCGATATCGACCTGTTCGAGATGGGTGATCAGGCTCGGCCCGGAATACCACGGCGTCTGCGGCGATGGGGCGGAGGCGATGTTGTCGCCCCGAAAACCGCTGATCGGTATGGCGGTGAAGGCAGCTATGCCGATCCTGTCCGCAAAACCCGCATAGTCACGGCAGATTACGTCGAAGATGGCCTGATCATATCCGACCAGATCCATCTTGTTCACCGCTAACACGATGTTCCTGATGCCGAGCAGATGCGCGACATAGGAATGGCGCCGGGTCTGCGTCAGCACCCCCTTGCGCGCATCGACCAGGATAACGGCGGCATCCGCCGTCGACGCACCGGTGACCATGTTGCGGGTATATTGTTCATGGCCGGGCGTGTCGGCGACGATGAATTTGCGTTTCTCGGTCGAGAAGAAGCGATAGGCGACATCGATGGTGATGCCCTGCTCCCGTTCTGCCGAGAGCCCGTCGACCAGCAAAGCGAAATCGAGGTCCGTTCCTTGCGTGCCGTGGCGGCGCGAATCGCTTTCCAGGGCCGCCAGCTGATCTTCGAAGATCATCCGCGAATCGTAGAGCAGCCGACCGATCAGGGTCGATTTGCCGTCATCCACACTGCCGCAGGTAATGAAGCGCAGCAGCCCCTTTTCCCGGTGACTGGCCAGATAAGCGTCGATGTCCTCTGCCGCCAGAGCGTCGGTGGCGTAGCCGGACCGGGCGATCGTATCGGATGAAGCATGGGGCGGCACCATCAGAAATACCCCTCCTGCTTCTTCTTTTCCATGCCTGCGCCGTCATCGTCACGGTCGATGGCGCGGCCCTGCCTTTCGCTCGTGGTGGTCAGCAGCATTTCCTGCACCACGTCGCGCAACGTGGCCGCCTCGCTCTCGACGGCGCCGGTCAGCGGGTAGCAGCCCAGCGTGCGGAAGCGGACGGAGCGCATCTCCGGTTCCTCGCCCGGTGCTAGCGGGAAGCGTTCATCATCGACCATCACCAGCATGCCGTCGCGTTCCACCACCGGACGGGGAGCGGCAAGATAGAGCGGCACGATCTCTATGCCTTCGGCCATGATATATTGCCAGATATCCAGCTCGGTCCAGTTGGACAGGGGAAAGACCCGGATGCTCTCGCCCTTCGCCAGACGGGTATTGTAGAGGTTCCACAATTCGGGCCGCTGGTTCTTCGGATCCCATCCATGGCGAGTGGTGCGGAAGGAAAAGACCCGTTCCTTGGCGCGGGCCTTCTCCTCGTCGCGCCGCGCACCGCCAAAGGCCGCATCGAACCCGTAATGGTCGAGCGCCTGCTTGAGCCCTTGAGTCTTCCACATGTCGGTGTGCATCGGGCCGTGGTCGAAGGGATTGATGCCGCGCTGCCGGGCTTCCTCATTCTGCCAGATCAGCAGGTCCATGCCCGCATCCTTCGCGATACGATCGCGCAAGGCATACATCTCGCGGAACTTCCAGGTCGTGTCGACATGCAGCAGCGGGAAGGGCGGCGGCGCGGGGTAAAAGGCCTTGCGCGCCAGATGCAGCATGACCGCGCTGTCCTTGCCCACGGAATAGAGCATGACCGGATTGCTGCATTCGGCCACCACCTCGCGCATGATGTGCATGCTTTCGGCCTCGAGCCTGTCGAGATGGTTGAGGCGCAAGGACATCGGATCGGGCGCCTTGTCTTGCGATTCCTGAGCGGGGGCAGAATGGGACATGCTGCCCGGCTAGCTAGGGCGGGGCAGGGCAAAGGCAAACAAAGAATGCGTTGGCGCGTTTAAAGCATGTTGACGCAGCCCTGCAGATGGTGGCAATCGCAACCGCAGCGGGCGGGTATAGCTTAGTGGTAAAGCCCTAGCCTTCCAAGCTAGTGATGCGGGTTCGATTCCCGCTACCCGCTCCAGTTGAGGTGGTCCCGGAAATCTGGACAGGGTGCTAAGCTAATCCCGACCTGAGGAATGGACGGGAATGAAGACGACGAGAAAGCGCTACAGCGCGGAGTTCAAGGCCAAGGTTGCGCTGGAGGCGATCCG
>NZ_JABASZ010000011.1 GCF_012979275.1 Pseudopontixanthobacter vadosimaris
AACCGCCGCCGCCGAAGCCGCCATCCCGGCCCGAATTGGCCGCCGCATTGAGCGCGCTCCACAGCACGACCTGGCCGATGCCGGACGCCATGCCGCCGCGATAGCGCCTGCGGCTGCCCCGAGCGCCGCCGCCGCCGAACAGGAACATGAAAGCGACGATCAGCACGATCCAGAAGAAGACTCCGCCGATGTTCGCTTCATCCGAACTTCCGCCGCCCTGCGCCTCGGCTGCGGCGGCAGCTTCGGCGATGGCTTCCGCCGTGGCCGGCTCGGCATCGAGTATCTCGCGTATCTGCGTGACCGCCGCCACTATTCCGCCGGTGAAATCGCCTTCACGAAACGCCGGCACCATCGTGTCGCGGATGATCCGCCCCGACAGAGCATCGGTCAGTCGCCCCTGTACGCCGCGAGCGGTCGCAATGCGGATTTCCCGTTCCTGCTGCGCCACCAGCAGCAGCACGCCTTCCTCGGTTTCGGCCCCGCCGATGTCCCATGTCTCGACCAGCGTCTGAGCGTAATTTTCGATGGGCTGCCCGCCGAGGCTGGGGACGGTGACAACGATGATCGCCCGCCCGGTCGCCTGGTTATAGGCGCGTAACTCGCCTTCCAGCGCCGCCTGCTGCGCCGGGTCGATGATGTTCGCCGCGTCGAGCACCGGTCCTTCGGGGCGTGCGGGGATGTCCTGGGCCGCTACTTGCCCGATCGCCAGAATACAGGCCGCACAGGCGGCGAGCACCAGCTGAAGCAGAAGCGAGTATCTTCGCGCTGCAGGGCAGGCATTCGGATGGATCGCGTTCAGCGCGGTCAGTTCCCGGCTCCCGCTGTGCCGCCCATGCCGTCGAAGTTGACCGTTGGCGCATCCTGCGCGCCCGGCGCGGCGGAAAACGGCTCCATCCGTTCCGCGCCGTGGATGATATTGGCCCCGATTGAGGAGGGAAAGGTGCGGATTTCCGTATTATAGGCCTGCACGGATTCATTGTAGCGCGTGCGGGCGACGTCGATCCGGTTCTCGGTGCCTTCAAGCTGCGTCATCAGATCGGCGAAGCGCGCCTGGCTCTGCAATTGGGGGTAGTTTTCCACCACCGTCCGCAATTGGCCCAGCGCCTGGGTCAACTGATTCTGCGCATCCTGAAAGCGCTGGAACTCGGCCGGGTCGGACAGATCGTCGCTGGTGATGTTGATGCTGGTGGCGCGGGCGCGCGCGTTGGTGACATTGCTCAGGATCTCGCTTTCCGAACCGGCGGCAGCGCGGACCGTAGCGACAAGATTGGGCACGAGATCGGCACGGCGCTGATAGGCGCTTTCCACATCGCCCCAATCGGCCAGCGCCGCTTCTTCCAGCGTCGGAACGGAATTGATCCCGCAGGCCGACAGCGCGAGCGATGCGCCGATCAGGCAGGCGGTGCGGCGAATTGTCTTCATCTTCATGACCATGTCCTTGCTCTGGCCAGCCGTTGCCAGCCCTGTGCGGCGGCCCGTCAGAACGCCGCAGATATCTGTATTGCCGGATTAGCACACCTTGGCAGCGAGGCAACAGGGGGAAAGCGCATGCCGCACGCCCTTGCACCCTTGCTGCGGCGATGGCATCGGTGCGATGAGCGGCCCGCTTCCGGCGCGGCGCTTTCGGCATCTATTGGCGGGACGATCGTGTGACGTTTCTGGACGAATTCAAGAAATTCATCGCACGCGGCAATGTCCTCGACCTGGCCGTCGGCGTGGTGATCGGGGCAGCCTTCGGCAAGATCACCACCTCGCTCACCGAAAGCATCCTGATGCCGCTGATCGGCTGGATCTTCGGCGATGTCGATTTTTCCAACTGGTTCATCCGGCTGAGCGAAATTCCCGCCGGTTACACTGGTGCCGCGGACAATTACGCGCAATTGAAGGAAGCCGGGGTGGCGATGATCGGCTATGGCGATTTCCTGACTCAGATCACCAATTTCCTCATCCTCGCTTTTGCGTTGTTCCTGATCGTCCGCATGGCCAACCGGATCATGGATTCGGCCGAGGAAAAGAAGAAGGAAGCCGAAAACACGTCGGATGTGCAGGAGGTCGCGACCGATCCGCAGCTCGACGTGCTGAACGAGATCCTGGCCCAACTGAAGCAGGACGGCAGGGCGGCTCCGCCAGACACTTCACATTAAGGAAATATCGCCTATATGGGTGCTGTCGGTTTCGGCCGGCTATGGCGATAAATTGCGGTGTGCAATAAGCACAACGGACCCGGGGGCAGTACCCGGCGGCTCCACCACAAATCGCGCGAAAGCGTGGTTTCTGACGGGGCCGAACTAGGATCGACGTGTGCCCAAAAGCACTGTTTTCGCCCGGGTTGAGAATCCCCGTTAAAAGCTCGCAACACACAAGTGCCAATGACAATGAAGCACTCGCAATCGCCGCGTAATTTTAAGGCCTAGCGGCCTGAATTTACAAAGCTAAGCGCGGTTGGACTCACCGGGCAACAGAAGAGTTACGGGGCTCCGGGGGTAGCTAGCAACAGAAACCCCCACCTTGGATTCCAGTGCAGATGTACCGCAGGAAAGCCGCCTTTTCACGCCCCTGTAGCCATCGCGCGCTATTTCGCAGGCGCATCTTCCCCCGCGCGCTGCTCATTCTCCAGTCGCACACAGTCGAGGATCTTGGCGCCGCCCAGGAACACCGCGCCCGTGCAGGCGAGGAACAGCAGCACGCCGCCCATACCGGGAAATTCGACCAGATACGCCTTTCCACGCTCCACCGCGCCCAGCGCCAGGGCGAAGATGATCATGAACGCTTCCCAGCGTGTCTTGATCGTGAACAGTCGCTTTATCCTGGGCAGCACATCGAACCTTTCGTTAACGACCTGCAACGCAAACACCGTGCCATTGCCCGCATGCCGTGCGATGCGATGGTTAACACCGCCCGCGACGTTAACGCATTGTAAACCACGCCGGCACTCTGTCCATACTCCGCGCCCGATCAGGCGAGGTCGCCAAGATCCAGAAGGTCGAGAAGCGCGGCGCGGGCGGCGACCACCTGCTGTGCAAGTGCGGGATTGCCGACCGCCGATGGTTCGATGCATTCGGGCCAGTGCCTCTCGACGACGCGTGCGATGGCGTCGGCCTTGCCTTCATCGAGCAGGAAGCGCGGATCGACCGTGGCGGGGTCGCAGGCGACGCGCAGCCGCAGGCAGGCGGGCCCGCCGCCATTGGCCATGCTCTGCGTGACGTCGACGGGGGTGACCCTGCGGATCGGTCCATTTCCTGCCTCCATCCGGTCGAGAAAACGGCGGACCGCCGCGCTGTTCCAGCTTTCCATCGGCACCACCAGCGCCATGTTCCCATCCGGCAAGGTCACCAGCTGTGCGTTGAACAGATAGGTCGCGATGGCTTCGGCAAGGCTGACGTCGCTTGATGGAACCTCCACCACCTGCAGTTCGGGAAACGCTGCGCGGATCGCCTCATAGGCACCTTCCCGCTCGGCGAAGGCTTCTTCATGCGTGAACAGCACGCGCCCGTTGGCGACGGAAACGACGTCGTTGTGAAACGCCCCTGCTTCGATAGCGGCAGGGTTCTGTTCGATGAAGATCGTGCGCTCCGGCGAAAGGCCGTGCAGCCGGGCGACCGCGCGGCTGGCCTGAAGGCTCTGCCGCGCCGGAAAAGCGCCGCCGGGGCGGCCATAGACGAAGACTTCGACGCCGGGAGCCGCATGTTCGGTGCAAAGCCGCATGTGATTGGCGGCGCCCTCGTCGCCGAAGAACGGGGGCACGGCATCATGCAGGGCAAAGGCGGAGTCGTCGGCGAAAGCCACGGCAAGCTGCGCCTTCGTGTCCCGCCATTCCTGCGCCCGGTGCGGCATGGTGGCGAGGTTGGCCGGGGTGAGGTGGCAACGCCCGTCCGCCGTATCGGGCGCGGGGCTTACCGTCGCCGCATTCGCCGTCCACATGGCGCTGGCCGACCATGCCGCGGCAACGAGCGGCCGGTTCTCGCGCTCTGCCGCATCGCTTTGCGTCAGTCCCAATCGGGCGAGGAAACTCTCGTTCGGGCGGGGCAGGGGCAGGAGAAAGCCCTGCGGCAAACCCAATGCCATGTTGGCGCGCATCTTCGCCAGCCCCTGCAGCGCCGCCGCACGGGGGTGCGATATGTCGCCTGCATGGCTGGTCGCGGCGAGGTTGCCGAGGCTGAGACCGGCATAATTATGCGAAGGGCCGACGATGCCGTCGAAATTGATCTCTCGCAGTCTGGCGTGATTCATCGTGCAACGCTCCAGATCGTGTCGCCGGGTTTCACATCCAGCAGGTCGGCCGCGCTGGCATCGATGGCGATGGTGCCGTCCTCCTGCATTTCGCGCGCGCCGTAGCAGGCGCGGAACCCGGTCAGCCGGCCTGTGGCCAGCAGGGCTTTCTCACCCTTCGCCAGCCGGACTGCGGAGATCTCCGCCCCATTTGCCTCGCGCACGCTCTTCACGGCATCGGTACGGGCGATCATGCTGGGGCCGCCATCGAAAATGTCGACATATCCTTCGTAGGAGAATCCCTCGTTCTCCAGCATCCGCATGGCCGCGCGGCCCGATGGATGCGGTATGCCGATGGCGCTGCGGGCAGCCTTCGACAACATGGCGACATAGATCGGGTGCTTGGGCATCAGATCGGCAATGAACTGGTTGCCCGTGACCGAATTGAAATGATCCGCCTCCTGGAAGGTCATTCCGAAGAACCGGCCCGCCACCCCGTCCCAGAACGGCGATCCGCCCCCTTCGTCGATGATGCCGCGCAATTCGGCCAGAATACGATCCGCGAACCGAGCGCGGTGCATGGCAATGAACAGGTAGCGGCTGCGCGCCAGCAGCAGGCCCAGACCACCCGCGCGCTCGCCGGGGTGCAGGAACAATCCGCCAACCTCGGCGCAGCCTTCGAGGTCCGTTGTCAGGCTGAGCAGCTCGGCCCGTACCGTGCGGTCCAGTTCCTGGCTGTGCTGGGTGATCGTGTTCAGGCGATAGGAATAGAACGGCCAGCGCTGGCCCACCTGGCTGAAGATCTGGCAGGTGCCGCGCACTTCGCCCGATTCGGCATTTTCCAGCACCAGCACGAATTGTTCGTCGGCAAGGGTATCTTCCTGCCTCTGGAATGCCGTCGCTGCGCGGGCCAGCTTTCCGCTCAGCGAATCGCGGTCAGGCGGCAGGTTGGTGAAGCCGCCGCCGGTCAGTTTCGCCATTTCGTAAACGGGTTCGAGGTCGTCCGCCCGCGCGGCCCGCAGGCGGAAGGTCACAATCTGTCTCCCGATGCGATTTCCCGCAGGACCAGCGCCGAGAGAGCCGCCCTTTCGCGCAAAGAGGATACGATCATGAATTCATCCGACGAATGGATCTTCCCCCCGCGCACGCCCATGGTGTCGACCACCGGCACCCCGCAGGACGCGATATTGTTGCCGTCACAGACGCCGCCGGTGGCTTGCCAGCCGATGTCCTGCCCCAGCATCCGCCCGCAATCGTGGACGATATCGAACAGCTTCTGCGCGCGCCCGTCGACTGGCTTGGGCGGACGGGTCACGCCGCCATGCAGTTCCACGCCGACGTCATGCGCCTGCCGAACCCGGCCCATCAGTTCCTGTAGTTGCGCTTCGAAGCGTTCCCCGGCGCTGGGTTCGCGGGGGCGGATGTTGAAGCGCAGGACGGCGATATCGGGCACGACATTGTTGGCCGCGCCGCCGTCGATCTTCGCGGGGTTTACCGGGCAGTCCTGCGTTTGCGCTTCCTTCAGTCCCACGGCAAGGGCGGCTGCGGCGACCAGCGCATTGCGCCCGTCCTGCGGGTTGCGCCCGGCATGGGCGCTGCGCCCGCGCACGATCAGCGAATAATTGCCGGTGCCGCCGCGGGCATGAGCCAGCGTGCCATCGGGCAGCGCGCTGGGTTCATAGGTCAGCGCCGCCGCCTTGCCCTGCGCCAGCGTCTCGATCAGGCTGCGCGACGACAGCGATCCCGTCTCCTCGTCCGAATTGACGAGAACGTCGTAGCCGACCTTCGCCGCGGCGTCAGAACCCTCGAACGCCAGCAAGGCGTGCAGCATGACGGCGAGCCCGCCCTTCATGTCGGCAGTGCCCGGGCCGTTGATGATGTCCTCATCCGTGCGGGTCAGCGACTGGAAGGGATGATCCGCCGGAAAGACGGTATCCATATGGCCGGTGAGCACGAAGCGCCGTTCGGCGTCAGGGCGCACGCGCAGCACAAGATGCTTGCCGTGTTGCTTTGCAAACTCCTTTCCGTCCGCGTCTATCGCCGTGACCTCGGCCGGTTCGACAAGCTCGACCTCGCCGGGGAGAGCGGAAAACGCATTCGCCAGCCGGTCCGCCATCGCCGCCAGCCCCTCCAGATTGGCGGTGCCGCTGTTGATCGCGGCCCAGTCCTCCACCTGTTGCAGCATGGCGGAATGGTCAATCATCTCGAACAGCGGAGCGGCGGCGGGGTCGATCTTTGTCATGCCCGGCGTCTAGCCCCAGGGCGGCGCGCGGCCAACCCCGTTGCAAATATCTGCGCACCTGTTCATAAGTCCGGCCGTTCCTCCCCGGAAAGTCAGATCGCCGACCAGACTGCCCGCCTTCACCGGCGGCGCTGCGGCCATGAATCTTGGGCAAGGAACGATTGCATGACCAAATATACGAACCGCGCAGGCCTGAAGGTCGATCCGCAACTGGCCTCCTTCATCGAGGACGAGGTGCTGGCGGCCACCGGCAGGGACGCGGAAGAGTTCTGGAGCGGCTTTGCCAGGCTGCTGGAGAATTTCGCACCCCGTAACCGGAAGTTGCTGGCCACGCGAGAGGATTTGCAGGCGAGGATCGACGAATGGCACCGGCAGCGCCGGGGCCAGCGCCACGATGCGGACGCCTATCGCGCCTTCCTGACCGAGATTGGCTATCTCGTGCCGGAACCCGGCGCTTTCACCATCGGCACGAAGGCCGTGGACGCCGAGATCGCGACCATGGCCGGGCCGCAGCTGGTGGTCCCGGTGCTGAATGCGCGCTTCCTGCTGAATGCCGCCAATGCGCGCTGGGGCAGTCTCTACGACGCCTTTTATGGCACCGACGCACTGGATGCCGAACCTGCAAGACCGGGCGGATATGACGAAGCACGCGGTGCTGCGGTCATCGCCAGAGGGCGCAATTTCCTGGACGAGGCGCTGCCTCTCGCCTCCGGAAGCTGGTCCGATGTGACGGATGTGGCGAAAGCGGAACTGGCGGACCCTGCACGCTTCGTGGGCCGGACGCAGCGCGGCTTTCTTTACCGCAACAACGGCCTGCATATCGAGATCGTAGTGGATCCCGGCAATCCGATCGGTTCAGGCGACAGGGCCAGCATCGCCGATATCGTCCTCGAAGCGGCGCTGACCACCATCGTCGACCTGGAAGATTCGGTCGCGGCCGTCGATGCCGAGGACAAGCTGGTCGCCTATCGCAACTGGCTCGGCGTCATCCGCGGCGATCTCGAGGAACGCTTCGAGAAGGGCGGCAGGAGTGTCACCCGCGCCCTGGCGGAGGACCGGCAGGTGACCTTGCCCGATGACAGCACCGAAAACCTGCCCGGACGCAGCCTGCTGTTCGTGCGCAATGTCGGCCACCTGATGACCAATCCGGCGATCCTCACCAGCGACGACGCAGAAGTGCCCGAAGGAATCATGGACGCGGTGGTCACCAGCGCGATCGGTGCCATCGACGTCGCCGGAAAGGGGCGCTTCGCCAACAGCCGCGAAGGCAATATCTACATCGTGAAGCCCAAGATGCACGGGCCTGCGGAATGCGCCTTCACCAATGATCTGTTCGACGCAGCGGAAGATCTGCTGGGCCTGCCGCGCCACACGATCAAGGTCGGCATCATGGACGAGGAACGGCGCACCAGTGCCAATCTGGCCGCCTGCATCCACGCGGTGAAGGACCGGATCGTCTTCATCAATACCGGTTTCCTCGACCGCACCGGCGATGAAATCCACACCTCGATGCAGGCCGGGCCGATGGTGCGCAAGGGGGCGATGAAGAACAGCGCCTGGCTGCGCGCCTACGAGGCTCGCAATGTCGCCATCGGCCTGGCGCACGGCCTGTCCGGCAAGGCGCAGATCGGCAAGGGCATGTGGGCCGCGCCCGACCGGATGGGCGCGATGATGGAGGAGAAGATCGCCCATCTGCAGGCCGGCGCCAACACCGCCTGGGTGCCGTCGCCCACCGCCGCGACGCTGCATGCGCTGCATTACCACGCGCTCGATGTGTTCGCACTGCAGGAGCGGTTGACCGCCATTCCCGGTCTGCATGAATTGCTGACCATTCCGCTGGCGGAAGGCACGAACTGGAGCGAGGAAGAAATTCGCGACGAACTCGATAATAATGCGCAAGGATTACTCGGCTATGTGGTGCGCTGGGTGGGGCAGGGCATCGGCTGTTCCAAGGTGCCCGATATCGACGACATAGGCCTGATGGAAGATCGCGCCACGCTGCGTATTTCCAGTCAGCACATGGCCAATTGGCTGCTGCACGGTGTCTGCACGCGCGAACAGGTAATGGATTCGCTGAAACGCATGGCGGCAAAGGTGGACGCGCAGAACGAGGGCGATCCCGGCTATGTCAGAATGGCGCCCGATTTCGACGGAGTGGCGTTCAGGGCGGCCTGCGACCTGATGTTCGAAGGCGTTTCGCAGCCCAGCGGCTATACCGAACCGCTGCTTCACGAATGGCGGGCGAGGGCGAAGGCGGTCTGCTGAAGGTTCAGGACAGCTGACGCGCCAGCGCCACGAATTCGGCGATGGTCAGGGTTTCGGCGCGGCGCTGCGGGTCGATCCCATTTTCCTCCAGCGCTGCCAGCGCGCCGGGCACGCCTTTCAGGCTCTGCCGCAGCATCTTGCGGCGCTGGCCGAAGGCGGCTGCGGTGACTCGTTCCAGAACACCTGCCGACACGCCCTGCGGCATGTCCGCCGGCGTGACATGGACGATGGCGCTCATCACCTTGGGCGGCGGGGTGAAGGCGCTGCGATGCACCTTCAGCGCAAGCCTCGCGCCGGATCGCCACCGTGCCAGCACCGACAGCCGGCCATATTCCGAACTGCCCGGGGCCGCGACGATGCGCTTTGCCACTTCCTGCTGGAACATCAGCGTGAGCGAGCGCCATGCAGGCGGCCATGCCTCACCCCCCATCCATCCGGTGAACAGGGCCGTGCCGACATTGTAGGGCAGATTGGCGACGATGTCGTATTCGCCTTCGATCAGGCTGGCGGGCGTGATCTTCATCGCATCGCCCTGGATCACCCGCAGGCGACCGGGATAGGCCTGCTCGAGTTCCGCCAGGGCGGGCAGGCAGCGGGCGTCCATCTCGATGGCGGTAACAGCCGCCCCTGCGCGCAACAGCGCACGGGTCAGCCCGCCGGGGCCGGGGCCGATCTCCAGCACTTGCCGTCCCGACAGATCGCCCGGAATGGCGGCGATCCGGTCGAGCAATTGCGCGTCGAACAGGAAGTTCTGGCCGAGCGCCTTGGACGCGCTGAGGCCGTGGCGCGCAATCACCTCACGAAGGGGCGGCAGGTCGCTCACAAGTCCTTCTGTTCTGCCAGACGGCGTGCTGCACATTCGCCCGCCATGCGGATCGCGGCGATGGTCGCCCCCGCATCGGCCAGACCCTTGCCCGCGATGCCGAAGGCGGTGCCGTGATCGGCTGAGGTGCGGATGATCGGCAGGCCGAGCGTGACGTTCACGCCCGCATCGAAATCCAGCGCCTTCAACGGGATCAGCGCCTGATCGTGATACATGCAGACCGCCACATCGTAACTGGCGCGCTGCCGGGCCGCGAACAGCGCATCGGCGGGATGCGGGCCGCTGACATCGAACCCTTCGGCGCGCAGACGGGCGATGGCCGGGGCGATGATCCGTTTTTCCTCGTCTCCGAATTTTCCGCCTTCGCCCGCATGGGGGTTGAGACCCGCCAGCGCGATGCGCGGGCTGTCGATGCCGAAATCGCGGGTCAGCGCGCGGGCGGCGATGGCGGTGCGGCGGTGGATAAGCTCCGCCGTCAGCAGGCGCGGCACCTCCGCCAGCGGGCAATGCACGGTCAGCGGGATGGTGCGCAGCGTCGGCCCGGCCAGCATCATGACCGCATCCTGCGGCGCGATGCCGCAGGCATGGGCGAGATATTCGGTCTGGCCGGGATGGCCGAAGCCGATCCCGGCAAGGGCATGTTTGGCGACCGGGCCGGTGACCAGCGCGGCAGCGGCACCGGACAGAGCGAGACCGCAGGCTTGCTCCAGCGATGCGAGAGCGAGCGCTGCGCCTTCAGTGAATGGCTTGCCCGGTTGCCATTTGACATCGTGATGGCTGGCAAGAGGCAGGACGGGCAAACCTTCGTTGAAAGCGTCAGCTGCGTCGCCCGCATCCGAAATGCAGACGATGGGCACGTCGATACCGGCATGGCGCGCCGCCGCCGCCAGCAGACCGGCACCGCCTGCAACGAAGAAGGGGGGCAGCCCGCAGGCCTCGCGACCTGCCCATGCCGCCGCAATCAGTTCCGGGCCGATGCCCGAAGGATCGCCGAGCGACAGGACGAGCGGCGGGGCAATGATGGCGGCGCTCTCCGTCCGGTCAGTTATACTGGATCAGCGCATCGTTGCGCAGATCGCGCAGATAACGCTGGGCGCGCTTGTTCACCCGTTCGTCCTCGAGCTGCGACATCAGCGTGTTGAAATCCGGCCCGGCCTGTTCCTGCGGATCGTCCCGGCCGCACAGCAGCAGCACGCGCACGCCGTCCTCCACCGAACCGAAGGCCGGGCTGGCCTGCCCGATCTGAAGGTCGAGCATCGTCTGCTGCAATTGTTCCGGCAGTGCGCGAACGCGAATCTGGTTTTCGACCACCTCGGCCCCGATCGATTCGGCGGCACGTTCGGCATCGCCGCAACCACGGATCGACTGCACCGCACCGGCAAATTCCGCTACCCGCCCCGATGCCTGTTCCTGCGTGCTGCCGGGTGCGAAAGTGATCGAGATCTGCTTCAGCGACAGCAGCGCATCGCGCGGGTCGGCCATCAGCACCTGCCTGCGGTCGATCAGGTAAAGGATCGACAAACCGCCCGGAATGGCGATCGGGCCGACCAGCTGGCCGGGCTGCATTTCCTTTGCCACCGTGGCGAGTTCGCCCGGCAATTGGCCGAGCCGCACGAATCCCAGATCGCCGCCGACCGCCGCCGTCGATGCTTCGGAAAACTGCCGAGCATAAGCGACGAAGCTGCCGCCCTGACGCAATTGTTCGATGATCCGCAGCGCATTCTGTTCGACCGCCTCGGCATTTTCCGCCGTGGCGGAAAGGAAAATCTCGCCCAACCGGTATTCCTCGGTGCCGCGCGAGGCTTCCAGCCGCTGCAGCATCTCGTTCACCTCTTCTTCGGCGACATTGATGAAGGGTGAGACATTCCGGCCGATCAGCCGCTGCCAGGCCAGTTCGCCGCGAATCTGCCGCTTGAGCGAGGCGGCGGAGGAACCGATGGAGGCGAGATATTCATCCATCGCTTCGGGCCGGGTGCCGAAATTCTGCGCCGCCAGACGATTGTAACGCTGGTTCACCTCATCCTCGGTAATCGGCATTTCCTGTGCCGCCGCTTCCTGGATCTGCAGCGTCTCGTCGATCAGATTGCGCAGGATCTGCTGGCGCAGGCGCTGCAATTCGGCTTCGGGGATCTCGCCCTCGGACGTCGATGCCACCAGCGCGACGCGGTGGTCCACATCGGTGCCGGTAATGACGGCGCCGTTCACCATGGCGGTCGCCTTTCGCAGATCGGGATCGTTCTGCGACAGCATCGTGACATTCGCGGGCAGGTCCAGCGAGTTGCCCGACACCGCATTGGATGCAGACCCCGCAACTTGCGCGGAGGCGGCCAGGGGGGCTGCCACCAGGCCGAAGGCCGAGAGGCCGGCCAGCGCACGGCCAAGGCCGCATTCAGTCTTGAAGAAGGTTCTGATCACGTAAATCCATCCATTTGCCGCGCCGGGCATGGGCGCCGGCCTTGCTTGCCGCCAAGTGCCGCCGAGCGGCTTAACCGAAGCTGAGTGCAGCGCCGGATAGCGTGTTTGCCACTCTCTGCCAACTCGCGCGGCCAGGCGGTAAGCGGCCAGGCGGTAAGCGATGTGTCCCGCCCATGGCCAGCCGCATCAGCGGAAACCGAGGTTACGCAGCGCGAAATAGAGCTGGAACGTATCGCCTCGCCTTGCATCTCCCTGATCTACATAGTCGCGGCGCCAGGTAAGGCCGAGTTCCAGGCAATCGTCCTGATAGGCGAAGCCGAGCCTTGTGCGGATCGGCTGGAACCCGTCCGACCCGGAAAGCGGGTCTTCATCGCTATTCGTCAGATTGACCACGCCCGACCCGAAGACCGACCAGTAATTGGCAAAGGCGACGCGGGCCGCGACACGGGCTTCCTCGCGGTCCTGCAGATCCTCGATCTCGCGGGCGATGTCCCGGTCGAGCCGGAGATAACCCACCTCGACATAGGTGCGGGCGCTGCCCAGGGCCGCGTCGAATTCGTTGCGACGCACGTTCAGGCTGTCCTTGTCGAGGCGGAAGCGATGCGTCAGCTTCACAAGGTCGCGGTACCGTAATTCGGTCCGGCCGACGACGTCCGAAACCCGGTCGGATAATCCCGTGCCGTCCGGCAGGATGTTCCTGTCGGCATCGAGCCGGTAGGATTGACCCAGGGTGGACCTCGCCCGCCAGCCGGGGCGGGTGAACTGCCAGTCGAAGCCATAGGCGACGCGCGCACCATCCTCGAACCGGTCGTAACCCGGAAAGCGGTTGAGCGAGAAGAGATTGGTATCCTCGAGATCAATGGCACGCGAATCCTCGTTCGGGATCGCCAGATTGCGGATCGGCGGGGTGGCGACGAGCTGCACGCGCGGGGTCAGCACCTGGGTTCCGCCGAAGATCGTGCCGATCAGGGGATATTGCACATCCACCGCGCCCAGCGCAACGGCGCGGCCCTGCCATCCGGGCCTGCCGCGATAGAGGGCGGTCTGCGTCAGGGCATTCTCGTCCGAATGGTACAAATCGCCCCGGGCGAGCGCGGTGAAGGTGACCGCCTGTCCGAAGCGCGTAAGACGGCGCAAGTCCCACCGGCCACCTGCAAAGGCGCGCTGCGTATCCTGTCCGTCGTCGCGGAAGATGGCCAGCGTGTTCGCATGCAGTTCGATCTGCCCGCCGAGCAGCGGGTCGGCGAGCCGGCGACGGTAATCCACGACCGGCAGGGCGAGGGGCACCTGCCCCTGCCGCGCATCCAGTCGCAGGGTCTGCGTGCCCCATCCTGCCGCCTGGAAATAGGAATCCTCGTCCACCCGTTCGAGCGAGAAGGTGGAGCGCAGGCGATCCTCGCGGCTGATGTCGTAGCGGCGCAGGAAAGTGCGGTCGCTGGCGATACGCACGACGCTGTCGAAGCTCCAGTTCTCGTCAAGCTGGAACCGGCCGTTGGCGAAGAAATAGCCGCGCAGATCATCTTCGGTAATCTCCTCCTCGACGGCCGGATCGAAAGCGGCGATCCGGCGGCTTTGCGTCAGATAGCCGGTGATCTGATAGGCGCCGCGGTCCGTCAGATGGCGATATTGCGCCGACGCCATCGGCGGGGCATCGGTAAACAGATAGGCGCTGCCGGTAAGATCCCGGTCATCCGCCAGCCGCCAGTAATAGCTTCCGCTGATCTCGAAACCGTTGGATTGCGACAGGCGCACGTCCGGAATGAGGAAGCCGGAGGCACCGCCGCCATCGGTCCGCAGGGCAAGGCCGGGCAGGGGCAGCAGCCTGGCACCGAAGATTTCCAGATAGGCGCCGGTGAAACGCACGCGGTTCCGGTCCGGATCGTAGGCCGCCTGAGTCGCGGTGATCCGCCAGGACGGTGTCTTGTCGCAGCCCTCCGGCCCCGTTACGGCGCAGGCGCTGTAGGCCGCATCGGTCAGCACGATATTGCCATTGTCCAGCCGCTCGCCCTGCCGCGCCGCCAGCCTGCCGCCCTCCACCAGGGCGAGCAGCAGATTTTCCATCGCACCCGTCTCGAAACGGTCGGTCATCTCGAGGCGGTCGGTAAAGATGCGGTTGCCGCTTGCATCCTGGAAGCGGACATTGCCCTGCGCCGTGACGATCCCGCTTTCCAGGTTCCAGCTGACATTGTCGGACAGCACCGTTCCATCGGCGCTGCGCACGAAGATATTGCCGCTGCCGCTGATCTGGCCGGAGGCACGATCATAGACGATCCTGTCGGCGCGGACATAGCGCCCCTCCGCCGTCAGGACGACATTGCCGGTCGCGACGACGGTGTCGAGAGTGTTGTCGTAGCTGATTTCGGCGGCGGAAAAATCCACGCTTTCCGGTGGTTCGAGAGCGCCGGGCGACAGGGTAGGCACTTCGGGCAGGGGAACCCCGTCATCCGCGTCTTCCGGATCGGGCAATTCGGGGCCGACCGGCTGCGGCAGGCCGGCATTTTCCTCTCCCGCATAGATCGGATCGCGCGGATCGGGCAGCTCCACCGGCTCGATCGCGGTGTCTGTGCCGGGGGCCGCGCCTTCCTGCGCGGCGAGCGGCGCGGCGGAACAAAACGCCAGCAGGACCGCTGCACCTGTAAAGGGAAAAAGGGTGACGGAACGCCGCGCCTGCCCGTTGATCGAGCTGCCCGCGAGGGCTGGCAGAACGGACGGCGGCGGCGTGGGCATGGCTTGCCTATGTCACCGCCGCGCCTTAATCGCAATCGCCATTGCAGGCTCGATCACGGGCCCCTGAAAACAGAGATATACCGGAGACCTTGATGAAATTCGAAATTCAGAGCGATGCCTCGGCAAATGCCGCTGCAAATGCCGACGTGATCGCATACGTCGTCCATAAGGGCGACATGCCTGCCGATGCCGAAGGTGTGCTGCGCGAAGGGGCGGAGGCCGCACGGTTCAAGGGCACTGCCGGGCAGATTTTCGAAACTTTCGTGGAGCGGGGCGGCAAGACGCGCCGCGTGGCGCTGGCAGGATCGGGCAAGGCCGATGCCGATGCCGACGACCGCATGGCGAAGCTGGAGAAAGCGGGCGGTTCCATCGCAGCGCGCTATAATTGCAGCGGCGTGAAGGTGATCGAACTGAACTTCGCCGGCAGCGGCCTCGATGCTGCCGGTGCGGCGGCGGTGATGCTGGGCCTGCGCCTGCGCGGCTGGCGTTACGATGTCTATCGCACCACGCAGAAAGACGACCAGAAGGTTACGCTGGAAAAGGTGGTGGTGACCGGCGCGCCGGACGGCCTCGACGCCGCCTGGCAGGATGCCGGTGCCGTGGCGACCGGCGTCGAATTCGCCCGCGAACTGGTGTTCGAACCTGCCAACGTCGTCTACCCGGTCAGCTTCGTCGAACGCTGCCGGAGCCGCTTCGAGGGCACCGGCGCGGAACTGACCGTACTGGACGAGGAGGCGATGGAGAAGCTGGGCATGAAGGCCCTGCTCGGCGTCGGCCAGGGCAGTGCGCAGCCCTCGCGCGTGCTGGCGATCCGCTGGAACGGCGGTGCCGAAGGCGATGCGCCCACGGCTTTCGTCGGCAAGGGCGTGACCTTCGACTCGGGCGGTATCTCGATCAAGCCCGGTGCTGGCATGGAAGACATGAAATGGGACATGGGCGGTTCCGCCGCCGTGGCCGGGTCGATGCTGGCCATGGTGAAGCGCAAGGCGAAGGCGAATCTGGTCGGCGTCGTCGGTCTCGCTGAAAACATGCCCGACGGTGCGGCCCAGCGCCCGAGCGACGTGGTGAAATCCATGTCGGGACAGACGATCGAGATCGTCAATACCGATGCCGAAGGGCGGCTGGTGCTGTGCGATGCGCTGCACTGGACGCAGCAGACCTTCAAGCCGAAGCGGATCGTCGACCTGGCGACTCTGACCGGCGCGATGATCATCTCGCTCGGCTCCGAACATGGCGGCGTCTTTTCCAATGACGACACGCTGGCGGAGGAACTGCTGGCGGCGGGGAAGGAAAGTGGCGACAGATTGTGGCGCTTCCCGCTCTCGCCTGCTTACGACAAGCTGATCGACTCCCACATCGCCGACATGAAGAACACCGGCCCGCGCGGGGCAGGTTCCATCACGGCGGCGCAGTTCCTGCAGCGGTTCATCGCCAAGGACACGCCCTGGGCGCATTGCGACATCGCCGGAATGGTCTGGGCGGACAAGGCCGGTGCCACCCATGACAAGGGTGCGACCGGTTACGGCGTGCGCCTGATCGACCGCTTCGTCCGCGACAGCGTCGAGGGCTGAATGAAGCGTGGCCCGCATGCGGAAGAAGGGCGATCTGCCGAGCAGGATCTGCGCCGCATGCGGGCTGCCGTTCACCTGGCGCAGGAAATGGGCACGCGACTGGGAGAATGTCCGCTATTGTTCCGACCGCTGCCGGGGCAAGGGGTCGAAACCGGGTTGATGCGTGTCGGGGCGGCGAACGGCGCGAAAGCGTGGCATGCGCGTTGATTTCTACCAATTGAGCCGCGATCCGGCGGAGAAAGTCGTGCCGCTGCTCGCCCGCGCCACGTTCAAGGCCGGGGAACGCCTTCTGGTGGTGTCCGGCGACGCGGCGCAATTGCAGGGCATCAGCGATGCGCTGTGGGATCAGGGCGGCGGCAGCTTCCTCGCCAATGGGCTGGCCGGGGCAGGGCAGGAGGAGCGGCAGCCCGCGCTGCTGTCCCGCACCATGGAAGCGAGAAACGGCGCGAGATATTGCGCCCTTGCCGACGGGCAGTGGCGCGAGGGCGCCGACGATTTCGCCCGCGTGTTCCTGCTGTTCGGCGATGCGCATCTGAAGGAGGCCCGCGCCTGCTGGCGGATGCTGGACGGGCGCGACGGACTGGAGCGCAATTTCTGGAAGCAGGAGGGCGGAAAATGGACGAGGGCGGCATGATCTGCGCAAGGATCCTGCCAGTGCGCCTCGCCGCCACGATGGCGGTGGCCCTGACGCTCGGCGCGTGTGACGAATCGCCCGAAGAGGCGGCGGAGGACGTGGTGGGTGATCGCGGTTTCTTCACCGTCAATCCCGAAACCCGTGAAACGATGTCGGCCATCCCCCTCGACGGGCAACCCGACACGGTGATGGTCTCGGGCGGAGAACTGGCCGGGCCGCTACCCTTGGGCTTCACCATGCCTGAAGGCGCGAGAGTGCTCGATTCCACTTTCGTCTCGCGCGGCGAGAAACGGAGCGCGCTGGTGATCTTCGAGATTGCCGCCACGCCGGAAGAACTGGCTGCGTTCTACCGCAAGCAGGCGGCATCGGCGGGCATCGAAACCGATGTCACGCTGGATGGCGAGGCTGGCCGCCTCGTCGCAGGGCGGCAGGGGACATCGCGATTCTCGCTGAACGCGGCGCGCGAGGGCGATGTCACGGCGGCGCAACTGATGATCAGCGACGGGCTGGATTGATCGGGATACTTGCCGTCAGCGCCGCAGGTCGCTAGGGGCGCGCGCAATCTCCACCCGTTCATTCAAGACAGGAAATCTACCATGGCGGTTACCCGCACCTTTTCGATCATCAAGCCCGATGCCACCCGCCGCAACCTGACAGGCGGCGTCACCAAGATGCTGGAAGATGCCGGCCTGCGCATCGTCGCATCCAGGCGCATCCGCATGAGCGAGGACCAGGCGAAGAGCTTCTACGAAGTGCACAAGGACCGCCCCTTCTACGGCGAACTGGTCGATTTCATGACGAGCGGCCCGGTCGTCGTGCAGGTTCTGGAAGGCGAGGATGCCGTGAAGCGCAACCGCGACATCATGGGCGCGACCAACCCGGCCGAAGCCGAGGAAGGCACGATCCGCAAGACCTATGCCGAAAGCATCGAAGCCAATTCGGTGCATGGGTCCGACAGCGACGAGAATGCGGCGAAGGAGATCAGCTTCTTCTTTACGGAGGACGAAATCGTCGGCTGAACGGCCTGAGTTCCGGGTGCCGGCGAAAAGCGGATCGCGACTTTTTGCCGGTATTTCCGCGTTTTAACATTTGAATATTCACGCATTGTTCCGGGGGCGCTATGTCGGAAACATGGCACCGGGGAATTCATTGCATCGGCCGCGAGGGCCCGGGCTGCGCCGCGCATTTCATTGCGCGTATCGACGCGCGTGGGGCGGGCTTTCGTCATGATGCGCTTCCGTCAGAAGCGAGTCGCCCGTGATTTCATCCAGGCGTTGAACGACAGGGACGGCGATCGGGCGATCGGGATGCTCGATCCTGCCATCACCTACATAGACAGTCGCGGTGTCACATTGATCGGGCGCGACGATGTCGCCGAACTGATCCGCAGGCTTCTGGATGTTCCGAGCCGGTATATCCAGACGATCGAGGATATCAGCATGCGCAAAGGCGAATTGCTGATCAGTGCCAGCGTAACCGCGGACGATGCGGAATTTACCGGCAAGGTCCTGATCCGCATGGTTCAGGATGCCGGGAAGATCGCGGTTTACCAGAGCTATCGGTCCAGCCCGCCGGTGTCCATGGCGATGCTGCTGGTGCCGGAACTCGCCAGGCGTGGACCGGATGGCGACGAAACCGCAATTCCGGTGTAGAAATCTAGCTGGTAATTTCGCCGGATCGGGCCAGCTGGTGCCGGTGCGCGTGATGCGTGCCTCGCCCGGCGAGCCGCTGCTCCTGTTTCATGGCATTCATCGCCGCCGGTGACAGCTGCATGCCGAGTTCGGCATAGATCCGCCGGACCGCACTGCGCCAATCGGCCGAAATCGCGCTGAAATCGACTTCCGCGACCGGCCCGTCATGGCGCGCCAGCGCAGAGCGCATCCTCTCGCGGCGCAGCGCGATCTTGCCGGCCCATTCATCTTCGATCCACGCAAGGTCCACCGTATCGGACTGGATGGTCATCTGGTTGGCCACCAGCGAAGCGGCACTACGCGCCACGTCCGCATCCTCGCGCCGGGCGATCACCAGCCGGGCGCCGGGGAATTGCCGCAGCAATTCGGGCAGGTCCTCGGCAAATTGCGGCACCTTCATCACGCGCGGTCGGTCGGCATTGCCGTGGAAGGCGGCGTCGGTCCGCAGGATGCGCGCGAATTCGGTATAGATGGACCCGGCATCGCGCCCTTCGCTGAAACGGCTGTAGGACGGGATGCGCCATTGCGCTTCATAGGCAGCGGCGTCGAGGGCTGATGCGAGCCAGCCGAGTTCCTCATCCACCCGGCCCGCGCCGAAGGGGTGGATCGTATCGATCCACGGGTTCAGCCTGCGGCCGCAGAACAGCGCGAAGCCGCTCCGCAGCGGGCGCAGGTCGAACCGCGACGGCACGGGGTTCCAGCTGTCGCAAAACCGGGTGGCGGCATGGGCCGGGTCGGCGGCCAGCAGCCGGTGAATGCGCGTGGTGCCCGCGCGCATCTGGCCGATGATGATGATGGGATCGGCAAGCGGAGTGTTCGCCCGCGCGGGTTCGTCGCGCCACAGCCGCCCCAGGCCATGGCGTTGCCGAACGACCCGCGCCAGCTGGCCATGGGCGATGGCGCGGCCCAGATTGTTGAGGCGGGCCTCGGCCTTCAGCGCGGCACACAGCCGCTCCAGCCGCAGCCGGAAATCGGCCGCCTCCGCTGCACTCCGCCCGCCGCTCTCGTCACTTGCCAAAAAATTGCCGCGCCCGGCTTGCAGGATCGCCTCGGCATCGAGCGACGGGCGGCTGAGCAGCCCGCCCTCCCAGGCGCGGCCCAGCCAGCGGTCCAGCCTGTCCACGAGGGGCGTTCGGGCGAGCAGATGGGAGCGCGGCGGCGGCATCAGCCCTTATCGGCCATTCCGGATCGCATCCGTGCAGCCAGCCGGTTGACGACATGGGGATAAAGCTGGTGTTCGGCGATCAGCACCCGCGCCGCCAGGCTGTCTGCCGTATCTTCAGGCAGGATCCTGACCTTGAGGCATCCCAGGATCTCGCCCGCATCGAGTTCGGCGGTGACGAGGTGTACGGATACGCCCGCTTCGCTGTCGCCTGCCGCAAGCGCGCGTTCGTGGGTGTGCAGCCCGCGATATTTCGGCAGCAGCGACGGGTGAATGTTGATCAGCCGTCCGGGGAAGCGTTCGACGAAAGCTTCGGTCAGGATACGCATGTATCCGGCCAGCACGACGAGTTCGGCTCCCGACCGCTCGATCGTCGCGGCCATGGCGGCATCATGCGCCGCCCGTTCCTGCCCGCAATGGGACAATGCGAATGTCGGCACATCCTCCCCGTCGGCGAAGCGCAGGCCCGGCGCGTCGGGATCGTTGCTGGCGACCAGGACGATCTCGTAAGCGGCCCCCGGCAAGCGGCTGGCGTGCAGCAGCGCCGCCATATTCGTGCCGCTGCCCGAGATCAGCACGGCGACTTTCACCTTGTGCGATCCCGGCGCGGCATCGCCGCCTGCGTCAGCCCTCATGCGTGGCTTCCCAGTCCGACCTTGCCGCCCATGTGCCCTGGCTGCCGCGCACCGTGCAGCCGCGCTGGCCCGCCTCGATCATCCCTATACGCGAGACATCCTCGCCGCAGGCGGTGAGCGCCGCAGCGACTTCGTCCACGAGGTCGGGCGCTACCGCCAGCACCATGCCGATGCCGCAATTGAAGGTGCGGGCCATCTCGGCCGGTTCGATCCGGCCCTGCGCCTGAAGGAAGGCCATCAGGCGGGGCTGGTCCCAGCTATCCGCATCGACCACGGCACGCGCGCCTTCGGGCAGGATGCGCGGGATGTTCTCCAGCAGGCCGCCGCCGGTGACATGGGCCAGCGCGTCCACCTTCCCCGCCTTCAGCAGCGGCAGAAGCGAAGCCACATAGATGCGCGTGGGTTCGATCAAGGCGTCGATCAGCAGTTGTTCCTGGTCGAACAGCGCGGGGCGGTCGAGCTTCCAGGACAGATCCGCCGCCAGCCTCCGGACCAGCGAATAGCCGTTGGAATGCACGCCGGAACTTGCGAGGCCGAGCAGGACATGGCCGGGCGCGACCTCTTCCCCGGTAATCTGTTCGCCGCGCTCCACCGCGCCGACGCAGAAACCGGCCAGATCGTAATCGCCCGGACCATACATGCCGGGCATTTCGGCGGTTTCCCCGCCGATCAGCGCGCAACGGGCGATACGGCAGCCTTCGGCGATGCCGGCAACGACGCGGGTCGCGACATCATTGTTCAATTTGCCGGTGGCAAAATAGTCGAGGAAGAACAGGGGTTCCGCGCCTTGCACGATCAGATCGTTCACGCACATGGCGACGAGGTCGATGCCTACGCTGTCATGCCGGTCATATTCGATTGCCAGCTTCAGCTTGGTGCCCACGCCGTCATTGGCCGCGACCAGCAGCGGATCGGCATAGCCGGCGGCGCGGGGGTCGAAAAACCCGCCGAAACCGCCAAGCTCCGATGTCGCGCCGGGGCGGGCGGTGGCGCGGGCAAGCGGCGCGATGGCCCTGACCAGCGCGTTGCCCGCGGCAATGGACACGCCTGCCTCTGCATAGGTATAGCCGCTTTCGCCGGCGGGTGCGCCGCCTGAATCACTGGTTCCTTCGTCTGTCATAATGGCGGGCATAGACTTTCACGCTTGGATTTCCACGCTTCATTCGGCAAAAGGCGGTCAGTTTTCCCCGATGAGCGATTCCAGCCACTCCACCCGGCCCCAGCGCGGCACAGGTTCCCTGCGGACCATGAAGCGCGCGGCGATGCCTTTCCTGCTCGGGCTGACGGTGCTTGCCGGTGCCGCATTGGTCGCGCAGGTCGGCGGCGATCGCGGTATCGCGCCCGTCGCCAGCAGCAGCGACATCAGTATCGGGGGGGTCGAGGTCGATACCAGCGGCGACACCGCGGAAGAGGCGCGCGCCGCCGGTTGGCAGGAAGCGGCGAAGCTGGCCTGGGAACGTATCGACGGGCCGGAAATCTCCGACTCGCAGCTTGAAGGGCTGGTCTCGGCCATCGTGGTCGAACGCGAACGGATCGGGCCACGGCGCTATATCGCGACACTTGGCGTCATCTTCGACCGGCAGCGGGCCGGGCAGTTCCTCGGCGCGGGCGGGCAGGCGGAGCGGTCGGCACCGATGCTGCTGGTTCCGGTGACGATTTCGGGCGGGGTCGAGCTGGTGTATGAAATGCGGAACCCATGGCAGCGGGCCTGGGCGGAATACCAGACCGGCGGCAGCCGTATCGATTACGTGCGCCCCTCCGGCGCAGGCGGCGATTCGCTGCTGATAAGCGCGGGGCAGGTGAGCCGCCGCAGCCGCACGTGGTGGCGTGTCGTGCTTGACCAGATGGGCGCATCCGACGTGCTCGTGCCCATCGCACAGCTTCGCTACAAATATCCGGGCGGTCCAGTCGAAGGCACTTTCACCGCGCGTTACGGCCCCGACAGCCGCTTCCTCGAGACCTTTACCATGACGGCGGACAGTTCGGCCCAGCTCGATGCCATGCTCGCCCGCGCAGTGGTCCAGTTCGACCGCATTTTCCAGCGGGCGCTGGCGCGGGGCACGCTGGCCCCCGATCCGACGCTCAATCTCGATACGCCGGAACTGGACCCGGCGCTGCAGCGGCTGATCGAAATGGGCCGGCAGGCAGGCGAGCAGGAACGCGCTGCCGCCGCCGCCGAGGCGCAGGCCCGCCGCGAAAGGGCGAATGCCGCAGCAGCGCGGGAAGCGCGCGAGGAAGCACCGACCATCACTTTGCCCGAAATACCCGCGCAAACCAGCAGCCATACCGTGCAGTTCAGCACGCCGGATGCGGGCGCGGTGGATGCGACGCTGGCCGCGGTGCGCAGCGCAGCGGGCGTGCGCGGTGTTTCCACCACCAGCCTGGCCCTCGGCGGCACATCCGTCATGTCGGTCAGCTTCGCCGGCGACCTGTCGGCGCTTGCGGCGGCCTTGCGGGCGCGGGGCTTCACCGTCTCGCAAGGGGCGAACTCGCTCTTGATCAGTCGCTGAGAAGCCGCGCCGGTGTCGCAATTCGCGCTTCCGCTGACGCAAAAGCCGGGCCGCGAACCGGCGCGGATCGTGATCGGCAATGCCAATGAAGCTGCTATCGAGGCACTATCCAGCCCGTCCGGCTGGCCATACCGCACCGCGATCCTGTCCGGCCCGCCGCGTTCGGGCCGGTCGCTGCTGGCACGCTGGTTCGCCGCGCAGCCGGGCAACGAAGCGGTGGACGATGCCGATGCGCTGGATGAAACCGCATTGTTCCACCGCTGGAACCGGGCGCAGGAGAGCGGCGATGCGCTGCTGCTGGTGACGGGCGCGGAACGCTGGGACATTGCGCTTCCCGATCTGCGGTCGCGCATGGGCGCGGCGCTGCCTTTGCAGATCGGGGTGCCCGACGATGCGATGGTTGCCGCACTGATCGAAAGCCATGCCGCGCAGGCGGGTCTTGCGCTGGGCGAAGGCGCGCTTACCTATCTCGTGCCGCGTGTCATGCGCAGCTTTGCCGGAGTCGAGACCCTCGTGGCCGCGATCGACAGGCTGAGCCTGGAACGCAAGAGCGCGGCCACCATGTCGCTTTGGCGTGAGGCGCTGGAAGCGGTAAGCGACGCAGAAGCAGGGGCGGAACGGCAGCCACGCTTGATCTGACGGTTATTAGGTGAGAGACTTGCCCCGTGTTCGACCATCTCGTCTCCTATCTGGACTCGATCCGCGCGCGCGACCCCGCGCCGCGTTCCCGCTGGGAAATCCTGCTCTATCCCGGCGTATGGGCCATGGCGCTGCACCGCGTCGCGCATTGGCTGTTCGAGGCCGACCTGTTCTTCCTGGCGCGGCTGGTGAACCATTTTTCGCGCATGATTACCGCCATCGACATTCACCCTGGCGCGGTGATCGGGCGCAATCTGTTCATCGATCACGGGTTTACCGTTATTGGCGAGACTGCCGAAATCGGTGATAATGTCACCATCTATCAATGCGTCACCCTGGGCGGAACCAACCCGACCAACGGCGTTCCGGGCAAGCGTCATCCCACCCTGCGCGACAATGTCATCATCGGGTCGGGTGCGCAGGTGATCGGCCCGATCGAGGTGGGGGAGCGCGCCCGCATCGGCGCCAATGCGGTGGTCACCGACGACGTGCCCGAAGGGGCGACGATGATCGGGATGAAGGCCCGTTCCACGCTGGTGCCGGTGGAAACCTGGATGCGCGGCTTCATGCCCTATGGCACGCCCTGCGATGAAAATACCGCTCCCCGGCCGGAGGACAAGCGGTTGATCGCGCTCGAGGTGCAGGTGAAGGCGCTGCATGACGAGCTGGAGCGGCTGAAAGCGGTTGACGAGGATGCGGCGCGGCGCAGCGGGACGGACAGTTGATGACCGGTCTTACAGGCACGGTGCTCCCGTTTCCGGGGCAGCCAGCCGCGCAAATCGCCTTTGGCCGTGACGAATTGCAGCGCATCCTCGACCTGTACGGGCGAATGGTGGCGGCGGGCCAATGGCGCGATTACGCCATGGATTTCACGCGCGACGCTGCCCTGTTCGATGCCTTCCGCAGGGCCGCCGAACGCCCGCAGACCCGGATCGAGAAGCGTCCGTCGCTGCGGGGTAAGCAAGGCATGTGGACACTGTATGGCGAACAGGGGCAGGTCCTGAAACGCGGCCATGAACTCGGCGGCATTCTCGCGCCGGTGGAACGCCGCCTGTTGAAAGCTGTCGATGCCTGACTGCGGCGCGCCGTGACGATAAAAAACCCTCGCGCCAAACCCGGCGCGAGGGTCTTATCCTGCGAGTTGTAAAGCTCAGCCGCGCGCGGAGGAGGGCGCCGCGTCCTTGCCCAGCACGTCCTGCATCGCCTTCAGGATCGCGCCCGACTGTTCGGCACCCGATTGCGGGGCATGCAGATTGTTCTTTTCGGAAATCTTTTCCCAATTCGCCGCAAAGCCTTCGACGGTGCGCTCGTCATCCTTGAGCCAGACGGCATCGTTCATCATCACCCAGGCGGAATGGAACCCGCCCGCGCCCGCACCGACGATGGCATTGGTCGGCGCATCCTCGCTGACGAGGAACAGGGCGGCCGGCACGACATTTTCAGGGCCGAACAGCTTGAAGGCTTCTTCGGGGAAGAGATCTTCGGTCATCCGCGTTCCGGCGACCGGCGACAGGGAATTGACCTTGATGTCGTATTTCGCGCCTTCGAGATGCAGCGTCTTGGTCAGGCCCGCGAGGCCCAGCTTCGCCGCGCCGTAATTGGCCTGGCCGAAATTGCCGAACAGGCCGGTGGAGCTGCTGGTCATCAGGATGCGGCCATAGGCCTGGTCGCGCATCGTGTCCCATACCGCCTTGGTGGCATAGGCGCTGCCGAGCAGGTGGACGCGGACGACGAATTCGAAATCATCGGGGCTCATCTTGGCGAAGCTCTTGTCGCGCAGCACGCCGGCATTGTTGATCAGGACGTGGACGCCGCCCCATTTCTGCTTCGCATCGGCGACCATCTCTTCCATCTGGTCATATTCTGTCACCGAAGCGCCGTTGGCGATGGCTTCGCCGCCGGCCTTCTCGATTTCCTCGACTACCTGCGCGGCGGCGTCCGACGTGCCGGTGCCATCGCGCGATCCGCCGAGGTCGTTCACCACGACCTTCGCACCGCGGCGGGCGAGTTCCAGGGCATATTCCTTGCCCAGGCCGCCGCCTGCTCCGGTAACGATGGCGACGCGGTCCTTGAAGGAAATGCTCATGTGATCGGTCCTCTTGGTCTGAAAAATTGAAGTTCCGCGCCGGAATGCCACCCTTTCCGGTCCGCTTCAACCATGCTCGCCGTGGTCCGCCATGCCGTAGGGGCAGGGCGTTGCAGACGCGAGGCAGCTCAGCTGCGGAGCGATTCCAGCGCGGCAATACAGTCGGCCATCGTGTCGATGACCGCATCCGCGCCCAGATCCTGCGCGGGCCGGTCGCAATAGCCATAGGCAGCAGCAATCACCGGCACACCGGCAGCGCGGGCCGAACCGATATCATAGCTGCTGTCGCCCACGAAAGCGGCGCGCGCGGTGCCGGCATCCGCGCCGGCCAGGCGGCGGATTATCTCGAAGATCGGGTCCGGCGCGGGCTTCGCGCGGCCCTTGCCCATGGTGTCGCCGCCGATCACCGCCCCGAAATGATGGTCGAGCGACAGTTTCCGCAGGATGTCGGCGGCGAAGCTTTCGAACTTGTTGGTGACCACGGCCAGCTTCACGCCGCGCCGCGCCAGTTCTTCCAGCGTGTCCACCACGCCCGGATAGGGCCGGGACAAATCGGCATTATGCTCGCCGTAATAGGCGAGCAGCGCCTTGTACAAGGGGCGGAAATCCTCGTCGGATATGCCGCCCGTCTCCTCCAGCGCGCGGCGCAGCATCAGCTTGGCCCCGCCGCCGATCAGGCTCTCGATCCGCTCCACCGGGACTGCCGGGCGGTTCGCCAGCTGCAAGGCATGGTTTACCGCCGCGCCCAAGTCCTGATGGGTGTCGAGCAGGGTGCCATCAAGGTCGAAACCGACGATATCGAAGAGAAAATCAGCCATCGCGGCACCGCGTGACGCAAGCGGCTTCAAACCGCAAGAAAATGATGGCAATGCACCCACCATGACCAGACACGCCAATATCGCCGCCATCATCCTCGCCGCCGGCAAGGGAACCCGGATGAAATCCGCCACGCACAAGGTACTGCACCCCATCGCGGGCAGGCCGATGATCGACCATCTGCTGGCATCGGTAAATTTGCTTTCGCCGGAGGAAACTGTCGTGGTGGTCGGTTCGGGCCGCGACCAGATGGAAAGGGCGCTGGAGGGACGCGCGAAAACCGCTTTGCAGGAACCGCAGGAAGGCACCGGCCATGCGGTGCAGCAGGCAAGGGACGCCCTGCGCGATTTCGATGGCGACGTGCTGGTGCTCTACGGCGATGTGCCTTTCGTCCGTCCGGAAACCATGGCGGCCATGCTCGACCGCCTGCATGCGGGCGATGCGCCGGCAGTCGTCGTGCTGGGCTTCGAACCGGCGGATGCGCTGCAATATGGCCGCGTCATCGCCGATGATGCCGGACGGATTGCAAAGATGGTGGAATATAAGGACGCCAGCGAGGACGAACGCGCCTGCGCCCTGTGCAATTCGGGCCTCATGGCCGCGCGCAGCGCCGATATGTTCGACCTGCTGGACCGCGTCGGCAATGAGAATGCCCAGGGCGAATATTACCTGGTCGACATCGTCAATGTCGCCAATGCGGACGGGCGGCATTGCGCCGTGGTGAAGACCGACGATCCCGGTGAGGTGGCGGGCATCAACAGCCGCGCCGAATTGGCGGCGGCAGAGGCGCAGTGGCAGGAATACCGGCGCGAGGAAGCCATGGCCGAAGGGGCCAGCCTGAAGGCACCCGAAACCGTCTTCTTCAGCTGGGACACGCAGCTGGGCCGGGACGTCACCATCGAACCCAATGTTGTCTTCGGGCCGGGAGTCAGGGTCGCGGATGGCGCGACGATCCGCGCCTTCACCCACCTGGAAGGAGCCACCCTGGGCGAAGGCGTCACGGTCGGCCCCTATGCGCGCCTGCGGCCCGGTACGGTGCTTGGGAAAGGCGCCAAGATCGGCAATTTCGTCGAGATCAAGAACGCCACGCTCGGCGAAGGAGCGAAGGCGAGCCATCTCACCTATCTCGGCGATGCCGACATAGGCGCGGGCGCGAATATCGGGGCGGGTACGATCACCTGCAATTACGACGGCTATTTCAAGCATCGGACCGAAATCGGCGACCGTGCCTTCATCGGCTCCAACTCCTCGCTGATCGCGCCGCTGCGAATCGGGGCGGATGCCATCGTGGCTGCCGGGAGCGCGGTGAGCCGCGATGTGGCCGAAGGCGAATTGCGGATGGTCCGCAGCGACCAGCTGGTGAAGCCAGGCTGGGCCGACCGCTTCCACGACACGATGAAGAAGCGGAAGGAACAGCAGAAGAAGTGATTCGCTCCTGATGCCAGACGATAGCGACTCTGCCGGGCAGGACGCGCTTACCTGCTGGCTCTGCGGCCGCCCGTTCGCCACGCGTATCCAGCAGCATCATACCGTGCCCAAGGCGAAGAAGGGCCGCGACACGGTGCCGGTACACCCAATCTGTCACCGGGCGATCCACGCGAATTACAGCAATGCCGAACTCGCCCGCATCGGCAGCGATCGCTCCCGCCTGATGGAAAGCGAACGGATCATGAAATTCGTGAGCTGGGTGCAGGACAAGCCGCCCGACTTCCACGCGCCTACCCGCTGATCCTCAGCTGCGTGCGGGCCGCGCATTGGCGATGGCCAGCGCCGAGCCGATGGAGAGCGCATCTTCGACAATGCCAGTCGCGGTCTGGCCCCAGCGGCGCATCGCCCATTTGCGCGCAGCCAGCCCGACATGCGAAGAAATCAGCGCCGTGCCGATGCCCACCGCAGCACCCACCAGCCTCTGCCTGGGCGGCGCAAGCGTCGCCCCGGAGAAACCGCTGGTGATGGTCCGCGCCAGCAGGCCGAGGAAGACAGTGCGATCAGGCGCGCTCTCCATCTTGTCGCCCGCCATTTCGGCCGCGGCCATTGCCACGCCGCCGGCGGCGATGACCGGATGTTCGAGCAGCCGCGCCTCGGCATTGTCGTAAGGAAGTCTGCCCTGGCGCGCGGCACCTGCCAGCGCAGCCAGCGGCGACATCGATCGTTGCCCGGCGACAAGGCCCATCAGAAGAGAACGCAGCATAAATTATCCTTTCCTTTTGCGCTGCCAACGGGCGAACGGCGGTATTCGATCCGGCGGCTGAACCGAAATCCTTGCAAATTCATCGTGGCCGGCAGATGCTGCGCCCAGAAACCGGGCCTACGGATCACGGCGCGATGAAGCATGAACCGGCGGCTGACATCACCGGAGAAGGACACCGCCATGCCCGATCTTTCGCGCCGCCATCTGCTCGCCGGAACCGCCGCCGTGGGCGTGCTTGCCGCCACGCCTGCAATTGCGCAGCGGCCCGCGCCGGGCACACCGCGCGACCTGTCGGGCAAGTCCATCCTCATAACCGGCACGTCGTCCGGCTTTGGGCGGCTCGGGGCAGAACATTACGCCCGGCGCGGGGCAAAAGTGTTCGCCACCATGCGGAACCTGCCACGGGTCGAGGCGGCACAGCTGGCTGACCTCGCCCGCGCCGAGAGACTCGACATCCACATCATCGAAATCGATGTCCTGTCCGATGAACAGGCCGCGCGCGGCGTCGCCGAGGCCGAGCGGATCAATGGCGGACCGGTGGATGTGCTGGTGAACAACGCCGGTATCGGCATCACCGGCCCGGTCGAGGTGCAGGACATGCAAGCTACGAAGCTGATCTTCGACACCAATGTGTTCGGCGCGCACCGCATGGCACGGGCGGTGCTGCCCGGCATGCGGCAGCGCGGCAGCGGGCAGATCATCCAGATCAGCTCGCAGCTTGGCCGGGTGATCATGCCCCATGGCGGGCATTATTCGGCCACCAAGTTCGCGCTGGAAGCCTTGAGCGAACAGCTCGCCTATGAACTCGTTCCGCATGATATCGATGTATCGATCATCGAACCCGGCGGCTATCCGACCGAGGTCTGGGTCAATCGCAACATCTACACCGGCGCACTGAAGGCGCGAGCGGAGGAAGAACATCTTGCAGGCTATCCGCAAATCGTCGCCAATATGGGTGAAGAAGACGGATCGGGCCGCTCCGCCGATCCGATGGAAGTGCCGCGCGCCATCGAGCAGTTGATCGCCATGGCGCCGGGCACCCGTCCGCTGCGCCAGCCGGTCAGCGGCGGCAATATTCCGCAGGTGGAGATCAACCGGGTCACGGCGGAAACGCAGATCGGCTGGCTGGGCGGGTCGCCTTACGGCCCGGCGATCAGGGCGGTGCTGGGCTAGCGCGTCGATCGCCCTCCTTCGCGCCTGCGGCCTGGCCGGAACCGGCGCTTACCGCGCGGCTACTGGCGCAGGTGGCTGAGACCGTCACCATGAAGAGACGGATATCGCGCCCGCAGGCGGAACGATGAGCACCGGGCAGATGTCCCATGTCGCACACGGTCACCGGCGGTAAGGGGCCGGCGGCCGGTCCCGCCCACAGCCCGCCCTCCCGGTCCTTTGGCAATCCGGAGCATCGCGCTCGATCTTTTTCAGGCGTCACGCCTGGCTTGTCCGCCAATCGCTCGACCGGCGGGGCCAAGCCCTGCACTAGTCAGCCAATTGCCGGAGCAGATAGACATTCTGCAAGGCCAGCAATCTGGCGCGCTGTTCATTGTCCACGCCGCCCGAATGGCCGCCGACCATGTCCTCGTAATAAAGATAGTCGTCGCCATTCGCCTTCATCCGCGCCGCAGCCTTGCGGCCATGGGCGGGGTGCGTGCGGTCGTCGGCGGTGCTCGTGATGTAGAAGGGCTTGGGAAAGTCCTTGTCCTCATTCAGCTTCTGATAGGGGGAATAGGGTTCGATCCACGCCCTTTGTTCCGCGATGCGGGGGTCGCCATATTCGCCGATCCACGAAGCTCCGCGGCCGATCTCGTGATAGCGCAGCATGTCGAACAGGGGGATCTGCACGATGGCGGCATCGAACAGATCGGGGCGCTGGGTGAAGGCGGTGCCGACCAGCAAGCCCCCCTGGCTGCCGCCCTGGATGCCCAGATTATCAGGCGTGGTGAAGCCGCGCTCCACCAGATCTTCCGCCACGGCGATGAAATCGTCCCAGGTGCGCTGCTTGTTTTCACGAATAGCGGTCTGGTGCCAGCCGGGGCCGAATTCGCCGCCGCCGCGAAGATTGGCGAGGACATAGGCACCCCCGCGTTCGAGCCACAATTTGCCCGTCGTACCCAGATAGCCCGGCAGGCGCGGCACCTGGAAGCCGCCGTAACCTGTCAGCAGCGTGGGGGTGTTGCCGCTGCCCTTCATGCCCGCAGGCTTGACGATGAAATAGGGGATGGCGGTGCCATCGGCGCTGATCGCCTCGTGCTGCTCGACCGTCGCGCCGGCAGCGTCGAACAGGACGGGCGAGGATTTCAGCGCCTCGAGGTTCTGCGTCTCGCCATCATAGAGGAAGAGGCGGGTGGGGCTGAGGAAATCGGTGACATTCAGCATCAGCGTGTCGGTCAGATCGTCCGACGATCCGATGCCGATGGTGGCGTTTTCCGGCAGGTCCAGTTCCTGCTGCTGCCATGCGCCATTTGCGCGATCGAAGCGCACCACCTTGCCGCGCACATTGTCGAGCAGCCCGACGTAGAGACCGTCCGACGTGATTGCCGCACCCTGCTTGGTCTGGCGCTCGCCCGGCGCCCAGACCAGCGTGCGCTTCGCGTTGTTCGGGTCGGCCTTCCATTCGTCAAGGCTTGCGGAAATGATCGAGTCTGCGGGAAAGGTCTGTCCGCCCACGCTCCAGTCCACATCGGTCGAGATCAGCACCTGATCGTCCACCAGCCCGTAAGGCGCGGCCTTTTTCGGCAGATCGAGCACGACCCATTCGCCGTCCTTCCACAGCTGATATTCGCGCTCGTGGAAGCTGAGCCCGCGATAGGCGAGGCGGGCACGTTCGACGCCGTCCTTGTCGCGCAGCAAATAGACCCCGGCCGACACATCGGTGGGTTCGCCCCGGAAGATTTCCTGCGCCTGCGAGATGTCCTGCCCGCGCTTCCAGATGCGCGCCGTGTAGGGATACAGGCTTTCCGTCAGCGTGCCTTCGCCGAAATCGCGCCCGACGAGCAGCGTGTCCTTGTCGATCCAGGTGATCCCGCCCTGGCTTTCGGGAAGGGTGAAGCCGCCCTCGACGAAGCTCTTCGTCACGCGGTCGAACTCGCGCATGACAGTCGCATCCTTGCCGCCATCGGAGAGCGCAACCATGCAGTGCCGGCCTTCCGGCGGCAGGCAGGTCATGCCGCCATAGACCCATTCGCGTCCCTCGGCAGCGGCCAGAGCGTCGACATCGAGCACCGTTTCCCATTCGGGCTCGTCGGTGCGGTAGCTTTCCAGGGTCGTGCGCCGCAGGATGCCCTTGGGATTGGCCTTGTCCTGCCAGAAATTATACATGCCGTCGCGCGCGAAGCCGACATAGGGAATGCGGTCGTCGGAATCGAGGATCGCCAGCGCTTCGGCCTTGAGTGTTTCGAAACGCGGGTCGGCGGTGAGTTCGGCTTCCGTCCGCGCATTCTCGGCGCGCACCCAGTCCAGTGCCCGGTCGCTGCGGGCCTCTTCCAGCCAGATGAAGGGATCGGTGCTCTCGTCCGGCACGCCCGTAGTGCTGGCGGGCGCGGTGGTCTGTGCGGCTGCGGGGGTCATGCTGGTTCCCAAGGCAATGCTGGCGGCGGCGGTGGCCATCGCGCGTATGAATGTTCTTTTCATGATCTGCTTCCCTGACGTCTGCCTGGCGGCAAATTGCCCGCAAGGCGCATGAAAGGCAACAGGGGGAGGGCCGCGCATCCTCAATAATATGGCCGAAGAAAAGGGCGGCAAATGGCCGCCCTTCGTTATCGGCATCCTCAATAATATGGCCGACGAAAAGGGCGGCAAATGGCCGCCCTTCGTTATCTGTCGCAAGCGATCCGGCCTCAGCCCTCGACATGCTCCGCCAGCACGGTCAACCCGCCATCGCCGACTTCGGCGAAACCGCCGCGCACGGCGATATTTTCCGGCGTCGCGCCCGGGGTTCTGACGATCTGCACATTACCGTCGCGAATGGTCGACATGAACGGGGCATGCCCCTCCAGCACGCCGAATTCTCCGTCGGTGCCGGGGACGATCACCATGTGGACATCTTCCGACCGGACGAGCGCGGCGGGCGTGACGAGTTCGAAATGCAGGGGCATGATCTGTTCGCTTCTTTCGCTCAGTTTATCCGGGCCTTGCGCCTCAGGCCTCTTCGGCCATCTTCTTGGCCTTGGCGACGGCATCCTCGATCCCGCCGACCATGTAGAACGCGCTTTCGGGCAGATGGTCGTATTCGCCATCGACGACCGCCTTGAAACTGGCGACGGTGTCTTCAAGCTGCACGAATTTGCCGGATATCCCGGTGAACACCTCGGCCACGTGGAAGGGCTGGCTCAGGAATTTCTGGATCTTGCGGGCGCGCTGAACGGTCAGCTTGTCCTCTTCCGATAGCTCGTCCATGCCCAGAATGGCGATGATGTCCTGAAGGCTCTTGTATTTCTGCAGGGTTTCCTGGACGCGGCGGGCAGTGTCGTAATGCTCCTGCCCGACGACGCGGGGTTCCAGAACGCGGCTGGTGGAATCAAGCGGATCGACGGCGGGATAGATGCCCAGTTCCGAAATCGCGCGGTTCAGCGTGGTGGTCGCGTCGAGGTGGGCAAAGGAAGTAGCGGGGGCAGGGTCGGTAAGGTCATCGGCGGGAACGTAGATGGCCTGAACCGAGGTGATCGAACCCTTGTTGGTCGAGGTGATGCGTTCCTGCAGCGCGCCCATGTCGGTCGACAGCGTCGGCTGGTACCCCACGGCGGAAGGGATACGGCCGAGCAGGGCCGACACTTCGGAACCCGCCTGCGTGAAGCGGAAGATGTTGTCGACGAAGAACAATACGTCCTGGCCTTCCTCGTCACGGAAATATTCCGCCATGGTCAGGCCCGACAGGGCAACGCGGGCGCGCGCACCCGGAGGTTCGTTCATCTGGCCGAAGACCAGCGCGACTTTCGATCCTTCGGAGATCGCCTCGCCGGCATCGTTCTTCGCGATGACCCCTGCGTCGAGGAATTCGTGGTAGAGATCGTTGCCTTCGCGGGTGCGTTCACCCACGCCGGCGAAGACGGACACGCCGCCGTGACCCTTGGCGATGTTGTTGATCAGTTCCTGGATCAGCACGGTCTTGCCGACACCGGCACCGCCGAACAGGCCGATCTTGCCGCCCTTGGCATAGGGAGCGAGCAGGTCGATGACCTTGATGCCGGTGACGAGGATGGCGCTTTCGGTCGACTGGTCGACGAACAGCGGCGCCTCGGCATGGATCGGCGCGCTGCGTTCGGCACCCACGGGGCCGCGCTCGTCGATGGGCTCGCCCACGACATTCATGATGCGGCCGAGCGTCTTCGGGCCGACCGGAACGGTGATCTGGCGGCCGGTGTTGATGACTTCCTGCCCGCGCGTGAGGCCTTCGGTGGCGTCCATGGCGATGGTGCGAACGGTATTTTCACCGAGATGCTGCGCGACTTCCAGGACCAGCGTGTTGGTGCCGTTCTTCGTTTCGAGCGCGGTGAGGATTTCCGGCAGTTCGCCTTCGAACTGGACATCGACGACAGCGCCGATGACCTGGGCGATGGTGCCATTCGTGGTCTGGTTGAGTACGGGGGCGGTAGCCATGGTGTCTTCCTTGCCTTGACGTAGCTTGCAGCGCTTTTCGCGCCGGCGTTTCTGTTATCGCTACAGCGCTTCCGCGCCAGCGCTTGCTCTTTCGCTACAACGCTTCCGCGCCAGCGATGATTTCAATCAGTTCGGTCGTGATCGCGGCCTGGCGGCTGCGGTTGTACTGGATGGTCAGATCGTCGATCAACTCGCCCGCATTGCGCGTGGCATTGTCCATCGCGGTCATCGAAGCGCCCTGTTCCGACGCGTTGTTTTCCAGCAGCGCGCCGAAGATCTGCGTCTTCAGATAACGCGGCAGCAATTCCTCGAGGATCGCTTCCTCGTCCGGCTCGTAATCGACCACGGCGCCTGAATCGCGGACCGACGAGTCGAGTTCCGGCGTGGGAACGGGGATGATCTGCTGGCCGGTCGGCTCCTGGGTCAGCGCGCTCTTGAAGGTCGAAAAGTAGAGATGCGCAATGTCGAACTTGCCGTCATGGAACATGTCGATCAGTTCCGCCGCGATCCGCTCCGCTTCGCCATAGCCGGGTTCGCGCACGTCGGTCGTGTCGAATTCATTCTTCACCTGGCCGGGAAAGGCGCGCTTGATCGGCGCGCGGCCTTTCTTGCCGACCAGATAGAATTCGACCGATTTGCCTTCGGATTGCAGGCGCCGCGCGTGCGAGAGCGCGGCGCGAACGATGTTGGAATTGAACGCCCCGGCCAGGCCCTTGTCACTATTGGCGACGACCATCAGATGCCGCCGGTCCTCGCCCGTGCCGGAAAGGAGCAGCGGCGCGCTGTCGCCCGAAACCTTGGACGACAGGCTGGCCATCACCTTTGCCAGACGCGAGGCATAGGGGCGCGCAGCCTCGGCCGCTGCCTGCGCCTTGCGCAGCTTCGCGGCGGCGACCATCTGCTTGGCCTTGGTGATCTTCTGGGTCGATTTGACCGAGTTGATCCGCCCTTTGAGTTCCTTCAGCGAGGCCATGTCGGCTCCCTGTTTCTATCGGTTTGCGTGATCAGGCGAACTGCTTGGCGAAAGTGTCGAGCGCCTTGACCGTACGGGCCTTGACATCGTCATCGAAATTCCTCGTTTCACGAATGTCGGTCAGGATGTCGGCATGTTCGCTGCGCATGTAGCCCAGCATGGCGGTTTCGTAATCCGTCACCCGGTCCACCGGCACGGCGTCGAGATAGCCATTGGTGCCGGCAAAGATCGACACTGTTTGTTCCTGGAACGGCATGGGCGAGAACTGCGCCTGCTTCAGCAATTCGGTCAGGCGCGCGCCGCGGTTCAGCAGCTTCTGCGTCGATGCGTCGAGATCGGAACCGAACTGGGCGAAGGCCGCCATTTCGCGGTACTGCGCCAGTTCCAGTTTGATCGAGCCGGACACCTTCTTCATGGCCTTGGTCTGGGCGGCACCGCCGACGCGGCTGACCGACAGGCCGACGTTGATGGCCGGACGGATGCCCTGGTAGAACAGATTGGTCTCCAGGAAGATCTGCCCATCGGTGATCGAGATCACGTTGGTGGGGATGTAGGCGGACACGTCGCCGGCCTGCGTCTCGATGATCGGCAGCGCGGTAAGCGAGCCGGCACCCTGCGCGTCGTTCATCTTCGCGGCACGCTCGAGCAGGCGGGAGTGCAGGTAGAACACATCGCCGGGATAGGCCTCGCGGCCCGGCGGGCGGCGCAGCAGCAGCGACATCTGGCGATAGGCCACGGCCTGCTTCGACAGATCGTCATAGACGATGACGGCATGCATGCCGTTGTCGCGGAAGAATTCGCCCATCGCGCAGCCGGTGTAGGGGGCAAGATATTGCAGCGGCGCAGGCTCGGAAGCCGTTGCGGCCACGACAATGGAATATTCCATGGCGCCATTTTCTTCCAGGCTCTTCACGATCTGGGCGACGGTGGAACGCTTCTGACCCACGGCGACATAGATGCAGTAGAGCTTCTTGCCTTCATCGTCGGTGGCGTGGCCGTGCTTCTGGTTGATGAAGGTGTCGATGGCGACGGCGGATTTGCCGGTCTGGCGGTCACCGATGATCAGTTCGCGCTGGCCGCGGCCAACCGGAACCAGCGCGTCGATGGCCTTGAGGCCGGTTTGCACGGGTTCGTTCACCGACTGGCGCGGGATGATGCCCGGTGCCTTCACCTCGACGCGGCTGCGCTTTTCAGCGACGATCGGGCCCTTGCCGTCGATCGGATTGCCGAGCGCGTCGACCACGCGGCCGAGCAGGCCCTTGCCGACAGGCACGTCGACGATGGTGCCGGTCCGCTTGACGGTGTCGCCTTCCTTGATGCCGCTGTCGGACCCGAAGATCACGACGCCGACATTGTCGGATTCGAGGTTCAGGGCCATGCCCTGAATGCCGCCCGGAAACTCGACCATTTCGCCGGCCTGGATGTTGTCCAGCCCGTGGATGCGGGCGATACCGTCACCGACGGACAGGACGGAACCGACTTCGCTGACTTCGGCCTCGGTCCCGAAATTGGCGATCTGGTCCTTGATGACCTTCGAGATTTCTGCGGCGCGGATTTCCATGGGATACCTTTCCTGAACGGTCTTAGGACCGCTGGCCTTTCATGGCTTGAGCAAGGGAGTTGAGGCGGGTGCGGATCGAACCGTCGATACGGCGCGATCCGATGGTGACGACGAGGCCGCCGAGCAATTCGGGATCGACCTCGTGGGAGAGTTTCACGGTCCGGCCCTCGCGCGCGGTCAGCTTGGCGCGCAGCGCGGCGAGCTGCGTTTCGGACAGGGCATGGGCGCTGGACACTTTTGCCGTGATCTCGCCCCGCTGCGCGGCGGCGATAGCGGAAAAGGCGCGGATCATCGCGGGCAGGTCGGACAGGCGGCGGTTCTGCGCCAGCACGCCGAGGAAATTGCGCGTGAGCGGCCCGATGCCGAGCAGGCCCGCGACGCCGTTCAGCGCCCCTTCGGCAGCCTTGCGCGATACCTGCGGGTTGCGGATCAGCGCGCGCAGGTCGGCCGATTCGCGGATCGCGGCGTCCAGCTTCTCAAGGTCGTTCTCGACCTGCGTGACGGTGCCGTTCTCGGATGCGAGATCGAACAATGCCACGGCATAGCGGCCTGCCAGGCTAGCCTGAATACCGGCGGAAATCTCCACGCGTCTCTGTCCTCTCGGGTCCGGTTGGAACGATGGCGTATCACCGCAGCGACGACGGGGTCGTCCGGGTAATCAATGGCGCGCGCCTAGCACCGGCATGGCACGGATGCAAGTTGCAAGGACAGTGGAAAGAGCCTTCGCGCTAACCTCCCTCGGCGCGGCAGTCATAGACCAGCCGTTCGTTCGGCGCACCGGGCAGCAGGGCGGCGACGGCGGACTGGCGTTCGCCCAGCAGCGTCGCCGGTTCGTCGCTGCCGCAGGCAGGCGCGGAATAGGCGGCGCGGGCGGACCGTGCAGCCTCCATCGCCGCGCGCGGCAGCAGATAGCGTTCCATCCGGTAGGTCCGGCTGCCGGGATCGTAGCTGTTCACCGACACTGCCGCCTCTTCATTCGGCACGAACAGGCGCGACCATGTTTCGCCCAAAAAGCCATATTGCGTGCGCCCGTTGACGCATCCTTGCGCCTCCCACGAAAAGGCGATTTCCTCGTTCGCAGGCCCGGTCACCCTGCTGCGGGAAGGATCCAGCGTGCAGATCAGATTGGCGGCGGCGGAATTTGCCGCCTGCGGACCGGCGCTCCCAACCTCGCTGCCTTTCTGCCCATCCGCCATCGCGGCGATGACGCGGCGGTCGATTTCGGCAAGTCCGGGCCGCGACAGCCATATGCCGGCAGAGGCCGCCGCGGCCAGCACCGCTACCCCGGCGAATGCCAGCATCGGCACGCGGCTGCCCGCGTGTCGTTCGAAATCGTCCTCGTCCGGTTCGCTTTCGTCGGCCCTCTTCTGCCCGGCACGCCAGCCCCGCCCCGCAGCGGCCAGTGCGGCCACCATCAGCAGGGCCGCGAATGCCATGGCGTTCTCGCGTTCCTGCGCCACGGCCATTGCGGCCTCCAGCTGGACGCGCTGGCGGCGGCTGCGCTGCGCCTCGGCCTCCTCCGACAATTGCAGGCGCGCGGCGCGCTGTTCGGCATCGCGGCGCGTCTGTTCCGCCGCGTCGAGCTCAGCCAGGCTGCGGCAGGGCAAGGCATTGACCACGGGCCGCACGCCGTTTTCGCGCAGGAAGGGCAGCAATTCGCGGTCCGAAACGGCGAAATAGAATTCCGCATCCGACCCGTCTGAATCGGCGCCGAAGCTGTTGACGCCCAGCACCCTGCCGCATCCGTCGAGCAGCGGACCGCCCGAATTCCCGCGCGCGATGGGGGCCGTGTGAAGGATCGTATCGAACTGGCGCGATGGCCGGGTGCCCGACAGAAAGCCCCGGCTTTTCACCGGCGGCTGCGACTTGAAGATATCGCCATTGCCCAGCCCCTGCGCCCTGTCGACATTCATCGGGTAGCCGACTGCCGACACCTCGCCGCTATCGCTGGTGCCGCCGCCCGCGATGCTCAGCGGCGGGAGGCGGAGGTCGCCCTCGATCGCCAGCAGGGCAAGATCGTTGCGGGGGCTGACGGCGATCACACTGGCATATTCGGCATCGTCGCCTTCGGACGGCACGATGCCGATCCGCAGGGTCTCGTCCGCCTGCGCCTGCAGCACCACATGGGCATTCGTCACGATGCGGGTCGGCGAAACCGCGAAACCGGTGCCGTGGCTGATCGGGTAAATTTCCTCGCCGTCACTGCCGATCACCACGACACGGACGACGCCACGCGCCGCCGCTGCGACATCGGCAGGTTCGGCGCGGGCCGGGGCAAGCGCAGCGAAACCGGCGAGCAGCAACGCGGCAAGCGCGGCCACCAGGGCAAAGGGCATGATGACAGGATGGAAGCGGCGTAGCATGATGCGGCAGATGCTTAGGCGAATCGCCTGCCTCCCGGCAAGCAAAGGCTTATGGCGACATCGCTCCACATGGCGGAACCAGGCTCATTTCAGGAAAGGGCCAGATCATGCGTATAGCCAGAAACGCAGGCAAGACCATTCACCATGCCGTGGCAGGCAGCGCCTATGGCCCGATGCTGGTTGCCGCGAGCGAGGACGGCATCTGCCGGCTCAGCTTCGGAGAGGACGAGCAGGACCTCCGCCGCCACTTCCCCAAGGCCGAATTGCGCGGAGGCGACGCTGCATTCGATGCTCTGGTGTCGCGCGTGCAGGCGGTGGTTGCGGGCGAGGATGACGGCGCCGACATTCCGCTCGATCAGCACGGAACGGAATTCCAGCAGCGCGTCTGGGCGGAACTGCGCGCCATTCCCGCAGGCAGGACGCGGTCCTACCGCGATATCGCGGAACGCCTCGGCAACCCGCAGGCGACGCGGGCGGTCGGCGGAGCGAACGGGGCGAATGGCGTCGCCGTGCTGGTGCCCTGCCACCGGGTGATCGCGCATGACGGCACGCTCGGCGGCTATGCCTATGGCGCGGAGATGAAGCGCAGCCTGCTGGCGCGCGAAGGCGTGATGTTCGCCCCGGCGCGCTAGTCCAGCTTGGGCGGCATGCCGGGTTCGGCCTTCGCCATGGCGCGGGCATAGGCCGGACGTTCACCGATGCGCTGGAGATAGGCGCGGATGTTGGGATAGGCCTCGATCGAGGTGCCGCGCGACAGGCGCGCGGTGGTGAGGCCGTAGCCCATCATAATGTCGGCGGTGGACAGCATCGCGCCGCCGAAATACGCCGCCTCGCCCAGCCGCTGCTCCACCATGGCCCAGGCCTTTTCGGTCCGGTCGGCCACGAATTGCCCCGGCATCGGGTTCTGCGCTTCGGCCATGGTCAGCATCAGCTGCATCATGCCATTGGTCATGAAAGTGCCATTGGCGAAGTGGAACCAGAACAGGTGATCGGCAAAATCGCTGTTGCCGGGGGATGGCACCAGCGCCTCCCCGCCGGGATAAGTGGCCACCATATAGTCGATGATCGCCCCGCTTTCGCCCAGCACCAGGTCGCCATCGGTGATGACCGGCGCGATTCCCATCGGATGCAGCGCCTTGTAGTCATCGGGCGCGAGGCGGTTGTCGGCGCGGCGTTCGTAGCGTTTGAATGCGTAGTCCAGCTCCATCTCCTCCGCCAGCCAGACGATGCGTTCGGATTGCGACAGGCCCAGATGGTGGATGGTCAGCATGACAGGCGGTTCCTTCAGATGTTGCTGGCAGATGTTGCCGGCAGATGGTGCCGGTTTCAGATGTTGCGGGCCCAGCCCGATGCGGGGGTGAGCGTTTCGAGGATGGCTTCGGCGCTGTCCAGATAGGCCTGTTGCTTCTCTTCGTCCATCCGGTCCCAATTGGCGTAGATGCGGCCCACGCGGTGATTGCTCTCCAGCCGGTCCCTGTGCCGGGTCATGAAATGCCAGTAGAGCGGGTTGAACGGGCAGGCGCCTTCGCCGGTCTTCTTACGCGGCGAATAGATGCATTTGCCGCAATAATCGGACATCCTGTTGATGTAATTTCCGCTGGCGGCATAGGGTTTGCTCGCCAGCTTCCCGCCATCGGCATAGAGGATCATGGCCGAGACATTGGGCAGTTCGACCCATTCATAGGCATCGGCATAGACCACCAGATACCAGTCCTGCACGTCCTGTGGATCGATCCCGGCCAGCAGCGCGAAATTGCCCAGAACCATCAGGCGCTGGATATGATGGGCATGGGCATTGTCCCGGGTGGAACGGACGCAATCGGCGATGCAGGCCATGTCGGTGGCGCCGGTCCAGTAGAATTCCGGCAGCGGGCGGTGTGCCTCCAGCGCATTCGCGGTCTGCAGACCGGGCATGAACAGCCAGTAGAAGCCGCGCACATATTCGCGCCAGCCGATGATCTGACGGATGAAGCCCTCCACCGAATTGATCGGTGCCTTGCCGTCATGCAGCGCCTGCTGCGCCCTGAGGCACAGTTCCATCGGGTCGAGCAGGCCAAGATTGATGCTGGTGGACAGCATGGAATGGTAGAGCTGGTCCTCGCCCATCACCATCGCGTCCTGATAGGGGCCGAAGCGTTCGATCCGTTCGGCAAAGAACACGTCGGCGGCGACTTCCGCTTCCTCGCGCGTCACCGGCCAGCCGAAATCGTCCAGGCTGCCGAAGTGAGTGCCGAAGCGGCTTTCGACCAGTTCGATGACTTCCTGCGTCATCGCATCGGGCGGGAAGATGGGGCGCGGCGGCGGGTCCATCTCATCCGCAGGCGGCTTGCGGTTTTCCTTGTCGTAATTCCATTCAGTGCCTTCTGGCTTTCCGCTATCGGTCATCAGCAGGCCGGTGCGGCGGCGCATCTCGCGGTAGAAGGTCTCCATCCGCAGGCTGGCCCGGTCCTCCGCCCATTCGCGAAAGTCGGCGATGGAGCAGATATAGCGGTCGTCGGGCAGGATCGTCACCGGGCAATCGAACCTGCCCGCCCATTCCTCCATGGCCTGCTGCACGCGCCATTCGCCCGCCTCCACGACGCATATCTCGCGCGGGTCGTGCCGTTCCACCGCGCGGGCGACTTCGCCGGTGAAGCTGTCGGTGTTTTCCTCGTCGCTTAGGCGGGTGTATTCCACCGTCCAGCCGGCATCCTCCAGTTCGGCCGCGAAATGCCGCATGGCGGAAAAGATCAGCGCAATTTTCTGCTTGTGATGTCTGACATAGGTCGCTTCCTCCCAGACCTCCATCATCAGGATGATCGTATCGTCCTTTTTGCGGCCCCGCAGGGAAGCGAGATTGCGGGAAAGCTGGTCGCCGAGAATCGGCACGAGGATGGGCTGCGTCATGCCGCTACAATCCGGCACCGGCGCGCCCGGTTCCGCGCCTGCCCGGCAATCGCCAGGCTGTTAGACGAAACTGTAAGGATCCACATCCACGCTGACCCGCACCCCTTGCGGGAACTGGAGGTCGCCCAGCCATTTGCGGATCACGTCCTGCAGATTGGCGCTGCGGCGGGCATTCATCAGCAGGCGGTAGCGATAGCGGCCGCGCAGCAGCGCCATGGGGGCGGGCGCGGGGCCGAGGATCGCCACATCGGGCAGGTCGGGGCGGGTGCCGCCGATGGCGCGGGCGGCCTC
>NZ_JABASZ010000012.1 GCF_012979275.1 Pseudopontixanthobacter vadosimaris
CGTGCCATCGGGGGCGATGAATTGCACGGTAACACTCATGCGGTCTGCTCCCTTGCAGCGCGCTCCGCCGCCGCCGCCGCCCAGTGTGCCGCCGACGCAGGCGCAGCCCCGCAATGCGGCTGAATGGATCACCACGTCGGATTACCGGCCGAGCTGGGTCAGCCGGGAATATACCGGCACCGTCACGGTTTCGCTGAATGTCGGTGCTAACGGCAGGGTGGCAGGATGCAACGTCACGGGTGGTTCCGCACCCCAGGAACTGAAGGATGCGTCATGCCGGCTCATCGAACGGCGCGCCCGCTTCAATGCGGCGACCAGGAATGGCGACGATGTCGCCGGAACCTACACGACGTCTATTCGCTGGCAGCTTCCTGACTAGACCGAATTGCGATCGGCGCTCATTCTGGGGCGCCGATTGTCCAGACTGTTTCAATATTGCTTATATTCGAGAGGACATCTCCAATGACTTTCAATTTTATTGCCGCTGTGGCCGGTGAAGAAGCACCGCAGAACGCTTTCGGTTTCTTCGAGGCGATGGAACAGGGCGGGCCGATCGCCTGGTCCATCTTCGCCGTTCTGGTGATCATGTCGGTCGGTTCTTTCTACATCCTGATCACGAAGCTGCTCGAACAGCGCAAGGTCATGAACCAGTACAAGGCTGTTCAGTCCAGCTTCTGGCGGGCGAACAATCTGCGTGAAGGCGCGAACAAGCTGGACAAGAGCAGCGCATGGCGCCAGCTCGTCGACGATGGTCTCGCCGCTCAGGAAGAGCATGGCAAGATGCCCAACAATCTCGAAGCGCATGACTGGCTGCACGGATCGCTCGCCCGGTCGGAAGCATCCATCAATACCAAGCTGGCCGGCGGCCTGCCCTTCCTCGCCTCGGTCGGCGCAACCGCGCCGTTCGTGGGCCTGCTCGGCACGGTTATCGGCATCTACCGCGCACTCATCAACATCGGCCTTGCCGGTTCGGCGTCGATCGACAAGGTCGCCGGCCCCGTCGGTGAAGCCCTGATCATGACCGCCATCGGCCTGCTGGTCGCAGTTCCGGCCGTGCTGGCCTACAACTGGCTGCAGAGCCGTAACAAGAAGATCGCGGCCATGCTCGCGGGCTTCTCGACCGATCTGCTCGCCAATATCACTTCGGACGGTGCCGTGCGACCGGACTATTCGGCCAAGACCACGACCACGACGACGAAGACTGCCACCACCGGCAAGCCCGCTTCGGCTCCTGCTCCGGTCGCGGCGAAGACCGGCACGGCGACAGGCACGACAACGACCACGACGACCCGCAAGGCCTGAACCCTGCGTCAAGGACGCGGCGGGCACCATCTGGATGTCCGCCGCATCGGCCCCAAGCGGTCAATTCAACGGATAGGATGTAAAAATGGCGATCTCAGGCGGCGGCGGCGACATGGAAACCCCGATGTCCGACATCAACACCACCCCACTGGTGGACGTGATGCTCGTGCTGCTGATCATCTTCCTGATCGCGGTTCCGGTCGCGATCCAGACCATCGATCAGTTGCAGATTCCGATCATCGAATCGACGGAATCCAAGGACAAGGTCGAAAACCTGTTGCTGACGGTCAGCACCACCGACGCTGCCGGCCGCAGCGCCGGCGAACCGGGCTATACGGGCGCATCGCGCGATGGGGAATGCCGGGTCTATTTCAACAACACGACCCCGGTGGATTCCGAGGAACTGTATGACCAGGCCTTCAACCGGCTCGATGCCATCGTGCAGCGCGCGGGTGGCCCGGAACAGATTATGTCAGACCCGGAACTGATCCCGCAGGTTCACATCCGCGGCGATGTCGATGCCCCCTGGCGCTGTGTTGCCGGTACGATCTACAATGTGCAGGCAGCCGGATACCCGACGGTCGGCTTTATCTCGAACCCGGTCGCGCCAGGCATCTGATCGCAGCGATGCGGCAGACCGGCACCAGCTTTAATTCAGGAGTAACCCACGATGGCAATGTCAGGCGGCAAGGACGACGGTTCGCCGATGATGGAAATGAACACGACGCCGCTTATCGACGTCATGCTCGTTCTGCTCATCATGTTCATCATCACCATTCCGGTGGCGACCCACTCGACCAATATCGATCTTCCGCAGCCCAATAACGATGCGAACACTCCGGAAGTCGACCCGATCCAGAACAAGATCGTGCTGACCCAGCAGGGCGAGATCCTGTGGAATGGCGACGCGATCAACGATCAGGAACTGGTCTATAATCTGCAGCAGAGCCGCAATTTCGAGGTCGAACCCGAATTGCAGTTCGAACCCGAGGCGCTCGCCAGCTATGACCTTTCCGCCAATGTGCTGAACATCATCAAGGCATCGGGCGTTACGCGGTTCGGATTCGTAGGAAACGAGAAATACCGTACCTTCGCCGGTCCGAACGGCGGCTGACTTGCGGCCCAGTACGAATGATGAAAAGGGGCGGAGCGATCCGCCCCTTTTCTTTGCGTGTTCCTTCCGGCTCGCACCCTCGCCCTGTCACTCACCAGGTCACTCACCAGATGAGCTTCGGGGCTCTTGCCAGCATGTCCGCGGCGGCTCTGCCAACGCGGTGACCTCAGGCACCCCCGCCGGCCTGTCAGTCACTCTCGATCAGCGGCAAATCCGTCCGCATCGCAGCAGACGCGAGGCTCTCCGCCTCCAGCAGCAGATCATCATCCACGGATCCTTGCGGCAAATTCTCCCGGCCGATCACCACCATCACCGGTACCGCCAGGGGGCTGACGCGGTCCAGTTCGACATGAACCAGGTCACGGGCCGACCGTTCCAGCAAATTCCCCAGTCGCCCGACATCGGTCATCCGCTCGCGCGCATCGGCCCATGCTGCCTCCAGCAACACATGCTCGGGTTCGTATTTGCGCAGCACATCATAGATGAGGTCGGTCGAGAAGGTCACCTGCTTTCCGCTCTTGCGACGGCCCGGCTGCTGTCGTTCGACCATGCCGGCAATCACCGCAACGTCGCGGAAGGCACGGCGCAGCAGGTGCGATTCCTGCACCCATTCGACGAATTCATGCGCCAGAATGTCGGGTGAGAGCAGCGGGGCGGGATCCTTCACAGGGTCAAGCCCCCAGACCGCCAGCGAATAGTCATTGGCGACGAAGCCGCCGGGCCGGAGGCCGCGCTCCTCCATCCGCCGCGTGATCAACATCCCCAGCGACTGGTTCGCATTCCAGCCTTCGAAGGTGTAATACACACTATATTCCCGCTGCCCGTGCGGAAAGCTTTCAACCAGCAGCTGGTTCGGCCCCGGCATCTGGCTGCGCCAGTCCTGCACTTCCAGCCATTCGCGCACATCGTCGGGAAAACGCGCCCATCCGGCCCGGTCCACCAGCATCTCGCGCACCCGCCCGGCCAGATGCGTTGTCAGCGGCATCCGCTGCCCGCCGTAGGAAGGGATCATGGCCGCCTTCTTCGCCGCCCGCACGATCACCTCCATGTCCTTCACCTTCTCCACCTCCAGGCTCATGCCCGCGAAGGAAAAGGTGTCCCTGGGCGAAAGCGCGGCGGCGAAGCGTTCCTCCACCTTGCCCAGCGACCTCCCATTGCCGAACCGCACGTTCAGCATTTCCGAATCCACGATGATGCCGGCATTGAGCCGGTGGCGGGCGGCATGTTCGGGGTGGGCCAGCCGCCATGTGCCGTCCCGCTCCCGAACGATGCGCTTGAACCGGTCATAGGCCTTCAGCGCATAGCCGCCGGTGGCGACAAAGGTCAGCACGCGCTGCCAGATGGCCTCGTCGACATAGGCGTAGGCGAGGCTGGAGCGCACCTCGGCAAGCAGCACTGCCTCGTCGAACGGCGCGGCGCAGGCGCAGGCCATGATATGCTGCGCCAGCACGTCCAACCCGCCTGGACGGAAATCCTCGCCGTCGCGCTGCCCTTCCTCCACCGCGTCGCGTGCTGCCGTCGCTTCGAGGAATTCGAACCGGTTTCCCGGCACCAGCAGGGCGCGGCTCGGCTGGTCGAGCCGGTGGTTGGCCCGGCCGACGCGTTGCAGCAGCCGGCTCGATCCCTTGGGCGCGCCCATCTGCACGACCAGGTCGATATCGCCCCAGTCGACACCCAGATCGAGGCTGCTGGTCGCCACCAGCGCCCGCAAGGTGCCTTCCGCCATCGCGCCTTCCACCTTGCGGCGCGCTTCTTTCGACAGCGAGCCATGGTGGACACCGATGGGCAGATTGTCCTCGTTCACATCCCACAGGTTCTGGAAGATATATTCGGCCAGAAACCGGGTATTGGTGAAGATCAGCGTCGTCCTGTTAGCCTTGATCCGCTCGTAAAGCTGGGGGATCGCCCAGGTCGCCGCATGGCCGCCCCATGGCACGCGTTCCTCCAGCGGCAGCAGGATCTCGACCTCAGGATCTGCCCCCGCCTCGCCCTGCACCAGGGCGACATTGTCGATATCGCCATGCGGCGCCAGCCATTCGCGAAAACCCTGCGGGTCCGCCACCGTGGCGGACAGCGCCGCCCGCTGCACATCGGGCGCGATCGCCTCCAGCCGCGCCAGCGCCAGCGCCAGAAGATCGCCGCGCTTGCCGGTAGCGAAGGCGTGGATTTCGTCCACGATCACCCGCTTCAATCCGGCGAACATCTCGAAACTTTCGGGATAGGACAGCAGCAGCGACAGGGATTCAGGCGTGGTCAGCAGCACATGCGGGGGCTTCGTACGCTGCTTCTTCTTGCGATCGGATGAGGTGTCGCCGCTCCGCGCCTCCACGCGGATCGGCAGCCCCATCTCCTTCACCGGCACCACCAGATTGCGGTGCACGTCATGCGCCAGCGCCTTCAAAGGCGAGACATAGAGCGTGTGCAACCCCTCGGGTGCGGGATTTCCGTCCAGACGCGACGGCGTGAAAGCGGCGAGCGTCGGCAAGAACCCCGCCAGCGTCTTTCCTGCGCCGGTATCTGCCACCAGCATCGCGTGCATACCCGCATCGGCCGCTTCCAGCATCTCGGACTGATGACGACGGATGCGCCAGCCACGGCCAGAGAACCATGCATCGATTTCAGGGGGTATGCTCGCGCCGGCCATCACTGACCATCTATAACAGAACGACGAGACCCTTAAGGCAAAAAGGGTCGCCGCGCCTTCCGCATGACACCTCCATACCGCGCTGCAGGATGAGCGGACCTACCTGCGAGCCGAACCGTGCAACCAAGTTGCAGCCCGACCGTTATGTATTCATAAGGGTGATACGCGGCCGAGAACTGCCGATCGCGGCGTATCGATTGCTCCCCGGCAGTATAGGAGAAAATCTATGAGAAACCGTAACGATAATTACAGTAGCGGCTATCGCAGCAACTATCGCCAATCCGAACAGATGCGTGACGATCCCAATTTCCGCGGTGACAGCTGGGGCGGCCAGATGGGTGACTACAACAGCCGCAGCGATTTCGAGGGCAGCTATGACGATCAGGGTAGCCAGTCACGCCAGCAGCAATATCGCGGCGGCGGCCAGCAATATGCGGCAGAAGGGCGTGGTTTCGGAACCCGTAGCTATGGACAGCCCTATGGCGGCCGTGGCCGGCAGCGTGATTTCGACGGCGACAATTTCGGCGGAGACGATTTCGTAATGGAACGTGACCGCAACTCCTATGGCGGTACCGCCGGTTTCGGTTCGGGATCGCGTTATAGCGGCACCCGTCGCGGCTATCGCGATCATTATGACGATGATCGTGGCTTCTTCGAAAAGGCAGGCGATACGGTGTCCGGCTGGTTCGACGATGACGATGACGATTATCGCCGCGGCAACCGCAGCTATCGCGGGGAAAGCCATCGCGGACGCGGTCCGAAGAATTACACCCGATCGAACGAACGCCTGCTGGAAGATGCCAGCGAACGGCTGATGCACGACCATCATGTCGATGCCCGTAACATCCAGGTGACGGCCGACAATGGCGAGGTGACCCTGGACGGTACCGTGGACAGCCGCCGGGCCAAGCGCCGGGCAGAGGATTGCGTGCATGACATGAGCGGCGTGACGCATGTGCAGAACAATCTGCGGATCGTCGATCGCGATGACGATCGTTACGGTGACCGGGACGACGTGAAGACGTATCCGAACGATCCCGACGCCACCAACAAGGCTGTGCCGCGCAGCTAACGGTCAGGCGCTGACGGCGCCTCACATCCAACCGGAAAGGGCTCCGCCGATGCGGAGCCCTTTTTCATGCGGCAGGGATCGGGCAGAGGGCGGCAGCTAGTGCCCCGCCTCTTCGCCCCGCTCCAGTCCCGATGCGGCGAGCTGCGCGTCAATCTGGGCCATGAGCCGGTCGAGGCCCGCCTGGCTCTCGCTCTCCGCCCGGGCGACCAGCACGTCCTGCGTGTTCGAGGCGCGCAGCAGCCACCATCCATCCCTGTCGGTCACCCGCACGCCGTCGGTTCCATCGACCACGGCATCGGTGCCGGAAAGGCGCTGTTTCACCTCTTCGATAGCGGCGAACTTGCGGCTTTCATCGACCTGAAACCGCATTTCCGGCGTATTGACCAGCGCGGGCATCGCACCGCGCAGCTCCGTAACGCTCCTGCCCAGCCGCGCGCTGGCCGCGATAAGGCGGATGCCGGCATAGAGCGCATCATCATAGCCGTAATAATCGTCCTTGAAGAAGACGTGCCCGCTCATCTCTCCGGCCAGCGGTGCGCCGGTTTCCTTCATTTTGGATTTAATCAGCGAATGGCCGGTCTTCCACATCAGCGGCTTCCCGCCGTGCGCCTCGACATGATCGAACAGGGCGCGGCTGGCCTTCACATCGGCGATTATGGTGGCGCCAGGTAGTTTTGCGAGGAGGTCCTCGGCATAGATCATTAACAGCTGATCCCCCCATATGACCCTGCCTTCGCCGTCGATCGCGCCGATCCTGTCGCCATCGCCGTCGAAAGCCACTCCGAAGTCGAGCTTCTTGGCTTCGACCAGGCTGCGAAGATCCTCCAGATTCGCTTCGACGGTGGGATCGGGATGATGATTGGGGAAATTGCCATCGATCTCGGTAAACAGCAGATGATGTTCGCCCGGAAGCCGGGCCGCCAGCGCCTCGAGCGCGGGTCCGGCCGCACCGTTGCCATTGTCCCACCCGACGCGCAGACCGGAGAGCGCGGCAGGTTCGATTCCGTCGAGTCCCCGCAGCAGGCGGTCGATATAGGCGTCCATCACCTCACGCGATTCGACGGTGCCCGTGCCTGCGGCCCAGCCGCCGTCCCCGGCTCCGATTTCTGCCAGGCGCCCGATCGTCAGTATGTCGTCCCCGAAAAACGGCCGCCCCTGGAATACCATCTTGAAGCCATTGTAATTGGCGGGATTATGACTGCCAGTTATCTGAATGCCGCCATCTATATCTTCGGCTGACGCCTCGGCATAATAAAGCATCGGCGTCGGCCCCATGCCAATCCGAACCACGTCGACACCGCTGCCGGTCAGCCCCTCTACCAGGGCATGCTCCAATACGGGCGAACTCGTCCTTCCATCGTAGCCGACCGCCACTTTCGTACCCCCCGCCTGCCGCAGCAGAGTCGCGAAACCGCGTCCGATCGCGCGGGCATCGTCCGCGCCCAGGGTTTCGCCGATGATGCCGCGAATGTCATATTCGCGCAGCACGGTGGGGTCGAATTGATGGCTCATGCTCTGTCCTTCGGATGTTTCTTCAAATGTTCCAGCAACAGGTCGCGGGCGGCATTCGCTTCGTGAACTTCTTCATCGCTGCCGCCCCGGTCCGGATGGATAACGGACAGACGCCGCCGATGTGCCAAAGCGATCTCATCGGCTTTCGCACCCTGGCGCACACCCAGCACCCGCCGCGCATCGATCAGTTTCCGCCGTGCGGCTGGCCTGCCGCCCCTGCCCGAAATCACCTGGCCCCCAAGCATCTGCCACGGCCATTTTCCGAACAGCATGTAACAGATGATGCAGAGCAGCCCGGCAATGACGAGGAGGCGCAGCACGCGTCAGGCGGTTTCGAGCGCGGCGGAACGCGGCATCTGCCGCGCCGCATCGGGCATCGGCAGGTTCAGCCCGGCCACCAGCGCCCGCATCTCCTGCCGCGCGACGAGATGGCTGGTCCCGAGTTCGCCGAGGTGCCCCTTGTCGAGCAGGGTCAGGCCCGAAGGGAACAATTCGCGGTAGATCACGCGTTCCGACAATCCCTTCGCGATGCGGAAGCCGACCCGGCGCGACAATTCGCCCAGCGCTTTCTCGATCCGGGCCATGTTGCGTGCCTCGACATGGCCGGTGCGGTTGCGCAGCACGACCCAGTCCATCTCGCGCCGGTCCTGCTCCAGCGTGGCGCGGCTGCGCTTCAGCCGGGCTTCCCAGATCAGCTCGGCATAGAAGGACAGCTTGCGGACCTTGAAGGTTTCCGCATCCACCTGCCCGATCAGGTCGAAATCGACGAAGCTGTCGTTCAGCGGCGTGACCAGCGTGTCCGCCTCGGTCGCGGCATGGCGGGCGAAGGGATCGTCACGGCCCGGCGTGTCGAACACGATGAAATCCGCGCCTTCGCCCAGCCTGGCGGCCTGTTCCTCCAGCGCTTCGACACTGTCGCCCCGGAAAACCTCTGCTGTTGCGGTCGGCAGATCGATCGCGCGCCGGCGCATGGTCTCCACCCGGTTTTCGAAATAGCGGTCGAGCGTGCGCTGACGCGGGTCGAGGTCGATCGCTGCCACCCTTGCACCCTGATAGGCCAGCGCCACGGCGACATGAACGGCGGTGGTCGATTTGCCGGTGCCACCCTTCTCATTGGCAAAGACGATGCGATGCGGCCGCGCCGATCCGCCCGCCTTGATGGCGGAGGGGCCGGAGGGGGAGGATGGAGGCCGGTTTTCGGGCACGTAGGTTCCTGCTGCTGATGTTCTGGTTTGCGCTTCATGCGTCCGCCGCGCTAGGCGGCCTCACTGTCCATAAAGGAGGCGCCGCGTCGTGGAAACCGTTACCCGGCTCGAAAATTTGCGAATTGCCGTGGAAAAGCTGCGCGAGGGCGGCGCGACCATCGCCCTCGTGCCGACCATGGGCGCCCTGCACGAAGGGCATCTGTCGCTGGTCCGCGCGGCGCGGGAGAGGGCCGATCACGTCATCGCCTCGATCTTCGTGAACCCCACACAGTTCGGCGCGAACGAGGATCTTGCCGCCTATCCACGGCAATTGGCCGAGGACAGCGGAATGCTGGAGGGCGAAGGGGTGGCCCTGCTGTGGGCCCCGCCGGTGGAGGAGGTCTATCCGGAAGGTTTCGCCACCAGTATCACCGTGTCAGGCGTGAGTGAGGATTTCTGCGGTGCAGCGCGGCCCGGCCATTTCGACGGCGTCGCAACCGTCGTGTGCAAGCTGTTCAACCAGGTCGCACCCGACATCGCCCTGTTCGGCGAGAAGGATTACCAGCAGCTTGCCGTCATCCGCCGCATGGCGCGCGACCTCGACCTGCTGCGCCCGCATGCTGACGACATCATCGGCATAGCGACCATGCGCGAGGACGACGGGCTCGCGATGAGCAGCCGCAACCGCTATCTCGGCCCCGAAAACAGGCGCCGGGCAGCCGGCCTGCCCATTGCCATGCGCGCCGCGGTCAGCGATCTGGAAAGCGGCGCAGATGTGGATGCGGTGCTGAATGCCCTGCGCGCCGCCCTGCTCGATATCGGCTTCGACAGCGTGGATTATGCGGCGCTGGCCGATGCGGGATCGCTGGAGAAGCTGACCTCCCCTCCAACCGCGCCCGCCCGCCTGCTGGTCGCCGCCCGCATCGGCGGCACCCGGCTGATCGACAATCTGGAGGTTGGCCGATCCGAAGAGGCGCAGAACGAACTATCGGCAGCCCGGTGCAGGCTTGGTGCGTGATATCCGGTTCGTGGCACGCGGCGCCGGCAACAGATGCATGGGTGCGTTTCGCTGCACAAAGGAAAGGCGACGCGTACGCTGCTTCCGAGGCTGGCGTCCAGGATCTTCACGAGGAGGCCTACAGGCCTCCCGCTCCGGAGAATTCATGGACTCGCGCGGCGGGAAGCCACCTGTTTGTACACTTCGATCAGATGGTCGAGATAATGATCGGCATTGAAGCGTTGCTGCGCCAATGCACGGGACTGTTCACCCATTGCCTTCAGGGCCTGATCGTCCGCTGTCAGCGCCAGCAGCGTCTCCAGAACCTGATCGACGTCGAGCCCCGTCAACATACCATTACCTTGCATGAACCTTTCGGCGCTGTCGCCCGTATCGGACAGCAGCAGGGCGTTACCCGCAGCCATGGCTTCCATAACGGATTGCGACGGGTAATTATCAGGCTCGATAAGGCTCACGAATATGCGACTGCTCGCAAGCGCATCCGGCAAATTGGGATCAAATCCGACCTCGATCCGGTCTTCCATCCCCACCACCGCATCTCTGATTTCGGCGTCGAGCTCGCCGACACCGAGGATACGGACGCTCCAGCCGGGTCGAAGCTGCACGAACCTGCTCGCCGCCTCCGCGAATAGCAGCGCATTCTTGCGGCGGATGAACCGGTGAGCGAAAATGATCGTGTCCGATTTGCCGCCTGCCGGCAATGTGCTCTGGCGGGGTTGAAAAAAAGGACCGGGCGCTTCGATCAGCGGCACATCAGGGGCAAGGTTGGAGAAGCGCCTCGCGACGCCCGCGCTAACCGCATGATATGCAGTGTGGGATCGTCGCCAGGGGCCAGGTCGCGTGCCCATGATGTCAGCGATATCCGGACTGGTTAATTCAAACAGCGTCGGAACATCGCGCACATGGGCGATCTGCGTATCGAGGAAGATATGTACCAGATCGATGTCCCGCTCAGCAAGCTGACGCTCTAAAGCCGGGCTGCCCAGTCGGGCGGGCAATCCGCTGTGTTCCAGCGCCGACCACAGCGCCCGACTGCGCTGGAACGGCCGAAGCCAGCGCGTCGATTTGTCCGGTAGATGCCGGTCGAGTGCCTGGCCAGCCGCTTCAGGATATGCGCGGGCAAGACTGGTGCGAAGAGCAGGGTTGATCCACAATTCGGCCGGATAATCACGTTCCCGCAAGGCGGTGTAGATTTTCGTCGCACGGTTTTCCGCCCCCGACAATACTGCCGTAGCGACAATGATAGCGACCTTTGGCGGATGAGGTGCAATCATGTCGGTCCTTCGCTCAGCAACCTGCGATAAGCCCGATCAGCTGGCCAGATCCTTCCGTTCTGATCGACGTAACGGACTTCCGGCTGCATCCGGTGGCCGCAGGTGGCTTCCACGGACTCCTGGATCTCACCGATCAGTGACAGGACATCCGCTGCCTTTGCGGCGCCGTGATTGACTATGAAGTTGGCATGAAGGGGTGAGACCTGGGCACCCCCCCGCGCCACACCCTTCCATCCGGCTCTTTCGATCATCGCACCGGGCGGCCCGAAATCGGCGTAGCTGGCCGGGTCGCTTTTGAAAACCGACCCGCAATTGGGCAATTTGCGCGGAAATTTCAGTCGGCGGGCGCGCAGGATCGAATGCATCCGGCGGCGAGCGGCCAGCGGGTCGCCGGGTTCCAGCCGCAGTTCCACCTTGGCGATCACATCATCCAGCCGCGCAAAGATCGAATCGCGATAGGCGAACTCGCAATCCTCCCGCTTGCGGTGCACCATTTCGCCAGCGGCATCGATGCTTGTGACCGATACGACATTCGCGCCGATCGATTGCCGCAAGCTGCCGCCGTTCATCATGATCAATCCACCGAGCGTGCCGGGAATGCCGCAGGTATGTTCCAGTCCGGTGAGGCCCTGCCGCTGCAGAAATCGCGCCAGACCGGGTACCCAGGCGCCGCTTTCGACTGATACGGTGACCGGATCGATCCGCTCTGCAGCGCGGAAATGCGTGCCCAGTCTGATCGCCACCGCATTGATCGGAGAATCGCAGATCAACAGATTGCTCATCTCACCGATGACCAGGGACGCTACTTCCGCTTCGCGAAGGACGAGGCGCAACGCGCTCAGCTCCGCCAGCGACGCCGGTTCGACCAGTAGCCGAACGGCACCCCCGATCCTCCACCAGGAATGCCTTCCTAGATCGTATCGGGTTTTGACCCGCCCCGGGCAAATTCCCTCGATCCGCCGGGCGAGACTGTCGTCGACAGGTCGCATCAGTCCGGTTTGGCCTCCACGCTTACTTCGGCACCCAGGGAACGCAGCTTTTCTGCAAAGTGCACATAACCCCTGCCGATCTGCCAGGCATCTTCGATGATGGTCGTGCCCTTTGCGGTCAGACCGCAAAGGGCCAGCGCCGCGCCAGCGCGCAGGTCCAGCGCCCTGACCGTGCTGCCGTGCAACCTCTGCTCGCCACCGGTAATCGTCAGGATATCGCCTACTACATTATAGCGCGCGCCCATCCGCTCCATCTGTCCGGCATAATCGTAGCGGCCCGGAAAGCGCAGATCGATGATGCGCGATTCGCCTTTCGACGCTGTTGCCCAGGCAGCGAGGATGGGTTGCACATCTGAATTTATTCCCGGATGCGGACCGGTGCTTACCTCGATCGGATAGGGTCTGCCGCCCCGCACCACCAGTGATTTCTCCCCCCGAAACAATTGTGCGCCCGCCGCGGTAAGATGGGCAAGCACGACTTCCAGATCGGCATAGGGGAAGCCGGCGATTTCCACATCGCCCCCCGTCATCACGGCCGCACATAACCAAGTGATAGCTTCCATGTTATCGGGGATCACGCGGTGATCGCAGCCACCAAGCGCCGTGACACCTTCGATGCGGATATGCTCCTGACCGAAAATCTCGATCTTCGCTCCCATCGATCTCAGCATTGCGACAAGATCCTGGATTTCCGGCCTGATATGGGGGTTCCATACGCGGGTCACCCCTTCAGCGAGCGAGGCGCAAAGAACGGCATTCTCCGTCGCTCCCGTCGAACGCATCGGCAGGTGGATATCCGTTCCGATCAGCCTGCCCGGACTGGATGCGCACAGATCGTCGCCGTCTTCCCATACGCGAGCGCCAAGCTTCTGGAAAATATCGACATGGATGTCGTATTTGCGTTCGCCCAGCTTGCAGCCGCCGGGCAACGGAACCCGCCCCTCACCCGTGCGCGCCAGCAGGCACCCGAGGATCAGCAGCGTATTCCGGATCGAGCGGCCGGGCCATTCGAGTGCATGAGGAGGCGGGGAGCTCTCTTCGATCAGAATGCGATCGCTGCCGGATAGCGTGGTTCGCTTCCCCAGCCGTTCGAGCATGCCGACATGGATTTGCGCGTCAAGAAGCGGCGCTGGATAATTGGTCAGCACGATCGGTTCACTGGTCAGCAGACTGGCGGCGAGCAGGCGCAATGCACTGTTCTTCGCGCCGGCAAGCTCGATGCGGCCAATGCACGGCCTCCCATTCATCGCAACTTTCAGCCGGGCGGTATCTTCGGTTATCGTGATAGTCCCGTCTGACATGCGTCTGTTCAACCTGCAGTTAACGATGCAGCGCCGGATGGCGCACTCCGCAGCAGCTCGCATGGGAAAGACAGCCCATGCGAGCGCCATGTGGAAACATGAAGGGAGCGGCTAGGCCATTCGCGACTGGAAATAAACAGCCGAAGTGACTTCCGCCATTCTGCACCGCCGGCGCACTCGCACAGCGATAGGAGCCAGCCCGATCGTGTACCACGGTGCTTGCGTTTCGCGTATCTTCACCTAGACGCGTTTTTTTCATGCCTGATACGAACCCTTCGCCTCGCGTGCCACGCATCTTGTTTGCTGCAATGCAAACGCGCAATTTCTCAAATGGGGGCGTTGAAAGCGCCACACGTATTTTCGAAGCATTGAGAGCTCGATATCAGTGGGCGCTTCTGACAACCAGAGAAATGCCGCGGTTGCAGCGCTGGCGTCGTGGAGGCGCAAGGGTCATCATTGCCCCGTTTGACGAAACAGCCAGTCGATTTCTCCGGCGCCTAGCTGGGTTGCTATGGTCGCTGCGCTTTGTCAGGGAAATACAGACTTTCGAACCTGATATCGTTCATTGTAATGACATACAAAGCTATCAGGCCTACTCTTTCATTCCACGAATGTTCAGGCAAGCCCCACTGCTTTTCACCTTGCGGGACACCCGTACACCGGGCAGCAAACCTGGTCCTATTTGGCATAAGCTTGTCGATCAGGCCACGATCATAGTGGTCTTGAGTAAGGAAATGGGCGAAAATCTTTCGACGGATATCCCAGCCGCAAGGCCAAAGCTCAAGGTCATAAACAGCATCGTGGACCTGAAGCAATTTCAGCCCACATGCGCAGACGAAAAGGCTGCTGCGCGACGCCGATTGGGCATAGCTGATGCTCAATATGCGGTCGGCTGCATCGGAGCGATAGGTGAAAAAAAGGGGCAACGGCTATTGCTGCTTGACACTCTGCCTGAATTAGCTCGATCTTGTGCTGATGCGCACCTTCATCTCATAGGAGATTGTGACCCAGCCAGCGGCGCTTATGTAAGCGACACCGTTGATGTTGCGCTGAACTCTCCTTTCGCAGATAGAGTAACTTTACACGGGCATTCCGATGCGATGTCTGACTGGTATAAAGCACTGGACGTGATTTGCATTGCGGCGAATCATGAAGGTCTCGCCCGTGCAATGATCGAGGGTATGGCGAGCGGCCTGCCGATCGTCTCGACAGCGGTCTGCTCGGCGGACGAAATGCTCGCAGAAACCGGGGCCGGGCTGGTCGTACCGATTGGCGACAGCATTGCACTGGCTGACGCCTTGCTTCAGTACCATGACGAGAAGCTGCGGACCCTCGCTGGACGCAAAGGGCGCAAGGTTGCGGAAAGCCGGTTTTCTGAAGAGTCTCTTTCTGCTGAATGGCGTTCTGTTTATCGCCTGGCCGCAGCCATAAACGAAAATTCAGGGTAACATATGCGCGTATTGTTCTTTCTGAATGTCCTCGGCGGCGGCGGAGCGGAGATGCATTTCGTCCGCATGGCAAGCGCACTGCCTGCGCTGGGCATCGAACCGATCTTTGCGACCCTGAGGGGTGGCGGCTCGTACGAACGCATGCTGCCCGACACAGTGGCGCACCATGTGCTGGATGTCGGCAATGGCGGCTCTACCGTCGTTCAACTCGCAAGATCGATACGGCCGCTGGCGCGGCTGATCGACAGGTTGAAGCCCGATCTGGTTTGCGGCGTTCTCGCGCTCACCGCTCTTCCGGCGATTGTCGCTGCCCGCCGCTCCCGGCATTCGCCGAAGATCGTTCTCGGCATCCAGAACGCGCTCGAGACGGAGGTATTCACGCGCCGAACTCCGGTGGCGCTGGCGCAGAGAGCCCTCATCCCGCTGTTGTGGCCCAAAGCAGACGGTATTATCGCTCTCTCGCACGGTGTGGCGTCCGATATTGCACGGAATGTTCCATCTTGTGCGAACCGGATCACGGTGATCCACAACAGCGGCATGCCCTCGGAGACAGAACTTGCGGAGGTCTCCCGTATCGAGCCCGAACGCCCGGAAGATCGGCGCGTGCTCGTGGCGGTTGCCAGATTGACAGCGCAAAAGGACTATCCGACCCTGATCGCTGCCATGAAATTGCTGAAAACGCATCCGATGCCCGACTTGTGGATCCTGGGAAGCGGCGAGGAGGAAGCTGCCTTGAAAGCGCTGGTCGATCGCAGCGGCCTTGGCGATCGTGTGCATTTCCTCGGCTTCCGATCCGACGTGCTCGCCTATATGCGAGCCGCTGACCTGTTTGTCCTTTCCTCGCGCTGGGAAGGGTTCGCCAATGTCATAGTCGAAGCGATGTCGATGGGAACGGCCGTGGTCTCCACCGCCTGCCCCCATGGGCCGAGCGAGATTATCACCGATCATGTGAACGGCCGTCTGGTCCCGGTGCGCGACCCTGCCGCTCTGGCCGGCGTGATCGACGAGATGCTCGGCAACGAGGACAATCTACGCAGAATCGCCGCTGCAGGCCGCGAACGTGCGGAAGATTTCAGTGTGCAGGCGATCGCCGCCCGTTATGCCGATGCTTTTCGCGCCATCGTGCGCGAACCGTCGATCGGAGAGGTTGCCGGATGAATGAATAGTCCTGCATTTCCGGCTCATCGTCCGGGTCACAACCCGTTCGTCGAGATAACCCAGACCTACCGGAACCTGGTAATCCTCTATTTCGTGTTCTGGCGATTTCTGCCGGATACCGTGCTGATCATGCGCGCGGAAGCCGGATCCGCCACGGTGCTGGGGCTGACGCTTCTGGTGCAATTTGCTCTCAATGGTTTCGCTCTCCTCCCGTTCATGGTCCGGCGCTTCGGCGGTTTGCCGATGGGCTGGCTCAATCCCCTGGCCCTCGCCAGCGTGCTGGAGATCGTCAAGACCCTGATCAAGAGCCCCTCCCATGTGATCGAGCCGTTCCTGATCTGGTTCCGCGAACCGGTCCGCCTTCAGCACGAACTGCTGACCTTCTGGAGCCTGGAGGCAGTCCAGTGGGTGCAGCTCAAGGTGCTGGCCATGGGCCTGCTCGGGGTCGCCGCCTATCTTGCCGCATTCTATCTGTTCCGTTTCAGGTCGAAGCCCGACAAGCCGATCATCCGGACCGGGCCGGATGTTTATTTCATCGCGGTCTATCTCGTCCTGTTCGCAGCCTTCATCGCCCTGATCGCGCTGAGCGGCGGTCTTGTTCAACACCTTCAGGCACTGGCCGGGGGGCGGTTCGGTGTGCGGGAAGGCACCGGCCTGCTGCTGGTGGCGGTAGGCTTCATGCCCTTTCTCCTCGTGATCTGGTATCTGATGCGGCCGCAGGTGATCAGGAACCCGATCTTTCTGGGAATGCTGCTGCTGGCATTGGCGCTGCAATTCGCCGCCGATGGTAGCCGGTCGAGCGTTCTGATCCCGCTTGTCGTCTTCGCCGCAGGCTGGATGTACCACAATGGCAAGGTGCCCGCCGTCGCAGGTTTCCTTGGCATTCTGCTTGCCATTCTCGCGCTGGCTGTGCTCGGCTCCATCCGGCAGGATGCTGCGCAGCAGGAAGGTAGTATCGACCTCACTGCCCTGGTCACCTTCGATGTCGAAGGGTTCCTTCGTCAAAACGATGAAGAGATCGCGGGCAGGAATTGGCGATCCGGCCCCGTGGCTGTCGCTGCCGAAATCCCGCGCGAAAGAGATTATCTTTACGGCCAGACCTACATCGGCGCCGTTCTTTTCTGGGTTCCCAGATCGATCTGGACCGACAAGCCGCGCGGGGTCGGTGCCTATGCAAACGCCCTGCTGTTCCTGAAGCGAAACAGCGTCGAGGGATTTCGCGGTGCCGCATACCCCGTTGGCGGCAGCGCCGAAGCCTACTGGAACTTCGGCTGGCTGGGGATCATGGTGGCATTCGGATTATTCGGCATTTTGCACAAATATGTTGCTATCAGGGTCATGGAGCAGCCGGATGACCCGGAAATGATTGCCCTGCTGCTGCTGGCCATCATTATGCTGAATTCGCCCTCGACGGATTCCATTGTGCCCTTTCTTCAGATGGTGGTGATGCTGAAGCTCCTGTTCACTGGGCTGAGGCTGTTTGAACCCCGCCGCCAGGCCCATGCAAACCCACCGGCAAGGACGATTTCACGATGAGAGCGCAAGAGGAAAAGTGGCTGTTCGTTCACGATCACCGATTTGTCCGCACGGGCGACTTTGTCGGATCGCAGACCGGATTTGGCACCAAACTCTGGGACAGGTACCTGCGATTCTGCAACGAACTTACCGTGATCGGCCGCGAGGGCGCTCCGGCCAACAAATCAGTCCTGCTGCAATCTTCCAGGGACAATGTGCGTTTTCGCCTGGTGCCGGATCACGGCCGCAGCTTGAAGCGCCTGGTCAAGGCGCGGGAGCAGGCCGCAATCCTGCGTGAGGAAATCGCGAATCACCAGGTTGTCATCGCCAGAATTCCCAGTGTTCTCGGCCTTCAGGCGATCGAAATTGCACGATCAATGGGCAAGACCGTGGCCGTGGAAGTGGTCGGCTGCGCCTGGAGCAGCCTGTGGGATTACGGTTCGCGTGCCGGCAAGGTCTTCGCCCCGATCCAGTGGATCCAGATGAGGCGTGCGGTATGGCGGGCCGACCACGTCATTTATGTAACCAACCGGTTCCTGCAGAAACGCTATCCCACCTCTGCCCGCCATGTCGCAAGCGCTTCCAACGTTCAGGTGCCTGCTGCACAGGCAGGGCCAGACGGCCTTGAGATCGATCCCTCCATACTTGAGCGGCGGCTCGCCCGAATCGAGACGTGCGGCGATGGAACCGAACCAGTCCGGTTAGGCCTGATCGGTAGCCTGCACGTCCGCTCCAAAGGCGTGCAATTCGTCCTTCAGGCGCTGACCACCTTGCGAAAGAAGGGCCGGCCGATCACTTTTCACGTATTGGGCGGCGGCGACCGACAGCCATGGATCGCAGAGGCGGAGTCGCTGGGAGTCGGGGACCTGGTCACATTCGACGGGACGCTCCCCGAAGGCGAGGCCGTGTTCGACTGGCTGGACGATATCGACATCTATCTGCAACCATCCTTGCAGGAAGGTCTGCCACGCGCCCTGATCGAGGCGTTGAGCCGTGCCTGCCCTGCCATCGGATCGAATTGCGCTGGAATACCCGAACTTCTTGACGACACGATGATCGTGCCGATGAGAGATGTCCCAGCTCTAGAAAGCGCCATTGCGCGGTTGAAAGAAGACAAGGACTTGATGGCTGAGCAAGCGCGGAAGAACTTCGCGACCGCACATGATTATCTCGCGCCCAAGCTTCAGGCACGCAGAGACGCATTCTACTCCAGGGTAAGGAACGCCGCTTCGTCAATCTAGCCGATGCCGGAACATGGCGCATCGTAGCCAATTTCTTGGTTCAACCGATCCGCAGGCCGCGCAGCGTCACGATCGTCGGAACAGTCGCATAGGATCGCTCGGTCGCAATGACCAGGTTCACGTAACGGCACCCCCGGGGCAGGGCTGCAGCCAGGCGGCTTTGCCCAGGGGAGAGGCGCGCGATCTCCTGAACTGCCCCGGCATCGGCACATGCCGCGGAAACGACGAGATCATTCGTGCCGTCGCCCTCCCACGTGACACTGCCTTCTATCTGGCGGGGTTCGTCAGACAGCCGCAGAACCTGCCGCGCTGCATTACCTCCGCCATTTAACAGGTCGATTTCCAGAATATCACCGGAAAGCAGGCTGGCCGTCTGCGCGGCACCGCTCGACAGCGTCCAGTCGAACGGCGCGAATTGCGTGTCGAATTGCAGACCATACTCACCCGCAGACGGGCGCTGAAGCCGGAATATACGCCAGGCGGCGTCGAAATCACCTGCGGCGGCGAGGTTCCGGATATAGCGCGCATCGATCAGTTCGTTGCTGGAGGTGGTCTGACCCATATCGGTTCTGATGCGGGCGACGATCGGCAGCAGAACATCGCTGTCCGCCGCCAGGCTGAAGAAGATCGGGGCCCAGAGCGGTTCACGCCGAAGGATTTGCTCCATTTCAGCAACGTCGGGGTTCTGCTCCAGCTGCTTCACCAATCGCGGCATCAGCTCACGAACGGTCGACGGGCGCAACCGCATCAGCCGATCGAGCAGGTTGAGCGCATAGGTGTTTTCGCCGTCACGCGCGGCATTTTCCAGAGCAAGGCCGACAAGTGAAGGCGTGCGCGGGCTGGCCATTAGCGCCGCATCCACGAAATCGTCGTATCGCGCATCACGCCGCTGGCGCATGATCAGGGCCATCGACCGAAGGCCCGCCCGATTCAGCGGCTCGGCCCGGAACGCCTCCAACAGCTTCTGCTCGCTCTGCGCCGCGGCAGGTGAAGATGCTCCGGATCGAAGCGCCGGATCAGCCATGGTGGAAGCCAGTATCACTGCCCCCTCGACCTCTGCCGCTGCCGTGCCGTCGAATGCCAGACCCAATTGCGCCAGAGGCGGAACCTTGTCCCCGATGCTGGCTGTCAGGCCGGCGATGCCTGCAAGAATGGCAATGGGGAGCAGGGATATCGCAAGGATCCGACGAAAGATCCTCATCATCTGGCGGCTGCGCCTTCGTCAGTCCAGCCAGGGCCGTAGCCATAGCCGTAGCCGTAATGAAGATCGTCTTGCGGCACCTTCGTCATCAGCAGGCCGAGAACCCGGGCACCCGATTGCTGGACACGGGCAAGTGCCTGCGAAATTGCACGGCGTTTGCTGCCTGCAATCTCAATCACCATCAGCACCCCGTCGGTTACCCGGGCCATCTCCTGCACATCGGCAAGGCCAAGGATCGGCGGACCATCGATGATGATGTGATCGTAGACTTGGCGTAGTTCGCCCAGCAGCTTGGAAAGCGCCGGGCCGGCGAGCAGATGCGCTGCGTTGGGCGGTACGCGACCTGCGGGCAGAAGATCGAAATTCTGCCCCGCCGGGCTCACGATACCGTGATTCTCGAGTTCCTCGCCGGCCAATACGCTGCTGAGACCACGTCCATCCGGCACGTCGAGGTATTTTCCGATGCCGCTGTTCCGCATGTCGCCATCGATGAGCAGGATCCTCTTGCCCAAGTCGGCAAGCTGCTTGCTAAGGGCAAAAGCGGACAGGCTCTTGCCTTCTGCAGCACGGCTACTGGTGAGCATGATCGTTTCGGGCACGCCGGAACTGGTGAGAAACGACAGATTCGAGCGCAGGGTGGTATATGCCTCGTAGATTTCCGAGCTTCGCGTCTTCAGCTCCTCCACGGGCTCTCCGCTCTTGATGGCGGGAATCGCACCCAGGAGCGGGAGGCCCAGTTCATCCTGCACACTGCTGGTGTCCACGAAGCCGCGGTCGACGCTCTCCATGGCCATGACCGTAGCACCTGCGGCAAGACCGCCGAGCGCGAAGAAAATCAGCAGGTTCGAGAACAGATTCGGCTCAGCGGGCGAAGTTGGCGCTTCTGCCGCATCTACGATCGACATGTTGTTGCGCCCGACACCCGCTGCACCCAGATTCTTGAATTGCTGGAGCAGGGCGTTGTAAAGTTCGCTGTTGGTCGTAACTTCACGCTGCAGAATTGCGTATTGGACCCCTGCCTGCTGCTCGCCGAGATAATCGCTCTTCAACGTCGCGATCCTCTCGCGAAGGGCCGATTCGTTCGCCCTGGCAGCTGCTACTGACTGCCGCGCTTCGCCGCTGGCACGCCGCGTCTCGCGAGCGATCGATTCAGACAGTTCTGCAACCTGTGAGCGGAGAGAAAGGATTGTCGGGTGCTGATCGCCCAGCAATGCCGACTGACGCGCAAGCTCCGCTTCGGCTGACGCCAGTTGACGACGGAACGCTGCCACCGATCCAAGCGTCTCGGAACTGGCGGAGGCGCTATCTGCACGAGCGGATTCGGCGGCGATCCGTGCCGCGGTTGCGTTTGCCAGCTGCGAATTGAGGGTTTCGAGTTCGTCCGAAACAAGGGTGCGGGTTGTCTGCCCGGATCCGTCTTCTCCTGAACCGGACGAACCGATCGTGACGAGCTGCTGGCTGGTCGCGTAATCTATCAGGTCACGTTCGCTTTGCTCCAGATCGGCCCGCACCTCCTGCAGGCGCTGAAGCACGAATTCACGAGCCTGGTTATTCGCGCCGTACCGCCGGTCGAGATTAGCCTCGAGGAATTGCTTCGCCCAGGCATTGGCAATGCGGGCCGAAAGCTCGGGATTGGGGCTGAGGTAACTGATATCGACCAGATTGGATGCGACCACTGGCTCTATGCTGATGTCCCGCAACAGGATATTGATGACGGCACGCGCACTTGGCTCAGCCCCCTCGTCATACCCATAGGCCTCGAGAAATGCAGGATCACGCTGCAGGCGGGCGGCTCTCGCCACCCGCTCGGCCAGGGATCGCGACTCCAGCAATTCATATTGGGTCTGGAGATAGGCGCTATCGGCAACCAGAGCTGCTTCATCCAGCGATTCGACATTGGTCACATTCGTGTCGATCTGGCTGATTTCGACCCGGGTGGTTGCCCTGTACTGCGCGGTGGTCAGCAACGTCACGACAAGGCCGAGCAAAAGAAAGCCCAACATGATCGCGGCAATGAGCTTCCACTTCCTGCGCGCAACCTGCGCATAGTATTCCAGCGGGCTCACCCGAGTTTCGGGAGCCTGCATCGAGAATCCGTCAGCAGGTGCGATTTGATGCGGGGAAACGGTATGCATTTGAATGCTTTCTCAAATCGCGCCGACGCGCTCAATCAGGATCAACGGCTGCAGAATGGCAGGCAGGATCTGCAATATCTCGAGCAGTTGCCGCCGGCCTGGGGAATCGCCGACAGTCACCGTGTCACCGGGATAAAGCCGGGGATCAGGGTAGTTCCCCCGCTGAATCGCGGTGATGTTGTAGACTCCGATATAGGTCTGCCCGTCGACTTCACGCTGGACCAGGACGTCGTCCTCTTTGGCAAAGGTCGTCACTCCGCCTGCCAGGACCACCGCACGCTGCAAGGTGATATCGCCGCGATACCCGAAGGAGCCTGCACGCTTGACTTCACCGCCGACATAGATCTGCTGACTGGCATCGCGATCAAGACTTACACTGACTGCCGGATCGCGAATGTAGCGGCCGCGAAGTCGGCCTTCGATCCTGTCCTCAAGCTCAGCCGCGTTGATTCCGGCAGCCGGCAGATTTCCAATCAGCGGCAGGCTGATTTCACCGACCGCAGAAATCTCGACCTCACGGTTAAAATCCGGTTGGCCGAATACGGTTACGGAAAGCTGATCGAACGGCTGGAGCAAAAACGGCTCCGCCGGTGCAGGAAGGGCTGCAAGGTCAACGCGGGTGAAGCCGGGGGCCTGCGCGACGGGCGGTACACTTGCACAGCCCGCAAGTGCAACGGCGCCGAGCAATGCCAGCAGGCCATCTAGCCATTTTCTGGGGTTCACCTGAAGTTCCTCGCAATCATCTTTTTTCAAGATCATCCCTGCTTTTGCTCTTCTGCCTGTGAAGTCCAGATGATCGCCAGACAGGCAACTACAAATGCCAGAAGCGGCGTTCGCAGCACATAATCGAAAACCGACGCGAGAACGATAATCCCGAACAAGCCCGCGACAAGGACGCCTCTAGTGGCATTGCCGCCGCGAAACAAGACGAGCAGGCGCCAGCCGAGCCAGGAGCAGAGCCCAATCGCGATAATGGCAGCAGCGATACCTCCTTCGATCAGGACCTGTAAGAAATCGTTATGGGCATGGTTGACATATTGTGGCCCCATCAGTTCCGATGGTTCGATCGTGGCGTAGAAATCGGCAAAGCTGCCAAAGCCGATACCGAACAGCCAGTGCCGCGAAGCCAGTTCAGCCAATATCGGCGTGATCCTGAACCTAAGGTTTTCGGCAAGCCCCGCCTCTTCGAAGGTGCCCATTCCCGCATCCCGCGCGAGCAAGGAGAAGTAGACGAAAAATCCTGCGAATGCGGCGATTACGACAGCGAAAGCGATTCCGGCAACCTTCCGGTTCACGGCAGGCTTGCGGGATCGGGCGCCGGCGCCCTTGAACAGCGAAATATCTCTGGCGAATACGAGGGACGAGCAGATGAGCGCAAGTGTTGCAGAGCCGAAGGCCAGGCGTGAACTGGAAATGAGAGCACCCGCCATCATCAGGATGGCGATTGCGACAAACACGAACCAGCGTGCCTGTCTCCCTGCCAAGAGCCGATCACGCCGGGCGAGGTCCGCCGCGATGAGCATGCCTATTCCGCAAAAGATGCCGAAGTGGTTAGCATTGCTGAACAGGCCGGTCGGTCCGTTGCTCGTCTTGGCATATAACGGCAGCGCGTCAGTTCCGCCTTGCGCCTGAACCAGCGCCAGCAGGACGGATGCAATTGCGATCGCCACGAATATCTGCAGGACGAGAACGTCCCGCCGGCGGTCCAACAGGAGGAAGGTCAGCAAACCACCCGTCAGACCGCAAAGGAAGAACAATGTATTCCAGGTTCCGGCCGGAGAAACGGTCAGCGGGCGCCACGGCTCCTGCTCGAAGAGAAGCCCGTCCAGGGCGATGACCACGTCCCTTCCGGGCAGGGACATCCAAAGGGCGGGTGGAAGGGGGACCAGTTGCAAAGCGCACAAGACGGCCAGCCCGAGAAGAGCCGCGATGATCGGCACGCCGCGCTCCGGCCTGCCTCCTGGCCAGTTCCATAGCGCGAATGCACCGAGAATGATGGCAACCGGGCGCAGCAGGGCATTGGCGAACTCGTCCGGTCTGGATGCCCCGCCCAGCAGCACCGCAGCGGCGCAGAACACGACAAAGGCGACTATCGCCTTGCGATCACCATTGCGGCCTTGTTTTCGCGCATGTCCTGCCCTGGTCTTCGTGTTCATCGCGCGCCTTATAGGAGCGGGTGAATAAGCGAGATACCCCCTTTTTCGCGGCATTCTCCATACGCTTTTCAATCAGTGCAACAACGGCCCTTGCCTGATCCTCGGCCAAAGACCATCTACACGAGCCGGCTTTCCCGACAAAAGGGGCTAAGGGGTCGGGTATATCCATTTGCCGGAGAGTTCCTTGCCCAGAATCGCGATCCTAGGCGCAAACGGCTTTGTCGGACGTGCCATGTGTGCGTCCGCCGCCGCGGCCGGGCACGAGATTGTGGCTCTGATGCGCCACGCCGCGGAGCCGCATTCGCCTGCCGGTGCCGTCATCATCTCTGACCTCGAGAACATTGCCGAACATCTGCAGAATTGCGACTGGATGGTCAATTGTGCCGGTCGCGCCCATGTTCTGAAGAACGAGGAGCCCGCAAGGGCTCTGGCAGGGTTTCGATCGGTGAATCGCGACCTGGCACTGGAAGTTGCGATCCAGGCGAAATCGGCCGGGGTCCGCAGGTTTGTGCAGATCAGCTCGGTCGCGGCCGTGGGTTCGAAGTCGTCCCCGGGCGAAACCTTTCGTGACAGCTCCCCCCCGGCACCGGACCGCCCTTATGGCGTTTCGAAACTGGAGGCAGATCAAGCGCTGGCAGCTTTGTCCGATTCGCGGATGGGGATCGTCAGCTTGCGCCCCCCGGCGCTGATTGGAAGACAGCCCGCAGGGTTCGTCGCCAGGCTGGCGCGGGCGGCGGACAAGGGGATCCCGCTTCCTTTCGGCAAGATCGACAATCGCAGAAGCTTCGTTTCGGTCGATAATCTGGCAAGCGCGGTCCTTGCCGCCTTGTCAGCAGACATCGACGGCGCATTCCTTGTGACCGACAGCGATCCGATGAGCGTGGGACAACTTTACTCCAGGTTACTGGAGTATGCCGGGCATCCGGGTCGCTGCTTCGAGCTACCTGTTTTCATCGTGGACTGCCTGGCTTCTCTGGCCCTCGGGCAGCGCCGCGACAGCCTTATGGGCGATGCCGCTTACGACGGAAGTGGCTTCGCACTCGCAACCGGCTGGGTTCCGCCGCTCACGATGGACGAGGCGCTGGCGGCCATGATGGCAGACATCGGCCCGGCAAATGCATCGAACAATCCAGCAGCGGCACCGATGCCGCAATGAGGACCGGATGAAACGCATCTTCGATTTCTGCGCCAGCTTGCTCGGGCTGATCATACTGGCCCCTTTGATGGCAGTCATAGCCGTGCTGGTCAGGGTCGACAGCCCCGGCCCTGTCCTGCACCTTTCCAGACGCTTCGGGCGCGATGCCACTTTGTTCGACATGCCGAAATTTCGGTCGATGAAGACCGGCACGCCCAATCTGCCGACTCACAAGCTCGAGAATGCGGAAAGTCATGTCACCAGGCTCGGCCGTATCCTGCGCAAGACCTCGCTTGATGAATTACCGCAACTCTGGAGCGTCCTGAAAGGCGACATGAGCTTTGTCGGACCGCGGCCCGCCCTCTTCAATCAGGATGATCTGATGGCGATGCGCCGGGAAGCCGGTGTCATCGGCCTTGTTCCTGGCATCACCGGATGGGCGCAAATCAACGGCCGCGACGCATTGTCTCTCAAGGCGAAGGTCGCCTTCGAACGCGAGTATGCTTCAAAACGAAGCCTTTCCTTTGACTTGCGTATCATTGCGCTGACCATCATCCGGGCCGTCCGGACCGATTCCATCGCCCACTAGGGTCTGGTCCGTGCTGCGAAGATCGTCCGCGAACGCCTGCCCCAGATAGGCGCGTGCGTAATTCCTCCACACGGTCAGGTTCTCGAACCGTTCCGCCACCCAGCTGCGCGCTCCGACATAGGCGGCGCGGAAGCCGGGCCTGTCATCGGCAGCCTGGCGAATGAAGCTCTCGCAGGCATCAAGATCGCCGAAAGGAACAAGCTTGCCGGTTACGCCAGGTTGTACATTGTCCTGAATGCCGACCACATCGAAGGCCAGAACCGGCAATCCGCACGCCGCAGCTTCGATGACAACATTGCCGAATCCTTCGCGATGGCTGGGCAGAAAGGCCAGGTCGGCCAGACCCAGCCAGTCCTGCAGGCGATCGGTATGATCGAGATGGACTACGCGCTGGTCTGCGCGCCTGCGAATCCGCGCCATCAGGTCATCGGTTTCGGGCCAGCCGATGAAATACCAGTGAATATCGCTGCGGTCACCCAGCCGGTCGATGAGGTCCAGCGCCTCGCCGATGCCCTTGTCCGGCACGATGCGCCCCGGAACGACAATGACGAAGCCTGCTTCCGGTACATGCATGTCTGCCCGAAGCGAGGTTTTTTGCGCAATGTCCAATTCGCGGAACCTGGCAAGATCGACGCCATTCGAAGAGCCGTGGCCAAGCACGAGAGCCTTGGCCCCCAGCCTTACGCCGTCTTCGCCAAAGGCCTGGCGCAGTGAATTGCTGATGAAGATGACTTGCGTCGACAGGGCAAAACTGATCCGGTCCATGCCGAGGAAGATTTTCCGCACGAAACCGGTCTTGGTCTCGTAGGCACGGCCGCGCACGAAGCTGAGGCGGCGGCGCTGCCCGGTCAGTGCGGAAGCAAGGCTTCCCAGAAACATGGCCTTGGGCGTCGAAAACACCACCGCATCATATCGCCTGACGATCAATCGCGAGATCAGGGACATCAATGCCAGCAGATCCCATGCCACGCTGGGTTCGCGGCGGAAGGGGATGTGAATGACGCGGCCGACATCCCGCTCGCGAAGCCTGGTCAATTGCGCGGCAGTCCCCTGGCAGTAGAGGTCCATTTCGATGCCGAGGTCCTTGAAATATTCCAGCTGATCGCGGCTGAGTACGTTGAATGCATAGGCATCCGTAACAATCAGGGCCAGGCGGGGTCGCCCCGCAATTTTCGCTTCTTCCATGAATTCGCCAGTTTTCCGCTTTGCTATAAGTCGGAGAACGGCAAGGCGTAGGCGACCGCAGCGAAGCGCGCAACATGACACTCGCCTTGCCTAAACCGCCATGCATTCGTAATGGGCGGGATACTCCGCTTCAAACAACTTAGGTAAGTGATGTCAGAAAAGGTCTGCGTGATCGGGCTTGGCTATGTGGGGCTACCATTGGCGGTCGCGCTGGCCAGGGATGTCGAGACTCATGGGTTCGACGTGGACGAAGGCCGGGTTCGGGAACTGCTCGCCGGGCATGATCGGACCAATGAGATAGAAGAGGGCCGGCTGCGCTCCTCCGCTCTGCAGATCACGGGCGATGCTGGCGATCTTCCGGCGGCAGATTTCTACATCATCACGGTACCGACGCCGATCGACCGTGCCAACAACCCCGATCTGAGTATTGTCGAGAGCGCCAGTCGCAGCGTAGGCAGATTGCTGCCTGCCGCAGTGGCGGCAGGCAAGAAGCCGATCATCATCTATGAGAGTACCGTCTATCCCGGCGTGACCGAGGATATATGCGCGCCCATCATCGAGGCGGCTTCGGGGCTGGTGTGGGGCCAGGACTTCTTCCTGGGCTACAGTCCCGAGCGGATCAATCCGGGCGACAGGGAACATACGATCGACAAGATCACCAAGGTGGTTTCCGGCGATCGACCGGAAACGCTGGACGCCGTGGCCGCCCTTTACGACCGGGTGACCACCGGCGGCACCTTCCGCGCGGCATCCATAAAAGCAGCGGAAGCGGCAAAGGTGATCGAGAATGCACAACGCGATATCAACATCGCCTTCATCAACGAGATCACCCGCATCTTCGGATTGATGGATCTGTCCGTCTGGGACGTGCTGGATGCCGCCAGGACCAAGTGGAATTTCCTGCCTTTCCAGCCGGGGCTGGTCGGTGGACATTGCATCGGGGTCGATCCGTATTACCTGGCCCATCGCGCCCGGGAGGTCGGGCACGATCCAGCGGTCATCCTGGCGGGCAGATCCGTCAATGACACCATGCCGGACTACATGGCGCGGCAGCTTTCGAAGGCGGCAGGTCCGGACGCCCGAACGGCTCTTGTTCTGGGCCTGACCTTCAAGGAAGACGTGCCGGATCTGCGTAACAGCAAGATCGTCGATCTGGTTGCATCGTTGCGATCGCACCGGCTCGACGTCACTGTTCACGACCCCCTCGCCGATCCGCAGGTCGCGCAGGAGCATTGCGGAATAGTCCTGTCGAAGGACGCTCTTTCCAAAAAGTTCGATCTGGTCGTCCTGGCGGTTCCCCATGCCGAATATCTCGAAATGGGTGCCGACCGCCTGAAGGCGCTCGCGACGGAAAAGGGCGTCGTGGCCGATTTGAAGAATTCCTTCGCCTGCGAAGATTTCTGGACTTTATGAGGGACGCGGCATGAAAAAGGTTCTGGTTACAGGCACGGCGGGATTTATCGGGTTCCATCTTGCCAAGCATCTGCTCGATGAAGGATTTCACGTGGTCGGTTATGATGGACTGACCGATTATTACGACGTTCGCATCAAAGAGCGGCGGCACCAGATGTTGCTGCAAAACCAGAATTTCTCCTGCAATGTCGGAATGCTTGAAGATTTCGACAGCCTGCATGCGATGGCGATCGCAGAGCAGCCCGACATCATCGTCCACCTCGCCGCCCAGGCGGGCGTAAGATACAGCCTCGAAAATCCCCGGGCTTACGCGGATGCCAATCTGATCGGCACCTTCAATGTCATGGAAATCGCGCGGGAGCTGGAGGTCGATCACCTGCTGATGGCCTCTACGAGCTCCGTCTATGGTGCAAATGAGGACATGCCATTCGACGAGCGGGAGAAGGTCGACACTCCGCTCACCTTCTACGCCGCCACCAAGATGGCGAACGAAGCGATGGCGCACAGCTATGCCCACCTCTGGAACCTGCCGATTACCATGTTCCGTTTTTTCACCGTCTATGGACCCTGGGGACGGCCGGACATGGCGTTGTTCAAATTTACCAAGGGTGTTTTGGATGGCACCCCCATCGACATCTACAATCACGGCGAAATGTTTCGCGACTTCACCTTCGTGGCCGATCTGGTCCGGGGCATCCGCCTGCTGATCGATGCCGTGCCCCAGCGTCCTGAAACCAGGGACGATATTCCGTCCTACGACAGCCTGTCGCCGGTTGCGCCCTATCGTGTCGTGAACATCGGCAATTCGGACAAGGTTCGCTTGATGGATTTCGTGGAGGCGATCGAAGCTGAATGCGGCCGCAAGGCAATAAAGAACTTTCTTGGCATGCAGAAAGGCGACGTGCCCGCAACCTGGGCCGATGCGACCTTGCTCAAGGAACTTACCGGCTATCAGCCCCAAACCGACGTGCGCGAGGGCATTCGCAAATTCGTCTCATGGTACAGGGATTATTATCAGGTCTGAACCGCCGCATCGGCCTGCGCGCCCTCAATCGAGCGCAAGGTCTGCTCAATTGTCGCGTCTGTGGACAAATTCCGGGACCAGTTGCTTGAGGAGAGCGAGTGCTTCTTCCCGATCCGCGCAGGAAATCAGCTGCCTGGTGATCGAGGTGATGGCATCCTTGTCGAGGTAGTGCTCGTTAGCCTTTCTGATGCGCTCGTGCCCGGTTCTGGATGGTGAATCCCCGATCAGGAGTTCCTCATACAGCTTTTCGCCGGGCCGCAGTCCGACCTCGACGATCTCGATGTCGCCGTCCGGTCTGGTCTGGTCTCGCACCGTCAGACCGGAAAGCTGTACCATCGTCCGGGCCAGGTCGGCAATCAGCACGGGCTTGCCCATGTCGAGGACGAAGACTTCCCCCCCAACGGCCATGCCGGCCGCCTGGATGACCAGGTTGGCTGCTTCCGGGATGGTCATGAAATAGCGTGTGACCCGCCGGTCGGTAAGGGTAATGGGCCCGCCTTCGCGGATCTGACGGTCGAAAAGCGGGACCACCGACCCGCTCGATCCGAGCACATTGCCAAAGCGTACCATGGAAAAACGGGTTGCAGCGCTGCGTTCGGCAAAGGATTGCAGCACCTGTTCCGCGCCGCGCTTCGTAGCACCCATGACGTTGGTCGGGCGCACCGCCTTGTCGGTACTGATGAGGATGAAATCCTTGACTCCGGCTTGATCGGCCGCGCGCACAATCTCGTAAGTGCCGCCGATGTTGTTCCGGATCCCTTCGAGTGGATTGGCTTCCACCAATGGCACATGCTTATACGCCGCAGCATGAAATACCGTGTCGATGGCGTAGCGCTCGAACACGGCCTGAAGCTTCATCCTGTCACGTACCGACCCTAATATGGGTACGATTTCGCAATCTTCGGCACCTTTCCTCGCCCTGAGCTCCCTTTCGATCTGATAAAGCGAAATTTCCGATATCTCGAAAAGAAGCAGCTTGCTCGCGCCGATATCGACGATCTGCCGGCAAAGCTCGCTCCCAATCGAACCGCCCGCACCGGACACCATCACGCATCTTTGCCTGATGGTTCGTGTCAACAGTTCCTGATCGGGCGAAATCGGGTCGCGCCCCAGAAGATCCTCGATCTGCAGCGGGCGGATGTCGTCGATCGACACATTGCCATCAATAAGATCGAGAGTACCGGGCAGAGACCGCACCGTCACCTTCGCGCTGGCCAGATCCTGCACGATGCGGCGGCGTCGGCGGCGGCTTGCACTCGGCATGGCCAGCAGGATATCGTCTATACCCAGGCGATTGATCGCTTCGGGCAGCGACCTGCGTGCGATGACCGGCAACCCGTCGAGACGGTGATTTATCAGGCCATCATCGTCATCCACAAAGCCCACCACCTTGGTCGAGGGTTCGGCGCGAAGCGAATTTGCCAGTTGCTGCCCGGCCAGACCCGCACCATAGATCAGGGATCGCCGCCTGCTTCCGCCATACTGCCCCCGCCGCAGCACGTCGGTTATGCTGTAACGGATGAGAATCCGCACGAGGCATACGAAAACGAAGAAGAAGATGGGCTGCAGGATACCAAGGGTGCGCGGAACGCCGTCAACGCCGAAAAGTGTGAACACGGCGAAAATCAGACCGCCGTAAACGATGAACGCGCGCACCAAGGTCACCAGCATACCGATACCGGCAAAACGGAAAATCGTGCGGTAAATGCCGAAATACACGAATATCGGCGGCGCCAGGAGCAACGAAACGGCCAGCATGACCTGCACGGGTTCGGGCCATAGGGCCCACTGATCCATGCGTAGCGAATATGCGACCCATGTCGCCGCGATCAGCATCGCGAAATCGATCAACGCTACGGCAATCTGCTTCGTCCGGCGCGAAAGCCCGCTCAGCTTCTCGAGAATCCGGATCAACGATCGCTCGATCCGGTTGCGCCGCGTGAGCGGGGGCACACTGCTCGTCGGTCCACTCATCGCACGAACCTTGTCATTCCATCAGGGGCAGCCCGGCAGTCTGCCGCAGGGCTCCGGTAACCGCCGGAGGGTACACCAGGCGAACCGAACACATCGGGCAAGCTAGTCAGGTGATCGTCAAATAGGGGCAAGGCTCGCGAACCCGTCAGATTACATGATCAGAAAGCATCGGCAGCACATGAGGGAGGCATCAGGCATCGTCAATGATAGCATCCGGCCACGGCTGGACTTTGCCGGGGTTTGTTCATAAAGGCGAGCAGCCCCGACGCAACCAGGCGTTCGTAAACGGAATCCTTGCAATGCAAATCGCTACCAAAGGCAGCTTCAGCCGCCGTCGCACCCTTGTCACGGGCGGCGCGGGCTTTCTTGGCTCTCACTTGATTGACCGCTTGCTTGATCGCGGGGACGAGGTGCTCTGCGTTGACAATCTGTTTACCGGTCGCAAGGAGAACCTGAGCCATCTGGCAAATGAACCGCGTTTCGAGTTCATGCGCCATGATGTCTGCTTCCCCCTGTTCGTCGAAGTGGATGAGATCTGGAACCTGGCCTGCCCTGCCTCGCCGATCTATTACCAGCACGATCCCGTTCAGACCACAAAAACCAGCGTTCATGGCGCGATCAACATGCTGGGCCTGGCAAAACGCCTGAACTGTCGCATCTTCCAAGCTTCCACGAGCGAGGTCTATGGCGACCCGGCCATTCATCCGCAAACCGAAGCCTACTGGGGCAACGTGAACCCGATCGGCATCCGCAGTTGCTATGACGAGGGCAAACGCTGCGCGGAAACGTTGTTTTTCGATTATCATCGCCAGCATGGCCTGGACATCAAGGTGGCCCGAATCTTCAACACTTACGGACCACGTATGAATGCGGTGGATGGCCGCGTAGTGTCGAACTTGATCGTACAGGCCATCGCAGGTGAACCGATCACGATCTATGGTGAAGGAGAGCAGACGCGCAGCTTCTGCTATGTCGATGATCTGATCGCCGGTTTTCTGGCACTGATGGAGAGCGAGAGCGGCTTTACGGGACCCGTCAATCTTGGCACTCCCCGCGAATTCACCATTCGGGAACTGGCTGAGATGGTCATCGAGAAAACCGGCTCCCGCTCGCAACTGACGTTCGAGCCCTTGCCTCAGGACGACCCGCTGCAGCGCAAGCCCGATATTACCCTGGCGCGCGAGCGACTGGGATGGGAACCCGAAGTGAAGCTGGAGGACGGGCTCGACCGAACCATAGCCTATTTTCGCAACATCATGTCATCTGCGGCAGGCTGAAGGCTGCGGACCTTCAGCTTGCACCGGTCAGTCATTCGCCTGGCCGGCAGGCTCCGCTGGTGCGAAGATTGCCGTTCTGATCCGCCGCCGCTTCGAACGGGCGGTCCGTGATGAGGCGATTACCCGCAACGACACCGCCAAAGACCCGTTGCAACCATATTCCGCGACTGAAATTGGCTGCACTGTTCCCGCAGATGCGAACATCGGAAAAACGGCGCGTACCCCGCCCGTGATCATCCAGAAAGCGGATAGCGATCGCTTTTGCACTGCCTCTCCCGTCCAGCGCGTTGTCGGCAATCGTCACCCCCGTCATCCCGTCAGCAGGGGCGCGTATGAAGATCCCATAAGCGAAGCGGTTGCGAAGTCCGCTGACACGATTGCCGATGATCCTGATATTCTCGAAGCGACCTCCGCCCGCCTGCGGCTGGTCCGGACCGATAAAGATGCCGATCGCGGATGACGTTTCGATGATATTGTCAGCGATCGTAACGTCGCTGAAACGCGCGGTATGGCTAAGCGTCGATATGGCAATGCCGTTTGCCCGTGCACCGACGATCCTGTTGTCACGAATTGTTGCCCCCAGGAGGCCTGCGCCGCCACCTGCGGTCAATTGCATATTGCCGCGCACTTCGTTGTTCGTGACGGTGATGTTCCTGCTCGGACTCTGCGTTGCGGAAAGTTCGACTGCCCAGCGATCCCCGCGGCCGCCCTGGAAATCACGCTCGATAAAGCAGTTGTCCGCGATGGTAATAGCACTGGAGCCGCGGCCCCGGAACCCGATAGCGCGATAGTATTCAGGAGCAGCAGCGTAATCGAATTCGATCCCTCGCACCGCTACATCGTCTGCTCCATCAAACAGAAACATGATCTGCCCGGACTTCTGACCCTGGCGGCGCAGGACCGACCGGCCGCACCCTTCACCCGCCAAAGTCACGCCCGACGGCATTCGCACCGGTTGCGCGATTTCGAAAGTGCCCGAAGGGATACGCACGCTGTCTCCGGACTGCGCCTGGCGCAGGGCGCGCTTGAGCGCGGCGCTATCGTCGTTCCCGTCGTTCGCACGCGCGCCGAATTCGCGAATGTCCAGTTGCGCAGCCGATGCGGGCGAGGCGAAAAACATGGTACCAAGAAGACTTGCGGCGAACGCTCCGGTGAAGCTCTTACCAATGATGTTCATGCGCTTTGTTATCGAAACCTGCCTTTCGTATGAATGAACGGTGCCCTTGTTGATTGCATTGCAAGTCGGCTTGACTGGCTCCGTTCGAGGCGATGGATTCCGTACCCCGTCCAGCCTTCGCCAAAATGACGCTAACCCGACTTCGCCAGCCCCAGACGTTTCCGAATCCCGAAACCGCGTATCGGGCTGGTTAGCAACCGAAAAGACCGGGAAAGATTGCCTCTTATGCGATTTTTCACCGGAATGCGGCGACCAAGTCCTTCTTCGATCGTATGGCGACATGGCGTGCATTTACCACACGCTTGCCCATGTCGGTCTGGATGATGACAGAACCAGGTCAATTCCATCAAATCTGCGAATCCATGTTCGCGTGCCTTTGTGCCCATTCCCTTCTTGGTCATTTCCACGAGGGGAAAATCGAACGATTCAAACAGTTTTAGATCGGGAGAGGATGGGTTCTCTATGAGCCGATAAACACCGCCATCCTTTTCCAGATCTCCCATCAGGTAATCCAAAGGCCTATCATCTTCATGAAGTGCCATTTCCATTCTGACACCAAGTTGTTTCGCCATTCTGGCCAAATCGGGATACTGCCCGCCAAGATGTCCGCTGCGACGCAGGTTTGCGAGAGCTTTGTCGAACCACGGGTCGGGTTTGATGTCTTCCGGACGCACGACGATCGTTTCGAGAATGAGCGAACGGATCGCAGGAGACTTTTCTTCGATCGCACCCTTGATCGCCTCCATCGCCGCCCACTCAGCTTCGGTAGACTGTCGATTGGGCGTCATAAAATAATAGGGCTGGACTGTCCGCCCCTGAACCACAACCAGGTCCAACAGTCGATAAGTTGAGTCCCAACCACTAGTCCAAAGGAGATGGGCGATTTGCCCCTGACGTTGGCCTTGGTCGTCGGCTCCGACCTTTGCGGGCATATCTGAGATCCTTGATTCTGAACTTGGTATGTTAATGAAGCGGCTTGCCGAAGCGGTAATACCGACTTTATTTTTGCAGGTAAACCCGAACGGGCGGAGGTTATGCTACGCGTCGCTCTTCTGCATTTACGTTCAATCGATGTAGAACCAGCCATCCGCTACAGGCATGAAGACAGAGCATGGCTGAAGAGTAGACGAATACCACGTCGAACAAAGTGTAGTTCAGGCTCGGCAAATACCCAAAAACTGCTAGTACAATACACAGGCGAAAACCGTTTATCGCCAAAAGCAACTTTTGTTCTCTGAGTAGATCAAGCAGACGCATGATCGGCGCTGCTACCAGGCTTGAAAACAGGACGAGCGAAAGAAGCTCTACGAAACGTCCAGCTTCTGCCCATTTCGAGCCGAAAAGTAGAACGGAAGCTTCCTGACCGACAAGCCACATCATAGCGGCGATCGGTATCCCCACGAGGAGAAGGCGCTTTATGGTAGCTATCGTTATGGCCTTGATCTCGCCAATCCGCTTCAATCCGATAGAAGCGATTTCCGCATAGAACGCCTTGCTCAGACTTCTGACGATCAGCGTCGATGGCACGGCGATCATTGAGATCGCCAAGCCATACTGGCCGGCCAGAGCAGCGCTGTATCGCCCCGCGACCAGAATAACCGGCAATTGCAAAGAGCCTGCCAGCAGAGCCTCAGCGGGCAGACGATGCAGCGCGAAACCGCGATAAAGTCGAGCAGCCTTACCCATACGTAGCTTGCCGGAAATACCACGGAACTCCGTCGCATAGCGCGAAAGAAGCATACCGCACCCGCCAGAAAACGAAACGATCTGGCCTAGTAGCAGCCCAATGGGGCCGGCAATCAATACACCCAGCGAAACCTTGATCGCGGATCCCGAAAAGGATTGATAGACGGACGCCCTGGCGAGAGGACCATAGTCCTTCCTTCGGGTCGACCACGCGGATAAAATTTCAAAAATCGTGGAAGCCACTAACCCGATTACGATTACATACCAGTAAGGTATCAAAACTTCCATCGAGAGCGCCGATAGTATTATCGGCGCGAACATCCACATAAGTACAGAGACTATTAAACCGTTACCCAGCACCAGAAGGAAACTTAGCGCTACCAGACTGAATGCGAGCCTATCCCGCCTCGGCAGGGGGATCGCCACCGGGTACCGCAATGAGACGAACGGACTCAGGAGCATTATCAAAGCCGTGAAAACGGATAGGGCTCCAAAATCGGCTGGCTCATAAATCCGCGTAAGGATAGGGATCGCCACGAGACCTATCACTCTACCACCGAGGACCCCGCCCGAAAGGGTAGCCATGCCGCGGAAGACAGATCCTGATACACCGGTAAAAATAGGAAGACGGTAGAACCAATCAAGCATGCGGCCCAGTAAGCGCACATCACACGCCAGTCACGCAATTTTTTTCGGCGCACCGCATCGTAAATGCGCCATCTTTCCCGCTCCAACGAACCTCGCCTGACTGATCCGATTAGACGTTTCGCTCTCTACAGCCGATTCAAGAGACTGCAGAAAACGAGCCGATTCGAGAGCCAGCAAATCAAATATTACGCAATCGTTTCGAGATATACCGGCTTCAAATCATCTCTGCCAAGAAAATCAGCGAGCTGATACCATTGGGGGGGGCGATGATCATGCTTGACAAAACTTCCATCGGGAAGGAAATAGCCAGGACAATCCGCGATTACTTGGCCTTTCGTGGCGTAATTCATTTCGACCAGCATCGGCCGAGGCCGATTAAGAAAGTCATAGACCATCATCGGATATCGGTAGCGCTTTGAAAGCTCGTGCGCGAGACCGAGTAACTGAGGATCGCCACTTTCTATATCAAAATCACGCATTCCACTACCACTGGCACGGAAATCGTTCTTTCGATTACCTCTTCGATAATAAAATGCCCGCGCTCCGATGGTCACAATTCTGTGATCACATTCGTTACCCTTGGCAAACTCCTGCAACAGAAGGCAATTACTCGTAATGGGCTTCTGCCGCTGGTAGTTAAACTTCAACCGCTCCGCAAAAGTCGGATCCATATACCCATTGACGGTTTTACCGCGAAACAAGCGCTCGGCGACACGATCGAGCTGCTGCTCACTTCTGATAAGCATAACATTTGCCGAAGACGCGCCTTCGATCAGCTTGCCGACGACTGGATACGTTCCTTCTCGAGACTTCCAGTTGGCCAGATCTTCTTTGCCGAATACCGGGGTGGTTTGCGGAGAAGGAATGTCGTTCGCAGAATAGAATGCAGCAAGCTTGAGTTTGTCGCCACAAAACTGAAACGAGTTATAGTCCGGCATGCACTTTACACCCCGAGCCTCCAGTATCGGCAATATAGCGTGCCCAATACTCAGGTCGGGCTCGTTACCCTTGAACCTGGCTATAAAATGCGTAATTCTATCAACTTTTTTCCAAAATTCGGTGTTGTCATACCTGACCGATACGTACGGAATTCCGTTCTCTTCTAATACTTTCTTGTAGACATCTACGTAAGAAAATGCAAGTTTTCGGCCATTAATAAACTCTTCTTTTTCACTATCGAGTTCTAGAATAGCTATTTTCATCTGCCTGGCCTCGAAGGTGTCGGAATTTTGTCTGAACCAAAATGTATTCATTTTACCTTCACTTTTCCAATTAAAATGAATGAAGGTTTTTACCACTGATGGTGGTTCAACTGCTCTATGCCCCAAAGTCGCCGCAAGGTTGTGAAATGGTGGCAAACCCGGGTCTGAAACTTTTAGCTCGTGCGCCTACTGCCATTTGAAGCCGGCGGACCTAACAAGTTCACTATGGGAACCGCAGAGTAGCGGGCTAGCTAGACCACGCTCCCAATCAAGCGCCGGCGACTAGCGAAGGGGGGCTGAACTTGTCAACGGGAAAGCGTCGCTCAGCAAAGTCCGGATTTTGTCCAGATCGCACGACACTGCGGCAATCCGCCGCGCCCGAAAACGCGCACAAGCTGACCTTACGTATTTTCGTTGCGACCGACTACCATGGAATGCGCGAAACGCCACTTTCCGCATTGCACGCGCCGATTGAACACCAATTCCGCTGAAATGGTGCCGCGCCTTAACGTTTAATTGAGGTGGTCCCGGCTCTTTGGACAGGTTGGCGGCGAAGTTAAGCTAATCCTTGATGTGATTATGCCGCCGTTCTGGTCATCAGATCATGGGGGGCATGCCCCCCATGATCTGAAGCGTCGATCCACCTATATGCCTCTGCCGGGG
>NZ_JABASZ010000013.1 GCF_012979275.1 Pseudopontixanthobacter vadosimaris
GACCCGGCCCGCAGCGCGGATGGCCGCCGTAGCGCAGCAGCAGGGCGGCATCGAACAGCGCCTGGACGCGGCGGAGCAGCGCCTGACGCGCCTCGATATGCAGGCGCAGGCCGCCGCCGGCAATGCCGCGCGCGCCGAAGGGCTGCTGATCGCTTTCGCCACCCGCCGGGCGATGGAGCGGGGGGCGGAGCTTGGCTATCTGGCCGATCAGCTGCGGCTGCGGTTCGGCGATGCCCTGCCCAATGCCGTGGGCACGGTCATTTCCGCCTCGCGCGACCCCGTCACGCTCGACCGGCTGATCGCGCGGCTGGAAGGATTGCGGCCCGACCTGCGGGCGGATGCCAGCACGACGGGTCTGGCGCGCGTGCGGCAGGAATTATCCGAACTGTTCGTCATCCGCCGTGAAAGTGCGCCGTCGCCGCAGCCCGAACGCCGGATGGAACGGGCACGGCTCTTCCTCGAAAGCGGGCGGGTGAATGCCGCCGTGGCCGAAATCCGCAACCTCCCCGGTGCGGCAGAGGCGCAGGGTTGGATCGAGGACGCGGAACGCTATGCCGCGACGCAGCGCGCGCTCGACCTTATCGAAACCGCTGCCGTTTTGGAACCGCGCCGCTTGCGCGATGCGTCCGGCAATCCGGTGGGGCAACTGGGTGGACAGGTGGCTGAAACCGGGCAATAGGGGCCGGGCTCGCCGGACCGGCGTCAGCCCTTCAGCATCTCCGGCAAATCGCCGGTCACGCCGCGCGCTTCATCCATGAAGAAATCCTTCAGCACCGGGGTGCGTTCGACCGCGGCCATGCCGAACCGCCGCGCTGCCGAAGCCAGACTGCCGGGAATGCCGAACAGGCGCGTCAATCCATCGGTGGCGAAGGCGACGGTAAATGCGTCGAGGCCGCGCCATTTCTCGTAGCGGGACAGCAATTGCGCGTCGCCCGGTTCGAGCCCCAGCAAAGCGCCATCGCCAAGCACCTGCACCAGCGCGCCGACATCGCGCAGACCCAGGTTAAGCCCCTGTCCGGCGATCGGATGGATGCCATGCGCGGCATCGCCGACCAGAACCAGACGATCCGCCGTGATCCGCGCGGCATGATGGAAACCGAGCGGATAGGAAGCCCTGGGTCCCACCGAAATCAATTCGCCGAACAGCGTGCCCATACGCTGGTGAAGTTCGGCAAGGAAAGCACGGTCGGACAATTTGAGCACGCCGCTGGCGTCACCTTCATCCACCGTCCAGACCAGCGCGCTGCGATGCGCGCCGCCAGCATCATCCAGCATGGGGAGCAGGGCGAACGGCCCGGCGGGATAGAAGATTTCCCACGCCACATTGCGGTGCGGCAGTTCGTGGGTAAGCCCGGCGACGATGGCGCGGTGGCGGTAATCCCATTTCGCGACGACCAGCCCCGCATCCTCGCGCGTCGGGGAAGCGCGGCCTTCCGCGCCGACCATCAGGCTGGCGTGCAGCACCGCGCCGCCTTGCAGCGTGGCGGAAACGCCATGTTCGCCGCGCTGGCGGGTCACCACTTCCGATTTCGCATGCCAGTCGATCAGCGGTTCGTCCCTCGCCGCATCGAACAGCGCCTGCCGCAGGTCGCGATTGGCGAACATGCGGCCGAGGGTGCCGTCATCAGGGCCGGGGCGGAAATCGATCGCGCCTGGCTTCAACTGGTCGCTGACGGCGATGCTGGCGATGGGGCAACCGAGCGGTTCCAGCTGGTCCGCCAGTCCGATGTTGCCGAACAGGTTCCAGCTGGCCGTGGAAATGGCCGAGGCGCGTCCGTCGAAGCCTTCGGCCAGCAGATCGGCGGGATCGGCGCGGTCTACCACATGCGAGGACAGACCCTTGCGCGCGGCGGCGAGTGCCAGCGTCATGCCAACGAGGCCGCCGCCCAATATCAACAAGTCCCGGCGTGCGTCCGTCATGCAGTCCATCCGTTTTATTGCGGGTTCAGCTTCGCCGTTCTAGAGGCCCGGATGTGTTCGACGCAAGGATAATGCCGCGCCCCGATGCGCCCCGCAGATCTCCGGCCGGGTTGATCGCGGGTCTTCTGCTGCTGCTTGCCCTTGCGCTGATGCCCGTTCCCGCCGCAGCGCAGATTGCGGGCGCGCCGCCGCAGGGCAACAATATCGCGGCGCGCCTCGTTGCCGACGGGCCGGCCCGCGCGGGCCAGCAGATAACGCTGGCTATCGCCTTCGATCCGAAGCCCGGCTGGCATGGCTATTGGAAGAACCCCGGCGATGCAGGTTACGGCCTGGCGCTGGACTGGGAACTGCCTGCGGGGTGGCAGCCGGGCGAATTACTGTATCCCGTGCCCGAGACCCTGCTGATCGCCGGGCTGATGAACCATGTCTACGAAGGTCCGCATGCGGTGCTGGTGCCGCTGGAGGTGCCTGCGACCTACGACACGGACGGGCCTGTGCAAATTGCTGTCGATGCCCGCTGGCTCGCCTGCACCGACAAGATCTGCGTGCCCGAAAGCGCACGACTGACGCTGTCGCTGCCCGTGGCGGCGAATGGCGGCGATGCGCGTTTCGACCGCTGGCGCGCGCTGCTGCCGCCGCTGATCGACCGGACGGCACAGTTTGAAACCGCAGGAGATACTCTGCGCATCGCCATACCGCTTCCAGCGAGCCTCAGCCTCGCCGGTCCGCACCTCTTCATCGAACAGACCCGATTGGTGAACTATGCGGCGACACAGCAATTCGCCCGGGCCGGAGACTGGCTGGTCGGTGAAATCGCGCTTTCCGCCTCGCCGGAAGTTCCGCAGCGGATCAATGGCATTCTCGCATTGGGCGAAGGCGAGGGCATCCGTTTTTCCGCAGTGCCCGGTCCGGTTCCCGACGGCGGGCAGGCACTGGCGGCAAGCGGGGAGACACCGGCTTACTGGCTTCTGATCCTCGGCGCACTCGCCGGCGGATTGCTGCTGAATGGCATGCCGTGCGTCTTTCCCATCCTGAGCCTCAAGGCGCTCAGCCTGGCGCGCGCCGGGCGGAGCGAGGCGGAAGCGCGCGTGGAAGGGCTGAGCTACAGCGCAGGCGTCCTGCTGGCGTGCCTGGGCCTTGGCGGACTGCTGCTCGCCTTGCGCGCTGCGGGTCAGCAGGTGGGCTGGGCCTTCCAGTTGCAGCAGCCGGGCGTCGTGGTGGCCCTGCTGGTGCTGGCGGGGGCGATCACTGCCAATCTGGCCGGGCTCTATGCGCTGCCATCGTTCCGCCTCAGCCGCAGCGGCCGGCCGCTGAATTCCTTTGCCACCGGCTTGCTCGCCGCCTTCGTGGCTACGCCCTGCACCGGGCCGTTCATGGCGGCGGCGCTGGGGGCTGCGCTGTTGTTGCCGCCGATCGCCGCCCTGCTGCTGTTCGGAGCGCTGGGGCTGGGGCTGGCGCTGCCGTTCCTGCTGATCGGCTTCGTGCCAGCGCTTCGTCGCCGTTTGCCCAAGCCGGGTGCGTGGATGGAGCGGTTCCGGCGCCTCATGGCGATCCCGATGGGCCTGACCGCGCTGGCGCTCGTCTGGCTGTGCTGGCGGCTGGGCGGGGCCTTGTTTGCGCTGGAGGCGGTGGTGCTGGTCATGGCCGCTGTCGCATTGCTGGCGCTATGGAGCGCAGGATACCGGCCCGCGCGCAACCGGGGCGGATTTGCGATCGCGTTCGCTACGCTGACCGCCATCGCGGCGCTGGGAACGATGACGGCGTTTTATGCGCCCGCGGCACGGGCCACAGGCGGTATGCTGAACGCTCAGCCCTTCAGCGAAGCGCGGCTGGCGGAGGCCAGGGCCAGCGGCGCGCCCGTCTTCGTCTGGTTCACCGCCGATTGGTGCGTCACCTGCAAGGTGAACGAGCAGGTCGCCATCGAACGCGCCGAAACGCAGGCGGCATTCGCGCAAGCGGGCGTGGTAAGCATGGTTGGCGACTGGACGCGGGGCGATCCCGCAATCGGGCGCTTTCTTGACCAGCAGGGCGCGGCGGGCGTGCCGCTCTACCTCTGGTACGAATCGGGCGGAGCGGCCGAACACTTGCCGCAGGTGCTCGGGCCGCAGAGCCTCGTCACGCTGGCGGAGCGTCCGCGCTAAACCCGTCCGCCGGCTGGTCGGGATCGGTGTCATCCACCTCGATCTCGAGATCGGCTGAAGGTTCCACCTGCTGCGGCACACCTTCGCGGCACGATGCGATCAATTCGCCGGGCAGGGGGCTGGCATTCAGCCCCACGAGCCCGGCTCCGGGCAGGGTGGCGGTAAGCTTGCGCGGGCCGGTCAGCGCGCCGAGTGCGTAGGTCTGTGCCGGTATGTCGCCTTCCCACAGCCATGCCCGGCCATTGTGGACGGCATCCATCGGCACCCGCGCGATATGGCCGTTGCCGACGAAGGCCATCAGCGCCTTCGCCTCCGGATCGGCGCGGCTGAAGCGGGTGACATGCAGCGTCGGCTCGCCGCCGGGAAAGCGGCAGGCGAGCGCCAGCATCGGCACCTCGCCAGGAATGCCATAGAGGATCCGCAGGGCATCGCCCGCCTGCGCCCAGACCGCGCCCTCCACATTGGGCGAAGGCAGCGAAGGCGAGGCCATGCGGCTCCGCTCCTTCAGTTCCACCCGCTCGACATAATTGTCGGCGGCGGGCGGCTTGCAGGCGGAGAGCAGCAGAAGGCCGAGGGGCAGCGCAAGACGCATGGTCAGCGCGCGCGAATGAAGCGGCGGATGTCGTCGGACAATTGGGCGCGGTCTTCCTCGCGGACATACATCATGTGGCCGCTGTCGTAATAGTGCCACTCGATCCGGTCCTGCGGGATTCCGGGGCGCGACAGGGCATATTCCGCAGCGAAGAACGGGGTCGCGAAATCGTACCACCCCTGCGCCACCAGCACGCGCAGATCGGCATTCTCGCGCATCGCCTTGCCGATATAGGGCGCGACGGTCAGATAGGCATTCTCGTCACGTCCCCCGTCGATCTCCCAGTCCCACGGGCCGACATTGCCGATGGTGACATAGCTGCGGTCGGTCCGGTAACCGATATCCTCGCGCAGGAACTGGTTGATGGCGGCGGCATAGCCAGCATCGATGCCGTAGAAGCTGGGGTCGTTGTCCGGTCCTTCGCCCGCATTGTCGTAATCCCGGCCCGTGTAACGGCTGTCGAGCCGGCCGATTGTCAACCCCCGGTCGCGCAGCAATTCCTTGTAGAAGCGGCCCGGCCAGACGCGCAGATTGGCATTGTCGAGATAGGTTTCGGACAGGCCGGTGAAACGCGCCAGCTGGCTGCGGATGGCGGCATGTTCGGCGGGTGTCGCTGCCCGGCCCTTCAGCAGGAAGGAGGCGTAGGGGCCAAGGGCGAAGGCGCGCGCCTCGGCAACGAAGCCTTCCACCGACGCGGCTTCGGCCTTGCCGTGATACAGGGCCGTCGCCGCCATGGTCGGCAGATTGGTGACATAGCTCAGTTCATTACCTTCGCGGTCCGCGCCGGTGGCGAAATCGAGGATGGTGGAGATCAGGATGATGCCGTTCAGCGCGACATCATTATAGCCGCCTTCCAGTTCGTGCGCGACCGCGGCGCTGCGGGTGGTGCCATAGCTTTCCCCGCCGAGAAACTTCGGGCTGTTCCAGCGGCCGTTCTCGCTGATCCACAGGCGGATCACCTCTGCGACGGATTTCGCGTCCTTGGTGATGCCCCAGTAATCTTCCCCCTTGGTATCGCCGATGGTGTGGCTGAACCCGGTGCCGACCGGGTCGATGAAGACGAGGTCGGTCACGTCGAGCAGCGACTCCGGATTGTCCAGAATGGGATAGGGCGGAGCGCCGTCGTCGGTCGCATCGCCGGGAATGTCCACGCGCTTGGGGCCGAAAGCGCCCATCTGCAGCCAGACGCTGCCCGAACCCGGCCCGCCGTTAAACAGGAAGGTGACAGGGCGCGAAGGGTCGCGCGGGTCAGCGACATAGGAGGTGGTGACGATGGCCGCCATGGGCGTGCCATCCTCGGCCTTCAGCACGTTTTCCTGCACCGTGGCGGTGTAGGCGACGCGTTTGCCGCCGAAGGTGCCAACCATGTCCTTTGTCGCAGAATTGGCGAAGTAGGCCCTGGGGGCAGCAGTCTCGATGAGGTCATCTTCCTGTGCCACCAGCGGACCAGCCGGCGCCAGCAATGCAAGCGATGCGGCAAATACCGGGAACAGGGCGATATTCTTGCGGTGCGGCAGTGTCATGCCGGTCCTATGCCAGCGCGTGCCGGATGATTGAAGCCCCGCCGCAACCTTTCCCCCGCTTCACCCCTTCCACTTGCGTTTGGAATTGCCGTAGCGGGTCTTGCGCGTGCCCGGCTTGCCTTCGTTGCTGCGGCCGACGCGGGGCGCTTTCTGCTCCGTGTCGGGCAGGCCGAGCTCGTCCGCTTCCAATTTGCGGATCTCGTCGCGCAGGCGCCCGGCTTCCTCGAATTCGAGGTCGGACGCGGCCTTGCGCATCCGCTTCTCCAGATCCTCGATATGGCTGCGCAGGTTGTGGCCGACCAGATTGCTCGCATCGTCCTTGTCAGGCGTGCTGTCGGAGGCTGCGGAATAGGCGACGATATCGGCGATGTCCCGGCGGATCGTGCGCGGGGTGATGCCGTGCTCCTCGTTGAAGGCGCGCTGCTTCTCGCGGCGACGTTCGGTTTCCGCCATCGCCCGTTCCATGCTGCCGGTGATCCGGTCGGCATAGAGAATCACCCGCCCGTCGACATTGCGCGCCGCGCGGCCGATGGTCTGGATCAGGCTGGTCTCGCTGCGCAGGAAGCCTTCCTTGTCGGCATCGAGAATGCAGACCAGCCCGCATTCGGGAATGTCCAGCCCCTCGCGCAGCAGGTTGATGCCGACCAGCACGTCATAGACGCCGAGGCGCAGGTCGCGGATCAGCTCGATGCGCTCCAGCGTCTCGACATCGGAATGCATGTAGCGGACCTTCAGGCCCGCCTCATGCATGAATTCGGTAAGGTCTTCCGACATGCGCTTGGTCAGGGTCGTGACCAGCGTGCGATAGCCTGCCTGCGCCGTCTTGCGGCATTCTTCGATGCAATCCTGCACCTGGTCTTCCACCGGGCGGATGTCCACCGGCGGATCGATCAGGCCGGTGGGGCGGATGACCTGTTCGGCAAAGACGCCGCCGGTTTGCTCCATCTCCCACGGCCCCGGTGTCGCCGAAACGGCAAAGGTCTGCGGGCGCATCGCGTCCCATTCGTTGAAGCGCAGGGGCCGGTTGTCGATGCAGCTCGGCAGGCGGAAGCCATATTCCGCCAGCGTCAGCTTGCGCCGGTGATCGCCCTTGGACATCGCGCCGATCTGCGGCACGGTCTGGTGGCTTTCATCGACGAACAGCAGCGCGTTCTCGGGAATATATTCGAACAGCGTCGGCGGCGGTTCGCCCGGCAGGCGGCCCGTCAGGAAGCGGGAGTAATTCTCGATTCCGGCGCAGCTGCCGGTGGCGGCGATCATTTCCAGGTCGAAATTGACGCGCTGCTCCAGCCGCTGCGCTTCCAGCAGCAGCCCTTCGGCATGCAGTTCCTTCAGCCGTTCTTCCAGTTCGAAGCGAATGGCGGCAGTCGCCTGCTTCATGGTCGGCCCCGGAGTGACGTAATGCGAATTGGCATAGACGCGCACGCTTTTGAGGTCCGCGCCGGTCTTGCCGGTCAGCGGGTCGAATTCGCTGATGGATTCGATGTCGTCGCCGAAGAAACTGACGCGCCAGGCAACATCCTCGTAATGGCTGGGGAAGATTTCCAAGTTGTCGCCGCGCACCCGGAAATTGCCGCGTGCGAAGGCGACATCGTTGCGCTTGTACTGCAAGGCCACCAGCTTGCGGATAAGCTCGCGCTGATCGACGCTTGTCCCCGTCTTGATGTCGAAGATCATGGCCGAATAGGTTTCAACCGAACCGATGCCATACAGGCAGGACACGCTGGCGACGATGATCACGTCGTCGCGTTCCAGCAGCGACCGCGTGGCCGAATGGCGCATCCGGTCGATGGCCTCGTTCGTGCTCGATTCCTTCTCGATATAGGTATCGCTGCGCGGCACATAGGCTTCGGGCTGGTAATAGTCGTAATAGCTGACGAAATATTCGACGGCATTATTCGGGAAGAAGCTTTTGAACTCGCCGTAAAGCTGGGCCGCCAGGATCTTGTTGGGCGCAAGGATCAGGGCGGGGCGCTGCAATTCCTCGATCACGCGCGCCATGGTGAAGGTCTTGCCGCTGCCGGTCACGCCCAGCAGGACCTGCGTCTGATCGCCGTTCTTCGCCGCCTCCACCAGTTCGCCGATCGCACGTGGCTGGTCGCCTGCCGCCTGGTAATCGGACACGAGTTCGAAGCGTTTGCCCGGCATGGTCTTTGCCGGACGGTCGGGGCGGTGGGGGGTGAAGTCGGCGCTGGTGTCTGGTTCTTCCAGTCCGCGACGGATAACGAGTTCTGCCATGCGCGCGGATATGGGGCTGCGCCCCCAAGCTGGCAACCGGTGGCACGTTGCCTGTCAATCAGCTTGTCAATCAGAACCGGCTAAGCGATATAGCCAGCGTGGATGTGACCGACGCCTCGATGACCTCCAAGAATAGCGGAGCAGGCGCGAAGGGCCGTTACATCTCCGTCGCCCGGCGCATCCGGCTTGCCCGCGAGGTGGTGGAGGATGACGCGCCGAGCCCGCCGCTGGGCAAGATGCTGCGCGAACTCGGGCATTTTCTCGAACCGGCACGGCGGCTGGTCCGCAATGTGGAGGTCAGCCGCGCCGCGCACCCGCGCATGGTGATGCTGCTGCCCGGTTTCGGCGCGCATCCCCTCCGCATGCGCTACATGGCCCGGCACCTGGAGCGGGCAGGCCACACGGTGAAGCGCTGGGGGCAGGGCTTCAACATGGGCTTTGCACCCGAACGCTTCGAGATGCTGGAGGAACGGCTGATCGACCTGCACGAGCGCGGACAAGGCAAGGTGTTCCTGGTGGGGTGGAGCCTCGGCGGCATTTTCGCCCGCGAACTGGCGAAGCGCCATCCCGACAAGGTGGCCAAGGTCATCACCATGGGAAGTCCGTTTTCGGGAAGCCCGCGTGCCAACAACGCCTGGCGGGCCTATCAGATGGTGACCGGCCACCGCGTCGACCATCCGCCCATCGATACCGATCCAGCGGAAAAGCCACCTGTCCCCACCGTCGCCCTGTTCAGCCCGAACGACGGGATCGTGGCCGTGGAAAGCGCCGCGGGCGCCGAAGGAGAGCGCGACCGGGCGGTTGCATTGTCCTGCACCCACATGGGCTTCACCTATTCCGGAGAGGCCATCCGGACGGTGCTGCGGGAACTCGAAACGCTCTGAAACCTTGTATTCCTGAAGCGCATGCCGATCGGCGGCGCTCATTCCAGCCCGGTGAATGCGTCAGACCAACAGGTCGCCGCCGTGCAGCAACAGGGATACCGAGCGGAGATACATGAGCGAACCAGCAGCGAATTTCGACGAGATGCGGACGGCAGGGGGCGATGTCCGTCCGGCCTATGAAGGCTATTGCAACTGGTTTGACGAACAGGAAACCCGGCTTCTGAACCGCAAGAATTCCGAAGCGGAGAAGAATTTCCGCCGCACCGGAATTACCTTCAACGTCTATGGCGAGGACGAGGCCGAGGAACGGCTGATCCCCTTCGACATGGTGCCGCGCATCATCGACAGCGGCGAATGGCGCCGCGTCACCCGCGGGATCGAACAGCGGGTGAAGGCGCTCAACGCCTTCATGTACGATCTGTACCATCGGCAGGAAATCATCCGCGCGGGCCGCGTTCCCGAACGCCTGTTCCGGAACAACGAAGCCTGGCTGCCGAACATGGTCGGCTTCACCCCGCCGGGCGGCGTCTATACCCACATCGTCGGTATCGACCTGGTGCGGACCGGACCGGATGAATTCTTCGTGCTCGAGGATAATGCCCGCACACCTTCCGGCGTATCCTACATGCTGGAAAATCGCGAAACCATGATGGCGATGTTCCCCGAACTGTTCACCCGGGTGCCGGTGGAAACGGTGTCGGACTATCCGCGCCGGCTGGCCAAAAGCCTGGCTGCCTGCGCGCCGCCGGGCACCAGCGGCAAGCCCGTCGTCGCGGTGCTGACCCCCGGCATCTACAACAGCGCCTATTTCGAACACGCCTTCCTTGCCGACCAGATGGGCGCGGAACTGGTCGAAGGGACCGACCTGCGCGTCGTCGATGGCAAGGTGAAGATGCGGACCACCAGCGGCTATCGCACCGTCGATGTCATCTATCGCCGGGTCGACGATGATTTCCTCGATCCACTCAGCTTCAATCCCGGCAGCGTACTCGGGGTTCCGGGCATCATGGATGTCTACCGCGCAGGCAATGTCACCATCGCCAATGCGCCGGGCACCGGGGTGTGCGACGACAAGGCGATTTATTCCTTCATGCCGGAAATCGTCGAATTCTACACGGGCGAGAAGCCGCTGCTGCCCAATGTGCAGACATGGCGTTGCAGCGAAAAGGACAGCCTCGCCTATGTGCTCGACAATCTGCCCGAACTGGTGGTGAAGGAAGTGCATGGATCGGGCGGGTACGGCATGCTGATCGGCCCGACCTCGACGCGCAAGGAAGTGGCGGATTTCCGCAAGAAGATCGAGGCGCAGCCGGAAAATTACATCGCCCAGCCGACGCTGGCGCTGTCGACCTGCCCGGTGTTCACCAAATCCGGGCTGGCGCCGCGGCATGTCGATTTGCGGCCCTTCGTCCTGGTCTCTCCCGACAAGGTCGACATCACGCCCGGCGGCCTGACCCGCGTGGCGATGAAGAAGGGGTCGCTGGTGGTGAATTCCAGCCAGGGCGGCGGCACCAAGGATACCTGGGTGCTGAAGGAATGACCGTGCTGCGACTTGCGAAACCGACCTGCCTCGTGCCGATACAGGAGGGCTTCTCCTGATGCTTGGACGTACGGCCAATGGCCTGTTCTGGATGTTCCGCTATCTGGAACGGGTGGAAAACACCGCTCGCCTGCTCGATGCCGGGCTGCGGATGGCGCTGACCCGCGATTCGGTGACGGCGGAGGAGGAGTGGCGCTCCGTCATCTCCACCGCCGGGCAGAAGCGCGGCTATGAAGCGAAACACGGCACCTATACCGGTGTGCAGGCATGGAACTATATCCTGCGCGACCGGGAAAACCCTGCCAGCGTCACCGAGATGTTCAATCAGGTCCGCACCAATGCGCGCCTCGCCCGCAACGCCATCAGCGGCGAGGTTTGGGAAGCGATCAACGAAAGCTGGATGGAAATCCGCGATCTGCTGTCCCGCCCCGTGGGGCAGAACCACGTGGGTGAGGCGATCGCCATGGTCCGCCGCGCCGGAACGCTGGCCCATGGCGCGATGACGGGCTCCATGCTGCGTGATGAAAGCTTCCATTTCGCGCGTGCAGGCACTTTCATCGAACGGTTCGACAGCACCTCGCGCATATTGGACATCAAATATTACCTGCTGCTGCCCTCGCTGTCCTATGTCGGCTCCAGCCTGGATACCGGGCAGTGGGATACGGTGCTGCGCTCCGTATCGGGCGACCGCGCCTATCGCTGGATCAATGCCGGCAATATCGACGCGCGCGGTATCGTCGAATTCCTGGTGCTGGACGACCGGTTTCCCCGCAGCCTCGCGTTTTGCCAGTCCGCGTTGCGGCAGAACCTGGCCGCGCTGGCTCGCATCCATGGCCATGAAGGCCGCAGCAACGAATTGATGCGGCAGGCCGATACACAATTGTCATCGCTCACCATCGAGGAGATTTTCGAAATGGGTCTTCACCAGTTCCTGCTCGAATTCATGGCGAGCAATGCGCGCATCGCCGCCGCCATCGGCGAAGATTACAGGTTTCTTCGCTGATGCGCCTGTCGATCCGCCATACCACCCGCTATGTCTTTTCCGAACCGGTCGTCCATGCGCTGCAGCGGCTGCGCCTGACGCCCAAGGAAACGCAGGGGCAGCAGATCGCGTCCTGGGACATGCGTTATCAGAATGCGAGACCGGAACTGGAATATGACGATCAGCACTTCAATCACGTGACGCTGGTCGCCGTGGAAGAAGGCGCGCGCGAGGTCGTGATCGAATGCGAAGGCCGCGTCGACACGCATGACAATGCCGGCGTGATCGGCCGCCATTCGGGCCATCTGCCGCTGTGGAGCTTCCTGGCCCAGACGCCGCTGACCCGCCCCGGGCCGCGCGCCATCGACATGCTGCGCGATCTGCGTGCGGAGGAGGGTGCGAAGCTCGATTTCCTGCACGCTCTGTCCGAACGTATCCGCGAACGCGTGGCCTATACCACTGGTCAGACCGGCGTGGACACCACGGCGGAACAAGCCGTGCAGCTGGGCCATGGCGTCTGCCAGGATCATGCCCAGATCTTCATCGGTGCAGCACGGATGCACGACATTCCCGCCCGCTATGTCAGCGGCTATCTGATGATGAACGACCGCATCGATCAGGAAGCGACCCATGCCTGGGCCGAAGCGCATGTGGAGGGGCTGGGCTGGGTCGGGTTCGACATTTCGAACGGCATCAGTCCCGATACCCGCTATGTACGCGTGGCGACCGGGCGCGACTATCGCGACGCGGCACCGATCACCGGTATTACATTCGGCACGAACACGCAGGAACTGCATGTCGATGTTGCTGTGGAACAGCAGCAGAACGAGCAACAATAGACGACCGGCCATCGCGCCAGGGCGCGGCCAGAAGGAAAATTATGACGTATTGCGTGGGAATGGTTCTCGACAGGGGCCTCGTGTTGATGAGCGACACAAGGACGAATTCCGGCGTCGACAATATCTCGGTATTTCGCAAGATGTTCCACTGGTCTGTGCCCGGCGAACGCATGCTGGCCGTGATGACGGCGGGCAATCTGGCCACGACCCAGGCGGTGATCAGCCAGCTGGAGGAGCGTACGAAAGCGCCTGAGGAGCGGAACAATTCGCTGCTCGACGCACCCACGATGTTCAATGTCGCCACCGAAATCGGCCATCTGCTGCGCGAGACGATCGAGGCCCGGCAGGAGGCGAACGGAACGCGGGGCAAGGGCCGGTTCACCGCCTCCATCATCCTGGCCGGCCAGATCGCAGGCATGGAGCCGCGCCTGTTCATGATCTATCCCGAAGGCAATTTCATCGAGGCCAGCTTCGACACGCCCTTCTTCCAGATCGGCGAAACGAAATACGGCCGCCCCATCATCCTGCGCGCCTATGACCGGGAGATGAGCTTCGAGGATGCGGTGAAACTGCTGATGGTGTCCTTCGATTCGACGTTGAAGGCCAATCTTTCGGTGGGACTGCCGCTCGATCTGATGGTGATCGAGCGCGACCGGTTCGAACCTGCGCATGAGAAGCGCATATCGGCCGACGACCCCTATTTCGATGCGATCTCCTCAGGATGGGGAGAAGCGCTGCGCGCTGCCTTCCATTCCCTGCCCGACTACAGCTTTTTCACCGAGTGACCCGCAAGCGGGTGCTGCTGCCGCTTCCCTTTACGCGGAATTGCGGAGGCATTGGCTCGAAAATGGAGGACGTCTTGCCGGCTGCCTGCGCCTTGATACACCAGTGGCGGCGCTCCTAAACCTCCATTCTGGCGGCACTCACGAATGCGCGGAACCGCTGCTCGCGGCAGGTTGCGGGCATGACGACACAGCGAACTACATTGCATTTCGTGGCGGCCAGCAGCCGCCTCCGCGCCGAACTTGCCCGCGTGGCTTACGATCTCGGCCATCATGCCGAAGTTTATGCCGGCCCGCAGGAATTGCTGCGCCACCCGCCCCGCGACGGGATCGTCTTCGTCGACGATGACCGCGCGGGCGGCGGGGTTCCGCGCTTGCTGACGCATCTGGCAGCGCAGGGGCTATGGCTGCCGGTAGTGGCACTGGGGCATGACCCGGATGTCACCACCATTGTCACGGCGATGAAGGCGGGCGCGCTCGATTATCTGCCACTGCCTCTCGCTCCGGCGCCGCTGGAAAACACGCTGAACAATGTGGCCGAGGAAGCAGAAGCCTTCGGCAAGGCACGCCGCCGCATGATCGAGGCGCGCGGGCGCCTGTCTGCCCTGTCCGGGCGCGAGCGCGAGGTGCTGGACTGGTTAAGCCGCGGCAGCAGCAACAAGAATATCGCCCGCGAACTCGACATCAGCCCGCGGACGGTGGAGATCCACCGGGCCAACATGATGAACAAGCTTGGGGCGAGCCATGCAGCGGATGCCGTGCGCCTGCGGCTGGAGGCCCAGATCGAGGACATGCAGCAGGCCTGACACCCGGCCCGGAACGCACTATGGCCGACCTTAGCGGCAGAAGCTGTTGCCGGTGCGTTCCAGGTGGAAGTGATCGCGATGCGCCGCATTGTAATCGGGGCCGAGCACGGTCCCGAAACGCTTGCAGGCGCTCTGCTGGACGATCCGCAGGAACTGGCGGCGGCGCGGATCGCCGCTGTTCCAGTCCTCGTCCACCGCGATGCGCCGGCCGTCCTTCAGAACGAAGGCGCTGACATCCACGGCCTCGGCACTGGAATGCGAACTGCGGCGGCTCGATCCGGCGATATTGCGGCAGGAATAGCTTCCGAATGTCTCGATCCGCAGCAATCCGCTGCCCAGGATCTGGCGGGCGGCGCGGTCGACGCCGTACCGCGCCCAGCCGGCCGTCGCTTCGGCCAGCGGGCAGGTTACCGGCCCGATATTGCCGAGGCCGAATTCGCTCGTATCGCCTTGCAGGGCGCTCAATTGCACGCTGCCCAGAACCGAACATCCGGCGCCGTAATAACGGTCAGGCACCGGGCTGAACTTCGCCCCGACCTGATCGAGATTGGCGATACAGCGGGCGGCATCGGGGCTTCGCACGATCGGCCTGCTGCCGACTGGCGGCGCGCGCGTGGCGGATGGCGCGCGCGTGGCACCATCGGGCGCACTCCGGCCCGCCGGGAGCAGGGAACACCCCGAAAGGACAAGCGCGCCGAGCAGGGTCGCGGCAACAGCAGGGAATCCGAATGGCCTCATCGCTCGCCCGTCTGCCCGCACCCGCCTGAACCTCGTTCTAACGCCGCGCAGGCGAGGGGACCTCTCGCGCGGAAGGCGTAGTCAGGCCGCTGACGATGACGATGGCGAGCCAGGCCGCGATGAAGCCGGGGATGATTTCGTAAATGCCCTGGCCGCCTGCGAAGGAGGAATTCCAGCCCGCCGCGATCCAGACGATTACAACCACGGCTCCGGTGACCAGCCCGGCCAGCGCGCCCGATCCGGTCATGCGCGGCCAGGTCAGCGCCAGGATTATGAGCGGCCCGAAGGCAGCCCCGAACCCGGCCCAGGCATTGGCGACGAGGGCCAGCACCTCGCTGTCCGGGTCGGCGGCGATGGCGATGGCGGCCAGCGCCACCAATGCGACGCACAGCCTGCCGACATTCACGATCTCCCGCTCGCTGGCCGATTTGCGCAGGAACAGGCGGTAGAAATCCTCGGTCAGCGAACTCGACGAAACCAGCAATTGCGAGGAGATCGTGCTCATGATTGCGGCCAGCAGCGCAGCCAGCAGGAATCCCGTGATCAGCGGGCTGAACAGCAGATCGGCCAGCACGATGAAGATCGTTTCGGGATCTTCCAGCGCGATGCCGTTCAACGCCATGTAGCCACGCCCCGCGATCCCGACGCCCAGCGCGCCGAGCAGCGACACGAACATCCAGCTCATCCCGATGTTGCGCGCCACGGCGACATCGGGGACCGAACGCACCGCCATGAAGCGCACGATGATATGCGGTTGCCCGAAATAGCCAAGGCCCCAGCTGACGGCCGAAAGACGGCCGATCAGCGTCAGCCCTTCCGTCAGGCTGAGGAAAGTGGGATCGATGGCCGACACGGCGTCGCCGACCGCCGCTGGCCCGCCATCGCCGAGCAGCACCACCACCGGCATCAGCACCAGCGCGACCACCATGATGCAGCCCTGCACGAAATCGGTCAGGCTGACGGCCAGGAACCCGCCGACCATCGTATAGGCGAGCACGACTCCCGCCGTCAGCCAGATGCCCGTCATGTAATCGCTCATCCCCGTTTCGCCGAACAGGTCGGCGAAGCTGGTGACGAACAATTTGCCCCCGCCGACAAGGCCCGCTGCCGTATAGATGGTGAAGAACACCACGATGATTATTGCGCTGGTCACCCGCAGGGCGATGGCGCGATCGGGAAACTTGTTCGCCAGAAATTGCGGGATGGTCAGCGCATTGCCGTAATCCTCGGTCTGACGACGCAGGCGGGGGGCGACGATGATCCAGTTCGCAAATGCACCGACGAACAGGCCGATGCCGATCCATGCCTCGACCATGCCGGCAGCGTAAAGCGCACCGGGCAGTCCCAGCAGCAGCCAGCCCGACATATCCGACGCTCCGGCGGACAGCGCAGCCACGGCCGGGTGCAGATTGCGTCCGCCGAGCAGATAGCCTTCGCTGTCAGCGGTGGACTTGCGCCAGGCATAGAGGCCGATGGCGATCATCAGGACGAAATAGAGGGCGAGAGAGATCAGGGTTCCGGTCTGCATGGCGGCTGGACATAAGGAACGGCGGCTGCCTTGTCACCTGGAGCGTCACCTGGAGCGTCACCTGGAGCGTCACCTGGAGCCGGGTCATCCGGAGTCGCCGGAACCCGGCATGCAAAGGGCCGTTGAGGCTGCATGGGCACTGGTCTGGCAAGCTATGTAACCGCCGCGATGGCATCGGGTTTCGCGGCGATCCATCTGTTCATCGGCAGGCTGGAATGGCTTGAAAGCCTGCCGCGCAACCGCTTCCTGTCTTTTGCGGGCGGTGTGGCGGTTGCTTATGTTTTCCTGCATGTCCTGCCCGATCTCGGCGCACATTCGGCGGAGATTTCCTCGATTGCCGGTCGCGATCCGGTCAGGGTCGAAAGCCTCGTCTACAGTCTGGGCCTGCTCGGCCTGATGATCTTTTTCGGGCTGGAGCGCAGGGTGCGCCTGTCGCGGGCGAAGAGCCGCAACCGCGGCGAAGGCGACAGGATGACGGACGATGTGCTGTGGCTGCACATCGGCAGCTTCTCGGTGCTGAATTTCCTGATTGGCTATCTGCTCAACAATCGCGAGGAGCTGGGGTTCGTTTCGCTCGCCCTCTATTTCGGAGCGATGGTGCTCCATTTCGTCACCGCCGACCTGGGCATGCGGCGCGACCATGCGGAAGCCTACGATCGGATCGGGCGCTGGGTGATCGTTGCGGCGGTGATGGGCGGCTGGCTGGCGGGGCTTTACGTCGAGCTGCCGCCCATCGCCATCGGCTGCGTATTCGCCTTCGTGTCGGGCGGTATCATCCTGAACGTGCTGAAGGAGGAATTGCCCGAGGATCGCGAGAGCAAGTTCCTCCCGTTCGCCGGCGGCGCGGCGCTGTTCGCCCTCATGGTCATCGCCGAGCGGACGCTCTGAAGATCCATCTGCCAAGGTAAAAGCCGCACAGCTGCACGATGCAGATGCGCGGCTTTTTCTCGTCCAGTCGAACGGCGCCGCAGCGCCCCGAATATCAGTCCTCGACGCGGCGGCTCGCCTTCTTGCGCTCGTTCGGATCGAGGATCGCCTTGCGCAGGCGGATCGTTTCGGGCGTCACCTCGACCATTTCGTCATTGTCGATATAGGCGATGGCCTGTTCCAGCGTCATCACGCGCGGCGGCGTCAGGCGAATGGCATCGTCCTTGCCGGTGGAGCGGAAATTGGTCAGCTGCTTCGACTTCATCGGATTGACTTCGAGATCCTGCGGTTTCGCATTCTCCCCGATGATCATCCCTTCGTAGATCTTCTGCTGCGGCACGATCATCAATTCGCCGCGATCTTCAAGCGCATTCAGCGCGTAGCCGACCGCCTCGCCGGTGCCGTTGGAGATCAGCACGCCATTGGCGCGGCCTTCGATCGGGCCCTTGTAGGGGCCGTATTTCTCGAACAGCCGGTTCATGATGCCAGTGCCGCGCGTGTCGGACAGGAATTCGCCGTGATAGCCGATCAGCCCGCGCGACGGAGCGGAGAAGGTGATGCGCGTCTTGCCGCCGCCGCTGGGGCGCATGTCAGTCATCTCGCCCTTGCGGCTCGCCATTTTCTCCACGACCGTGCCCGAATGTTCCTCGTCCACGTCGATGACCACGGTTTCATAAGGTTCGGTGCGGTTGCCGTCCTCGTCCGTCTGGAACAGCACGCGGGGGCGGCTGATGCCGAGTTCGAACCCTTCGCGGCGCATCGTCTCGATCAGCACGCCCAGCTGCAATTCGCCGCGCCCTGCGACTTCGAAACTGTCCTTGTCCGCGCTCTCGGTGACGCGAATGGCGACATTGCTTTCCGCCTCGCGCGCCAGGCGGTCGCGGATCATGCGGCTGGTCACCTTGGTGCCTTCGCGCCCGGCCATCGGGCTGTCATTGACGGAAAAGCGCATCGACAGGGTCGGCGGATCGATCGGCTGCGCGTGCAGCGGCTCGGTCACTTCGGGATTGGCGATAGTGTCGGCCACGGTCGCGGTGGTCATGCCCGCGATGGAGATGATGTCACCGGCATTCGCCTCGTCCACCGGTACGCGTTCCAGCCCGCGAAAGGCGAGGATCTTCGATGCGCGGCCGGTCTCGACCACCTTGCCCTCATTGTTCAGCGCGTGGATCGGATCGTTGACCCTGATCGACCCGCTGGCGACGAGGCCGGTCAGGATACGGCCAAGGAAATTGTCGCGGTCGAGCAGGGTGACGAGGAATTTGAACGGGCCGTCTTTGTCCGCTGCCGGGGCGGGGACATGCTCCACGATCTTCTCGAACAGGGGCGTCAGATCGCCCTCGCGCGCATCCATGTCGGTGCTGGCATAGCCATTGCGGCCAGAGGCGTAGAGCACGGGAAAGTCGAGCTGTTCGTCATTGGCATCCAGGCTGACGAACAGGTCGAACACCTCGTCCAGCACCTCCTGCGGGCGGCCATCGGGGCGGTCGATCTTGTTCACGACGACGATGGGTTTCAGCCCCAGCGCCAGCGCCTTGCCGGTGACGAATTTAGTCTGCGGCATCGCGCCTTCGCTGCTGTCGACCAGCAGGATGACGCCATCGACCATCGACAGGATACGCTCCACCTCGCCGCCGAAATCGGCGTGACCGGGCGTATCGACGATGTTGATGCGCATGTCCTGCCATTCGACGCTGGTGCATTTGGCGAGGATGGTGATCCCGCGTTCCTTTTCCAGATCGTTCGAATCCATCGCCCGTTCCTCGACCCGCTGATTTTCGCGGAAGGTGCCGGACTGGCGGAAGAGCTGGTCGACAAGAGTGGTCTTGCCGTGGTCGACATGGGCGATAATCGCCACATTGCGTAAGGAAGCGGTCATCGCCTAGGGAACTTTCGTGTTGATGTGGTTGCCGTCCGGCACCGGAGATGGAGCCGTGGAGGAACACGGGCGCCAGTATGGCAATCACGTGATCCGGCCCCTAATCCGGCAGTCGCGCGCGTCTCTAGCCGATATGGTGCGATGCAGCAAGCGCAGCGCTGTGTCGAAGCGGCAACAATCGCTCTCCGGGATGACCGATAATTAGCCTTCCTGCTTGAGATATGATGAACCCAATCTTATCCCGCGCCCCGCAACGGGTGGCCCCCGATGTGGTTCGCCACGAAGCGGGGGCACTGCAATCATGGGGATGTCGAGCTTTGAAGATCTTGAATCGTGCCGCCTTTCTGTCCGGCGCCGCTACTGTCGCTTTTACTTTTCCAGCCGTCGCTTTCGCGCAGGAGGTGAACCCTGCCGAGCCCAATCCCGATGGTGACAATTTCGAATTGAGCCAGGATTCGGCAACCGGCAACCAGATCGTCGTGACCGCGACGAAACGCGCCCAGACGCTGCAGGAAATCCCGGCCGCCGTTACGGTTACCACGGCGGAGACGCTGGAACGTGCGCAGATCCGCGATCTACAGGATCTGCAATCCGTGGTGCCGTCGCTGCGGGTGCAGCAGCTGCAAAGCTCGGCCAATACCAATTTCATCATTCGCGGCTTCGGCAATGGTGCGAACAATGCCGGCATCGAACCGTCGGTCGGCGTGTTCGTCGACGGCGTCTATCGCAGCCGCACGGCATCGCAGATTTCCGATCTTCCCGATGTCGCCCGGATCGAGGTTCTGCGCGGGCCGCAATCGACCCTGTTCGGCAAGAATGCATCGGCGGGCGTTATCTCGATCGTCACGCAGGAGCCTGAATTCAGCTTCGGCGGGCAGATCGATGCCTCCTACGGCAATTTCGATTCGAAAGTGCTCAAGGGCCTGCTGACCGGCCCTGTCACCGATTCGATCGCGGTCAGCCTCGCCGGCGGCATCAACAAGCGCGACGGTTATCTGTTCGATGCGAATACCGGAAATGACGTGAACGACCGCGACCGCTGGTTCGTGCGCGGGCAGGCACTGTTCGAAAACGGCGGCCCCCTTCGTGCGCGGATCATCGCCGATTACGACAAGGTGGACGAACTCTGCTGCGGCGTGGTCAATCTGCGCCAGTCACCCGCGACGCAGGCAGTCTTTGCCGTCGGTGGCCGGGTCAACGATCCGGCGGACCGCTTCGACGATGTCATCTTCAACAATCTGGATTCGCTGAACGATATCGAGAATTACGGCATTTCCGGACAGCTCGATTACGAACTCGGCGGGTTTACGCTGACCTCCATCACGGCCTATCGCGAGTCGCGGGCCTTCACCAACCAGGATGCCGACTTCACCAGCGCCGACCTGATCGGCCGGAAATCCGACGATGTCGCCATCGACACCTTTACGCAGGAACTGCGCCTTGCCGGCAATATAACCGACCGGATCAGCCTGCTGGTCGGCGGCTATTATTTCGACGAGACCGTCGATCAATTCAGCCAGCTCAAATTCGGCGACGACTTTCGTCCCTATGCCGATCTGCTCATCCGCGGCCAGTCTAACGGTGCCTTCAACGTGCCGCTGGTGGAAGCGACCATCGGAACCATCCTCGGTGATCCCACGCGGTTTCAGGGCCAGTTCTTCGGCGCGGGGCAGGGCCTCGATGAAAGCTACGATCTGACGAACGAAGCCTACAGCGTCTTCGGCCAGGTGGATTTCGAACTGATTGACGGGCTGACGCTGACGCTGGGCGGAAACTACACCAATGACGAAAAGGCGATCACAACCGACGTGACATCCAGCGACGTGTTTTCCGCGCTGGACCTGCGGGCGATCGGCAATGCCGGTATCTTCCAGCAGGGTCTGTCGCAGCAGATCGGCGGGATTCTCGGCCTTGGCCGTCCTGCCTCGGCTGCGGAAATCGGCAGATTTGCGGCAGCCAACCCGGCGGGCTTCGGTGCGATATCGACCGGCGTGCGGGCTTTTGCCGATGCGAACGATCTGAACCCGGCAGTGAACCCGCTGATCGCCCTGCGCAGTCTGCAATTCCAGCCGCCCTTCCTCAACGTGCCGAATGCGGTCGAGGACGGCCGGACTGACGACGACGATTTCAGCTACACCATCCGCCTTGCCTATGATGTATCGCGGCAGATCAACGTCTATGCCTCTTATGCGACCGGCTTCAAGGCCAGCTCCTTCAACCTGTCGCGCGACAGCCGGCCGCTTGCCGGCGACGTTCCGGCGCTGACGCAGGCCGGGCTGCTGCTGCCGAACCTGTCCACCGGTTCGCGCTTCGCAGGTCCGGAGGAATCCACCGTCTATGAAGCGGGCATAAAGGCCGACTGGGGTTTCGCAGGCGCGAATCTGACGGTGTTCCAGCAGGAAATAGACGGCTTCCAATCCAATATCTTCACCGGGACCGGCTTCGCTCTGGCCAACGCCGGCCTGCAGGAAACCTTCGGCATCGAATTCGAAGGCATCGTGCGCCCCTCCGACGAACTGACGTTCAACACATCGTTCACCTATCTCGATGCGAAATACGACAGCTTTCCAAGCAGCGCGATCGGCGATCTCTCGGGCTTTCAGGTGGCCGGCATTCCTGAACTGTCCGCCACCTTCGCGGCGCAATATGACAAGGAACTCGGCAATGGCGACCGCGTGATCCTGCGCGGCGACTATCATTACGAATCCGATACGCAGGTCATCCAGGGCCTGCCCGCTTTCCTGGATGGCGGACAGGCGGTGGCGATTGCCGTAGCGCGTCCGTTCCGCCGGCAGGTAGACGATGTGAATGCGTCGCTGACCTATGCCTTCGAAAACGGGCTGGAGATTTCCGCCTGGGGCCGAAACCTGCTGGACGACCGCTACCTGTTGTCGGTCTTCGATTCCGTGGCGCAGGCGGGGTCGATCTCCGGCTATCCCAACCAGCCGCGCACCTATGGCGGATCGGTCCGTTATCGCTTCTGATTGCGGCAATCTCGCATGAAAAAGGGGCCATTCGTGGCCCCTTTTTTGAATTTCTGTTGCCGGATTGTTTCTCGATGCAATCGCTTCAAGGGCGCTTCACAGGGTGCGGAGCGCGCGTGCCGGGCGCACCCGCAGCAGCGGCAGCGATCCGGCGAGCGCAAAGGCGAGGACGAGCGCCAGTCCGGCACCCAGCACGGCCAGTATCCAGCCCCAGTCGGGCAGCCAGTCGAATTCGAACAATTGCGTGATGACCAACCAGGCAAACCCGCTCCCCAACACCAGGGCCACCACCGCCAGGATCAGCGCCAATGCGCCATATTCCAGCAATTGCATGATCAGCACCTGCCGGCGGCTTGCCCCCAGCACCCGAAAAATCACCGTGTCATAGATGCGGGCGGCGCGGGCGGCGGCGATCGCCCCCAGCAGCACCGCCAGACCGGCCAGCACCGCCACTGATGCGGCTGCCAGCGTGGCCAGACCTACCTGGCCGAGGATGATGCGCGCCTCTGCCAGCACCTGCCCGATTTCTATGACCGACGTAGAAGGAAAGCGGTTCACCAGCCGGCGCAGCAACGGCCCCGCTACGGCATTTTCAGGCAGGTCCACGGTCGCGGCCAGATTATGCGGCGCATCGGCCAGCGTATTCGGAGAGAACACCAGCACGTAATTGAAGCCGAGGCTTTCCCAGTCGATGCGCCGGAAACTCGCAATCCGCGCGGTGCGCTCCACACCCAGAACCCCGATGGTCAGCATGTCGCCGACCTCCAGCCCGACGGCCTCCCCCAGTTCCGCATCGACCGAGACGAGGTTCTCGCCCGTCCAGTCTGCCGGCCACCATTCGCCAGATGTCACGACATTGCCGGCAGGAACTTCTTCCGCATAGGTCAGTCCGCGTTCGCCCCGCAGCGGCCATGCGCCGTCGGGGATCTCGTCGAGGTCGGCCACGCGGGTCATCGCGCCTTCCGGGCCATAGGCGAGGATCGCCCCGCGCAGCGCCGGAACGGTGCGGATGGCCGCATCGGGATGCTCCGCGCGGACGGTGCTGCGGAAGGCTGCTTCGTCGCCGCGCGGAATGTCGAGGACGAAATAGTCGGGCGCCTCATCGGGCACGCGCTGCTGGATATTCCCGTCGATGGCGGTCTGCACCGCTGCGAGCAGGACGAAGGCGGAGAGGCCGAACCCGAGCGCCGTCACCAGCGCCCCGGTGGATGCGCCGGGGCGGTGCAGATTGGCAAGCGCGTTCCGCAGCAGCGGATTGGCGGGGCTGGGCAGGCGCGCCGCCAGCTTCCGGATGCCCAGCCCCAGCAGAGCGAGCATCGCCAGCGCCGCCGCCGCGCCCAGCAGGAACCCGCCCGACAGCAGCGGCTGTTTAGCCTCGATCAGCGCCAGGCCCGCGATGGCGGCCAGTCCGCCTGCGACTCCGGCC
>NZ_JABASZ010000014.1 GCF_012979275.1 Pseudopontixanthobacter vadosimaris
CTGCCGGCGTCGAGGCGGTGATCCCGGCTAGGAGCAACCGCCGCAACCCAGCCCCGCACGACCGGGAGAAATACCGCTGGCGCAACCTGGTCGAGCGGCTGTTCAACAAGCTGAAGAACTGGCGCCGGGTCGCCACTCGCTACGACAAAACCAAAGAATCCTACCTTGGCTTCGTCGCCCTCGCTTCAATCAAACTCTGGATACCCTTTGTCCACGAAACCTAGTCATAAACAAAGCCATCAGTCTCGGCGCGCTGGTCGTAGCTGCGCTCTATGCCGTAGGAGTAACCCAGAGCTCCATTTAGGAGCGTCTTCCAACGGCCCAGCGAGACCATGTCGGGATGCGAACGTCGGGCGACTGGGGCAGCAAGAGTCCCAATGTTCTACGCCATTCACAAGCTTGAGGTCGAAGGTTCTCGAGACAAACGCAAAGTTAACCGAATGAATGTCAATCGGGTTTTATGTGCTTTGTTTCTCGAAACGAAATTGAATCGCCCCGACGCATTGCCGTAAGCTCGGCCGGCTTGTCCATTGCGTGGCTGGTCGCATTCTCACTTGCGACTATCTTGAGCGAGTCGCCTTCACATGCGGAGGCAGCTCAATCAGATGCGTCCGTAATCATCGAAACGCCAGGGCGCTTACAAAAGGCGGGCGATCTCGACTTCGGACGGCTGGCTGTAACTGGAACTGCCGGAACCGTCAGGATCGCGCCAAACGGCAGCGTGACTTACACTGGTGGAACTGTAGCATCGGGCGGAACGCCACGAGCCGCCACTTTCAAACTGCAGACTCGCTTGATCGACTTTGTGACCTTCCGGGGACCTACAGGGGGTGACACGATTCAATTGAAGCACAAGCAAGACTCAACCGTTAGGATGACCTTGCGCAATTTCACGACCGACTTGCGTAGCGGGCTGTACCTATTCACCCGCACGGTGACCTTCCACGTAGGAGGGACATTGGATGTCGCGGCGAACCAGAAGCCGGGAGTTTATCAAGGAACCTTCCTGGTAACAATCGACATGCCGTAGGCTTTGTGAAATTGTTCTATGACACCTATTTCGATTTCTATTCCCGCTGAGGTTCAGATCACGTGAACTGCACAGATGCCGGATCAGGAGGCTCTGTGACGGGCAGGACGGCGGGTGTCGCGGTGAACCGATCGCGCGCCAGCCAAAGCGAAGGTAGTGAAGGGAAAACCGCTTCGCCGTGGGAAGGTGGCGTGGTGCGCGGGCAGGCTGGACCGCGCCGAGGCGTAGCGGTGCGTCCCTCGTAAATTCAACGACCGCAGCGGCGGGGGCGTTCATGCCGCCTCAACGACGCCAGCGCCCCGTGCCGCGAGACGCGGGGCGCTGCTCCTGACTGCTCGCCATCTCTATTCACGCCCGCTACAATGCCGCCATTTGGACGGCCATCATATCAGCCCTTGCGGCGATAATTGCTTCGGCGGGCGCGATCATCCTTACGAAGCAGAAGGAGCGGGAGGCCGCATGGCGCGCCAAGAAGCTCGATTACTACGAGGAGTTCTTCGGTGCGGCGAGCGGCATCGTGGGCGACACCGCGCCGCCCGACGCGAAGGTGCGATTCGCCACCGCCGTGAACAACCTGCACCTCATCGGTTCGCCCTCCGTCATCGTTGCGCTGCACGCGTTCACTGACGAGATTGCGGAGAGCAACAGGGCGAACATGGAGCGCGACCGGCACGACGAGCTTTGGTCCCGGCTTGTCTGGGAGATTCGGAACGACCTTGGCGACGCGCCGGGCGACAGAGCGAATTTCTCAGCGCGGCTCTGGGCTTCGGGCACCGGGACTAATGTGCTGCCGCGCCCGTGACTGGCGGAAGAGGTGGGATTCGAACCCACGGAACGGTTGCCCGCTCGCTGGTTTTCAAGACCAGTGCCTTAAACCACTCGGCCACTCTTCCATGCCATTCACCGCGACGACGGCTAGAATGGTGCTAGATGCCTCGCCACCCTCGCTGCAACTCTAATCGCGGACTGGTGACTAAGCGATTGCAACACAACAACATTCTCTCAGTCTTGCTCGGCACGGTTTCGCAACCCCTACCAGTTTTCAAGACCGGTGCTTTCAACCGCTCAGCCACCTGTCCGCGGACACGCAGGACTAGTCGCCTCTTCTCCTATTGTCACCCGATTCCGCGTTCATGCTGCAGCTTGTATGGAGCCTTTACAGGCGTCGTCAGTTCCAAGATCAAATCAAACCGAAAAATCGAAGGCTTCATGAAAATACTTCCTGCCATCCTTGTCGCCCTTTCCGCCAGCGTCGCAACAATGTCGCCTGCACCGGCAGCCGCACAGGACATGGCTTTCGACGCATATAAACAATTGCTCATCGCGCGGGCCCGCGCAGAAGGAGTGAGCGACCGGACCATTCAGCGCATGACGTATGATCTGACGCCCAATCAGCGGGTGATCGAACTCGATGAAGGTCAGCCGGGGTCGTCTTCGGGGTCGGGTTACCCGCGTCTCGCTCCCTACATCGCGACTCATGTGGACAATGCGCGTATCTCCGGTGGCCGCCGCACCCTTTCAGCGGTGCGTTCTCATGCCGAGGGTGCGGAGAACCAGTTCGGAGTTCCTGCCGAGATCCTGGTTGCGATCTGGGGCCATGAAACGAACTATGGAACTTACAAGGGTAATTTCGACCTCGCGCGATCGCTCGCCACCCTAGCCTGGGAGGGGCGCCGCCGAGATCTGTTCGAGCAGGAATTCGTCGATCTGTTAAAGATTGCCGATCGTGGATTCGATCGGTCGCAGCTTGTCGGCAGCTGGGCCGGGGCGTTTGGCAATCCACAGTTCCTGCCAAGCGTCTATCTCCGACTGGCCGTCGACGGTGACGGTGACGGCCGCGCCGACATCTTCAACAATCGCGCAGACACCCTCTACTCGATAGCGAATTATTTTCGCGACGCGGGGTGGCGTACCGGGCAGCCGTGGGGAGTGCGTGCCTCCATACCGGCAGGGTTCGACTTCGGCACTCTGGATAATGAAATCATCGCACCGGTCTGCCCCCGCGTGCACGAACGCCACAGCCAGTGGCGAACCGTAGCCGAATGGCGCGCACTTGGCGTTCAGCCTCAGGAATATCTGGCTGACGACGTCATGGTATCGCTGTTTCAGCCTGACGGTGCCGGATCGCCCGCTTGGCTCCTCACTGCAAATTACCGCGTCATTCTCGAGTATAATTGCTCCAATTACTACGCCATGAGCGTGGGGCTTTTGGCTGACGAGATTGCGGGCTAAGGGCCAGCGCGCAGCAGCTGAGATAGGTTCGATTGAAGCGGCAATCTATACCGCCCTTGCGGCCCGGAAGGTGCCGCGGGCGAATGCTTCCTGCCAACAAGTTCCAGCGGTCGTAATTGTCAGAGGGACGGGTTACAGCGGTGCTTCGGTCGGCTATCGATGCGATCTCATTCGCTTGCCAGTAGGAGCCAAGATGAAACCCGTCGTGAAATCTGTGTTGATGACGGCGCTCCTCCTGTTCGCGGCACCGCCTGCACCGGCTCAGGGCAGCAAGTTCGAAGTTCCCGATCCGCAGGAGATCCCCGTTGCGCTGATGGTCGATCTCTCCAATGGACAGACGCTCTTCGCACGCGACCCCGACAGGCGGTTCATGCCCGCGTCCGTTACGAAGGTCATGACGACCTTCCTTGCATTCGAGCTGATCGATGCCGGCAAGATCGATCTGGCGCAGATATTCACGATGAGCAGCAATGCTTTCGACAATTGGCACCGGGTCGGGTCGACCATGTTCCTGTCCGAAGATGCCAGGATCACGGTCGACCAACTGCTCCATGGCGTCACGACCGTGTCGGCAAATGACGGGTCCGTCGTCCTTGCCGAAGGGGCGGCGGGCTCCGTTGATGCCTGGACCAGTCTGATGAATGCCAAGGCGGCAGAAATCGGCATGCGCGACAGCCGTTTCTATTCACCGAACGGTTATCCGGACGAGGGGCGCACCTTCGTCTCGGCCAACGATCTGGTGCGCCTCGCATCGGCCATGATAAAGCGCCATCCGGAAAAATTCCGGCATTTTATCGGGCAGGAGATGTATGAATACGATGGTATTACCCAATACAATCATGACCCGCTGATCGGCAGGGTAGAAGGCGCGGACGGCATAAAGACGGGTTTCACGAATGAAGCCGGCTACACCTACCTCGGGACGGCCCAGAGGGGACCCCGCAGGCTGGCCATGGTGGTGGCGGGTGCTGACCGGGCGAGTATACGCAATCGCGCCGCCGTCAGTTTCATGGAATGGGGGTTCGACGCTTTCGAGAGCCGGCGCCTGTTTGAGAACGGTGAGATCATCGCCGCAGCATCCCTGCAAAATGCGAATGCACGTAGCCTGCCGCTGAGAAGTGGCGGACCGTTGAGAATATCGGTGCCGAAGGGCAGCAATCCGGAGGTAACTCTTGCGCTTTCCTACGAAGGCCCCCTGCGTGCGCCTGTTGAGGCGGGCGAGAAGGTTGCTGAGCTGGAAATCACGATCGAGGGGATGGAGCCGTTTTCCGTGCCTCTGTTCGCAGCGCAAGCTGCAGAAAAGGCGTCCTTTTTCCAGCGAATTGCGAATGGCATCACGGGCATGTTCGCATGAAACGAGGCAAGTTCATCGTATTAGAAGGGGGCGAAGGCGCAGGCAAATCCACTCAGGCGCGTCGCCTCGTGGCATATCTGCATGGCCGGAATATCCCGGCGATACTGACACGGGAACCTGGCGGCACGGCGGGAGCAGAGGCTATTCGTGCGCTGTTGCTGGAGCAGCCTGTGGGGCATGAGGGGTGGGGAATGAGGGCGGAAGCACTGCTCTTTGCCGCGGCCCGCTCCGACCATGTCGAGAAAGTGATCGAACCCGCTCTTGCCGAGGGCCGTTGGGTCGTCTGCGACAGGTTCGTTGCTTCCAGCATCGCCTATCAGGGCGGGGCAGGGGGGCTGGACATGCAAGCCATCGATGATCTTCATCGATTCGGAAGCAACGGGCTGATGCCCGACCTGACCTTGATCATGAATGTCCCGCCGGCCCTGGCGGAGGAACGCCTGGCAAAACGTGACGGAGGTCTTTCGGACGCTATTTCGGCTCGGCCGGCGCATTACCACCGCAGGGTGGCGGCGACCTTCGCATCGGTGGCGGCCGATCCACGTCACCGTGTCAGCATGATCGACGGAGATGCTTCTGAGGATGAGGTCTTCACATCTATTGCAAAGATCATTCAGCCGATGATCGAGCAGCCGGTCCGATGTTGATCGGACATGACGGCCCATGGTCCGAATGGATCAAGGCGACGGAGCAGGAGCGGGTGCACCATGCGTGGATGCTGACCGGTTCGCGGGGGATCGGCAAAATGCGTTTCGCCATGCGTGCCGCCCTGAACCTTGTCGCGGACGGAAACGCGCCTGCAGGCGATCATCCGCATCCCGATATTCTGATCCTGCGAAACCTGCCCAAGGATGAGAAGGAAGTTCGCAAACGCGAGGAAGGCAAGCCCTACGAATCCAGGCGAAGCATCTCGGTAGACCAGATACGGCAGATGCAGCGGCGGCTGACGACCCGGCCGACCTTGGGTGATCGCCGCGCAATCATCGTGGATGCCGCCGATGATCTGGAGAAATCCGCCGCCAATGCGCTGCTCAAGAGCCTTGAGGAGCCGCCCGAAGGCTCCAAATTCCTGCTGGTGACGCACCGACCGGCAAAACTCCTGCCGACGATCCGGTCTCGCTGCCGGGTCCTGCGGTTCGCTTCGGTCCCGAATGCCGAAATGCGAAGGTTCCTGGCCGAAAGGGTGGAGAATGCCGATGAGGGCACCATCGAGGCGGCGATTACGGCTGCTTCGGGATCGCCTGGCGCCGCTCTCGACTTCGTGAAGCGGGATCTCGCCCCTATGGCCATGCTGATGCGCAATATCGTCGGGACGGGAGATCGAGACTTCGCTTTGCGAGGATCACTTGCGGAAGCGATCGGCGCACGACCGGACCGCGAAAGATTGCATGCGGCACTTGATCTGGCGCGGGCGATCCTGTCTGCGCGCCTGTCGGATGAGGACGCTGTCGCTGATGCAGCTGACGTAACCCGCATGATTGAGGCCCATTCCGCTCTGGTGAGGCTCGGCAATGAAGCGCCCACGTTCAATTACGATCCTGCCATGCTGGTGATGGAGATCGGAACCTTGCTCGCATCGGCAGCGCCGCTTAGAGAGCGCATCGATGCCTGACCCTTTCTATATAACGACTGCCATCAGCTACCCTAACGGTCGGCCCCATATCGGCCACGCTTATGAAGCCATTGCCGCCGATGTCATCGCCAGGTTCCAGCGCATGGAAGGCCGGGATGTCCGTCTGCAGACAGGAACGGACGAACACGGACTCAAAATGGCTCGCAAGGCGCAGGAAACCGGTCAGACAACCCGTGCGTTGGCCGATGAAATGTCAGGGCATTTCAAGGCAATGTGCGATGGTCTTGATATCAGTTATGATCGATTCATCCGCACCGTTGATCCCGATCATCACCGGGCCAGCCAAGCACTCTGGTCGTCAATGGCCGCAAATGGCGATTTGTACCTTGATCGCTACGAGGGCTGGTATTCGGTCAGGGACGAAGCCTTCTACGACGAAGGCGAACTGATCGCCTCCGAGGACGGCACGCATTTGTCGCCGAACCACACCCCCGTAGAATGGACGGTAGAGGAAAGCTGGTTCTTTCGACTTTCCAGATATCAGGATCGGCTTCTGCAGTTGTTTGAAGATCATCCTGATTTTCTGCAACCTGAAAGTCGCCGGAACGAGATGATCGCTTTCGTGGCAGGCGGACTTCGCGACTTGTCGATTTCAAGGACGAGTTTCGATTGGGGCGTACCGGTTCCGGGCAGTGACGGCCACGTGATGTATGTCTGGGTGGATGCGCTGACGAATTATCTTACCGGCGTCGGCTATCCGGATGGTGGTGAGCAGTGGAAGAAATACTGGCCCGCCAGTCTGCATCTGATCGGCAAGGATATCGTTCGCTTTCACGCGGTGTACTGGCCGGCTTTCCTGATGAGTGCCGGACTGGAACTGCCAAAGAAGATCTTCGGTCATGGCTTTCTGCTCAATCGCGGCCAGAAGGAATCCAAGTCGCTCGGGAATGTGACCGACCCGCTTGCCCTCGCGGGACGGTTCGGTGTGGATAATCTGCGCTATTACCTGATGCGCGATGTCGGCTTTGGACAGGATGGCAGCTATTCGGCAGAAGCCATTGTTCTGCGGACGAATGCCGAGCTGGCAAACAGCTTTGGCAATCTGGCGCAGCGTATCCTGTCGATAATCTTCAAGAATTGCGATGGTCGCCTCGAGGCGAACATCGCTGCTAGTGCAGAGGACGAAAAACTCGAGAAAGAGGTTCTCGATCAGATCAGCGAGCTTCGAGCCGCTTTCCACGATCTTGCCTTCAGCGAAGGCTTGGCATCATGGATGAAAGCCGTTTTCGCTTGCAACCAGTTCGTCGACGACATGGCACCCTGGGCATTGAAGAAGACAGATCCGGATCGCATGATTGCCGTTCTGATGGTATTGTTCCGATGTATCCGGCACCTTGCCATTGGCGTGCGACCGGTGGTGCCCGGATCGGCCGACGCGCTGCTCGACCAGATGGGGATCGCACCGGATGAGCGCGAATATGCTGCACTGGATGACCCGCACTGGTTTCGCGAGCTGGCGCGTGATTTCCGGGTGACGCAACCGCGAGGCGTTTTTCCGCGCCTCGAGCTTCCCGAAGCGGAGGAGGCCTGATGCTGGTCGATAGCCATTGCCACCTCGAATATGAAGGTTTGGCCGAGCGGCAATCGGAAGCCTTGCAGAGTGCGCGGCAGGTAGGCGTCAGTGCATTTCTGAACATCTCTACCCGCCGATCGGAATGGGAGCGTGTGGTAGGCACTGCCAGTCGTCACGATGATGTCTGGGCGAGTGTCGGCATTCATCCTCACGAAGCCGATTCGCATGACGGTCTGGGGAAGGGCACTTTGCTTGCCGCAGCCGAAGACGCGCGGGTGATCGGCATCGGCGAGACGGGTCTCGACTATCATTACAACAGATCGGAACATGAGACACAGCAGCGCCTGTTTCGAATGCATATTGATGTCGCACGGGAAACGCGGCTGCCGGTGATCATCCATACACGGGATGCGGAAGACGATACATATGCAATTCTAGCGGAGGAAATGGAGAAGGGCATGTTTCCCGCGCTGATCCACTGCTTCACCGCGTCTGCCGATTTCGCTCGCAAGGTTCTGGCGCTTGGTCTCTCGATTTCGCTTTCGGGAATCGTAACTTTCAAGAACGCCAGGGACTTGCAGGAGATAGCTGCGACCCTGCCCAGAAACCGCCTGCTGGTGGAGACAGACAGCCCATTCCTGGCGCCGGTCCCCCATCGCGGGAAGCCGTGTGAACCGGCGTTCGTTCGCAGCACGGCTGAATTTCTGGCGACTCTGCGGAATGAAAGCTTCGACGATCTTGCGGCGGCAACCTCCGACAATTTCTATGCCCTTTTCACCAAGGCTGCGCGATGAAGCTGATCATGCTCGGATCGGGTACTTCGACCGGTGTGCCGCGGATCGGGAATGATTGGGGTGACTGCGACCCGTCGGAACCTCGCAACCGGAGATCCCGCGTATCTATCATCGTAGAAAGCAGCGCGGGCAAGCGCCTGCTCGTCGATACTTCGACGGACATGCGCCAGCAGTTCCTGGCCAATGACATCGATCATGTCGACGCGGTTTTCTGGACCCACGACCATGCGGATCATTGTCATGGCATCGATGATATGCGGGCGCTGCGTTATGGTCGCAGCGGTCCTATTCCCGGTTTCGCCGCGGATGAGACCGTGCGCCGCCTGCGCCAGAGGTTCGGATATGTCTTCGCTGGGCAGCATGGCTATCACACCATCGTCAATCTCGAGACGCTGGATCGCCTGCGGATGTTCGCGGGGTTTTCAGTAGAACATTGTCAGATGCCGCACGGGCCCGCTCAAAGCACGGCCTATCGATTCGAATGTGACGGTAAGTCAATTGGATATGCTACGGATTTCAGTGAAGTTACAGCAACCATGCTTGAATTGTTCGAGAATGTGGATCTTCTGGTTTGCGACTGCCTCAGGCGCGATCCACATCCGACACACGCGCATCTCGGGATGGCTCTGGACTTCGGCAGCAAGGTAGGCGCCGGGCGCATCGTCCTCTCGCATCTCGACAAAAGCATGGATTATCGGTCGCTTGCCAATGAGGTGCCCGATACGGTTGAGGTCGGCTTTGATGGGCTGACGATCGAATTGTGAGCGAACTGAACGCCATACAGATTGTCGCGCTGCTCGGCTGGCTGGTTCTGGTCGGTAGCGCGCTTGCCGCTTATCGCCTTAGCTGGCGGCGCAGCGTCCTATATCTGCTGATATGGGGATCGATATTCGCGCTGGCTGTACTGATGTTCGGACTCATAACCTGACCATGCATTCCACCCCTATTTTACATAATACCTATTATCGGTCTTGGGTTGCAAAGTGGTGACGGATCATTTCACACGCCTCCTGCAGATCATGCAGCGCCTGCGCGATCCTCTTTCCGGTTGCGAATGGGACCGGGCGCAGACATTCGCCACCATTGCGCCCTATACTATCGAAGAAGCCTATGAAGTCAGCGATGCGATCGACCGGAACAATCACGGTGACCTGAAGGAGGAGTTGGGGGACCTGCTGTTGCAGGTGGTGTTCCACAGCCAAATTGCACAAGAAGCCGGTCTGTTCGACATACAAGATGTAGCCTGCGCCATTTCTGACAAGATGGAAGCACGGCACCCGCATGTCTTCTCCGATGACGGGTCGGCCGATCCAGAACGCAGATGGGAACATCTGAAGGAACGTGAGCGACACGCCAAAGGAGCGCGCAGCGCCATGGATGGTGTGGCACTTGCACTTCCGGGCTTGCTCCGAGCCGAGAAACTGCAGAAGCGCGCGGCGAGAGACGGTTTCGACTGGGCCGATGCTTCGGAAGCCGAAGCCAAGATCCTGGAGGAGATGGAGGAGTTGCGCCGGTCCAGCGTGGCCGACCGGGAAGAGGAGGCCGGCGACCTCCTGTTTTCCGCCGTCAATCTGGTGCGGAAATACGGCGTCGACCCGGAAGCTGCCATGCGCCGTGCCAATGCCAAGTTCGAACGGCGATATCGAGCGATGGAGATGATGTCGGGGGCTGAAGATGGATCAGGTCTCAACCGCCTCAACGAAACGGAACTGGATGAATTATGGCGTGCAGCGAAGGCGCAGGAGTTGTGAAACCTTCCTAGAGAGAGGCGAACTGGCCAGCTTCCTTCGGATTCAACCTTACGATCAGCCGAGTGAGCGGCCCCTCCGGTCCGTCACCTGCACGATCTTCGGCCAGAACCTCGCCATGGGCATGCAGCCAGGCAATCTGCCGCCCCGCCGAAAGTGGCAGGAGATATTCGCGCGTGATTGCAGAGCCTGTCAGCAATGTGCCCAATCGTGTCAGAAGTTGCTCCACCCCTGCCCCGGTCGCCGCCGATATCGCGGTGATCATCTCGGCATCGTCAGCGATAGATACCCGTTCTGCAGCGGCTTCTTCGGAAAGGAGGTCGATCTTGTTCCACACCTCGACGATCGGTATGGTTGATTGCCCATCGTTGTCCAGAACTCCCAGATCCGCCAATATCTGCAGTACCTCCTGCTTCTGCGCATCGCTTGCAGGGTTGGCGATGTCACGGACATGCAGAATGATGTCAGCCGCCGTCACTTCCTCCAGGGTCGCACGAAATGCGGCGACGAGCTGGGTCGGCAAATCCGAAATGAAACCGACAGTATCGGAAACAATGACCTTTTCCACACCCGGCAGTCGAATGGCCCGCATGGTCGGGTCGAGAGTGGCGAAAAGAAGATCTTCCGCCATGACGTCAGAGCCTGTCAATCGATTGAAGAGTGTGGACTTTCCTGCATTCGTATATCCGACAAGCGCGATCACTGGCCAAGGCGCACGTTCACGCCTGTCGCGGTGAAGCGAGCGGGTCTTGCGGACCTGCTCGAGCTCTCGGCGCAATCGTCCCATGCGGTTGCGAATCATGCGACGGTCAGCTTCGATCTGCGTCTCGCCGGGTCCACCCAGAAAACCGAAGCCGCCACGCTGGCGTTCCAGATGGGTCCAGCTGCGAACCAGTCGGCTTTGCTGGTAATCCAGATGGGCCAGCTCGACCTGCAAGCGCCCCTCCGCGGTGGCGGCCCGCTCCCCGAATATTTCGAGGATCAGGCCAGTTCGGTCGATCACCTTGCGCTCGAGCTTTTCCTCCAGATTGCGCTGCTGGATAGCGCTTAGCGCGCCGTCGACGATGACCAGTTCGGCGTTCTCAACCGTGCAGGCCGTATGGATATTGTCCACCTGCCCTGCCCCGAAAAGCGTGTTCGGTTTCACCTCGCGAACCGGAATGATGATTGCGTCGGCAATCTCGATCCCGATCGCAAGCGCCAGACCTTTTGCCTCTTCGAGGCGCTCTTCGAGCGGCAGGTCGCTACGCTGCCCCCTGATGTCCGGGCAGATTACGAGGGCACGGGCACCGCGGGTGACCTCGCCCATGAGATCGTCATCGTAGCTCAGTTGTCATCGCCTTCTTCATCGCTCAGATCCACGGATTCTGCGGGCTGAATAGTGGAAACTGCATGTTTGTAAGCGAGCTGGACATAGCCTTCCCGCTCCAGCAGCATGCAGAAAAGGTCATAGGCCGCGATCTGGCCCTGCAGCATGACGCCGTTCACCAGGAACATCGTGACCTGCACCTCGCTTTCGCGGACCCGTGACAGGAACACGTCCTGCAACAGGCGCTGTTTGCGGTTGCTGTCCTGGCTGCCGAACTGTTCCGCATCGATGGGCTGGCTCGGCATGATGGTCGAGATTGCGTGCTTGTAGATGAGCTGCGACTGCCCGTCGCGCCGGAGCAGGATCGAGAAATTGTCGAACCAGGTCACGATGCCCTGCAGCTTCACGCCCTTGACGAGGAACATGGTAACGGGGGCCTTGGTACGGCGCAGAAGGTTGAGGAAGGCGTCCTGCAGATTGGCCTGCTTCGTCTGTTTCGCTTTCTCATTCGGTACGCCGGCACTTTCACCCTCTGCTGGTGCATCGATCTTCGGCCGTGCCGACAACGTCTTACCGGTTGCCATTTCTCACCTCTTTTATTTTTGGCCACGACCGATCGGGTGGCGGCAATCTGAAGCTGACCACTATAGCCGACAGTTTCGAACCTTGGCGGCATGTGGAATGCAGCCTTTCGGGATCAATGCATGATATGCGGCGCCGTTCCCCCTGCTTCATTCGAGAGCTGCCTCATTCGAGAGGCGGATCAATCGTCCGCCTTCCGGTCGCTCATTCCCAGCAGCTTCAATTTCCTGTGCAGGGCAGATCGCTCCATGCCGATGAAGCTCGCAGTTTTCGAGATATTTCCACTAAATCGCCGTATCTGAATGGAAAGATACTCACGCTCGAAGTTTTCGCGCGCCTCGCGCAGAGGGACGCTCATCAGGGTCGAAATGCCCTGCCCCCCACCCAGCCTGCCGCCGGTCACCTCGCCCGGCAGCATGTCGGGGGTGACTTCGGCAAGATCCTCACGCGGTGTAAGAATGATGGTGCGTTCGACTACGTTCCGCAATTGACGAACGTTACCGGGCCAGTCGTAAGCCTGCAGGGCAGCCATGGCTTCTTCGCCGATCTCGGGCGCAGGTATGCCCTGTTCGGCCGAATAGCGGGTGAAGAAATGTTCCGCCAGTGCCGAGATGTCGTCGCGCCGTTCGGCAAGCGAGGGAATGGCGACCGGCACCACGTTCAGCCGGTAGAACAGATCCTCGCGGAAGGTCTTTTCCTCCATTTCTTCCTGAAGATCCCTGCTGGTGGAGGAGACGACCCGCACATCGACGCCGATCTGCCGATTACCACCGACCCTGACGAAGCTCTGTTCCGTCAGCACTCGTAATATCCGCGCCTGTGTCGACAGCGGCATGTCCGCAACCTCGTCGAGATAGAGGGTTCCGCCATCCGCCATCTCAAGCAGACCGGGGCGGATCAGCTTGCCATCCGCTTCTTCGCCGAACAGTTCCTGTTCGAACCGTTCGGGCGTTATGCGGGCCGAATTGACAATGACGAAGGCTGCTTCTGCGCGCGGACTCCAGCTGTGCAACAGCCTGGCCGCGACTTCCTTGCCCGCCCCTGCCGGACCGGTGATCATCACGCGGCTGCCGGTGGCTGCTACCCGCTTCAGCGTCGCCCTGACCTGGTTGATCACGACGGAATTGCCGGTAAACTCCTCTCCGCAGGAAAAGCCCTGTTTCAGGCGCGTGTTCTCGCGCCGGAGCCGTTCGGTCTCGGTTGCCCGTTCGACCAGCAGGAGCAGACGCTCTGCCTCGAAAGGCTTTTCGAGGAAATCCATGGCCCCGCGGCTGACTGCCGAGACGGCCGTGTCGATATTTCCATGCCCGGAAAAGATGATGACCGGCAGTTCCGGTTCGCGGATCTTGATCGCGTCCAGCACCTCCAGGCCGTCCATGGCGCTGCCATGCAGCCACACGTCGAGCAGAACGAGACTGGGCCGTCGTTCGTCCACGGCAGCCAGTGCGGCACTGCTGTCGCCCGCGGTGCGGCAATCGTAACCCTCATCGCTCAGCACGCCGGCCACCAGGTCGCGAATGTCCTTTTCGTCGTCTACAATCAGTATGTCGAGCGCCATGGGTGCTCCTCTCTGTACATTATTCCGCTGCTTCGCTGTTGCTGGATGCCGGGCTTTCCGATGACACCGGATTGCGCGCAAAGCGCATCGTCACGCGGGTTCCGCCGCCTTCGCTGGCGGCGAAGATCATTTCTCCGCCATGTTCTTCGACGATCTTGTTCACGATGGCGAGGCCGAGACCGGTGCCTTTCTCGCGCGTCGTTATATAGGGTTCGACGATACGCTCCCGGTCCTGCGGCAGACCGATGCCGTTGTCCTCGACCGAGACGCAAAGGCGGTCCTCTTCCATTTCGGTCACGATGCTGATCCGTCCGCTGTAGTCGCCGCCTGCCGCAGCCTCCCGGGCCTCGATCGCCTCCACTGCGTTTTTCAACACGTTGGTCATCGCCTGGCCGAACTGATGCCGGTCGCAGGCGATGGCGTGGCTCTGCCCCGCGTCGGCATCCAGCACGTAATCGACTGCAGGATGCGCGACTTCCTGGAGGAACACGGCCTGCCGGATCAGATCGAGCGCATCCTCGTTACGGAAACTCGGTTTCGGCAATCTGGCGAAAGAGGAGAATTCATCCACCATCTTGCGCAAATCGCCCACCTGCCGGATGATCGTCGCCGTAAGCTCCTCGAACAAATCACCGTCATCGACGATCTGCTTGCGATAGCGGCGCTTCAGCCGCTCCGTCGCCAATTGGATCGGGGTCAGCGGGTTCTTGATCTCATGCGCGATACGGCGCGCCACGTCCGACCATGCAGCCTGCCGCTGATCGAGCAATTGCCGGGTGATGTCCTCGAATGTGATGACGTGCCCGTTCGTGGCGGGTGCGACCTTGACGGCGAGGGTCAGCAATTCCCCGGCGCGATTGTAGCTGACAACGCCGCTATTCAGCCCGGCCGTCGTCAGAGCAATCATCTGAGGCGCGACATCGTCCAGCAGGAGCGGTGTCGGCGGCGTAGCGGCGTCATTCAGCAGAAGTTTGCGCGCAGACGCGTTCATCAGCAGGATCTGCCCATCATGATCGATGGAAATGACTCCGGCGGTGACCGATTGAAGCACGGCTTCGATAAAGGTCCGCCGTTCCGCCAATTGCCGATTGGCGCCGACCAGAGCGTCGGTCTGCTTTTCCAGCTGTGCCGTCATCCGATTGAATGCGCGGTTCAACAAGCCGATCTCGTCCGCACCGGTTCGTCCTTCCAGCCGAAGAGCGAAATTGCCGCCGCCGACCTTACGTGCCGCCGCCACGAGATCGCGCAAGGGTTCCACCTGCCGATCGGCGAAGCGCAATGCGAACCATACCGCCAGCGCCAGCAGCATCAGGCTGACGAAGAACAGCGCGAGATTGAAACGCAGCTGGAGAGCGCGCGCGCGATCTGTCACGAGGCTGTAATTGGCGACGACAGCCTGCGCGCGCTCCCATTGGCTGAAAGCCAGCGCCTCGCTGTTCCGTGCATTGTAGAGGTATATTCCGCTCGCAGGATCAACAGGGACAAGCGCCGCGATACGGGTCGGATCGGCCTGAACGGCGACCTGCTCGCCGACGCCAGGTTCCGCCAGCAGATCGCGAAGCAGGCGCTGCGGTGCGTCTTCATCGCCAAGGTCCACAATTGCGGCGGTCCGCACCTCGCCATTCGGCAATTGCTGGAGAATGGCGGATTCGTTCAGTTCACGGCCCTGAACCTGCAACCCGTAGAAATCCGGGAAATCAGGATCGGTCAGCGATCCGCGGCCAAGATAATACCGGATGTCGGCTGCCATCGTGATGGTCTGATTGGCGACTTGGCGCTGGTTCTGTTCGTAATAGCCCTGCGCCAGCGCATTCGCATTCTGCATCAATTGCCGCGAATTGTCGGAAAACCAGAAATTCACGCCCGATTGAAAGAGAACTGCCGCAAATCCTGCAACGAGCAGGGTCGGAACCGCCGCCACGATCGAGAAGAAAAACACCAGCTTGACGTGCAACCGGCCAGTGCTGCCCCCTGCCCGGCGGATCGCCATGCGCCGGCCGAACAGCACCATCAACGACATAGCCGGAAGCAGAGTGGCCACCATCAGCAGCGCGACCTGCCCTGCGGGAAGCAGTTGCCGGTCGGGCGGCGCATTGGTAAAGGTGAGATAGGTCGTTCCCACCATCAGCACGAAGGCGACGACGGCGACCAGTTCCAGCAGCAGATACAGATTGGCTCGCCGCGAGGCGACGGCGAACCGCCGCCACGTCCGCGAACTGCGGCGACCCCCAGGCGGAAGGTCTGGCGCAGCAAGTGCCGTGAGCGCCTCTACCATGATGTTTGGCTGACCATAGTTGCGCGCTTACAACTAAGCTGTTGCATATTTGCAAGAGCTAATCGGTGAAATACAGGTCAAATGCGCCGAGCGTATCTGTCGGCGGCAATGTCCAGCTCGCCGAGCCGCTTTCTCAACGTGTTGCGATTGATGCCAAGAAGCCGTGCGGCCTGCAACTGGTTGCCTTGCGTGACCGTCAGCGCGTGCTCGAACAAGGGCCGTTCGAATGCGCTGATCGCTTCCTGATAGAGCGAGCCGGCGGCGGGCCGGTGACGATCGATCCACCGTTGTAGCGTGCCGGAGAAGAGATTGTCGCCTTCCAGCGATTGCCTCCGGTCAGGTGGCCCTATCGCCTGCCGGGCCAGATCTGCTTCGATCACAGTATCGCGCGAGAGCAGTGCCAGGCGAAAGACAGTGTTGCGAAGCTCCCTAACATTGCCCGGCCATTCACCCGAGCGCAGCACCCGCAGTGCCTCGGACGAGAAAACCCTGCGCGACAGACCCTCTTCCTCCGCCTGTCGCAGGAAGTGCAGCGCCAGAGGTTCCACATCATCCATACGGTCCCGCAAGGGCGGCAGGATCAGCGGAACGACATTGAGGCGATAGAAGAGATCTTCGCGAAACAGCCCTTCGGCAATCAGCGGGGAAAGATCGCGATTCGTCGCTGCCACGATGCGGACATCGACCGCAATGTCGTGACGCCCCCCGACGCGCCTGATCCGGCCCGATTGCAACGCCCGCAGCAGACGGGTCTGCGCCCGGAGCGGCATGTCTCCGATCTCGTCCAGGAACAGCGTTCCCCCATTGGCCTGTTCGAATTTGCCGATCGCCTGCGTCACCGCACCGGTGAACGCGCCCCTCTCATGCCCGAACAGCTCGCTCTCGATCAATTCCGACGGGATGGCAGCTGTGTTTACCGCAACGAACGGGCCGGTCTTGCGCGCGCCGAGCTGGTGGATGGCTTCTGCCACGAGCTCCTTGCCGGTGCCACTTTCACCCAGGATCAACACGGTCAGATCGTTGTTCATGACCCGCGTGATCATGCGGAAAACCCCCTGCATGGCGGGACTGCGGCCATGCAGGGGCAGATCGCCCGCAGCCGATTGCGGCGGCGCGGCTGCCGAACGCATGGTTCGGTCCAACGCCTGATTTGTCGCGAGCAGCACTTCGTCGAGATCGAAAGGTTTGGGGAAATATTCGAACGCCCCGGCTTCGCTGGCGCGTACAGCGGTATCGAGAGAATTCTGAGCCGAGAGGATGATTATCGGCAGATCGGGTGCACGATCCCGCACGCTCCTCAAGCTGGTAATCCCATCGCCATCGGGGAGCATGACATCGGTAAGCATCACTCCGAAATCGGCACTTTTCAGCGCCTCGTCTCTCCCGGCAATATCGGTGCGATGGATGACGGCATGACCATCCTGCTTCAGGGCTTCACCGATGATGAGAGCGATGCTCCGGTCATCCTCGATCAGCAATATGCGTCCCGCAGCCGCCCTCATGACGCCACTGGCAGATTTACCCGGAAGGTCGAGATGCCTGCCCGCGTGTCGCGGATATAGGCAATTCTGCCGTCCATGTCGTTGAGCAGCTTGCGGACAAGCGCCAGGCCAAGGCCCTGCCCTCCCGCCTTGGTCGTTACGAAGGGGTCGAACATCTGATCGAATATCATTTCCGCGACGCCGGGGCCATTGTCGGCTATGATGATTTCCAGCGGCAGACTGACCGGACTTCCGGAGCCGAGCGACTGGCGGGAAATGCCGCTTGCAAAGCGGGTTCGTACCGTCACACGCGGTTCCCTCGCGTCGGCGCAGGCGTGCAGCGCATTCGTGACCAGATTGATGATGATCTGCTGCAGCGCGTCACGGCTTGCGAAAACATCCGGCAGCGATGGATCGAATTCCTCGACGATCGGCAGATGGCCGGGACCAGTAGAGCGGATTGCATTCAGGGCCGAACGGATGGGCAGGTGCATGTTGAAGCCGGTCACCGGTTCGCGCCGGTCGCTGCCGAGCGCCTGCATCCTGTCCACCAGCCGGGCAATGCGCGCGACCTCGTCGGAAATGAGGTCGGTAAGCGCGCGATCTTCGGCAGCGAGCCTGCGCGCCAGCAACTGACCCGCCCCCCGTATTGCCGCCAGGGGATTCTTGATCTCATGGGCGAGGATCGACGGGCCACGTTGCAGGTAAGGGATATGTGCATCGCGCAGTTCTCGGGAAATGCTTCCATGCTGCGAGCCCGATTCCGACAAGGTGAGCACCTTCCAGCCATTCGCCGCCGGCAGCGGCGACAGCGTAAGGTTGACGGTCAGGGTTGCTGAGCCGATCGTCACCGCGATATCTCTTGCGGTGAGGGAGAAGTCGCCGTTCTCGATCCGCCGCCTTACTGCATTGTCAGCAAAGATGATGGCGCGGTGCAGCGGCTGACCCAGCAGGCGTGCTGCGCCCTGCCCGAGCAATTCTTCCGCCGCAGGGTTGAGTTCAGCCAGAGTAAGATCCGGAGAAAGCAATATGATCGCATAGCGCATCCCCGCGATCTGGCTGGCGGCGTCCGGCTGCTGTCTTTCGTCCGCTCCGCACTGCGGCCGCACTGGCGCAGCCGCAGCAGATGCAGATCCCGTCACGCCGCCCGGCGTCGCAGGAACGGTTCGTAAAACCTTTCGATCTCACCCAGGACCTGCCTGGGATCGTCGATGAAATTGGCATGGTTGCGGAACTCTGCCGATCCATGCATCCCCTTGGTATACCAACCGAGATGCTTCCGGGCAATCTTAACCCCTACCTCCTCGCCATAATGCTCGAGAATGGCTTCGTAATGTTCGACAAGCACCTGGTATTGCTCGTCGAAACTCGGTGTCGGCACATTCTCGCCCGTTCGCCACCAATGCATCACCTGCCCCAGAAGCCACGGTTTGCCATAGGCACCCCGGCCGATCATCACGCCATCGGCCCCGGACTGCGCGAGAGCCGCCGCACTGTCTGCCACACCGCAGATGTCGCCATTGGCGATGACCGGAACGGAAACGGCATCCTTCACCTTGCGAATGAACGACCAGTCCGCCTGCCCCTTGTACATCTGGCAGCGCGTGCGGCCATGAACCGTGATCAGCTTCGCACCGAGATCTTCCGCGATATGGGCAAGTTCGGGCGCGTTGAGCGAATTGTGATCCCACCCCATCCGCATCTTGACCGTGACGGGAACCGATACAGCTTCGACGGTTGCCCTGATCAATTCGGCGGCCAGTGGCAGATCGCGCATCAGGGCGCTGCCGGCATCGCCATTCACCACCTTCTTGACCGGACAGCCCATGTTGATGTCGATGATCGCCGCCCCGCGATCCTCGTTCAGCCTGGCCGCTTCCGCCATCTCGGCCGGCGAACATCCGGCAAGCTGGACGGAGACCGGCTCTTCGGCGGGATGCCAGGCTGCCTTCTGCAGCGATTGCCGCGTTTCGCGGATCATTGCCGGACTGGCGATCATCTCGGTCACGTTCAGGCCCGACCCGTAGCGGCGCACGAGAGTGCGAAACGGCATATCGGTCACACCGGTCATCGGCGCGAGAACGACCGGGCAGTCGATGGTTATCGATCCGATGCTGATGGGCTTAGGGGACGAAAGGGCGGGAGTGTCGGTCATGAGAAAAATGCCTGTTTACCGGGCAGCCGCATAGTGGATTGCGGGAACTGGAGCAAGCCGTTAGGTCGCACAGCGATGGACCGGAACGAGCGAGCACCGACCGACAGAACCCCCTTTGCGGCAATCGTCGTGGCGGCTGGGCAAGGGCTGAGGGCAGGTCAGGCCGTTCCCAAGCAATTCGCCAGATGGCGGGGCAAACCCCTGTTGCGTCATTCCATCGAACGTTTCGTCGCCGGCGGCGCCGCGCCCATCATCGTCGTTGTTCCGCCCGGTGGAGAGGATCAAGCACGGCAGGCTCTTGCCGGGCTTGCCGGACTGCGCTTCATTCATGGTGGTACCTTGCGGCAGCAATCGGTTGCAGCCGGGCTGGACGCTCTCACTGACGATGCACCGGAATTGGTCCTGATCCACGATGCGGCCCGACCAGATTTGCCGTTCAGGGTAATCGACAGACTGCTCGCCGCGCTTGTCCAGCATGACGGTGCCATTCCCGTCCTGCCGATCGTCGACAGTCTTGCCGTGGCAAGTGACGGCATGATGTCGGGCATCGCCGATCGCGAAATATTGCGCCGTGTGCAGACACCGCAGGCCTTCCGCTACGCTGCCATCGTCGCCGCCCACCATGCAGCCCCAGATGATCTCGATGCGGGCGACGACGCGCAGATACTGGCGGCGGCCGGTGGCAAGGTCGCGCTGGTTGCAGGAGACGAATGCTTGAAGAAGGTCACCTTTGCCGAAGATTTTGCTGACGATCTGCCGCCCGTGCGGGTAGGCTCGGGCTTTGACGTGCATCGCCTTGTCGAGGGCGAAGAGCTCTGGCTTGGCGGAATTAGGATCCCCCATTCGCACGGGCTTGCCGGCCACAGCGACGCCGATGTCGCGATCCATGCGATCGTCGACGCATTGCTGGGCGCGGTGGCCGCAGGTGATATCGGCAGCCACTTTCCGCCAAGCGACCCGCAGTGGAAAGGCGCATCGTCCGACAGGTTCTTGCAACATGCGGTCAGGCTGGTCGCGGAGGCTGGCTACGCAGTCGGAAACATCGACCTCACCATCATTTGCGAAGCACCGAAGATCGGCCCGCATCGCACGGCAATGACAAGCCGGCTGGCAGACCTGCTGGCAGTGCCTGAAGACCGGATTAGCGTGAAGGCAACCACCACGGAACGACTGGGCTTTACCGGGCGCGGGGAAGGCATGGCGGCTCAGGCCATCGCCACCGTCGTTCTTGGCTGATGCCGGACGATCTGCCATGACGGAGTGCATGACTTCCGAAACCATCCTGCCGCATGAGGTCACCGCACTCGCCGCCAAGGTCGTCGAGGCGAACCGCGCCGAAGGGCGAACCGTCGTGCTGGCGGAAAGCTGCACGGGCGGCCTCGTCGCTTCCGCCCTGACCGAGATACCGGGGTCGTCCGCCGTACTGGACCGCGGATTCGTTACCTATTCCAATCAAGCCAAGATGGAGATGCTCGGCGTCTCCGCCGATATCATCGAGACATTCGGCGCGGTATCCATCGCCTGCGTCTGGGCCATGGCGCAAGGTGCGCTGCGGCACAGCCATGCCGATGTGGCGGTCGCCGTCAGCGGCATAGCCGGCCCCGGTGGCGGAACCGCTCTGAAGCCTGTCGGCACTGTCGTATTTGCCCGGGCGTTCCGCAACTCCGACGCCGCACCGGAAGGAGACCTGCGCCAGATGGACGGAGCGAATCGCGCGGAAATCCGGCGTCAGGCGGCGCTGGTCGCGCTGGAGTTGCTGTTGCCGTAAAGCGCATCGGCCCGTGCTTCGAACGCCGTGACCATCTTGCGAAAAGCGCGATCGAAATATTGACCGGCCAATGCTTCGAAAACGCGGTTCTTGAACGCGAAATCCACGTTGAAGTCGATTTCGCAGCCGCCACTGTCGCGGGGAGTAAACACCCAGCTGTTATCGAGGTCGCGCAGTGGCCCATCTACGTAATGTACGTCGATACGCCTCGGGCGATCCTTGGTCACCTTGGATGTGAACCTTTCACGGATCGCCTTGAACCCGACCAGCATGTCTGCGGTCATCTCGGCCTCGCTGTCCGACCGGACGCGAGTCGCGATCACCCAGGGGAGGAAATCCTCATAACGCCCCACATCCGCGACCAGATCGAACATCTGCTCGCAACTATATGGCAGGACACGCTTTTCCTTGATTCCCGGCATCAGTTCGCGACCTTTTCCGCCGCCCCCGCAGCCCGGGCCGCAGCCTTGGCCAGCTTGTCTTCACGGGCGCTCCGCATCTGCGCGAAATCCTCACCCGCATGGTAACTCGATCGGGTCAGAGGGCTGGAGGCGACCTGGAAGAAACCCTTGGCCCGTGCGATCGCGCCATAGGCGTCGAACTGCTTCGGGGTCACGAAATTCGCGACTTTCGCATGTCTGGGCGTCGGTTGCAGATACTGTCCCATCGTCATGAAATCGATATCTGCGCTACGCATGTCGTCCATCACCTGGTGCACCTCCAGACGCTGTTCGCCGAGGCCCAGCATGATGCCGGACTTGGTGAAAATCAGCGGGTCGTGTGCCTTTACCTCTTCCAGCAGCCGCAGGGAGGCATAATAGCGCGCGCCCGGCCGGATCGTGGGATAAAGGCGCGGCACGGTTTCTAGGTTGTGATTGTAGACATCGGGGCCGGCCTCGCAGATCGCCTCGACCGCGGGACGCATCTTGTTCCGGAAATCGGGCGTCAGGATCTCGATGGTCGTGTCCGGCGTCTCGCGGCGCAATGCCTTGATGACCTTCACGAATTGCTGCGCTCCGCCGTCCGGCAGATCGTCGCGGTCGACCGACGTGATAACGATGTGTTCGAGGCCCAGCTTCGCTGCTGCGGCGGCCGTGTGTTCCGGCTCCAGCGGATCGACGATGCGGGGCATTCCGGTCTTCACATTGCAGAAGGCGCAGGCACGCGTGCAGACATCCCCCAGGATCATTACGGTTGCGTGCTTCTTCGTCCAGCACTCGCCGATATTCGGACACGCCGCCTCCTCGCACACCGTGTTGAGGTTCAGGTCGCGCATCAGCTTGCGCGTTTCCTGAAACCCCTTGCTGGTGGGCGCTTTCACCCGGATCCAGTCGGGCTTGCGCTGGCGGGGCGCGCGTTCCTGCGGCACGGGCTGCGTCGTCGGAGAGAAATCGTTCATGCCGCCCATCTAATGTGCAGCACGCGATCTTGCCAGTCCTGTGTCGAAGCGCCATGACGATGCTTATGAAAGAACCAGCTACGGCAACAGCGCACTCTCCTGAAATTACCAGCCTGGTCGAGGGATATCGCCGCTTCCGTGAGGTCGGCTGGACGCCTCATCGTGAACGCTGGGCTGCGCTGGGGGAAAAGCAGGAACCGCGGGTGATGGTGATCGCCTGTTCCGACAGCAGGGTCGATCCGGCGCAGATTTTCGATGTCGATCCCGGAGAAATCTTCGTCGTCCGCAACGTCGCGGCGCTTGTCCCTCCGTACGAGACCACGCCCGGTCGGCACGGTGTCTCGGCGGCACTGGAATTCGCCGTACAGGTGCTGAAGGTGAAGGAGATAGTTGTCCTCGGCCACGGGCTTTGCGGTGGCTGCCGCGCCGCGCTGACGCAGGAATTGCGCGGAAGCGGCCAGGGTGAAGGCGGCTTCATCGCCGACTGGATCGCGCTTCTCGAGGATGCGAGAGAGGAGGTCGTGCAGGTGCATGGCGCACGGGGCCGCGATGCGGAAAGGGCCATGGAACAGGCGGGCGTCCGCGTCAGCCTGAACAATCTGCGCAGTTTTCCTTATGTGCAACAAAAGGAAAAGGCCGGTGAACTTCGCCTGAGCGGAGCGTTTTTTGCGATCAGCGATGGCATCCTGCACCTGATGCAGGATGACGGAAGTTTCGCCCCCGCACTCTGAACCCGCTGGAACCAGCTTCATAGCGGACGAAAAAGGACGCTGCATTGCCCGAAGAAAATTTGAAGAACATCGCCCTGCTGATCGATGCCGACAATATCAATCCCAATGGTATCGACCCGGTGCTGACCGTCATGGCCGAGCTGGGGCAGGTGAACATTCGCCGTGCCTATGGCAATTTTTCAAAGCCTGCCCTGTCGAAATGGGGTAGTCTGACACACAAGTTCGGCATTCAGCCCCAGCAGCAGTTCGACATGACGCGCGGCAAGAACGCGACCGACATGGCCATGACGATCGATGCCATCGACCTGCTGTACAAGGGTAAGGTGGACGGGTTCGGCATCATGAGCAGCGACAGCGACTTCACGCCGCTGGTTACCCGGCTGCGGCAGGACGGGTTGCTTGTCTACGGCTTTGGAAGCGCCAAGGCACCCGAGGCCTTTACCAGCGCCTGCACCCGCTTCATCGATATCGATAAATTGATCGGCACCGTGAACCGCGACGAGCGGGAACGGACCGCGGCAGGCGAACCGGCGAAGCGGATCGAGGATGCCAGCGGTTTCGACCCCGATCTGATCGAATTGCTGGGCGCTGCGTGGAAGGCGGCAGAACGCGACGAGGATGGTTTCGCCAAGCTACAGGAGGTTGGACAGATCGCCGGCAACAGGTCCAGTTTCGACGTGCGAAACCATGGCTTCAAACGGCTGTCGGAACTCGTCCGCGCCGCCAGCGACAATTTCAAGCTGGAAAGACGCAACGGCAATCAGCTGTATGTGAAGCGACTGCGATAGCAGGATGGCGCGGTCCCCTAGGGGCCGCGCCATCCTGGCAGTCAGATATGCAAACGAGCCTTACTGAACGGCGGTCGCCTCCTGCATCGCATAGGTACTCCACAGGCGGGCGATGGCCTGACGCGCACCTTCCACCTTGGCGAATGTCGCATTCGCTTCTGCCTTGTTACCCTGATCGAGCTGCGCGATGCCGAGGCGGGTCAGGGCGCGCGCGGTATCCACGCCAGGCTTGGCAAGGGCGATGCGGTACAATTCCTCTGCCTTGGCGGCCTGATTGTCGCTGAGATAGGCGTCACCTGCGGCAATGGCCACCTGCGGGCTGCCGCTGGGGGAGCGGGCATCGGCCTCGAGGCTGGCGAAGTCCTCGCGCACCAGCTTCGTGCCGCTGCGCGACATGGTCTCGGCCTCGGTCACGTAGCGATCGGAGGCATTGAGCAGCCCTGCAGATTTACCCTGAGCGATTACCCGGCCCACCTCGATGGGGAGACGGCGCGGATCGGCCGTTTCGATGTAGTCCATGTAATCGCGCGATGTCCGCAGCGAGTTCGTCCGCTGCGACAGGCGAAGCAGGTCGAGCAGTTCCTCATCGCCGTAAGCATTGTTGTTCCGCAGGATACCCACCGCATCGCCCCAATTGTCGGTCGAGGGATAATATTGCACGAGCATCCGGCTGTATTTTTCCGCTTCGGGCGCCATGTCGGAATTATAGGCGATGGAAAGCCCACGCTTGAGCCAGCCTTCGTCGATTGCCTGCCCGGCATCCACGCGCGCCTGGATGGCACGGTCAAGATACTGCAGGCCGGCCTGGTTGTTGCCTTCCGCGAAATAGCTTTCCGCGATCAGAGTCTGCGGATTGCCCTCGGTCCAGCCGGCGGCGATAGCCTGTTCCATGTAGGAGCGCGCGGCCGGGTAATCATTATCCTGATAAGCGAGCTGACCGGCCAGGAAGTTGTAACGGCCCGCATCGGCTGCCGGCAGTTGGCCGCTTTCGATCAGCATGGCGACGGCTTCGCGCTGTAAGGCACGATTTTCACTGTCGCGGCCTATCGAATAGATGATCTGACCCGCGGCAAACCGGTCGTCCGGTGTCTGTGCCGCCGCTTTCAGCACGGGAACCGATGCAGCAGCGCCTGCCGCATTGCCCGCAGCAGCGATCTGCTGCTGAATGGGCTGATATGCCTCGATGAAGCCCTTAGAATAATTCTTGGCTTCGCCAGCTTCCGCTTTCTTCTTCTTCTGCGCGTAGGCCGGGGCTTCCAGCGCAGTCACGCCCACGGCTGCGCCAGTCGCAAGCGCGATCGCGAGCGCGATGCGCGAAACCGACCTGCCGGTCCGGGAACTTGAGCCGATAATCAAGGACATTTGGTATTCTCCCATAGAATTTCGAATTTGCCGGAATTAACGTCCGGAGGCCCGGACGGTTTCACGTTCCGTTCGCCTGACCCATTTGCAATCGCTTGTAAGCAAATGCATCTGAACCCTTTTTGAATAGCGCCAGCCCGCATTTGCAGACCGAACCTTTCGGAGACGAGGCCGGCGCGGCAAACTTATGTGGAAAAAGGCGCAGTCTGCCCCGCCTCCACCCCAGCTATCGGTGGCCTACGGCGGCACCATGCCCTAAGCTGGATCACCATACGCTGCACCGTGGCCTTGCGCGCCACGCCACCAACGGATCAGGCCCGCCTTGAGCGACGACATTCAGACAATAGTTCCGCCCGCAACCCCGGGCGACCACGGCCGTATCGACATCGTCGATGAAATGAAGGCGAGCTATCTCGATTACGCGATGAGCGTGATCGTCAGCCGCGCCCTGCCTGACATCCGCGACGGGTTGAAGCCGGTTCACCGCCGCATCCTGTACGCCAGTCAGGAAGGCGGGTTCGTCGCCGGGCGGCCCTATCGCAAGAGCGCCAAGATCGTGGGCGACACGATGGGCAATTACCATCCGCACGGTGATTCCTCCATCTATGACGCGCTGGCGCGGATGACGCAGGACTGGTCGCTTCGCGTGCCGCTGATCGATGGCCAGGGCAATTTCGGTTCGATGGATCCCGATCCGCCGGCATCGATGCGTTATACCGAAGCGCGGCTGGCGCGGGTCGCCAATATGCTGCTGGAAGATCTCGACAAGGATACGGTCGATTTCGCCGACAATTACGATGGCTCCCGCCGCGAACCGACGGTGCTGCCTGCACGTTTTCCCAACCTGCTCGTCAATGGTGCGGGCGGTATCGCGGTCGGCATGGCGACGAATGTTCCGCCGCATAATCTGGGTGAGGTCATCGATGGATGCTTCGCCTTCATGGACAATCCGGGAATCACTTCGGAAGAACTCTTCGCGATCATCCCAGGCCCGGATTTCCCGACCGCTCCGCTGATCCTCGGCACCGCCGGTGCGCGCTCCGCTTACATGACCGGTCGCGGCTCCATCCTGATGCGAGCCAGGCACGAGATCGAGGAAGGCAAGGGCGGCCGGGGCGAAGGGCGGCGCGCCATCGTTTTCACCTCGATCCCCTTCCAGGTCGGGAAGAACAGCCTGGTGGAAAAGATCGCCGAGGCTGCAAAGGAAAAGCGGATCGAGGGCGTCGCCGACATTCGCGACGAATCAAGCCGCATGGGCGTGCGCGTCGTCGTCGATCTGAAGCGGGATGCCACGCCCGAAGTCGTACTGAACCAGATCTGGCGGCACACGCCGGCACAGTCCAGCTTTCCCGCCAACATGCTGGCCATTCGCGGCGGGCGGCCCGAAACGCTGTCGCTGCGCGACATCATTGCCTCGTTCATCGCCTTTCGCGAACAGGTCATCACCCGCCGCACCAAGTTCGAGTTGAACAAGGCGCGCGACCGGGCGCATATCTTGCTGGGCCTCGTGGTCGCGGTGTCAAACCTCGACGAAGTGGTCGCGATCATTCGCGGCGCGTCCAACCCGGCGGCGGCACGGGCTGCGCTGCTGACGCGGGACTGGCCTATCGGCGACATCGCGCAATACATCCGTCTGGTCGAAGCGATCGAGCCTGACAGGGAGCAGGAAGGCGGCACCTACCGCCTCTCGCAGCGGCAGGTTAAAGCCATTCTCGATCTGCGCCTGCACCGCCTGACCGCGCTGGGCCGTGACGAGATCGGTGGCGAACTGAAGGAGCTTTCCGATCAGATCGCCGGTTATCTCGAGATCCTGGCCGACCGGCGCAAGCTTTACGAGGTGATGCGCGGCGAACTGCAGGAGGTGCGCGATACCTATGCGACCCCTCGCCTGTCCGAAATTGCGCCCGCCTGGGACGGTCTCGACGATGAAGATCTGATCGAGCGTGACGAGATGGTCGTGACCGTGACCCTCGACGGCTACATCAAGCGAACGCCGCTCTCGACCTTCCGCGCGCAGAACCGCGGCGGCAAGGGCCGCGCCGGCATGGCGACGAAGGAAGAGGATGCGGTCAGCGAGATGTTCGTGACCAGCACGCATAATCCCGTGCTGTTCTTCTCGAACAAGGGCAAGGTCTACCGCCTGAAGGTCTGGAAGCTGCCCGAAGGCACGCCGACCACGCGCGGCCGGCCTATCGTCAATCTTCTGCCCTCGCTCGAGGAAGGCGAGACGATCCGCACGGTGCTGCCGCTGCCGGAGGATGAGGAAAGCTGGGGCAGCCTGAACGTGGTGTTCGCGACCGCGCGCGGCAACGTACGGCGCAACGGCATGGATGCCTTCACCAACATTCCCAGCAACGGCAAGTTCGCGATGCGCTTCGACGACGACAGCGACGACCGCCTGATCGGGGTGGCACTGCTGGAAACGGGCGACGACGTGTTGCTGGCAACCCGCCTTGGCCGGGCCATTCGCTTCGATGCGGAGGACGTTCGTGAATTCCGCAGCCGGACCTCCACCGGCGTGCGCGGCATGCGGCTGCGCGACGATGACGAGGTCGTGTCCCTGTCCATTCTGCACGGCGGCTCCGCATCGCCGGAGGAACGGGACGCCTATTTGCGTGTGGCACCCTGGAAATCGGACGAAGAAGGTGCTCCTCTGTCCGACGATCACCGCGAGATGGCGGAGAACGAGGAATTCATCCTGACCGTCTGTGCGAATGGTTACGGCAAATTGTCGTCCGCCTATGAATACCGCCGCTCCGGACGCGGCGGCCAGGGCGTCACCAATATCGACAATATCGAACGCAACGGACCTGTCGTCGCCAGCTTTGCCGCGACCAAGGATCACCAGCTGATGCTGGTGACTGATCAGGCAAAGCTCATCCGCATCGGGCTGGACAGCCTGCGCGTCATCGGTCGGGCCAGCTCCGGGGTCCGGCTGTTCAATGTCGGCAGGGGCGAACATATCGTCAGCGCGGTTCGCCTGGATGATGACGAAACGCCCGAGAACGAGGCGGAAGAAGCGATTATCGAGGAAATCGTCGGCCGGCAGACGAATGTCACCGCGCCGCATACGACCGTCGATCGCGACGATAATCTCGATGAAGACGAAGCGCCCGAATAGATTAGCGTGAGAACGGCCGGGGAGCGGGGATAATGTGCCCCTCTCCCCCATCTGCAGCTTTCAGCGGACGGCAGGCGCCTCGTAGCGGAGCGTCTGGATCACGCCGGTCGCGATCAGGAACTGACCGCTGAAATAGAGCGGCCAGGTGAGCCAGTCAGTCAGGCTCAGGTCGATATCGCCGCCGACCCGCGCAAACACCAGGAGATTGGATGCGATCACCAGGACTGCGCCCGTTCCGGTTCGATAGCGCGGAAACCTGCTCATCCAGGCTGCTCCGGCCATTGCGCCGAGCATCAGCGCATAGATAGCGACAGTCGTGGACAGGGTCACCAACCACGCGATCACGGGCGTGAAGATCAGCAGACCGACAGCTGCAAGTTTCTGACTGGACGCGGGCCGCTCTCGCAAATTACGAAGGTAAAGCGCCAGAGCCGCGACCCACGCCGCGAAAAATATCGCGCCGCCTGCGCTGAAATACAGTTCCAGCATCATGTCGGCCACCGCCGACAGCGCCAGCACCAGCGCGAGCAGACGCGCATCGGGCAAATGGCTCTTGCGGGCGGCATAGATAGCCAGCGATCCGACCGCGATACCCTTGATGGCGATGAGGAACAGGCCGCCGAGCCGTCCGCCCATCAGCAGGAAGAAGGCAATGGCGGCGATAATGCCCAGCAGCAGCCAGGGCCGGTGGTCCGCCAAAGTTCTTCGCATCTTGCCCCAGACCCTTAATATGTAGTCGCCCGTCATGCTTGGCCTTGAACAGCATGGGGCGCAAGGACTAGACGCCTGAGGCATGACACATGACATTCACATCATCGGCGGCGGACTTGCCGGGAGCGAAGCGGCATGGCAGCTGGCGCGGCGGGGCTTTCGCGTGCGTCTGTCCGAAATGCGCGGCGGGGGCGATGGCACCCCTGCCCATCAGACAGACGGCCTTGCCGAACTCGTCTGTTCCAATTCCTTCCGCTCAGACGATGATGAAAAGAACGCGGTCGGTCTGCTCCATCATGAAATGCGGCGACTGGATTCGCTCGTCATGGCGGCGGGGGAAGTCGCGCGGGTTCCGGCAGGGTCCGCTATGGCGGTCGATCGCGATGTCTTCTCAGCCGAAGTCGAACACCGTCTAACCGCCCACGAAAACATCACCATCGTGCGCGAGCGTATCGACAGCCTGCCCGAAGCCGGCCTGACGATCGTCGCCACAGGGCCGCTGACCGCAGCGGCGCTCGCCAGCAGCATCGGGCGGGCGACCGGGCAGGACAGCCTCGCCTTCTTCGATGCCATCGCACCGATCGTCCACCGCGATTCCATCGACATGGATATCTGCTGGTTCCAGTCGCGCTGGGACAAGAATTCCAGTTTTGCAGGCGAGCAGGAGGAAGCGGGCAAGGATTACATCAACTGCCCGATGAATAAGGACGAATATCTCGCCTTCCACCAGGGGCTGCTGGATGGCGACAAGACCGAGTTCAAGGAATGGGAGGCCAGCACACCCTATTTCGAAGGCTGCATGCCGGTCGAGGTCATGGCGTCGCGCGGACTCGATACATTGCGGTTCGGCCCGATGAAGCCCGTAGGTCTGGACGACCCCCGCACCGGACGATGGCCTTATGCCGTGGTCCAGCTGCGGCAGGACAACCGGCTCGGCACCCTATGGAACATGGTCGGCTTCCAGACCAAGTTGAAGCATGGCGCGCAAGTAGAACTTTTTCGCACGATCCCCGGCTTGCAGGACGCGGAATTCGCGCGTCTGGGCGGCCTGCATCGCAACACGTTCCTCAATGCTCCTGTCGTTCTCGATCGCCAGTTGCGTTTGAAGGACGCCGGTCACATCCGCTTTGCCGGGCAGATTACCGGCTGCGAAGGTTATGTCGAGAGCAGCGCGATAGGGCTGATGGCGGGCCTCATGGCCGCAGCGGAACTTGCGGGCGAAACATTGATGCCCCCGCCCCGCACCAGTGCCATGGGCGCGCTGCTGTCCCACATCACCGGGGATGCAGAAGCGGAAACCTATCAGCCGATGAACGTCAATTTCGGCCTCTTCCCGCCGCTGCATGATGTTAAGAAGAAACAGCGCAAGGTAGCCTACACCTCGCGCGCGAAGGCCGAATTCGGAGAATGGCTGAAGGAAGGTGAACTGGTGCCCGCCTGACCCGTCTTCGGCGTAGCCCGCCTGCCGCGTTCAGCAGCGGCAGGCAGGTTTCGCCCGGCGCTTCGGCGCGGTGGTCGCAAATTCCTCCGCGCTCAATTCCCGGTTCCCATCGCTGTCAGCCCCATCGAATTTGTCGACTGTCGTCACGGCCCATTCCTCGAACGTCAGCAAATTATTGCCGTCCTTGTCCAGCTTGCGAAAAGCGGCAGTGCGGCTCGACAGCATTTCAGCCCGCGTGATCTTCAGGTCGCGATTGCGATCGTATCGGAAGAATCGCTTCTGCTCGCGCGACAGCTCGGTCACTTCGGGCAAGGCGGGCCCACGCATTCCGGTCACGTCCGCCTCCGGCAATTCGTCGTCGGCGGGCTGAACAATTGCCGGTTCCGGCGGCGGCGCACCTTCCTCGACCTGCGCCCTGCCCTGCCACCAGAACAGGCCTATGCCGGCCATTATCAAGGCAAGGACTGCGCCCAGGATCATTCGGTTCATGCTTGATTCTTTCGTTTCGAGGGCCTTCAGCGACCAATCATTCCGATCCTCAGCGCCAGGGCCATCGCGCCTGCGCCCGAGAGCAGTTCATGATCGCCGCGGCCCAGCGCCCTGCGGCTCAGGCCACGTAACACGGCAAGGGGGCGCAAGGCCCGCGGCAATGCGCCGCTGCCATTCGGCTCCCCCGCCATCGATTTAACTCTCTGGCGCTCCTCGCCATCGTCCAGATGCCTCGCAAGATCGCCCAGCACCCATTCACGCCCGGCGCTGGCCGCATCCTGCGCAGCGTCATCATGGCCCAGCGCGGTCGCGAGCGTTTTCCAGCCCGCAGCCCTGCCCGCAGCATGGGCAACGATCGCCGGTGCGTTCAGATCTTCGGATACGAGCCTTTCCCAGCCATCCGTCATCGCGGCGAGGCCGGTCACATCACCAGGCCAGTTTCGCAGCCGTTCAAGCAGTGGTTCTCCCTTTGGCCAGCCACCCGGATCCTCCCCGAGACGATCACGCCACCAGGCCAGCTTCATCTGGGCGATCAATGGTTCCCCATGTCGGCGCAGGATATCCGCCAGTCGCAGATCGAGAAGCATCAGCGTCAGGGTCGCATCCCTGGCGCCCCGCGGCGCATAGGACAGCGCCAAGCGGTAGGCGAGGGGCAAGGGTTCGAGATCTTCTGACCGCATGGCGCCATTCGCCACCCGGTCACGGTCGAGTCAATTGCTGCTTCGTATTTCGCCACAGCCACGGGCGAAGCACCGCTGATTTCCAACATTCGGTCGACCAGGTAACACTGGCAGGCGCTTGGGCCCTGGCATACGACATGTCCCCCAATACGTATGAATAGCGCGATACAGGAGTATAACGCCAATCAGGTCTATACGGGTCAGATCGACACCAACCCGACAATCCAGCTGGGAAACTATGGTAACGGCGCAAGCAACATCATCATCGTTAATTTATCCGTCTCGAAAGAACTTCCGTTTTCCAGTTACCTGATACAAAGATGGCAGCGAACAGACTGCTCCTGTTGCACATAGACTGAACGGTAACGCGAGTGTGTCGGTCCGCGGCACGTTCTATCTTCCCAATGGCGATTTGACGGTAAACGGCAATTCCAACACGACGCCGCTGTGCTTCCAATTATGGGCATCGACCCTCAAGGTCACGGGTAACACGTCGATCTCCACCACATGTACGAAGAGCCAGACGAAAGCGGCAGGTTCGGCCAAGGGCGGCGTGAGACTGGTTGCATGATGGCCATGAGCAGACCCTTGGGGCGCATGGTTCGCTGCTCGAAAGGCGTAATGGCCATCGAGACTGCGCTCGTGGCGCCGATACTCGCTACTCTTGCGCTAGGCGCTTTCGACGTGAGCAACATGCTTTCCCGGCAGCACCAATTGCAGAGCGGAGCGAATGAGGCATCGGAAATCATTCTCGCGGCGGCCGGAGGCGCCGGGATCCCTTCAGGCGATCTCGAGGATATTCTGGAAAGTTCTTTAAATCTGGCAGATTCCCAGTTGCAGGTTGCCGCACGCTATCGGTGTGATGTCAATGCGGCTCTGGTGAACGCCCCACCCTCGCCTCCCGGTTGTGCCGCCACGAAACCCGTTTACACTTACGTTCAGCTCACCTTGACGGACACCTACACCCCGATGTGGACCAGCTTCGGTGTGGGAGAGCCGATCAACTATAATGTAGTGCGTCTGGTGCAGGTCTCGTGAAACGCTCGCTTTCTTTCTGGCGCAATCTGGCGATCAGCGAGCGCGCCGCTTCGGCGGTTGAATTTGCGTTGCTGGCACCGATCTTCCTCGCCCTGATGTTCGGGGTCGTCAGCGTCGGTATTCACATGCAGAATTACAATGCGGTTCGCTCGCTTGCCAGCGATGCCGCGAGATTTGCGGCGGTCGAATACCAGAAGAACAATGCGGTTTCGGAAACCACTCTGGAAAATAATTTCCAGTCGATGGGCGTTTCCGCGCCGTATTTTCTGCAAAGCGACCGTCTTACTGTTGCGGTTGGCGAAGTTACCAGCCGTGTTCCCGGTGCGCGGGAATTCGATCTCGACATATCCTATGCCCTTCCGGAAATTGCCGGCGGAATTGCGCTGGACGGCTTCACGATGAACTATTCGCGGCCAATCTTCGTACTGAGCAGCTAGCAGAACCCGCCTCGCCGCGTATCGCGGCTGGACAAGGTTCGGTATTCCGACGCGGGAACCTTGCGGATCCACGGTGATCTGCACGGATATTGGGAGCCACGCCTAATCCGCTTCGGCGCGCGTCAATCCTTGTAACAGACCCGTTTCGCCGCCGCGATGATCGCCTTGCTGTCGAGCAGGGCCAGCTTCTCCAGATTGGCTGCATAGGGCAGCGGCACGTCTTCATTGCACACGCGAAGCACCGGCGCATCGAGATGGTCGAAGCCTTTTTCCATGCAGATGGTGACGATTTCGGAAGCGATGGAGCAGGTCGGCCAGCCTTCTTCGGCCACGATCACGCGGTTGGTTTTCGCCAGGCTGTCGAGGACTGCCTGCTCGTCGAGGGGGCGCAGCGTACGAAGATCGATAATCTCCGCATCGATCCCATCACCCGCAAGCGCTTCCGCAGCTTCGAGAGCAAGCCCGACGCCGATGGAGTAGGTGACTATGGTGACATCGCTGCCTTCGCGAACGATGCGTGCCTTGCCGATGGGCAGGACGTGGTCGTCAAGTTCTGGCAATTCGAAATTGCGTCCGTAAACCAGTTCGTTCTCCAGAAAGACGACGGGGTCCTCGCAGCGAATGGCAGCCTTCATCAGACCCTTGGCATCGGACGAATCATAGGGGGCAATGACGATCAGCCCCGGCACGCTGGCGTACCAGGGGCCGTAATTCTGGCTATGCTGCGCCCCCACGCGGCTCGCCGCGCCATTGGGGCCGCGGAAGACGACCGGGCAGCGCATCTGCCCACCCGACATGTAATTCGTTTTGGCGGCACTATTCACGATATGATCGATCGCCTGCATGGCGAAATTGAACGTCATAAATTCGACGATCGGACGCAATCCGCCCATCGCAGCGCCGCAGCCGATGCCGGCAAAGCCATATTCGGTAATGGGAGTGTCGATGACCCGCTTCATACCGAATTCGTCCAGCAGCCCTTGCGTCACCTTGTAGGCACCCTGATACTGCGCCACCTCCTCACCCATCACGAACACGCGGCCGTCGCGCCTCATCTCCTCGGCCATGGCATCGCGCAACGCCTCGCGCACGCTGACGGTGGCCATGTTCGTGCCCGGCGGAATTTCGGGGTCGGTGACGGGCTGGCTGCGCTTTTGCGGCGCGGTCATATCGGCCTTGTCTTCTGTGCGCCCCACATCCTTGCCTTCGCCGGGAACATCTTTTTTCGGCTCTTGCGCAGGTTGCGGACCATCTTCGAGCAAGTCCGAATCCGGAAGCTCCTCGCCCTCTCCCGCCAGCATGGCGATCACGGTCCCGACCTTTACGTTGTTGGTTCCTTCCTCGACGAGGATGTTGCCAACCGTCCCTTCGTCGATGGTTTCGAACTCCATCGTCGCCTTGTCCGTTTCGATCTCGGCAATGATGTCGCCGGGAGCGATCGTATCGCCTTTCTTCACGAGCCATTTCGCGAGCGTGCCTTCCTCCATGGTCGGAGAAAGTGCGGGCATTTTAATCTCGATCGCCATTGTCAGGCCCTGGTCTGCTGGTGTTGTAGGAGAGGCGCGGCCGCGCTACTTGCGGAAACGGCGCGAAACAGGGTGCAATCACCCAAGGCATTTGGCTGATCGGTTGCCATCAATAGCTTCCGACCAGGACGTCGGTATACAATTCACCGGCATCGGGTTCGGGCGAGTTTTCGGCAAAATCGGCGGCCTCTGCGACGCGGGCGCGGATTTCCTTGTCGATCGCCTTCAGATCGTCCTCGCTGCGGCCGCGCTCGACAAGCTCCTTCTTCGCCTTCTCGATCGGATCGTTATGTTCGCGCTGGTCCTGCACCTCGTCTCGGGTGCGGTATTTGGCCGGGTCGGACATGGAATGGCCGCGATAGCGATAGGTGTTCAACTCCATCAGCACCGGCCCGTTTCCGCCACGAACATGGGCCAGCGCGATCTCGGCGGCATTCCGCACTTCGAGCACATCCATGCCGTTCACGTCCATTCCGGGGATTCGGAAAGCGGTGCCGCGCTTGTAGAATTCCGTTTCGGCGCTGGAGCGGGCAGTGCTGGTGCCCATCGCATATTGATTGTTCTCGACCACGAAAACGATCGGCAGCTTCCACAGGGACGCCATGTTGAAGGTTTCGTAAACCTGGCCCTGGTTTGCCGCACCATCGCCGAAATAGGCGAGGCAGATGCCGCCGTCCTCGCGATATTGATGGGCAAGTGCCAGTCCGCCGCCCAGAGCGACCTGAGCGCCCACGATACCATGACCGCCATAGAACTTATGCTCGGTCGAGAACATGTGCATCGACCCGCCCTTGCCCTTGGAAATGCCGGCCTGCCGACCGGTGAGTTCCGCCATAATGACATTCGGGTCGATACCATAGGCGAGCATATGGCCATGATCGCGATAGCCCGTGATCACGCTGTCCTTGTCCTTGTCGAGAGCGCTTTGCAGGCCGATGGCGACGGCTTCCTGCCCGATATAAAGGTGGCAGAAGCCGCCGATCAGGCCGAGCCCGTAAAGCTGCCCCGCCTTTTCCTCGAACCGGCGGATAAGCAGCATCTGCCGGTAGAATGCGAGCAACTCGTCGTCGCTCGCATCGTAGCGCGGGCTTTCCTCATGAGCGTTCTGCAGGGACCTGAGGGGCATGTCTTCGGAACCGGATCGGCTTTCGGTCGCGTTGGAGCCGTCTGTCATCGCTGGGCAATCCCTGTCTTGCGCGGTGCCTGTCCGAGAGTCGGACCGGCTGATCGGCCAGGCCATTTCGCCCGGCGATTACGCTACGGCTATAGGAGGCAACCGGCTGTTCGCGCAACGGCCAAGCACCCGAATCTCGCGCAAAAATTTTGACGACATGGCCAGCAGGCAGGATCGCAGCGGCCGGATTGCGGCCAAACCCTTCAGGGTGCGCTGTCGTCCAGGGTGATCAGCACTTCATCGGGATGTGCGACGTTCAGCTTTTCCCGCAGCAGTTCTCCGACGAGATCGGGATCGGCACGGTCGGGGTTCAGCAGGGCGACACGGTTTTGCAAAATATCACGCCGTTCGGTCATGTCCGCGATCTGAACCTGCCTCTGGTCGAGCAGTTGCAGATGCTCGCTCCACGCAAGCAGTCCGCTCGGCCCGGCAATCGCCAATCCGCCAAGCGCCAGCAGAACGCAGAGCGCGAGGCCCTGGGTCAGATGCTCCTTCGGCAGACTGATCTTGTGGTTGCGCGGCTTCACGCTGCAGGTGAACTACAAAGCGGCGATACTGGCAAGCATTTTGTATCATGCACGCCCGCATGTTGCCGCCCGAGCGAGGTGCGGGACGACGATAAGACGCTGGCGCGGTGCGACCGGTCACCTTGCAATTCCCGCGTTCCTCAGGCATATTGGTTGCAACAGTAACCAGTTACAGGTGGGCAGTTCATGGCAGATCTCTTCGAAAATCCCTTGGGCCTCGACGGATTCGAATTCGTCGAATTTTCGGCGCCGGAGAAAGGCGTGCTGGAGCCGGTCTTTGAAAAAATGGGCTTCACCATGGTCGCCAGGCACCGGTCCAAGGACGTGCAATTGTGGCGTCAGGGCGGCATCAATCTGATTGCGAATTACGAACCCCGCAGCCCCGCAGCGTATTTCGCTGCGGAACACGGCCCGTCTGCCTGCGGCATGGGCTTCCGCGTGAAGGATGCCGCCGCCGCTTATGCCGAGGCGCAGAAGCGCGGTGCCGAACCGGTGCATACGCAGACCGGCCCCATGGAGCTGAACATTCCCGCCATTCGCGGCATCGGCCATTCGCTCATCTATCTGATCGATCGCTATGCCGATGAAGGCGGCGATGGCCTGTCCATCTACGACATCGATTTTGAATATGAAAAAGGTGTGGAGCGGTGGCCGGTCGGCGCAGGCATGAAGGTGATCGATCACCTGACGCATAATGTCTATGGCGGACGCATGGCACATTGGGCCGATTTCTACGAGCGGATCTTCAATTTCCGCGAAATCCGCTATTTCGACATCAAGGGCGAATATACCGGCCTGACAAGCAAGGCGATGACGGCACCCGACGGCAAGATCCGTATTCCGCTGAACGAGGAAGGTTCGGGCGGCGGCGGCCAGATCGAGGAATATTTACGCGAATATAATGGCGAGGGCATTCAGCACATCGCACTTGCCAGCGACGATCTCTATCGCAGCTGGGACCGGCTGAAGGAAGCGGGCACGCCCTTCGCTTCCAGCCCGCCGGCGACCTATTACGAAATGCTCGACGATCGGCTGCCGGGGCATGGCGAGCCGGTGGAGGAACTGAAATCGCGCGGCATCCTGGTCGACGGTTCGACCGAGGACGGCGACCCGCGCCTGCTGCTGCAGATCTTCGGTAAGACGGTGATCGGGCCGGTGTTCTTCGAATTCATCCAGCGCAAGAAGGACGAAGGATTTGGCGAAGGCAACTTCACCGCTTTGTTCAAGTCGATCGAGGCAGACCAGATGAAGCGCGGCGCGCTGAAAACCGATGCCGGGGACAAGCGGGCCGAAATCGTGGAAGGAGATGCGGCATGAATCCGCAGATGAAACATCCCATAAGGCTCGGCGGGGTGCATCATGCGGCCTATCGCTGCAAGGATGCGAAGGAGACGGTCGAGTGGTACCAGCGCGTGCTGGGAATGGAATATACTTCGGCATTTTCCGAAGACACGGTGCCTTCGACCGGAGAGCACGACCCGTACATGCATGTGTTCCTCGACGCCGGTAATGGTAACATCCTGGCATTTTTCGAACTCCCGACGCAGAAGGAAATGGGCCGGGACGAGAATACGCCGAAATGGGTGCAGCATCTGGCGTTCAAAGTCGGGTCGGAGGATGAACTGCTCGCCGCCAAGGCTCATGTCGAGGGTGAAGGCATCGAAGTGCTCGGGCCGACGTATCACGGCATTTTCAAGTCGATCTACTTCTTCGACCCCAACGGCCACCGGGTGGAACTGGCCGCCGACATCGGAACGGAAGACCAATATGCCGAACTGAAGCGCGTCGCGATGCCGATGCTGGAGGAGTGGAGCCAGACCAAGAAGGCGCCGCGCCATGCCGATTGGCTGCACAAGGCGAATCAGTAAGCACCTCTGAAGCTGGATGCCGGGCCGCTGTTTCAAGATCGGATCAGCGGCCCCCGTTCGTGCGATCAAACTCGAGCGGCGACCAGGCCGCGACCCGGCGCCCCTGCCCGATTGCAAACCGCACCCGCTGTCCATAGGAATGCAGAATTCGGCGATCATCAGGACGAATAACGCATGAATTACATCGGCACGTTGCGAAACGAAGTTCAGGAAATGGCCCGGGGCGCGGTTGCCCTGCTGCCCAATCTGGCCATCGCACTTACCGTGGTGCTCATCACCTGGTTCGTTGCGAAATTCGCGCTGCGTATCGCCGATCTGATCATCGGCCGCACGAAACTGCGACCCAGCCTTCGCAATCTGGTCGACACCATGGTGAAGCTGGCGATCTGGCTGTTTGGCCTGATGATCGCGCTGACCATCCTGATGCCGGGATTGACCCCGGCCAGCCTCGTCGCGGGGCTCGGCATCGGTGCCGTGGCCATCGGCTTCGCCTTTCAGGATATTTTCGAGAATTTCCTGGCGGGCGTGCTTATCATGGTGCGCGAAAAGATGCGGATCGGCGACGTGATCGAATGCGAAGGCATCAAGGGAAAGGTCGAATATATCACTCTTCGCGAAACGCATGTACGCAAGCTGTCGGGCGAACTGACCATCGTACCCAATTCCATCCTGTTCAAGAATCCGGTCGAAATCTTCACGGATGATGTGAAGCGCCGCCATGAAATCGTCGCGGGCGTTTCCTACGACACCGATCTGGACGAGGCGGCTGCCGTCATCCGCAAGGCTGTCGAAGGGGTCGACCAGGTCGACACGCAAATGGGCGTCGATGTCTTCGCGATGGAGTTCAACTCCAGCTCCGTCGATTTCAATGTGCGCTGGTGGGCGGGTTCCACCCCGCGCAACATGCATGAAAGCCGCGATGCGGTCGTAAGGGCGATCAAGCGGGCGCTGGACGATGCCGGCATCGAGATCCCCTTCCCCTATGTGACCCACACGTTCAAGGAAGCGCTGCCGATCGAAAGCCCGGTCACGGACTGATCAGTCAGCAAAGGTAAACGGCGCAGCGCCCCGGCGGTAATCGTCGGCCATGATCTCGCGGCCAAGTGGCGGCGCGGCCCGCGCCCGGCAGGCTTCGCGATTGCAGAGGCGGCAGGCGATCCCGACGGGCGTCGCCTCCGCCCTGCCGGCCAGCGCTGCCTGCCCATAGACGGTTTTCGCCGCATCTTCGGCCGAGCACACCAGAGCCACCGCGCGCGACACCGGCACATCCCCGAAGCGCCCGCCGCCCGATCGTACGCTTCGGGCGATAGAAAAGAATTCCTGCCCATCAGGCATTCGCAACCACTGCGTGACGATCGCCTGGGGCGTGCGGAACACGGTGTGCACTGTCCATAAGGGGCATCCGCCGCCATAGGTTGCGAAAGGAAAGCCGGCACCGTCCAGCCGTTTGGAGATGTTCCCCGCCTCGTCCAGCCTGACAAAGAAGAAGGGCACATGCGATTGCTCGGACCGGTTCAAAGTGGTCAGCCGGTGGGCGACCTGTTCGAAACTGGTTCCGAATTCGCGGCTCAGCGCCAATATGTCATAGGCGCGCCTGTCCACCGCGCCGACGAAGGCTTCGTAAGGCATCACCAGCGCCGCAGCGGCATAGGAAGCCAGCGCTCGCCTTATCAGATCCAGAGCCGTCGGGTTTTCGACCTCGGCATCTCTCATGATGGTTTCGATTTCGCGCCGCATCGAAGTATAGGCGATGTGCAGGGCAATCTGGAATTGGCGCCCGGCAGCATCCTGCGTATCCTCGATCAGCAATTGCTCATTGTGCCGGTCATAGCGCCGGACCGTGGCCATCATCACATCGGCAGGCAGAAAACGGACCCGCACGCCTGCCTCACCGCGCAGCCATTCCGCCGCCCCGCCCTTCTCCCTGATGGTTTCAGCGAGTGCCGAAGCCTTCGCCTCCAATATGGGAAAGTGATTGTCATGGCCCGCCAGGAAGCGCCTCGTGGCTTCTACCGGGTCGTCGTCGGTAGTGCCGCCGGGCGCGAGGCGCTGTTCCGCAAGGCTGCGCTGTTCGCGCGTATAGGCGCCATGGAGGCGCAGAAATGCCTCGCTCACGGATGGGAAGCTGGTGGCGAGATCGGCGACTTCCAGTGACGGAACCTCGAGATCCGCGAAGATAGGATCGCGTAGCGCTTCCGAAACACGCGCCGAATAGGCGGCACTGTCCTCCGCTCCCAGTTCCGTGACATCGAGACGATAGGTGCGGGCCAGCTTCAGCAACATGTCCGCCGTGACGGGGCGCTGGTTGCGTTCCAGCAAGGCGACATAGCTGCCAGAGACGCCGAGATCAGCCGCCATCTCCATCTGTGTAAGGCCGAGCTCGCGACGGAGCCTGCGGATCCGCGGTCCGAGAAAGAGCGGGTTCGACTGCGCCATTCCGGCACCTTGTCGTAAATGGACAATTGCACAAGCGGTTTTTGTCACATTGGACAAATGCACTTCGGCGGCACTCGCCAGATGGATGCCCGGCCAGCATACAGGAGCCAGCAGATCACATCCGCCAGATGCGGACCAAACGGGAATGACGCATGAGCTATCAGCAGACTATCGAACAGACGCGGCAGGACTTCGATCAATCCGATCTGACACTCAAGGGCATCGAAGCGGAGAATGTTGCGCGCATGCGGCTGCAGAACCGCTTTCGAACCGGCCTCGACATTGCGCGGTATACGGCGAAGATCATGCGTGACGACATGGCAGCCTATGATGGCGATACGAAAAATTACACGCAGTCGCTCGGCTGCTGGCACGGGTTCATCGGTCAGCAGAAGATGATCTCGATCAAGAAGCATTTTGGCGACACCAAGGGCCGCTATCTTTACCTTTCGGGCTGGATGGTCGCCGCCTTGCGCAGCGATTTCGGGCCGCTTCCCGATCAGTCGATGCATGAGAAGACCACCGTTCCCGGCCTGATCGAGGAACTCTACACCTTTCTTCGCCAGGCCGATGCGCGTGAACTCGGCGGATTGTTCCGCCAGTTGGACGATGCGATGGAAGCTGGCAACGATGTCAGGGCGCAGGAGATTCGCAACGCCATCGACAATCATCAGACGCATGTCGTGCCGATCATTGCCGATATCGATGCCGGCTTCGGGAATGCCGAGGCAACTTACCTGCTTTCAAAGAAAATGATCGAGGCAGGCGCCTGCTGCATCCAGATCGAAAACCAGGTGTCGGATGAGAAGCAGTGCGGACATCAGGACGGCAAGGTCACGGTGCCGCATGAGGACTTCCTCGCGAAGATCCGTGCCGTTCGCTATGCCTTCATGGAACTCGGCGTCGATGATGGCGTGATCGTCGCCCGCACGGATTCACTCGGTGCAGGATTGACGAAGCAGATCGCCGTCACGCATGAGAAGGGCGACATCGGCGACCAGTACAACAGCTTTCTCGATTGCGAGGAGGTCGATCCCGCCGATATCGATCATGGCGAAGTGCTCATCACGCGAGATGGCAAGCTGATGAAGCCCAGGCGGCTGCCTTCCAACCTGTTCCAGTTCCGCCCCGGCACGGGCGAGGATCGCTGCGTTCTCGATTGCATTGTCGCCCTTCAGAACGGCGCCGATCTTCTTTGGATCGAAACCGAAAAGCCGCATGTCGAACAGATTGCCGAAATGGTCGATCGCATCCGCGAAACGGTTCCGAGTGCCAAGCTGGTCTACAACAATTCGCCCAGCTTCAACTGGACGCTCAACTTCCGTCAGCAAGTTTACGACGCGTGGGAGAAGGAAGGAAAGGATCTGTCCTCTTTCGATCGCGACCGCCTGATGAGCGTCGATTACGACGGCAGCGATCTGGCGAAGGAGGCCGACGAGCGCATTCGGACCTTCCAGGCCGACGCCGCCAATCGCGCCGGCATTTTCCATCACCTCATTACCTTGCCGACCTATCACACCGCGGCGCTGAGCACCGACAATCTGGCAAAGGAATATTTCGGCGACCAGGCCATGCTCGGCTATGTCAAGAACGTGCAGCGTGAGGAAATCCGGCAGGGCATCGCCTGCGTCAAGCATCAGAACATGGCCGGATCGGACCTCGGCGATGATCACAAGGAATATTTCGCAGGCGAAGCGGCGCTGAAGGCAGGCGGCAAGGACAACACCATGAACCAGTTCGCAGCCGAGTAAGCCAGCTTGCAGCCGGACGAGATCCGGGCAGGCTTCCGGCACGCAACCACAAGATCTCCTGGGGAGGAGAACCGGCCCGCCTCGCGACAGCGTGGCGGGCCGGATAAGTTGGCAAGTAGATAAAGTGGTGATGGAGCAAGGGTGCCGCTTGACTGATCCAGCTAGCGGTGAGGCAAACCAGTCAAGCGGCTGTGCAATCGCAGGAGAACGACGCAGATCGTTTGCACGGGCGGCCAGCGGGGGGCAGAAGGCGCCGGTGGTCCCGTATCTCGCTTCTCCTTCCCGACTGCTGTATGACCGGTAGGTAACTTTGCGTAACCCTCGTGCGTCCAAAAGCTGTTCAGGCCGTCGAACGCTCCATCCAGGTATTCGTGGCGATCAGGAAATGGTGCGCCCGACAGGATTTGAACCTGTGGCCCCCAGATTAGGAATCTGGTGCTCTATCCGACTGAGCTACGGGCGCTCCGCAGAGCCGCTTACGAATTTACAAACCTTCTGGCAATCAGTTGAGTTCGTCAGGCGGGGTAATCGGGAACGGCAGTGGCGCGACGGCGATCCCTTCATCCAGCAGCGCTCGTGCATCTTCTGCTGTCGCACGGCCGTGAATCGGTGTGCTGTAAGATGATTCGGATGATTCGCCATAATGTATCGCACGAGATTTTTCGGCGAACGCGTCGCCCACCCAGGTGCTGCCCTCCAGCGCCCTTGCCTGCGCCTGGGCCGCCGCCTGCATGGCCTTGGCGAGATCAGGAGCTTCCCTGCCACCGGCCATCGGAAGGCCTCTTCGCGTGTCGCGACGCTGCTTGGCAGGAGGCAGGTTCCTGTTACCTTTCGCGCCGACGAAAGGAGCCATCGGTGCCTTGGCGATGCCGGTATCTCCGCAATTCGGGCAGGCAACCAGCCCCTGCTCGCGTTGCTGCGAAAAGCTGGCCGACGATGCAAACCAGCCTTCGAATGCGTGGCCTGCCGGGCAGATGAGGTCGAATACGATCATGGCCGCTCAATTCGCCAGATCGCGCCTGTTTGCAAGGCTCGGCAGCTTGCGGCGGATCTCTTCCACCAGCGTCAGGTCGATCTCTGCGTAACCGATCCCCGCATCGGTGCCGCCCATGTCCAGAAGCACGCGCCCCCAAGGGTCGATCACCAGCGAATGGCCATAGGTGTGCCGCCCGTCCTCATGTTCACCCACCTGCGCCGCCGAAATTACAAACGCGCTGTTTTCAATGGCGCGGGCGCGTTGCAGGACATGCCAGTGATCGCGGCCCGTGGGCACGGTAAAAGCGGCCGGTATCGCGATCGCGTCACAGCCTGCGCGGCCAAGGGCATCGTAAAGTGCCGGGAAGCGGATGTCATAGCAGATGCTCAGGCCCAGCAATCCGATCGGAGTCCGGAGGGTGACGACCCTGTCGCCCGGTGCATAGGCCGCCGATTCACGCCAATCATCCCCCTGGCCAAGGGCGACGTCGAACATGTGTATCTTGTCATAGGTGCAGACGATCTCGCCTTCAGGGTCGATGACGAATGTGCGGTTGGCGCGCCTGCCTTCTGCGCTGGCGACCGCAAGCGACCCCAGCGCCACCCATATGCCCGCCTGGCGCGCCGCCCGGCGCGTCGCGTGCAGCACGGGATCCTCCTGCGGAAGGAAAATTGACCGTGCCGCACGCTGCCTGTCCTGATCGAGCAGCCCCGACATCTCGGGAGTGAACAGCATCTTCGCGCCGCCTGCAGCCGCCGATACGATGCCGGATACGATCATATCGGCGTTGGACTGCGGCTCGATGCCGCTGGTCATCTGCAGAAGCGCGATGCGGGGCATTCGCTTCGTCAGCCCTGCAGCAGCGTGTCGAGCTTGCCGTTCCGTTCAAGCGCCATGAGATCGTCGGAGCCACCGACATGATTATCGCCGATGAAGATCTGCGGCACGGTACGGGCATTCGGCGCGCGGCTCGTCATCTCGTCCCGCTTCGGCCCGCCCATCGTAATGTCGAATTCATCATATTCCACGCCCTTGTCGTCCAGCAGGCGCTTGGCCCGCGCGCAATAGCCGCAGCCCATCTTCGTGTAGATGTCGATCTTCTTCGCCGTCATTGGTACCTCTCATGCGCCGCACCGGCGCGATTGCATTACCTCATCAATAGCCGAGCGGGTGAATCGTTTCGGCGTCATGGAAAAGCTGAACTGACGCAAGCGCGACGAAACCATGGGAAATCCGGAAAAATGCAGCGAAAATCAACGACGCTTAAACAATTCGGGGGCAGACCAGGTCCACCCCCGCGACGCGAGGCGCCGCTTGTCCGAATATGATCGTCCGGGTCGCAGGAGACGATCACATCCGAAACTGTCGCATCCGCCGACATTGACCGGTCGATCGATCTTTTCTGATCGTCACCGTTCAACATCGTTCCATCAGATGCGATATCGCGAATCTATCAAAAGATAAAGATAGCTGATGCAATATTTCAAAGCAGGCCCCTTATGCGGGTGCGGTGTTGCTCAGCCATTTGCGGCAGCCCTGATGGAACCGGCCGCTCAGACCAGGCGTGACTGATGGACCGCTGCGGCAACGAAACCTGCAAATAACGGGTGCGGTTCGAATGGTTTGCTCTTGTATTCCGGGTGAAACTGCACGCCGACAAACCAGGGATGATCCGGTCTCTCGACGATTTCCGGAAGAAGACCGTCGGGCGACATCCCCGAAAACACCAAGCCGGCTCTCGCCATGGCATCGCCATATTTCGCATTCACCTCGTAACGATGACGGTGCCGTTCCGAAATGACTGCCGATCCGCCGTAAATCTCCGAAATCCTGCTGCCCTCGACCAGAGTGGCGTCATAGGATCCGAGCCGCATCGTGCCGCCGAGATCGCCTCCTTCTTCACGTTTTTGCAGGCCTTCGGCGCTCATCCATTCGGTAATGATGCCGACGACCGGTTCACCGCCACCGCCGAATTCCGACGATGAAGCGGAACCATGACCCGCGCTGCGCGCAGCCTCCACACAGGCCATCTGCATGCCAAGGCAGATACCGAAGAATGGCACCCCCCGTTCCCTGGCGAAGCGAACCGAAGCGATCTTGCCTTCCGAGCCGCGCTCGCCAAAACCGCCCGGCACCAGAATACCGTGCAGGGGTTCGAGTCGTGCGACCAGTTCATCGTCGCTCTTCTCGAACAATTCGGCGTCCAGCCAGCGGATGCGAACCTTCACCCGGTTCGCCATGCCGCCGTGGATCAGCGCCTCGTTCAGCGATTTATAGGCATCCTGCAAACCGATATATTTGCCCACGACGCCGATGGTCACCTCGCCTTCGGGATTGTCGTGGCGATCCTCGATATCCTCCCAGCGGGACAGATCGGGCGCGGGCGCACTCATGTCAAAGTGGCGCAGGATCTCGGCGTCGAGACCTTCGCGATGATATTGCAGCGGAACGGAATAGATGCTCTTCGCGTCGAGCGCCGGGATCACCGCCTCTTTCCGGACATTGCAGAACAGCGCGATCTTGGCACGTTCGGTTTCCGGCAGCGGCTGTTCGCAGCGGCACAGCAGCATGTCGGGCTGCACGCCAAGGCTGGTCAGTTCGCGCACCGAATGCTGCGTCGGCTTGGTCTTCAATTCGCCGGCAGCGGAAATGAACGGCACCAGCGTAACGTGGATCAACGCGGTCCGGTCGCGCCCGAGATCGTTGCGGATCTGGCGAATGGCCTCGATGAACGGCAGACCTTCGATATCGCCGACCGTCCCGCCGATCTCACAAAGGATGAAATCGTGATCCTCATCATCGTCGATCGCGAAATTCTTGATCTCGTCGGTGACATGCGGAATCACCTGCACGGTCGCACCAAGGTAGTCGCCCCGGCGTTCCTTGGCGATGATGTCCTGATAGATGCGGCCGGACGTGATATTGTCGCTCTGCCGTGCCGAGACGCCGGTGAAACGTTCGTAATGGCCGAGATCGAGATCGGTTTCGGCCCCGTCGTCGGTCACATAGACTTCGCCATGCTGATAGGGGCTCATCGTACCCGGATCGACGTTCAGATACGGGTCGAACTTGCGAATCCGCACCTTGAAACCACGTGCCTGCAGCAGCGCCGCGAGGCTCGCTGCCATAAGACCTTTGCCGAGCGAGGAAACCACGCCGCCGGTGATGAAAATATACCGCGCCATGGGAGTTGGGCCTTAAGCGTCTGATTGGAGTCGGGGCAAGCACAGTCTTGCCGATTTCACCGGCCGGAATGGGCGGCGCAAATGTGGACACGGCAAATGCAGGCAGATCAGCGCCTGCAAACCATCTTGCGATCTGAAACGCCTGTCAGCGGGTTGCACCAGAAAGCGGATCGTCATTCGAATCCGGAACCGGGCTGACCGGCGGATCACCGTCGAGACCGTCACCCGCCAAAGGTGCGAGCGGATCGTTCTGCGCCGGTGTCACGCTTCGGTCGATCGTCGATTCGATGGTGCCGGTGCTGCTGGTTTCCACCGCCACCGCTGCCAGCACGATGGAGAGCACGACGAACAGGATCGCCAGGATCTTCGTCGTCTTGGTCAGGAAATCCGCCGCACCGCGCGCGCTCATCATACCGCTGGGGCTGCCGCCGATCCCCAGGCCACCGCCTTCGGATCGCTGCATCAGGATCACGCCGACAAGCGCTGCTGCTACGATGGCCTGCACCACGGTGAGGAAAAGGAAGATCGACATGGTTCGGGTAATCTCTCGCTTGGCTTCGGGCCGCGTCTAGTCCGCCGGCATGAAGAGGGCAAGGCCGCCCTCCCCGTTGGCGGAATCAAGGGGTACTTACTGTTCCTGCACTTCATTGGCGGCGATGACGATGCCGAGGAAGGTTTCCGCCGTCAGACTGGCACCGCCGACCAATGCGCCGCCAACCTCGTCCACCGCCAGCAGTTCGCGCGCATTCTCGGGCTTTACCGAACCGCCATAAAGGATACGCACTGCCGCGCCATCTTCCGGTCCGAAGCGGTCGATCATCAGCCGGCGAATGGCACCATGCATCTCGGCGATATCCGCCGTCGACGGGGTGTGTCCGGTGCCGATGGCCCATACCGGTTCATAGGCGATATTCAGCCGCTCTCCGGCTTCCTCGACATTTTCGGGCAGGGACGCGGAAAGCTGGGCAAGCACGTGATCGACGGCGTTTCCGGCATTCCGCACGTCTTCGGTTTCGCCGCAGCAGAGAATGATCTTGAGCTGGGTTGCGACCGCTGCTTCCGCCTTCCGCCTGATCAGCGCGTCGCTCTCGCCATGGTCCTTGCGCCTTTCGCTATGGCCTAGGATCACGAATTTGGCACCTGCATCCGCAACCATCGCTGCAGAGATGTCGCCGGTATTCGCGCCCTCTTCTTCAGCATGACAATCCTGCGCACCGACGCCGATCTGCGTCGCTTCGCGGTGTACCGCGTGGATCAGGGTGTAAGGCGGCGCGATCGCGACCTCCACCTTCATCAGGCGCTGCGAGGCCCGGTCAATCGCGCGCGCTTCGGAAAGCATGGCGCGCGTCCCGTTCATCTTCCAATTGCCAACGATATAGGGCCGTGCGGCCATGTGTCTTGTTCCTGCTGTTAAAGATGTATCTTCTGCTGGCCCATATGGGCCGTCTGGCACGCTCCGCTAGCCCACCTTCGGGTTCGGGTCAAAAGACTTGTCCACCTGTTGCGGCAGCGACGCATGCGGGATAAAGCGCCACCTGCCAACAATTGGAGCCAGCCTCGTCAGGGTCGCTCCGCCGCCGTTTACCATCTGCAAAAAACCGATACGGGTCACTCTCTTCTATGCTTACGACATTCCGCAGGTTCTTCCAGTCGAAGATCGGCATCGTGGTGACCATGGCCTTCCTGGCCCTGATCGCCGTCGCCTTTGCCAGCATGGACGTATCGTCGAGCGCCACGTTCGGCGGGGTTTCGGGCGGCAACCGGGTCGCCGTCGTCGGCGATGAAAAGATCGGGACGGCCGATCTGGTGCGCGATGCCAACAATGCGGTGGACAGCCTGCGGCAGGATGATCCCACATTGTCCATGCAGGCATTCGCCGAACAGGGCGGCCTAGACCGGATCCTGTCGCAGATGATCGACCGTGCGGCCATCGCCGGCTATGGCCGCAACTACGGACTGCGGGCGGGCGAAAACCTCGTGAACAGCGAAATTCTGGGCATCGCCGCGTTTCGCGGACCGGATGGCAATTTCAGCGAAGATGCGTTCCGCGGCTTTCTGGCGCAGCGCGGTTTGAGCGAAGCCACGGTCCGGAGGGATCTTGCATCCGACATCTTGGCCCAGCAGGTCCTGATCCCTGCCACATTTGGGGCGCGGCTGCCGAACAAGATGGTAGCCCGCTATGCCGCGCTGCAGCGGGAGAGCCGCGAGGGGACCATCGGCTTTATCCCCAGCACCGCCTTCGCGCCGGATGGTACACCCACCGCGGCGCAATTGCAGTCCTATTACATCGCCAATCGCGGCAATTACATCCGCCCCGAACGGCGCGTGATCCGCTATGCTACGCTGGACGCGGCGAGCCTTGGCGGCCGGGCCGAACCCACCGATGCCGAGATCGCCGCCCGCTATCGTGAGAACCAGGCGCAATATACCGCCAGCGAGACGCGCGGTTTCAGCCAGTTGATCGTGCCGACGCAGCAGGCCGCACAGGCCATCCGCCAGCGGGTGCAGGCCGGCGGGTCGCTGGAGCAGGCAGCACAGGAGGCGGGCCTGAGCGTCGCCGAAATCGAGCCGCGCAGCCGCCAGCAACTGGCATCGTCGACGAGCGCCGCTGTAGCCGAGGCGCTTTTTGCCGCCCCTCGTGGTTCCGTCGCGGTTCCGCAGCGCGGCTCGCTTGGCTGGTATGTCATGCGCGTGGACAGCGTCAACCGCACTCCGGCGCGCAGCCTGGCCCAGGTGCGCGGCGAGATTGCCGAGGAACTGCGCCTTGCGAAGCGCCGGAACGCTCTGGCGGATCTGGCGGTGGATGCCCAGGACAGCCTCGACGATGGCGAGGCGCTGGCCGATGTCGCGCGTGAGCTCGGCCTGCAGATCCGGACCACCCGCGCGCTGACCGCAGCCGGACAGGTATATGGACAGCAGGGTGAAACCGCTCCGGAAATTCTCGGTCCTGTCCTGCCCACCGCTTTCCAGATGGAGGAGGGCGAGCCGCAGGTGGCCGAAGTCGTTCCGGGCGAAGCTTTCGTGTTGTTCGATGTGGCAAGGATCACCGGTTCCGCCGCGGCACCGCTCGGCGAAATTCGCGAGCAGGTCGTCGCGGAGTGGCGGTTGGCGCGGGGCCTTGCTGCGGCGCGCAAGGCTGCGGACCGTATCCTGGCACGCGTGCGCGCCGGCGAGACGCTTGCCGCCGCGATGCGGGCCGAGGATGTCAGCCTGCCCGCACCTGAAACGGTCGATCTTTCGCGGCAGGAACTCGCGGCCCGCCAGCAGCAGGTCCCGGCGCCCCTGGCCCTGATGTTCAGCATGGCGGAAGGCACGACCAAGAAACTGGAAGGCCCCGGCAATGTCGGCTGGTTCGTAGTCGATCTTGCCGACATCGTTCCTGGTGAAATCGACGCCAATGATCCCTTCATTGCCAGCGCGCGTCAGCAGCTTGGCCAGCGCGCTGGTGAGGAATACGCCCGGCAGCTGGTCGCATCGATGCGCGCCGAACTCGGCGTCGGACGCAATGCCGAAGCGATCGAGGCCGTCCGCCGGCAACTGGTCGGCACTACGAATTGATCGATGGAGAGCGAACCGGAGATCGAGGGCGCAACCGCCGCACATGACGCACTTGCCCGCGGCTCGCCCGCGCTGGTCTGGCGCCGGGTCATATGTGACACGCAGACCCCTGTGGGCGCTGCATGCAAGCTGATCGAGGAAGGGCGCGGCGATTTCCTGCTGGAATCGGTTGAAGGCGGGGAAGTTCGCGGTCGCTACAGCCTGCTCGGCCTCGATCCCGATCTGGTGTTTCGCGCAGGTGGCGAGCAGGCGGAGATAAACCGCGCCTGGCGCAGCGATCGTGACGCATTCCAGGCGGCCGAAAGCGATTCGCTGACCAGCCTGCGTGCGCTTGCCGCCGCATGCCGCATCGACGTGCCGAAGGGACTGCCGCCCGCCCTCGCCTGCCTCGTCGGCTATTTCGGTTATGAGACCATCGGGTTGGTCGAGAAGCTGGAGCGCGCACCGGCCGGGCCGCTGGACCTGCCCGACATGCTGTTCGTCAGGCCCACGCTCATCCTGATATTCGACGGCCTTTCCGATGAATTGTTCTGCATCGCGCCGCTCTGGCCCGGTGCTGCGCCGACCGATGCGCGTTTGCACGATGCCGCCGCGCGCATCGATGCAGCGCTGGAGAAACTCGCCCAGGCCATGCCGCCCGGTACCGTGCGGGCGGATGTGCCTGATATGGCGGCGCAGCGCACGATGGCCGAAGCGGATTACGCCGCCATGGTCGCAAGGGCGAAGGACTATATCGAGGCGGGCGACATTTTTCAGGTGGTTCTGGCGCAGCGTTTCACCTGCCCCTTCCCTCTGCCGCCGATCGATCTGTATCGGGCACTGCGCCGGATCAATCCCTCGCCATTCCTGTATTTCCTCGACCTGCCCGGCTTCGCGGTCGTGGGGTCGAGCCCGGAAATCCTCGTCAGGGTCCGCGATGGGGAGGTGACGATCAGGCCGATTGCCGGCACCCGTCCGCGCGGGGCGGACGATGCGCTCGATCAGGCGGCGGAACGGGATTTGCTCGCCGATGCCAAGGAACGGGCGGAACATCTGATGCTGCTGGATCTGGGGCGCAACGATGTGGGCCGGGTCACGGAACGGGGCAGCGTGCGTGTGACCAGCAGTTTCGGCGTAGAACGTTACAGCCACGTCATGCACATCGTCAGCAATGTCGTCGGACGGCTTGCCGAAGACCACGATGCCATAGATGCCCTGTTTGCCGGATTCCCTGCCGGCACCGTCAGCGGTGCGCCAAAGGTGCGCGCGTGCCAGATCATCGCGGAACTCGAACCCGAAGCGCGCGGTGCCTATGCCGGCGGTGTCGGCTATTTCGCGCCGGACGGGTCGGTGGACAGCTGCATCGTTCTGCGTACCGCCGTGGTGAAGGACGGGACCATGCATGTGCAGGCCGGCGCCGGTATCGTGGCCGACAGCGACGCCGCTTACGAACAGCGCGAATGCGAGGCAAAGGCCGGGGCATTATTCGCCGCCGCGCGCGAAGCGGCCCGCCTGGCCGGAAGCAGGCGATGAGATCGCCCTGCCTCATCCTCGCCTGCCTGTTCGCACTGACCGCTTGCGACGCTGCTCCCGAAGGGCAACCCGTGTTGCGGACCGAGATCGGCAGCGGCATAGCCGAGCAACCCGAACCCGCTGTGGCGGCGGCGGAGAATACGGGCGAGAGTTCGGCCTGCAGGGATGCGGTGTTCGAGGATATCGCGCTCATCCACTGCGTCGCCGATCCTGCCGAACATAGCGTCGAGATGGTGCTCGGCGCGAAGGGCGATGGCGGGATCAGGCCCTACCGCAGTTTCGCCGCGCTGGAAAAAGCACTCGGGGATACAGAGAGCGTAGCATTCGCCGTCAATGGCGGGATGTTCGATGAGGAAGGCCAGCCCATCGGCTATTACGTCGAGGATTCCGACCGGCTCGTCGAGCTTAACCGCGCGCAGGGGGGTGGGAATTTCCACCTCCTGCCAAACGGCGTCTTCTACGGCAGCAATGGCAAATGGAACGTCCGTACCGCAGATGATTTCTATAGCAACGTGGCCGATCGGCCGGAATTCGGCACCCAGTCCGGCCCCATGCTGGTGATCGGGGGCGAATTGCATCCCGAGATCACGCAGGACGGCCCCTCGCGCTATGTCCGCAATGCCGTGGGCGTGGATTCGGAAGGGCGCGCACATTTCGTCATGTCGCGCGCCCCGCTCAGTTTCGGCAAGCTCGCCCGCTATTATCGGGACGAGCTGAAAGTCCAGAACGCGCTGTATCTCGACGGCAGCGTTTCCGCGCTGTGGGATCCTGCTGCCGGGCGAATGGACGGGCTCGCACCGCTCGGCCCCTTGATCGTGGTGAGAAAACGGGCAAGAGCCGCGCCGTGATACTCGTCATCGACAATTACGACAGCTTTACCTTCAACCTGGTCCATTATCTGATGGAACTCGGCGCGGATGTGCGCGTGGAGCGTAATGACGCGATCACCGCATCCGAAGCCATCGCCAGCAGTGCAAGGGGCATCCTCATCTCCCCCGGTCCCTGCACTCCCGATGATGCAGGCATCAGCCTCGATCTGGTGGCAGCCTGCGCCGATGCCGAACGTCCGCTGCTGGGCGTCTGCCTGGGCCATCAGGCGATCGGCCAACATTTCGGCGGCAAGGTCGAGCGCGGCGGGCTGATGCATGGCAAGACATCCGCGGTCGAACATGACGGGAGCGGAATATTCGCCGGGATCCCCGCGCCGTTCACCGCCACCCGTTATCACAGCCTCGTCGTGCGCGATCTGCCGGAGAGCCTCAGGGTCAACGCCACGGCCGACGATGCGCTCGTCATGGGGCTGCGCCACGTGTCCCTGCCGATCCACGGCGTGCAGTTCCACCCGGAAAGCATAGCGACCGAACACGGGCATGCCCTCCTCGCCAACTTTCTGCAAATGTGCGGTATCGAGCCGGAAGAATTGCCATGAAGCGATTGCCGTCCGCCGCCTTGCCGCTCGGCGAAGCAGAAGCCGAGGGGGTCTTCGGCGCCATCCTGGACGGGCAAGTTGCGGACGAGTCAATCGCCAGCTTCCTCACCGACCTTTCCGATCGCGGAGAGACAGCGGACGAAATTGCGGGTGCTGCGCGTGCCCTGCGGGCAAGGCTCCTGCCGATCGAGGCACCGGCCGATGCGATCGACGTGTGCGGAACCGGCGGCGACGGTCATCATACGCTGAACGTGTCCACGGCGGTCAGCCTGGTCGTGGCAGCGTGCGGCGTGCCGGTGGCGAAACACGGCAATCGCGCTGCTTCATCCAAGGCAGGCGCGGCCGACACGCTGGAGCAGGTCGGCCTCGACATGGATGCTGCCGGGCGCACGGCGGAGCGGACGCTGAACGAGATCGGCATCTGCTTCCTTTTCGCGGCCAATCACCACCCTGCCATGCGGCGAATACAGCCTATCAGGCAGCGCCTGGGCCGGCGGACCATTTTCAATCTCATGGGCCCGCTATCCAATCCGGCGCGAGTCCGTAACCAGCTAATCGGCATCGCACGCCCTGCCTATGTGCCGATCTTCGCGGGCGCGATGGCGAGGCTCGGCACGGGTTATTCCAAGATCGTTTCCGGTGACGAGGGGCTGGACGAGCTGTCGCTCGCCGGAGGCAGCGAAACTGCCGAAATTCGCGGTAACAGCTTCGTGATGCAGCGCGTGCATCCGGGCGAGGCGGGTTTGCAGACTGCGCCGATGGAGGCGATCCGGGGCGAAGATGCCGCCTATAACGCACGTGCGCTCAAGGCCTTGCTCGACGGGGCCGGCGGCGCCTATCGCGACGCTGTGCTGCTGAATGCCTCGGCTGCCCTGATGGTCGCGGGCCGAAGCGATACCTATGCCGAAGGCGCGGCCATCGCTGCCGAGGCGCTGGACAGCGGTGCGGCGCTGACGAAACTCACCCAATGGATTGCCTTGGCCCGATGAACAGACTGGAAGAAATCTGCGCCACCAAGCGGAACGAGGTTCGCGAAGCCAGGCTGAAGGTCTCGGAAAGCGAATCGCGACGGCAGATCGCCATGCAGACCGCCCCTCGCGGTTTTGCGAAGGCGTTGCAGGTTGCCAGCCGGGCCGGCCTTGGCCTGATCGCAGAGATCAAGAAAGCTTCTCCTTCCAAGGGTTTGATCCGGAAGGATTTTGCACCCGCCGATCACGCTCGCGCCTATCAGGCCGGAGGAGCGGCGTGCCTCTCGGTTCTGACGGATCGGGATTATTTCCAGGGACATCGCGACTATCTGGTCGCAGCCCGCAATGCCTGCACCCTTCCGGTCCTGCGAAAGGATTTCATGGTCGATCCCTGGCAGGTTGCGGAAGCACGAGCGATGGGAGCAGATGCCATATTGCTGATTGTCGCTGCGCTGGACAATAGCCAGTTGGGCGACATGGAACAGGCTGCATCGGATCTCGGCATGGATGTCCTTATCGAGATTCACGATGAAGCTGAACTGGAACGTGCGCTCCGGTTGCAGAGCCGTCTGATTGGCATAAATAATCGTGATCTCAAAAGCTTCCAGACGGACCTTGCGACTACCTTGAGGATCGCTCCTCTCGTGCCTGGCGATCGGCTGATTATCGCTGAAAGCGGCATTGCCGGCAGCGGCGATGTCGCGAGGCTCGCCGACGCCGGGATCCGCAATTTCCTTGTCGGCGAAACACTGATGCGCCGCGACGACGTCGAGGACGCCACCCGTAATCTGCTGGATTGGAAGTGACCGGCCTCACCCATCTGAACGAGGCCGGCGAAGCACGGATGGTCGATGTGGCGGGTAAATCCGACACGCTTCGCACCGCGCGCGCAGGCGGTGAGATACACATGAGCGCCGAAGCATCCCTGGCCATCAGGCAGGGCAACGCACCCAAAGGTGACGTTCTGGGCACGGCGCGCATTGCCGGCATCATGGCGGCGAAGAAAACATCCGAGCTCATTCCGCTTTGTCATCCCTTGGCATTGTCCTCCGTTGAAGTGGAATTTTACCAGCAGACATCATCCATATCGGTAGTCGCAACGGTGACCCTGACCGGCAAGACCGGCGTGGAAATGGAGGCGATTACAGCGGCTTCCGTGGCGTTGTTGACAATTTATGACATGGGTAAAGCGCTTGACAAGGGCATGGTGATCCAGAACGTACGGCTGCTGGAGAAATCGGGCGGCAAGTCGGGCGACTGGGAAGCGGCGTGACGCTGCTCCCGCTTCAGGACGCGCAATCGCGGCTGCTGGATCTGGTCACACCCCTGCCGTGCCGGGCCATGCCCCTTTCAGAATGCCTCGGCCACTTTCTCGCGGCCGATCTCCGCGCGCGGCGCTCTCAGCCGGCGAGCGATCTTTCGGCGATGGATGGTTTCGCAGTCGAGGGCGGCGGGCCCTGGAGGATCGTCGGCAGCAGCAGGGCAGGCGCACCTTATGCCGGCGCTCTCGCTTCGGGCGAAGCTGTTCGGATTTCCACCGGCGCGGCGGTCCCTGATGGTGCCGACCGGATCCTGATCAAGGAAAGCGCGGCGCAGGAGGGCACCGCCCTGTCTATCCTGCGTGACGCACCTGCCGCGGGACGCCATATACGGCGCGCCGGTTTCGATTTTGCAGCCGGCGATACGGTACTTCGTTCCGGCGCAGCGGTCACGCCGGCCGCGATCGCTCTGGCGGCCATGGCGGGGCATTCGCAATTACCCGTTCGCCGCCGCCCCATCGTCGCCATCCTTGAGTCCGGCGATGAACTGTCCTCCGATCCCGAAAGCTGCAGCGCATATCAGATACCTTCGAGCAACGGGCTGATGCTGGCCGCGCTGCTGTCGCACCTCCCATGCGAAATTCGCCGGATCGGACCCGTTCGCGATGACCATGAAAGCCTCGCCGCAGCGTTGGACGAGGTGCAGGATTGCGATCTTCTGGTGACGAGCGGGGGAGCATCCGTAGGCGATCACGATCTGGTCGGACCGGCGCTTGAGGCCTGGGGCGCCGCCACGAAATTCTGGCGGGTGGCGATCAAGCCGGGCAAGCCGCTCATGGCCGCGCGCAAGGAAGGCTGCGTGATCATCGGCTTGCCGGGCAACCCGGTATCCAGCTTCGTGACCGCTTATCTCTTCGTCTTGCCCGCCATGCGCGCATTGCTCGGTTCGGCATCACCCCTGCCCCGGCCGTTGTTGTTGCAGACGACGGTCGATCTGCCGGCAACCGGCAGCCGTCGCGAGTTCATCAGGGCGCGATTGACTGACCTTGGTGCCATGCCGCTGGCAGAACAGGACAGCAGTGCATTGCTGAACCTGACACGCGCCGACGGGCTGATCGAGCGACCGGAAAATTGTGCAGGAGTGAAGTCAGGCGCGCATGTGCCGTTCTATCCGGTCCAGAATGGCGCCATTGCTTGACTTGACTGGATTAGTTGCTAGATTGTTCCTTATTCGTTCACGCTATCGTCTGTCATTTGTCTAATGGCGGATAAGGAGCAAGCACCATGCTGACTGCTAAACAGCACGAGTTGATCCAGTTCATCCAGGCCCGGCTCGAGGATACGGGCATTTCTCCATCATTCGAGGAAATGAAGGATGCGCTCGATCTCAAGAGCAAGTCAGGTGTTCACCGCCTCATATCCGCTTTGGAGGAACGCGGCTTCATCCGCCGCCTGCCCAATCGTGCGCGCGCGCTTGAGATTATCCGCCAGCCTGACGATGTTGCCACTCCTGGTCGGCCTCGCCTCGCTGCGAACGATGCCTCGTCCCGCAGTTCGAAGCCCATCGTGATTCCGCAGGCGGCGAATGATGTCGTGAACATTCCGCTGCACGGGCGTATCGCTGCCGGCGCTCCGATCGAGGCTTTAGAAGGGCAGACCTCGCTTCCCGTTCCTGCGGCTCTTCTCGGTCCCGGTGAGCATTACGCGCTTGAAGTGTCCGGCGATTCGATGATCGAAGCCGGTATTTTCGATGGCGATTTCGCGCTTGTGCGCCGGACCGATACGGCGCGCGATGGCGAGATTGTCGTCGCGCTCGTCAATGATGAGGAAGCGACGCTCAAATATCTGCGCCGCGATGGGGGCATGATCTGCCTTGATCCGGCCAATGCCGCTTACGAGCCGCAGACCTACAGTTCGGCTCAGGTCCAGGTCCAGGGTAAACTTGCGGGGCTGCTACGGCGTTATCACTGATGCGCGGCGGGGCAGCGCATCATTCAGGTGCCTCCCGCCACCAGCCGTGGTCGCCCTGCCCTTGCGCGACGGAAACGATCTTTTTGTCTTGCAGATAAATGGCGAGTCCACCGGTCGCATCGAGCATATAGCGGTCGAGTTTCAGCCAGCGAGGATTGCAGGACGGCCCAAGTACCCTTTCGGAAATCACGATATCTGCCGTGGCGCAGGACTGCCTGAGAATATCGGCTGCGACCGGGTTGGCATTTCTCGCGACAAGCAGGCCGTAGCTATCTTTGCCATGCGCGATTACGGTCGAACAGAAATCGGCGTTGCAGATAGTCGCGTCGCGATCCTGCAGCGGCAGTAGATCGGCCGATGTTCCGGCAATCTGCTGCAAATTTTCTCCTGCATAGCTGCCGGCGGAACCTCGCAGCGAATAGATGCGTGTTCCTGTGTCGACGATAGCCACCTGGCGCCCGTCGCCCGATACGAGAAGATCAGGGCTGGCGGCTGACAACAGCCAAAATCCTGCCAATGCGGCGGGTACCAGCCCCCACAAGCGCATACGCCCTTGCCACAGCGCCAGCCACAACAATCCTGCGATAAACAGGATGGCCGTGCCCGACCCGGTGACGGGGACAAAAGTTACGGAACCTGCCTGGCTGGCGGTCAAACGAGCGATCGCCAGCAAGGCATTCAGCGAAGTTTCGACCAACCACCATGCCGGGGCGCCAAGTCCGGCAAGGTCGAGGAAAAGAGCCAGCGCTATTGCCGGCATCGCGATTATCGTCACCAGCGGAATGGCGATCAGGTTGGCCATGGCACCGTAAACACCCGCGCGGTGGAAATGATGCAGGACAATGGGCATCAGCGCCAGTTCAATGACCAGGCCGGTAACGAATAGCAGCAGCAGATTTCGACCGATGCGTGTAGACAGTCTCTTCCGTCCTTGTCTTGTGAATTCCCTTACCGGCTTGCTGTTGTGCAATGCGACTATGGCGATCACTGCGGCAAAGCTCATCTGGAAACTCGGCCCCACGACGCTTTCGGGCCAGAGCAACAGGATGGCTATCGCTGCGACGGCCACCATCCGCATCGACAGGGCTTGCCGCCCCAGCATCAGCGCACCCAGCACGAGGATCGCTCCGATGCAGCTGCGGATCGTCGGCACCTCCGCACCCGTCAGCATGGTGTAGAACACCCCCGCCATCGCGGCGAGCAGGGCTGCGGCAACAGGCAGCCTGATGCGGAGAGCCAGATTTTGCCACAGGGCCATTATCCGCATGGCAAGGATGTAGGTTGCCGCCACGACGGCGCTCACGTGCAATCCGCTGATGGAGAGGAGATGCGTGAGGCCGCTGTCCCGCATGGCATCGGCATCGGCATCGGCAATCGCCCCGCGATCTCCGCTGGCGAATGCCGCGGCGATCGACCCTGCGGCTCCTGCGACCCTGCTGCGAACATGGTCGGACAGATCGCCACGCAAATCTGCCAGTGACGAGGCTCCGCCATCGGCAGGCTTTTTCAAGCGGATCGGTCCGATGACCGAACCGGTCGCCGCCAGACCCGAAAACCAGGCATCCCGCGCAAAATCGTAGGAACCTGGCAACATTGGTGATGCCGGCGGCAACAATCGCGCCCGCATGGTAATGACCGCACCCTTGTCGATGCCGGCTGCGTCCTGTTCCGGCGTGATGTTGAGCCGTATCTTGCGGGCGATGCCCAGCCCGTCCCGCAGTGCCACGGTCAGCCGGATACGGCCTCTCGCCGGTTGCTCCTCGCGGGTCAGCACTCTTGCGGTGACGGGTTGCACCACCGGATAGGCGATGGCGGGCGTTCCCACAATTTCTGAACGGCTCCAGATCACGCCGATACCCGCCGCGAACATGATGGATACCGCCGCCGTCGCCAGGAGGATGTGCTGCCGGTTTTCCTGGCGCTGCAGCCTTTTCAGCGCGAACGCTGCCGACGTGATGGCGACCACGATTGCGCCGACCCAATAGGTAGAGGACGGCAGCGCAAACCATGCCGAGATACCCGCTGCCAGACTGACGGCCAGCCAGGGGGCGCGGTCGAACCCGGCCTTGCCGAGAAAGCTGTCGGCCGCATCTGCCATGCTGGACAACGGGCGAGGGTTCGGCCATTGACGCTGCAATGCAACATCGCCTTCGCCGGTCCTGTCGCCGAGCGGTATGTCAGACACGGAAGAAGGCCCTCATGCGCAGACTGGATAGGGGAACGGGTTCTTATGGCAAGCGATAGCGGAACGGTGGTCACGCGCTTCGCCCCCTCCCCCACGGGTTTCCTGCATCTGGGCGGCGCGCGCACGGCGCTGTTCAACTGGCTGTTCGCGCGCCATCATGGCGGCAAGGTGCTATTGCGGATCGAGGATACCGACATCAGGCGTTCGACGCAGGAGGCGATCGACGCCATTCTGGACGGGCTGGATTGGCTCGGCATTACCTTCGACGAAGAACCGGTCTATCAGACGGAACGTGCCGACCGCCACGCCGATGTGGCGCGCAAGCTGCTCGAGGCTGGCGATGCCTACAAGTGCTATGCGACGCCGGAAGAGCTCGACGCGATGCGCGCCGGCCAGAAGGCGAACAAGCAGCCGCTGCGCTATGACGGCCGCTGGCGCGACCGCCAGGCCGGGGCCGCAGAAGAAGGAAAGCCCTATACCGTGCGTCTGAAGACGGCGGACGCAGGTGAGACTGTCATCGATGATGCGGTGCAGGGCCGCGTGACGGTCGCCAATGCGGAGATCGACGATTACATCCTGCTGCGCGCCGACGGGACGCCGACCTACATGCTCGCTGTCGTCGTCGACGATCACGACATGGGCTGCACGCACATCATTCGCGGTGACGATCATCTTAACAACGCATTTCGCCAACTTCCGATCATTCGCGCGATGGACCGTATCGAGGGTGGCTGGCCCGATCCGGTCTACGCTCATGTCCCGCTGATCCATGGCTCCGACGGTGCCAAGCTGTCGAAAAGGCACGGCGCCGTCGGCGTGGATACCTATCGCGACGAACTTGGCATCCTGCCCGAGGCGCTGGTGAACTATCTGCTTCGCCTCGGCTGGGCGCATGGCGACCGCGAAGAGATCGGCCGCGAGGAGGCCATCGCGCTGTTCAGCCTCGATGGTGTCGGTAAAAGCCCGTCCAGATTCGATCTGAAGAAACTGATGAACCTCAATGGGCATTATATTCGCGAAGCCGACAACGCCCGCCTCGCAAGCCTCGTCGCCCCGCGGATCGGCCTGCCGGCAGACAGGGATTTGCTGCAGCGCGCGATGCCGGAACTGAAGATGCGGGCAAAGGATCTCGACGAACTGGCCGAAGGGGCGGAGTTCCTTTTCAAGACGCTTCCATTCGAATTGACGGACAAGGCCGAAAAACTGCTGGACGATGCAGGACTGCAGCGGCTTGCTGCCGTGTATGACCGGCTGAAAGATGAAACGGACTGGACAATTCCTGCCCTCGAAGCCAGTCTGAAGGAGATGGCAGAGGAACTGGAGCTGGGCCTCGGCAAGCTGGCGCAACCCCTGCGCGCGGCATTGACGGGCACGACGACCTCGCCCGGAATATTCGATGTGCTGATCCTGCTGGGGCGCGACGAAAGCCTGGCGCGTATTCACGCCCGGCTCGCTCCCGGCTCACCGGCGTAAACAAAATCAAGGAGACGAAACTTGGCTGACAAGCAAGCGACATTGACAACCGGCGGTGAGTCCTACGACTTCCCCGTTCTGCAGGGCAGCTGCGGACCGGATGTTTTCGACATTCGCAAACTATACGCACAGACCGGGAATTTCACCTTCGATCCGGGCTTCACATCCACGGCCAGCTGCGAAAGCGCCTTGACCTTCATCGATGGCGAGGAAGGCGTCCTGCTGCACCGTGGCTATCCCATCGGTCAACTGGCCGAACATTCCAGCTTCATGGAAGTGTCGCATCTGCTGCTGAATGGCGAATTGCCGACCAGGGAGGAGCTGGACGATTTCACCTACACGATCACGCGGCACACGATGCTGCACGATCAGCTGAGGCAGTTCTACCAGGGCTTCCGCCGCGATGCGCATCCGATGGCGATCATGTGCGGTGTCGTCGGTGCGCTGTCGGCCTTTTACCATGACAGCACCGATATTTCCGACCCCGAACACCGCAAGATCAGCAGCCACCGGCTGATTGCCAAGATGCCGACGATTGCGGCCTGGGCGTATAAATATTCAACCGGTCAGCCTTTTCTGCAGCCCGATAATTCGTTGAGCTACACCGGCAATTTTCTGCGGATGACCTTCGGTGTTCCGGCGGAGGAATATGAAGTTATCCCCGCCGTGGAACGAGCGATGGACCGCATCTTCATCCTGCATGCCGACCATGAACAGAATGCCTCCACCTCCACCGTCCGCCTTGCCGGGTCTTCGGGTGCCAATCCGTTCGCCTGCATCGCGGCAGGCATCGCTTGTCTCTGGGGTCCGGCTCATGGCGGTGCGAATGAGGCTGCCCTCAACATGCTCCGCGAAATCGGCACGCCAGACAAGATCCCGCATTATATCGAGCGTGCGAAGGACAAGAACGATCCGTTCCGCCTGATGGGCTTCGGCCACCGCGTCTACAAGAATTACGACCCTCGTGCGACGGTCATGCAGAAAACGGTTCGCGAGGTGTTCGAAGCGCTGAACGTGACAGACCCCGTCTTCGAAACGGCCCTGCGCCTCGAGGAAATGGCACTGAACGACGATTATTTCATCGAGAAGAAGCTTTTTCCGAATGTCGATTTCTATTCGGGTGTCATTCTTTCGGCGATCGGGTTCCCGACGACGATGTTCACCGCATTGTTCGCCCTTGCCCGCACGGTGGGCTGGGTCGCGCAATGGAACGAGATGATCTCCGATCCCAATCAGAAGATCGGCCGTCCGCGCCAGCTTTACACCGGACCGGTGCAACGCGATTACGTGCCGGTCGAAAAACGCTAGGGACCTGCAGGCATGTTCCGGATCATCCTGCAGATCGCCGGTATCGCTCTCGTGCTGACCGGCCTTCTGTGGGTGTTCCAGGGACTGGGCCTGCTGATGTGGCCGAAAGACAGCTTCATGATAGGGCAGTCGAACTGGGCAGTGAGCGGTGCCGTTGCTCTCGTTGTCGGATTGTTGCTGCTGTTTTTCGCAAGGCGCCGATTGCGGGACTGAGGGTGCGGCGACACGCAGGTCCGATCAGCCGGTTGACCTGTCAGGCAGCCGCCTCTGGATCGGCAGGTAGCATGAGCGTAAATCGCGCACCCTGCCCGGGTTCGCTCACCACCGTCAGATCGCCTTGCATGGCGCGTGCCAGGCGGCGTGAGATATACAGGCCCAGCCCTGAACCGCCATCGCCGCTGCGACCCAGTCGTTCGAATTTTTTGAACACCAGTTTCTGCTGGTCGGGCGTGAGGCCCTGCCCCTGATCGGCGACCTGCAGCGAAGCCATGCCACCCGATTCGCCCGCACGCAGGACGATGGCAGAACCTTCGGGCGCGTAATGAATGGCATTTCCAAGCAGATTCAGAATGATCTGCAGCACACGCCGGAATTCTCCGACAGCAGGGTATTTCGTACTCTCGGTTGGCGCAGCGATGCTGATATTCTTCTCTCGCGCCCGGACGCCCAGAATACCAGCCGCCTGCCGGGCGACCTCGGCAAGATCGATCCGGTCGGGCGATACCTTGAATTCAGCATCCTCCACCACTTCCAGATCGGCCAGATCGTCGATCAGTGACAACAGATGCTGCCCGGCAGTGGCGATGTCGGCGGCATAGCTGGAATATTCCCCGGCCAGCGGCCCGGCGAGCTGTGACCTGATCGTTTCGGCGTTCGCGATGATGCGGGCGACCGGCCTTCGCAGAACCGGCGCCAGATCCTGTCCCAACGCCTTGCCCAAAGAGGCTGGCCTCGCCTGCGGGGATTGCCGACGAAGAGTGCCCTCCGGTTTCTCGTCAGCCAGAAAATACAATTCGAAACCTGCGCTTCCGGAATTCCTGTCGCCGGCCGGTATCACCCGTGCCCGCATGTTCATGTGAGTACCGCAGGCACCGATCCCCGCCTCGATCCTCGCCCCGTCGAGCAGGCGCCAGTGCGTGTCCCCCGCATTCGGCAATTCAGGCAGGTCGACCAGCTCCGTCCAGTGCTGGCCCACATGCGCGCGCATTTCACGCGCAAGGTCCCGCAACCGCGCGGAATGTGCCTCTACAGACAGAACATGCTGTTGCTGGTCCAGCCTTGCCGACAGCACGGCCATCTGCCGGGTCAGCGCATCCCTGCGGTCCTGAACATCGCTTGCCCGCTCGACCGCAACAGGGACCGCCTGCCAGTTGCTCATCTCCAGCCGGCAACCACCCGCTTCCCCCAGCGGCTCCACTGCGGCCCAGAACCTGACGATCTCTTCCCCGTCGAATGCCTGGACGGTACGGGCAAGGCGCAGCCTGTAGTCACGCGAACGGCGCACCAGCAGGAGCAGTTCGGGAATGGCTATGCGGCCAGGCAGAACCCCCCCGCAGGCTTTTTGCAGGCCGGCGAGCGGCTCCTGCGCCTCCACCAGCCGGTCTTCGGCATCGCTTAATGCGCTTGCGGTGATCGGACCTTCGGACAACATCGTTCAGCCCGGCGACCAGCCGCCCGAAGCCTGAAGCATCTCGCCTGCGCGGTCGGCGCGCAGCGATTCAAAACCTTCGGGCAGAACCGTATCGGGATGGATGGTGAGGAACTCCTTCTCGATGTCCTTCGGACGCAAGCCTGCGCTCCGCAAGGCCAGTGCCAACCGGGCGAGCTGGCGATCATTGGTCGAAACGACGGCAACATCCCGGTCCTGATTGGACTGGCTGGCCAGTGCCGTGCAGAAGATGGCCACCCCTGCATGGGAAATGGACAGGGCGGCGCGCACCCCATTGCCCATCGCCCCGACAAGACGGTCGAGAAGTCCCAGCCGGCTTGCGCCTTCGTCGAACCTGTCGCGCATCGCCCGGTTCGCCATCTGCAATGCCGCTTCGTCGCTGTTGCCGGAAAAGGTCTGCCAGGTCAGCACGGCGTGGTGAAACAGATCGCCCGGCAATTCCGTCAGCGGCAGTTCCATCCTTCGCTGCGCCTGCACGAACCGTACCTGGCTGGCGAGAAGGGCCATGGCCATTTCCGCCGTCTCCTCACGGGTGGAGGCGATCAGCGCCTGCAGGAGCGGAGTCAGCACCGGGTCTATGGCGCATCGCTTCTCCAGCCTTTCGGCAAGCTGCCATTCCAGCGCCAGCGCATGGCAGTGGGTTAGCAAAGCCTGGGAGGTCGCGAGTTCGGAAGCCAGTTCGCGGCCCTGCCCTTCTGCCAAAATCCCGGGATCGGCGAGTTCCAGCGTCCTGCCAAGCTCGTCCAGCATCTGGTTTGCTAGATGGCCTATCATCCCGCGAACGCGGGCGACGATCTCGTCGCTGAAAAGCGAATTGTCGTGATTTGCCAGCAGATGGCTCATGATCGGTCCCAGCGTGCCCAGCACTGTGTCCCCGCTCACGAGTTCGTTCCGAAGAACCTCCTCGATCGGTAATTGCGGTGTGGGGGTCATGGCTGCCTCGAACATGTCCTGCCGTTATCATCCCTTGGTTAAGGACGGGTTAGCCGTGGGGTTCTTCGGAGATGTCAGCATTGCTGCCAGGATGACGATCAGCAGGATGCCGGCGGCAAGGGCGAAGGATCCCGACAGCGCGCAGATGCCAAGTCCGATGCACAGGGCGAAGCGGTCACGCGCCGCTGTTTGCCATAGCGGAATGGTGTAACGAATTGCCAGCCACGGCAAAGCGAGGATTGCCATGACGATCGCCAGTCCGTCAGGAAAAATGCCAGTACCGGGATCTGCAGCTTGCAAGGTGAGATAACTCACCGTCAGAACCGCGAGATCGAAAGAAAGGATGGAGAAGATAGAGGTGGGCGTGCTGGTCGTGGTCGCTTCTGTTCCTGCCCCGAACGGTTCCCCTTCATGCTGCAAGCTGAGCAGGCGCAGGACGAAGGCTGCGCCAAGCGCGAGAAAGGCGAGGACGGGCCACCCTGCCCAGGCCATCAGGATGGCCAGACTGACCACCAGAAACGGAGCAAGGGGCAGAAACGGCCTGGTTGCCGGCGTTGATGATCGGTCATGCACGCCGGGTGCCCGGGCGTGCCGAAAAGCCAGATGGATCGCGATCGCCTCGCCGGGTAGGCGCCAGTCGGGTTTGCCGAGCCGCTGCCGCCGCCATCGCTCGCCCTCGGCGACCGCCTGTTCCGACGTCCGGATCACGACCGGCACCTCTCCATCCGCCAGTTCGAACAGCCGCACACCGCTCTGCAAGGCGGTGCGCAGCAAGCCCGAGACGGGATCGCCCTCGGGTGCCACGGCGGCGAAGCGTTCCACTATGTCACCGGGCGCGCGGAAGATGCCGCCCCAGACATGATCGGCATCGATCCTCTCGAAAGCGTTCATCTCGCCTCCGCGTGATCCATATGCCGCAATGCCGGGCCGCTCGGCAGCTATAAGGTCGCAAATTGACCGCTGCGGCAGCATGCCCCCGGCGAAGACGATCAGCGTATCGTGCGCCGTGACTGCAGACGAAATGCCGAAAATATCGGACACGAGGCGAAACGCCGCGCCGCCACCGGCTGCCTGGCGGCGCAGCCTGCCCACATCCTCGCCGTCTGCGCCGATCTCACGTCCCTCGACCAGACAGAGGACGCTCTCGCATCCCAGCGCCAGCGCGGCTGCAATCTGATGTCCGACGACAGTCCGGCCGGCGACGGTCAGGAGCCGGCCCTGCATGTCCCGTGCATCGACGGTCGAGACGAGCGCAACGAGCAATTCCTGAGCCCTCCTTCTCTGAAAGGCTGCTTCCTACGCGGTAATACGGCGCTTTCCAAGGTCGCCGGGGATTCTCGCGATCAGGCGAAACCGGATTGCGCCAGGAAGTCCTGCAGCTCGCGGATGATCACGGGATCGCCGGGTGCCGATTGCAGCGCCGTATCGGCCAGATGCAAGAGTTCGGTGGCATGAAATGAAGCGGCCAGCCCCCGGATGCGCTGTGCTGCCACAAGCCAGTTGCCATCGCATCGCGCGCGGGAAAGCAAATCGACTTGATAGCGCAGGCTCTGCCCGAAAGCACCTTTAAGCTCGCCGAGCAGACCTGCATCTTCCTCTGCCGCTGCAGCAAGTGTCGCTTCGAAAGAGGAATTTTCATACATCACCGGGCACTGCATATGTGGAACTAGGTTAAGACAGGGTTTCACCTTCCCGCAAAAGTGGTAGCTTTCAGTTTATGAGCGCGGGATCACACATCAGGGCTGTCGGACAGGACGGCGGAGACTCGACGAGGCATGCCGGCATCGGACCGGCACCCGAAGCCGAGCAGGTCGGTTACGAGGAGCCGGAATTGCTCGATGAACCCACCAGTCCGAAGCCGCGGGAATGGGTGGCCCGGGCCATTGCCCTCGTCGCCATTCTTTCCTGGACCTTAGTTTTCCTGACGTCGAACGGGTCGGCGATCAGCCAGGGCGTCACATTATCCCGGGCGGCAGAACTGTTAACGCAGTGGTGCATCCCCGTGTTGCTGATCGTCGCCTGTTGGCTCCTGGCCATGCGCAGCAGCACTCGCGAGGCCACGCGGTTCGGCAATGCGGCATCCGTACTGTCGGCAGAGGCGCAGCGGCTGGAGGAACGGCTGACCGTGATCAATCGCGAACTCAGCGTCGCCCGCGAATTCCTGGCGGCAGAATCGCGCGAACTCGATGCTCTGGGCAGAGTCGCATCCGAGCGGATATCGGAACATGCCGATGCCTTGCAGGATCTCATTCATCATAATGGCGCCCAGGTCGACGCCATCGCAACCGTCAGCGCAAGCGCCATGGAAAACATGGGGCGCCTGCGCAACGATCTTCCGGTTATCGCGAATTCGGCCCGTGATGTTTCCAACCAGATCGGCAATGCGGGCCGCACTGCAAGTGATCAATTGAGCGAGATGATTGCCGGCTTCGAACGGCTCAACGAATTCGGCGCGGCAAGCGAGCGGCAGGTGGGGACCTTGCGCAGCCGTGTCGACGCGGCGATCGCGGCGTTCGAAGCGCAGGCGATACAGCTGGACGACATCATGAACCGCCGGTTTGCCACTCTTGCCGAGAGGAGCGAGGCGCACCGGGCCGATCTCGACAGCCATGAAGTCGATGCGCTCGCCGCAATGCGCCACCGCGCCGATCGCCTGCGCGCCGAGATCGTCGAGGCGGGCGAAGCCCTGGAAGAACATGAGGCGGAGGCACTCGTCTCCTTGCAGGCCCGCGTCAACACCATCCGCGATGGCGCCGGCACGGTCAACCGCGCGCTAGGCGAAACGGAATCGCGGGCAGTGGCAAGCTGGAACGAGCGTATCGAAATGGTTCAGGCGCGATCGGCGGAACTTGCCGAAAGGATCGGCGCGCTGGATGGCGACGCACGCAGCAGCGCGGCAGAACTGCTGCGGGAAATCACGACACATGCGGAGGAACTGAACGGAAAACTGGATGCCAGCCACGGCAATTTCGTCGCCTTGATAAAGAGCCGGCGCAACGCTCTGGCGGAACAGGAAGCCGATGCGGTCGAGGCTCTGACGGCCAGCCTTGCTGCTTTCGACGCCGATCTGGTCGAGCGCAGGCAGGATCAGATCGCGCAGACACGGATGCTGGCCGAAAATGCCGAAGGATTGGCAGACAGGATCGACGCGCTTGAAGCCAGCCTGACGCGCATCGGCGAACATGGGCACGAGACGCAGGAACGCGTGACGCGAAGTGTCGCCGAACTGACAGGAACTCTCGAAGCTTCGCAAACTGCGCTTGATGGCACCGACAGCGCGGTCGCGCAGCTCACCGAATCCAGCATTCGACTGCTGGAACTGCTGCAGGCCGCTTCCGAACGGAGCCGCAACGATCTGCCCGCATCGCTGAGGGAGGTGGAAACTCGTATCCACGATGTTCTGAAGGATTCCCGCAACCTGAAGGACATGCTCGAATCCGCAGGAGTGTCGGTGGAACTGACGGTGGACCAGCTTGGTGAGGCCGGGAGGACAGGTAAGCGGACGATCGCCGGCATCGAAACCCTGCAGGATGATATCCAGACGAAGCAGCAAGAAAACGTGCGTCTGATCGACGAGCTGCAGCACAGACTTGGCGACATCGAACGGCAGGGCGATGTCATTGCCGAAAAGGCTCGCGGAGAATTGCGGTCGGCAATCCTGGCGATGGAAAGCGCTTCGAAGGACGCGCTGCGCGGTCTTGAGGCGGATAATGCGAACAAGGTCAATGCCTTCGCCGAACGCATCGCAGAAGATGCCGCCCGGATCATCGACACTTCGCTGTCCGGGCATGCCGTGGAATCGATCGCAGCACTGGAACAGATGGCGAGCAAGGCGGCCGCGGCAGGCCGGGATTCGGCCATTCAGATGCGCGATCAGCTAGGTAAGGTGAACGAACTCGCCGCCAATCTGGAAACGCGGGTCCATCGCGCCCGCGAGCTTGCCGAAGAACAGGTCGACAATGATTTCTCGCGCAGGGTGGCCCTGATTACCGAAAGTCTGAATTCCAATGCCATCGACATTGCCAAGGCACTGTCGACCGAGATCACCGACACCGCCTGGAATTCCTATCTGCGCGGTGACCGGGGCATATTCACACGACGGGCCGTTCGCTTGCTTGATAATGGTCAATCGCGTGAAGTGGCGGAAATCTTCGAAGACGATCCCGATTTCCGCGAACACGTCAGCCGTTATATCCACGATTTCGAAGCCATGCTGCGAACGATGCTGTCGACGCGCGATGGCCATGCGCTGGGAGTGACGCTGCTCAGTTCCGACATGGGCAAGCTTTACGTGGCGCTTGCCCAATCGATCGAGCGATTGCGAAACTAGCTACGTTCTTCGGCGTAGGTCATTTCAGGAGGTCTGGGGAAGAAGTCGATATCCTCCACCCCGATCCAGCCATTGACGAAATTAGCGACGTACAGAGCGGTGACGACCGCAGCGAGGATCGTTGCCCGAACGGCAAGGCGAAGCGGGCGGAAATTGGCAGGCGCGCTATCCGCCTGCCCGGCGATTTTTTCCACCCCCGCTTCATCATGGGTCTTGATGCCGAAAGGCAGCAGGACGAAGGCGATGACGACCCAGAACAGGGCGTAGATTGCGATGACGGACGTCCAGGCCACCCCTCGACCTCAGCTTGCCAATTGTATGACTTTGACTTGCGGACGCTTGCCGCTCCAGCGAGTCGCCGCTCGTCTCGTCGCCAGCCTCGCCGCCTCCTGGATTGCACGATCGTCTTTACGGTCGTGCCCCTTCAAGCGCCCGATGGCCTGCGCCACGTCCCCTTGGCATTCTTCCACAAAAGCCTCGTAATCCTCGTCAAGCGGCAGACCTATGCCCTCGACGGTCGGGCGATTCTTCGCATCGAGAACGGTGACGACCACGCCCTCGCGTGAGAGGCGGCGGCGCATCGTCATCGATTCGCCGTCTGCCGGAGCGATGATGTCGCCATCGAGGATAAGGCGCCCGGACCGGACCTGCGCCAGACGCTGGGGCTTGCCCGGCGCGAGCCGGACGATATCGCCATTTTTCTGAAAAACGGCATGAGGTATGCCGCTATCGAGCCCCAGCCGGGCCTGTTCCTGCATGTGACGGATTTCGCCATGCACCGGCACGAGGATCTCCGGACGGAGCCAACCGTACAGCGCCTCCAGTTCGGGGCGCCCCGGGTGGCCGGAAACATGGATCATGCTCTGCCGGTCGGTGACCATCACGATACCGCGCTCTGAAAGGCGGTTCTGCACCTTGCCGATGGAGATCTCGTTACCGGGAATCTGGCGACTGGAAAACAGGACCACATCGCCTTCGACCAGGCTGATCGGGTGATTGCCTTCCGCGATCCGGGACAGCGCCGCGCGCGGTTCCCCCTGGCCGCCGGTGGCGATGATCAGCAATTCACCGCGCGGCAGTTTCATTGCAGTATCGAAATCGACGACGTCCGGCAGGTCCTGAAGGTAATCATTATCCTGCGACACTTCGATCATTCGGTCGAGCGATCGTCCTGCCACGCACAGCCTGCGGCCGGTCGCCTTCGCCACTTCGCCCAGGGTATGCAGCCGGGCGATGTTCGATGCAAAGGTGGTGACCATGACACGCCGGCCTTCGTGCTTGCGCACCTCTTCAAGCAATCCCTTGTAGACCGCGCCTTCGGATCCGCTTGGTTCAGGGTTGAAGACATTGGTGCTGTCGCAAACCATCGCGAGAATGCCTTCGTCTCCAAGGGAGGTCAGTTCCTCCTCAGTGGCAGGCTCGCCGATGATGGGTTCCTCGTCCAGCTTCCAGTCGCCCGTGTGGAAGATCCGGCCATAGGGTGTATCGATCAGCAGCGCGTGGCCTTCGGCAATCGAATGGGCGAGCGGCACATAGGAGATATCGAACGGACCCAATGCGAAATCGTCGGCCCCCTCGATGATATTGAGCTCGACTTCGCCTGTAAGGCCGGCTTCCTGCAGCTTGCGCCGGACCAGTTCCGCCGTGAACGGCGTCGCATAAAGCGGTACGCCAAGCTCCTGCGCGAAATAGGGAATTGCGCCGATATGATCCTCATGCGCATGGGTGAGCACGATGCCGACCAGATCTTCCGCCCGATCCTCGATGAATTCGAGATCGGCAAACACGAGGTCGACGCCGGGATATTCATTGCCCGAGAATGTCATGCCGAGATCGACCATCAGCCATTTGCCGTCACACCCGTAAAGGTTGACATTCATGCCAATTTCGCCCGAACCGCCCAGAGCCAGGAACAGCAGTTCCTGTTCGGGTGTGTAGTCCTTTTTCACTTCAAAGCCTTTTCTGCAAGGAGGGCCAGACCCTCCAGAGTGAGGTCGTCATCGACCGCATCGAAAATATTCGTGTGCTCGTCGAACAGGATGGCGAGCCCGCCCGTTGCGATTACACGAGTGGGCCGCCCGATCTCGTCACGCATCCGCGCGATCAACCCTTCCATCATGGCCACATAGCCCCAGAAGACGCCGATCACCATCTGATCCTCGGTATTGCGCCCAATGACGCTGGTGCTGCGCGGCGCGGCAATCGCCACGCGCGGTAATTTAGCCGTCGCATTCACCAGCGCATCCAGCGACAGGTTTATGCCGGGTGCGATGATCCCGCCCTTGTAGGTTCCGGCGAAATCGACAACGTCGAAAGTGGTGGCGGTGCCAAAATCAATGATGATCAGGTCGCCATCATATCTGGTGTGCGCCGCGATCGCATTCAAGGCCCGATCCGCGCCGAGCGAGCGGGGCTCGTCCACATCGAGGGTCATCGGCCAGACCGCTTCGCCCTCACCCGCGATCATCGGCGCGATCCCGAAATATTTCTCCGACAGCACCTGCAGATTGTGAATCGCGCGCGGGACGACGGAGCCGACGATGATGCGCGATATCTCCTCACGCGGCACGCCTTCGATCTGCATCAGTTGCAGCAGCCACACGGCATATTCGTCACCGGTGCGCCGCGCATCCGAAGCGATCCGCCATCGTGCGCGAAAAGCGCCATTGTCATACAAGGCGAAAACCACATTGGTATTGCCGACATCGGCGACGAGCAGCATCGAAATTCCTAACGCGTCAGATTTATGTCGCCGGCATGAATGACACGCATTGTCCCATCCGCCAAACGCAGCAGCAGCGATCCTGCGGGGTCGAGCCCGGCGAACTCGCCACTAATCCGGTTTCCGCCGGGTTCGTGAACGGCGAGCTTTGTGCCCATCGGGTAGGCGGCACCTTGCCAGCGGCGTAGCAGCACATTCAGGCCGTAACGTCGCCAACGCCCCAGTTCCTTCGCGAAATCCGACGCAAGCGCAGCGGCGAAACTGTTCCTGTCGGGTGCAGTACCTGCATCCGCGATGCTGCACACGAGCCGGTCGACGAGCCTCGGTGCCGTGACGAGGTTCACGCCTATCCCGACGACGACGCTGTCGCCTGTTCGCTCGAGCAGGATACCGGCCAGTTTTGCCCCATCCACCAGCAGATCGTTTGGCCATTTCAGGGCGAGGTTGCTGCCCTGCGAAATGAAGGGTTCGACGGTTGTCCTCACCGCCAGACCCGCAACAAGAGCGAGAGAGGCCGCCGGAGGCGAATGTCGATCCGCGTGAACGATGGTCGACCCCATGAAGTTGCCGCTTCCGTCCGCCCATTTTCGCCCGTGCCTGCCGCGTCCGCCGCTCTGCCGGTCGGCGATCAGCCAGTGGCCTTCCGCGATCCTCTCACCCTGCCCCAGGCGCTGGAGAAGATCTGCATTGGTCGAACCTGTTTCGGCGACAAACTCTAGCAAGACGGTGCCGGGCGGCGGATGATCATGGCAGCAGGAACAGCGAGACTGCCGCACGGTCCGCAAGTAATCCGAGCGGGATCGTGAGAAGATAACCCAACGGCGAAACGATGATCGCCATTGCGATGAGCAGTACCCAGTGGCCTGTCTCGCTGCGCCCCTGAACCACTCCGGCAGGTTCGTCGAAGAACATGACCTTGACGACTTTGAGGTAATAGAACGCACCGATCACGCTGGCTGCGATACCGAGCGCGGCCAGCAGGATCAGATCCGCCTGCACCGCAGCCTGAAATACGACGAACTTGCCCCAGAAGCCGAACATCGGCGGCAGACCGGCGAGGCTCAGCATCATTCCGGCAAGGATCAGGGCAATTACCGGCTTTGCGCGAGACAGTCCGGCAATGTCGCGGATATTCTCCACATAACTGCCTTCGGCATCGCGCAGCATCAGGATGGCGACGAAGCTGCCTATCGTCATGACGACATAGATCGCGAGGTAGACCAGCACGGCGCTGGCCCCTTGCGGAGTGCCCGCCGCAAGGCCGATGAGAATGAAACCCACATTGTTGATCGAGGAATAGGCCAGCAGCCGCTTCAGATTGTCCTGCCCGATCGCTCCCAACGCACCGAGGACGATGGAGGCAAGCGCAGCGAAGATGACGATTTGCCGCCACGCATCCGCCTGCAGCCCGAAGGCATCCAGCGACACCCTGACGGTGAGGGCAACGGCGGCAACTTTGGGAGCGGAAGCGAAGAAGGTAGTGACCGGGGTTGGCGCGCCCTCGTAAACATCCGGGGTCCACATGTGGAACGGAACCGCCGCGATCTTGAAGGCCAGCCCCGCGAGGACGAAGATCAGGCCGAACAGGGCGCCGGTCGACAATTCGAGCGCCATGGCGGCGCGGATAAGCGTGAAATCGGTCGTGCCTGTGAAACCGTAGACCAGGCTCATGCCGTAGAGCAGAATGCCGCTCGCCAGCGCGCCGAGAATGAAGTACTTCAGGCCCGCTTCGGCGGAACGTCCGCTGCCGGGAAGGAAGGACGCCAGCACATAGGCGGCGAGCGAACTCAACTCCAGACCGATGTAGAGCGTGATGAGATTTCCGGACGAAACCATGATGCCCGTGCCGAGAACGGCGAACAATATCAGGACCGGATATTCGGCGCGCATGGCGCCCAGCCTTTCGAAAAAGGGCGGCGCGATCATCAGGCACGCGATGCCCGAGACATAAATCAGCATTTTTGCGAAAGCGGCGAAACCGTCCGCGCGGAACTGCCCGGCAAAAGCACTGGTGTCCGGCCCCGCAGCACCCTCAAGCAATGCAGGCCCGACCATGAAGCAGGCGACGCCGAGCACCAAGGCTGCGAGAATGCTGACCGGCCGGGCCGCGCTGTCACCCACCCATGCGGTAATGAGCAGCAGCACAAGGCCCGATATGCTGATCAGCAGTTCGGGCGCGATCAGCGCAAGGTAATTTCCAAAGTCCATTAATGGGCCCCTTCGCCCGCGATGCCGCCATTGGCGACAGCTGCCGCTCCGTGAGCGTCCCCGGCCCCGGCCGCACCATGTTCATCCGTGACCTGATTGGCTGCAGAAGGCCGCGGCGTTCCGATCCTGATGGCGCTGTCATATTCCGGGGCTACCCTGGCAAGCCTTGCGTCGAGCACCGCGATATCCTGACGCATCGGCGCGAGAAAGCTTTCCGGATAGATCCCCATCCACAAGGTCGCGGCGGCGATCGGCGCCAGCATCAGCCATTCCCGGCCGTTCAGATCGGGCATCGCAGCAGCGTCTTCGTTCCTCTGCAGACCGAAGACGACGCGCCTGTAAAGATAGAGCATGTAGGCCGCGCCGAGAATGATGCCCGTGGTGCAAATGATCGTCACGAAGCTGGACACCTGGTAGATGCCGGCGAGCGACAGGAATTCGCCCACGAAGCCGCTCGTGCCCGGAAGGCCGATGCTCGCCATGGTGAACAACAGGAAGAAGATCGCATATTTCGGCATGTTGATGGCGAGGCCGCCGTACCGCGCAATCTCCCGCGTGTGCAGCCGGTCATAGATGACGCCGACGCAAAGGAACAATGCACCTGATACAAGGCCGTGGCTCAGCATGACGATCATCGCGCCTTCCAGCCCCTGTATGTTGAAGGCGAACAGGCCCACGGTCACGATCGCCATATGCGCAACCGAACTGTAGGCGATCAATTTCTTCATGTCTGACTGCACCAGCGCAACCAGCGACGTGTAGATGACCGCGATCATCGACAGCGTGAAGATCAGCCAGGCGAATTGCGCCGAGGCATCAGGAAACATCGGCAGCGAGAAGCGGATGAAGCCGTAACCGCCCAGCTTCAGCAGGACACCCGCCAGAATGACCGAACCGGCGGTCGGTGCCTGGACATGGGCATCGGGCAACCAGGTATGCACGGGCCACATCGGCATCTTGACCGCGAAACTGGCGAAGAAGGCAAACCACAGCCAGTTCTGCACGCCGGGTGCAAAATCATACTGCATCAGAATCGGAATGTAGGATGTCCCGGCATCGTTCACCATCCACAGCATCGCGATGAGCATGAGAACCGAGCCGAGCAGGGTGTAGAGAAAGAACTTGTAACTGGCGTAGATGCGGTTGTCGCCGCCCCAGATGCCGATGATCAGATACATCGGAATCAGGCCGGCTTCGAAGAAGATGTAGAACAGGAACAGATCCTGCGCAGCGAAGACACCGATGATCAGCAATTCCATGAACAGGAAAGCCGACATGTAGATACCGACACGATCGCGAATGCCGTCCCAGCTTGCCAAGATACAGACCGGCATCAGGAATACCGATAATACGATCAACATGAGGGCGATGCCGTCGATCCCCAGCGCATAGCTGAAGCCGGCAAACAGCGGCTGGCTCTCGACGAATTGCCACTGCGCCCCGCCGATATCGTATGATGCCCAAAGCAAGATGCCGAGCGCGAGGTTTATAATTGTAGTGACCAGAGCGGTAACGCGCGCGGCGTGTGCCCCCAGAAACAGGCAGACGATCGCGCCCACCAGCGGCACGAACAACATTAGCGAAAGTATGGGTAAGCCCCCCATCACATCAGAACCCATGTGATCGCCGCGACGACGCCGAGCAGCATGATGAGTGCATAGCTGTAAAGATAACCGGATTGGAACCTGCGGGCACCGGCGCTGCCTTGGGCGACGAGCCAGGCTGCGCCGTCCGGTCCGAACCGGTCGATGCCGCCTTCGTCGCCCAATTTCCAGAACTTGCGACCGAACCAGAACGCCGGACGCACGAAGATGCGATCGTACAGTTCATCGAAATACCATTTGTTGAACAGAAAATTGTGCAGCAGGCCGAACTGTTCCACGAACTTGCCGGGGATCGACGTGTCACGGATGTAGGCGAACCAGGCGATCAGGAGTCCGGCAAGCATCACGATCGTAGCAGTCAGCTTCACCCACAGCGGCGTGGCGTGCATCGCGTGGATCAGCCCATCGTTGTAGTAGATCGACCCGTTCCAGAATTCGGCGCTGTCGAGAAAGGCCTCGCTGAACAGCCACCCGGCAAAGATGGCACCTAGCGATAGCACCGCCAGCGGGATCAGCATCGAGACGGGGCTCTCATGCGGATGATAACCCGCAGTTCCCTCGGCCTGCTCCGGCGACGGCACATCGTGCATCGCAACATGGCCGGCATTCTCCTGCCGTGCAGGATTGGCCTCGTCGGGTTCGTCATGGCCGTGGTGAACGGCATGCTGGATATGCTCGCTCTGCGCCCAGCGCGGTTTGCCCCAGAAGGTCAGGAACATCAGGCGCCAGCTGTAGAAGCTCGTCAGCAGGGCCGAAAACGCGCCGAGCCAGAATGCGAACTGCCCCAGTTCGGTGCCGCGACCGAACGCCGCTTCGAGAATTGCATCCTTGGAATGGAACCCGGCGAAACCTGCATGCAGCCAGTAAATACCCACACCTGTTATCGCGAGAGTCCCGGCCATCATGGCCCAGAAGGTCAGCGGGATCTTCTTCCGCAGCGCGCCATAATATCGCATGTCCTGTTCGTGATGCATGGCGTGGATCACCGACCCTGCGCCCAGGAACAAGAGCGCCTTGAAGAAGGCATGGGTGAACAGATGGAACATCGCCGCGCCATAAGCGCCCACGCCTGCGGCAAAGAACATGTAGCCTAGCTGCGAGCAGGTAGAATAGGCAATCACCCTCTTGATGTCCCACTGCACCGTTCCCACCGTTGCCGCAAACAGGCAGGTCGCGGCACCGATGAAGGTGACGAAAGCCAGCGCCACTGGAGCGGTTTCGAACATCGGCGACAGGCGGCATACCATGAACACGCCTGCCGTAACCATGGTGGCGGCGTGGATCAGCGCGGATACAGGTGTCGGCCCCTCCATCGCATCCGGCAACCAGGTGTGCAGGCCGAGCTGGGCCGATTTGCCCATCGCCCCGATGAATAGCAGGATGCACAGCACATCCATGACCATGACCCTGCTGCCTAAGAACCCGACGCTGGCACCCGACATGGCAGGCGCAGCTTCGAGAATGACTGGGATCGAGGTGGTTCCGAAAACCAGAAAGGTTCCGAAGATGCCAAGCATGAAGCCGAGATCGCCCACCCGATTGACGATGAACGCCTTCATCGCGGCTGAATTCGCGCTGGGTTTGCGGAACCAGAATCCGATCAGCAGATAAGAGGCAAGGCCCACCCCTTCCCAGCCGAAGAACATCTGCACCAGATTATCCGCAGTCACCAGCATGAGCATGGCGAAGGTGAACAGGCTGAGATAGGCGAAGAAACGCGGCTGATCGGGATCCTCGTCCATATAGCCCCAGCTGTAGAGGTGGACGAGCGCGGAAACAGTCGTGATCACGACCAGCATCACTGCCGTCAATGTATCCACCCGCAGTGCCCAGCCGAATTCCATGTCGCCCGAGCGCACCCAGTCCAGAACCGGCACCACCGCTGCGATCGTCTCACCAGACAGAAAGCCAAGGAATATGGGCCAACTGAGGCCGCAGGAGATGAACAGCGCACCGGTGGTAATGGCCTTCACCGCGACATTGCCGAGCGATCGGTTGCCAAGCCCGCCGATAATGGCTGCCAGCAGCGGCAGGAAAACGACGATCAGGATGCTGGTGGACAAGATCTCAACCCTTCATCTGGTTGGCGTCTTGCACCGCGATGGTGCCGCGACTGCGGAAATAGATGACCAGGATGGCGAGCCCGATGGCCGCCTCGCCCGCTGCCACGGTCAGCACGAACATCGCGAAGATCTGGCCGGTCAGATCGCCCAGGAATGCACTGAATGCCACGAGGTTGATATTGACCGCCAGCAGGATGAGTTCGATCGACATCAGAATGACGATGATGTTCTTGCGGTTGAGAAAAATACCGAGCACGCCCAGCACGAACAGGATCGCCCCGACCACGATGAAATGTTCGATCCCGATCACAGGTCGATCCCCTTGCCGATTGCGGGCGACGCGTTGACGGTCGCGTCTTCGGGCTTGCGACGCACCTGCTTCCCGATATCCTGATGAGCGCGGCGATGAGCGGCCGGACGCTCGCGATGCGTCAGGACGATGGCCCCGATCATCGCGACCAGCAAGATGATGCCCGCGCTCTCGAACAGGAACAGGTAACGGCTGTATAGCAGCGCGCCGATGCTCTCGATATTGCTTTCGAACATTAGCGGAGCCGCAGTGCCGTCCGGCGTGCCGAGAACCAGCGCCCCTGCTCTGTATGCGCCAATGCCGAGCACCAGTTCGGCCAGCAGGATCAGCGCGATGATGATGCCGAGCGGAGCGTTGCGGACGAAGCCTGCCCGCATCGATGCGAAATCGATGTCCAGCATCATCACGACGAACAGGAACAGGACGGCGACTGCACCGACATAGACGATCACCAGCAGCATCGCGATGAATTCGGCGCCGACCAGCACCATGAGGCCGGCGGCATTGAAGAACGACAGGATCAGCCACAGCACCGAATGGACCGGATTTCGCGACATGATCACCATCACCGCGCTGGCGATGACGACCGTTGCGAACAGGTAGAAGGCTATGGTCAGAAGCATAGGGTTTGAATCGGTCCCATCGGGTGAATTGGGCGCGCGTTAGCGGTAGGGCGCGTCGGCTTCAAGGTTCGCGGCAAGTGCGCGCTCCCACTTGTCCCCGTTGGCGAGTAGTTTCGCCTTGTCATACAGCAATTCCTCGCGCGTCTCGGTCGCATATTCGAGGTTCGGGCCTTCGACGATCGCATCGACCGGGCAGGCTTCCTGGCAGAAACCGCAATAGATGCATTTGGTCATGTCGATATCGTAGCGCGTGGTGCGGCGGCTGCCATCGTCGCGCGGTTCGGCATCGATGGTGATGGCCCACGCCGGACAGACAGCCTCGCACAATTTGCAGGCGATGCAGCGTTCCTCGCCATTGGGATAGCGGCGCAGCGCGTGTTCGCCGCGAAAGCGCGGGGACACCGGGTTCTTTTCGAAGGGATAGTTGATCGTAACCTTGGGCTTGAAGAAATATCTCAGCGTCAGCGCATGAGCCTTCAGGAATTCCCACAGGGTAAAGGATTTGATCAGATGGCCTACATTCATGATGCGAATTCTCTTTCAAGCGCCGGCAGATCGTCGGCACAGCGGCCGTCCCACAGATTGGCGGCGGATTGCCCCTCGCGGTACAATACGCCCGCTTCGGTGACCGGCACGGTCGACGCATAGACACGGCCTGCGTCTCCGCAATCATAGCGCGTCAGCATCAACCAACCGCTGACCAGCACAACGAACAGCAGGCTCATCGGCAGGAACACCTTCCACCCCAGCCGCATCAACTGGTCATAACGGAAACGGGGAACCGTCGCCTTGATCCAGCTGAAGATGAAGAAAAACAGGAAGATCTTGGCAAACAGCCAGATGAAACCTGGAACCGCATAGAGCGGTTCCCAATTGACCGGGGGCAACCAGCCGCCGAAAAACAGGATTGCGTTGAGCGCACACATCAGCAGCACGTTGGCATATTCGCCCAGCCAGAAGAGCGCGAAGCTCATTGAACTGTATTCCGTCTGGTACCCGGCGACGAGCTCGCTTTCGGCTTCCGTCAAGTCAAACGGTGCGCGAGCGGTTTCGGCAAGGCTGGAAATCAGGAACACGACCCACATCGGGAACAGCAGCAGGTTAAAGGCGTAGCCGTTGAAGATACCGAGCCCATGGCCGATCTGGCCGACGATGATCCCGTTCATGTTGAAGGTGCCGGCGTAAAGCACGACGCAGATGATGACGAAGCCGATCGAGACTTCGTAGGAAATCATCTGCGCTGCGGCCCGCATCGCCGAAAAGAACGGATATTTGGAATTCGATGCCCAGCCCGAGATCACGACGCCATAGACGCCGAGCGAACTGATCGCGAAAATGTAGAGCAGCCCGACATTGATGTCCGCCAGAACCGCACCCGAATTGAACGGAATGACCGCCCATGCAGTCAGCGCCACGGTAAAGGTGAGGATCGGCGCCAGAAGGAAAAGACCCTTGTTGGCCGCGCTGGGAATGATTGTTTCCTGCAGGAATACCTTCAGGCCGTCGGCGAAGCTCTGGGCCAGGCCGAAGGGGCCGACCACATTGGGGCCGCGCCGCAGGGCGATAGCCGCCCATACCTTGCGGTCCATGTAGATGATCATGGCGACCGCCAGCATCAGCGGCAAGGCGATCAGCAGCACGCCGGCGAATGTCGCCAAGCCCCACGCCCATTCGTAGGACATGCCCCAGTCCTGGAACGTCTCGGTCATTCGGCGGCCTCCGCCATGCCTGCCCCGTGCAGCAATTCAGCCGAACAGCGCTGCATCACGACGCTGGCGCGGGCAATGGCATTGGTCATGTAGAAATCCTCGATCGGATACTTCAACTCGCCGGACGCCCTGCCATTGCCCGAAGATGCGGGCAAGGCCCCGAAATCCGCAAGCCCTTCCACACCCAGCGCCGGAACGGCTGCAATCATCGCCGCCTGCAATTCCGACAGGCTGTCGAAACCGACGGATACGCCCAGAACATCGGCCATGGCTCGCAGGATGGTCCAGTCTTCGCGCGCATCGCCGGGAGCGAACACCGCCTTTTCGGCATATTGCACCCGGCCCTCGGTATTGACGTAGGTGCCGTCCTTTTCGGCATAGGATGCTGCGGGCAGGATGATGTCTGCCGCATGGGCACCCCGGTCGCCGTGATGTCCGATGTAGACTTTGAGACTGTTCGGAAAGGCCGAGTAATCGACTTCGTCCGCTCCCAACGAAAGCAGCACATTGGGCGCAGCGGTGACCAGATCGCGGATCCCGCCCTTACGCCCATAGCCGAGCATCAAACCGCCCATGCGGCTCGCTGCCATGTGCAGCACGTTGAACCCGTTCCAGCCCTCGCGCACCAGCTTCCATTGCCGGGCAAGGCCCAGTGCAGGCTCCAGTGCCCCGGCGGCGAGACCGGCCGCACCGAGGATGATGGCCGGACGTTCCGCCTTGCCGAAGGCTTCGCCGACCGCATCGGGCAGATCGTGGAGAACGCCGGCATCGGTGCCGAGGAAGGTGGTGGGGAAGGTCGTGTCCCATTCGGGCCCGACGACGAAGACACGGGCTCCGCGCTTCACCGCCTTGCGAAGTCGGACATGCACCAGAGCCGCTTCGCTGCGGATGTGACTGCCAACGATCAGGATGGCGTCGGCATTCTCGATCTTGGCGAAGCCGGAATTAAAATTGACTGCCGAAAGGTTCGACACATCATAGCTCATGCCGGTCTGCCGCCCTTCGAGCAGATCGGAGCCAAGAGACGCCAGCAAGGTTTTCGCCGCGAACATCGTTTCGCAATCGACCAGATCGCCGGCGATGGCTGCGATGCTCCCTCTCGGTTCCGCATCGGCAATCGCCTGGAAGGCCTCGTTCCAGTCCGCTGCCTGCAATTTACCGCCCCTGCGGATCCAGACCTTGTCCAAACGGCGGCGCACCAGCCCGTCGACCTGGTAGCGCCCCTTGTCGGAAAGCCACTCCTCATTCACCTCGTCATTTACTCGCGGCAGCGCCCGCAATATCTCGCGTCCCCGGCTGTCGAGACGGATATTGGCCCCCACGGCATCGGACACGTCGATGCTCAGGGTCTTCTTCAATTCCCATGGACGCGCCTCGAAGGCATAGGGCCTGCTGGTCAGCGCACCGACCGGGCAAAGATCGATCACATTCGCGGACAGTTCGTGCGTCGCCGCCCGTTCAAGATAGGTGGTGATCTGCATGTTCTCGCCGCGATACAGCGCACCGATCTCGTCCACCCCGGCCACTTCCTCGCTGAAGCGGACGCAGCGGGTGCAATGGATGCACCGCGTCATCTGCGTCTTGATAAGCGGACCCATGTATTTGTCGGTCACCGCACGCTTGTTCAGATCGTAACGCGATCCGCCCCGGCCATAGGCCATGGCCTGGTCCTGCAGGTCGCATTCGCCGCCCTGGTCGCAGATGGGGCAGTCGAGCGGGTGATTGATGAGCAGGAACTCCATCACGCCTTCACGGGCGGTCTTCACCATTTCGCTGTCGGTGCGGATTTCCTGCCCGTCGGTCGCCGGCAAGGCGCAGCTTGCCTGCGGCTTGGGCGGGCCGGGCTTCACTTCGACCAGGCACATCCGGCAATTTCCGGCAATGCTCAGCCGTTCATGATAGCAGAAACGCGGGATTTCCTTGCCCGCAAGCTCACACGCCTGCAGCACGGTTGCGCCTTCCGGTACTTCTATCTCGTGGCCATCCACGGTGACTTTAGGCATGATCAGGGCCTCGTGCGAGAAATGATTGGGAGTGCGCTTCGCATGGTGAAATTATCCCGCCGCACGCCGAACAGAAGATGCACCTTCGAGAGTACGATAAAGGCCGAAAGCAAGGACCGAACGCAAACCGGGGACATCGAAATTCGCTTCGAACCCATCGGTAAGACATTGCCCCAACATCGGCACCAACTGCCGCACAGCAGTATTTTCATCCTGACTGTCCGGCACGGATCGAACGAGATCGTAGATCATCTGCGGTTGCGCCTGCGCCACGCACATGCCGAAGGCTTCGCTGCTGTTCGACGGTGTCAGTTCCGGTTCCTGCCACTGATCCGCAGTGATCTGCGTAATCCTGTCCACATCGTTGGCATCGAAACCGTTCAGAATGAAGAATTCGGAAATGGTGCCGACCGCCACGACCGGGTCATACCCAAGCTCCACATTACCCAGACGCGAAAAGCAATCGGCCCGCCCGCTTTCCGAATATTGATACCTGGGGATGAATTTGTTGGCCGCTTCGATTTGCTCGGGGCTTCGATATGCCAGTTTCAGAACCTTGACTGCCCGAGGGCGATCTATCGATGCGGAACAGCGCAGAAAGGCATTAATGCCCTGCCTTGCGGACTCGTTACGCATTGGCGCATGCACCCCCGACAGGCCAGGAACCGAGAGGTCGACCCGTGTGCCCGTAGGCGGGGCAGCGGCAGCCGGAGCCGCGAACAGGGCAGCCGAAGCGAGCGCCAACATCGTGCAGACATACCGTTTCATTCCGCCGCCTCCATCATCGTACCCTCACGCTCTACGATCCGCCGCTCCAGTTCCGGACGGAAATGACGGATCAAGCCCTGGATCGGCCATGCCGCAGCATCGCCCAGCGCGCAGATCGTGTGGCCTTCCACCTGCTTCGTCACCTGCAGCAGCATGTCGATCTCTGCAGGTTCTGCATCGCCCGTGCGCAGCCGTTCCATCACGCGCCACATCCAGCCCGTACCCTCGCGGCAGGGAGTGCATTGCCCGCAGCTTTCATGTTTGTAGAAATAGCTGATCCGGCTGATCGCGCGCACGATGTCGGTGCTCTTGTCCATGACGATCACCGCCGCCGTACCCAGCCCGCTGCCGAGCGCCTTCAGACCGTCGAAATCCATCGGCGCGTCCATGATCTCCGCGGCTGGGACCAGTGGAACCGAGGAACCACCCGGGATGACGGCGAGAAGATTGTCCCACCCGCCGATGATCCCGCCGCAATGAGTCTCGATCAGGTCGCGGAAGGGAATACCCATCTCTTCTTCGACCACGCAGGGCTTTTCGACATGCCCGCTGATCTGGAACAGCTTGGTGCCGGCATTGCCTTCACGCCCCAGGCTGCTGAACCAGCTGGCACCGCGCCGCAGGATGGTCGGCACCACGGCGATGCTTTCCACATTGTTCACCGTGGTCGGGCAGCCGTAAAGCCCCGCGCCTGCCGGAAATGGCGGCTTGAGGCGCGGCTGCCCCTTCTTGCCTTCCAGGCTTTCGATCATCGCGGTTTCCTCACCGCAAATATAAGCGCCCGCGCCCCGGTGGACGAAAACGTCGAAATCATAGCCCGATCCGGCGGCATTCTTGCCGATGAGGCCTGCTTCATACGCTTCCGCAACCGCGGCAAACAGCGTTTCCGCCTCGCGGATATATTCCCCGCGAATGTAGATATAGGCCGCACGCGCCCGCATGGCGTAACCCGCCACCAGCGCGCCTTCGATCAGCTTGTGCGGATCGTGGCGGATGATCTCGCGGTCCTTGCACGATCCGGGTTCCGATTCATCGGCATTGATGACCAGGAAACTTGGCCGGCCGTCCTTGGATCCCTTCGGCATAAAGGACCATTTCAGTCCGGTGGGGAAGCCGGCCCCGCCCCGCCCGCGCAACCCGCTTACCTTCATCTCGTCGATGATCGCGTCATGGCCGCGCCCGATCAGCGCCTTCGTATCGTCCCAATCGCCGCGCTTCTGCGCAGCATTCAGATTCCACGGCTGAAATCCGTAAAGGTTGGTGAAGATCCGGTCCCGATCAGCGAGCATCAGAGACCCCCTCCGAAGATGAACAATGCGGCAATGACAAGGATGCCGAGCAGAGCCACGGTCTTTACCAAGCCTTTAAGCAGCTTCCACGCCAGGACAATCGCCAGCAGCGCCACGATGATGGTCACGATCGAGATGTTCATGCCCATTCACCCCGGTAATCGTGGTTTTCGTTCTTCATCGCGATCAGGGTGGTCGGGCCATCGGCAGGTTCGCTGGTGTGGCGACCCGGCATCTGCGTACCCTCCTTCGGATGCTCTCCCCTTGCCAGCGCATCGAGCACGGCGTCGAGACGTTCAGGGGTCAAATCCTCGTAATTGCCATCGTTGATCTGCACCATCGGCGCAGTGGCGCAATTGCCCATGCATTCGACTTCCGTCAGGGTCCACATACCGTCATCCGTCGTGTGCCCCTTGCGCATTCCCCGTTCGTAGCAGCGTTCGAGAATGGCGTCGGACCCGCGCAGCATGCAGGGCGTCGTTCCGCAGACCTGCACATGGAAACGGCCGACCGGCACCAGATTGTACATGGTGTAGAAAGTTGCGACTTCCAGCACACGGATGACCGGCAGATCGAGTTCGCGCGCAACGAATTCGATCACCGGCAGCGGCAGCCAGCCTTGGGTCTGCGTTTCCGCCCCGACCTGCCGCTGGGCAAGATCGAGGAACGGCATGACGGCGGATTTCTGCCGCCCTTCCGGGTACCGGGCGACAATGCTTTTCGCCAGCTGCGCGTTTTCCTGCGTCCAGGCGAAGTCACCCCAGCGGGCGCGCAGTTCCGGCGTATCGGGGGCGATGTTACGTTCGGCCATTATCTGTCACACTCTCCGAACACCACGTCGATAGCGCCCAGGATCGCGGTCGCATCGGGCAGCATGTGACCTTTGGACATGAAATCCATCGCCTGAAGATGGCTGAAAGCGGTGGGGCGAATCTTGCAGCGATAGGGCTTGTTGCTGCCATCGCTGACCAGATAGACGCCGAATTCACCCTTGGGGCTTTCGGTCGCCACATAGACCTCGCCCGCGGGCACATGGAAGCCTTCGGTATAAAGCTTGAAATGATGGATCAGCGCTTCCATCGACTGCTTCATCTCGCCCCGCTTCGGCGGAACAACCTTCCGGTCATCGGATGCGATCGGACCGTCCGGCATCTCCGCAAGACATTGCTTGATAATGCGAGCGGACTGGTAGACCTCTTCGACCCTGACCATGAAACGGTCGTAGCAATCGGAATTGGTCCCCACCGGAATTTCGAAATCCATGCGGTCATAGACGTCATAGGGCTGCGACTTGCGCAGATCCCAAGGCAGCCCCGCCGCCCGGATCATGGGTCCGGAGAACCCCCACGCGATCGCGTCTTCCTTGCTGACGATGGCAATATCCACATTGCGCTGCTTGAAGATGCGATTGTCGGTGACGAGGCTCATGGCATCGCCGAACAATTCCGGCAGCCGCGTGTCGACCCAGTCGCCGATGTCGGTGAGCAGCTTCAGCGGCACGTCCTGGTGAACCCCGCCGGGGCGGAACCAGGCGGCATGCATCCGCGCACCCGAAGCGCGCTCGTAAAAATTCATGCAATCTTCGCGCAGTTCGAACACCCAGAGGTTGGGCGTCATCGCGCCCACATCCATGACATGCGCGCCGATGTTCAGCAGGTGGTTCTTGATCCGCGTCAGTTCCGCGAACAGCACCCGCAGATATTGTGCGCGGATCGGCACCTCGACGTTCAGAAGCTTCTCCACCGCAAGCACGTAGCTGTGCTCCATGCACATGGGCGAGCAGTAATCGAGCCGGTCGAAATAGGGCAGCGCCTGCAGATAGGTCTTGTGCTCGATCAGCTTCTCGGTGCCGCGGTGCAGCAGCCCTACATGCGGGTCGATCCGTTCGATAACCTCGCCGTCAAGCTCCATCACCATGCGCAGGACGCCATGTGCCGCCGGGTGCTGCGGGCCGAAATTGATCGTGTAATTGCTGATTTCGTCGCCCTGCGTGGTGGGCGAGGTTTCGCTTACCAGACCGCTCATGCTCCATCATCCTTCGCGGAGTCGTCATCATCTATCCGGGTGGATGCCGCCGTGTCGACCGCCTTGCCTTCACGGGCAGGCCGGTCGGCGCGGTCTTCCGTCGGTTCCGGAGATTCCGGCCTGTCTCGGCCGCTATCTTCTTCCGCCGGGGAACCGGCGCTGACAGTTTCGCCGGCCTTGGCATCTGCCTTTGCGCCCGCGCCGGTGTCCTTGACCGAGTCCGTCACCTTGGGCTCGTCGACCGGTGGCATATCGGCCTTCTCATCGCCGGGCAGCACGTAATCCGCACCTTCCCACGGGCTGAGAAAATCGAATTGCCGCAATTCCTGGGCCAGTTCTACCGGCTCGTAGACGACGCGCCGCTCCTCTTCCGAATAGCGCAGTTCATTATAGCCGGTGAGCGGGAAATCCTTGCGGAAAGGATGCCCTTCGAACCCGTAATCGGTCAGGATGCGCCGAAGGTCCGTATTGCCATCGAACAATACGCCGAACATGTCGAAAACCTCACGCTCGAGCCAGCCCGCATTCGGCCAGAGCGTCGTGACGGTCGGCACCGGCGTATCTTCAGCGGCAGACAGCTTCACCATGATCCGGTGGTTCTTCGTAAGACTGAGCAGCATGTAGACGCATTCGAACCGTTCGGCACGGCCCGGGAAATCGACACCCGCAATTTCCATCAATTGCTGATATTCATGTTCGTCGCGAAGCAGGCGCAGGACATCCTCGATCCCGGCGCGCTGCACGGTGAACATCAGCTCCCCATGTTCTTCATGCGCGGCAATGAGATTCCCGCCGATCGCGGCGGACAGATTGTCCAGCATGCCGGCATTGCTGGCATAGCGGGGAGCGGAGTGAATGACGGCCATTGGTGGCGTAATCCCTTAGCGTTCGATCGTGCCGCTGCGGCGGATCTTGCGCTGCAACTGCATGACACCATACAGCAGCGCCTCGGCCGTGGGCGGGCAGCCGGGTACATAGATGTCGACGGGCACGATCCGGTCGCACCCACGCACCACGGAATAGCTGTAATGATAATAGCCGCCGCCATTGGCGCAGCTGCCCATGCTGATCACATATTTCGGATCGGACATCTGGTCGTAAACGCGGCGAAGCGCCGGCGCCATCTTGTTGCAGAGCGTGCCGGCGACGATCATCACGTCCGACTGGCGCGGCGATGCACGCGGGGCCACGCCGAAGCGTTCCATGTCATAGCGCGGCATGTTCACATGGATCATCTCGACAGCGCAACAGGCAAGGCCGAAAGTCATCCACCAAAGGCTGCCGGTGCGCGCCCACTGGAACAGATCTTCCGTCGTGGTGACGAGAAAGCCCTTGTCACCCACCTCGGTCTGCATGGCGCGGAAATAATCCGCGTCGGGGTTGAGCACATCGCCGCCCTTCGCGGTGGGCGCATCATGCAGCATCCGGTTGTGATCGGGCGCGATAACACCGCCGGCGGGCGGATAGGGCGCAGCCTTGTTATCCGTCATTCCCATTCCAGTGCCCCTTTCTTCCAGGCGTAGGCGAAACCGACGATCAGTTCGAACAGGAAGATCATCATGGTGATCCAGCCGGGCCAGCCGGTGAGATCGAGGCTGACGGCCCAGGGAAACAGGAAAGCCGCCTCCAGATCGAAGATGATGAAGAGGATCGCAATCAGGTAGAAGTTCACATCGAACTGGCTGCGCGGATCCTCGAATGCGGGGAAACCGCATTCATATTCGCTGAGCTTTTCCGCCGTGGGATTGTGGCTGCCCGTCAGGCGCGACACGCCCATCGGCAGGAATACGAACAGGCACGACAGCGCCAGCGCGATCCCCAGAAAGATGAGAATAGGTAGATATTGACTGAGATCGACCACGAGGTTCGCATATCCGGCTGGTTGGCGGAATTGCCGCCCCCGCATCTAGAGGCCCGCCCGCTATCGCGCAAGGGCGGGACTCGGGCTAATTCCAGACTTCGCCCTGCTCCGCGACCAATCGGTGCCGCGGAGCAGGCATTCTGGCGTATTCGGACGACAAGCCGCCCCCCACGAGGTATCAGCCGGCGTTGCTGCTGGCGTAAGGCGGCTTCATCTTCGCCAGCCTGGCAACATCGGTGCGCGGCTGGCGATAGACCGACCTCGCATGGCTGAATTCACGGAAACCTTCCGGACCATGATAGGAACCGATGCCGGACGGACCGACGCCGCCAAAAGGCAGATCTTCCATAGAGACATGGAAGACGACGTCATTCACCGTCACCCCGCCCGAGATCGTGCGACCCAGCACATGCTCCCGCTCCGAGGCGTCTTCACCGAAATAATAGAGGCCGAGCGGGCGGTCGTGATCGTTGATGTAGCCGATGGCGTCATCGATGCGCGAATAGGTGCGGATCGGCAGCACCGGGCCGAAGATTTCCTCCTTCATCGCCTGCATGTCCTCGGTGACATTACGCAGCAGCGTCAGCGGCATCTTCCGGCTGTTGGTGCCGGAGAAATCTTCTTCCGCAGGATTGATCTCGATCACGTCCGCACCCTTATCGCGGGCATCTTCCACCATGTCCTGCAGGCGCTGGAAATGCCTGTCAGTCACGATCGAGGCATAATCGTCATTATGCAGGACGGTCGGATACATCGAGGATGCCGCCGATTCGATGGCGGCGATCATGTCGATCTCCTTGTCCTCGGGCACCATCAGATAATCGGGCGCGAGGCAGATCTGCCCGGCATTCATCATCTTGCCCAAGGCAATGCGCTCTCCCGCTCGGGCGACATCCGCGCCCTGGCCAAGAACGACGGGCGACTTGCCGCCCAGTTCCAGGGTGACCGGCACCAGGTTGGCGGCAGCGGCCTGCATGACCTTGCGCCCCGTTTCCGTCGAGCCTGTGAAAACCAGGTGGTCGAATGGCAATTCCGAAAAGGCATGCGCCACCTCAGGTCCGCCATTGATGACCGCGACTTCTTCTGGCCGGAAATATTTCTCCACCAGTTCCGCTGTGAGGGCACTGGTCTTTTCGGTGAACTCGCTTGGCTTCAGCATGGCACGATTGCCGGCGGCCAGCACCTGCATCAGCGGGCCGAAGGAAAGGTTCACGGGGAAGTTCCACGGGCTCATGATGCCTACGACACCCTTGGGTTCGTAGCGGACCTCGGCCCGTGCCCCCAGCAGGCCCAGCGGGAACTGCACCTTGCGCTTCTGCGGCCGAGCCCATTCGTCGAGGTGCTTCAGGCAATACTTGCCGAAGTTCACGGTTCCCATGATGTCCGTCAACATCGACTGATATTTGCTGCGATTGCCGAAATCGGCGCTCATCGCGGCGCACAGATCGTCGGCGTTTTCCTTCAGGAGCTGCATGGCCCGCTCCACCCGGTCGCGGCGCATCTCCATCCGTTCCGGCCGGGCCGAGGTGAAGGCAGCGCGCTGGCCCTTCAGGATGTGCCTGAGGTCGTCCTGTCGATTGTCGGCCATTGTTCGCTCTCCGTCTTCTGGTTGGCGGCTTTGCATGTTCGAACCGCATCCTTATGTGGCGTGCAGCATAACACCAATTCACGCGATATAAAGGCACCTCACATGGCCCAGTTCAATTCATCCGATCCCGTCGTCATCATGTCCTATGCGCGCACGCCGATGGGCGGAATGCAGGGCGCGCTGGCCGATGTATCGGCCACCGAACTCGGCGCGGCAGCGGTAAAGGCGGCCGTCGAACGTGCCGGAGTGGACGGCAGCGACGTCGATCGCATCTACATGGGCTGCGTCCTTCCCGCCGGGCTGGGCCAGGCACCGGCGCGTCAGGCGGCCATCAAGGCGGGGCTGCCGAAATCGGTGCAGGCGACCACGGTAAACAAGGTCTGCGGCAGCGGGATGCAGACCGTCATCATGGGCGCGGAGGCGCTGGCTTCGGGCACGGTGGACACCGTGGTCGCCGGCGGAATGGAGAGCATGACCAACGCGCCCTATCTGCTGAAAAAACATCGCTCGGGCGCGCGGCTGGGCCATGACACGGCCTATGACCACATGTTCCTGGATGGACTTGAAGATGCCTATGAGGAGGGCCGCGCCATGGGCACCTTCGCGCAGGACACGGCGAACGAATACCAGCTTACGCGCGAAGCGATGGACGAATATTCGATCGAGAGCCTGCGCCGCGCCAATGCCGCGATCGAAAACGGTGCCTTCGCCGATGAGGTGGTGCCTGTCACCTTCACGACCCGCAAAGGCGAACAGACGGTCGAGCATGACGAGCAGCCCGGCCGCGGCAAACCCGACAAGATCCCGACGCTGCGCCCTGCCTTTGCGAAGGACGGCACCATCACCGCTGCAACCTCAAGTTCGATCTCCGACGGTGCCGCCGCCGTGGTGCTGTCGCGGGAAAGCCTGGCGAAGAACGCTGGCAGGACGCCGGTTGCGAGGATCGTCGCCATGGCCGCGCACGCGCAGGAGCCGGCGCAGTTCACCGTCGCGCCGATCGGTGCCATCGACAAGGTGCTGGAAAAGGCCGGCTGGAAAGCGGATGAGGTCGATCTGTGGGAAGTGAACGAAGCCTTCGCCTGCGTCGCCATGTTCGCCATGCGCGACATCGGCATTCCGCATGAAAAGATCAACGTCAATGGCGGCGGCACGGCGCTGGGTCACCCCATCGGCGCAAGCGGCACGCGCATCATCGTCACCCTGCTCAATGCGCTGAAGCAGCAGGGCAAGACCAGGGGTATCGCCAGCCTGTGCATCGGCGGCGGCGAAGCGACGGCAATTGCCGTGGAAATGCTCTGACCCTTGGAGCGCTGGGGCGGCGGGCCGAGGATCTTCTCCCCGCCGATTCCTCAAGGTTCGCCGGCACCCCATAGCCGGGTCTGTCGCACATAACCGCGATGCCCCTCCACATCCAGGAGGCACCATCCATCCTCGCACGCACCCAGGGTTCCGACGACGCCCGGTTCGAGGTTCCATTTCAATGCCGCCGCATCCGACGGCGCGTTGCGCATAGGGGCCACACCGTCGTCGGTCACGATCGCGCCGCGTGCCGGATCGAGCAGGCGGGCGACCACCCAGCCCTGTTCGCCATCGGGATCCTCGATCATGCGCCAGCCTTCGACGACCCGCACGACCTTGATCGGCAGGCCAGGGCGGCTGTAGACCCATTCGACGGGATATTCCCGGCTTGGGCCGACGCGCATGTTCAGCCTGTCGCTGCGGATGGTCGCCCAATAGGGAACCTCGCGGTCCTGGCCCGAGGCAGGCGCGGGCGAGAAGAGGGCGGCCATGCAAACGGCCGCTGCAACAGCTAACGGGGAAGCCAGCGAGGGCTTTTCGGCAGGATTACGCATCGTAATACACCCTTACATCCCTGGAACCCTTCGCATCAAGACCGCATGGAGGCGCGCGCCAGTTCGGGGATGGCGCCCTTGACCGGCGCGCGCCGGCGGGCCTAGCGAAGCAGCATGGCCGAACACAATCCCTCGCCCCGCCGCACCGAACCTCCGCGTGTCGTCGTCACCCGCCATCTGCTGCCGGAGATCGAACAGCGGCTGTGCGAGCTTTTCGACACGAGCCTCAATCCTCACGACACCCCCATGAAGCGCGAGGAAATCGCCGCCGCGATGCAGGAGGCCGACGTGCTGGTGCCGACGGTAACCGATTTTATCGACGCAGAACTGATTCTGCAGGCTGGTCCGCAACTCGGCCTCATCGCCAGTTTCGGCGCGGGGACCGACCATATCGATCTTGCCGCAGCACGCAGCCGCAAGATCATCGTCACCAACACGCCCGGCGTATTCACCGACGATACGGCCGATCTCGCCATGGAAATGATCATCGGCGTTCCGCGCCGCGTGCGCGAAGGCATCGCGCTGGTGCGGCGCGGCGAATGGAGCGGCTGGGCGCCCTCGGCGCTGCTGGGACGGCAGTTAGGCGGCAAGGTGCTCGGCATCGTCGGCATGGGGCGGATCGGGCAGGCGGTGGCGCACCGCGCCCGCGCCTTCGGCCTGCGGATCGCCTATCACAATCGCCACCGCCTGCCGCCGGCCATCGAGAACGTCTTTGCAGCCGAGTTCGTGGAAAATCTCGACGATCTGCTGGGCCGGTCCGATATCGTGACCCTGCATTGCCCCTCCACCCCTGACACTGCGGGATTGCTGGATGCGCGGCGCATCGGATTGATGAAGCCGGGCGCCGCACTCATCAACACCGCGCGAGGCGACCTGCTCGATCAGGAGGCGCTGATCGCGGCGCTCGAAAGCGGGGCGCTGATCGGCGCGGGTCTGGATGTCTACCCCCACGAACCGCTGGTGGATGCGCGCCTGATCGCCCATCCCAATGTCATGACCCTGCCCCACATCGGCAGCGCCACGATGGAGGGACGTGAGGCATCGGGCGACAAGATCATCGCCAATATCCGCTTCTGGATGGACGGGCATCGTCCGCCGGACCAGGTGCTGGAGGGACTTGTCTGACCGCCCGCGGGAACCATGATGCACCGGAGGATAGAAGGATGACGGCGATATCGGGCAGGTGCCATTGCGGCGCCATCAGCTATTCGGCCCTCGCTTCGCCCCAGCATCGTCGGATGGGTTCCGGGCATGGCTGAACTGCCCGGCTTCCCTATTTACCCGGACATGGATTGAACCCGCCTCGCCGCCGATTGTGCCGCAGGGCAAAACCGTGTCACACAGGCGAAGGGTAGAACAAGCAAGAGCGAGGGGACCGCAGCAATGGCCGAAGAAATCATCGATCCCGAACTGCCGATCATCGATCCGCATCATCATCTCTGGGATCTGCGGCCGATCATCCCCGCCTTTCCAGAACCCCGGCACGAGTTTCTAGAGGCGATTGCCGGCGCAGCCTCTTACAATTTCGATGCGCTGCAGGCCGACACGAAAGGCGGGTCTGCCGCCGGCCACAACATTGTCGCTACCGTGTTCATGGAATGCGGTGCCTTCTACAATCCCGCTTATGGCGATGCCGACAAGGTCGTCGGCGAGGTAGAATACGTCAATGGCGTCGCGGCGCAGGGGGCCAGCGGATTGTACGGCGGCTATCGGCCCTGCGCCGCCATCGTCGGCCATGCCGACCTGAGTCGCGGAGATGCGGCGCGCCCCATCCTGGAACGGCTGCGACAGGCAGCACCGGAACGCTTCAAGGGTGTCCGGCATGCCGCTGCGTGGGACGCGGATGCGGACGTCCTCGGCCCGCCCTTCCATGCGCCCGAAGGCCTGTATGGGAGCGACGCATTCCGCGAAGGCTTCCGGCATCTGGTGCAGATGGAGCTGACCTTCGATGCCTGGGTGCTGGAGCCGCAATTGCCGGATGTCATCGCCCTGGCCCAAGCCTTCCCCGATCAGCCGATTATTCTCGACCATTGCGGAACGCCGCTCAATATCGCGTCCTATCGCGGCACCCTGCCTGAACATTTCGGCCGCTGGAAAGCCAACATCGAAGAACTCGCCACCTGCGAGAATGTCAGTGTCAAACTGGGCGGCCTCGCCATGGCGTTCTGCGGAATGCCCGAACAGGGGCCGGCAGTGGGCTGCGGGTCCGAAACCCTCGCTGCCCTCTGGAAACCATATATCGAGACCTGCATCGAGGCATTCGGTGCCGGGCGGGCAATGTTCGAAAGCAATTACCCGGTCGATCGCTGGGGTGCGGATTACGACACGCTCTGGAACGCCTTCAAGCGATTGGCTCAAGGCGCTTCCGGGGCCGAGAAACATTCGCTGTTTGCCGCTACGGCGGCAAAGGCATACGGAATTGAGCAGGTGCTGCTGCCCAACTGATCACGGCGGCAGCAATACCCGGCAGCGGCGCACCTCCCTCGACAACCGCGAATTCCCCGCATAGACACGCCGACAGGTTTCATCCCGCAACGGAGCTTTACATGGCCCTTCCCGCCCCTTTCGACAATTTGCGCCTCCCGATCATCGGTTCACCGCTGTTCATCGTTTCGGTGCCGGAACTGGTCATCGCGCAATGCAAGGCCGGGATCATCGGTGCCTTCCCGGCGCTGAATGCACGCCCATCGGGAATGCTGGACGAATGGCTCCACCGGATCACCGAGGAGCTTGCGGCGCACAACCGCGATAATCCCGAACGTCCGGCCGCCCCTTATGCCGTCAACCAGATCGTGCACAAGAGCAACAACCGGCTGGAAGAGGACATGCAGGTCTGCGAAAAATGGCAGGTGCCGATGGTCATCAGTTCGCTTGGCGCGCGCGAGGAAGTGTTCTCCGCCGTCAGGAACTGGGGCGGCATCACCATGCATGACGTGATCAACGACAAGTTTTCACGCAAGGCGATCGAGAAAGGTGCGACCGGCCTGATCCCCGTTGCAGCGGGCGCGGGCGGCCATGCCGGAACGCAGTCGCCCTTCGCCCTGATGCAGGAAATCCGCAGCTGGTTCGATGGTCCCGTGGCTCTCTCCGGCTCCATCGCGCATGGCCGGTCGGTGCTGGCGGCCCAGGCGATGGGCGCGGATTTCGCCTATATCGGCAGCCCGTGGATCGCGACCAAGGAAGCCAATGCCGACGAGGCCTACAAGCAGTCCGTCGTCGACAGCAAGGCAGGCGACATCGTCTACACCAATCTGTTTACCGGCGTACACGGCAATTACCTGCGGTCCTCCATCGAAGGTGCGGGCCTCGACCCTGACAATCTGCCGCAGAGCGACCCGAGTGCGATGAATTTCGGTTCGGGCGGCAACAGCAAGGCCAAGGCCTGGAAGGATATCTGGGGATCCGGTCAGGGCGTGGGCATGGTCGATGCCGTGGAAAGCGTGGCGGACCGTGTCGCAAGGCTCGAGCGGGAATATAATACGGCGCGAACCGAATTGATGGCCCGGATCGGAACCTGAAGGGCGGGTCAGGCAGAGCAAACCAGAACCCTGCCTCCTTGAGGTTAGAGGTGAAGGTCGTCGTCCTCACTTTCGGCATCAGATTTTGAGGCACCGTCAACGTTCCATGGCGCACCAGCCACCCGGCAATGCGTTCTGCCGGATTTGCGTTTTCCTCGAAGCTGACAGAAACTTCAGTGGCCGGTCTGAACTCCTGTCCCGCGAAATGGGTCAGACCTCGGCTGTCCACGTGACTGTCCCCAGTGGCTTCGCAGCTGATGAGCACCGCGCCGGAAGGGTTCCGCAGCTTGCCAGCGTTCCATGGCCGCCACGGTTTCCTCGCGCACCATCATGAGCGCGGCAGGCGGCCAGCCAATCGCAAGCGCATTGCCGCAGTCTTATGCAATCCGCGCGTCAAGGATGCGAGGCTGCGGATCACGGCACCCTCAAGGAGCACGGCTTTGCCCCTACCGGCCAGTTGCTCGCGAAGGATTTCAGCGCCGGGGACAGTCTCTTGCGAACAATCAATAACAAGCGCATTCGTCAGAAGGCATTTGAATAGGAATGGACCCGTACTCCATTATTCTCATCCGCATCGATCCTGCGCTGCCGACATCTCGCTGCGCCGCCGGGCGACCGCGGCCGATCGTTTCAGAACATCCCGAGCGCCAGACCTTCCGCCATCGCCTGCCCAAGATCGCGGCATAGCGCCAGTTCCGCTTCCGGCACGGTTTTGGAGGCGAGGATCTCCTCTTTCGTCTGCGCCGCCATGTTGATGATGAGGGGTTCGGCCACGCGCTTCAGGCGCCAGCCCTGCGCGATCCTGTCGATCTGCGCCTGCGCTCCCTGCCCGTCGGACCCTGCCGCGATGATGGTGCAGAACGCCCGGCCCTCGATCCTGCCCAGCACCTCGTAATAGCAGCGATCGAACATCTCCTTCATCATGCCGCTCATGGTGGCCAGATTTTCAGGACAGACGAAGATATAGGCCGCTGCCGCCAGAATATCGGCAGGCTCGACCCGGGAGGCCGGAAGCATTCGCGCCCGCTCCCGCCCCTCCGCCTGACCGGCACCTTCCATCGCGGCACGCGCCATCGCGTCGCTCGCGCCGGTGCGGCTGTGCCAGGCGATCAGCACGTGAGGTTCGCCAAGCGGGTCGGATGCACGATCCATGCTTCCACCTTCGATCATCTCGGCCCTGAGTCAATGGCACGCTTTCGGTTAGCGAACTGTTCCTGTAGGGACGCGCCATGGCTTCCAGCGCTTATTCTTCCGTCTTCGGCGTCGACAGTTCCCTCTCCGGCCGCGCATGGCAGTGGCGGGGCGGGAACATGGCCCTGTCGGGCGGCGACGGGGCAGGTGGCGATATCGTCACGCAGCTGCTCTCCTCTCGCGGTGTGGCGCGCGAGGACATAGAGACGCATCGCAATCCGACCTTGCGTAATTTCCTGCCCGATCCCTCGCAGTTTCAGGACATGCAATGCGCGGCGGATCGGATCGCGCAGGCTGTGCTGACGAGGGAAACCGTTACGATCTACGGCGATTACGACGTGGACGGGGCCACCAGTTCGGCATTGCTTATCCGCTTGTTCAGGATGCTCGGCCATGATGCGGGCTATTACATTCCCGACCGTCTGCTGGAAGGGTACGGCCCCAGCGGCGCGGCGCTCGTCAGGCTGGCGGAACAGGGGTCGAGCCTGATCGTCACGGTGGATTGCGGGGCCATGGCTCATTCTGCGCTGCAGATGGCGCATGATGCCGGCGTCGACGTGATCGTGGTCGATCATCATAAATGTTCCGCCGAACTGCCGCGCGCGGTGGCGATGGTGAACCCCAACCGGCTGGACGAAAGCGAGATCGGAGCCAGCCACGGCCACCTTGCCGCAGTAGGTGTCGCATTCCTGCTGGCTGTCGCGGTCTGCCGCACCTTGCGGCAGCGCGGTTTCTTCGCCGGCAAGGCAGAACCCAATCTGATGGCGCTGCTCGACCTGGTGGCACTTGGCACCGTAGCCGACGTGGCTGCGCTCCACGGGCTGAACCGCGCGCTCGTGGCGCAAGGGCTGAAAGTCATGGCGCACCGCGAGAACATCGGCATGGCCGCGCTGATCGATGCCAGCCGCCTGAAGCGCGCACCGGCATGCAGCGATCTCGGCTTCGCGCTCGGGCCGCGCATCAACGCCGGCGGGCGGGTCGGCGAATCGACGCTTGGCGTGCGGCTGCTGGTGACCGGTGATCCCGACGAGGCCCGCGCTATCGCAGCCCAGCTTTCCGCCCTGAACGAGGATCGTCGCATGATCGAGGCGGAAGTGCAGCAGGCTGCGGAGGTTTCGGCGGAGAAGCAGCACAACCGCTCCGTGATCGTGGTGAGCGGAGCTGGATGGCACCCCGGTGTCATCGGGATCGTTGCCGGACGGCTCAAGGAAAAGACGGGCAAGCCGGTGGTCGTCATCGCCAGCGATCCGGCATCGGGCGAAGGCAAGGGGTCCGGCCGTTCGATTCCCGGTGTGGATCTTGGCGCGGCCATCATCGCCGCACGCGAACACGGGCTGCTGATCGCAGGCGGCGGCCACGCCATGGCGGCGGGACTGACGGTGGCGAGCGATGGAATCGATGCTCTGGCCGATTGGCTGGACGAAAGATTGTCTCCAGCGGTCGCCCGCGCCAGCGCCGCGGCGATCCTGAAGCTGGACCTGTCCATCGCCCCTTCCGGACTGACGCCGCAACTCGTCGAAACGCTGGAAAGCGCCGGACCCTACGGCGTGGGCTGGCCCGGCCCCCGCATCGCGGTCGGCCCGGTCCATCTCGTCAAGGCCGACATGGTGGGGAACGATCACGTGCGCCTGGTCGCAAGCGGCAATGACGGGGCCTCGTTCAAGGCGATCGCCTTCCGTGCCGCTGAAACCGACATGGGGCAGGCCCTGCTCCATGCCTCTCGCGGCCGCAGATTGTGGCTGGCTGGCCGTGCGAAGATCGACGATTGGGGGAAACGCACCCAGGCGGAACTGCATCTGGAGGATGCCGCCTGGGCAGACTGACGCAGCAGAACCGGCAGGGTCAGCGGCGGAGGCGCAATCTTTTTTCCCGTCAATTGCCTTTTCCTGCTCGCACGGGCTTGACCGCAAAGCCACACCGACCTAATTGCGCCGCCACGCCACCGGTTCAAACACTGGCATGGCCCCTTCGTCTAGCGGTTAGGACGCGGCCCTTTCACGGCTGAAACACGGGTTCGATTCCCGTAGGGGTCACCACCGGTGGCGCATATCTCCTCATTTCGCGATCCATCGGATAGGCCGCCATCTTCATGGCGCGTGCGCTCCTGATCGACTTATTCACATGGCGCGGCGCTCCACTGGCACATCACAGATTTGATGGCTAAGGCTGCTATCCAGCATGGAGCAGCGCCCTACCTTGTCCCGGCCCGGTCTGGCGCTTGCCCTGGTAAGTGCGATCGGCATGGTGCTGGCGGGAGTCGGTTTCCATATCGCGCTTATCATCCTCGCCATATGGCTGGGTACCCTCTGGCTCAGCGCACCCCGGCCGCCGCAACCCGACCGCAGCGGCGGCGACGGCGCGTTTACTCGTGCGAGTGTCGGCGATCTGATCGAACATTCGGCTACACCGATGCTGCTGACGCAGGGCAGCCGGGTGACGACGGCCAATCTGTCGGCGCGCAGGCTGCTGGGCAGTCATCTGGTCGATCAGGATGCCCGGGTCGCATTCAGGCATCCCGAAGCGATCGCCCTGCTGGCGCGCGACGCTGCGGGCAGTGCGATCATCCGCGGTCTGGAACGGCGGCGGGATATCTGGAGCATGAACCGGCAGCCCATCGGCGACGGTTTCGCAGTCATCGAACTGGTGAACCGCACATCCGAAGCCGATATCAGCCGCGCCCACACGGATTTCGTCGCGAACGCCAGCCATGAATTGCGTACGCCGCTGGCCTCGATCATCGGCTATGTCGAAACCTTGCTGGACACCCCCGGCTCTCTCGATGAAGAAACGTCTGACAAGTTCCTCGGCACCATCGCGCGCGAAGCCCGGCGTCTGCAGCATCTGGTGGAGGATCTGATGTCGCTTTCTCGCGTCGAAGCCGAGAAACACGATCAGCCCGAGGAGGAGATCGGCTTCGCCAGCCTGGTGGAACGTGCCGCCCGTGATGCTGCCGGCAGCGAACGGGCGCATCGTCTGGAAATGCACTGCAATTCGCCGGTCCTCATCGCCGGCGACAGCCAGCAGCTGGAACAACTCGTGCGCAATCTTGTCGATAATGCGCTAAAGTATGGCGACGACGACAAGATGGTCAGCGTGGCAGTGGACATGTCCGACAAGGGTGAAGCGACGCTGACCGTCGAGGATCGCGGCGAAGGGATCGCAGCGGAGCATCTGCCCCATCTGACGCGCCGCTTCTATCGCACGGATCCCGGCCGCAGCCGGGCATCGGGCGGCACCGGCCTCGGCCTTGCGATCGTCAAGCATATCGTCGAACGCCACCGCGGTAGGCTCGACATCGACAGCGTGCAAGGTGAAGGAACGACGGTGACGGTGCGGATACCATGCAAGGCTCCGTCGCAGGCGGCGGTGCGGGATATCGCCAAACTGTCATGATACTGTCATCAATACCCAGCAACGCCCCGGCCATGGTCGACGCACCGACCGGAATCGCTTCTCATCCAGGCATCATGCGCTAATCCATGTCCCCGATCATTCTCCTCCTGCTTGCCCTTGCTCTCGGCCTTGCCGGATGGCTGGCCGCGCGTGCCCGGGCCTGGAGCTTCCAGCGCAGCAGCGCCAACGGCAGGATTGCATCCCGCCCGACCTATCATGCCTGGTATGTCGCGCTCTGGATCGTGATCCCCGTGACCCTGTTCATCACGGTCTGGGGCATCCTGTCGCCGCAGCTGGTGACACAATCGGTTCTGGCGACACCTGCCGCCAGCGAATTGCCGGCTTTCGGCTTCAAGCGGCAGGCGATCCTCAGCGATGCGCGCGCCGTGGCAACCGGAGCCGCGCAGGGTGTATTCAACCCCGAGGCTCGCGCCTTCATCGGACCGTACCGGGATGCGATATCCTATTATGGCACCATCGGCCTTGTCGTCACGCTCGTGATCGCCTTCCTGGCCGGCGCATTTGCCTTTCTCCGCCTCAAGCCCGATTTCGCCGCCCGGAACCGGGTGGAGAAGATCGTGATGGCCGTGCTGTTGCTGGCATCGCTGGTCGCCATTCTGACCACGCTGGGCATCATCGTCAGTCTGGTGTTCGAGACCGTGCGGTTTTTCGGCATGGTCAACCCGATCGATTTCCTGTTCGGAACGCAATGGGGGCCTGACCCCATGAGCAGCCCCGATTCGCCGGATCCGTCGCGCTACGGCGCGATTCCGCTGTTCTGGGGCACCATCTATATCGGCGCGATCATCGCTATGATCGTCGCAATCCCGCTCGGCCTGATGAGCGCGATCTACCTGACGCAATATGCGCGCCCGAGCTGGCGCCGATGGTTGAAACCCATGCTGGAAATTCTCGCTGGCGTGCCGACGGTGGTGTATGGATATTTCGCGGCGCTCACCGTTGCCCCTGCCATCCGCGACGTCGCCCTTTCGGCCGGTATCAGCAACGCGTCGAGCGAGAGCGCGCTTGCCGCCGGGCTGGTGATGGGCGTGATGATCATCCCCTTCGTGTCTTCCATGGCGGATGATTCGATTGCCGCCGTGCCCAGCGCAATGCGCGATGGCAGTCTGGCGATGGGTGCGACCACTTCCGAAACGATCCGCAAGGTCCTGGTGCCCGCCGCCCTCCCTGGCATCGTCGCCGGTGTGATGCTGGCGATCAGCCGCGCGATCGGTGAAACGATGATCGTGGTAATGGCGGCGGGCGCGGCGGCGAACCTCACCGCCAATCCGCTGGAGGCGATGACGACGGTCACCTTCCAGATCGTCGCCATGCTGACCGGTGAAGGCAGCTTCGACCATCCCGCGACCTTGAGCGCCTTTGCCCTGGGCTTCGTGCTGTTCCTCGTGACGCTGGCGCTCAATTTCTTTGCGCTGCGCGTCGTGAAACGCTTTCGCGAAGCCTATGAGTGAGATCATGAGCAGGACCACCAACCCCACCCGTTCCTCCGCCTTCGAAGCGCGGCTGAAGAAGCGTTACGCGACGGAAAAATGGTTCCGACGTGCCGGGCTTGTCGCCGTGGTCTTTTCCATTCTCGTCCTGGCCTTCCTTCTGGTCACCATGACGATCAACGGCATCGGCGGATTCCAGCGTGCTGAACTGCGCGTGCCGATCGACTTCACGCAGGCCGGTATCAGCGCCGACCCCGTGGCCATGGCGCAGCCTGATGCGATTCAGTCGCTCGAGATACAGGGTCTGCCCGAACTCGTTGCGTTCAGCGCGGAACAGGCGCTGGGGGACGCCGCGAACGAGGCGCTGAGCCCGGAAGCCTGGCGCGTCGTGGGTCAGGAGATCGTCGACAACCCGGCCATCCTGCAGACGAGCGAGGCGATCTGGCTCCCGGCGAGCGCCGAACTGGCCAGCGGCCTTTCCGGCGAAGGTTCGCCTGGAGCACGCGCGCTTGCAGACCGGCTCGAGGATCGGGGTCTTCTCGACAATCGTCTGGACCTCGGCTTTCTCTCACGCGCCGATGCGACCAACCCCCAGACGGTCGGCATCTGGGGCGCGCTCAAGGGATCTATCCTGACGATGATCGTCACGCTGGCACTCGCCTTTCCCATCGGTGTGCTTGCCGCGCTCTATCTCGAGGAATATGCCCCGCGTAACCGCTGGACCGATATCATCGAGGTATCGATCAACAATCTTGCCGCCGTTCCGTCGATCATCTTCGGCCTGCTGGGCCTCGCCGTTTTCCTGTGGATATTTCCCAACCTGCGTTCCGCGCCGCTCATCGGGGGCATGACCCTTGCGCTGATGACGATGCCCGTCATCGTCATCTCGGGCCGAAACGCGATCAAGGCCGTGCCGCCGTCCATTCGCGACGGTGCGCTGGCGATCGGGGCCAGTCCGGTGCAGGTGGTGTTCCACCATGTCCTGCCTCTCGCCCTGCCTGGCATCCTTACCGGAACCATCATCGGCATGGCCCGCGCATTGGGCGAAACCGCACCGCTGCTGATGATCGGGATGCGGGCCTTCGTCGCGACCCCGCCCGATGGTTTCACTTCGCCCGCGACGGTGCTGCCGGTGCAGATCTTTTTGTGGTCCGACGAAATCGACCGTAGCTTCGTCGAACGGACGAGCGCGGCGATTATCGTGCTACTGCTGTTCCTCCTGCTGATGAACGGCCTGGCCATTTATCTGCGCAATCGATTCGAGAAAAGCTGGTGACCGTAATCCATCAAAATCTGCAGACGACCGAGGCGAAGATGAGTGCGCGGAACGTCAGCGTCTTCTATGGCGACAAGAAAGCCCTCGACGACGTTTCGATCGATATCCCGACCGAATATGTGACGGCCTTCATCGGCCCGTCCGGCTGCGGCAAATCCACCTTCCTCCGCACGCTGAACCGCATGAACGACACGATCCCCTCGGCCCGGGTGGAAGGCAAGATCGAACTCGATGGCGAGGACATCTACCGCTCGCGAATGGATGTGGTGCAATTGCGCGCCCGAGTCGGCATGGTGTTCCAGAAACCCAATCCGTTCCCGAAATCGATCTACGACAACATCGCCTATGGCCCCAAGATCCACGGCACGGCGGACGGCAAGGACGAGCTGGACGCCATCGTCGAGAAATCCCTGAAGCGGGCGGGCCTCTGGAACGAGGTGAAGGATCGCCTGAACGACAGTGGCACCGCCTTGTCCGGCGGCCAGCAACAGCGGCTCTGCATCGCCCGCGCGATCGCAGTCGATCCCGAAGTGATCCTCATGGACGAACCCTGCTCCGCGCTCGACCCTATCGCCACGGCCAAGATCGAGGAACTGATCGGCGATCTGAACGGCCGCTATGCGATCGTGATCGTTACCCATTCCATGCAGCAGGCCGCGCGCGTTTCCCAGCGCACGGCATTTTTTCACCTCGGCAAGATGGTGGAATACGGGCGCACGTCCGACATCTTCACCAACCCGCTGGAAAAGCGGACCCAGGATTATATTACAGGACGGTACGGCTAATGTCCGAACATACAGTCAAGGCTTTCGATGACGATATCACCCGTCTGCGCGGCCTGATCGCCGAGATGGGCGGTCTGGCCGAGGTTTCGATCCAGGAATCGCTGGACGCCATGGTTCAGGGCAATGAGGGCCTTGCCGAGAAGGTCATCAAGCGCGACCGCAAGATCGACGCGATCGAGACCGACGTGGACAAGCTGGCGGTGCGGATCATCGCCTTGCGTGCGCCAATGGCGGACGATCTGCGCGAAGTGATTGCCGCTCTCAAGATTGCTGGCGTCGTCGAACGCATCGGCGATTACGCGAAGAATATCGCTCGCCGTGTCGGAGAGATCGAAGGCCGCAAAAGGTTTGAACCGCTGACGCTGCTTCCGGCAATGGGCGATCTCGCCGCCGAAATGGTGCATGACGTATTGACCGCCTATGCCTCGCGCGATCCCGAACTGGCGCTGGAGGTCATCAGGGCCGACGCCAAGGTCGATGCCTTCTACAATTCCATCTTCCGCAATCTGGTCAGTCACATGGTGGAAAACCCGGCCACCATCAGCAGCGCGGCGCAATTGCTCTTCGTGGCCAAGAATATCGAGCGCATCGGCGATCATGCCACCAATGTTGCAGAAATGGTGCATTTCGCAGCCACCGGCGAATATCCCCCGGACGAGGATAGCTGAGGCGCGTTCTGACACATAGCTGTCGCAATCGGGCCTTATGGCGGTGGCGTCGTCTGCGCCAGACATGAGGGACCGACACTTGCCGATTGCCAAGCTGCTCCTGGTCGAGGACGATCCTTCGCTCTGCGAACTGCTGGAATTCCGCTTTCGCACCGAAGGCTACGCTGTTCGCTCGACCGGAGACGGGGACGAGGCGCTCATCCTGGCGGTGGAAGACGTGCCCGATCTCGTCATCCTGGACTGGATGATCGAGGGGACCAGCGGCATAGAGGTTTGCCGGCGCCTCCGCCGCGATGCAGCGACGGCCCATGTTCCGATCATCATGCTGACCGCGCGCGAGGCGGAGGACGACCGGATCCGCGGGCTGGACACTGGCGCCGACGACTACCTGACGAAGCCGTTCTCGCCTCGCGAATTGCTGGCGCGGGTCGCTGCCGTCATGCGCCGGATCAGGCCCGTTCTGGCGGGTGAAGCCATCACCGTGGGTGACATCAGGCTGGACCCGGTGGCGCACAGGGTGGAGCGGAAAGGCAAGATGATTCAGCTCGGCCCCACCGAATATCGCTTGCTGAAATTCCTGATGGAAAGCCCCGGCAGGGTATTCAGTCGCGGCCAGTTGCTGGACGGCGTATGGGGCACGGGCAGCGACATAGAGCTGCGAACGGTAGACGTGCATATCCGACGGCTGCGTAAGGCGATCGAGGTCGAGGGTGCTCCCGATCCGGTACGGACCGTGCGCTCTGCCGGCTATTCCCTCGAACCCTAGCGGCAGAAATACCGGTTGCGCGGCGACTGGTCGAGGTGGAAATGGTCGCGATGGGCCGCGTTGTAATCGGGCGAGAGCACCGTGGTGAAGACCTGGCAGGCACCGCTGCGGATATGGCGCAGGAAGCGCGCCTTGCGATTTGCCGATCCCTCTTCCGCCCAATCCGAAACGATGCTGATCTCGGTTCCATCTTCGAGAGTAAAGGCTGCGATGTCGATGGCGTTTCCGGTGGCGTGCTGGCTCCACCGTCCGTTGCTGCGGCCGTACAGCCTTCGGCAGCTATAGGTTCCCAGATGGCTCACTGAGGCAAGCGGCGAGCTTAGAAGGTCCCGTGCCGCCGGCTCGACCGTTCGCTGCAGCCACGATGCCATGGCCGCATTGACCGCGCAGGTTGCGACGGGGGCTGAAGGCGACAGCGGAGATTCCGCAAGGGTACTCCGGTCCGGCCGTGAGCAAGCCCCCTCCCCTTCGGAACCGAGCAATTCGAATTTTACTCCGCTTCTCTCCAGAACCTTCCGGCAGATTCGTGTATCCTTTCGCAATTCCTGCCATTTTGCAGCAGTCGCCCAGCCATCTGGATCACGAAGGTCGAGTGGTGCGGCGGGGTTATGCTGCGGATTGTCGCGCAGCCACGCCATGCCTGCGAGCACTATGGCAAGGGCGATCAGCAGGGCCACGATCCGGCGGTCCGCTGCGAATTGTCCGACCCGCCGTGAGAAGGAGCGATAGCGCATCAATGAAAGTCACGGGACTTGGGAATGATGCGGGCATCGCGAGGATGTCCGCCGTGGAAACCGCATTCGCGATTGTTCGCCGGTAGCTGGAAAGGTTCCGGGTCGGGCGCCGGATAAGGATCGTCGCTGCCGGAGCGCAGATCGTCTCGCGGGTTGAGCTTTGCCGGTAACGGGCTGTTGCAATGGTCGGCCCTTGCAACGGGTGCGTTCAGCAGATCGTCTGACAATTCGTGCAGGCGTCCTGTCGCATCGGTCATGTGCTGGGCAATGACGTGAATGACCTCGTCGTCATATTCGACCCGTCCGCGCACTTCCATCAGCCGCGACCCCATGACGACCTTGCGCTGTTTTTCCTTCAGATCGGGCCAGACCACGAGGTTAATGACTCCCGTTTCGTCCTCCAGCGTAATGAAGCAGACGCCCTTGGCCGAACCGGGGCGCTGGCGGATCAGCACGACGCCCGCCACCTGCACCATGGAGCGGAATTTCCGGTCCCGCAAATCGCACGCGCGCACGAAGCCGCGCTCGGCCAGTCCGGCCCGCAGGAACGCCATGGGATGCGCCTTCAAACTGAGGCGCTGGGTCTGGTAATCGGCCACGACTTCTTCGGACAGGGGCATATGGGGCAGCGCGGTGCGCGATGCCTCCGCCCCCTCGTCCCGTGATTCCGCGAATTTGAACAAGGGCAGATCGACTCCGCCATGCAGGCTACGCGCATCCCACAGCGCCTGACGCCGCGGCAGGCCCAACGAACCGAAGCAATCGGCAGATGCCAGGCGCTCGATATGGGCAGGGCTGATCCTTGCCCGGTCGCGCAGGGCGGCAACGTCACGATAGTCACCGGTTTCCGCGCGGACCGCCACCAGCTGCGCGGCCACGTTTTCAGGCAATCCATCGATCTGCCTCAGCCCCAATCGCACGGCGACATCCCGTTTCCCCTTTTCCTGACCACCAGAACGCGACGTGGCGCTGCGGCGTTCCAGGGTACAATCCCATTCGGATCGATTCACATCCACCGGCAGGACCGCGACGTCATGCTCCACCGCATCGCGCACGATCTGCGCCGGGGCGTAGAACCCCATGGGCTGCGAATTCAACAAGGCGCAGCAGAAGGCGGCGGGGAAATGGCATTTCAGCCAGCTGGAGACATAGACGAGATGGGCGAAACTGGCGGCATGGCTTTCCGGAAAGCCATATTCGCCGAAACCGCGGATCTGGTTGAAGCAGCGCTGTGCGAATTCGCGGTCGTAGCCGCGCTGCACCATGCGCTCCACCATCATGTCCTGCAATTCATCGACCATGCCGCGGCTGCGGAAAGTGGCCATCGCCTTGCGCAGCCGGTTGGCTTCAAGACTGCTGAATTTCGCCGCATCCAGCGCGATCTTCATCGCCTGTTCCTGGAAGATGGGCACGCCGAGGGTACGCTCCAGGATCGAGGACAGTTCATCCGGGGGGCCGTGTTCGGGGCCAGGCGCCGGAATGACGACGTTTTCCTCCCCCCGGCGGCGTTTCAGATAAGGGTGGACCATGTCCCCCTGGATCGGACCGGGCCGCACGATGGCCACCTGCACCACGAGATCGTAGAATTCACGCGGACGCAGGCGCGGCAGCATGTTCATCTGCGCCCGGCTTTCCACCTGGAACACACCGAGGGAATCGCCCTTGCGCAGCATGGCATAGACTTCCGGATCTTCCCTCGGGACAGTGGCGAGTTCCAGGTGCCGGTCGTGATGATCCTCCAGCAGATCGAGGCATTTGCGGATACAGGTCAGCATACCCAGCGCCAGCACATCGACCTTCAGGATGCCCAGTGCCTCGATATCGTCCTTGTCCCATTCGATGAAACTGCGATCAGGCATCGCGCCATTGCCGATCGGCACCGTTTCGGTAAGGCGGCTTTCCGTCAGGATGAAACCGCCGACATGCTGGGATAAATGACGCGGCATTCCAATCATTTGCTCGGTCAGCGCGAGAACACGTCTTAAGTGCGGGTCCGTGATGTCGAGTCCGGTTTCCTCCACGTGTTTTTCACCGATCTCTCGCCCGTGGCCACCCCACACGGTCCGTGCCAGTGCCGCCGTGACGTCATCGGAAAGACCCATGGCCTTGCCCACTTCGCGAATGGCCATGCGCGGACGGTAATGGATGACGGTGGCGCACAGCCCCGCCCGGTGCCGGCCGTATTTCGCATAGATATGCTGGATCACCTCCTCGCGGCGCTCATGTTCGAAATCGACATCGATATCGGGCGGTTCCTTGCGCTCCTCCGATATGAAGCGATCGAACAGCAGGGCGTGCTTCGCCGGATCGACCGAGGTGATGCCGAGGCAATAGCATACCGCCGAATTCGCGGCGCTACCCCGCCCCTGACACAGGATCGGCGGATCGACGCCGCGGGCGAAATCGACGATGTCCTTGATGGTGAGGAAATAGCAAGCGAGGTCGAGCTTCCCGATCAGGGCGAGTTCCCTTTCGATCGTCTGCCGAACATTGTCCGGCAAACCATTGGGATAACGCCATTTTGCCCCCTCCCAGGACTGATCGACCAGATATTGCTGGGGCGTCATGTCGTCGGGATAGACCGCCTCCGGATATTCGTAGCGCAATTCATCGAGGCTGAAGGTGCAGGCATCGGCAATCACCCGCGATGCCGTGATTGCATGAGGCCAGCGGGCGAACATCGCAGCCATGTCCTGCGGACTTTTCAGGTGCCGTTCGGCATTGGCGTGCAGCAGGTGACCGGCCCGGGCGACGGTGGTCTTGTGGCGGATCGCCGTCATCACATCCTGCAGCGGCCGGCGGTCGGGGGCGTGGTAATGTACATCGTTCGTGGCCAGCAGTCCCAGGCCGTTCGCCCGCGCCAGCGCATCGAGGCGGTCGATGCGCGCAATATCGTCCACGCGGTAGAGGAAGCTGGCGGCAAGGTGGCGCAAATTCGGCAGGCCGGCGGCCAGATGCGGCAGGAGATCGACGAAGCGGCCGCTGACAGCATGCTCCATCACCTTGCCATTCAGCGCCACGACATTGCCCGCCCATGCCGGTATTGTGAAATGCTGTTCCAGATCTGGCGGCGGCAGGGCGATGAGCTGCACGCCTTGGGAATGCTCCGCCAGCATGGCGAGAGAAATGGCGCATTCGCCCTTCGCCTGCCAATTCCCATCCAGAGTTTGCATCCGGCCTGCTGAAATCAGGGTGCACAGTCTGCCATAGGCCGCCCGGTCACTGGGATAGGCCAAGAACGCTAAACCTTCGACAGTTTCTATCCTGCTGCCGATAAGCGGCTTCAGCTTAAGGGTTTTTGCCTCTGTGTGAATGCGAACCACGCCTGCCATGGAGTTCGCATCTGCAATCCCGATCGCATCATACCCGAGCGACCGGGCGGTCAGGACGAGATCGACAGCATCCGATGCCCCGCGCAGGAAACTGAAACAGCTCAGCAGCCCCAATTCGACGAATGGCGCACGGGCGGGTGAATCCACGCGGCAAGGATCGCAATCGATCCGGCGCTTTGCAGGTGTGAGCGGAGCGTCGGGCATGGCTGCTTCACAGGATCAGCTGTCAGCCATTTCGGCGAGCCGCTGCGCCACTGCCGCCAGATCGGCATCGAACAGGCGTTCCTGCTTCTCCCGCGCTTCTCCATCGAGGCGCAGGAGATAGGAAGGATGCGCCGTGATCCAGAGTTCGCTGCCATCTTCCAGCATCTGCGGCGTTCCGCGTGCCTTGGTGATGCTGACGGTCTTGCCCAGCATGCCGCGCGCAGCACTGGCCCCCATGGCAAGCACCAGCTTCGGCTGCACGATGGCGCGTTCGCTTTCCACCCACCAGCGGCAGGTGTCGATTTCCTTGGCATTGGGCGACTGATGCAACCGACGCTTGCCGCGCTGAACATATTTGAAATGTTTGACGGTGTTGGTAACATAGGCCTTGTCGCGGTCCAGCCCCGCACGTTCGAGATGCACGTCGAGCAATTGCCCGGCTGGCCCGACGAAGGGGCGCCCGCTCTGGTCTTCCTGATCGCCCGGCTGTTCGCCGACGATCATCAGGGCAGCACCGAGCGGCCCTTCCCCCATGACGGCATGATTGTCGAGTTCGCCGATCGGACATTTCCGGCAGGCATGTATCGCCTTGTCTATCGCGGCCAGCGTCTCGGGCCGTTCCTCGAATTCCAGCGTTCCTGCATCCACCATCGTGCTTTCCCGTTGCTGTGCCCCTGCCACCAGTTCCGGTATCAGGGCGGCTTCGGGCATGTTCTTCCAATATTTACGGGGCATTTCCTTCAGCATCGCCCCGACCTTCAAACGCGCCGGGTTGAAGATGGAGGCATAATATTTGCGCCACAGATCCTCGGCAGGGTCGCCCGCTGGCGCATCGCCCCGTTCTGCCGCCGGCCCTTCGCGCATGATTTCGCCATCCCAATGCAGACTGAGGCGCGGCGTCAGAATCGACCATTTCATATTGGCGAAGCGCCTGACGAAAAAGCCGGCATTGGCCCGAACTATATGATGATCGGGTTCGAACCAGGCGACGTAATGTTCATCGCCCGATCCTTCGACGCCTTCATCCTCCACCACGCGGAAGCGGACGAAGGCATGCATCTTGTGGCTGTCGCGGCGCACGCTGCGGTCGAGATCTTCCAATCGCCGGACGTCATTATCGGCCTTGTCCTCCATGACCCGGCCATTGGTCTGGTGACGCCACAGCAGCCGATAGAGCAGCGCAAACCGTTCGGGGTCTGAATGCAAGGCCGCATTCTTCGCCAGTTGCAGGAAGCGGCGGCTGACGCGGATCTGCGGCGCATCTGCCGGAGGGGACGGAACGCGCAAATCGCTACGACCGAACAGGTCGCCCGATCCGCCGGGTTCGACCCAGGCAATGCGGTCGGGCGGCACGTCGCATTGCACCAGCGCGCGGGCACGTTCGCGCCAGAAGCCGAAATCGTCAGGTTCCGGCAATTGTATGACATAGCGTGTATCCGCCCTGATGCGCTGCGCCGGTATCATGCCGCGAACAGCTCCAGCTGCTCCTGCTTCGGTGCGAGCAGGCTGCGAAGATCGGCGCGATCCGTCAATGTGGTGGGCCGCCAGTCCGCCGCGATGATGAAGGGCCGGACCTTGGTGACAGAAACTGTCAGCTTGCCAACATCGTCCAAACGCAAGGTCCGGTGACGGCGGGCGGCAATGATCTGGTTTACCGCGCGCACGCCCAGCCCGGGTACGCGCAGCAGCATTTCACGGGGTGCGCGATTGACGTCGAGCGGGAAGCTTTCCCGGAATTTCAGCGCCCAGGCGAGCTTCGGATCGATATCGAGCGGCAGATTGCCGTCATCGCCCGTCGCCTGCATGACTTCACCGGGATTGTAACCATAGAAACGCATCAGCCAGTCGGATTGATAGAGCCGGTGTTCGCGGATCAGCGGCGGACGCTTCAATGGCAGGACCGCACTGGCATCGGGAATGGGGCTGAAGGCGGAATAATACACCCGGCGCAGACCGAAACTGTCGTAAAGCCGGCTTGCCTTGCCAACGATATCGGCGTCGCTGGCGGCGTCCGCCCCCACGATCATCTGGGTGGATTGCCCGGCCGGGGCAAAGCGTGGCGCATGGCGGAAACGCTTCCGCGCGTCCTTCGCCTCGGCGATGCTGTCCTTTACCCCGCCCATCGCGCCTTCGATCTGACGGGAGTTCTTGTCGGGCGCGAGGCGGGTCAGCCCGGCATCGGTCGGCAGTTCCACATTGATGGATACGCGGTCGGCATAAAGCCCCGCGCGATAGGTCAGTTGCGGATCCGCTTCGGGGATGGTCTTGAGGTGGATGTAGCCGCGAAAATCATACTCTTCCCGCAGGATACGGGCCGTTTCTATCATCTGTTCCATGGTGTGATCGGAACTCTTGACGATGCCCGAGGAAAGGAACAGCCCCTCAATATAATTGCGGCGATAGAAGCTGATCGTGAGATCCGCCACTTCCTGCGGAGTAAACTTCGCCCGCCGTACGTTCGAGCTCTTGCGGTTGATGCAGTAGTGGCAATCGAAGATGCAGTGATTGGTCAGCAGGATTTTCAGCAGCGAAATGCATCGCCCATCCGGCGCATAGGCATGGCAGATGCCCATGCCTTCGGTCGAACCGATGCCCTTGCCGCCAATGCTGTTCTTCTTCGCCGTACCCGACGAAGCGCAGGACGCATCGTATTTCGCGGCATCGGCAAGGATTTCGAGACGTTCAATGACGGAAAGCTGGGCCATGTGTTCCATATATGTTCTATTCTGCGATTCTCCAAATTGTTTCGTGAAAACATCACGTCGCAATCTGCCCGTCAGGCACATAGCCCCTGCAGATACCAGTCGGGCACACCCCCGCGCCCGTCGCCGATAATGCCGTGGCGATAGATCCAGTAACGGCGCCCCTGCCGGTCCTCGATACGGTAGTAATCGCGCAGGCGCACCGTTGACCTTTCGCGCCACCATTCCGGCGCGATCCGCTCCGGTCCTTCTACCCGGCAGACCTCGTGCACCTGCCCGCGCCAGCGGAACTGCCGGGGAAATCCGTCGGGCGTGGCATAGAGCACGGCAATGGCTTCGGCCCGGTCGAGCATTTTCAGCGGGCGGGCATGAAAAGCAAGCTGCCCCTGACTCGGGGGTTCGGGGGCAAGGGGCGGCTGCCAGCGCTGCGCCCTCTCGGGAATATGGCTGGCATGAGGCACCGGGCGCCGCACCGCATCCGTTCCCAGGCGAACGGTCAGCCGGTCGATGCAGGCCGCAAGCGATGTGCCGTGTTCCTCCGCCGCCTTGTCCAGATCTCCCTGTTCCAGCGAGAGGCCTTCTGTCCAGCTGGCGCGTAGGCGCACGGTTTCGATGCCGAAGCCTGCATCCACATCGTCGAGCCGTGCCGCGAACAGGCGGCAGATATGATCGGCCTCACGCGTGGCGGCAGCCATTTCGAGGCGGCGGACCACCACCTCCCCATCGACCCGCCACAGGCCGAGTTCAAGGCGCCGTGCCCCCTCGCCCCGGCCTTCAAGGGTGCGGGCCATGTCCTGCGACAGGTCGCGCAGCACCTGGTCCAGCAGGTCGCGGTGGCGGATCGGTTCGACGAGGCGGCGCTGCACCATGGGCATGTCGGTCGGCACCACGGGCAGCAGCGGTTCGGGCACGCCGCCCAGCAACTGGTCCATGCGGATCAGCGGATTGGCGGCGGGCGAACGGCGGTTGCGGAACCGGCGCATGATCGCATCGCGCCCGATCCCATCCATGTCGCCGAGCCGTTTCAGCCCCAGCCTGCGCAGAACGGTCAGCACATCGTCATCCAGCCGCAGGGCCGCCATGGGGAGGTCGGCCAGCAGGGCCCGCGCATCGTCCTGAGCGGCGAGAATGGCACCGCCCCGCCCGTCGCACGGGCCGTGATGCGCCAGCGCCCAGGCGGCACCGGCGGTCGGCGCAATGGCGCTGCGTACGGCAAGGCCGCGGGCGGCGAAACGCTGCTGCAGATCGGCCAGCAAGGCCCGTTCCCCGCCGAACAGATGGCTGGCCGCGCTGATATCCACCAGCAATCCGTCCGGCGGATCGAGCGCGCTCCACGGGCCCCAGCGCTGAGCCCAGATGGCCAGACGCTCGAGAAAATCGAGATCGCCGGCAGGGTCGCTGATCGCCACTTTCAGATGCGGGCAGAGCGTGCGGGCATCGGCCAGCATCATGCCGCGAACCGCACCGGCAGCACGGCCTGCGCCATTGGCGGCATCGATACGCGGGCCATGCGCGGTTTCGGTAATCAGTACCAGCGGGCCTGCATCCGCACCTTCCCCTTCCGCGCAGCCCTGACCATGACGCCAGCGATCAATCGCCAGCCGCGCGCACCAGATCGACAGGATTCGCCTGCCCGCTGCCCTGCCCTGCTCCGGTGTGCTGCCGTGCCGGTGGCTCGACGTCGAGGCGATATCCGTCATCGCGCATTATCCATTCTGCAGGGGGGTGAATGCGGGAGCGGAACAGACTGGCATGCCACCCCGGTGTGCCGGGAGCATCCCTGTTCCAGCGAGGGCGCGGCGAAGGGGCGGACCGTGCATCCCAGCGCATCCGCGCGGAACTGAGATCGCGCCTTGCATCGATCCGCACCAGCCACAGCGGAACCCCATGATGTTCCGCCGCAAGGCTGAGACGGCGCGAAGCGGTGAAGTCCAGCACTTGCGGGTTGCCCACGATCTCGCCGATGACGAAGGCGAGGTCGCGGCACCGCACCCCTTCCTCCAGCGCGAACAGGGCATCCTTTGGCTTTTCGGCCAGAACATGGATCACCCGGCGTTGCAGATCCGGCGGCATTCCCGGGCGATAGGGATAGCCGCCGCGCTTTGCCGCAGCGCGTTCCTGCACCCACAATATCGCGCGCTGATCGTCGGAAGGAGCGGCAGCGGCAGGCCCGTTTCCATCACGGGCAGCCGCGCGCATGGCATCCAGCGCCAGCGACAGCGCCATGCCGGCACCCGCCGCCTCGTTCCCGCAGGCGAATATCTCGCTATGGAGGGCACCGGTAGAGCCCGGGCGCCATTGCCTGGCGGCCCGGTCCGAATCTGTGTCATGATCCGGCGACAAGGCCGACAGTTGCGTGAAATTGCCCGGCAGGCTGGAGCACAGCCGGGCAAGCGCATGATGGTTCGATGGGGTTTCGGCAGCATTTTTCATAAAGGAATCGACTCGTTTGTTCCTATTATGTTCCCGCCATGCTTAATAGGCAATCTGCCTTTCCACAGTTTTGCAGTTTGGCGATCAAATCCCCCGGAAATGACGCAGCAGGCCTGCTCCTGAGCTTCGCCGATCTTCGGAACATCCGCCCCGTCCGCCCGTTCATGGACGGACACAAAAGGAGTAATCGAATGCAGTATGGACAAGGCGACCCCGAGGAACTGAAGAACAAGTTCTGGCATGCGATCGCGGATTCGCCCTTCGTGTTCCTGGAACGCAATGACGCACCGGACGCCGCCGTGGTGATGACCGCCCAGCTGGACAAGAATGCCGATCATTCCATCTGGTTCTTCTCGCACAAGGACAGCGACCTTGCCAAAATGGGCCGTGCCGTCGCGACTTTCGCGGGCAAGGGTCACGAAATCTTCGCCCGCATTGAAGGCACCCTGACCCAGGAACTCAGCCGCGACAGGCTGGAGCAGCACTGGAGCAATTTCGTCGAGGCCTGGTACAAGGGCGGCAAGGACGATCCCAACCTGCTCATGCTGCGCATGGATCTGGGCGAAGCGGAAATCTGGAGCACCAAGCTGGGCGCGCTGACCACCGGGAAGATGATGCTGGGCATGGATGTGCGGGAAGAAGGCGCGGAACACCACGCCAAGACTTCCCTGCGTTAGAACGGGCCTGCGTTAGAACGGGCCTGCGTTAGAACGGGCCTGCGCTAAACGGCACACCTCGAGCAAAATGGCCGCTCCCGGAATGGAAGCGGCCATTTTCACGCCGGTCTTCAATCCCGTCCTCGATCCGCGAGACCCGGTATATCAGGTTCGATCCCGGCCGTATCCTGTTCGTGTATCTCGACGATGCCCTTGCCCAGCAGGCTGTGGCTGCGGCTGTAGCCGAAATAGACCACCAGCCCGATCGCGCCCCAGACCGGCAGGACCAGCATCGCCAGGAACGGCAGGTTGAGGAACAGGAAGATGCACCCCGCAATCGTGGCCGGCCCCACCAGCCACAATGCGGGCGTGCGGAAACTGCGCTTCACCTCGGGCGCGGTCCGCCGCAGCACCATCACCGCGATCGCCACCATCATGAAGGCGAACAGAGTACCCCCGTTGGAGATATCGGCAAGCTGCCCCACAGGCAGAAACGCCGCCCCCACGGCAACGACCGCACCGGTGATCATGGTGACGACATACGGCGTCTTCCACCTGGGATGCACCCTGCTCAGCTTCTCCGGCAACAGCCCGTCGCGGCTCATGACGAAGAAGATGCGGGTTTGCGCGAACAGTAGAACCAGGATCACGGAAGGCAGGGCGACAAAGGCCGCGATGCCGAGCATATTGCCGACTTCGGAAAAACCGATCTGCCGCAGGACATGGGCCAGCGCCTCGTCCGAACAGACCAGCATCTGCGAAAATTGCGGCAGGGCGCATTGACGGGCCAGTTCTTCGGACCCTGCGGGAAATGGAATGCCGCCCGGCCCCATGATCGGCTGCCCGCCGATCGTGCCGATCGCCCCTGCCGCCACGAGAATATAGAACACGGTGCAGAACAGCAGCGATCCGACGAGGCCGATGGGCACATTGCGCTGCGGATTTTTCGTTTCCTCCGCCGCCGTCGAAACCGCGTCGAAGCCGACATAGGCGAAGAAGATCGTCGCCGCTGCGCCGACCGCGCCGACACCGCTGCCGAACCCGCCAAACATCCCGGCCGGCAGGAAAGGGTTGAACCGCTGCAGTTCCACCGCCGGCAGGGTCAGGAACAGGAATACGGTCAGGGCCGTTACCTTGATTGCAACCAGGATGGTATTGAAAATCGCGCTTTCCCGCGTGCCGACCATCAGCAGCCAGGTGACCAGCAAGGCGATCACAAGCGCCGGCAGATTGATCAGTCCTCCCGGTGCGCCGCCCAATATCAGCGGACCCGCAGACAGCCAGGCCGGTAGTTGGATGCCAAGGAATTCGTTCAGGATCGTACCGGCGAAATAGCCCGACCAGCCCACGGAAACCGCGCTCGCCGCCACCGCATATTCCAGGATCAGCGCCCAGCCGACCGTCCAGGCCAGCAATTCGCCCATGGTCGCATAGGTGTAGGTATAAGCGGACCCCGAAACCGGGATCATCGCGGCAATCTCGGCATAACAGAGGGCGGCTACGATGCAGATGGCCCCCGCTATGGCGAAGGCCAGCATCAGCCCTGGCCCCGCCTTTTGCGCGCCCGCAGCGGTTAGCACGAAAATACCCGTGCCGATGACGCAGCCAATACCGAACAGCATGAGCTGGAAAGCACCAAGCGTGCGTTCCAGAGATTTCTTCGCAGCGACGTCCAGAATGGCATCGAGCGGCTTCACACGACTGAAGATCACCGCATGCATTTCCCCCCAGGCCCGCCGCGAGACATCCCCGCGCAACCAGCCGGCGCGAAACGACTAATCGCGTTCGACGCCGACGGGAAGCGCAAAAAGCAGCGTCGCTCTATTCAGTCAGGGAAGGAAAGATGCCGACGAGCAGAATGGCCATCAGCGCAACCGGGCAAAGCCAGCGAACGAGGAACAGCCAGAACCGGTGCAGCCCGCCGGTCAGGCCGTTTTCGGCATCGATCAACCGGCGGGAAGCGATCCACCCCACGAAGATCGAGGTGAGGATCGCGCCGATCGGCATCAGCACCTTGCTGGTGACCGTATCCAGAATGTCGAACATGCCCATGCCGGCAAAGAGCGACATACCGTTCAGCGGGTGCCATTCTTCCAGAGTGTTGAACGACAGGGCGGCCAACGCGCCCAGCAGCAATGCACCCGCCGAAACCGTGACGGTGGCCACCACGCGCGAAATGCCGAACTTGTCCTTCATCCAGGCCGTCGGCGCTTCGAGGAGCGAAACCGAACTCGTCAAAGCGGCGAAGAACACCATGATAAAAAACAGGAGCCCTATCAGCGAACCGACCGGCATGTCCTGGAATGCGCGCGGAAGCGACTGGAACATCAGGGCCGGCCCGGCATTCGGTTCCAGCCCCGCGGCAAAGACGATCGGGAAGATGCAAAGGCCGGCGATCAGCGCCACCGCCGTATCCGCTCCGGCGATGATCGTCGAAGTGCCGGCAAGATTGACGTCGCGGCCGACATAGGAGCCGTAGGTGATCATCCCCGCGACCCCCAGCGACAGCGAAAAGAACGCCTGCCCCACCGCGGCCAGCATCACTGGGCCGGTCAGACGTTCAGGTTCGAAGGAAAACAGGTAAGTGACCGCTTCGGCGAAGCCTCCGGTGAAGGCACCGTAAATGGTGATCGCAAGAAACAGGATGAAGAAGGCCGGCATCAGCCAGGTGGCGACGAATTCGATCCCGCCCGAGACACCTCTCGCGACGAAATAGAGGGTGATGAGCAGGAACAACACCTGCAGCGCGACCATCAGCGTGCCATTGCCGAACAGGCCGGGCAGCAGGGCCTCCACCTCCTCGGCAGGGCGGCCCTGGAAGGCACCGCCCGACAGTCCGGTCGTGACCAGATCCTGCGCGAAGGCGCCGACATAATAGAGCACCCATCCGCCGACCACACAGTAGAAGCTGAGAACGATGAAGGCACCCAGCACGCCGATGGAGGCGAGCGCGTCCCAATGGCGCGACTTGCCCGATTCGATCGCCATCCGCCTGACGCTTTCAGGGGCGGATGCCTGTCCGTGGCGGCCGATCAGCGTTTCCGACAGCAGGACCGGCGAACCGATCAGAACGACGCAGAAAATGTAGAACAGAACGAAGGCCCCGCCCCCGTTCGCGCCGGCCTCGGCAGGGAAACGCCACATATTGCCAAGGCCGACCGCGGACCCCACCGCCGCAAGGATGAAGGCCGACCGCGAGGACCAGCCGTCCTTCGTGCCCGGCTGCCTTGCTGCATCATCTGAACCACTCGTGGCGACCATCGGCATATTCTCCCAGCGTGCTGCGCGTCGGGCGCATGTCTTCAGCGCCTATTACAACGATTGACCGCCACGTCGAGTGCGCGGCTTTGCCAAACCGCTCACCTGCCGCTAGGAACGCCGCCATGTCCACGACCTTCCAGCTCGATACGAGCACCAGCCGAGCCAATCCGACTCCCAGCCCGATGAAACGGCTGACCGTGCCGAAGATCAGGGCGCGCAAGCAGGACGGCAAGGTGGACGAACCCATCGTCATGCTCACCGCCTATACCGCCCGGCAGGCGCAATTGCTGGATGAACATTGCGACATTCTGCTGGTCGGCGATTCACTGGGGCAGGTCATCTACGGCCTTCCCTCCACCGTTCCGGTTACGATGGAGATGATGGCGAACCACGCGGCCGCCGTGGTGCGCGGCAGCTATCATTCCGTGGTCGTCGTCGATATGCCGTTCGGCGCTTACGAGACCTCTCCCGGCCATGCATTCGAGAGCGCGGCGCGCCTGCTGAAGGAAAGCGGTGCGGCCGCCGTCAAGCTGGAGGGCGGCGAAGTGATGGCGGAGACCGTCGCCTTCCTGTCGCGGCGCGGAATACCCGTCATGGGCCATGTCGGTCTTACACCGCAGGCGGTGAATGTACTCGGCGGATATGCCGCACGCGGGCGCAGCGATGCCGAATCCGACAAGATCCTCGACGATGCGCGGGCGCTCGACGAAGCCGGAGCCTTCGCCGTGGTGGTGGAAGGCGTGGTCGAACCCATCGCCATCGCGGTGACGGAAGCATTGTCTTGCCCGGTCATCGGGATCGGCGCATCCGCCCATTGTGACGGCCAGGTGCTGGTGACGGACGACATGCTCGGCATGTTCGAACGTGTGCCGCGCTTCGTGAAGAAATATGACGACATCGCCGCCCTGATCGACAGGCGTGTTCGCGAATATGCAGGTGAGGTGCGCGCCCGCAGCTTCCCCGGTGCGGACCAGACCTATCAGCCGCGCTGAACCGGCAATCTCCCTGTACCTCACCCAATGATGGGACATGACACCGATGGACACGCTCCTGCGTTACTACAAGTTTTCGCTCGGCTTCACCTTTGCCTGCCTGTGCCTGGCGGTCTGGTACGGGTTTGAAAGCACGGGATCGCTCGCGGGCACCGCAGAGATCCTGTGGATCGTCTTCGTCCTGTCGATCCTGGAAATCTCCCTCAGTTTCGACAATGCGGTGGTGAATGCGACCGTGCTGCGCGACATGAGCGAAAAATGGCAGAGGCGCTTCCTCACATGGGGCATACTGATCGCCGTGTTCGGGATGCGGATCGTGTTCCCGCTGGCGATCGTGGCGGTGGCGGCGGGACTCGGGCCGCTGGCCGCCATCGACCTGTCGCTGAACGATCCCGCGGCGTATGAAGCGATCGTATCCAGCGCCCATGTCGGCATTGCAGGATTCGGCGGCGCGTTCCTGACCATGGTGGGGTTGAACTTCTTCTTCGATGGCGAGAAAGAGGTTCACTGGATCGGCAAGGTGGAACGGTTCCTGACCAGGGCTTCCGACCTGAAAGCGGCCGAGATCGCGATCCTGATCCTGGCGCTTTACGGCATCTCGCTGATGCTTCCCGATGACGAGGCGCTTACCTTCATCGTATCGGGTATCCTGGGGCTGGTGACCTATATCATCGTCGATGGGATCGGCACCTTGCTGGATCAGTACGGGGGCAAGAACATGGCAGAGGGTGCCGCCCGTTCGGGTCTTGGCGGCTTCCTGTATCTGGAAGTCCTCGATGCAAGCTTCTCCTTCGACGGGGTGATCGGGGCGTTCGCCCTCACCAACAACATGATCATTATCGCGATCGGCCTGTCCGTCGGTGCGATGTTCGTGCGCAGCATGACGATCCACCTCGTCAAGGCGGGCACGCTCACGCAGTACCGGTTTCTGGAGCATGGTGCATTCTGGGCAATCATCGCGCTGGGTGCCATCATGCTGGCGTCGGCGCATTGGCACATACCGGAAACCATTACGGGGCTGATCGGCGCCACTCTTATCGGGCTGTCGCTATGGTGGTCGATCCGCCACAACCGTCGCCACGGGGACGGTGAGCAGGCCAGGATCAGCCCGACCGGCTCCGCAGGCGATTTGCCAGCGGAGCGCTGATGACCAGCTGCAGCAGGTGATAGGCCAGCAGCGGCACCATCAGCAATCCGGCTGTCGCTGACGGAAAGAGCACCATGGCCAGCGGCGCGCCCATGGCGGTGCTCTTGTGCGCGCCCGCGAACAGAAAGGCGATGCGGTCGCTTCGGCCAAGGCGCAGTCCCGCGCCCAGCCACCATGCGCCGAAGAAACCGAAGGCGAGGAACAGGGCGACGCCGGCAAGGAGGATGGCCCATGCGAATGGATCAACCCGCGTCCACAACCCCTGTGTCACGGCCCCGGAAAATGCGACATAGACGGCGATCGCAATGGCGATCCGGTCCATCCAGCTGACGATTCCGCCATTCCTTTCCATCCAGCGGCCGGTGCGCGACTGGAGTATCTGCCCGAGAACGAATGGCAGGATGAGGATCAGCAGGATCTTCACCAGTGCCGCTCCACCAAAATCGGCCCCCTGCTGTCCCGCCAGAGCCGAGAACAGCGGTGCGGTCAGAAACACGCCGATGATGTTCAGCAGCGCTGCGGCCACGACTGAAGAAGCGACATTGCCGCCGCCAAGCGAGCTGTAGGCGGTTGCCGACTGCACCGTCGACGACAGTGTTCCGAGATAGAGAAAGCCGAGCGCAACTACGTTCGGCAGCAGCCCCGCGCCTAAGTGGAAAAGGGCCAGCCCGGCAAGCGCCATCGCGCCGTAACACCAGCCGACCAGCGCACCCAGAAATCGCCAGTTTCCCATGCCTGCAAGAACATCGGCCCGCGACAGCCGCATCCCGTTCAGCAGGAAGAGCAGGAAGATGGCACCATCCGAGATGGATTGTGCGACTGTGCGAGCGCCGCCTTCCACCGGCAGGAAACTTGCGCACAAAACGGCAAGCAGCAGCAACCGAACCATCCAGTCGATACGCGAGAACAGCGCATTCAGCATGCCGGCTGCGCTGCGGCAGATACGCTTCTTGTCACGGCGTCAGATCATATTGCTTCATCAGATCGTACAGCGTCGGGCGGCTGATGCCCAGAAGCCGCGCCGTCCCGGAAATGTTGCCGTCGCTGCGGGCGAGCGCGCGCCGGATGACCAGACGATCGACCTGTTCGCGAGCGGCTTTCAGGTTCAATGGCTGATCGTCCTCGGCACCATCGCTGGCAAGATCCAGATCGACCGCCGTAATCAGCCGCCCGTCTGCCATGATGACGGCGCGCTTCACCCGGTTCTCCAGTTCCCGCACATTACCGGGCCATTCCCATGCCTCGATCGCTGCCAGCGCATCAGGAGCGAACCCCTTGACCTGCGGATTCATTTCGACGGCAAATCGCGTCAGGAAAGCTTTGGCCAGCAGCGGCGGATCGCCCGCGCGTTCCTTCAGCGCAGGAATGCGGATGACGATTTCCGCCAGGCGATAGAACAGATCCTCGCGGAAACGCCCGTCCGCAATCATGGCTTCCAGATCCTGATGCGTGGCGCAGACAATACGGGTATCCACCGCCAGGGCCCTGCGCCCGCCGATCCGCTCTATGGTGCGTTCCTGCAGGAACCTGAGCAGTTTCACCTGCAACGGCAGCGGAATATCACCCACCTCGTCCAGGAACAACGTGCCGCCATCGGCCTGCTCGATCTTGCCCGGCGTGGTCTTGACCGCCCCGGTAAACGCACCCTTCTCGTGCCCGAACAACTCGCTTTCCAGCAGGCTTTCCGGGATTGCCGCGCAATTGATTGCCACGAATTCGCCATCCGCGCGGGGGCTGGCATCGTGAACGCCCCGGGCAAGCAGTTCCTTGCCCGTGCCGCTCGCCCCCAGAAGCATTACGGAAACATTCGTATTCGCCACCCGTTCGATGGTCCGCGCCACGGTCAGCATCTCCGGTGCCGCGGTGATGAGGCCGCCGAGCACGGTCTGATCCTTGCCGACACGCTCCGAAAGGCGCGCATTTTCGGTTTCGATCGCATGCAGTTCGAAAGCGCGGCGCACGATCAGCCCGAGTTCGTCGATGTCAACCGGCTTGGCATAGAAATCATAGGCTCCCCGCTCGATTGCGGAAAGAGCGCTTTCCCGCGCGCCGTGCCCCGAAGCCACGATGATCTTCGTGTCGGGCTTGAGTTCGACGATCGCATCGAGCACCGCAAAACCTTCGCTGGTGCCGTCCGGGTCCGGCGGCAGGCCGAGATCGAGCGTGACTACGGCGGGTTCCTCCGCCCGCAGCGCCGTCAGCGCCGCAGCGCGATCGCCTGCGATGATGACGTCGAAGTCCTCATAGGCCCATTTCAGTTGCGCCTGCAGGCCCGGATCATCCTCGATCACCAGCAGTTTGCGCCGTGCCCGCTTATTCTTGGATTGCATGACTACGCAGTTTCCCGCTTTGCAAAATGATCCCTTGCACCACTTTCGTTCCGCAGCATGTCGGCCGCGGCGGCAAGCGGCAGGCGAAGGAAGAAATTCGTGCCCACGCCTTCACGCGATTCGACGTCGAGCCGTCCGCCCATGGCGCGCACGAGTTCGCGGGCCTCGAACGCACCGATCCCGAACCCCCCCTGCTTTTTCGAAATGAATGGCCTGAACAGGCCATTGCGGATGAATTGCGGGCTCATGCCGCTTCCGCAGTCGACGATCTGCACGCAGCCGTGCAGCCCTTCCGTGGTTACGTCCAGCATTACGGGGACGTCTTTTCCGCCAGCGTCCAGGGCATTCTGCACCAGATGGACCAGCGCCTGCTCCAGCCCTTCAGGATTTGCGACAATCCGGCAATTATCCGCACGCGTGACTGCCACGCGGTGGCCGGCATCGCTGAACCGCCCGGCAATTCTGCGCGACAATTCGGCGAGATCGAGTGTTGCGCTTTCTTCCGAACCCTGGCTGCCATATCGGCCCAACCTCGCCAGCAGGGCGTTCAGCTTGTCGGCGCTGTTGCGTAAGGTGACGAGCATGTCTGCCCGGAATTCCGGATTTTCGACATGCACTTCGGCATTGCGCGCCAAAAGGGAGATCTGGCTGGCTAGGTTCTTTATATCGTGCATGACAAAGGCGATGCGGCGGTTGAACTCGTCGAACTGACCGGCCTGCATCAGCGCCGCCTGCCCGTCCCGTTCGGCAAGATAGCTGGCCAGCTGCTGACCGGCTATCTTCAGCAGGTCGAAATCTTCCCAATCCAGCTTTCGCGTAATGGCAGGGCGGGCGAGCACGACAACCCCGACGAGCCGTTCGAAATGCAGCAAGGGCACCAGCGCCCATGCGCGATCCTCCTGCAGCAGCCAGCGGGGCAGCGGCCAGCGACTGTCCGGCTCTCCGCCGCCTGCCCTCAGATGGTCGATGTCGAGGATGTGGTTTTCCCGTTCAAGCCGGGCGACAAGCTCCGCCGGCAGATCGCCTGGCAGCGTGTCGGCTCCAGCCCAGTTCCACGCTGCATCGAGGCCGGTCTCGCTGTTCTCGGCAATTGTCAGCAGCAAGGCACCCGGGCTGTCGGTTATATCGGCCAGCGCCTTGGCAACGCGGGTGCCCAGCCCCTGGCCTGCGGAACCGCCCCCGGCATCGGTCCGTCCGATGGTGCGATTGAAGCGCAGCCATTCCTCCCGGTAATCGTAGCGATGCTGGAAAAGATGTTTGGCGACCTTCACCCGCAGCCCGCTTCTCAGCCGCTGGGATGGCAGCCACAGAAGGGCTGCGACGGTGGCCACGAGTACGAAGGCGACCTGCGTAAGCCGGCCCACTCCGCCATCGATAGCGCTTAACGCCTGGGCGATCGCAACCATGAACAGCAGGTAAAGCCCGATGGCGATCAGCGAGAGCGTCTGGAATGCGACGATCCGCGAGGGCTTAAGGCGGAGCAATCCGGCATCGACCCTGAGGCCCAGCACGATGGGTATCACGCACAGCGCCATGATCAGCCCGCGGACCGCGCCGAGCTGAAAGGACGCGTGGCCGTCAAGATAGGCCACGGTGTAGAAGTTCAGATCGAAAGCCCAGAGCAGGGCCAGTCCGGCAGCACCCCAGCGCACGATCGGGCGCGCCTGCTGCGAGGCGCTGCCATAGAGATTATGAACCAGCAGCAATGCGCCGATCGCCACCAGCACACGGAACAGGGTTCCGGTTTCGAAGACCATTGCCCGCGCAGCTTCGCTGGCCTGCGGCCCGTGACCAAGCGCCAGCATCAGTGGCTGGATTATCTCCAACACAGCGAGCGCGATCAGGACAGGCCGGATCTGCGCCACGCTCCGATGCCGCCCGTCCAGTACGAACAGGGCATAAAGCACGGCAAACCAGCCCAGGTTCCGCAGGCTTTCCGCTATGCCGGCCACTTGCGACAGAGGACCGAAGGCAAGCGCCATCGTGCACCAGAGCGACGACAGGAAGAGGGCGAGTGCGGTGGGTGTGCGGTCGCTCCGCCTGCGCCGCCCGGACCGCGTTAGCCATGCTGCACCCAGCAGGCAGGCAACCGCACCGGCCAGAAACATGACGAAGCCGGCAAGCTGCCAGACGTCCGTGACGATTTGAGCGGGCGGCATTCAACGCGCCCCTTCCGGCCAGAGGATCACGCGGACGGTCTGCAACAGGATCAGCAGATCGAGAAACGGCGTGTAATTCTTGGCGTAATAAAGGTCGAACTCCAGCTTCTGGCGCGCATCTTCGACCGATGCGCCATACGGATAATTGATCTGCGCCCATCCCGTGATGCCGGGCTTCACCATGTGACGTTCGGCATAGAAGGGCAGATGTTCCTCCAGATCGTTCACGAAATTCGGGCGTTCGGGGCGCGGCCCGACAAAGCTCATCCGGCCCATCAGGACCGTCCAGACCTGCGGCAGTTCGTCGATCCTGAATTTGCGGATGAAGCGGCCCACACGGGTTACGCGCGGATCGTCGTGCTCGGCCCACCTCGCCCCATCGATCTCGGCATCCAGTTTCATCGACCGCAGTTTCAGCAGCTCGAAATCCTGTCCATACAGGCCGACCCGGGTCTGGCGGAAAAAGGCCGGGCCTTTGCTGTCGAGCCTGATCAGCAAGGCGAAGAGAAGGATGACAGGCAGGGTAAGCACCAGAAGCAGGCTGCTGGCCAGAATGTCGAATATGCGCTTGGCTGCGCTTGACAGAATGCGTCCCGACGAAAAGCCGTCGGAGAAGATCAGCCAGCTCGGATTGACCGAGCCCAGATCGATCCGCCCGGTCTCACGTTCAAGAAAGGTACTGAAATCATTGACATGCACGCCCATCGTCTTGATGCGGAGCAGATCCTTCAGCGGCAATGCGTTGCGCCGTTCCTCCAGGGCGAGAACGACCTCGCTGATACCCAGGTTCTCGACGAACCTTCCGAGATCGCTCACCGAATTGCGGGAAATCGCCTCCGCGATCAGCGGTGAACCTTCATTCATGCCGATGTAGGAAACGATGGCAAAACCCGCCTCACGCCTCTCGGCCAGTTTTTTCAGCCGCAGCGCCCGCGCCCCGTCGCCCAGAACCATGACGCGGCGGCGGAAGGCATTGGTGCCCAGCAGTCCCCCGACGATCATGCGATTGAGCATCAGCAGCAGGATCGCCAGCACCATCGCATATACCAGCGTCGATCGCCAGAACGTGTGGCCGGGCAGCAGGAAATCGATGAAGGACAGCGCTATGATGCCGAGGCTGACCGCCACCAGCAGACGCGCGCCTGCATAACGCATGCTGCGCAGGGCCTCTGCCCCGTAAATGCCCACCGCTGTCATCGCTATCCATACGATGAGCGCGAACAGGACAAGAGAGCCGATCCGCGCACCCACCGTGCCGGGATCCATGCCGATCTGCGATGCCCGGAACAGCCAGGCAAGTTCTCCCGACAGAACTAGAAGGCACAGGTCGAACAGGCCCAGCAGGATCACCGCATGCGGGATATAATGTTTGAACAGACGGATCATTCAGGTGGCCGGGAAGCAATCCTTTCAGCGATCCGGATCGCTATTACAGAAAGGTGAAGCGTCGGTAAATCTTACACTGCCTTATCCGCGAATTTGCATGGTGGAGCGGCCCATAGAGGTTGGCCAGCGTGACAAAAATCATCGCCTGAAGCGGGCGCTATAATTTCCGAGCACCTCTTCGCACAGTCGCCCAAGCGACGGCATATCAGCAAAGCCTTGCCGATCGGGGCATCACGATCGATCTATATCCCGAAGACGATTACGGTGGACCACCCTTAGACCGTCCCGGTCGGTCTCGATCGCGCACAGGACCTCGCTGCCGACCTCGCGCCCAACCAGGTGAAGATACCCCTGCTGAAAGACCTACGGACACAACATTATCGGCGGCAGGGCATGAGCCACGCGCAGATTGCCTCGCGCCTGACGATGAGCGAACAGGGTGTCCGGCGCATGTTGAAGCGCCTTGGCGAGCCGTAGGTTGCGAAATGCCAGCGACGTCTTTATTCTCCACGGGCTGCCATTGTGCATCAGCTCGCCCGGCCAATAACCGGGAAACGCTTCGGGCGTAAGAGTGAGGCCGATGGCAGTTCGACTGCATGCATCGAGCCGCCCGGCCAACAACCGGGAATCGTGTTGGACGTTTGCGCGAGGCATGTGTCGGGGTGCGTGCATCGTGGCGTTTGCCTCGGGGGCAATGAACGGTTTCGGACGTTAGTGCGGGGGCGCACCCTCATCATCGAAGGCTGAACAGAGCCTCGCAGGATCCCGCAGAACCTCGGATAATCCCGGCAAACTTGGCACTGCGCCAATCTCAATGATCCGATCGAATGGAGCAGCATCGTTAATGCCTGGCGCGAACTGGCCGTGACGGACTGCTCTGCGGTGCACGTGCCGGCCTGTGCGAAGCCTTACTATCGGCGCCGAACGCAACTTTTCCTAGCAAGGGACGGCGTGCAGTGTCAGAAGAGGGGCAACATTTAATTGCAGGAGCAACGCTCATGACCGACCAGACCGAAGACACCAGACGCGAACCGGCCCGCGCCCGCGCATTGTTCTCCACCGCCGATTTCAAGCTGCTGCGCACCGCCCTCGCCAGCCATGCCAAAACGACCGAAGACCGGGAGGAACTCGCCCGTATCAATGCGTTGCATCACCGGCTCGGCACCTATTCCTGACGCCTTGGCGGAACTCACCCAGTAAAGCTGCGCGAAGCAGTTTCCGATTGCCAGCGTCAGCAGGATAGGCCGTTGACTGCATCGCTCGCCGGTTTGGGGGAGCGATGCAGCATGGCGCCATCCTGGACGATGAACCCTTGATTCAGCCGCCGCTGACAGGCATCAATCGCAAGGCTGCTGCAGCGAGAGCCTCGGCCCCGGTCGCGATCACCTTCTCGGCATCCGGTGCCCAATAGGGGCTGTGCAGCGAGACAAGCTCCGCCTCTCCCCTGGCCGCAGCCTCCATCCGCTCCTGCGGAACGCCGCCGATCCAGAAGATCAGGGATTCGACATCGTCGGGATCTGCCCGGCGGAATTGCCCGAAATCCTCGCCGCCCATCACGGACGGCACCTGCATCACCCGATCGTCGCCGAACCTGTCGCGGAAGCCCGCCATTACGGTCTCTGTGAAGTCGGGATCATTATAGGTGGCGGGTGTATATGGATCTTCGACCGTCACCGTCGGCATCCTGTCCTCGGGCATTCCGGCGGCAATAGCCTCGCCGCGGGCGATGCGGGCAATACCATCCAGCAACAGCTTGCGAGAATCATCGCCATAGCTGCGGACGGTGAGCTGCAGCTTCGCCTCGTCCGAAATGATGTTGTGCTTGGCGCCGGAATGGAAACTGCCAACCGTCACGACGGCTGGATCGAGCGGGCTGCTCTCGCGGCTGACCAGCGTCTGCAGTTTCATGACGATGGCGCTGGCGAGAACGATCGGATCCCTGGCTGTGTGAGGATAGGCCCCGTGCCCGCCGACCCCGGGGACGGTGATGTCGACGCTGTCGACATTGGCAAGCGCGAACCCCGGTGAATAGCCGATCGTTCCGGCAGGGAACTGCGCTGCATCGTGGAAGGACAGCGCGAAATCCGGCTTCGGAAACCGCGTGTAGAGGCCATCCTCCAGCATCGCCAAAGCACCCAGCCCCACTTCTTCGGCGGGTTGCCCGATCATGACGAGCGTGCCCGACCATTCGTCCTTGCGCGCCGCCAGTTGCCGCGCCGCGCCGATCCAGCCCGCCATGTGCGTATCGTGACCGCAGGCATGCATTACGCCTGTCGTGACGCCGGATGCAGGTGTCGCCGTTTGCGTCGAGGCATAGGGCAAGCCGGTCTGTTCGACCACCGGCAGGCCGTCCATATCCGCGCGCAGCATCACCACCGGCCCCGGTCCGTTCGCCATTACCGCGACGACTCCCGTGCGACCGACCTTCTCGGTCACTTCGAAGCCGAGTTCCCGCATCCGCGCAGCCAGCTTGGCCGCAGTTCTCACTTCTTCGAAACTGAGTTCCGGATGAGCATGAAGGTCGCGATAAAGTTCCATCAGGCCCGGCATGTCCGCCTGCACGGCATCGCGCAATTCGTCGGCCTGAGCGCCCGATGACATGACCGGCGACATCGCCGCCATCGCAATCAGGCTTGCTCCGATCCCGCCGCCTAATCCGTTCAACATCCTGTTTTCCCCCTGTTCGTTAGATCATGGCCGAAGGATGACAGATTCGCTGGCGACCGAAAAGGGCCTTGGCCGCTCATCCTACAATCCGTATCTCACCACCAGCAGGACCGACAGGGTGGTTACCATCAGCAGGACCAGCGGCACGCCCGTCCGGATATAGTCGCGAAATTCATAGCTGCCCTCCGCCATGATCAGCATGTTGGTCTGATAGGCGATGGGCGTCGCATAACAGAGGTTGCAGCCGAACAGCACGGCCAGGATGAGCGGTTCGGCAGGCAGGCCGAGCGTATCGGCGATGCTGAAGGCAATGGGCGTGCCGACGGTTGCCGCAGTGGCGTTGGAGGCGAAATTCGTCAGCAGCGTCACGAACAGCATGATGGCAGCAAGCACTGCCGCCGGCGCAAGAAATTGCAGGCCGGACGATAGCACCAGACCGAGCCAGTCCGCCGCCCCGCTGTCCGAGACGATCCGGCCTATGGCGATGCTGGCCGCCACCAGCACAATGACCTTGGCCGACAGGGCCCGGCCGACCCGGTCGAATTTCACGCAACCGGTCACGAACATCAGGATCGCACCGGCCAGCGCCGAAACCGCGATGGGCAGCAGGCCGATGGAAGCGGCACCGACCGAACCGAGCATGATCCCGCCGGCCAGCAGGGCCTTCGACCGGCGTGGCAGTTCGCGTGCTCCGTCGAGGATCAGAAGGCTGTCGTTCTGCGCGAATTCAGCCAGATCTTCCGACACGCCCATCACCAGCAGGACATCGCCTTCGGCGATCCTCATGTCACCGCCTTCGCTGAACCGGTCGAGTTCAGCCATCAGCCGGTCGGGGCGATGGATGCCGAGAACCGCCACGCCGTACAGATCGGCGATTCCGGAGCTGGGAAGGGTGCGGGTAATCAGCCGGCTGTCGGCAGTTACCGCCATCTCGACAATTGTTATATCCTCGCCCAGGGCCGTCGCCTTCATCCGGATACGGTCCAGAACCCACGCCGGTGCAACCTCGCCATCCAGCGTCCGCAGGGCATCCTCGAGCACCGCATGCGTTCCGGAAACCCGCAGCTGGCTTTGCGAATTGAGGATCCCGGCCGGCACGTCGTGAAATTCGAGCGAATCAGGCAGGCGCGGAGTCACTTCGGCCAGCTGGTGGCCATTCAGGATGCTCTTTTCCCCCACTCGAAGCCGCGCATGGAAGCGCCGCTCCTGCGCCGGGTTGGTGACCCGGTTGTCGCCCAGCAGGCGGGGCATGACGAGCCATAGATAGGGCAGCGCCACCAGCGCGGCGACCAGGACTATGGGCGTGTAATGGAACACCCCCATGGCGGGCGCCCCAAGGTCGCGCGCGATCGACACGACCAATATGTTGGTGGATGTTCCGATCGTGGTCGCCATGCCGCCGATCAGAACGGCCGCGTTCAGGGGGATGAGCGTCTTGGAAGCCGGCATGGCGCCGCGCGCGGCCAGCTGGACGAAGATCGGCAGCAGAAGGACCAGCACCGGCGTATCGTTGACGCCCATGGACAAGAAAAAGGCAAGCAGCAGCGACAGCAGCAGGCCCAGTTGCAGATTGAACTTGAACAGGCGTTCGAGGAAGCGCGCCACGGGGTCCAGCGCACCTGTCACCACGAGGCCGCGCCCCATGATCATCAGGGCGCAGATCGTGATCAATGCGTAATGGCCGAAGCCCGAGAATGCCAGTTGCAGCCCATCGGTCGATCGCGTGCCGGGCAGCGGGAAGAAATACAGGCCCACGGCAATCACCGCGATGGTGAGCAGCGAGACGATCTCCACCGACAGCCGCCCGCGCGCAAAGGCGACGAACATGGCGATCGTCACGGCCATTGCCGCAATGGCATGAAAGGAAGGCGGCGCAATCATCATCCGACTATAGCAGACCTGGTACGGGCGGGAATGGGTAGCAGGACGCGCATTCGCCCGCGGCGTCGCCCGCTGATTTCAGCATGATTTCAACCAATTGCGGACACCGACTGCACCATGCCTTCATGCAGTGCAGCAAGGTCGTCGGCATCGATGCAATAGGGCGGCATCGCATAGACGGTGTTGCCCAGCGGGCGCAGCAGCAAACCGCAGCTCCGGTAATAGGCAAGCAGCGCCGGGGCCAGCCCGGCCATGTAGCCCCCCTGCCCGGACGGTACGCTGATATCGAATGCAGCGATCGTGCCGCAGCGGCGCGCGTTCTCGACATTCGGCACATCTTGCAGACTGACGACGAATGCCTGCTGCTTCTGCGCCAATGTAGCGATCCTCTGCATCACCGGCTCCTCCGCCCAGATGGCGAGGTTCGCATTTGCGGCGGCGCAGGCAAGCGGATTGGCCGTATAGCTGGACGAATGGAAAAACATGTCCGCACGATCCTGCGAGTAATGGGCCTGATAGACAGGTTCCGTCGCCATGGTGACGGCCAGCGGAACCGACCCGCCGGTAAGCCCTTTGGACAGGCACAATATGTCGGGTGATACTTTCGCCTGCTCACAGGCCAGCAGAGTGCCCGTGCGCCCCCACCCTGTCATGACCTCGTCCGCGATGAACAGAACCCCGTGCCGCGCGCAGATCGCGCGCATTTCCGCCAGAATGCAGGGCGAATAGGTCAGCATCCCTCCTGCGCCGAGGATTAGCGGTTCGACGATGAAGGCAGCAGCATCGCTGCAGGCTTGTTCCAGCGCATCCAGCGTCGCCTGTTCGCATCCCGCCGCTGGAAAGGGGACGGTCGTGGTATCGAACAGCAGCGGTTCGTAAGCCTGGTTGAACACGCCGCGTGCGCCAACCGACATCGCGCCGATGGTATCCCCGTGATAGGAATGTTCCATCACCACGATCCGGTGCCGGGCACCGCCCTTGCGCGACCGCCAGTAGCCCAGCGCCATCTTCAGTGCCACTTCCACCGCCGTGGAACCTGAATCCGAGAAGAAGACCCGCGTCAGGTCCGGCGGCATGATCGCCCGTAATCCGGTCGCCAGATCCTGCGCCGGGCCATGCGTCCAGCCTGCAAAGATCATCTGGTCGAGCTGGCCGGCCTGCTGTGCGATGGCGGCGGAAATGCGCGGGTGACAGTGGCCATGGGTGTTCACCCACCATGACGATATGCCATCGATGATCCGCTGACCCTCGGTGGTGTAGAGCGCCGCACCTTCCGCGCGCACGATTTCGGGGATCGGCTCGCCGAGACCGTGCTGCGTGAACGGATGCCAGACGGGTGTATCGATCATGTAAACAGATCGAGATCGAAACTTGCGGAGAAAGCCGACCCGAGCGTTTCGGCCGTCAGATCCTCCAGCGACGGAAGTCTGCCGAGGCGCTTCACCTTGCCCATGTCGCAGATGGTGCTCTCGCTATCCTGATGTGCAGGACCGATGAAAGCGATGCCGAGAACGGGAATGTCGCGCGCCCGCAGCGCTTCAAGCGATAGCAGACTATGGTTGATCGTGCCCAATGCGGTGCGGGCGACCAGAATGACGGGCGCGCGCCACCACGCCATGATTTCGATGAACAGCGTATCGCGCGTGAGCGGAACCAGCACGCCGCCCGCGGTTTCGACGATGCAGGGCAGTTCGGGGAGTTTCAGCCTCTCCTGCTCGATCGTCACGCGGTCGATTTCCGCTGCCCGGTGCGGCGAGACCGGTGTCTTCAGGCTGTAGGCTTCGGGCAGGATGCGATCGGCGGGGACGCCCAGACTGAGCGCCGTGGCGGAATCGCCGCCATCATCGTTACCGGATTGCACGGGCTTCCAGTAGAAGCGCCCTGTCGCCGCCGCCAGCCCCGCAGCGAAGACGGTCTTGCCGACATCGGTATCGGTTCCCGCAATAACCAATGTTCTCATGCGATTTGCTCCAGCCTGTCGGCCAGTCTGTCGATATCCGCCGCAGTGATGTTGAGGGTGATCGAGATACGCAGGCGGGCCTCGCCCGCAGGAACGGTCGGCGGACGAATCCCGCGCAGGTCGAATCCTGCATGTTGCAGCTGTCCGGCCATGTCCATAGTCGCGGCATCATCGCCGACGATCAGCGGCATTATGGGGGATCCGCTGTCTGTCACGCCCAGTGGCACCAGCCGTTCGGAGGCATGACCGATCAGCCTGTGCAGTTCTGCCCGGCGATGCGGTTCTTCGGCCACAATCCTCAGACTTTCACCCGCGATATGGGCCGACAAGGGCGATGGCGCGGTCGAGAAGATGAAGGGCCTTGCGTGATTGACCAGCGCGTCCTTCACGATCTGCGGGCAACAGATCAGCGCCCCTTCGCAGCCGAGCGCCTTGCCGAAGGTGCGGAGCGCGATGACATTGGCGCGCCCGTCCAGATGATGTGCCAGACCTCTGCCGCTGTCCCCGAAGATGCCGGTCGCATGCGCCTCGTCCACGACGAGCACACCGCCTTCACGATCCGCAAGCTCTGCCAGATCGCCCAGCGGCGCCTTGTCGCCATCCATGCTGTAGAGGCTTTCCACGGCGATCCAGACCGTGCCTTTCTTGCCGGCTTTGCGATAGGCTGCGATATGATCGGCGAATGCCTGCACATCATTATGCCTCGCGCTGGCACGGTCCGCTCTCGACAGCCGCATCCCGTCATGGGCGCTCGCATGAACAAGGGCATCGTGAATGATCATGTCGCCAGCCCTCGGAAGGGCCGCGAACAGCGCCATGTTGGCCGCATAGCCATTGGCAAGAAACAGGGCCGCCTCGCTGCCGAAAAACTGTGCAGCCTGCGCCTCGATCGCTTCATGGGCTGCATGGTTTCCGCGAAGCAGCCGCGACCCGCCCGCACCCACGGGGATACCGCCGCGCAAGGCAGCGATTGCCGTTTCACGCAGGCGCGGACTTGCCGCCAATCCCAGATAATCGTTGGAAGAGAAATCGATCCCGGCCGCCCGACGCAACACTCTCCGCCGCCCGGCAGACTTCAACCGGCCAAGTTCGTCATAAAGGAGGCAGAACGGATTGCAGGGCGCAGAAATCATGGAAATTCTTTGGTGCCCCCTAAAGGATGAAGATGAAAACTCGAACCCTTGGGCAGTTTTGATCGAACTACCTTGATGACTGCTTCGCGCCCACTTTCAGACGTTAGCGGCAAAGTTCAAAGCTCCTGGAAGCGGACATCCAGCTTGCCGCCGACAGATGCGCGAACAGGGCTGGGGCAGGTCATCAGTATCGCCTCACTCAACGGCATGAATGCACTTATGGGCAGCGCCGACTACAATGTCTGTCGCATCAGTGCTGGAAATCGGATGCTTTGGGCCGGGACACCTTCATCAATTTGGGCGGAATGCACAAATTACAGCGCAGGCATCCTGGCGATTCTCAATTAACCCTCGCAGCAACTTCAAAGCCGCTATTTGGTGCATGAATCATGATTGCTCCAGCTTCGGGATCCTCTCGCAAGATGACGATTTCATTCGCTGACCAGCTAACAAGATTGCCTGCGATTGGATTGCGGCCATAATCATTGGCAGCGATGGTAACGGAATCGCCAGCACGCAGATCACCAGCGATGCTTTGGTCGACTTCTGCGTTGGCCGGTACAGCGGGCTCAGTGTTCTTGCCTTCTGTGAGCGCTTCCTGGGAGGAAATTTGGGTAAACTTCCCATGCCCGAAATTTGCCATCCGCTGCCTATACGCTTTGATCTTGGGCCAGCATTCCAGAATCGACGCATTTGCGATGTTCTCACCGACGAACCACAGGCAATGATAGAGGCTGAAATCTGCAATGCACGGAATATCGCCAGACAGGAATTTGGCCGCCAGAGAATTTTCCAGGTTCTGCAACAATCCTTTGAACTGCGCTTCAGCAGCAGAAGGGTCTAACCGAATCTGTTGCGAACCAGCCGACAGTTCCGCACGGTCTTTTTGGAATGCTTTCATACCAGCAGCCGACATCTGGCTCATCTGCGCTTGTATCGCTTCGGGGCGAAAGTTGAGCGCCACGACAATGCGGAAAAGTTCAGTGTCGGCCCAGCGCGCGACCCGCTCGGCATTGAAACCATGACCATAGACGGTTGCGTCATTGGCCCTTTTGGCAAGGTGCCGGCAAATAATCTCCGTATCGCAATATATATTGGCCCCGACCTGCAAGATTGGTGTTTTGCGATAACCACCTGAAAGCGGAACAAGATCGGGGCGCGGCATGATCGGCGGAATGATAACCGATTTCCATTCAAGTTCGAGATATCCGAAAAGAACGCGCACTTTCTCTGAAAAGAGGCTGGGGGGATAGTGGTGCAGAATCGGAGTCATGGATTACTCCTCCCAGAATGTTTCGGTGAAGCGGATATTCTCGTGGGCCAACCCTGCTTGCACGATATCTACTGCGCCCGCGCGGATCATCCATTCGAGACGATGATCACGATATTCACGCTTGAAGCCAGCCGCCAATGCAGCGGTCATAAAAGCGGGGTTGAGCTCGCCTGCCTTGGCCTCAGCAAAGGTCTGCGTAACCGATGGGCGCTCCTTGATACGTGCCAGCCAAGCGGCCAAATTGGATTGCGGATCGGGAGCGATGCCGAACCGGGCTGCATCGTTTACATAGGGCGCAACTACGATGTCGCCCCAACCGAATGTCTCACCATTAAAATATTGGCGGTCACGAAGCTCTCGGTTAAGCCAGGAAAACCATCCCATGATCTGCTTCTTGCCGTATTGAATGAGCGCATTAGCTCGCTCACCAGTAGCTCTTCGATAAATTGTTACCTCGGCAAGTCCCCAGCTATTGGCCTCAAGGTGCGTATCTACCACCTCCTCAAGGGTTCTGACATGGGCTCGCTCAGCGGCACCGGCTGGCAGCAGAGGTGTTTCTGGCCAGCGGTCTTCAAGATATTCCAAGATGATCGTTGAGTCGTAGATGGAAAGCTCACCGTCCAATAACACCGGGACTTCGCCACGAGGATTGGCAGAATGGAGGATCTTCTGCTCGTCTTCAGATGCACCCATTGGCGCCAAAATCCGGAATGGAATGTTCTTTTCCAACAGCGCGATTTTCACCTTCTGTGCATACGGTGAAAGTGGGTGCTCGATGAGTGTCACTTGGGCCATTCTTGTCTCTTTTGCAGCATGCCTTATCGAGAGTTGGATTTCAGATTTGCAGAACTAGCGTGCGTATCTTGTATGATACTATAAGGGAAAGTAACTGCATCCAGCTTTGCGTTTTCGCTTCACCTGCATGCTGGTGGCCTTTGCAAGAAAGAGGGCGGCTGGCGAACCTCACGGAAGTGGGCTGAAATTCGGCGAAATATGCAGCGTTTGAAACTGGAGTTGGGAAGCGGACCTCTAAAAAGTTTGGGTATTTTTACGTTATCTGCTTGACCGGCCAACAATGTCTTTCACACGAAAATCCATCGCCTGCTTGATTTTACTGAGCTCAACCGGACCCATCGCATCCCAGTCCAGTATCTGCATAGAAACAGTTCGACCGTTGGTAAAGGCGACCAGATTGGAGACGAGCAGCAGAGCTTCCAAGCAGGCCTCTTCAAATAGCATCTCACCTGAATTGTCCCACGCTGCCTGGATCAGCTGAGCAACCAATTCTGTGCCTGGTTGCCAGATATTCTCGTGGAGAATGCGCGCAGCGTCACCCTGCTCGCTCATTTCGCGCACAATGAACCCCACCCAGTTTTGCGAGTGTTCATCGGCTACCAGGAACTCGGTAAGACTTTCGATCAGTGTGGTGAGCTGCTCGCGTGCCTCATCAGCCGAGCATCCATCTGACAGAGCTTTTGCTGCATTGAGGCTGAGCGAGCCCATCTGTTGCCTGTATCTGTCGACAATCGCCTCTGCACATGCCCGATACAGGTTCTCCTTGGAGCCGAAATGGTAATTGATCGCTGGCTGATTGACGCCGGCTGCTTCAGCGATCTCACGCGTCCCCGCGCTATCAAGTCCGCGAGCGCCAAAGATCGGAATTGCTGCAGCGACAATATTCTCGCGGGTCAGAGACGACTTGGCGTATTCGCCCCGTCCCTCGGCTTGTGCTGATAATCCTGTCACCGATCTCACGCGCTTGGTGTGTATTTCGAGGCATCCGTGACGAAGTCGGCATGACCATAGGATTCCAGTTGCCTCGCCAATTTGCGCACCCGGCTTCGATAGGCGATGTTGCCTATCACCGGTACGCCATCAATGGCCTGAAACAGCCTTGTGCGCCCATTGGCAAAGGCAAAACCGATCAGGGCGGCAATCCTATGCGTGCGGGTAACATCAACACCCAGGGACTGCGCGCGCCTGAAGCTGCCATTCAAGAAATTCTTGATCAGGAACAGGCGCGAAAAACCGGCTTCATACCAGCGATGTATTCTCGTCCCGATCTCCGTTTGATCGAACAATTCTGCATTCATGGTGGCGCGCAGCAGTTCGCCGCAGGTGGCATCGTCCCATTCCGATCGCAAAGTCGCCTGGCGGGTCAGCCAGATATCACGAATGGAACGCGGCGTTTCGGCCAGCAATGTCTCGGGCAATCCGAGCAGATAGCAACGATAACGGGAGAGTTCGACACGCGCGCGTTCTTGCGGCGTAAACTCTTCGCGCCCTTCATCAAGGACTGCCAACGACATCAGATACATGCCGAACATTCCCGCAGGCATCTGGTCGACCTGCGGGATAGGGATGCCGTAAACTTTGGCGTCCCAACGGTTGCCGCGCATCAGGTTGAGCCGCACCATCGAGTGCATCAGGCGAACCTTGGCTGAGGCTTTGAACCCTGCGCCGTAGCGTTCAAGCGCGCCGGGCATGATCGTGGAGCCAAAGAAACTCGCGGTTTCAAATGATCGCCTTGCGCTCTGCTTGCCGCCGAGCGTACCGGTTAGCGCCATGGGCAGGGCAGAGTATTTATTGATAAAGGTCGCCAGCAATCCTCCCCGCAGCGCAAGCGGCGCGAGATGGACATAATGTAGCAATTCTTGCCGCGCGCCCTGCTCTACCAATTCGCGATCAAGCCATTCCGGCAGAACTTCCATTTCCGCTATGAAGGCCTTGAGCTCGTCGGGTGCATTCTCAACCGCCTCGATACCTTTGTCGCACGCCAGATCGAGCATATCGACAAGCGGCCGGAACCCAAGTTTCGGCATCAATGCGGCGTAGGCGTCCGCCGTGCGATCCCCCGTCATAGTATAGCGCCGAATGAGCGAAACCAGCTCTTCATTCTGCAAGAGCGCCTCGCGCATGTCGAGAAACCGCTCAGGCATTTCGGTCTTGGCGTTCGGATCGGTCGTGAATCGTTCGGGCTGTGCCGCAAAATCAATGCTGGCGTAGATTTCGGGAATGAGCGTGGCCTGATCCGCTGCTTCGGGCGCAAATGCGCCTTTTGCGTCCTGGTGGGGAATGCCATATCGTTCATGGTGAGAGGTCCTTTCACCCGCAAATATATATCAGGTGATATAATTTGCAATGGTGCAGCGCTCTCGGTGGGTTGAATAAGGATCTCAAGAGGCGTCTTTCGATATCTCGAAGCATTTCCGGAACCCTTGAGAGTTCCCAGTTGCACGAAAGCATTGGCGGCAATAATCAAACTGAGCGACTGCACCCGGCTCTATTCTGTTGAAGAAGTTGTTGTTGGCGCTGGCGGCGCGAGTCGAGACAGGCGTGACTGGTGGCGATATCGCGGGCCAGGCCGCGAGCGCGTTCGTGGACAGACCGCATGATCTTGCTTGCCGGCAGCTTCGGCGTGCAACGTTCACCGTCCGCTCGCCTATCATCAGCATATCTCCTGCCCGTGACAATCACTGAATCAGCAGGTCAGCCCTTCTCCAAGCGGAGTTTTTCAACGGAATACCGGCCGTTCTCCTGCTCGACCGTCCGCAGCCGACGGGCGTCAGACACCTCCAGCCCACCGAACTTCGACTTCCACTTGCACGACGTGGCGGAACTGATCCCGTGGCGGCGGCACACTTCCGCCGTCGGCATCCCAGTCTCCTGTTCCTTCGAAACCGCGATGTTGTGCTCTTCGCTGAACCTGCTTCGCTTCATTATCGTCGATGTAAATGGCGGCCTCGCTCGTCAAGAAGTTCGCGGCGAGGACGCCTTGCCCGACTGACAACCGACCCCGGAGAATTGACGTTCAATCCTCGATCGAAGCGTTCAGGGTTTCGATTGCTTCCAGATATTCCATCTTGAAATCCTGCACCACTTGACTGGCGCCGCGCACCGAATCTACCAGGCCCACGCCCTGCCCGACGAAGTAGGTAACCAGATCGCGCGCCTGCTCGTTTCCACCCTGCGCTGCCTTGTCGACCGCTTGCAGCGCGGGTTCGCTGATGAGACTCATGTAAGGCATCGGCAGAGCGCCAGGACTGTCAGGGCTGTTTTCCCAGGCTTCCGTCCAGCCGGAACGTAATTGGCGCGCAGGTTTGCCCGTCCGGCTCGCCACCCGTACGGCATCCCTGCTGGTCGCCGCGATCATCTTTTCGCGAAAGATGTCGCTCGCTTCCGATTCATTGGTCGCCAGCCATACCGAACCGGTCCAAGCGCCCGCAGCGCCCAGCGCCATGCAGGCGGCCATCTGCTGGCCGGTCATAATCCCGCCGGCGGCAAGCACGGGAATATCACTGTGAGGCCGGATCGCCTGCAGAACTTCAGAAATCAGCACCAATGTACTGACCTGACCGCAATGGCCGCCCCCTTCCGTGCCCTGTGCCACGATGATGTCGACGCCAGCCTCGACCTGGCGCAGGGCGTGTTCCTTGGCACCGACCAACGCGGCGACCGGGACACCATGCCGTTTGCCCATATCGATCATTGATTTTGGCGGGACACCCAACGCGTTCGCGATCAGCTTGATCGGATGGTCGAAAGCCGCCTCCAATGTCTTGAGCGCGTTGTCAGGATCGAAGGGCTGATGATCACGCATGTGATGCTCTGATCCTGGCGCGGTATTTTCGGCAAGGATCCCCGCAGCCTCCAGCAAACCGTCGCTGAATGCCTGATGTTGCGCGGGGATCTTTTGTTTCAAGCTCTGCGATGATGTATCCGCTTCACCCTTCGTCGCGAGGTTTTCTGGCACCAGAACATCGACGCCGTACGGCTTGCCACCGACGTGCCGGTCGATCCAGTCGAGTTCCTCATGTATGGTTTCCGGCGTATGGGCGACTGCGCCGAACACGCCGAACCCTCCGGCCTTGCTGACCGCAGCCACGACATCGCGGCAATGGCTAAACGCAAGCAGCGGAAATTCGATGCCCAACAAGTCGCAGATCGGGTTCTTCATTCGGGGGCTCCCTAGCACTGGAATCGACTTGTTACACGAAACGCGAATTGCTGCACGGGTGCAAGTTTGGACGCAATCCTACCCAGCGGTCAATCACCTGGGATAGGTTGGACCGCGATTTCATGAATGCTATGCCCTGCGCGGCAATTCGATGGGACCGATTTCGCTGCGGTTGGACCGCGATTTCATGAATGCTATGCCCTGCGCGGCAATTCGATGGGACCGATTTCGCTGCGGTTGGACCGCGATTTCATGAATGCTATGCCGGATGCCGTCATGGTCTTCCCGGCACCAGTGCTGCGGTTGGACCGCGATTTCATGAATGCTATGCCATCGAACTCTTCGACGGGTTCTTCATAAAGCTGCGGTTGGACCGCGATTTCATGAATGCTATGCCGATCGTCTCGATGACGTCGCGGGCCAGCTGGCTGCGGTTGGACCGCGATTTCATGAATGCTATGCCGATGCCGATCAGGCGGTTGGTCAGCGCGCCGCTGCGGTTGGACCGCGATTTCATGAATGCTATGCCAGCATCTCGAAACGGTGCGTCAGATACTCGGCTGCGGTTGGACCGCGATTTCATGAATGCTATGCCTGAAGCAGACAAGGCGAAGCTGCGGGAGAAGCTGCGGTTGGACCGCGATTTCATGAATGCTATGCCTGTGGATCGGTAACTGATTGATCGGCATAGTTTTTCTATAGCTCCCCCGCTTAAAAAGCGGCGCGAATCAATCGAACAGCGCGAGCTGTCCGGGACTTTTTCGCGCTCGCAAACGTCTTTGCGATGAGAATCGGACGATATTCTCGTATTGTTTGTCGGTGAAGCCAACCAAGTGAACATCGCCCTGCGGCGGCAAATGCCGACCGATCCGACCCGCAAGCGTGTCGTAATGTTCTTTGCCTGAACAAAATCGTGCATAAATTGAGAGCTGGCTCATTTCGAAGCCCTCGTCGACCAGGAAGTGCCGGAAATCCGTGGCGGCCTTGCGATTGGGCTTGGTGTCCACCGGCAAGTCGAACATGCACATTATCCACATCAGACGATATCCTGATAGAAAATATGTTTCGTGTCTCGCCATCATGCCCGTCCAAAACTCGCCAACTGGCTCGGTGAAGGTGGGGCGGGAAGAACCAGTTGGGGTCGAGCATTCGCGAAGCTGTCGGCCAGAGAGTGCGCTGCTCGCTGAATGCTGACGGCCAGAGTCGTGATGCCCTGAGGTCCATCCAGATCCATCGCAAGCAAGCTGGTGAGCTTCTCTTTCGCTTCGGGGCAGACGGAGTCATGTTCAGCGATCACTAGGCCGCGAACAACGACATCAATGTATGGACGGAACGGCTCCATCAGATCATCTGCCAGAGCCATGTCATTATGCGCCGCGCGGTGATGCAGGGCAATCGTTGGATGCAGCCCGCTCGCAACGATCGCGCGGGCGACGCAGGCGCGCAGCACGGTGTAGCCGTAGTTGAGCAAAGCGTTCGCTCCGTCCGCGTCGCGGTCGCGGCGGAAGCTGTTCCCCATCAGGCGCGGCCAATAGTGCCGGGCGGCCTGCGCTTCTCGATTATCAGGATCGCCCGAGCGAACCTGGCTCACAAGGCGGCGCAGCCGCTCGCCCTCGCCGCCGGTAGCACTCAGGACCGCAGCCTGCGTTTCGATCTTGGCGATGACGATTTGCTGCCACAGGCGCTTCTGTAGAGGCAGTTTCGCTGCGACCTGCGCCCGCATCCTGCCGCCTTGCGCGTGATGGCCGCTCAGTGGCCAAAGGCATGCGGTCGGCGCATGTTTGGCGTTGCAGAAGACGGCGAAAACGCTGCGCTCGGCGAGCGCCGACACCAGGTTCGCGCTAAAGGTCGATCCGTGCCCGTGGACTATCAGCGCTGCGACATCGTCGAGCGGCACCCGACCGCGCTCTTCGCCATCGCGGCTGACGAGCAGGAAGCCACGTTTCAGCGAGATATGCTGCCGGTCCCCGGCAATATCGACGACCCGTTCGATCCCCATTGAGCGTTCTCCGCATGGCAGGGACGCTATCTGTCACAAGTTTATGAAGAATTTCTCAGCCTCGCTCGAGCGGACCCGGATCCCAGACTTTGCCCAACTCGTCGATCCGGACCTGTCGGGCATTCGCTTTCTTCAATCCCCCCGCCGAGGGTGCGTAATACTTGAACGGATCGTCGGGATCGGCATCTCGCTTCTTCAGATTGCCGGCCTCGGTATGGCGAGCCAAGGTCAGCTGACCGTTTCGAGTAAACTTCACCACCCGACAGATACATTCGCCAAGTTGCGGATGATCAAGAGCGACGAGGTCGTTTTGATGAAGTTTCAGAATGCGTTTCGCTGCCGGGTGCGGGCGGCGCGCTTCAGGGTCAAAGTCGGGCTGATGGGCTTCGAACATGGTCAGAACATCGTGTTGCCACTTGCCATCGGGTAGCCGCCACACATCATAGCGATAGTTGGCGTCGCCCTTATAGCCCTTGTAGGCGCGCCCGTCTTTGTCGGTGATCTTCACGGTTTTCAGACCTTCGAGCACGCGAACATGACGGATCCCGCGATAGATCGGATGCTCCTTGGCGAACCTGCGCAGTGCCTCTTCTCGAGCCTTTCCGCTGGTATCGTCCACTGCCTTCTCCAGTTCGTTGCGTAAATGGTCGTCGCGCACGGCGGCGATCTTGGCGTCGCTGGTGAGCGAGAGTAGCGGGACACGGCGGACGACGATCGCGTTGCCTTTGCTATCCGTCTCACCCGTCAGGCCATAGGCGGTATCGTTGTGCAGCTGGCCAGATGTGGTGTCGTCACCGCGCGCTCGCTGCCCCTCCGAGGCTCGGCTCCCGTGGTCTGGTTTGTGACTGATCGTCACGCGGTTCAGGACGGTTTCCAAATCCCCTCGAAAACCCGGCCACGGTTCGGGCAGATCGCGGAAGATATTGTCACGGCCCTCCTCGTCGGCCTGTGCCGCGGCGATCGCCACGCGCTGCAGGAGCGACTGGTCGGTCAGTGCGATGACAAAGGCATCGATCATGTGGTGCCGATGGTCGAGGCGGTTCTTCTGCTTGGTGACATCGGCGTAATTGTGATCGGAAAGCAACTGGTTGAGCCCCCAATTGCGGCGCATCATCTCGGTCAATCGCCCCGGGATCACACGCACGCGCTGGCTGCCCGCACCTTTTTCCGGATAGAGCGCTTCCAAGTAGCTGCGCGCGAGGCGGGACAAATACTGGGTATCGGTCAGCTGCCGTGCAAGAAAACCCTGCTCGCTGCCGAACCGGGTCATGGCATCGGGGGCGAAGCGCCAGCGTTTGTTCGGCGGCAGGCTTTGCGCGCGATCCAGTATCGCTTCCCATTCCGGCGTGCTGCCGAACGCATCGAAGGGCGACCTATTGCCCTTGCGGCGATTGGCAGCAGCCATGCAAACGAGCCGGTTTGCCTGGCTGTCGTCCAGCGTCTCGCGCACCGGCAAAATATGATCGATATCGGTGCTGGCATCGAAGAGCATGCGGACACCGATGGGCGCGCCGGTATAGATGCACACCCTCGCCTTCGGATCGGGGTGAAGTTCCTCCCATGTCTTGAGCAAGGCGCGGTTGGCGCCGGAATTGCGAACACCGATCTCGTCCAGCCTCGTCCCGCGGCGCTCGGCTTCATCGCGGTTTCTGCGGTTGGCTGCGTTGACTTGGCGCTTCTGATCCTCGGACAGTTTGAGGTCGCGCGCCAGTTCCACAACGATATCGTGCGGTCTGCCATAACGCTTGATCAGGGCATTGAGCACGCGCCTCAGCTGGCCAAGGCCGATATGCACCGTGGGGTTGGTGATGCGGCCATACCGTTCGGCATCGTCGTCGTCGGGATCTTGCGAGCCGGGCGGGATGTTGTGCGCGAGGATCTCGCCATAGTAGGGTAGTTCGCCCAGCACCTCGCCGGTTCGCCGGTCGCTGTGATGCCATCCGCACAAGGACACGGCCTGCGATTCGGCGATGACGGCGCCATCCGCGTCGACCTCGTTTGACAGTCGCTCGAGGATAGCGGCCGTGGCGGTCGGTCCGATGCGCCCGTGACCTTCGGGAAGACGCGCGTTCACGAGCGCATCCGCCACATCGGGTTCAAAGCCTTTCTCCTTGACGAGGAACTCGCGCAAGGCGCTCTCGTCTTCCTCGTCCTTGAGCCGGCGAACCAGAGCCCATTGGTTATCGCATGAAAGGTCGCGCCACGCAGGTCCGTACACCCTGACCATCTCAGCCTCGACTTCATCCCCAACCAGGCCTGTGCCGCGCTGCTCTTCGCCCCGGAACCGCTGTCGCGCGGCAACCGCGCAGCCTTGCGCAACTGACCCCAGGTCATGCTGCGCTTGGTGCTGGCGGGCGTTCTGAATGCGGCGAGGATCTGATTGCGCTCCTCGCGGGTCAGCGCACGCGTCTCGTCACCGAGCCTTTCGACGGTCAGTTCGTTGACCGCCTTCACGAGCCGGAAGCGCTGAAATAGCGGATGCGCTTTCGCGATCCTTTCCTCGTCCACATAGCTGCAACGACCGACACGCGGGGGCTTCAGGGGACGCTGACCGAAAATGACGTGGTGCAGGCGCCCTCTGGCTTCGTCCGTCAGCAGGCCGGGGTGATGACGCGTTTGCGCATCCCACAGCGCATCGAATTCCGCCTCTAGATGCCTGCGCGCGGGATAGAATCGTAGCCATCCTGACCATCGTTCCGCCTGATGCGCGTCCGGCGCTGGTCAGGCGTACGCGATTGCGGATCGAGCCGGTGCCGCTGCCACAGAAACTCGCCATAAGTTCGCGCTCCGGCGGCTGCCATTGCCGAGTCGAGATTGTCGTGTCCGCTTGCCACGACGCCAAGCTCGGCGGCGTCGCCCGCGCTGCGGTTTGCCTTCCGATTCGACTTGAACCCGCGCCGCTGGTTCAGGTGAAACAAGGCACGGCCGAGAAAGTGCGGCGGAACAGCTTCGTCGAGAGCTGTCGCGCGAATGTGATAGGGGTCGAGTGAAACGAGTGCTTTGCGATTCTTCTCGTCCTCCGGCATCAGACCGAAACGGACAAGCTCCTGCAGGAGAACTTCGCGTCGGCGCAGATAGCGGTCGCGGCGGCGGCGCATGGCTCGCGCATTCCGACGATCGACGGCCAGCGAAGTGCCAGTCTTCGCTTCGCGTCCGTTCGCGTAAATTCGCACGCCACCGTCGAGCACGCCGACCGGGTTGTGATCGTCGTCCAGTTTCAATGCGCACCATCCCAGCGAGTTCGTGCCGAGATCGATGCCAAGCCGATATGTCATGCAGTTCCTCCTCGGCTTGACTTCTGTCAGCTGCGGACGCAAAGCAAGAGCATTCATGAAATCGCGGTCTGATCGCTAGCAAGTAGTCAGAACTGCACCAAATCAGGGTCGTCCTGCGGGGCGGCCCTTTTTGTTTTCCGGCTTTTGAACGACAACGATGGTGCTTTGCGATTTTGCCAGTCGTCTCGGCCCAAGTCGCGCAATTGATCACAGAAATTCGGCACTCTTTTTTGCCGCCTCGGTTGGCAGTTGACGCGATCTGTAACCGACGAGATCGCGCGAATGTCTGTCTGTTCGGGCACCGCGAGATGAAGTCGCTATGACAGAGATTGGGGCGCAAAGCGGCCAGAATGGCAGAGCGAATTCCGTCGAGTTCGATGAAATCGACACCATCAGCGATCATTCGCCGAACCCGGCAAGACACATTTCGATGCCCCGCCGAGAGTGGCTGGCGAAACTACCCTTCCTATCTTCGATCTGGTCGATTGCATTTACCACTGTGCGGCAATGTCGCAGCAGTCGGAAGCAGCTGACGCGGGATTGCTCGAATCGGCCTTCGACCCTGAATTCCTGCCTCCCATCGAGGTCATCAAAAGCGACGATGGAAACTATGCGGGTCGAAGACGGCTATCGCCGCGTGCAAGCGCTTCGAACCGTCCATCACAACAAGATAGATACGCAGGTAAGGTGCATCGTCTACACTGGAACCGAAGAGCAAGCGGTTCGAGATATGTGCGACAACGCGGTCGGAACGGCGATGCGCACCAAAATTCAATCAGCCGCCGTCGATCGAAACGCCCATCGAGTCACAGGTTTGACTCAAATCGCTATCACCGAACAGCTTTTCGCAGCTGCCTCCGAGGTGTCTGTAAGCAAAAAGGGCATCCAGATTTCCGGTTCAAAATCAGTGCTGGAGAGCGCGAGTTGGCCAAGGGTCTCCCCCACTGGAGGGGAGTGTTCCCATCTTTAACCAGAAGTGGTGCCCCTGGCCGGACTCGAACCGGCACTTCCGAAGAAACTCGATTTTGAGTCGAGCGCGTCTACCAGTTCCACCACAGGGGCATCTCACTGCGACATGGGCGATAGCGCCCTGCCGCAAAGGCTTCAAGCAGGCTTTTTCGTTGCCACCCTCTCCGAAGTGCCCTTCAGCGCCCCGGCGAGCGATTTGTGCAGCCTGGAATGCAGCGTATCGTTCGCCGCCAGCACCTGCCGGTCGCAGATCGGCAGCGAACGGCCACGATAATCGGTGACGAAGCCACCGGCCTCCCGCACCAGCAGGCAGCCAGCCGCCGTATCCCAGACGCTCAGATCGCTTTCCCAGTAACCGTCGAAACGGCCTGCGGCGAGCCAGGCAAGATCGAGCGATGCCGCACCGAAACGCCGGATACCCGCCACCTGCGGAGCGATGGCACCGGAGATGCGTGACCATTCATCGAAATCGCCATGCCCGTGGAACGGTGTGCCCGTAGCGATCAGTGCATCGGCCAGCCGCCCTCGTGATGACACGCGAAGCCGCGCATCCTGCAACCACGCCCCGCGCGACTTTTCTGCCCAGAAGGTCTCGTCGGTCACCGGCTGATAGACGCAGGCCGCGAAGACATCGCCCCATCCGCTGCCATCCGGCTTCGGTTCCTGCGCGGCGATGGAGATCGCGAAATGCGGGATGCCGTGCAGGAAATTGCTCGTCCCGTCTAGCGGGTCCACGACCCAGCGCGGCATACCCGGCGCGCCTTCGATCCGGCCCCCTTCCTCAAGCTCGAACCCCCAGTCGGGCCGTGCGTTGAGCAATTCGTCATAGAGGGTGCGTTCGGAATTCTGATCGGCCTTGGAAACGAAATCCGCAGGACCCTTGCGGCTCACCTGCAGATGCGCAACCTCGCCGAAATCACGGCGCAGACGATTGCCCGCCTTGCGCGCGGCACGTTCCATGACGCGAATGAGGCCTGAAATCGCAACCATCGGCCTCAGCTCACCTTGCCGACATAGGTGCGTTCGTAGACATCGACCACGATACGCGTGCCGCTTTCGATATGCGGCGGCACCATGACGCGCACACCGTTCTCAAGCACGGCAGGCTTGAAACTGGAGGAAGCTGTCTGGCCCTTCACCACGGCATCGGCTTCGACAATCGTGGCTTCGACCTGTTCGGGTAAAGCGACGCTGATCGGCCTTTCGTCATAAAGTTCGAGGGTGACATCCATCCCATCCTCCAGAAATGCCGCAGCATCGCCCAGCAGATCGGTGGGGAGGGTAATCTGTTCGAAAGTATCCTTATCCATAAAGACGAGCGCTTCATCCCCGGCATAAAGATACTGAAAATCCTTTGTATCGAGGCGGACTTTTTCTACCGTATCGGCGCTGCGAAAGCGGACATTGGTCTTGCGCCCGTCGATCAGGTTCTTCATCTCTACCTGCATGTAGGCCCCGCCCTTCCCCGGCTGCGTATGCTGGATCTTGGCGACCTTCCAGATACCTTTCTCATATTCGAGAATATTGCCCGGACGGATATCGACGCCGCTGATTTTCATGAAACTGCCTGTTCGCTGGAGAATGAGGCGACCACGAGGCCCGCCGCATGGGCAGGGAGCCGCTTCGTTGGCGCGGGCCTTAGCCGAGGATGGACGCGGCGGCAAGGCTCGCAGGAGTGCGGCTGCACGCGCCGCCAGGACGTCAAGCGGCCGAGCTTGCAGCCGCGTCGCCCGTCAGCAGGGGATAGGGGTTGATGGCATTGGACGGTTCCCACCACTCCGCATCCGCAGTCGTGCGGAGGATGGAATAATGCAGGTGCGGCGCATCAATCGACGCATTTCCGGTGCTGCCCACCGAGCCCAACCGTTGTCCGCGGCGCACCCGCTGTCCTTCCTTCAACCCCGGCGCATATTCCGCCAGATGAGCATAATAATGGATCGTCAACCGGTCGGCGGACCGGACATAAATGGTGTTGCCGCCCTGCTGCGACACGAATAGTCGCTCGACGGTACCAGGCGCTGCCGCGACGACCGAAGTGCCTTCCGGTGCCATGATGTCGATCGCTTCATGCAGGCGGCGCCCTCCCCTACGATCATCGGTGAAAGTATCGGTCAGGTCGGTGCTTCGTACATTGAGAACAGGGATTATCAGATTGCGCCCTTCCGCGCCCAGCGGCTGGCTTGCCGCCACTGTGTCCAGCGCTTTCGCCGCATCGCCTGCAGCAGTGTTGGCTAATGCAGGATCGGACGGACCGTCGGCAGGCGGTACGGGACTGGGGGCGGAATGCGCGGGGCGGGTGCTCGCGATCTGGCCTTCGCTCCCCGCGTTTTCCATCAGGCTGCCGCCCGCGATGATCCATGCGGCGGACGTCAATGTCGCAGTGACAACGACGGTCAATATCCGATCGGTCGTATTCAGCGCCATTTTCTTGTCATTCACCTTGGCCTTCAGCGGTTCGCGAGGCAGGAGGGACATACCCCCGCTTTTGCTATGTCACCATGGACTATAGAGCGGACAGGCGCAGGCGCTATCGAATTATCATGCCGGGCGCATTGCACGCGCGAATTCCCTGATCGCCGCCGCCTCATCGCCGTTCCAGATCGCACCGCATACCGCCAGGAAGTCGGCACCGGCCTTCACGAGCGGCGCACAATTGGCGGGGGTGATGCCCCCGATTGCCACGCAGGGAAGTTCGAACATGCCCTGCCACCAGTCCAGAATTTCCGGTTCGGGACGATGATCCGAAGGCTTGGTTGAACTGGGGTAGAATGCGCCGAATGCGACATAATCGGCACCCTGCTCACCCGCCTCCATCGCCAAGTGACGGCTGGCATGGCAGGTGACGCCGATCTGCACGTCCGGCCCAAGCTCCTCGCGTGCATCGCGCGGAGACGCATCCTGCTGCCCCAGATGGATACCGTCGGCGTGCAGGCGCCTGGCAAGAGCGACATCGTCATTGACGACGAAGCCTACCTCATGCGCCGCGCAAATCTCCTGCAGCGGCAAGGCAAGCCGCGCCGCCTCGTGCTGATCCAGCCCTTTTACGCGGAACTGAAACGCAGTGACCAGGCCGAAAGTCCTGTCTGCTTCAAGAGCTTTTTCCAGCCGGGCAGGGAATCCGCCCCCTGTTTCAAGCGGGCTGATGAGGTAAAGCTGGCAGGGGGTGCGCGGAAATTCTTGTGTATCGGCCATGCCCGCGCTCTACTCCGCCAGCAGGCAAACGCCAAGGTGGGATCGCCAGCAAGGCGGTCGTCTTGCCGGCTCATTTACCAGGACAGGGAAGCCATGCCGAAATTTTCGTACCGCGCCGCTTCAACCACCCTGCTCGCCGGTACACTCATGGCCTGTTCGGCTGCGCCTGATGCGCGGCTGGAGACGGCGGAAACAGAGATGCGGTTTGTCACCCTGCAGCAGAGCGCAGCAATTCGGTCACTCACCATCTTGCCGATCGAAGTGGTGGAGGACAGCCGTTGCCCGGTGCGGACCACATGCGTCTGGGCGGGCCGTTTCGTCCTTACGGCGCTGATTACAGGACCAGGCTGGCAGCAGACAGTCGATCTCGTGCTGGATGAGCCGCAATTTGTCCGCGGCTACATTGTTGCCCTGGCGGCAGTCATGCCGGTTACAAAGGTCGAAGGCGAAACGAGGCCGAATGACTATCGTTTCGCCTTCGAAGTTGAAGAACGGACCTGATCCGCCCTTCCTGCCCTGTCAGGCCGCCTTAATCTCGCGGCCCGTGCTGGCGCAGCTGATCTCTTCGATGGCACGGCCGAGTGCGCTATCGAATTCACCCTCGTCCATATCGGCCTGCAGGACTTCGAGAAGCGCGCGGCTGAAGCTGGCGATCATGCCATCGTTCTTCGCCAGTTCCCGGCAGGCATCCTCACGCGAATAGCCGCCCGAAAGAGCGACGACGCGCAGGACTTTCGGGTGATCGACCAGCGGTTTGTAGAGGTTCGGTTCACTCGGGATCGTCAGCTTCAACATGATCTGACGGCCATCCTGAAGCCGGTCCAACTCGTCGAGAATGGCGGCGACGAGCAGGTTTTCCGCCTGCGGCCTGCTGTCGCTCTCGAGCGATACCTCAGGTTCGAGGATCGGCATCAGACCGGCGTCAAGGATCTGCTTGCCGAAATCGAACTGCTGGGCGACCACCGCTTCGATGCCGGCCTGGTCCGCCTCATGAATGACACTGCGCATCTTCGTTCCGAAAACGCCGAGTTCCTTCGCGCGGGCGCATTGCGCGTTCAGATCGGGGATCGGCTTCATCAACTGCACGCCATTTTCGGCGTCGTGCATGCCCTTGTCGACTTTCAGGAACGGGACCACACCGCGGCGCGACAGCAGTTCGGGAATGGGCGAGCCATCTTCGCTACAGCCCTCCATCGTCTTTTCGAACAGGATCGCACCGATCACACGTCCATCGGAAAAGCTGGGAGCGTTAATGATACGGCACCGCATCTTGTGGATCTGACCGAACATCTCCTCGTCGCCGGACCATTCATCGTCCTTGACGCCATAGGACCGCAGCGCCTTCGGAGTCGAACCGCCACTCTGGTCGAGCGCCGCGATGAAGCCGTTTCCCTCGGCCATCTTCTGCTTCATTTCGTCGTAAGTCATTTCATCACCCTGGTTCTTGCGATTGGTTCGGTCAGGCGCGCAAGGCAGCCACACCGGGAAGCCTCTTACCTTCCATCCATTCGAGGAAAGCGCCGCCTGCAGTTGAAATATAGGTGAAATCCTCAGAAACACCCGCGTGGTTCAGCGCGGCAACAGTATCGCCGCCGCCCGCGACGGACACCAGCGATCCCTCCGCCGTCAGCGCAGCGGCCGTGCGGGCCAGCGCCACAGTGGCGGCATCGAACGGTTCCGTTTCGAACGCGCCCAACGGGCCGTTCCAGACGAGCGTCCGGCAGGTCTTCAGCACGTCACCCAGCGTCTCGGCAGCTGCCGCACCGATGTCGAGGATCATCTCGTCACTGGCGACTTCGTGCACATTGCAGGTGCGCACGCCGGGCGGATTGGCGGCGAATTCGGTCGCCACCACGACGTCATAGGGCAGGTGGACCGTGCAGCCCGCATGATCGGCGACGTCCATGATACGGTTGGCCGTATCGCGCAGATCATGTTCGCAGAGCGACGCGCCCACGTCCACGCCGCGCGCGGCCAGAAAGGTGTTGGCCATGCCGCCGCCGATAATCAGATGATCGACCTTGCCGACCAGATGTTCAAGCACGGCGAGCTTCGATGAAACTTTCGCTCCGCCCACGACCGCGGCGACCGGCTTCTCCGGCCTGTCCAGTGCAGCCTCCAGTGCCTTCAACTCGCTTTCCATGGAGCGCCCGGCGAAAGATGGCAGAAGATGCGCCAGACCTTCCGTGCTTGCATGGGCGCGATGCGCGGCGGAGAAGGCGTCGTTGACGTAGAAGTCCCCGTTTTCCGCGATAAGCGCGGCAAATTCCGGATCGTTGGCTTCCTCGCCAGGCCAGAAGCGGGTGTTCTCCAGCATCGCAATATCGCCATGCCCAAGGATGCCGACGGATTGTGCCACGACCGGGCCGCCCACCTCGGGCACGAACATGACCTCGCGCCCCAGCACATCCTCCACGGCGTCGAGAGTCATGCTGACCGACAGGGTCGACGATCGCTGCCCCCCGGGCCTGCCGAAATGAGCAAGCAGCAGGACCTTCGCACCTGCATCGGCCAGTTCGAGAATGGTCGGCGCACTGGCGCGAATGCGCGTGGTGTCGGTAACCGACCCCTCACGCATCGGCAGATTGAGATCGACCCTGACGAGCGCGACCTTGCCGGCCACGCTCCCCAGGTCGGTTTCCAGATCGTCGAGAGTCCTGAAGTTGCTCATCGCGATCAGATCAGCTTCGCCATGACGCCTGCGGTATCGACCATGCGGTTGGAGAAGCCCCATTCATTGTCATACCAGGACACGATGCGCGCCAGCTTGCCTTCGAGCACCGCAGTTTCAAGACTATCGACGGTGGAGCTTGCCGGATAATGATTGAAGTCGCTGCTCACCAGCGGCTGATCGGTGAAGTCCAGCACGCCCTTCATCGCACCTTGTGACGCGGCCTTCAGCGCATCGTTCAGTTCTTCGCGTGTCGTGTCGCGCGACGGCGTGAACACCAGGTCGATCAGGCTGACATTCGGCGTCGGTACGCGGACGCTGGACCCGTCCAGCTTGCCGTTCAGTTCGGGCAGGACCAGGCCGACGGCACGCGCCGCACCGGTGGTGGTCGGAATCATGTTCTGCGCACCGCCGCGCGCGCGGCGCATGTCGGAATGCATCTGGTCGAGCATGCGCTGGTCATTGGTATAGCTGTGGATCGTGGTCATGAAGCCGCGCTCGATCCCGACGGTGTCCTGCATCACCTTGGCAACAGGTGCGAGGCAGTTGGTCGTGCAGCTTGCATTCGAGACAATCACATCTTCAGCTGTGAGTGTTTCATGGTTCACGCCGTAAACGATGGTTTTCGTTACGTTCTTCGCGGGTGCGGAGATCAACACCCGTTTGGCGCCCGCGTCCAGATGCGGCTGTGCCGCTTCGTGACTCTGGAAAAAACCGGTGCATTCCAGCACCAGGTCGATGCCCATGTCCCCATGCGGCAGCTTGCCCGGTTCGCGCTCCGAAGTCACGGCGATCTCGCGCCCGTCAACCGTGATGCTCTTGCCGTCGGTGCTTACCTCGCCCGGAAAGCGGCCATGAGTGGAATCATACTGGAACAGCAACGCATTCGCCTCGGCATCGGCCAGATCGTTGATAACGACGAGTTCCAGATCGTGATCGCTCCGCTCCAATATGGCGCGTGCCACCAACCTGCCAATACGTCCGAAACCGTTGATCGCAACTTTCGTCGCCATGTGAAATACTCCTGGTAAGTTGTCAGATTTTCTCGAGAATTCTGGGAATGATGGCATCGGCGGTGAAGCCGAACTTTTCCATCAGGTCGCCGATCGGGGCGGAAGCACCAAAGCGATCGAGGCCGATGTTCAGCCCGTTCGGCATGGTGTAGCGCTCCCATCCGAAGGTCGTTCCTGCTTCGATCGTCACGCGCAGGATGCTGGCCGGATCTTCATTGGGCAGAATGCTTTCCCTGTATTCCGCCGTTTGGGCATCGAACAGTTCCGTACAGACCATCGAAACGACATCGGCGCCAATATCCTGCTCTTCAAGCTTCGCGGCAACTTCCATCGCCAGCTGCACCTCCGAACCGGTGGCGATCAGGATGATCTTGCGATCTCCCTCCGCAGCTTTCAGACGATAGGCACCCCGTTCGCAACGATTGTGCTTGCTCGGTTCGGTGCGCAATTGCGAAAGATCCTGTCGGCTGAGCGCGAGAACGGTCGGGCGATCCTTCTGCCGCAGGGCGATCTCCCAGCATTCCGCCGTTTCCACCGCGTCAGCCGGCCGCATTACCAGAAGGTTCGGCATGGCGCGCAGGCTCTGCAGATGCTCGACAGGCTGATGGGTCGGCCCGTCTTCGCCAAGACCGATGGAATCATGCGTCATGACGTAGATCACCCGCGCTTCCTGCAATGCAGAAAGGCGGATCGCCCCGCGGCAGTAATCGGTAAATACCAGGAAGGTGCCGCCATAGGGAATGACGCCGCCGTGCAGCGCCATCCCGTTCATGGCAGCGGCCATGCCAAATTCACGAATGCCGTAATAGACATAACGTCCGCTGTAATCATCCGCCGTGAAAGGCTCGATTCCGCCAGCCTTGGTGTTGTTCGACCCGGTCAGATCGGCAGAACCCCCGATGGTTTCGGGCAGCATATCGTTGATGCGGGCCAAAGCATTCTCGCTGGCCTTGCGTGTCGCGGTTTTCTGCGGCGCGTCCAATAGCGAGGCGATGTGATGATCGAGCGAAAAATTTTCCGGCAGATCGCCCCGCATCCGGCGCGAGAATTCGTCCCTGAGTTCCGAAGTGTCGAACCGGCCATGCCAGGCCGCACGCGCCTTCTTGCCGTGCTCCCCCGTAGCGGACCAGTCGGACAGGATTTCCGCAGGAATGTCAAAGGGCTCGGAATTCCAGCCCAGGGTTTCGCGCACCGCAGCGACCTCGTCGTGGCCGAGCGCCGCCCCATGTGTCGCGGAAGTGCCCTGCTTGTTGGGCGAACCCTTCCCGATGATGGTCGAGCATGCCACCAGCGACGGCCGCTCATCGGCGATCGCTTCTTCGATCGCGCGCTCGATATCGGCGAAATTATGGCCGTCGCATGAAACGGTGTGCCAGCCCGTGGCTTTGTAGCGGGCGAGGATGTTCTCGCTGGTCGAAAGCGCCGTGCTTCCGTCGATGGTGATCTTGTTATCGTCCCACAGCACGATCATCTTGCCCAACTTCAGATGTCCGGCAAGCCCGATGGCTTCGTGGTTGATACCTTCCATCAGGCAACCGTCACCCGCGATCATCCACGTTCTGTGATCGACGAGATCGTCACCGAAGCTTGCATTCAGATGCCGTTCGGCCATCGCCATGCCGACACCCATGGCAAGCCCCTGCCCCAGCGGCCCTGTCGTGCATTCCACGCCGTCGAGCAGGAAATTTTCGGGGTGTCCGGCGCAGGGACTGCCAAGCTTGCGGAAATTGCGGATGTCATCCATCGTCGGCCTTGCGTAACCCGACAGATGCAGCAGGGCATAAATCAGCATCGATCCATGACCTGCCGACAGAATGAAACGGTCACGGTCTGGCCAGTCCGGAGTGGTGGGATCGAATTTCAGATATTCTGACCACAATACCGCGGCCACATCGGCCATGCCCATCGGCATGCCGGGGTGCCCGCTATTGGCGGCCTGCACCGCGTCCATCGACAGGGCGCGTATGGCGTTCGCCATGGGCTGCAGGCGGGCGGGATCGAGACTCATGCCGTGTAGGCTCCTGAACTGTAGCGTAATTGGCGCACTGATTCGATGCGCGCGAAGCCTTTGCGGAGCGACCGGTATAGGTCAAGCGCAGCGCGCCCTCGCGGCGGGACAGATGCCCAGCATCAGTGCCGGTGTCTATCTACGTCCACCCCTCAGGTACCTGCGACAAACCTTTGCCGCGAGGCTGCTTTTCGTTCTATCATGAAACCATGGACGACTCGCGTATCGAATCGGCGGCACGACGGATAGAGGCGGCACTTGCGCGCATCGCCGCCGCATCGGAGACCCTGCAGCCGACCCTTGACGAAAAAGGTCAGGTTGCAGGCGCGGCAAGCGATTCGTCGACCGCTGATCTCATTGCCCGTCATGAAAGACTGCGCGAAACTGTCGAGGCGGGCGTGCGCGATCTGGACCTTCTGATCGGGAAGCTGGAAAGATGAGCACGCACGGTGGCCAGGTGACGCTCTCCATCGGCGGACGGCCATATACGGTTGCCTGTGCGGCGGGCGAGGAAGATCACATCAAGAGGCTGGCGGCTCTCGTCGATGAAAAGATGGCGCAGCTTGGTTCCGCCAGGGCTCCGCAGGCATCGCAGAACCTGTTGTTCTGTGCGCTTCTGCTGGCTGACGATCTGCACGAACGCACTGCGGAGCTGGCAGAAGTCTCCGCTTCGCTGGCGCATGTCCGGCGAGATCGGGGCGCCTCCGACGATCACCGCGATAGAGCGGAAGAGGAGAAGAGTTCCCTGCTGAGCAAAATCAGTCAGTTGCGGGCCGATGCGGAAAGATTTTCTGAAGAACGGGGAGGCATGGCGGCCGAGATCGACAGGCTGCACCGGCAGCTTGCCGAACAGGCCGGCAGCCCTGCGAAGACGTTCTCGGCATCGTCCGACGATCCGGCACTCGCCCCCGCGCTGGAACATTTCGCCGAAATGCTCGAAAAATGCGCCGACGGGCTTGAAGGCAGGCTTGGAAGTGCCGCCGCCATGCACTAGATAGGTGTTGGCGGGACTGCCCGATACGAGCCGATGAACATCCCTGAGGCTATAACCATATCCTAGGGAGCTGTCCCTGCCCGGGGTAACGTGGCTACACGGGGCTTCGGTGCACATGGCGCCCACCTGACGTTTCGCGTCAGAGGATCTCGAGGCAAACGATCCATGGTGGTTCCGTCATCCCGCCCTATACCGCTCGCCACACATGCCCATCGATGACAGGTTCGGCTGGCCTGAACCGGTGCCAAGGAACTGACTCAGGCTGATGCAAAGCAAGGTCGAATTACGGAAGAGCCTTCGCAGGCTGCGGCGCGAACATGTCGCCAGCCTCGATGAAAGAACCCGCGCTCTGCTGTTCATGCGCCCGCCCGGTGCGGCGCTCGCACTGGTGCCTGACGGGGCGAGTGTCGGACTTTATCACGCGGCTGCCGAGGAGGCTCCTGCGGCTCGTTATGCCCAGTTCTTCCAGGAAGCGGGCCATGATATCGCCTTGCCAAGGTTCCAAAGCGAGGGTGCACCGATGCAGTTCGCCCGGCACAGCGACCCTCTGGGCGGCAGCGACCTGGTAACGGGGCCCTACGGCTTGATGCAACCTGCGGCGGATGCAGACATATTGCAGCCCAGGGTGCTTTTCGTGCCGCTCCTCGGATTTGCCGAGGACGGGGGACGGATCGGTCGGGGCGGTGGCCATTATGATGCCTATCTGGCGGCGCATCCCGATGTCGTTCCCATCGGCCTTGCCTGGGACGTGCAGCGCGTTGACGATCTGCCGCAGGAGGCGCATGATATCGCCATGCGCGCAATCGTGACCCCTACCCGGATTTTCGGCCCGTTCTGATGCGCGAGGAACCGACCTGGCGTCTTCCGGTAGGCATTCTGGCGCTCCTCACCTGCCTGGTGATCTATGCCTTATGCGTTGCATGGGCGAGTGAGTGGATATCTCTGCTGCCGGTCTGGTTGCAGACAATCGCCTATCTCGTGCTGGGTGTGCTATGGTTGCTGCCGCTGCGGAATTTCCTGATCTGGATGGAAACCGGTCGCTGGGGCGAGCCGCCGGCCTGAATAGAGGAACAGGTGCAGGAACAGCGTGTGACGCCGGCATCCGTAAACCGGCCATACGTTGCAGCGACTGCGACAGCATAGAAACAGGGAGCAGCGGATTACCCGGCCTGACCTGCGCCATGCATCCAGCGACGTAATTTCAGGAACCTTCACCTGCGGCAGGCTGCAAGATCGACCGATCGCCAATTCGCTGGGAAAATGGCGCGAGTGACGGGACTTGAACCCGCGACCTCCGGCGTGACAGGCCGGCGCTCTAACCAACTGAGCTACACCCGCGTGAACTGGCTGTTGCCGTTCGGGAGCCGCGCAATTAGGCGAGGTGTTCCACCCTGTCAACGAGCAAAACGGCAAAATTCCGATCAATTTGCGATATGCGGACAATGTCGTGAAAAGGCGCTCCTGTTAACCATATCTTCGCCATGTTCTGTGAAGGCTCGGGGTGAAACAGCCGGGGGGGCAGAAGACATGGTTTGCAAACCCTTATGGGCCGGAATAGGGGCGGCAGCAGCGGCTCTGATGGCACAGCCCATCGCCGCGGCGGGCAAGGTCGAAATCAGCCGCGGCATCTATGTCGAGAACATGACAGCCGATGGCACACTCGCCCTGGAACCCGCCTCGATGCTGCGCGAAGGCGACAGCGTGGTTTTGGTCATTTCCTGGCGCGTACAAGATGCCGCGCGTGGTTTTACCATGGCAAGCGCGGTGCCCGGCGCGCTCAGCTTCCAGAGGAGCAGCACTGAGGCGGCCGAAATTTCGACTGACGGCGGGCGCAGCTGGCGCCGGCTGGACCGCGCGGGAAGACAGACGGGGGAGACTTATCAGGCCCCCTCCCCCGGCGCGATCACGTATTTGCGATGGCGCATCGCTCCTGACAGAAATAGTGGGCAGATTACCTACCGCGCGATCGTCCGTTGACGGTCAGTTGATCAGCAGATTGGCCGGCGCTTCGATCAGGCGCTTCATATCCTGCACGAAGCTGGCGGCATCATATCCGTCGACCACCCGGTGATCGCAGCTGATCGAGATATTCATCAGCTTGCGCTTCTCGATCTTCTCGCCGCCCATGCCATCGGGCACGAACATGGGTCGTTCCACGATCCGGTTCGGGCCGATGATCGCCACCTCGGGCCGGTTGATGACCGGCGTGGTCGCCACGCCGCCGAGCGGCCCCAGCGATGTCAGCGTCAGGGTGGAACCCGACAGTTCCTCCGATTTTGCGGTTCCATCGCGCGCTGCATTGGCGAGGCGCAGGACTTCATTCGCCAATTGCCACAGGTTCTTCGCCTGCGCGTCGCGGATGACCGGCACCATCAGGCCGTTATCCGTCTGGGCCGCCATGCCGAGGTGAACGCTGCCGTGCCGCGTCACGACATTGGCTTCATCGTCATAACGCGCGTTGATCATCGGATAGTCCGGCAGCACCTTGCAGATTGCCGTTATCAGCAGCGGCAGCATGGTCAGTTTCGGCTTGTCGCCCCGCCTGTCGTTCAATTGCGCGCGCAGGCGTTCGAGTTCGGTGACGTCCACCTCCTCGACATAGGAGAAATGCGGGATGTTGCGCTTCGACGCGGCCATGTTCTGCGCGATCCGTTTGCGGAGACCGATGACCTTGATGTCCTCGTCCTTCCGGGCCTTGCCGGCCGCCGCGAAACCGCCGCCGCCGCCATAGGACAGGAACGCGTCCAGATCGGCATGACGGACACGGCCGTCTTCCTGCGGGCGGACCTGCTGCAGATCGACACCGAGATCGCGTGCCCGCCTGCGAACGGCCGGGCTGGCGAGGATCCGGGTACTCGATGCCTTGCGCCCGGTGCCGGGCTGATCGTTCGGCGAATTGGAGGCCTCGTCCTGCTCCTTCCGATCATCCTGCCCGCGTGCGATCGCATCATTGGCATCGGAAGCGTCGGAGTTTTCCACCTCGATCCGGGTAGAAACATCATCGTCCTTCGGAGCCGGGGCGGGAGCGGGTGACGGCGCCTGCGCCGCAGTAGCCTCGTCGCCGGGTTCGCCCGCGCCTTCTCCTTCGACTTCGATCACGACCAGCATCGATCCGATCGCAATGGTATCTCCGGCCTCGCCAGCCACTTCGAGAACCTTGCCCGACACGGGGCTTTCGAGGTCGATCGTCGCCTTGTCGGTCATCACGTCGGCAAGGCGGGCGTCCTCCTCAACAGTGTCGCCGACCTTGACGTGCCATTCGACGATTTCGGCTTCTGCGATACCTTCGCCGATGTCGGGAAGATTGAATGTGAAACGGGCCATTGTCTTACTCGCTCAAGATCTTGTCGATCGCCTCGCCAATGCGGACGGGACCGGGGAAATATGCCCATTCCAGGCTGTGCGGATAGGGTGTGTCGAAGCCGGTCACGCGTTCGACCGCGGCTTCGAGATGATAGAAGCAGCGTTCGGTGACGAGTGCCGACAGTTCCGCGCCGAAGCCGGATGTCCGCGTCGCTTCATGCACGATCAGGCACCGCCCGGTCTTCTTCACCGAAGCCTCGATCGCTTCTATGTCGAGCGGGACGATCGTTCTGAGGTCCAGGATCTCGGCATTTACGCCCTTGGCGGCGCAGACCGCTTCGGCGACATGGACCATGGTGCCGTAGGCGAGGACCGTCAGCTCGTCCCCCTCGGTCACCTTGCGCGCCTTGCCCAGTTCGACACGGTAATATCCTTCTGGAACGATGCTCTGCGCGTGCTTCTTCCAGGGTTCTACCGGCTTATCGTAATAGCCGTTGAAGGGGCCGTTATAGATGCGTTTGGGTTCGAAGAAGATGACCGGGTCATTGTCCTCAATGGATGCGATCAGAAGTCCCTTGGCATCATAGGGGTTGGACGGAATCACCGTTTTCAGGCCGGAGACGTGGCTGAAAATCGCTTCAGGGCTCTGGCTGTGAGTCTGCCCGCCGAAGATACCGCCCCCAAAGGGCGAACGCACCGTCATCGGCGCGATATATTCGGCAGCGGATCGGTATCGCAGCCGCGCCGCTTCGGAGATCAGCTGGTCGAGACCGGGGTAGATGTAATCGGCAAACTGGATTTCCGGCACCGGCCGCAATCCATATGCGCCCATGCCGACAGCGACGCCTATGATGCCGCATTCGGAGATCGGCGTGTCGAACACCCGCGTCTTGCCGTGCTTTTCCTGCAGGCCCGCCGTGCAGCGGAACACCCCGCCGAAATAGCCGACATCCTCGCCCATCACCACGACGTTGGAGTCGCGCTCCAGCATGATGTCGAGCGCGTCGTTGATCGCATCGATCATGTTCAGGCGGCGTTCTCCGTCAGCGCCCATGCCCTTCTTGCCCGCAGCCTTCTCCGCAGCGCCGGCCTTCTGTGTCTGGGCGTTCATTCCGGCAATCCTTCGGGAAATTTCGTCTCTCGCTCGTGAATGGCCTGTGTGCTCTGTTCCTTCAGGTGCCAGGGCAATTCCTCGAAAACATCCTCGAACATGGTGCGGAACGGATGATGAAGGCCGTGGCCGAGGATGCCGTTCTTTTCCGCTTCCTTGGTCGCCTTCTTCACTTCGGTCGCGCAATTCTCGTCCAGCGCCGTCTGCCGCTCCTCATCCCATTCGCCGAGCGCGATCAGGTGGTTCTTCAGCCGCATGACCGGATCGCCGAGCGGCCATTCCTCACGTTCCTGCGCGCTGCGATAGCCGCTGGGATCGTCGGAGGTCGAATGCCCTTCCGCGCGATAGGTGAAATGTTCGATCAGCGTCGGCCCGCCATTGGCACGGGCGCGATTGGCTGCCCAGCGTTCGGCAGCGTAAACGGCCAGCGGATCGTTTCCGTCCACCCGCAGCCCCGCGATGCCATAGCCGACGGCCCGGGCGGCGAAACTGGTGCGTTCCGCCCCGGCAAAACCGGAGAAGCTGGAAATGGCCCACTGATTGTTGACGACGTTCAGGATCACTGGCGCATTATAGACGGCAGCGAAGGTGCAGGCGGCATGGAAATCGCCTTCCGCGGTGGAGCCTTCGCCGACCCATGTCGCGGCGATCCGGCTGTCGCCCTTGATCGCACTCGCCATCGCCCAGCCCACGGCCTGCGGCGTCTGGGTGGCCAGGTTCCCGCTGATCGAGAAGAACGATTTGTCGCGGCTGGAATACATGATGGGCAGTTGCCGGCCCTTCAGCTTGTCGGCGCTGTTGGAATAGATCTGGTTGATCATCTCCGTCAGCGGATAGCCCCGCGCGATCAATATGCCCTGTTGGCGATAGGATGGGAACACCATATCGTCCGACGCCAGCGCCATGGCGGCCGAGATCGACGTCGCCTCTTCCCCGGTGCATTTCATGTAGAAGCTGGTCTTGCCCTGCCGCTGCCCGCGGAACATGCGCTCGTCAAAAGCACGCACCACTGCCATGTGGTGCAGCATTTCGCGCAAAGTGCCGGCGTCTAGTTTCGGATCCCAGGGACCATGGGGCAGGTGGTCATCGCCGAGTACGCGAATCAGATCGGTCGTCAGCGGGTTGGTTTCAGCAGCATCGCATCCTTCGTCGGGTCGCGGTTGCGCTCCGGCTTCGGTGATCGTCAGATGACCGAAATCGACGGTGTCGCCGGGGCGATAACTGGGTTCGGGTACATGCAACTGCAGCGTAGGTCTGTTCTGCCCTTGCTGTGCCTGATCGGGCCGGTCGGCCATTCATGCTCTCCCATTGGCGTCAGCAGTTTTCTTCTAACAAGCTGTTATTTTATTTCAGCAGGACGAGATGGTCAAGGCAACCGATCAGCCGATCTTCGTCATACTGCAACCGGGGCAGTCAGCTTTCCCAGCGGCTCGTAACCGTGAACTGCGAAATCGTCGATGCGATAGTCGAAGATGCTCTCGGGTCTGCGCCTGATTTCGAGCCGAGGATGGCCCTGCGGCAATCGCTGCAACTGTTCCTCGACCAGTGTCGCCTGATTTTCGTAGAGATGCACATCACCGCCCATCCAGACGAACTCGCCTGGGCGCAGATCCGTCTGTTGTGCGATCATCCTCTGCAACAGGGCGCCCGCCCAAAGGTTGAACGGAAGCCCCAGAGCGACGTCGCAACTGCGCTGATACAGCGCACAATTCAGCCGCCCATCTGCAACCTGGAACTGATAGGTCTTGTGGCAGGGCGGCAGGGCCATCCGGTCGATCTCGGCAACGTTCCAGCCTTCTACGATATGGCGCCGGCTGGTGGGGTTTTCCCGTAAGGAGGTAACCAGTTGCGTAACCTGGTCGATACCTTCACCGCGGCGAAACAGCCCGTCACCTGCCGGCACGAAGGTCGGCCAGTTCACCCATTGTTTTCCGTAAACCGGCCCCAGATCGCCCCATTGCGAGGCGAACGCGGCATCATCCACAATCCGCTGCGCGAAATCCTCTCGCGCAATGTCGGATCCTGTCTCCTGCCGGTAGCGCGCCAGCGGCCAGTCGGTCCAGATCTGGACATTCTGCTGGCACAAGGGTCGGATGTTGGTTTCACCGGTGAGGAACCAAAGCAATTCACGCGTGGCGGTCTTCCAGTAGACTCGCTTGGTGGTAAGCAGCGGCATTGCGCCATCCGACAGATCGAACCGCAAGGTATGGCCGAAGATCGAACGGGTTCCGATCCCGGTGCGGTCATCCTGCCGGACGCCATCCGTCCAGATTTTGCGCATCAGATCGAGATATTGAATTTCGGGATGAGCCACGGGATCATCTGTCTTGGCGGACTTGGCCGTCATGTCGGGATCGGTCGATGAAAAGCACTGCCCATGCCGTAGCCCCTAGCGCGTCCGGCGCCGTGTTGCATCCCCATTTGCGGCCCTTACCTGCCCCGAGCGATGGCGCGGCCTGTTGAACGATATCGTCAGCCGTCCGGTCAAAAGTTCGCTTGCCAGCCGCTGGATGCCCACCTATAGGCCCGCCTCTGCCTCGCCCCCGCCGCAATGCGGGTCTGGCATCGGTCGGGGAGTAGCTCAGCCTGGTAGAGCACTGTCTTCGGGAGGCAGGGGCCGGAGGTTCGAATCCTCTCTCCCCGACCATATTTTTCCATGCGCCTGCGCGTCTCCTCACCATCCTCCGGATCGGTGAAGCACCAAGGCGGCGCTAAAACCGGGCGCTCTGGTTCCCCGTTTCGCTCGCCTTTGGAACATGCTTGGCGGCCAATCATTCCTGATCCTGAAAAGGATTTTGAAAACATGCCGATCATCATACTCATTGCCACCATTCTCCTGCCGCCATTGGGCGTCGCCCTGAAACACGGGCTGACCGTGATTTCTGGATCAACCTCGTTCTCACCATCATCTTTTTCGTTCCCGGCCTGATCCACGGCATTTACGTCAATTTCGTGCGTGCTTGAGGTAAGCGGCCGGTGATCGGCGGGCGAGCGCATGGCTGATGACGGTAAGGATCGGCACCGTGCCGTGCCTTCTTCCCGGCTTGGCAGGATCGGCGGTTTCGGCAGGCTGGCCGGAGGCGTGGCCGGGGGGATGATGGCCGAAGGCGCGCGCCGCCTCGCATCCGGCGAACGACCCACGCTCGAACAGATCATGCTGACGCCCGGAAATGCGCGGCGGCTGGCAGACAGGCTGGGCCACATGCGCGGCGCCGCCATGAAGCTGGGCCAGATGATTTCCATGGATGCGGGCTATTTCCTGCCGCCGGAACTCGCGGCCATTCTCGCAACGCTTCGCGACCGTGCGGATTTCATGCCGGCAAGGCAGCTCGATGGCGTGCTTGCCAAGGAGTGGGGCAAGGATTGGCGCCGCCGGTTCCGCCGGTTCGAGCCGCGCCCGATTGCCGCTGCCAGCATCGGCCAGGTTCATCGCGCCATGACCCGGGACGGACGCGTGCTTGCGATCAAGGTGCAATATCCTGGCATCGCGGCAAGCATCGATGCCGATGTCGACAATGTGGCTGGACTGCTGAAAATCTCTGGCCTGCTGCCAAGGGAACTCGACATCGCCCCCCTGCTGGCGGCAGCAAAGCAGCAATTGCGTGAAGAGGCGGATTATCGCCGGGAGGGCGCGCAGATGCGGGCTTTCGCCGAGCGGTTGTCCGGTGAACCCGGCTTTACCATTCCGCGACTGGACGATGAATTATCGACGGGCCGCATCCTCGCCATGTCTTACGAGGAAGGCGTGCCGATTGAATCGATGGCCGACGAGTCGCAGGAACTGCGGAACGACATCATGGCCCGCCTGATCGACCTGGTGGGGCGCGAATTGTTCGATTTCGGCGTGATGCAAACCGATCCGAACTTCGCCAATTATCGTTACAATCACGAGCAGAACGCCATCGTCCTCCTTGATTTCGGTGCCACCCGCGAGGTTTCGCCGCAGGTGCAGGCGTCCTATCGCACCCTGCTGGAGGCCGGGCTTTCGAACGATCGCGATGCGGTGAGGCACGCCGCAGTGTCGACAGGCTTCATCGGCGCGGCAGCGATCACATCCCATGCCGAGCGCATCGACAGGATGATCGACGTGATCCTTGGCGAGATGAATGCAGGAGGGCCGTTCGACTTCGGCGATCGCGCGTTCGTGCCCGTCTTCCGGGAAGAAGGAACGGCTATCGCGCGTGATCGCGCCACATGGCACCTGCCCCCGACCGACACGCTGTTCGTGCAGCGCAAGATCAGCGGAACCGCGCTGCTGGCTGCCCGGTTGCAGGCGGTCGTAAATGTCAGGGACATCGTGAGCGACATATTGCAGCGGACCAGCGCGTAAGTAGCGCGGTTCCATCGCGCATCAATTTGCTTGCTTAGTTGATCCCGAGGCAGGATCATCCCGCGCGTCAACAAAAGAGGCAGGATACAGAACATGATCAGCAACAAGACCAGCAACACCCGCAAGACACTTGCCATCGCCGCTCTTTGCGCCGCTGCGGTGTCGCTGTCCGCCTGCAATGCCGTGCGCGGCCTTGGACAGGATATCGAATCGGTAGGCGAGGCCGGCGACCGCGCAGTCTGAACCTGAGTATGGAACCGGGCGGCCGGTCAGCGGCGCGCAGGGTTCCATTCGCCTGCACCTCGGTCAGCGGGCGGAGCGTCGCTGCGCCGCGATCCAGCGATCGATGTGGCGTTCCAGGACATCGAGCGGAATGGCGCCGTTTTCCAGCACGGCATCGTGGAACTTCCGCAGGTCGAACGATGCGCCCAGTGCCGTCTCCGCCCGGTTCCGCAATTCGGCAATCTGCAATTGCCCGATCTTGTAGCCCAGCGCCTGACCCGGCCAGGTGATGTAGCGATTGACCTCGGCATCGATATTCGCCGCTGAAAGCGCAGTATTGTCGGCCATGAAGGCCACCGCGCGTTCCTTGCTCCAGCCCTTCGCATACATGCCGGTGTCGACCACCAGCCGCGCCGCGCGCCACATATCGTAACTCAGCTGCCCCATGCGGCGCGCGGGCGTGTCGTACAGGCCCATCTCCTCGCCGAGGCTTTCGGAATAGAGGCCCCAGCCTTCGACGAAAGCGGTGAAGAAGGTGCCGTTCCGCCGCAGGGGATGCAGGTCGAGTTCCTGTTGCAGGGCGATCTGGTGATGATGGCCCGGCACTGCTTCATGCACGCCCAGCGCGGGCAATTCCCACAAGGGTCGCTGGTCCAGCTGCGTCGTATTCACACGGTAAATGCCGGGCTGGCCAGTATCGAGCGAACCCGGTTCGTAATAGGCCGTCGTGTTCCCCGGCGCCTGCGCGGCCGGAATGGGGGACACGGTATATGGCTGGCGGGGCAAGGTCCCGAACAGGCGCGGCATCCAGCCGTCGATCTGCTTTGCCAGGGCGCTGGCCTCGAGCATCAGTTCTTCGGGTGATTTCGCATAATAGCGCGCATCGGTCCGCAGATGTTCGATATAGGCTTCGCGGCTTGCAAAGCCCGCTTCACCGGCCACGCTTTCCATCTCGGCACGAATGCGCGCGACTTCGGCAAGGCCGATGTCGTGGATCTGGTCGGGGGTGAGGTCCGTCGTGGTGTGGTTCGCCACCAGCCACCGATAATATTCCGCGCCGCCCGAGGTCGATGAAATGCCCGCCTCGCTTCGGCAGGCGGGCGCATAGTCGGATGTGTAATAGTCGGCGAATCGCTGCAGCGCAGGGAACACGCCTTCCTCCAGCGCGGCTTCCGCCCTCTGCTGCAACTGCATCCAGCGGGTTTCGTCCACGGCGGGGGGCCGGTTGGCGAAAGGTTGCCAGTATGGCGAAGCCTCGGCCTCGCTGAAAATGCCCGCCTGCACCGTGTCGGCAAAGCCCTCCATTGCGATGCAGGGCTGGGTCAGACCGCGCTCGACCGCACCGCGCACCTTGATCAGCGCAGCATCATTGGTGGCGGGAAAAGCCTCCAGCCGCGCAACGTAGCTTTCGTAATCCGCGGCAGTGAAGAAGGGCGAGCGGTAGGCGAGCGAGGCGAACCACGAAAACCATCCGCCGCGATTCGTCAAGTTCATGTAACGGGACTGGTCAAATGCGGCCCCGCGGATCTCGTCCTCCAATGCGCGCTTTACCACTGCGCGATCGACGGCCAGATCTTCCGGCAGCGCGGAGGCATCGATCGCTTCCAGGCGGGCGAGAAAACGCGAAGCCTGTGCAGCGCGCGCGGCGTCCGCTTCGAGTGAATTGTCGCCCAACCGCCCGTCCCCGCGCCGGTCGCCCACGCTGGTGGCCAGCAGCGGATCGCGGTCGAGCGCGTCCTGCCAGATCGCATCGCGCAATTCGCGGTAATCATCTGCCGGAGCAGCCAGAGCCGATGCGCCGCAACCGAACATCAGCGCAGCAGCGCCGCTCAGCATCGCGGTGCGGACCTGTCTCCCGGCTATGTCGTGAAACTGCATTTTCTATTCCCCCTTTTACAATCCGTTTTATGGGCGAGTTCGCGGCGGGTCCAGCTTGGGTTTTGCGTGCCTGCACCCTATGCCGGGTTTCATGTCCGATCATCCAAGCATCCTGTTCGTTTGCCTCGGCAACATCTGCCGCTCACCACTCGCCGAAGCTGCCCTGCGTGCCGCTGCGACGAAAGCTGGCATCGCGATGGAGGTCGCAAGCGCAGGAACCGCCGATTACCACGTCGGCGACCCGCCCGATCCGCGCGCCATTGCCGAAGCGAGGCGGCATGGAATCGACATCTCGCAATATCAGGGCTGTCAGTTGCAGATGCGGGATTTCACCCGCTTCACGCACATCCTTGCTCTGGACGAGGAAAACCTCGCCGATATCACGAGACGCGCCCCGGCCGAGGTCTCCGCCCGGCTGGGATTGCTGATGGACGCGGTACCCGGCCGCAAAGGCGATTCGGTGGCCGATCCCTATCAAGGTAATGCCGAAGATTTCAGCCGCACGTGGCACGATGTGTCCCTTGCGGCAGACGCCCTGGTAAAGCAGTTCGCCGACTGATCTGCGGTCCGATTGTCCGACCGTGCGTCACCCGCCGCGCAGGGTACGGACGCCGAAATCCCGCTCGAACAGATAGAGCAGGATGCGCGCCGCCTCACCGCGTTCGCCCGGCAGCGCCGCACCTTTCTTGCCGGTTGCGCCCTCCGCCTCGGCCCGGTCCAGCAACATGCGCGCGTCGTCATGCGCGACCGGCAGCAGGCGCTGGATCTGCTCCAGCGTCGCCACGTTGAAGGGCGTGTCGCCCGATTGCCGCGTGCCGAGCAATTCACCGCCCCCGCGCAGCCGCAAATCTTCTTCTGCCAGAAGGAAGCCGTCCTGCGTTTCGCGCATCAGCGCCAGCCGGTCGCGCGCGGTTTCGGACAGCATCTCGCCGCGCAGCAGGAGGCAGGTGGATTTTTCCGCACCGCGCCCAACCCGCCCGCGCAGCTGGTGCAACTGCGCCAGACCGAAGCGTTCGGCCTGCTCGATCACCATCAGCGTAGCGGAAGGCACATCGACGCCGACCTCGATCACCGTCGTCGCCACCAGCAATTTCGCGCCGCCGGCAGCGAAGCGCTCCATCGCCGCGTCCTTTTCCTCGCTCTTCAACTGCCCGTGAACCATGACGACATCAGCGCCGAAGATCTCGCGCAGCGCGGCATAACGCGCTTCCGCGGCGGCCAGTTCGTTCGTGTCGTCGTCATGCACCATGGGGCAGACCCAATAGGCCTGCTGCCCGCCGGCAAGGTGGCGGCGAGCGGCTGCGATGACATCATCCATCCGATCGAGCGCGATTACCCGCGTATCGATAGCCTGCCTGCCCGGCGGCATCTCGTCCAGACGGCTGACATCCATTTCGCCATATTGGGCAAGCGTCAGCGTGCGCGGGATCGGCGTGGCGGTCATCGCCAGAGTATGCGGAGTGCGCCGCCCCTTCCCCGCCAGCGCCAGTCGCTGCGAAACGCCGAAGCGATGCTGCTCGTCGATCACCACCAGCCCCAGGTCGCGATAGTTCACGCTGTCCTGGAAAATGGCATGGGTGCCGATCACGATGTCGATGCTGCCGTCCATCAGGCCGAGCAGGGTTCCTTCCCGCGCCCGTCCCTTGTCTCTGCCGGTCAGCAAGGCGATCTGCACCCCGGTCGGCGCGGTCATGCGGCGCAGCGTTTCGAAATGCTGCCGCGCCAGGATTTCGGTCGGCGCAAGCAGTGCGGCCTGCGCGCCAGCCTCCACCGTAACCAGCATCGCGGCGAGTGCGACCACCGTCTTGCCTGCGCCCACATCGCCCTGCAACAGGCGCAGCATGGGTGATTCCTGCGCCAGATCCGCCTCGATTTCGGCGATGGAGCGCGTCTGCGCCCCGGTAAGCGGAAAGGGTAGCGACAGTCGGTCCCGCAGCCGCCCATCGCCCGTCAGGCTGCGCCCCTTCTTCTGCCGGTTATCGGCGCGCACCAGCGCCAGCGCCAGCGCATTGGCCAGCAATTCATCATAGGCCAGCCGGTCGCGCGCGGCGGCGTTCACGCCCTGATGGGCAAGCTCCAGCGCATCGGCCCAATCGGGCCACTGCATCCGGTCGAGAAGCGACGGTGCGATCCATTCCGGCAGGTCGGGCAGTTTCTCCAGCGCCTGTGCCACGAGGTTGGCCAGCTTCGGCTGCGTCAACCCCTCGGCGAGCCGGTAGACGGGTTCGCAGAGACGCCGCAGAGTATCGCCGCCGGTTTCGACGACGTGGTCGGGATGCACGATCTGCAGCATCTGGCCGTACTGGTCGATGCGCCCGGCCACCCAACGCTTCTCGCCGACAGGCAACAGCTTCTTCGCACTGTAGGACGCCCTGCCGAAATAGGTCAGCGCGCAGATGTTCCCGGCATCGTCCTGCGCCAATACCCGGTAGGGTCCGCGCCCCCTGCTCGCCTGATGTTCGATCGGCACCAGGGCGATGACCACCTGTTCACCGATAGCCGCATCGTCGAGACTGGCGACGGCGCGCCGCGTCACGAAACGTTCGGGCAGGTGATAGGCTACGTCGCGAAGTCTTCCGAGGCCCAGCCTGTTCAGCGGCTTGGCCAGCTTCGGCCCCACCCCTTCCAGCGTTTCGGTGGGGGTGAACAGGGGGTTCAATATGTCAGGCCGCATGCCGCGCTTTATAGCCGGTTGCACGCTTAATGCGAGTGGCCTACCCGTTGCTCATGCCTGAAAAATCGCCTCCTGAACCCGCAATATCCACCGCCGATAGCCACCGGTTGAACCGGTGCCGGTTCCGGGCATGGCATCGCGGAACGCGCGAGGCGGATTACATGATCGGGGGATATTTCGACCGGTACCATCATCACTGGGACGATGCCGGCTTCGCCTGGTTCGAACGGCTGCTGGACGAGGATGATGTGGACGTGATGGCGTGGGCGCTGAGGACGCAGGCCGTTCCGCCTGAATATGACAACGTACACATGCAGAAGATGCAGAAACTGGATTACGTGCGGATCTGATCTGCTGCGCGGGGTGGCTTGCCCGCGCCTGACGCATTAGATAGGCGCAGCCAAGATGGTGTCCGTACCGCCCGCCAGTTCCGCCGGGCGGTTTTCGCGTGCCTGCACGATAGTGAGCCGATATAAATTCATGCCCGATTTCACCCGCATCCTGAAATCCGATGTCGCCCTGACACTCGCATCCGTCGCGCGCGGCGCGCAGCCGCTGGTCATGGCGGATATCGCCCGCGCCGCCGCAGGCCGAGGGAAGGGCGGCAGGGCCGTATTTATCGCTCCCGACGATAGCGCCATGCGCAGCGTGGCCGATGCTGCGGGCTATTTCGCGCCCGAGCTTGAAATCATCACCTTTCCGGCATGGGACTGCCTGCCTTACGACCGTGCCTCCCCTGCCCTGTCCATCAGCGCGCAGCGCCTGTCCGCCCTGCACCGCCTGCAGGCGGGCCACGGCACGCCGCAACTGCTGGTCACCACCGTCAACGCCGTGCTGCAACGGGTGCTGACACCGTTCCGCATTCGCGAATCCATCCGGGAATTCCGCGTCGGGACCGAGATCGGCCACGCTTCGCTCAGCGCGCTTCTGCAAAGGCAGGGTTATGGCCGCACCGATACCGTCGTGGATGCGGGCGAATTCGCCGTGCGCGGTTCCATCTTCGATATCTTCCCCTCCGGCCTCGACCAGGGATTGCGCCTCGATTTCTTCGGCGATGAACTGGAATCGCTGCGGCTGTTCGATCCCTCCACCCAGATGAGCACGGGCACTCTGGAGTCGCATCTGCTTCTGCCCGCCAGCGAGGCGCTGATAGACGCTGACTCGATCAAGCGGTTCCGCACCCGCTACCGGGAAACCTTTGGAGCAGGCGCAACGGAAGACCCGCTGTATCAATCCGTCAGCGACGGGCGGCGCCTTGCCGGAATGGAACATTGGCTACCGCTGTTCGAAGAAAAGCTTGCAACCCTGTTCGATCACTTGAGCGAAGACGATGCCGTCGTCATCGACGCCGCCGCTATTCCCGCCGCCGCCGAACGCCTTTCGGACATTGCGGATTATCACCAGGCACGCCGCGACGTGACCGGCCCGGCATCGGGCAATTACCGGCCATTGCCGCAGCACGCGCTGTATCTGGCGGAGGACGAGTTCGACCGCGCCCTCGCCGCATGGCCGATCCACCGCGCCGGGATCTTTGCCGAACCGGAAAGCGAGCGGGTGATCGACTTCAGCTTCGCCTCGGCTCGCGATTTTGCGCCCGAACGCGCGCGCGGCGACAATGTGTACGAGGCAGCTACCCGCCATTTCAGAGCCAGCGCGCAGAAGGGCCATAAGCGGCTTCTCGCCGCCTATTCCACCGGATCGCGGGCGCGCATCGCCTCGATCCTCGGCGAGGCCGGAACGACGCTGGCGCTGGCGGAAAGCTGGCAGGAAGCGCTGGGACTGTCGGCGAAGGGCCAGGTCGCGGCCATGGTGCTGCCGCTGGAAACCGGCTTCACCAACGATGAACTCGAACTGCTGACCGAGCAGGACATCCTCGGTGACCGGTTGGTCCGCCGCCGCAAGAAGCGCAAGAGCAGCGATGCCTTTCTGGCCGAACTCTCGGCGCTCGGGCGCGGCGATCTGGTGGTGCATAGCGATCACGGCATCGGCAAATATCTGGGCCTTGAACCGATTACCGTCGGCAAGAGCCAGCACGATTGCGCCATCCTGGAATATCACGGCGGCGACAAGCTCTACATCCCGGTCGAGAACATCGATGTCCTGTCACGCTATGGCAGCGGTGAGGACGACGTTCCTCTCGACCGTCTGGGCGGCGAAGCCTGGCAGAAACGCCGCAGCAGACTGAAGGAGCGCATTCAGGCAATCGCTGGCGAATTGATGAAGGTCGCCGTCGAACGCGCGCTGAAACAGGCCGAGCCAGTCACGCGCGATCCTGCTTCCTACAACCAGTTCGTCGACAAGTTTCCGTGGGAGGAAACCGACGATCAGGAAAACGCCATTGCCGACGTGTTGCGCGATCTGGAAAGCGGGCATCCGATGGATCGGCTCGTCTGCGGCGATGTCGGCTTCGGCAAGACCGAGGTCGCCCTGCGCGCGGCCTTCGTAGCCGCCATGAACGGCCAGCAGGTGGCCGTCGTCGCGCCGACCACCCTGCTCGCCCGCCAGCATTACACCAATTTCAGCGAACGCTTTTCCGGCTTTCCCCTGAAGGTGGGGCGCCTGTCGCGCCTCGTGCCTGCTGCTGAGATGAAAGACACGCGCGAACAATTGGCTGCAGGCACGATGGACATCGTCATAGGTACGCATGCGATCTTGTCGAAAAACACGAATTTCCGCGATCTCGGCCTTGTCATCGTCGACGAGGAACAGCGTTTCGGCGTCACGCACAAAGAACGACTGAAGCAGCTGCGCGCGAATGTTCACATGCTGACGCTGACGGCCACCCCCATTCCGCGCACGCTGCAGATGGCCATGACGGGCCTGCGCGAATTAACCACGATCCAGACCCCGCCGGTCGATCGGCTGGCGGTGCGGACCTATGTGATGGAATGGGACGATGTTGTCATGCGCGAGGCGCTGCTGCGCGAACATCATCGCGGCGGACAAAGCTTCATCGTCGTACCGCGCATCTCCGACATGGAGGAGATCGAGGGATGGCTGCGCGACAATGTGCCGGAACTGAAGGCGGTGAGCGCGCATGGGCAGATGTCCCCGACCGAGGTCGAGGAGCGCATGGGCGCATTTTACGACGGCAGGTTCAACGTCCTGCTGTCGACGACGATCGTGGAAAGCGGGCTGGACATCCCCAGCGCTAATACCATCATCATCCACCGCGCCGACCGCTTCGGTCTGGCACAGCTCTACCAGCTTCGCGGCCGGGTCGGACGATCCAAACTGCGCGCCTATGCCTATCTGACCACGGGACGCGACATGGCCCTGTCTGAGGTTGCTGAAAAGCGGCTCAAGGTTCTTGGCGATCTCGACAGTCTGGGCGCAGGTTTCCAGCTTGCCAGCCACGATCTCGACATTCGCGGTGCGGGCAATCTGCTGGGCGACGAGCAGTCGGGCCATATCCGCGAAGTCGGCTTCGAATTGTATCAATCGATGCTGGAAGACGCGATCCTGGCGGTAAAGGCCGGCGAGATGGGGCTGGAGCGGGAGGATCGTGGACTGTCACCGCAGATCACCGTCGATGCGCCAATCATGATCCCTGAAGAATACGTGCCCGACCTTGCCGTGCGGATGGCGCTGTACCGGCGGTTGAACGATGCCAGCGACAAGGCGGAGATCGAGGCCTTGGCCGCCGAGATGATCGACCGTTTCGGGCAATTGCCCGCAGCAACCGCCAATCTGGTGCGTCTGATCGAGATCAAGCATCAGGCGATCATGGCCCATATCGCCAAGATCGATGTCGGCGCGCGCGGTACGCTGGTCACTTTCCACAAGGACCATTTCCCCGACCCGCAGGGCCTGCTCGCTTATGTGGACAGATTGCAGGGAACCGCGAAACTGCGGCCCGACATGAAGCTGGTGGTGAACCGCGCCTGGGGCGATCCGCAAAGCCGCCTCAACGGCCTGTTCCAGCTTACCAAGGGGCTGTCGAACATCGCGAGGAAAGCAAGGAAATCTGCCGCCTAGCCGGCGAGGCGATTGGCCGCAAACACCTGAAATGCATCACTGGCGAGCGGTTTGCCACCGATGAAACCCTGATAGATCGCTGCACCTTCTTCGCGGGCGATCCTGATCTGGTCGGACCGCTCGACGCCCTCCACGATTATGGAGAGGTCCAGCGCTTTCGCCATCGTCACCATGCCGCGAAAGATCGCAAGATCACGCGCATCGTGACCGAGCCCCTCGACCATGGTCCGGTCCAGCTTGAGATAGTCCAGCGGCAGCAGTTTCAGATAGCGGAAATTGCAGAAACCCGCCCCGAAATCGTCGAGCGCCACGCGCATTCCATGGGCCCGTAAAGCGCTGAAGGAAATGGCCGCGCGTTCCAGATCCGCCAGCAGGACATGTTCCGTTATTTCCAGCGTCAGCAGATGCGGGTCGAAGCCGGTTTCGCCAATGATGTCCTGAAGGTTCGAAGCGAAGGTGCCGGCCGACAGATCGGCCGGCGTGACATTGAGCGAAAGCCGCAGGCGATCCGGCCAGTTCGCCGCATCCGCAATCGCGGCGCGGGCAATGTGCTGCGACAATTGTGCAACGTGATCGGCCCGTTCCGCAATGGTGAACAATGCATTCGCCCCGAGATTACCAAGAGTTGGATGGTTCCACCGTGCGAGAGCTTCCGCCCCGATCAGGCGATCGTCGCCGAGCGCGAATTGCGGCTGATACACGATCTTGATCTCGTCGCGGTCCAGCGCACTCAGCAAATCCGCTTCCAGCGACGCGCTGCTGCGGCCGGGCGGTGACAGTTCGCCATCGACCCAGAGAACCCGGCTGCCATGCCTGTCCTGCGCCCGCGCAAGAGTGTCCGCCAGCCGGTCCAGGATGATGTCGGGGGTTTCAAGCGAAGCGGGCTGCATGACCGCGATCCTCGGCCACAGACGCAGCGTGTCGGCATTCGCATCGTCGCTGATGGGGTGGGAAACGATGTCGGCCAGAGCCTCGGCGAGCCACTGCCACCTTTCACGCGAACAGTTTTCACGAACGGCCAGCAGAAAATTGCCACCCGAAAGGCGCGCCGCCAGCCAGGGTTCGCTTTCGAACTCGTCTTCGGCAAAGACGAGGATGCGGCGGGCGACCTCCAGCAATGCCCGGTCACCCACACTGGCGCCATAAGCGAGATTGACCGTGTCGATCCGGCCAAGCCCCAGCAGCATCACGCGGCAGCAGGATCTGGAGCAATCGGCATCTGCTTCGTTCTCGCGCGACACCTGCCATTGTGCCAGCGTCGACCGGACGCGTTCCGCATTGGCAAGCCCGGTCAGGGCATCGCGCATGTCGTCTGCTTCCAAAAGAGACAATAAGGCCATGGCCATCCTGTAACAGGGGACTGCCTGCGCGTCCTGCCTTTGATCGCATGCGTTGCCAAATGGCACAGGCCTCCATAGGGCAGCGTCAGGGCAGGCGGCCTGCTGCCGAAGACCGGGGGATTGCAGCTTTGACTCACGGCCATCATTTTCAGAAGATCGCGCTGATCGCCTCCGACACAGAACGCGCCCAATCCGCCGCGCGCGAATTGGCGGAGTTGCACGATTGGGTACCGCAGGACGAAGCCGAGGCCGTGGTGGTGCTCGGCGGTGACGGGTTCATGCTGCACACGCTGCACCGGATGCTGGATGCGCGCAAGGTTCTACCCGCATATGGCATGAACCTGGGCACCGTGGGGTTCATGATGAACCGCTATCGCAGCGGTGCGAAGCTGCTGTCCCGCATCAACAAGGCACGCGTGATCGGTATCGCCCCCCTGGCGATGGAGGCTACCCTGAAGTCCGGAAAGACGGAACGGCTTCGTGCCATCAACGAGGTCAGCCTGCTGCGGGAAACCCGTCAAACGGCAAAGATCGAGGTGACCGTAGACGACAAGGTCCGCATCAAGGAACTGGTTTGCGACGGGGTGCTGCTGGCCACGCCTGCCGGTTCCACGGCCTATAATCTTTCGGCCGGCGGCCCTATCCTGCCGCTCGATTCACAATTGCTGGCGCTGACGCCCATCAGTCCCTTCCGGCCCAGGCGCTGGAACGGTGCTGTCCTGCCCGACCGCGCAAGGGTGAAGTTCCGCGTGCTCGAAGCCGACAAGAGGCCCGTTTCCGCCGTTGCCGACCAGAAGGAACTGCGCGACATCGTGGAAGTGAGCATGGACGTGGCACGTGACCGGCAACTGACCCTGCTGTTCGATCCGGGTCATTCGCTGGACGAGCGGATCGTGGCGGAACAGTTCGTTTTCTGAATGACTGGCCCATTTTCGCGATCAATGGGCTTGCCAAAGCAATCTGCGCTGCATATAGGCTCGGCTCGCCCCGAAAGGGCTGCTCCCCGATAGCTCAGCGGTAGAGTAGGTGACTGTTAATCACTTGGTCGTTGGTTCGAATCCAACTCGGGGAGCCACTTACAGCATGGCTCAAGCTGAATGACGAACCGCCTTTTCGGGCGGTTTTTTCCTGTCCGGCTTCTGTTCGCCTTTGGCCAAAGAAGAAGACCCGGCCATCGCTGACCGGGCCTTCTACGATCATCCAGCGCAAGATCAGGCGGCGGCGCCGTGGCAGTGCTTGTATTTGTTGCCTGACCCGCACGGGCACGGCGCATTACGGCTGACGTCCTTGTCGGCATAGGGATTTTCGCGACTGGCACCGCCCGGCCCGGCTGCCGCGCGGCTGCTGCCGGCGAGGGAGCCGAACAAGGCGCCGCGGGTTTCCGAACCGTCCCCGTCGTTCGAATTGTCGAGGCCCGTCAGCGGGTCGATATGCCCGGTCAGGAAGTCCGGCAGGTCGGGCAGGCTGGCCTGCGGGGGCGGCGCCATGCGGAACTGGTTGACGAGCAGGATCTTCGTCACGTCCTCGCGCAGGGTTTCCAGCATCCGTTCGAACAGGCCGAAGGCTTCCTGCTTATATTCATTGATCGGCTGCTTCTGCGCATAGGCACGCAGAAAGACGACCTGCCGCAATGCGTCCAGCGTGGCGAGGTGTTCCTTCCAGTGGTGATCCAGCCGTTCCAGCAGGATGCCTTTTTCCACCCGGCGCCAGATCGACGGATCGGCCTCGGCGATCTTGCGCTCCATGATCGCGTCCGTTTCGGCCTGCAGACGCTCCTCGATCAGTTCCGGCTCGACCTGGTCCTCTTCCAGCCACTGATCGATCGGGGGCTCGATCCCGAGCACGTCTTTCACCCGTTCCTTCAGTCCGGCGGTATCCCACTGCTCCGGATACGATCCCGGCGGGCAGGCTTCGCTGACGAGCGTGTTCACCGTGTCGTGCCGCATGTCGACGACGACATCGTCCACGGCTTCGCTGTCCATGATCTCGGACCGCTGTTCGTAGATGACCTTGCGCTGGTCGTTCATCACGTCATCATATTCTACGACCTGCTTGCGCACGTCGTAATTGCGCGCCTCGACCTTCTTCTGCGCCGTTTCGATGGCCTTGGAAAGCCACTTGGAGCCGATAGCCTCGCCATCTTCGAGGTTGGAGTTCATCATCCGGCTGAACAAGGTGTCCGGGCCGAAAATGCGCAGCAGATCGTCTTCGAGGCAGAGGTAGAAGCGTGAGAGACCGGGGTCGCCCTGACGTCCCGATCGCCCGCGCAACTGGTTGTCGATGCGGCGGCTTTCGTGGCGTTCGGTCGCCAGCACGAACAATCCGCCCGCCTCCTTGACCTGCTGCCGTTCGGCCGCGACTTCTTCCTCGATCCTCCGGACCGCAGCATCGCGCTCCGGCCCCTCGGGCATGTCGCGGAGTTCGTCCTCGATACGGAATTCGACATTGCCGCCAAGCTGGATGTCGGTGCCGCGGCCCGCCATGTTGGTCGCGATGGTAACCGCGCCGAGGCGGCCCGCCTGCGCGACGATATGCGCTTCGCTTTCATGAAAACGCGCGTTCAGGACGGAATGCTTCACGCCTTCCTTGTCGAGGAACTGGCTGAGCAATTCGGACTTCTCGATGGAGACCGTGCCGACCAGCACCGGCTGTCCGATCTCGTTCTTTTCACGGATCGCCCTGGCGATGGCCTGGAACTTGTCCATCGTGTTCTTGTAGAATTCGTCTTCCTCGTCGATGCGCTGAACGGGCACATTGGTCGGAATGTTGACGACATTCATCTTGTAGATGTCCCAGAACTCCGCCGCTTCCGTGGCGGCGGTGCCGGTCATGCCGGACAGTTTGGGGTACATGCGAAAATAGTTCTGGAAGGTGATCGAGGCCATGGTCTGGTTCTCGGGCTCGATCTTCACGCCCTCCTTCGCCTCCACCGCCTGATGCAGGCCGTTGGACCAGCGGCGCCCTTCCATCATGCGGCCGGTGAATTCATCGATGATGACGATCTTGTTGTCCTTCACGATGTAATCCGTATCGCGCTTGAACATGATGTTCGCCTTCAGCGCCTGGTCCATGTGATGGACGACCTGCGTATTCTCGACGTCATAGAGGTTATCGGTCTGGAGCAGGCCGGATGCAGCGAGCAGCTCCTCGACCTTCTCGCTGCCTTCTTCGGTCCACGAGATGTTCTTCGTCTTCTCGTCGGCCTCGTAATAACTCTCGTCGATCTGCTTCACGATTGCATCGATGGCGATGTACAGATCCTGCTTGTCCTCGGTCGGACCGGAGATGATCAGGGGGGTACGGGCTTCGTCGATCAGGATGGAATCGACCTCGTCGACGATGGCGTAGTTGAAGGGGCGCTGCACCATCTGGCCGCGTTCCTGCTTCATGTTGTCGCGCAGATAATCGAAGCCGAACTCGTTGTTCGTGCCATAGGTGATGTCGGCGGCATAGGCTTCGCGCCGCTGGTGTTCGCCCAGATTGGGGATGATGACCCCGACGCTCAGCCCCATCCAGCGATAGATCTGCCCCATCCATTCGGCGTCGCGCGCGGCGAGATAATCATTGACGGTGACGACATGAACGCCCTTGCCCTCGATGGCGTTGAGATAGGTGGCGAGCGTCGCCACCAGCGTCTTGCCCTCGCCCGTCCGCATCTCGGCGATTTCTCCGCGATGGAGCACGATGCCGCCGATCATCTGCACGTCGAAATGCCGCATGCCCAGCACCCTGCGCGATGCCTCGCGGACGGTGGCGAATGCTTCGGGCAGAATGTCGTCCAGGGTCGATCCGTTCGCCAGCAACTCGCGGAACTTGCCGGTCTGGGCCTGAAGATCGGCATCGGACAAGCCTTCCACCTGACCTTCCAGCGCGTTGATCTGGTCGACCACTTTGCGGATGGACTTGACGTAGCGGTCGTTAGACGAACCGAAAATGTTCTTCATAAAGGGAATCATGGGCGTGGTCCTCCGGGGACGGAATGCTGGTAACCGGCTGCATGCGCATCAGGGGCGCAGCGGCGAAAATGCGGGATCGAGCAGGCGCGACTATTCGTGCGCGCGGTCGACCGGCAGCAGGACAGGCGCCGGTGCGCCAGGCAGAATCGCCAGCGGCCTCTCGGTGCTGCCGGACGAAGCGATTTCCGCCGAGGCGACCGTCAGCCGTTCCTGCAACAGGACCGCAATCTCAAGCCCCGGCTTCTGTTCGCCTGCCTCGACACGGCCCGCGAGCGCATCCGCAACGCCTGCACCTGCGGGCGCAGCCGTCGCGGCAAGGCCCGTCATCAGGGCAAGCAGGGTCAGAATGCGGCGGATCATGTAACCGGCAGATAGGCACTGCATCGCGGCCTGTCCATCCTGCCCGGCTCAGTCCTCCATCTGCCAGCGCACCGTTTGATCGTAATACGCCTTCACGCTCTGCTGGCCTTCATCGAGTGCGGGATAGAACCTTGCGCGCGTAGAAATTGCATCGCAGGCGCGCCGGTCGAACATGACGTAACCGCTCGACCGCGTTACTTCGCAATCGAAGACCTCACCAAATGCATCGACCCCAATTTTCAGGCTCAACACCCCCTCGTTTTCATCATTCAACGCCTGCGCGGGATAATCTTCCGATACCAGCCATTCGTCCCGGTTCTTGGGGATGGGTCCTCTTGGATGTTCCTGCAGCCTGGCAATAGTGACACCAGCCCGCTTCATACTTTCAAACAGGTCGGATTTCGCCAAATCGTCATTGCCGAACGAATAGCTGGATGCGTCCAGTACCATTGCGAAGGCAGCAAGCCCGATCAGCCCGAAACAGACGAACATCTTGTCCTGCGAAGTCATCATTTTGCCCTAGATCGGTATTGGTCAAATGCAAGTGCGCGGGTGGATGCGCTTGCGGCACGTCCCATCCTCCCATAATCGCCGGAATGTCATGGAACTTGCACCCTCGCCCCTCGCCCGCCCTTTCCCCGACATGCCGTCCGTCGCCGGAGTGACCCTGCGCGTTGCCCGTGCCGGCTACAAGGACTGGAAACGCTGCGACATCACCCTTGCCGAACTGGCGGAAGGCACCAGCGTCGCAGGTGTGTTCACCCGCAGCGCCTGCCCTTCGCCAGAGGTGGAAGCAGGCCGCGAACAGGTCAAGGCCGGGCGTGCTCGCGCGTTGATCGTGAACGCCGGCAATTCCAACGCCTTTACAGGAGCGCGCGGCCGCAGGGCCGTCGAACAGATTTGCGCGCAGGTCGCAGCGCATCTCGGTTGCACGGCGAGCGAGGTCTTCGTGTCTTCCACCGGCGTGATCGGTGTGCCCCTGCCGCTGGACAAGGCGGAAAGCGGGGTCGCCGCCGTCCTCTCCGCCGATCCATGCTCGTGGCGCGATGCCGCCGATACAATCGCGACGACGGATACTTTTGCAAAAGGTGCGACTGCCTCGGCGATGATCGGGGACAAACGAGTCGAACTGGTCGGTGTCGTCAAGGGCAGCGGCATGATCGCGCCCGACATGGCGACGATGCTGGGCTATATCTTCACCAATGCCGCCGTGGATGCAGACTTTCTGCAGCAGGCGCTGTCTGCTGCCAATCGGCGCACCTTCTCCTGCAGCACAGTCGATAGCGATACATCCACCAGCGACACCGTTCTGGCCTTTGCGACCGGCCAAGCCGGAACCGCGATCATCAAGTCAGCCGAAGATCCGGGAGCGGACGCCTTCGCAGCGGCATTGGAGGATGTCTGCCGCCAACTGGCGCAGCTGGTCGTGCGCGATGGCGAAGGCGCCTCCAAATTCATCGAGGTGCGGGTTACCGGCGCGGTGAGCGACGACAGCGCGCATCGCATTGCCCTTTCCATCGCCAATTCTCCCTTGGTAAAGACCGCCATCGCGGGCGAAGATGCCAATTGGGGCCGCATTGTCATGGCGGTTGGCAAAGCCGGCGAACCTGCCGACCGCGACCGCCTGTCCATCGCCTTCGGCGGCATTCCGGCGGCACGGCATGGCGAACGCATTGTCGATTTCGATGAGGCCCCGCTTGCCGAACATCTGAAAGGCGAAGACATCGTGGTGGAAGCCGATATCGGGCTGGGCAATGGCTCGGCTACGGTCTGGACCTGCGACCTGACCCATGGCTACATCGCTATCAATGCGGATTACCGGTCGTGAGCGTGCTGGACCGCGAGATCCTGTCCCTGATGCGCCGCGCGTCGGAAGATGCGATCATGCCGCATTACCGCACCCTGTCCGCATCACAGATCGAGAACAAGGCCGCCGATGACGTGGTGACCGTGGCCGACCGTTCAGCGGAAGATCTGCTGTGCGAAGGGCTGGCTCGTTTGAATCCCGGCATCGCTATCGTGGGGGAAGAAAATGTCCATGCGAACCCGCAGGTGGCGGAGCTGCTGTCCGGCCCTTGCTGGATTGTCGATCCGCTGGACGGCACGAACAATTTTGCGAAAGGCAAGGCGCCTTTCGGAATCCTCATTGCACTGGCCGATGCGGGCGTGACGCAATCGGGCTGGATATACGATTGCATGACCGGCCGGTTCTGCGCCGCTCACCTTGGCCAGGGCGCTTACATCGGCGGTGAACGCGTGATGGCGCGAACAACGGGCGAAGTGCCGCCGGTCGCCGCCATTTCGCTGGTCTTTCTCGATGAGCAGCGCCGCGCCGCAATCAAGCGCGAAATCGCACCGCATTACCGGCTGGTTGACATTCCTCGCTGCGCGGCGGAGCAATATCCGCGGCTTGCGCTGGGCGAAAATGATGTGTCCATCTTCGAGAGAACATTGGCCTGGGACCATGCGGCCGGTTCGCTGTGGCTGAACGAGGCCGGCGGCAAGGTCGCCCGGCCCGACGGTTCGCCCTACCGCGTGGATGAATGGAAACGCCGCGGCCTGATCGGTGCGGCGTCCCCTGAACTGTGGCAGGCGATGGCGGACCTCTATCCGCCGGGAAACGCCTGACGGCAGCTTAGAGCTCGCCTTCGATCCAGCTTTTCAACTGGCTCTTGGGCGCGGCGCCAAGCTTTTGCGCCACCGGCTTGCCGCCCTTGAACAGCACCATCAGCGGGATCGACTGAACGCCGATCTGGCCCGGCACCTCGGTATTTTCCATGATGTCCATCTTGGCGATCTTCACCTTGTCGCCGAGTTCGTCGCTGATCTCTTCCAGCGACGGACCGATCATCTTGCATGGCCCGCACCATTCGGCCCAGAAATCCACCAGCACCGGCGTTTCGGAATCGAGTACGTCCGTCTGGAAGCTGGAATCGGTTACATTGACGGTGGCCATGGTAATCTCCTTGAATGGTTCATTATCGCCCATGTCGGGCGCGTCGTTCATCTATTCAACGGGCGAGGCGGCAAAGCTATCCTTGCCATCCTGCAAAGCTGCACCATTCCCTGCCAGCAGCGCGCCCGGCAGCACCATCAGTTGCGGCGTCTGCGTATAGAGAATCGCAGCGCGGATCCTGCGACCGGGATAGATTTGGCCAAGCGCCGCGACATAGGCGGCCATCTGGCGCATGTTGGCCGCCGGTATGGCTTCGATGGCAGCAGGCGGCCGCCGGGCTGTCTTGAAGTCGATGACGGTGACTTCATCCGCAGTCACCAGCAGCCGGTCGGCCACCCCGGCGATCACCTGGCCATCGACGGTCGCGGCAAGCGGAACCTCGGCCAGAGCACCGCCGGTAGCCGAAGGTGCGAAGATATCGGCAAAATCGGGATGCGCCAGCACCGCAATGGCGGACGAGACGATCTCCTCCTGCTCAGCCACCGAAAGATCGGCGGCCTGCCGCTGCACCCAGCGCCGTGCTGCATCTTCGCGCAGGGCAGGCTCCACCTCCGGCAGTCTCTCCAGCAGGCGGTGGATCGCTATTCCGCGACGCGCCGCAAAGGCTGCGACATCCGGTGGCAGGGGCGGATCGGCACCGGCCTCCTCGCCCGCCGATGACGGCGCCAGCGGACGCGGGGGACGCGGTTCGGGACCGATTGGCTGCACGGCCCAGTCCGGCATTTCAGGTGAGGTAATGGCAGCGGAGGTGGGCAGATCAGTCACCGGTTCCGCCAGTTTGCCCCATTCCAGACGCGATCCCCAGATATCGTCCTCTACAGGTTCGGGGTCTGCCAGGGGATAAAGCCGGGCATACCAGCTGTCTGCGGCAGGCTCCGTTTCGCGCTTGCCCAGCGCGCCGCCGATGAACAGGGCTTCCCCCGCCCGGGTCATGGCGACATAGAGCAGCCGCCAGTGTTCCTGCCGTTCGGCCAGTGCAGCGGCAGCCTCGGCCTCGGCGATGGGGCCGATCCGCTCATCGCTTTTCAGCGACGGCAGCGGCAGCGTCCGCCCGCCGCCGCCGGGCAGTTCTTCCGTCAACGTCAGTCCGCGTGTCGGTGAAGCGTCGGGATTGCCGGTCGCATCGGCAAGGATGACAATGGGTGCCTGCAAGCCCTTCGACCCATGCACCGTCATGACCCGGACCAGTCCGGTATTTTCCGCCGCATCGCGCTTCAATTCGCCCTCGCCCGAATCGAACCAGCGGATGAACCCCTGAAGGCTTGCCGTGTGGCTGGCGGTGTAATTCTGCGCCGCGTTCAGCAATTCATCGATCGGATCATTGGCTTCCCGCCCGAGGCGCGCCACCAGCCTGCGCCGTGCCTGCCATGGGCCGACGAGCATCCAGTGCAGAAGCGCCTGCGGCGGTTCGTAATCGGCAAGACGCAATATGTCTCGCAGGGAATCCGCAGTCGCGGCGACAAACGCATCGTCGCTGCGCCGCAGGTGATCCCAGAGCGGCACCTCATCCGGGCGGTAGCCATGCTCAAGCAATTGCTGCTGCGTCCATCCCATGAGAGGCGAGACGAGCAGATTGGCAAGGCTCAGATCGTCGAGCGGCTGGGCAGCAAAACGAATCGCCGCCATCAGATCCTTGACCGCCAGCGGCGCGCCGAGGCGCAGCCTGTCCACGCCCGCCACAGGAACACCGGCGGCATGAAGCCGCGCAACCACGAGTCCGGCAAGTTCGCGCCGCTTGCGGACCAGCACCATCACGTCGCCCGGCCCCGCATTGCGCCTGCCGCCCTTCACCAGCGGAAAACCGTGATCCATCCACTGCTTCACCTGCGCTGCAATGCGGTCGGCCATTCGTCTTTCGGGCTCGGAAACCCAGCCTTCCAGCCCGTCGCCCTCAACCTCGCCGCCGGTATCGCCGTGCTGCTCATCCTCGTCGGGCTGCGCCAGAACGGGCCGCCACAGGGTGACCAGCCCGGGCCGCTCGTCACCCCGATGTAATTCGGGCGGATCGGTCAGGCCGAAGTGCTCGTGTCCGATCGCGCCGATCGCCGCATCCACGAAATCGAGCACCGGCTGTGCCGTGCGATAGGATCGGCCGAGGCCGAGGTCCACCAGTTCTCGCGCAGGTATCGCCTGATCCAGGCCACCTGCATTGCGCGCCGCATCCGCCATGATCTGCGCGAAATGATGCTTTGCAGTCTCGAAGTTTTCCGGACTGGTGCCCTGGAAACGGAAGATCGCCTGCTTGTAATCGCCCACCACGAAGATCGTCCGCAGGATATCTTCGCGCTGGCCTGATCCGGTGAAGAAATCTTCGGTCAGGGCGCGGATGATGGACCATTGCGCTTCATTCGTGTCCTGCGCCTCGTCGATCAGGATGTGATCGAAACGCCGGTCCAGCTTGTAGCGGATCCAGTCGGCGATTTCGGACCGGGTCAGCAGGGCGGCGGCCCGGCGGATCTGGTCGTCGAAATCCATCAGCCCTTCGCGCGTCTTCGCCTCGTCCCAGGCGAGCGCGAAGCGGCGGCCGATTTCCAGCGCCGGTGCCAGCCAGTCGGCAAGCTCCATCAGCTTCGCGCGCGTTTGCACGATATCGAGCGCGGCCTTCAGCGCCTCGGCCGATGCGGCATATTGCGCGTCCTGCTTCTCCAGCGATTTGAGGCTGCGCACATCGCCGCTTTGCGTGAAGAACGCCTTGGCGAGATCGGCGCAGTGCGATGCTCGCTCAGCCGGTTCGGCGGCAAGCCAGTTCTGCCCGGCTTCCGCAGTGCCGCGCCCGGTCTTCGTTCCCCATGCCAGATTGGCCGCAATGCACTGGCGCAGTGCATCACACGCAAAGGTGTCGTCTTCGCAGAGCGCGGCCAGCTGGTCCGGCCCGCTGTCGCTGCCAAGACCCAGCAGCTGCAGCACCCGGCCGCGTAACGGTGCCGTCCACGCGCCGGTGCCGAACCAGACCTCCCGCGCTTCGGCGCAGCGCATCAGCCATGCCTTCGCCCCGTCGGCTCCCATCCGCAGGCTGAGCATGGCGAGCGCGTCGAGCATCGGGCGGTCGCCGTCACGCTCCGCCGTGACCAGCATATCGGCAAGCACCTGGTGAGACAGGATTTCGCGGTAACGATCCTCCATCGCGCTCGTCCCCGGCATCAGGCCCGCTTCTTCGGGAAAGGCGGCGAGCAGCCATTGCGCGAAGGCGTGGATCGTATCGATCCGCAGCCCGCCGCCCGGCGTGTCCAGCACCTGCGCGAACAGGGTGCGGGCATGTGCCTGCGTGTCCGCATCGACAGGCGCGCCGATCGCCTTCAGATGGGCGGCGAGGCCGACCGATTCCATCCGTACCCAGCTGGCCAGCACCGAATTGACCCGCGTCGCCATCTCGGCAGCGCCAGCCTTGGTGAAGGTGAGGCAGAGGATCTGGCCCGGATCGCCACCGGGGCGCAGCAGCAGGCGCAGCACCCTGGCGGACAGCACCTGCGTCTTGCCGGTTCCCGCCGAAGCGGACAGCCACACGCTGTCGCGCGGATCGACAGCCAGCGCCTGATTGCCCTGCAAGGCGTGAACTGCACCGCCGCCGCTCATTCCTCGCGCCCCATCCATTCGTCGAGCCGCATCAGCTGATCGTAAGTGGCGTAGGAGGGTGCATCGGGATTGAGGCGGGCGGTGAAACCTTCCTCGCCCAATATCCAGCGGTCCAGCGCATCATGCAGGAAATCCTCTGCCTGGGGCAGGAACTCACCCGGCGCGATACCGCTGCGCTTCGCGCCTTCCTTCAATGGCGTTGCGATATAGCCGAAGCCGGTTTCGCTGCGGTGGCTTTTGGCCAGCGACCAATATTCGAATTTTCGGGCCTCTCCGGTCAGGGCAGCGCCATTTTCAGGGGCGAAAGCACCCCGCTCCGCCATCAGGCCGATTGTCCCGAGTTGCAGCGCGTACCCTGCCTCGACCTCGCGCCCGGATGGCGGCCCGCCGGTTTTGTAATCGACGATGCCCAGAGCGCCGTCATCCATCCTGTCGATCCGGTCCACCTTGCCGAAAATCTCGACGCCCTTCACCATCATCGCGCCCCATGCCTCGAACAGTACCGGCTGGCGGCCGTCCATGGCGGCGATTTCCTGCTCCACCCATTCGAGCGCCTTCATCAGCCGCGGCTCCCACAAGGCCCGCATCAGGGGATGGGCATGCATCTGCTGCAGAACCCTGGCGGCGACGGTGGACATAGGTTCTCCGCTGCGGTGCCAGTTTTCCAGGATTTCGTGCGCCGCCGTCCCCCGCCATGCGGCCGAGGGTTCGGCATCCAGGCCATCCAGTTCCTTCAGACCGAGGATCGATCCGGCATAGAATTGATAGGGATCGGATCGTAACCGATCCAGAGCGGTGACGCTGATGCGCCGTTTTCGCTGTTCCGCCGAAGGCCGGGGCGATGGCCGCAGATAATGCGGCGCGGGCGGTGCGTCGTCGATTGCGCGGGCAAGCTCCGGCATGGCGTTTTCGCGGTGCCGCGGCAACAGATCCCGGCCGAGCAGCGCCTGTACCCGCAGCAGGAACCGCGACGGTATGGCCGGGCCGCCAAGGTCGCGCGCGCTTCGGCTAAGGACGACCTCGGGCGCGCCCAGTGCCCCGGCCAGATCGTGCGCAGACAGGCCGATACGGAAATCCGCACCGGGAACGCCGATGGCGCGCAGCACGCCCGGCGCAAGCAGAGCGTCCGTCTTCGCGGCAGCAGGCCAGGTGCCCTCGTTCAGCCCTGCACAGATGACCAGATCGGCCCGGCTCATCCGCGATTCCAGCAGGCCGTAGATCGCCACGCGCGAATGGCCGCCATAGGGCGGGCGAACGGCGATCTGTTCCATCGCATCGGACAGGACGGACGGCAATTCCCGTAATTCAAGAACCGTGCCGACATCTGCGGAATGCAGGCGCAGATCTTCCACGAAGGATGCCAGGGCGCGCCCATCCTCGCCCGCCCAGATCGCTTCACCGGCAAATGCCTCGGCCGCAGCAGCCAGCCTGTCGACCAGATCTGCCAGCGGTGTAGCCCCGGCATCGATCATCAGCGGCGCGAGGATTTCGGTGATCGCCGCCCACCATTCGAGAACTTGCGCCTCTTGTGCAACCGCCCGCAGCGGCTCGAGACCGGGCGCATGCCGGGGACCGCGCATCTTCATCTCGAAAGCGCGCGCATGGGCCAGCCAGGTGCCGCGCGGCATACCGGCATGGACGAGCGGATGTTCCAGCAGCGCGAGCAAGGGGATCGGCGCGGCCTGTTCCGCGGCGGTTTCCGCCAGCAGCAGGAACAGCCGGCCCGCAGCAGTCTGGGAAAGCGGGCGGCCCGCGCTGTCATCCGCCGTGATGTTCCAGCGGCGCAGATGGTGGACGATCCGGCGCGCAAGGCCCCTGTCGGGCGTCACCACGGCAACGCGGCGTTCCGGCTCTGCAATTGCCTGCCTGACGAGCAGTGCGACCGATTGCGCCTCTTCTTCAGGATTGGCGGTTTCCATGATCCGGACACCGGACAGGCGGCGGTCCTCGGAAGGCAGATCGATCCAGATCCGGCTCGCATCCGGGGGCAGGAACAGCGAGGAGATCGCCCTGCTGCGCGTCGGCGGAGCCGCGCCCACTCCTTTCCGATGCCACTGGCGAACCTCTGCGCGCGCGATGCCCATGCGGTTCAGCAGCAGCTTCAGATGATATTGCGGATGGGTGACCGCATCGCTGCGCTGAAACGGCGCATCGCCCGGCTGCCGCGGCGCGCCTGCCGTGCCCAGTTCTTCCCACACGGCCTGCTCCATCGCCAGGTCGAGATCCGGCAGGATAACGGCACCGTCCGGCAGATCGGCGACCACTCTCAGCAACCGCGCCAGGGCTGGTGACGCGCTGGTTATTCCGGCCGCGATGATGGGCGTGGACGGCGGCTGCGAACGCCACTGGCAGGCGGCATGGTCGAACAGGCGGTTGCGCCGGGCGGCGGCATCGAGTTCGCCGCGCTGCTGCAGTTCGGCCAGCCAGCGCGCCTGAACCCGCGCAAACAATCGCAGGCTGTTCTGCCAATGGTGGGACAGATCGCCCAGCAGATCGAGGACGCGGTCCTGTACCAGTTCTTCGGGGCCGATATCTTCCACCAGCAGCCGGTCCATCGTTCCGGCGACATCCTGCGCCAGCCGCAACAGCGCACTGCCGCGGGGCGCGTCCGCCCCCATCTCCTCCGCCAGCAGGCTGGCGAGCCGCAGCCAGCGCCGGGTCGGTTCGACCGCAGGCGGTATGTCACTGCCGCCCAGCGGGTCGAGCAGCGGACCGAGCGATTCATCGAGGTCGAGATCGCCCGCGACCACCATGCGCGGCATCAGCATCCCGCCTGCCCCGCCCGCACCGCCCCCAGTGGCCGCCTGACTGCCGGACAGGCGAATGAAGGCCTCGCTCATGGTACGCATCGCGCGCCCGCTGGGCAGCAGCAGGGTCAGCCGGGCAAGGCCGAGCTCCGGTTCGGAATAGCGCGGAAACAGGCCCGCAACCAACGCATCGGCAAATCCGCGATGCGCAGCAATGGAATAGATGGACGGACCGTCAGCCAAGGATCAGCGCATCCTCGGTCGGGCGGATCGCTTCCGGTGTGCCGACTTCGAACCACTGGCCGGTGAAGGCTGCGCCATGCAGCCGCCCTTCACCCAGCGCGCGGTCCCACAGCACATTGGTCGAGAACTTGCCGCCCGGCGCATCGCGCAGCAGGCGGTGCGAGACGATCTGTATGCCGGTGAAGATGAAGGGGGCGATCCGCCCGGGCGCTCGCCGCTGCAGCTGACCGCCCGCGTCCATGTGAAAATCGCCCGGTCCGCTGAAATTGATGGCTCGCTGATGCGGCACCAGCAGGAGCAGCGCATCCATTCGGCTTGCATCCCAGCAGGCGGAAAGATCGCGGAAAGCGTCGCGCGGCCCGTCGAGCCAGATATTGTCGGAATTGAGGGAGAAGAAAGGGTCGGGCAGATGCGGCAGGGCATGGACCATGCCGCCGCCGGTTTCCAGCAGCATCTCACGTTCGTCCGACACACGGATTTCAGGCGATGCCCGCTCTTTCAGATGAGCTTCCAGCACGTCGGCGAAATAATGCACGTTGACGATCGCCCTGGCGATGCCCGCCTCGGCGATGCGGTCCAGCGCATGGTCGATCAGCGGTTTGCCCGCAACCCGCACCATTGGCTTCGGCTGCGAGGCGGTGAGAGGACGCATCCGCCTGCCCAGCCCTGCCGCCATCACCATCGCGGTGTCAGATGCAAGGCCGTGGGTCTTCACCGTCACCGCAACTCCCCGCCGCTGTTATCGCGTATGTTGCGCGGGATGTTTTCATCGAACCAGGTTGCGACGGGTTGCAGTGCCGGATGAGCAAGGTCGCGCTCCATCGCCTCCCACACACGGGGAATATAGGCGAGGTAGCGCCCCTTGTCGTCGCGCTTCCACAGGCGCGCGAAGATGCCGATGATCTTCGCATTCCGCTGCGCGCCCAGCCGCGCGTAATCGGCGCTGAATTCCGGGTGCGGATCGGCCGCTGCCTGGTATCGATCCAGCATTTCCCGTTCGAGCGCCGGAGAGACATCGCGACGGGCATCCTGCAGAAGCGAGACGAGATCATAGGCCGGATGCCCGACCAGAGCGTCCTGGAAATCGATCAGCCCCTGCCCGCCGCCGGGTGGCAGCATGATGTTTTCCGCATGATAATCACGCAGCACGGTCACACCCGGCTGCTGGCGGTCGAGCAGAGGCTCCAGCACCTCCTGCCATGCGGCGTCCCAGCCGGGCCGATCGGTTTCCAGAGCCAGCAGCGGGCAGTACCAGTCGACGAACAGATCGACCTCGCGCCGGTACACCGCCAGGTCATAGGTGCCGAACCATCCGGCGGGTTTCCGGTGCAGGGTAACGAGCGTGTCGATCGCCTCGGCGTAGATCGCCTGCTCACGCGAAGGGTCGGCCTCCAGCGCCTCGCGCATGCGGACATCGCCGAAATCCTCGATCAGCACCCAGCCAGCAGCGGCATCCTGCGCCAGGATTTCAGGGGCATGCAGCCCCTCTCCGGTTAGATAGTGTGCGACATGCAAAAAGGGCGCTGCGTCTTCATGCGGCGGCGGGGCATGCATGAGCATCGCGCTATCGCTGCCGCGTGTCAGACGGAAATAACGCCGGAAACTGGCATCGCCGGCAAGCGGGAGGATCGCGGCATCCGCCCAGCCATTTGCAGCAAGGAAAAGGTCGAGTCCGTCGGGTAGGTCACTCATGGCAGGCGGGTTAGCCAATCAGGGCCTGCGCGGGCAATCGCAATCCGTCCCTCATCCGCAATTTCGAGGTGAATGGAAAGGCAGCCAGGTTCGCCCTCGAACCCGCCGGCCCGGTCCGGCCATTCGGCGATCAGCACTGCGCCCTGCCGGTAATCGTCCAGCCCCAGCTCCTCCACCTCGGCAGGGTCGTCCAACCGATAGAAATCTGCATGCACCACGGGCGGCTGCGTGTCGTAGCATTCGATTATGGTGAAGGTGGGCGAAGGCACTTCGCCTTCATGGCCCAGCGCCGCGATGATTTCGCGGGCCAGCGTCGTCTTGCCGGCTCCGAGGCCGCCGGTCAGCGCGACGACATCGCCCGCCCGCAGCTTGCGGGCAATCCGCTGGCCATACAGTCGCATGGCGAAAAGATCGGGGAGTTTACGGTTCATGGTAGCGTAATCGTCGCCGAAGTGCCCTCGCCCTTGGCGGAGACGATGTCGAGGGTGCCGCCATGCGCCTCCACCAACTGACGGGCGAGCGGTATGCCGAGACCCTGCCGGCGTTCCAGCGTGCCGTCCGGCGCCGTTCGCAGGCCGTCCATTGCCCGCGCCAACTCGCTCTTCGTCATGCCCGCGCCATTGTCCGAAATGACGATGCGGCACGTCCCGTTCCTGCGCGACAGATCGACCAGGATCTTGCCCCCCTCTTCCGTCGCGGCAATCGCATTGTCGAGGAGATGGCCGATGGCTTTGCCGAGCTGACGTGCATCGGCCTCGATTTTGGCCCCGGCCCCGCCCCGCAGATCCAGCGTCAATCCGCCAGCCTCGATCACATCGGCCCTCTGCCGCACGATATCGGTCACGAAGGGCAGAACCCGGACCTGTTCCTTGGAGATCGGCATCAGGCCCGCTTCGCTTTGCGACAGGTCGAGAACATTCTCCACCTGCTCCGTCAGGCGGCCGACGGATTTCACGATGGCATCCACATAATCGCGCCCCTGCTCCGACAGTTCGCCGGCCACACCCGCCTGCAGCAATTCGGCAAAGCCGCCGATGGAGGTCAGCGGCGTGCGGAATTCATAGGACATGTTGGCGAGAAAACGTGTCTTCACCTGGTCGGCCTGTTCCAGCGCCTGGTTCCTCTCGCGCAGGGCATTTTCCGCCATCTGGGCATCGGTTATGTCGAGGACGGTCAGCAGGCCGTTGCCATCGGGCAAGGGAACGCCCGCATATTCCAGGACCCGGCCATCGGTCAGGGCGACACGCCCCCCGGTACCCTTGCGGTCCAGCGTGGCCGCACGAATGGTCCGGCCGATGGCCTGCACATTGCCCGCATCGTCGAGGCGCGGAGTGATCGCGTCGAGAATATCCTCGGCCGAAGGGTGGCTGTCGAGGAAATCTGCCGGTAGGCCCCAGCTGCGAGCGAAGCTGCGGTTCCAGATCTGCACCCTGCCATCGGGTGCGAATACGGCCAGCGATTCGAACAGGCTGTCCAGAGTAGCGGTTCGCGTCCGCAGCAGGGTGTCGCGCGTTGCGGCCAGGGACAGCTGCTCCGTCCGGTCTTCGGCGATCAGCACCAGCCCGCCATCCGGCATGGGCTGGGCGACAATTCGCAGATGCGTTCCGCCGGGCAGCGGCCACGCCTCTTCCTGCGTTTCGCCGGCGGCAAACCATTCGGCATGTTCGGCGCGCCATGCCGGGAAGTCGCGCACTTCAGGCGTGCGGCCCTGTTCGCGCGCATCGGTAAGTAACCGTTCGAATGTCTTGCCGCCGGCGACCGCCCCGGTCGCAATGGCAAAGATGCGGCGAAAGGGCTGATTGGCCGAGATGATGCGGCGCTGTCCATCAAACTGGGCGACACCGACCGACAATTGATCCAGCATCTGCCGCTGCGCTTCTCGCAGGGCGCGGAAGGCGCGTTTCTGTTCCTCCAGTTCCTCCATGTCGATGGCGTATCCGGCAACCCCTTCAGCCCCAAGCGGAAGGTCGCTTACCTTCAGGGTCCGACGCTCGCCATCTATGGTCGTCGCGACCACCCGTTCCAGCAGAGCGCCCTGCTCCGCCGCTTGCTGCGCGTGTTGTGCGGCGGTGCGGCCATCGGTGGTTTCGATCAATTCGATCTGGCTCGCGATGACCTCGGCCACCGAGGCAGCGCCGACTGCCTTGACGTAAGCGGCATTGACGAGTTTCAGCCGGCAGTCGGAAGACCGAAACCACATCGGCATGGGGGCTGCCTCGATCAAACCGGACAGAGCGATAAAATCCTGCCGCGCCTGCACCGCTTCCGTACGCAGCCGCGTCAATTCGCTCTCGCTTTCACTGAAATCGAAGATCCACACCATCGCCGCGCCGCCCGGCCACACCTGTGCATCCGCCAAAGACCCGCGCAGGGCCAGACTGCGGTTCGACGCGGGCAGCGTCAGGGCCATGCGGAACGGCGCAGCGGTCTTCTGCGTCTTGCGGACGTTGCGCGTCAGCTCCTCCAGTTGCGGAACCGACAAACCGCCGCCGCGCTTGCCCGCCGCCGCGCCGCCGTCGAGGTCCGACAGATAGCGCGGCACATCGGCCAGCCCCAGCCAGCGCGCCAGCCGGTCGGGTGCCTCGATCCTGCCGTCGGCCCGGATCAGCAGCGGAATGGCGGGCGCTTCATCGATGAGCCGGGTCAGCCGCCGGGCGGCCTTGCGGCTCGTCTCGGCCTTGCGGGCACGGGTCGCCGATGCGATCATCATCCATGCCGCAGCAGCCGTCCATGCTGCCATGAGCAGGCCGATGAACGCCAGCGCGGTAGGGGTCAGTTCCATGCAACCATCCGCTATGACGCCCGCGGCCCAGATGCAATGGCGCGGGCGCGACAGGTGACCGGCAAATCCCCCGCCAATATGAACAGGGGCCGCCGATCATTCGTTCAGGATCATCGGCGGATCCGTTCAGGTCAGGCGGCGCGGGCAGCAGGACCGCTACGCCCCCTCAGTAGCGGTAATGCTCGGGCTTGTAGGGGCCTTCCACCGGCACTCCGATGTAATCCGCCTGTTCCTGGCTCAGCTTCGTCAGCTTCACGCCCAGCTTGTCGAGATGCAGCGCGGCCACCTTCTCGTCCAGATGCTTTGGCAGGACATAGACGTCGTTCTTGTAGGCATCGCCATTCTTGTAGAGTTCGATCTGCGCCAGCACCTGGTTGGTGAAGGAACAGCTCATCACGAAGCTGGGGTGACCTGTCGCGCAGGCGAGGTTCACCAGGCGGCCCTTGGCCAGGATGATGATTTCCTTGCCATCGGGAAATTTGACGAGATCGGTGCCGGGCTTCAGCTCTGTCCATTCGTAATTGTCGAGCGCCGAGATCTGGATCTCGGAATCGAAGTGACCGATGTTGCAGACGATGCTCATCGGCTTCATCGCCTTCATGTGCTCGGCCGTGATGACATCTTCATTGCCGGTCGTCGTCACGAAGATGTCGGCGCGGCCCACCGCGTCTTCCATCGTCACGACCTCGTAGCCCTCCATCGCCGCCTGCAACGCGCAGATCGGATCGATTTCGGTGACCATGACGCGCGCGCCGCCGTTGCGAAGGCTGTCGGCGCTGCCCTTGCCGACATCGCCGAAACCGGCGACGCAGGCAACCTTGCCCGACAGCATGACGTCGGTTGCACGGCGGATGGCATCCACCAACGATTCGCGGCAGCCATACAGATTGTCGAATTTCGACTTGGTGACGCTGTCGTTCACATTGATGGCGGGGAATGGCAGTTTGCCGTTCTTCGCCAGCGCATAGAGCCGGTGCACGCCCGTCGTGGTTTCTTCCGAAACGCCGACGATATTCTCGACCGATCTGGTCAGATAACCTGGCTTGGCCTTGATATAGGCCTTCAGCGCGCGCTGCATTTCGATCTCTTCGGCATTCTGCGGTTCGGGCATTTCCTCGCCCGCTTCGAGCCGCGCACCCCACAGGGCGAACATGGTGGCATCGCCGCCATCGTCGAGGATGATGTTCGCGGTGAGGTCGGCATCGTCATCGCTCGACCAGTCGAAGATGCGGCCGACATAGTCCCAATATTCGGCAAGCGATTCGCCTTTCACGGCGAACACCGGCACGCCGCTGTCGGCGATGGCGGCCGCAGCGTGATCCTGCGTCGAAAAGATGTTGCAGGTGGCCCAGCGCACATCGGCCCCAAGGGCGGTCAAGGTCTGGATCAGAACGGCGGTCTGGATGGTCATGTGAAGGCTGCCAGTGATGCGGGCACCCTTCAGCGGCTGGCTTTCGCCATATTCCTCGCGAAGCGACATCAGCCCCGGCATTTCGGTTTCGGCGATCGCGATTTCCGCACGCCCGTAACTGGCGAGGCTGATATCCTTGATAATATAGTCGTTAGTGTCAGCCAAAACCGGCTCCTGTCGTTTGAAAATGAAGAATGGCTCGAGGCAGGCCGCGCTTGCGTCGGCCGTGTTGTTGCAGCGCCCTTACCACTCCTGCATTCATTGGCAAACTGCGCCGGAGGGATTTGCCCGGCGCGGCTTGTCCGGCTTCCGTCCGTCCCTATCTGCAACCCCACCGACATCTGAAGAAGGAGCGAATTGCATGACGATTTCCGTAGGCGACACTATCCCGCAGGCAACCCTGGTCAAGGCGACGGCAGACGGACCGGACAAGATCGAGGCAAAAGATTTTTTCGCGGGCAAGAAGGTCGCGATCTTTTCCGTTCCCGGCGCTTATACGCCGACCTGTTCGGCCAAGCATCTGCCCGGCTTCGTCGAGAAGGCGGATGAACTGAAGGCCAAGGGCATCGACGAGATCGCCTGCACCGCGGTGAACGACGCTTTCGTCATGGCGGCCTGGGCAAAGGACAATGGTGCCTCGGACATTACCATGCTCGCCGACGGCAATGGCGAATTCGCCGAGAAGCTGGGCCTGACGATGGATGGCAGCGGCTTCGGCATGGGCAAGCGTGGCCAGCGTTTCTCGATGGTGGTCGATGACGGCAAGGTTACCCAGCTGAACGTCGAACAGCCCGGCGACTTCTCGGTCAGTTCGGCCGACCACCTGCTGGGCCAGCTTTGATCCGGTAGGTTACCGCAGGGCCAAGCAAGACGGCCCTGGATGCGAGAGGGGTGCCGCCTGCTTCCAGACGGCACCCCTTCATCGTTCGGCCCAGCGATTCAGCCCATGGCGTGCTTCATGGCACTGACCTTGTCATGACCGGCCTTGATCGAAGTATAGGCTTCTTCAATCACGCTGCGGGTCGCGGGCGACAAATCACTGTCCTTCAAGGCATCTTCATATTTTGCCTTGATGAAGTCTTCGCCCCGCTCGACTTCCTCGACCACCGCCTTTTCCTCCGTGCCCATGATCGCCTGTTTCAGGTTCATGAACCCGCGATGGGCGGCGGCAGAGGCGCTGCTGTCGTCCTGCGGATCGCCGCCGAGCGATGCCACATGCGACTGCAGCCGCGTTGCGACGGCGCTGCGCTGATCGGCCATTTCGCAGAAGAAAGCGGCGTTGGCCGTCTTGCTGTCCTCGGACGCTTCGCGATAGCCCTTCATGCTGTCGAGAGTGGTTTTGATGAGACCGTTCGTGGTGGAGATATCGTCCTTGATCGCCATGTTCTATCGTTTTCCTGTATGATGTTAGTTGTAACCATACAGTGGACATCGCATCGGAAAGTTTCGTGAAGTCGCGCCTTCTTCGCCGGACGGCCTGGATACTGCGACAGCCTGATTCTCCCGAAGCCTCGGCCGATCAGTACCCCATGAGGCTGAGCACTTCCTTGCGGCTGCGGTCGTCCTCCCGAAATACGCCCATGACCTGGCTGGTCACCATCGTGACACCCGGCGTGCGTACACCGCGCGCGGTCATGCAGGCATGACTCGCTTCGATCACCACCGCAACGCCGCGCGGCTTCAGATGGTCGTCGATACAGCCTGCGACCTCGGCGGTGAGCCGCTCCTGTATCTGCAACCGGCGCGCATAACCATGCAGCACGCGGGCAAGTTTGGAAATTCCGACCACGCGATCACGCGGCAGATAGGCGATGGCAGCCTTGCCGATGATTGGCGCCATGTGATGTTCGCAATGCGACTGGAACGGGATATCCTTCAGGAGGACGATCTCGTCGTAACCGCCCACCTCCTCGAAAACCCGGGACAGGTGGATGGATGGATCCTCGCCATAGCCGAGGCAATATTCCTTCCAGGCCCGCGCCACTCGCTTGGGGGTGTCGAGCAGTCCTTCGCGTGACGGATCGTCGCCTGCCCAGGCGATCAATTTGCGGACAGCGTCCTGCACGTCTTCGGGCACCGGAGGCTTGCCTGCCTCCCGGTCTTCATCGGGTCCGACAAGGCTGCTCATTTCTTCCTCCGTGAAATTTTCTTCCGGGCGCGTTCCAGGCGACTCCCTTCGCGGATCAGCCCCCCGTTTGCATAGGGTTCGAACATGTCTTCAGGGCGTTCCGGGTCGAGCAGGCCCGATTCGGCAAGCCTCTCCTCCAGCTCGTTCAGGTCGGGCATTTCATAGGGGCGCAGGGAACGCGCCCGTGCCGTGCCCACCGCCCTGATGGTCGCCGCCATGGAACCGTGATCGTCCAGCATCGGGCCGATCTCGTCCTCGCCGACACCCAGATGTTCCGCCAGCAGCGAAAGCCGCAATCCGCGCACTGCAGCGCAGTGCTTCTCATTGCCCGGTCGCTGGCAGTCGATGAACACGTCGCATTCGCTGTCGAGGCCAAGCGAACGGTTGTTGAGATTGGCCGATCCGATTCGCAGGATCTCGTCATCGACGATCATGATCTTGGCATGGACATAGATCGGCGTTGCACCGGTGAAAGGCATCCACAAGGAAAACCGCTTCCTGTGGTCAACCTCGTGCAAACCCTGCACCAACTTCGCGCGGGCATGGTCCATCGCCTGCTGTTCCAGCCAGCCATCGGCATTTTGCGGATGCACGATAACGATTTCGGGCGGATCGTCTTCTTCCAGCCTCGCCATGATCGCTTCGGCCACAACCCGTGAGGCGAAATACTGGCTTTCCGCATAAATGAACTTTTTCGCGCGCTTGATATGCCGCACGAACAACTCGCTGATCTCGGCGACCTGTTCCCAATCGCGGTGCTTCGCCCGTGTGCGCGCGATGCCGATTTCCACATCCTGAAAACTGACTTCCAGACTGTCCGGCCAGAGCGACGCTCCCCCATTCTCGATCGCTTGCAGCGGCTTCCCGCCCGCCCTGATCCAGCGATCGCGGCCAAGTTCCGACAGGGCGGAGGCGGCGGGGCCTTCCAGCATCATGGTTGCGTCATGCCATGGACCGTACAGCGCCCCACGCGGCCGCTTGCGTCGCGTGTCGTTCTCGATATGCGCCCGCGTGTCCCAACGGTGCGTGGTCATGTCGATGCCGCCGCAAACCGCCAGCCGGTCGTCAAGGATGACCAGCTTCTGGTGATGGCTGCATCCGACCGGATGCGCGGTATCGAATTTGAAGTCGATCTGGCGATTGGGAAACCAGCGCATCAGATCCATCGTCATGGATCCGCGGGAGAACAGCTGAAAGACGCCGACACTCCATTTCAGAATCCGGATTTCGAGATCTTTATTATGCCGCGCGAGCCAGAGGACGAAACTGCCGAGCCGGGAAGGATGTTTGCGCTGAAAGCCCTTCTGCCACCAGCGACGCCCCTGCGCCAGATGGATGCGGGTATCGAAATCCCAGCCGATCAGAAGAATACGCTGCCGCGTCTTCAGCATCACGTCCTGCATCAACGAAAAATAATCCGCAGCATCGATGATGACGCTGGCCTTTTCCGCGCGTTCGTATCGCCAGACGCCCGGCTCGACGCTGTCGTCCAGCCGGGATGTGTTCTTCGCTTTCTCACTCATGCGACTTGCCCGTAGGGCAAAACTCACTCCTTGGCATCTTCCTTCTTTTCAGGAGTCACTTCGGCGGATGCACGTTCGGCTTCCTTGCGCCGGTCAAACACGGCCCGCATGTGCTGTTCATCCTCGGACGTCAGGTGCTTTTCGAAATCCGGAAAATGATCTTCCTCTTCCTCGTTGATGTGGTGGCGATAATCGTGATCCAGCTGCCTGAACTTCTCCATCCATTCGTCGGATGACATATCGGTCGCGGCCAGATCGTTCAGCGCCTCGTCCAACTCGTGGTGTTCTGCCACCGAATGGCGGGTTTCATCCGTCGTCGGCGGCTTGCGGAGCATGGTGGAATAAAGCGCCTGCTCCTCCGCCGCCGCATGACTTTTCACCTCCTTGGTAAATTCCTCCAGCAGGGTCTTGCGCCGGTCCGTCTCGCCCTTGGTGCCCGCCATCTTGTCGAGCAGATCGCGATGGCGATCATGATCCTGTTTCAGGCGATCGAAGATGTCGGTGCTGTCGGTCATTCTGGACGTTTCCTTGTTGCTTGCATTCACAACCCGCCGGCGCAGGGGCAGTTCCGCGGCGTGGGCAGATGCTCTGGCATGGCGGCAGGCAGCGCTTATATGTCCCGGATGGACAATCAACCGACCGCTTTGCCGGACATCGCGCAGATGCAGGCCATGGCCGAACGCTCCCTCGCCAGATTACCCGCCCGCTTTCGCGAGCATCTTACCGATATCGTCCTCCGGGTCGCCGATTTCGCCACGCCGGAGCAGCTCGGTGCGGTGGAGATCGACGATCGCTGGCACCTGTTTGGCCTTTACGAAGGGCGACCGCTGCCCGACAAATCGGTGTGGGACCATTCCGACATGCCGCCGGCCATCACCCTCTTTCGCAAACCGTTGCTGCGTGAATGGCAGGAAACCGGCGTCGACCTGGAGCACCTGGTCCATCACGTGGTCGTGCATGAGGCCGGGCATCATTTCGGCTTCTCGGACGATGACATGCACCAGCTGGAGGATGAGGCCGATTGATCGCGACTGCCCTGAAGAAGCGCGGGATTAGCAACCGAATTGACTTCTTCTTAACTACGATGCGCTAGCCGCAGTTCGAGAAGGCGAGGCGTGCGATGAAGCGGATCTACTACCAACTTCAGCCCGCCCTCCCTGCTGCCGGCAGCAACCCGCAACTTCCCGTATATGCGTGCTTTCTTTTCATCCTCGCAATCAGCGCAATCTTGCTGTCGCGCTATGGGATGCCGTTTCCGGTCTCCTCGATAATCACCAATCTGGATATCTATCTCAAGGGTTTCCTGCTGTTCGTGATCTGCGATTTCAGCTATCTGCTTTACAGAAACCGCCCGACAAGCCCTGCGGCTTTCATCTGGAGCAGATATTCCGACCCGGTCATGCTGGAGCTGTTCGTTGCAAGGCTCCCCCTGCTCCTACTGTATATCGCATTTCTCCCGCTGTTCGCATTGCTGAAACCGCTGATACCGCTGCTCAACCCCTATGACTGGGATCCTGTTCTGATCCAGTGGGACCGGGCAATTTTCGGAACGGATCCCTGGCGCCTGCTGCAACCGATAGTGGGTTTTCCGATCGTCACCGCAGCACTGGCCGTCATCTATCACGCGTGGTTCGGGCTGATCTATCCCGGCGCACTGATCTTCCTGTATGTCAGGCGGACCGAGGGCATCCGCAGACAATATCTGCTCGCCTTCATGCTGACGTGGTTCGTCGGCGGGTTTCTTCTCGCCAGCGGCATGGCCAGCGTCGGGCCATGCTTCCTCGAAGCTGTGACCGGTGATCCGCGCTTCTCGGAACAGATGGCTTATCTGAATGCGGCGGACGAACAGATACCGGTCGTGGTGCTGCATGTTCAGGAGATCCTGCTCAAGACCTATCTCGCGAACGGACCGGGTTCAGGGGCCGGCATAACGGCCATGCCGTCCATGCATGTCGCGATCGCCTTCCTGTTCTGGCTGGCGATACGGCGCGTGTCGCGAAACGCCGGACATTGGTTCTTCGCCCTGTTCGTCACCATCTGGATCGCCTCGGTCCACCTGGCGTATCATTATGCCGTGGACGGCCTCGTATCGGTAATCCTGGTCACCGTCCTCTGGCGGGTGTCGCACATCGTGATAGCGCGCTGGGATTTGCATCTCGCCGCGCGCGCGGACCGTCCCGCAACGGTGCCGCCATCCGGAGCGCTGTTCACGGATTTGTGACATGCAACGCAGGCTTCCGTTGGTCGAGGCGCTCCTGTCGCGCGTCGTCATCACCATTGCCCAACTGGTGGCGGCAGCAGCCAGCCTGACCTTCATTCGGCGCTAGGCGAAGCAGAAATTTCCGGAACGCTTCCCTGATGATCTGCGACCGTTTCATCAGCGCCTTGTCCCTTACGCCGCGCCAGGCTTCGATCTCGATCTTACCGGCCAGCACTCCCCGCCGGCGCAACGCGGCAAGGAGCAGTAGTACGCACGGTTTGCTTCTGTCGTAACTCCCCCATGCGTAGATCGTGGCTTTTCCCATGCCGCCCTGATGGATGAACCGGCGAGGCCCGTCCACGCACAAGTGCCGAGCGAGCAAGGTGGCGACCAGCGAAAGCGCAGGCTGCAACTATGCGATCCGCCATCGCCTATTATGTGTTGGGATTATGGTGCGCCCGGAAGGATTCGAACCTCCGACCCCTTGATTCGTAGTCAAGTACTCTATCCAGCTGAGCTACGGGCGCCTTGGAGCCGCGGCCTATATGGGCGATGCTCGCGCTTGGCAATCCCCTTGCGCGCTCTTTTCGTCAAAACAGCCGCGAGGCGAGGAACCGGTCCAGTGGCGGCAGCGGCAGGTGGTGCAGGGTTTCCGGACCGTGCCAGGCAAGCTCCGCTCCTTCGGTCGAACGTGGCACGCCATCGTATCGGGACAGGCTGTAAAGAAGTATGACAAGCGGGCGGCCCTGCCCGTCCTCTCCATTATCGGCAAAACCGGCGGGCACCAGTTCTGCTGGATCAACGACAATCTCCAGCTCTTCGGCAAGTTCGCGAACAAGAGCAGATTGCGGGGTTTCACCCGGCTCTACCTTGCCACCGGGAAACTCCCACAGGCCGGCATGATGCTTGCCCCGGGGCCGCTGCTGCATCAGCGCGCGGCCGTCTTGATCGAATATCGCAGCTGCAACGACCATCACCCGTGTCGGCTTTTCTTTCACTTTCATCGCAGGCTTCAACTTCTTGTTAAATGTTCTGAGTCAGAACCAGTCTGATCAGGCCGAATTCGAGGGAAGTTGGATGAAATTGTCACAACTCCTGAATGAAGTCGGGAAAGACGATTCCGGCGCAACAGCAGTCGAATACGGGCTGATAGTAAGCCTTATCGTAATAGCCTGCATTTCCGCCATGTCATCGTTAGCTGATGAGAAAGATGGGTTGTGGGCGACCGTACGCGATGAGACTTCAGCGGTAATGAAATAAGGGTCGGCGGATTTTACATCTTGTAAAGAAGTCTACCCTAATACCGGATTTGCTCTGGCCCAGGACGGTGAGAGCGGGGACACGAAGACTGAACCAGGAGACACCACATGAAGTTTTTCAAGAATCTCGTCGCCGACGAGCAGGGCGCGACCGCAATTGAATACGGCCTGATTGCTGCTCTTATCGCTGTTGCAGCGATTACAGCTATGAACGGCCTCGGTGACCAGCTCAGCAGCACTTTCAACGATGTAAGCACCCAACTTGAAAAGGGCGAAAGGGGCGAGGGTACAACATGATCGGGTGGCGAAGAACAATAAACCGCCAAAATCAGAACGGCGGGGAGCAATCCCCGCCGTTCTTCTTTGCCTTGCTGATACAGAAAATTTCAAAAGCGCCGTTGCCGCTGGACTCAGCGGCTGCGAACCACGATCTTCACCTTCTGCCCCGCCTGCACCACATCGCTGGAGGACAGGCCGTTCAGCACCCGGAACCGTGCTTCCTGTGCATTGGGATAGGCCATCCGGCTGGCAAGCGTGCGCACCGTGTCACCAGCACCGACCGTCACGATATCGAGCCGGCGCGGGATGATCGCATTGGCTTCGGACTGACTGATTCGCTGCATCGAATTGAACATCGGCCCGAAGACATTCGCACGTCCGGCCGGTGCGACCGCCTGAAAATGGAAGGCCTGGTTGTTGCCGAATTCATAGGCGAAAACCGTCAGATCCGTTGCCCCGCCCTGCGCGTTCACCCGCGCCGTGCCATAGGCTGCCGGAATGCCGTTAATTGTCGTGCGCCGGATAGATTGCGGCGTGATCTGCTGTCGCTGGCCGCCCAGCGCGGCGAATACCTGCCGCACATAGGTTTCAATGTTACCGTTATACTGGCCGGTGGTAAGCTGCGCCTGGCCGCTCTGTCCGTTGATTGAAACCGCCCGCGTGCCATTCACCATGTAGAACCCGTTGGGAGCGGTGAACTTCAGGCGGAAATCCGGATGGATGAACTGCTGCCCCTCGATGACGCCCTGCGCCGGATCGTCGCCATAGACGAGCCCGTCGATATTGTTGAGGAACGTATCGCGGCTGAGGATGCCGGTGCCCTGCGCCATCTGCAATGCATTCTGCACCCGGCTCGCCGGATCGGGATGCGTCGAGGCCCATTCCGGGATGGTGGCACTACGGCCCTGGATCTGCGCATCCAGCGCGTTCTGCGCCGCCAGGCTGGCGAGAACCATGCCCATCGCGCGCGGATCATATCCGGCGGAATTCAGATATTGAACGCCCAGCCTGTCCGCCTCAAGCTCCTGATTGCGCGAAAAGCTCAGGGTAAGCAGCTGCGATCCCTGAAGAAATCCGCGCGATAATGTGTCACCAAGACCCGTGTCGCCCAGAAGCACGCCCGAAAGGATGGCCAGGCCTGCTCCGGCCAGCGTGTTGCGCTGCGATGCAGCCTGGCGGCGCTGCGAATGACGGGCGGCTACGTGTCCGACCTCATGCCCCAGCACGGCCGCGAGTTCCGCTTCATTGTTCATCAGCGCGACAAGCTGGCGGGTGGTGTAGATATAGCCGCCGGGGATCGCGAAGGCGTTATTGACGCTGGAATTAACCAGACGCACCTGGAAATCCTCGCGCGCATTGCCCAGCCCGGATTGAACGGCGATATTCTTGCCCACCTGCTCGACATAATCGGCATGACGCCCGGTCATGCGGCCGCCGAATTCGGCCAGCAGCTGCGGATCGGCCTCTGCGCCCTGCTGCGCTTCGGACTGACTGATCGGAGTATTGGCGCTGGGGATGTTTCCGCCGCCAACAGCGGCACAGCCGCTGAGCGAAAGGGCCAGGGCGGCACTGGATGCCAGCGCCATGAATTTGGGGGCGATCTTCCTGGGCAAATCTGTCTTGCTGAAGCTCATCGAATAATTCCTCCGTGAAGCGCACGACGTACCGCCCCGCCCGTGCCGTGGTGTTCCTTGCAAAAAAGCGTGCGGGAGCAGGTCTGGTTCCCGCCATTCTGGCAGATTGCGGAAGCCGGAGCCTAATTCGCGCCGATCGCGAGGAAGCGATCTTCGCGTATCCGCCGCAATTCATCGGCGGGCCTGCCGATCAGCGCATCCAGTTCCTCGGCGATCGCGGTGCCGAGAGCATGGGCTGCGGCCGCCGGATCGCGGTGCGCGCCGCCGACCGGCTCCTTGATGATCCGGTCGATCACGTTCATCTGCGCAAGTTGCTGCGCGGTGATTTTCATCGCCTCGGCCGCATCGGGTGCCTTTTCCGCCGTTCGCCAGAGGATCGAGGCGCATCCTTCGGGCGATATGACGGAATAGACGGCATGTTCCAGCATCAGCACCCGTTCCGCACTGGCAAGCGCCACTGCACCGCCCGAGCCGCCCTCGCCCACGATGGTTGCGACCATGGGCACCGGCAATGCAAGGCAGGCCTCCGTCGAACGGGCGATGGCTTCGGCCTGGCCGCGTTCCTCCGCCTCGATACCCGGAAACGCGCCCGAAGTGTCGACCAGTGTCACCACCGGCAGGCCGAAGCGCCCGGCCATTTCCATGAGCCGGATCGCCTTGCGATACCCTTCCGGCTTGCCCATGCCGAAATTGTGGCGGATGCGGCTTTGCGTATCGTTGCCTTTCTCATGTCCGATCAGCATGACACGGCGCCCGTTCAGCCTGGCGAACCCACCCAGAATTGCCTCGTCCTCGCCAAAGGTCCGGTCTCCGCCGAGCGGCATGAAATCGTCGAAGATATGTTCGACATAGTCGCGGAAATGCGGGCGAAGCGGATGGCGCGCCACCTGCGTTTTTTGCCACGGGGTAAGGCTGCGATAGGTGCTGGCGAGAAGTTCGGCGCTCTTCAGTTCGAGGCGCTGCAATTCTTCGCTGATATCGACATCGTCCCCCTCTGCAGCACTGCGCAGTTCGGCGATGCGGTTCTGCAGTTCGGCAACCGGCTTTTCGAAGTCGAGGAATGTTTTCATGGGCGGTGGCGCTAGTCCGAAAGGGGGCGATCCGCAAGCGGATGCCGCTCATTGACCAGCGCGACCAGCCTTGCGCTGTCGACATGGGTGTAGATCTGCGTCGTCGCAATGTCCGCATGGCCGAGCAGGGTCTGGAGGACGCGCAGATCCGCGCCGCCTTCGAGCAGATGAGTGGCGAAGGCATGGCGCAGGACGTGCGGACTTATCTGCGCCGCAGGTATCCCGGCGCGGGTGGCCAGTTCCTTCAACAGCTGGAACAGGCGCACGCGCGTGAGATGGTGCCTGCCCGATGGAAAGAGATAGGCCGAACCAGTCTGCCGCACGGGTATCCAGCGGGACAGAACCTCCACCGCCCGTCCGCTCACCGGCACCATGCGCGCCTGCCCGCCCTTGCCGGTGACGGTCAGGAACGGCGCGTCGCGCGGCACCGCAGATAGCGGCAGCGACACGAGTTCCGTCGCCCGCAGGCCGGAGCCATAGAGCAGTTCCAGCATGACAAGGGTACGCAGAGGCGCCGGAAGATCGCCCTTCGCTTCGTTTTCCGCCTGTTCGAACAAGGCCGAAACCTGCGCATGATCGAGGATGCGCGGCAGCGGTCTTCTGGTCGCAGGGCGCGGCAGGTGAGGACCGGGATCGGCAGAAATCGTTCCCTCATCCAGGAGGTAGCCGTAGAATTGCCGCAAGGCGGAAGATTTTCTTGCGACCGTTGCGGGGGCGAGATCGCGCCATGCAGCGGCGAGTTGCTTCAGATCATCCGCACCCGCCGCCGCCAGATTGCCGACGATGTCTTCCGCGCCGCGCAGATCGCGGCGGTAGGCTGCGATCGTGTTCGCCGCCGCCCCGCGTTCTGCGGAAAGCATCGCAAGGAAATCCTCGATCAAATCCTGCCCACCTCGCGCTGAACCGCCAATGCAGAATGCGCCGCCCGCCTACCCGCGCGCCACGGCTTCCGCCGCAATCATGCGCGCTTCTGCGCCGAGACCTGCGGCATTCAGCGCGGCGACGATATTATACAGGTGGCGCGGCGTCATGCGTTCCCAGCCATCGCCCTGCATACCGAGCGCGGCCAGATATGACACGAGAACAGGATTACCATAGCTGCCGGCCTGCCTGATCGCCCGGCTCCACTTGGTTTCCCGTCCAAGGCCGAGCCCCAGGCGCTGCGACAGTTCGGAAGCGTCATCGGCACCGAGGCGCCCCAGCCCCGCCAGTCCCGCAACCAGGAAACGCGACTTGTGCTGCCGATCGCTGGCATCTTCATCGATGAACTCGTCAAGCGCGCCCAGTGATATCGATCCCTGCTGGTCCGGCTGTGCCACCGCCAGCAGCGCCCAGGCACCGCCACCTTGCGGCACGTATGGCTGCCATTCCATCGCATCGCGATCGAGGCCGGCGGTCAGCATGGAGGCGATAAGCGGAAAGGCGTCGTCCGCCAGTTCTTCCGCCGGAGTGACCCGGGCTGCGGCATAAGCGGTGAGCACCTGCATTGCGTAATTCGCGCCGCCGCTGTCCCAGATTTGGCGGATGGCGCCAAGCCGGGCCGCCGGATTGTTGCCGACGTAGGCAGTCCGCAATTGCCGCGCGATTTCGGCCGAGGGATCGTCCATGTCCTGCAACTGGTAAATCATCGAATACAGATCGACCAGCGCCGCAGACGAGAGAATGCCTTCGCGGGCCGCCCGCTGCGCGCCCGCCGCCCGGACCGGCAGCGGCAGGGACGGCGTGGTCGCAGCGACCCGCTCGTAATAGGGACCTGCCGAGGTCATCAGCCCTTCGGGCACTTCCTCGTTCAAGGCATTGGCCAGCGCGAACCGCCACGGGTTCAACTCGTCGACATCGTCCCACTCGATGTTGACGGCGCGGCGGCTCCGGCCAGCGGCCCCGGCGTAACGCTGGGCCAGCAGCACGTCGATGGGCGGTGCAATCCCGCGGGAAAATGCCCGCTTCAGATCGCGTTCCGCCCTCGCTCCCTCGCCCGCGAAGGCGTTGCAGATCCCCTGCAGCAACTGCCACTGCGGATCGTCACGCCCGCTCTGCAGCCGCACGGCGGGGCAGGCACCGGTTATGTCGGACGTGGCGAGATATGCCCGCAACGCCGCATCGGTCAGCGCAGGATTGTAATTGGCGGTGTCGACATCCTGGACCAGCGCCCTTGCGACGGCATGTTCACCAATCGTGTTCAGGGCAGCGGCGCGCATGGCTGCAAATTCGACCGGGTCCATCCCGGCAGGCGCAGCGAGGCGGCTGGACAGCGCGCGGCGAAACAGGATGTGCCCCCAGCGCGAGACCAGCGGCCCGTCCACATTGCCCAGCGTGGCCCGAACGAGCGACGCTGGCTGGCGCGCCAGCGATGCCGCGGGCAGCCCCCCTTCGGATCGCGCAATCAGGCCGACCTGCGCCAGCGATCGCTGCGCGCCCGGCGGGATGTCCACCGTGGGGCGCAGGCCGAACAGCTGATCCAGCTCGTCGGTGGACATGTTCTCCAGCTCACGCAGGGTCGGCAGACCATCGGGGAGTTCAGCCGCCGGGGCCGAGGGCTGGAAGGCAGGGCGGGACGGTCGCTGCGGTTCAGAGGCCGGGGTGGACGGGATTTGCTGGATGACCGGTGAACTCGTCGCCGTCGGCAACGGCGATGGTGCAGGTGCGGGCCGCGGAGCCGGTGACGGCGATGGAGACGGTGCCTGTGTGGGGGACGACCTGGGCGTAGGTGCGGGCGCTGGATTGCGGAAGACCGGCGGCAACAGGCTTTCCGGCGCGGCCTGAAGCTGCGGGCCGAACAATCCGATCATCGATCCCGCCACCAGAACGGCGGATGTCGTGGTCAGGAGAAACTTCTTCATCATGCCTGCTCCGGCAAATCGACAGGCTGGGTGATCGGGCGAACGGGTTCCTCGCCGCCATCGAACCATGCATAGATCAACAGCAGCAGAAGTGCCAGCGCGGCACCCAGCAACATCGCGGCACCCCTGCCGATGGTACCATTGCCACCCAAGCCCCGACGGAACCGCTCAAACGCCATCTCTTGCACAAACCTCGTCGCAAGCAAAAACAGGCACGCCCTAGCCGATTCGCACAGCAGCATCTATAGTTGCGGCGACCATGATGCCCCCTCCTTTCACACCATCCGGCCCGAACGGCGAAGCGCCCGTCATGACGCCAGCCGAAATTGGCGCACTGGCCCGGCGGATCGACCGCCCCGTCGTTCTGGTCGGGCTGATGGGTACGGGCAAGAGCACCGTGGGGCGCAAACTTGCCCACCTGCTGGGCACGGGCTTCATCGATGCGGATGAGGCGATCGAAGCCGCCGCGCAGCGCAGCATATCCGAAATTTTCGCAAGCCACGGCGAAACCTATTTTCGCGACGGGGAACGACGCGTCATTGCACGGCTGATGGCGGAACGGCACGGGGTGATTGCCACCGGCGGCGGTGCCTTCGTGGATGCAGAAACCCGCGCCCTGATCCTGGAACGGGGCGTTACCGTCTGGATCCGGGCGACGGTCGACACGCTGGTCAGACGCACTGCCCGCCGGAACAGCCGCCCGCTCCTGCGTGCAGGTGATCCCAAGGCAATCCTGAGCAGGCTGGCGGAAGAGCGCGATCCGATCTACCGGCTGGCGCCTGTCCACGTGAACAGCGAGGAGGGGCCGCATCACGCGACGGCGCTGCGCATTCTGGAAGGTATCGAACGATGGCTGTGATTCCCGTCGCGCTCGAAGGGCGATCCTATCAGGTGCATGTCGGAACAGGGCTGCTGGGCCGGACGGCATCCGTTGCAGCACCGCTGCTGCGGAAGAAGATCGTTCCCGTGATCACCGATGTGAACGCCCGCCACTTTCATGGAGACCGGCTGGCCGATTCGCTGATGCAGGCAGGGCACGAGATCGCCTGGTTCGATGTCGAAAGTGGTGAAGCGTCGAAAAGCTGGGATAATCTGCGCCTTCTTACCGACTGGATGCTGGATCAGGGCGTGGAAAGGGGCGATCACGTCGTGGCGCTGGGTGGCGGCGTCGTAGGCGATCTGGCCGGCTTCGCCTCGGCCATATTGAAGCGCGGCTGCGGCTTCGTGCAGCTGCCCACCACCCTTCTGGCCCAGGTGGACAGTTCCGTCGGCGGAAAGACGGCGATCAACAGCGCGGCGGGCAAAAATCTGATCGGCGCATTTCACCAACCCTCGCTCGTACTCGCCGATATTTCCTGCCTCGGCACCTTGCCACCGCGAGAATTGCGGGCGGGTTATGCCGAGGTTCTGAAATATGGCGTCCTGGGCGATGCCAAATTCTTCGACTGGCTGGAAAGCCACGGCGAAGCGGTGCTGCGGCTTGACAGCCAAGTCACCGAACAGGCCGTGGCGCACAGCATCGCAGCCAAGGCCGCGATCGTGGCCAAGGACGAGAGGGAAACGGCAGGGCTGCGCGCCCTGCTCAATCTCGGGCATACTTTTGGCCATGCGCTGGAGGCCGAGACGGGATTTTCGGATCGCCTGCTGCATGGCGAGGCCGTGGCACTGGGCATGGTGCTGGCCGCGCGCTATTCGGTGCGGGGCGGGCTTCTGCCGGACGAGGCCGCACGCCGGCTAACCCGCGCGGCCGACATGGCCGGGTTACCGTCGGAAATCAGTGCAATGGGCCTCGCCTGCGATGGTGAACGACTGGTGGATCACATGCGTCATGATAAAAAGATGGATGCCGGCACCCTGCCCTTCATCCTGCTGCGCGGCATCGGCGATGCTTTCGTCGCGTCCGATGTTGCGTTGGAAGACGTCGCCCGCTTCCTCGACAGCCAGCTTCAGGCGCATTGATCCCATCCTGCGACCTGGGGCGTAGCAGGGCGCCCCACCATCACTCCAGTTCCAGTATCACCTCGTCCACGGCAAGGCTGTCACCTTCGCCCGCCTTGATGCTGGCGATGATCCCTTCCTTTTCGGCGCGCAGAATATTCTCCATCTTCATCGCCTCGACGGTTGCGAGAGGCTGACCGGGCTGCACGGTTTCGCCTTCTTCGACATGAAGCTTCACCAGAAGGCCGGGCATGGGGCAGATCAGCAAACGCGAAAGATCGGGCGGCACCTTTTCAATCATGTGTTCGGCCAGTGCGGCGATGCGGGTCGGCAGCACGCGGACTTCATGCGCCGCGCCGCGCGTGGTCAGCCGGTAGCCGGTCCGCATAAGGGCAAGCTGCACCGTCATCGTCCTTTCGCCCACCTCCACCTCGATCATGCGGTCGCCGGGTGTATATTCCATCGCCAGCTCGATCTCGACGCCGTCGACCGTGATCGCGTCTTCTTCCATGACGATTTCATAATCACGCCCGCCAAGCCGCACCGTCCAGTCGCCTGTGGGCGGCGTACGTTCGGCAAGTTTCTGATCGATACGGCCGGCGCGATCTTCATCCACGGTGGCGACGACGCCCGCGATCGCCGCAAGCTCCCGCTTCAGATGATCGTCGGCGGCGGCGCCGGTAAACCCATCGGGATATTCTTCGGCAATGAAGCCCGTCGTCAACTCGCCGCTGCGAAACCGGGGGTGCTGCATGATGGCTGACAGGAAATCCACATTGTGGCCAACGCCGCTGATGCGAAACGCATCCAGCGCCTGTACCTGCAGATCGGCAGCGGCGTCGCGGGTTTCGCCCCAAGTCACCAGCTTGGCGATCATCGGGTCGTAGAACATGGACACCTCGCCGCCTTCGCGCACCCCGTCATCGACGCGGATTCCACCGCCGTCCACATGAACGCCGCGACCGTCGTAGGCTTCGGCATCGCTGGCCCAGGGTTCGACCGGCGGATCGTAATGCACCAGCCGACCGATGCTCGGCAGGAATCCGCGATAAGGGTCTTCGGCATAGACGCGGTTCTCGATTGCCCAGCCGTCGATCTTCACGTCGTCCTGAGTCATCGCCAGACGTTCGCCGGCCGCGATACGGATCATCTGTTCGACCAAGTCGACCCCCGTGATTGCCTCGGTGACGGGGTGCTCCACCTGCAGGCGGGTGTTCATTTCGAGGAAGAAGAAACTGTCGCCCGTCTTGTCCGCGCCCGATACGATCAGTTCGACCGTGCCGGCGCTGTGGTAATCGACGGCCCTGGCGAGCGCGATGGATTGCTCTCCCATCTTGCGGCGCATTTCGGGGCTGACGAAGGGCGAAGGCGCTTCCTCTACCACCTTCTGATGGCGGCGCTGGATGCTGCATTCGCGTTCGTTGAGGTAGATGAGGTTGCCATGCTTGTCGCCCAGCACCTGTATTTCGATGTGACGCGGATCTTCGATGAATTTCTCGATAAAGACACGTTCGTCGCCGAAGGAATTCAGCCCTTCACGCTGGGTCGCCTCGAAGCCGTCCTTCACGTCCTGATCGTTCCAGGCGAGGCGCATGCCCTTGCCGCCGCCGCCGGCGCTGGCCTTCATCATCACCGGATAGCCGATGCGGTTCGCCCATTCGAGCGCCTCTGCCGTGTCGGCAATGGCACCGCCGGAGCCGGGCACCACGTTCACGCCGGCCTGTTCGGCCAGTTTCTTCGATTCGATCTTGTCGCCCATGGCCGCAATGGCGCTTGCGGGCGGGCCGATGAAGGCGATACCGGCCTCATCGAGCGCTTCGACGAAGCTGGCCCGTTCGGACAGGAACCCATAACCGGGGTGTACCGCATCCGCGCCGGTCTGTTTGGCTGCAGCGATGATTTTCTCCGCCAGCAGATAGCTTTCGGCAGCAGGCGCGGGGCCGATATGCACCGCCTCGTCAGCCATCTGCACGAAAGGCGCACGGGCATCCGCATCGGAATAGACGGCCACTGTCGCGATGCCCATCCGGCGCGCGGTCTTGATGACCCGGCAGGCGATTTCGCCGCGATTGGCGATCAGGATTTTCTTGAACATCGTCATTCCGCAGGCTCCAGGTTCTTCTGCTGGCGCAAGGGTTCCTCGCCCTTCAGCGCGGTCAGTCCGAGTTTCGCAAACAGCGCTTCGTCGCTGTCGTCACCGGCATTGGGTGCGGTCAGCAGCTTGTCGCCGGTGAAGATCGAATTTGCGCCCGCCAGGAAGCACAGCGCCTGCGTGGCTTCGCTCATGCTCTCGCGCCCGGCGGAGAGGCGCACCATGCTCAGCGGCATTGTAATCCTCGCCACCGCGACAGTGCGGACGAATTCGATATCGTCAATCTTGGCGAGCGGCGTGTCGGCCAGCATGTCGCCTAATACGGTGCCTTTCACCGGCACGAGCGCGTTGACCGGGACGCTCTCGGGATGCGCTTCCAGTGTGGCGAGCGTGTGGATGAAGCCGACCCGGTCCGCGCGCGTTTCACCCATGCCCACGATCCCGCCTGAACAGACGTTGATGCCGGATTTGCGCACATTATCGAGCGTTTCGAGGCGTTCGCCCATCGTGCGAGTGCTGATGACGCGCTCGTAATATTCAGGGCTGCTGTCGATGTTGTGATTGTAATAATCCAGCCCCGCTTCGGCCAGCATATCCGCCTGTTTGGGCGTCAGCATGCCCAATGTCATGCAGGTCTCCAGCCCCATGTCGCGCACGCCCTTCACGATCTCGACGATCTTGGGCATATCGCGGTCCTTGGGATTGCGCCAGGCGGCACCCATGCAGAAACGCTGGCTGCCCTGATCCTTGGCCTGTGCCGCACGCTGGAGGACCGATTGCACCTCCATCAGCTTGGTCGCCTCGACGCCGCTGTCCGCCTTCACCGACTGCGAGCAATAGCCGCAATCTTCAGGGCATCCGCCGGTCTTGATCGACAGTAGCGTGCAGAGCTGGACCTGCTCGGGCGGATGGAACTCGCGGTGGACGGTTGCCGCCCGGAAGAGCAGCTCGGTGAAAGGGAGGTCGAAGAGGTCCGCGATTTCCTCGCGGGTCCAATCGGTGCGGGGCAGATTCAAGTCAGGCAATTCCACGAATAGCAAAGAATGAAATGGTAACGGCGGTCAAACCCATGGTGATCGAACTACCCTTGACCAGGAGGGAGACGACGGCTTCGTACATTCTGTTCGCGCGATAGGAGCCGCCGGCAATCGGTAGTGCTTCGCTAGCGCCTGATGCGGCGGCCAACGCAATTCCTCCGACAAGCACATAGGACGAACCTATCAGGGCTGAGGACAATTCTGCGGACCATGCAGAAGGAATGGACAGATGTTCCCAGAATAAGGCAACGCCGATGAGCGCTGGTCCTGTCTGTACAGCAGTCAGGTGCGCTGAAAGGCCCATCCTCGCGTTGCGAAAAGTTGGGATCAGGAAGCCGAGCAGCAACCCGATCGTAAACAGAACGAATCCTGAAACGCCGAGAAGGACCATGCTCTCGTTCACCCCGCAGCCTCACCCAGATCCTCGCCCGCAGGCGGCATGTTGTGACCCAGCAAGCGCAGCACGTCCGCTGCACATTCGACCACATTGCTGCCGGGGCCATAGATGCCCTGCACCCCGGCATCGCGCAGGAAGTCGTAATCCTTCTGAGGGATCACGCCGCCGGCGATCACCTTGATGTCGCTGCGGCCCGCGTCCTTTAGCAGGCCGATCAGTTCGGGGATCAGCGTCTTGTGTCCTGCCGCAAGGCTGCTGGCGCCAATGGCATCCACGTCGTTCTCCAGCGCCATGTCGCGGGTTTCGGGCGGCGTCTGGAACAGCGGGCCGGACAGCACCTCGAAGCCCATGTCGCTTAAGGCAGATGCGATCACGTTCGCGCCGCGGTCGTGCCCGTCCTGCCCCATCTTCGCGACCATCAGCCTCGGCGCGCGGCCGAGGCGGCGTTCCACCGCCTTCACGCCTTCCACGACCTGCGCGTAGCGGTCGTCGCCTTCATAGGCCTGCGAATAGATGCCGCGAACCGGTGTCGGCATGGTGTCGTAACGGCCGAACACATCTTCCATCGCGTAGGAAATTTCGCCCAGCGTGGCATCGTGGCGAGCGGCATCGACGGCGAGTTGCAGCACATTGCCGCCACCCTTCGAACCGTCCGTCAGCGCCTGCAAAGCTGCGTGGCATGCTGCCTCGTCGCGTGCGGCGCGGACCTTTTCGAGCCGAGCTATCTGGCTCGCCCGCACCGCATGATTGTCGATGTCGAGCGTGTCGATCTCGTCTTCCGTTTCGCGGCGGTACTTGTTCACGCCGACGATCACCGTCTCGCCCCGGTCGACACTGGCCTGCTTGGCTGCGGCGGCGCTTTCGATGGCGGCCTTGGGCTTCCCGCTGGCGACATAGGCGGTCATTCCGCCTGCCGCCTCCACTTCGCCGAGCATGACGCGCGCCTGTTCGACCAGCGCATCGGTGAGGCTTTCGACATAATAGCTGCCGCCCAGCGGATCGGCGACATGGGTGATGCCGGTTTCCTCCTGGATCACCAATTGCGTGTTGCGCGCGATGCGGGCGGAAAAATCGCTCGGCAAGGCGATCGCCTCGTCCAGCGCATTGGTGTGCAGGCTCTGCGTGCCGCCCAGCACCGCCGCCATCGCTTCCACCGTGGTGCGGATGACGTTGTTGTAGGGGTCCTGCTCCTGCAGGCTGACGCCGCTGGTCTGGCAATGCGTGCGCAACATCTTGGACTTGGCATCCTGCGCCCCCAAGCCTTCCATCACGTCGTGCCACAACTTGCGGGCGGCGCGCATCTTGGCGATCTCCATGAAGAAATTCATGCCGATGCCCCAGAAGAAGGACAGGCGCGGCGCGAAAGCGTCGATGTCCAGCCCCGCTTCCATCGCGCGTTTGGCGTATTCCTTGCCGTCCGCAATGGTGAAGGCGAGTTCCTGCACGGCCGTCGCCCCGGCTTCGTGCATATGGTAGCCCGAGATGGAAATACTGTTGAATTTCGGCATGTTCGCCGACGTATAGGCGATGATGTCCGACACGATGCGCATGCTCGGTTCGGGCGGGTAGATGTAGGTGTTGCGGACCATGAACTCCTTCAGGATGTCGTTCTGGATGGTCCCCGCAAGTTTCTCCTGGCTCACGCCCGCACGTTCGGCGGCGACGATGTAGAAGGCCATGATCGGGATGACCGCGCCGTTCATCGTCATCGACACGCTCATGGTATCCAAGGGTATCTGGTCGAACAGGATCTCCATGTCGCGCACGGTGTCAATGGCGACACCCGCCTTGCCGACATCGCCGGTGACGCGGGGATGGTCGCTGTCATAGCCGCGATGAGTAGCCAGATCGAAGGCGACGGACAGGCCCTTCTGCCCCGCCTCCAGATTGCGGCGATAGAAGGCGTTGGATTCCTCGGCGGTCGAGAATCCCGCATATTGGCGGATCGTCCACGGACGACCAGTGTACATGCTGGCATAGGGCCCACGCGTGTAAGGCGCGAAGCCCGGCATGCCGGGGTCGAGATCAACGGTATCTTCACTGGTGTACAGCGGCTTTACCGCGATGCCTTCCGGCGTGTGCCAGGTGAGGTCGCGGCCCTTTACCTCCTTGTCGGCGGCGGCCTGCCAGTCAGCGGGGGTGGCATTCTTGCTCATCATTGCCCTTTGAAAGCAGGCTTGCGCTTGGCGAGGAAAGCCATGCCGCCTTCCGCCGCATCGGCGGAGGAGCCGGCCAGCCGCTGGCCCTCTGCCTCGGCATTCAGCGCCTCGGCGAAGCTGGCGTCGAGCGCGGTCAGAAGGTTGCGGCGCATGGCACCGTAAGCCACCGTGGGGCCACTGGCGAGGCGCTGCGCCAGCGCATCGACCTCGCCCGACAACTGATCGTCGGCAACCGCCTTGTAGATCATGCCCCAGTCCTGTGCCTGCGCCGCGCCGATCTTTTCGCCCAGCATCATCATCTGCGTGGCGCGCGCCTTGCCGACGAGGCGGGGCAGCATCCAGCTGGCGCCGCCATCGGGCACCAGGCCGACATTGACGAAGGCCTGCAGGAAATAGCCGGATTCGCCCGCGATCACGAAATCCGCCGCCAATGCAATGGAGCATCCTACCCCGGCAGCAGGACCGTTGACGGCGGAGATCACCGGAATGTCGAGCCGCGCCAGCTTCATCATCAGCGGATTATACCGCGTAACCAGCGCGGCATAACTGCCCTGACCGCCATTCACCGGCCGATCACCGCGCGCCGCCAGGTCGGCCCCGGAACAGAATGCACGGCCTTCACCTGTCAGTACCAGCACACGGGCGCCGTCCAGCCGGTCCAGCGCGTCCATCATTTCATCCGCCATGTCGAGCGAGCAGGCGTTGAGCCGTTCGGGCCGGTTCAGGGTCAACCGGGCGACGTTGTCGGCGACCTCGAAACGGATTGTCTGATAATCGGCCATCAGTGTATGTCCTCTCGCTTGGGTTTCGGCGTTTCCATGATCTCGGTCAATTGCCCCATCATGTCCTTCGGGTGAAGGAAGAAGATCGGCGTGTCATGCGCTCCGATGCGCGTGGGGCCGAGGATGCGTTTGCCCTTGCCTTCGAACCACGCGCGCGCTTCCCCGATATCCTCCACTTCGTAACAGACATGATGCTGCCCGCCGAGCGGGTTCTTCTCCATGAAGGCGCGCAGGGTGGAGGTTTCGCCCAGCGGCTCGATCAGTTCAATCTGGGTGCCGTTCATGCCGCTGTCCGTCGGCGTGTTGACGAAGCACACCTTCACCCCCTGTTCTGGCAGGTCGAACGGGTCGGTAATGTAGGTCGCGCCCATTACCTCGCGGTAATAGACGATGCTGTCCGCGATGGAGGGCGTCGCGACGCCGATGTGGTTGAGACGGCCGAGCTTCATAAGCGCCTCTTCGCTCTTTTGTTCTGGGCATCGATGTAAATAGCGGATGGAGCTGTTGGAAACGGCATACTGTAATCCATCTCGATCTTGCCTTGCGCTCCAAATTGTAATAAATCCGCAAGAACAGGCGATGTACGCCCCAATCTCCTTTCAATCAAATTTCTGTCGAATTGTTTAGCTAATGCTGAAATGGTTCGAACATGCCCAAAGGCCTTGGCTGTCTGAATAGCCGAATATTCAGATTGCGCTATCACGATGCGCTCATCTTGGCGTGAGTTATAGACGCCAAAAATCTTGCTTTTGTCCGGATCTCCATCCGATACGAGCCGAAGATCTGGTTTCCCTGGCATATCAGCAATCACAACGGAATATTCCCATGCTTCTTCCATGGATTCTCCAGCACCTTGCCGCGTAGTTTGCGTAGCCCCAGCGCAATCCGGCGCCGGGTGGAATGCGGATAGATCACCTCGTCGATATAGCCGCGCGACGCCGCGACGAAGGGATTGGCGAAGCGGTCTTCATATTCCTTCGTCTTTTCAGCGATCTTTTCGGGATCGTCGCGGTCCTGCCGGAAGATGATCTCCACCGCGCCTTTCGCGCCCATCACCGCGATCTCGGCGGTGGGCCAGGCGTAGTTGAGGTCGCCGCGCAGATGCTTGGACGCCATGACGTCATAGGCACCGCCATAAGCCTTGCGGGTGATCACGGTGATCTTGGGCACGGTCGCCTCGGCATAGGCGAACAGCAGCTTCGCGCCGTGCTTGATGATGCCATTATGCTCCTGCCCCGTGCCGGGAAGGAAACCGGGCACGTCGACGAAAGTCAGGATCGGAATGTCGAACGCATCGCAGAAGCGCACGAAACGCGCGGCTTTCTTCGACGAATTGATGTCGAGCACGCCCGCCAGCACCATCGGCTGATTGGCGACCATGCCCACCGTGCGCCCCTCCACCCGGCCGAAACCGCAGAGGATGTTCCCGGCATGGGCAGGCTGCACCTCGAAGAAATCACCCTCGTCCAGCACCTTGGCGATGATTTCGTGCATGTCATAGGGCTGGCTGGCATTGTCCGGGATCAGCGTGTCGAGGCTTTCCTCCACCCGGTCCCAGGCATCGTCAGTCGGGCGTTCGGGGACGCCCTCGCGGTTCGACAGCGGCAGGTAATCGAAAAACTGCCGCGTCTGCAGCAGCGTCTCGATATCATTTTCGAAAGCGAGATCGGCCACGCTGGTCTTGGTCGTATGCGTTACCGCGCCGCCGAGTTCCTCCTGCGTCACGACCTCGTTGGTGACGGTCTTCACCACTTCCGGGCCGGTGACGAACATGTAGGAGGAATCCTTCACCATGAAGATGAAGTCCGTCATCGCGGGGCTGTAGACTGCGCCGCCCGCGCACGGCCCCATGATCAGGCTGATCTGCGGCACCACGCCGCTGGCAAGCACATTGCGCTGGAACACTTCGGCATAGCCGCCGAGGCTGGCGACTCCTTCCTGGATGCGCGCGCCGCCGCTGTCATTGAGGCCGATGACCGGCGCGCCGTTACGCAGCGCCATGTCCATCACCTTGCAGATCTTTTCCGCGTGGCGTTTCGACAGGCTGCCGCCGAAGACGGTGAAATCCTGGCTGAAAACATAGACGAGGCGGCCGTTGATCGTGCCGCTGCCGGTGACCACGCCATCGCCGTAGAATTTCTGGTCCGCCATGCCGAAATCGACCGCGTCATGTTCGACGAACTGGTCGTATTCCTCGAAACTGCCTTCATCCAGCAGCACGTCCAGCCGTTCGCGCGCTGTCAGCTTGCCCTTCGCATGCTGCGCGTCGATCCGCTTCTGCCCCCCGCCCATCCGGGCTGCGGCGCGGCGACGTTCCATTTCGGCGATATTGGCGGACATTGGCGATCCTGCGGCTGGCATGCCGCTTGGTTCGGCATGGGAGAAGAAACTTACACCCATCGCCTAGCGAGTGGCGCGGTGCAGCGTCAATAGCCGCCGCGCCACGCGTCGCGAAGCCGTCAGACCTTGACGATGCGCTGGTCAATCAGGCTGCGGGCGGTGTCCACAATCGTCTGGGTGCAGTCGCGCATCGTCCAGCCGAGCACATTCTCGGCATGGCTGGAGTCGATCACCCGGACCCGGCCCGTCTCGGTTCTCAACTGCCGCATTTCCGGCATGAACACCGCCAGGATCGGCACGGCGAAACCGGGCATCCGGGTCGTCGGCACCTTGCGGGTTTCGCGCTCCGGCAACCGGCTGCGGAGCACCTCGGTGATCTGTTCCAGCCAGATAAACGGCCCGGAGGCTGCGAAACGTTCGCCCCTCACCTTTTCCGCCTCCGCTTCCAGCGCTTTCACATGCAGCGCAGCCACGTCGCGCACATCCACGATGCCCACGCCGACATGGGGGATCATTGGCATTGAACCGTCCAGCGCCTTTTTCACGAACTCGATCGATGTCGACAGATCCTCGTCATGGACGGGGCCGAGGACCGCGACCGGGTTGACCGAGCAATAGACCATGTCCGGCGCATTATCGCGTACCCAGTCGCGAGCCGCGAATTCGGCCAGCGTCTTGCTTTTCGCATAGGGCGCGACCTTCGGATCGGTCACATCGGTCCAGTCGGTATGGTCGAAATGGGTGCGGTCGCTGTCATGGTCATAGGCGATGGCCGCCGCGCTGGAGGTCTGCACGAAGCGGGTAACACCGGCTTCCCTGGCGAATCGCAACACGCGCAGTGTGCCTTCGCGGGCCGGGCGGATCAGTTCATCCTCGTCCTTCGGCACGCCCATCGGAAAGGGCGAGGCGACATGGGCAACGGCATCGCAGCCCTTCATCGCCTCGGCCCAGCCGTCGTCCGACAGCAGATCCGCCTTCATGATCGCGAGATCGTCGCCGGCTTGCGGAAACCGGCCGCGCAGCCGGCCGCCGCCCGCCGCCATGTCGCGGACCGTCGTCCGGACCTTCCAGCCGCTATCCAGTAACTGCCCGATCAATTCGCCTGCGATGTAACCCGTACCGCCCGTGACCAGAACCGTTCCTGCCATGATGTTTCTCCTCGTAACTGTGCATTGATGCATTGCCGGATGAACGCATGACCCTGCGGATCGTTCAGACAGGCCGCGCCGGCGTGGCTCAGCGCATCAGCACCAGCTCTTCCGCCATCGTCGGGTGAATGGCGACCGTGTTGTCGAAATCCTGCTTGGTCAGTCCGGCCTTCACCGCGACGGCAGCGGCCTGCATGATCTCGGGCGCGTCGGGGCCGATCATGTGAACGCCCACGATACGGCCATTCTCGCCATCGCAGACCAGCTTGTAGAGCCCGCGCTCGTTCCGCCCGGCGACCACGTTCTTCATCGGGCGGAAATCGGAGGTATAGACCTTGACGGTGCCCAGGCTGTTGCGGGCCTCCCCTTCGGTCATGCCGACCGCAGCGATGGGCGGATGACTGAAAACGGCGCTGGGAACGTGGTCGTAACTGACCGAGGTGGGCTCGTTCCCGAACACGGTGTCGGCAAAGGCCTGGCCTTCGCGAATGGCGACGGGGGTGAGCTGTATCCGGTCGGTCACATCGCCCACGGCGTAGATGTAATCGACGCTGGTCTTGCTGAACCGGTCGACCTTGACCTCGCCCTTATCCCCCAGTTCCACGCCAACCTGTTCAAGGCCGAGCCCTTCCGTGTTCGGAACCCTGCCGGTTGCGAACATGACGCAATCGACCTCGATATCGTCATGGTTCGTCATGGAAACGCGAAGGCAGCCGGCGTCGGTCTTCTCGATCTCCTTGAACTCGGCATGGAACTTGAAATCGATACCCTTCATCATCGATATCTGCAGCAGCCGGTCGCGGACCTGCTCATCATACTGCCGCAGCAGGGTGTCGCTGCGGTTGACGATGGTCACATGGGTGCCGAGTTCATTAAAGATCCCGGCGAATTCATTGGCGATATAGCCGCCGCCTGCGATCAGGATGCGTTCGGGCAATTTGTCGAGGTGAAACGCTTCGTTGCTGGTGATGCCATATTCATTCCCCGGGCATTGCGGCACATGAGGACGGGCGCCGGTGGCAATGAGGATGTGCCTGGCCGTAATAGCGGTGCCATCCGCCAGCGTGATCTCGTGATCGCCGGTGATGCGGGCGCGCTGGTGGATGATCTCGACGCCGTGGTTTTCCAGCGTATCCTTGTACAGCCCGTTCAGCCGGTCGACATCGCCGAGCACATTGTCGCGCAGCTTGACCCAGTCGAAGGTGGGGTTTTCGACAGTCCAGCCGAATTTCTGGCAATCCTCCAGATCCTCGGCGAAATGCGCCCCATAGACGAGCATCTTCTTGGGAACGCAGCCGCGGATGACGCAGGTGCCGCCGACCCGATATTCCTCCGCCACGGCCACTTTCGCCCCATGCGCAGCGGAAACGCGGGATGCGCGAACCCCGCCCGATCCGGCGCCGATGGTGAAGAGATCATAATCATATTCGGCCATGCAATACTCCTGTTCGCCCATGCGATCCCGGTCCATATGGGCGAGCCGCGCCGGCATGCCAACAGGAGCGCGGTTCCGCAACCGCCCCGGGCCAGCGATTCAGTCCAAGCCGGCGGCCTTCAGCAGCCCGCGCGTTCCGGCGTCGAAATCGCCCTCGCCCGCCTCGATCTCGTTGGCCATGCGCTTGCCCAGTTCGACCCCGAACTGGTCGAAAGGGTTGATGCCCATCAACACGGCATTGGCGAAGGTCCGGTGTTCGTGAAACGCGATCAGCGCGCCCAGCGTCGCCGCATCGATGTCGTCGCACAGGATGGTGGCGCTCGGCCGGTCGCCGGGGAAGTGGCGCGCCGGATCCTTGCCCTTGGCGCCTGCCATCAGCGCCGCCCCTTGCGCGAAGCAATTGGTCAGCAGGATGCGGTGATGCGCCGGGTCGAGATCGTCGCCGGGCGCGATGCTGGCGATGAAATCCACCGGCACCAGATGCGTACCCTGATGCAGCAGTTGAAACACTGCGTGCTGGCCGTCCGTACCCACTCCGCCCCAGGTGATCGGCGCGGTGGGACCGGTCACCGGATGCCCCTGGGCCGTCACCCGCTTGCCGTTGGATTCCATCTCCAGCTGCTGCAGGTAGTCAGGAAACAGCTCCAGCCGTTCGTCATAGGCGAACACCGCCCGCGTCTGGCACTTGCGGATTTCGGCATAATAGCGATCGGCGAAGGCGGCTCGCAGCGGCAGATTATCCCGCCCTTCCGCGTCGCGAAAATGTTCGTCCACCGCCCGTGCGCCGCCGAGGAACTGTGCGAATTCATCCCAGCCCACCGCCAGCGCCAGCGGAAAACCGATCGACGACCAGAGCGAATAGCGCCCGCCGACCGCCGGCGAAAAGGGCAGCACCCGCGTTTCGTCGACGCCCCAATCGACGGCCTTTTCCGGCGAGGCGGTCAGCGCGATGACACGCCCCTGCGGATCGGCAACGCCATTGTCGCCCAGCCATTTCAACGCACTGGCCGCATTGGTCATGGTTTCGATCGTCGTAAAAGTCTTGCTGGCGACGGCGATCAGGGTCGTGGCCGCATCGCAGGCAGCGAAGGCGGCTTCGAGCGCCAGCCCGTCGATGTTCGACACGACATGCACGTCCACGAGGGCGAGGTCGCGGGTGAGCGCATCCACCGCCAGTGCAGGCCCGAGCGCGCTGCCGCCGATGCCGATATGGATAAGATGACGGATTTCGCCCAATGCACCCTCATGGATCGCCTCGACCAGCAATTTCATGCGGCGGCGGAGCGCCGCCGCTTCCTCGACCGCCGCTTCATCGCCCACGCCGCGCTGCGCTATGTGTTCGGCGGCACGACCTTCCGTCACATTGACGATCTCGCCTGCGAACAGCGCCTCGCGCGCCGCGGAAAAGCCCATCGCCTCGGCGTGTTCCTCGAAATCGCCCAGCAACGCCGTGTCGAGATGGGTTTTCGACCAGTCGCACAACATCCCGGCGCGGGGCGCATCGGGACCAGCCTCGTCGGTCACTCCGACAGGCCATTCGATCCGTGAGGCAAGCGCCTCGACGCGGCCCGGATCATCCGCGAACAGTTCCTTCAGAGTGCGAACCTGTCGCCCGGCGATCCGATCCATGATGTCCTGCGCTTTCGTGGATTGGGCCGGGTCGCTCATCGAATTTCCTTTCCTACCGTGCCCTGCCGCGACTAGGGAATGCGGCCATGATTTGGAAGGATGAAAAGGGCTCCGTCCCGATGATGCAACCCAGCCGCCTCACCCTCCTGACCGGCGACCCTTCGTGAGCGAACCCGCCATCGCGTCACAGGACCGCGTTTCGGAGCAATCGCCCGCGGATCACGACGGAAAGAAGACGAAGGAGGAGGAAAGCTTTCTTATCTTCGTGCTGAAATTGGCGCTGATCGTCATCATCTTCCGCAGTTTCATCTTCTCGCCGTTCAACATCCCGAGCGAAAGCATGCTGCCCCGGCTGATGAACGGCGACTATCTGCTCGCCGCTAAATGGTCGTATGGCTACACCAGCAATTCGCTGCCGCTGAATGCACCGCTGATCCCGGAGCGCATCTTCGCAGACGATCCGGAGGCAGGCGATGTCGTGATCTTCCGGCACCCGGTCGATGGAACCGATTACATCAAGCGGGCCATCGCCCTTCCCGGCGACACGGTCGAACTGCGCGACGGCACAGTCTATCTGAACGGCGAGGCCCTGCCCCGCCGCCGCCTCGACGATCTGCTGGTGCCGATCTCGGCAAATACGGATTGCCATCCCGCCGCACAGGTCGCGCGGGTGGAAGGCGCACTTTTCTGCCGCTACATCCGATTTGCGGAAATGCTGCCGAATGGCCGCACCTACGAAATCATCGACCTCGGCACCGGGCCTGCCGATAATTTCGGACCGGTCATCGTGCCCGAAGGCCACTTCTTCGCCATGGGCGACAATCGCGACAATTCGCAGGACAGCCGCTTCGTTGCCGCGCCGGGCGGCGGCATCGGCATGGTGCCGCTGGACAACCTGGTCGGCCGGGCCACCGTTCTGATGTGGTCCACCGACGGATCGGCGGAATGGCTGCTGCCCTGGACCTGGTTCTCCGCCGCCCGCTGGAGCCGGATCGGCGATCTCATATGAAAACCGAAACCGTGCAGTGGCTGGCACAATTCGGCATCGAACCGGCGGACCGCGACCTCTGGAAACAGGCGCTTACGCACGGCAGCTATGGCACCGACGAACCCGATTACGAACGGCTGGAGTTTCTGGGCGACAGGGTGCTGGGCATCGCGATTGCGGACTGGCTCTATCAGCGCAATACCGGCTCTGAAGGCACGCTTTCGCAGCGCCTGAATGCGCTGGTCAGCCGTGCCACCTGCGCCCGCGTGGCGCGGCGCATCGGCCTCCCCGAACATGTCCGCATGGGCAAGCAGGCCCGCGACGATGGCGGCGCCGACAGCGACAATATCCTGGGAGACGTCATGGAAGCCCTGCTGGGGGCAAGTTTCGTCGAACGCGGCTTCGAAGCGACACGGGAATGGGTCCGCACCATCTGGGCGGTGGAAGTCGAGGGCAAGGCCGGGATCGCCAAGCATCCGAAATCCGCCTTGCAGGAATGGGCCGCGGGCAACCGGCGCAGGATGCCGGATTACGAGGTGGTCGACAAATCCGGCCCCGATCATTCCTCGAGGTTTACGGTCAGGGTCAGCGTTCCCAATGTGGGCGCGGCGCAGGCCACCGCATCCAGCAAGCAGGAGGCGGAAACCGCCGCGGCAAAGAAATTCATGGAGCGTTACGGATGAACGAGCAGAAGCAGTCCTATTGCGGCGTAGTCGCGGTGATCGGCGCGCCGAATGCCGGCAAATCGACGCTGGTGAACCAGCTGGTCGGCCAGAAAGTCGCCATCACCAGCGCCAAGGCGCAGACTACCCGCGCCCGGCTGATGGGCATCGCGCTCGATGGCCCGGTGCAGATGATCCTGGTGGACACGCCGGGGATCTTCGCGCCCAAACGCCGTCTCGATCGGGCGATGGTCAGCGCCGCCTGGGAAGGCACGAGCGAGGCCGACGCCATCCTGCTGGTGGTGGACCCTGTAAAGCAGCGCCGGCACGAGCTGGAGCCGCTCCTCACCGCCCTGAAGGACCGCCCCGAACGCAAGCTGCTGGCGCTGAACAAGGTGGATATCGCGGTGAAGGAGCCGCTGCTCGCGCTCGCGCAGGATCTCGGCGGCAAGGCCGATTTCGACGAGATATTCTTCATTTCCGCCAAGACCGGCGACGGAGTCGCGGGCCTGAAGCAGCATCTGGCGGGAGAAATGCCGCCGGGGCCGTGGCATTATCCCGAAGACCAGGTTTCAGATGCGAGCGAACGCCTGCTGGCGGCGGAGATCACCCGCGAACAGCTTTACCAGCAATTGCACGAGGAGCTGCCCTATGACAGCGCGGTGCGGCCCGAAAGCTACACCGAAAAGCGTGATGGCAGCGTCGAGATCAGGCAGCAGATCGTCATCGCCCGCGAAAGCCAGCGCCCCATCGTGCTCGGCAAGGGCGGGCAGCGCATCAAGGCCATCGGCGAGGCTGCTCGCAAGGAGCTGAGCGAGCTGCTCGGCCGCAAGGTCCACCTGTTCCTGCATGTGAAGGTGGACGAACGCTGGGCCGACGACAAGGAGATCTTCGAGGAGATCGGCCTCGACTGGGGTAAGTAAGGCGAGGTTCCGCTAGCGCTTCTTGGCGATTGCGATCTTGTTCTTCTTAGCGAAGTCCTTTGTCGACTCCTCGCTGCGCCCCAGCGCCTTGGCGATCTGTTTAAGCCCCTGACCCTTGCCGGCGAGCAGGCGCAATTTGCCCGCCTCCTCGCCGTTCCAGGGCTGCTTGTGCCTCTCGAACTTGTCGGCAGCCATCACTCCGCCTCCGCTTCGGCTGGCTTCTTCGCGGGCGCTTTTCTGGCGGCCGGCTTTTTGGCGGCGGTTTTCTTTGCCGGTGATTTTTTGGCCGCAGCGTTCTTCGTTGCCGCCTTCTTCGCGGGCGATTTCTTCTTGGCGGGTGCCTTGCGCTTCTTCTTGACCGGCCCCTTCGCCACCCGGGCGTCGATCAGGCCGATCGCCTGTTCTTCGGTCAGATCCTCGGGCTTGATATCCTTCGGGATCGTCGCATTGGTCGTGCCGTCCGTGACATAGGGGCCGTAGCGCCCCGGCATCACCTTCATCTCGCCTTCGCTGGTGGGATGCTTGCCAAGCTCCTTGATCGGTTCCGCCTTCTGGCGCGCGCCGCCCTTGCGATTGGCCGCTTCCGCCAGCAGCGACACCGCCGCGTTCATGCCGGTTTCGAACACGTCGCGCGTGCCTGCCAGCTTCGCATATTTGCCGTCATGGCGGAGGTAAGGCCCGTAGCGTCCGATCGCCGCCTCGATCGGCTTGCCGGTTTCGGGATGGTCGCCGACGATACGCGGCAGGCTGAGCAGTTTCAGCGCCCATTCGAGGTCGAAATCGTCGAGATCCTTGGGGATGGAGGCCCGCTTGGCCTCCTTGCCCTCGCCCAGTTGCACATAGGGGCCGAAGCGGCCCGTCTTGCGCTCCACCGGCAGATCGGTTTCCGGATCGACGCCCATCGTCTGGTCTTCCGCCGCATCCTCGCCATCGGCGCCCGGCTGGGCGAATCGGCGGGTGAACTTGCAGTCAGGATAGTTCGAGCAGGCGACGAAGGCGCCATATTTTCCGCCCCGCAGCGCCAGTTGCCCGACCTCGCATTTCGGACACAGGCGCGGGTCCGTGCCGTCGGCTTTCGGCGGGAACAGGTAGTCGGACAGATATTCGTCCAGCACCTTCGTCACTTCCGAAGGCTGCTGCTCCATCACCTCGTCCGTCTTCGGCTTGAAGTCGCGCCAGAACTGGGTGAGCAGATGCTTGTAAGCCTCGCGCCCGCCGGACACCTCGTCGAGTTCGTCCTCCATCCCGGCCGTGAAATCATAGGCGACGTAGCGTTCGAAGAACCGTTCAAGGAACGAGGTCAGCAATCGTCCGCTTTCCTCGGCGAAGAAGCGGTTCTTTTCCATCCGCACGTAATCGCGATCGCGCAAGGTCTGGATGGTCGATGCGTAAGTGGAGGGCCGCCCGATGCCGAGTTCCTCCAGCCGTTTGACCAGGCTGGCTTCGGAAAAGCGCGGCGGAGGCTGGGTGAAATGCTGGTTGGCCTCGACCTGCTTCTTGGCCGGGCTGTCACCCTTCGCCATCTGCGGCAGCAAGCCGCTTTCGTCGTCATCGTCCTTCGTGTCGCGGCCTTCCTCGTAAACCGCCAGGAAGCCCGGGAACTTCACCACCTGTCCCGTCGCGCGCAATTCGTGCAGGCCTGCCTTGTCGCGCATGGTCACGGTCGTGCGTTCGAGATTGGCGGCAGCCATCTGGCTCGCCATCGCGCGTTTGAAGATCAACGAGTAGAGCTTCGCCTCGTCGCCCGATCCGGCGCGGTCCCTGGTGAAATCGGTCGGGCGGATCGCCTCATGCGCTTCCTGCGCATTCTTGGCCTTGGTCGAATAATGGCGCGGTTTCTCGGGCAGATAATGCCCGTCATAGCGATCGGCCACGGCCTTGCGACAGGCGGAAATCGCGCTGCCATCCATCTGCACGCCGTCCGTCCGCATGTAGGTGATGGCGCCCGCTTCATACAGATTCTGCGCCAGGCGCATGGTGTGGCTGGCGGAATAGCCCAGCTTGCGCGCGGCTTCCTGTTGCAGGGTCGATGTCGTGAACGGCGGCGAGGGGTGCCGTTTCAGCGGCCTGGTCTCGATCTCCTCGATCGTGAACAGCGCCTGTTCGACCGCGGCCTTGGCGGCAAGCGCGGTGCCTTCCTCGCCGATGGTCAGCTTCTCCAGCTTCTTGCCGTCATAGCGCACCAGCCGGGCATCGAAAGCAGTGCCGTCCTGCTCCATCTGCGCGGTGACCGACCAATATTCCTGCGGCTTGAATGCCTCGATCTCACGCTCGCGGTCGACGATGATCCGCAACGCCACCGACTGCACCCGCCCCGCGCTCTTCGCGCCCGGCAGCTTGCGCCACAGGATGGGCGAGAGGGTGAAACCGAACAAATAATCCAGCGCGCGGCGGGCAAGATAGGCGTCGATCAGATCGCCATCCAGATCGCGGGGCTTCTTCATCGCATCGGTCACGGCCTGCTTCGTGATCGCATTGAAGGTGACGCGCTCGACATCGGCGGGCAGCGCCTTCTTCTTCTGTAGCAATTCGCGCACATGCCATGAAATCGCCTCCCCCTCGCGGTCGGGGTCGGTGGCCAGGATCAGGCGCGTCGCCTTCTTCGCGGCGTCGGTGATTTCCTTCACCCTCGCCGTCTTGTCGCGATAGGTCTCCCAATCCATCGCGAAATCCTCGTCGGGCCGCACCGAACCATCCTTGGGCGGCAGGTCGCGGACATGGCCGTAGCTGGCCAGGACCTTGAAATCCTTGCCGAGATATTTCTCGATGGTTTTCGCCTTGGCAGGCGATTCGACGATGACGAGTTGCATAGAGTTAAAGCGATCCTTGACGGTGCGGCCCGAATGGCGGGCCCTTTCATGTGTACGCGCGAGGGTGGTTCCGCAAGGCGCGGCGCGTCAACCGTGTTTTCTCACGTCAGGCAAGGAGGGCGCCGGTTCATCCCGCCAGCCGCACCTTGCCGCCCGCCCCGCGTTCGAGCCTGCCGGCCAGTTCCAGTTCGAGCAGTGCCAGTTGCACCGACGCCGCCCCGCTGCCCGACTGGCGGATGAGTTCATCCACCGCGACCGGCGCATTGGTCAGCAATTGTTCGACATCGGCGGGTTCGGCATCGGCCAGTTCATCCTCATAGGCATAAGGTTCAGGCGCGGCTTCGCGCAGCGACGAACGCGGGTTGCCGCCGAAGCCGGTCACGAGTTCGACCACATCGGCCGCCGATTGCACCAGCACCGCGCCTTCGCGGATCAGCAGATTGCACCCTTGCGACCGCGCATCGAGCGGGCTGCCGGGAATGGCCATGACCTCGCGCCCGGCCTCGCCCGCAAGCCGCGCGGTGATAAGCGAACCGGATTTCGGCGCGGCTTCGACCACCAGCGTTCCCTGCGCCAGCCCGGCGATGATCCGGTTGCGACTGGGAAAATGACTGCCGCGCGGCTGCGTACCCGGCGGCTGTTCCGCCAGCAGCAGACCTTCTGTCGCCACGCGTTCCTGCAGGGCCTCGTGCTGCGGCGGATAGGCGATGTCGATGCCGCTGGCGATCACCCCGATGGTGGCCGGCAATGCCCCTTCATGTGCCGCACCGTCGATGCCGCGTGCAAGGCCGGATACCACCGCCAGCCCGCCTGCTGCCAGTTCCCCTGCGAAAGTTCGCGCCAGCCGCACCGCCGCTGCGGATGCGTTGCGCGCGCCGACAATGGCGATGCAGGGCCGCGCGGCCAATCCGATATCGCCGCGATACAGCAGGATCGGCGGCGCGCCCGAAATCTGCGCCAGGAGTTCCGGATAGCCGGGTGAATCATGAAAAAGGTAGCGCGCCCCGGCCTGTCTGGCCGCGGCGATCTCATCCTCTATCTTCCCGGAAGGAGCCGCCCGATAGCTTCGCTTGCCGGAGCGATCCAGCTCCGGCAAACCCTCCAGCGCCCGCCGTGCATCGCCGAAGCGCGCCAGCAACTGGCGGTAGCTGACCGGCCCCACATTCGGTGAACGCAACAGGCGGATGCGGGCAAACGCTTCCTCCTGTGTCAGCCGGTGCTCGTCCTTGATCGCCGTCTCAGCGGGCACCGATGCGTGGCTCCTCGCCGGCTAGCAGGCGGGCGATATTGGCGCGGTGCAGATAGAGGATGAGCAAAGCGATTATGATGAGAAACGGCACGAAGACGATCCAGCCCGTCAGAAACGCGATGACCGGCGCGGCAATGGCTGCCACCATCCCGGCCAGCGAGGATATCCGCCAGATCAGCAGCATCCCGATCCAGGCAAGCGCATAGGCTAGCCCGATCGGCAAGGCGAGGCCGAAGCACACGCCGGCACAGGTCGCCACGCCCTTTCCGCCGCGGAATTTCAGCCAGATCGGAAAACAGTGCCCCAGCACCGCGCCGATTGCGGCGAAACCGGCTGCGAATGGATCGTCCCAGATTGCCCAGGCGGCAAAAACCGGCGCGAAACCCTTGGCAAGATCGAGCAGCAGGGTGGCCGCCGCCAGCCCCTTGTTCCCGGTGCGCAGGACATTGGTGGCACCGATGTTGCCGGAGCCGATCTTTCGCACATCGCCCTTGCCCGCGGCCCTTGTCAGCAGCAGGCCGAAGGGGATGGACCCCAGAGCGTAGCCCAGCAATGCGGCGAGCAGGATTTCCATGGCTCGACAAACCCCCGTCAGCAAGGCGCGCCATGCGGCCACGCCTTTTCTTTTGCCGCTTGGTAGGTAAAAGGCAGCGCGTCGGCAAGCGCGGGAATGGGTGAGCGCAGCCCGGGGACATCAGGGAGGCCACGTGAACCGGACGAGCGCGCGCGCAGTCAGACCCGACGCACCAATCCTGCTGTTCGATTCCGGTGTCGGCGGGTTGTCGGTGCTGGCCGAACTGCGCGCCCTGCTGCCCGATGCGCCCATCATCTATGCCGCCGATCTGGCCGGTCTGCCCTATGGAGAAAAAAGCGAAGCCGAGATCGCCGCCCGCGTGTCCGGCCTGCTCGGACGCATGGCGGAACGGTTCGCCCCGCGCCTGATCTGCATCGCCTGCAATACGGCGTCGACCATCGCGCTCGGCATGGTGCGCGAGGTTCTGAACACGCCGATCGTCGGAACGGTGCCGGCCATAAGACCCGCCGCCGCCCTTACCCGCAGCGGGGTGATCGGCCTGCTGGGCACGGCGGCGACGATCCGGCAGGCCTATGTCGACGAACTGGAGGCGGCTTTCGCGCCGGACAAGCTGCTGCTGCGACACGCGGCGCCCGAACTGGTCGCGGCGGCGGAAAGCCGGTTGCGCGGCATTCCTGTCGAAAGGGACGTATTCCGCCGCGCTGCGGAAGGGCTGCGCGCGATGCCGGGCGGGGACAGGATCGACACGGTCGTCCTTGCCTGCACGCATTTTCCGCTGGTTGCCACCGATCTTGCAGACGCATTCGGCGCCGGAGTTCGCTTTATCGACGGAGCATCTGGCATCGCGCGGCGGATAGCAGATCTCACCCGCGACCAGCAATTCGCCCGCAGCGGCCCGGGCCTCGCGGTGACCAGCGGGCCGCTCGATGAACTTGAGCGGCTTGCCGAAGCGTTTGCCGCTTACGGCATCGAAGACTTGACCGCGCTTTAACGCGAATCATTCGCAAAGATCGCGGTGGCATTTACGCGATTTCGGGCTTAGAACCTGGCTATTCGCTGCCGGGGGCGTCCGGCGCAACGCACGGAATATCCGTTGAACTACGACCAGATTTTCGACCAGGCGATAGTCCGGCTCCATGCCGAAGGGCGGTACCGGGTATTCATCGACATCTTGCGCAACAAGGGTGCCTACCCAAATGCCCGTTGCTTTCATGGGCACAACGGGCCGAAGCCGATCACCGTCTGGTGCTCGAACGACTATCTCGCCATGGGGCAGCACCCCAAGGTGATCGCCGCGATGGAAGAAGCGCTGCACGATGTGGGTGCAGGTTCCGGCGGCACTCGCAACATCGGCGGCAACACGCATTTCCATGTGCAGCTCGAACGCGAACTGGCCGATCTGCATGGCAAGCAGAGCGCCTTGCTGTTCACCAGCGGCTATGTGTCGAACGACGCGACTCTCTCGACCCTGGCGAAGCTGCTGCCCGGCTGCGTGATCTTCTCCGATGAACTGAACCACGCCAGCATGATCGCAGGCATCCGCAATTCGGGCTGCGTCAAGCGCGTGTGGCGGCACAACGATCTCGCCGATCTGGAACGCCTGCTGGCAGCAGAAGATATCGATACGCCCAAGGTGATCGCGTTCGAAAGCGTGTATTCAATGGATGGCGACGTCGCGCCGATCCATGCCATCTGCGACCTTGCCGAAAAATACAATGCACTGACCTATATCGACGAAGTGCACGCCGTGGGCATGTATGGGAAGCGCGGAGGCGGCATCTCCGAAAGGGACGAAGCGGCGCACCGCATCGACATTATCGAAGGCACGCTGGGCAAGGCGTTCGGCGTCATGGGCGGCTATATCGCCGCCGACAGCCGCATCGTGGACGTCATCCGTTCCTATGCTCCCGGCTTCATCTTCACGACATCGCTCAGCCCCGTGCTGGTGGCAGGCGTCCTTGCCTCTGTGCGGCATCTGAAATCTTCGAGCGCCGAACGCGATGCCCAGCAGGCGAATGCAGCGATGCTGAAGGCCAAATTGCGCGAAGCCGGGCTGCCGGTCATGGATTCGACGACGCATATCGTCCCGCTGATGGTAGGCGACCCTGTCCGTGCCAAGAAGATCAGCGACATTCTGCTGGCGGAATATGGCGTCTATGTGCAGCCGATCAATTTCCCGACCGTGCCGCGCGGGACGGAGCGCCTGCGATTCACGCCCGGCCCCGCGCATGACGAGGCGATGATGACGGAACTGACGGGTGCGCTGGTGGAGATCTGGGACAGGCTCGAAATGGACCTGCGCCGGGCCGCATGAACCACGCGGCACCCAGTTTCGATGCCGTCGTCGAAGGCCGTCGGTCCATCCGGGGTTTTCTGGATAAGCCGGTGCCGCGCGAACTGATCGAGGAAGTGCTGGCACTTGCCATGCGCGCGCCGTCCTCTTTCAACAATCAATGCTGGAACTTCACCGTGGTCAGCGGTGAGCCGCTGGACCGGATCAGGCGAGGCAATACGGAAGGCATCCTGGCCGGTACGCCCGACAGCCGTGAATTCCGCACCCATGGCAAGCAGTCCGGCGATCACCGCACACGGCAGGTCGAGGTCGCCAAGCAATTGTTCGGTGCCATGGGCATCGCCCGCGAAGACAAGGAAGCACGGCAGGACTGGGTGCTGCGCGGATTTCGCCAGTTCGATGCGCCGGTTTCCATCGTCGTCACTTACGACCGCGATCTGCTGGGCAGCGATGTCGCGCCCTTCGATTGCGGCGCCGTTACCAATGCGCTGGTCAATGCCGCGTGGTCGCGCGGCCTTGGCTGCGTCATCAATAGCCAGGGCATCATGCAGTCGCCCGTCGTGCGGCGCGAAGCGAATATTCCCGACGATCAGGTCATCATGATCTGCGTCGCGATGGGCTGGCCGGACGAGGATTTTCCGGCAAATGCCGTGGTGTCCAACCGCAAGCCGCTGGATGCAGCGGCAAGCTTCGTCGGCTTTCCCGACTAGACTACAGGCATGAAACGGCCGCGGGCGCATGAGCAGCCCGCCGCCGTTTCGATCGCGCCTTAACGCAAACTCACCACATTGTCGCTGCTGCGCGGGTCCACCCGGTCACCGCGATACAGGCTCTCCATCGGTTCATCGGCCACTTCGAAGGCTTCCGCTGCCCCGAACCCGTTGAACGCGGTTTTCATGGCCGCGCCATAGGCACCCAGCATCCCGATCTCGATATAATCGCCCGCCTGGATGTCGGACGGGAGCATGAACGGCCCCTTCATGAAATCCGCATCGTCGCAGGTCGGGCCGTAGAACGAGAATTCGGCTGTGCCTTCGATCAGATCGTCCTCGAGCGCGTTTACGGGGAAACGCCATTCGACATGCGCCGCGTCGTAGAGTGCGCCATAGGCACCGTCATTGATGTAAAGCTCGTCCCCGCGCCGCTTTTCGACCTTGACGATCAGCGAACTATATTCCGCGCAGAGCGCCCGGCCCGGCTCGCACCACAATTCGCTGGAATAGGAAATCGGCAGCGATTCGCTGGCGCGGAAGATCACGTCGAAATAATCCTCCAGCGGCGGCGGCTCCATGCCGGGATAGGACGACGGGAAGCCGCCGCCGACATCGATGATGTCCACGGTAACGGAAGCGTCGACGATGGCGGCGCGCACCCGCTCCAGCGCCTGTACATAGGCGAAGGGCGTCATGGCCTGACTGCCGACGTGGAAGCAGATGCCGAGCGCGTCGCAATGCTGGCGCGTGGCCTGCAGCAGCGGTGCCGCATCGGCAAGATCGACGCCGAATTTCGACGCGAGCGACAATTCGCTGAATTCGCTGGATACGCGCAGGCGAACACAGAGCGACAAATCTTCCGCCGGATTGCCGGCTTCATCGCAGCACGCCAACACGATCTTCTCCAGTTCCTCGATCGTGTCGAGGCTGAAGGTGCGGACGCCGTGCGTGTGATAGGCTTCGGCAATCGCGCGGGCCGTCTTTACCGGATGCATGAAGCACAAGGTGGCCTTCGGCAAGGTGGCTCGCACCAGCCGCACCTCGGCAATGGACGCCACGTCGTAATGCGTCACGCCGTTGTCCCACAAGATCTGCAGCAGATCCGGCGACGGGTTCGCCTTCACCGCGTAGAGCGACTTGCCGGGAAAGTTGGACGTGAAGAAACGCGCCGCCCGGGCTGCTGCCTGCGGACGGTTGAGGATGACCGGTTCGTCGGGCGCAAGGGCCCGGACTACAGCCTTGGCGTCAGGAAATTGGTGCAATTCAAGGGACCCCCAAACGGTTCGATATGGTGACGCTGCCTTGCGGTCGGGAAGTCCCCCCTGAAGCGGGGCTTGGCAGCAGGTGGCGCATATAGGCGCCGGCGGCTGAACTGCAAGTGAAAATAGCACGGCTGAGGCGCAGAAACCGGGTGCCATTCACCGCGCGATACCGCGTATTCCGCCCTTCAGCTCAGCCGGCCCCGGAAGTCCTCGTAACCGAAGCTTTTCACCTGCTCCAGAACATCCATTTCGCTGTCCCACAGCCAGATGGACGGCAGGGGCACGCCATTGAACGTGTTGGTCTTCACCATTGAATAATGCGCCTGGTCGAGAAACGCGATCCGCTCCCCCGCCTCGCAGGGCACCGGCAGCGCATAATCACCAATGACATCGCCGGCGAGGCAGGACGGTCCGCCGAGCCGCACCAGTTCGCCCGCCGCCTGCTCTTCCGCAGTTTCGCCGAGCATCGCTGGCCTGTAAGGTGCCTCGATCACGTCGGGCATGTGGCAGGTGGCGGAAATGTCGGTAATGGCGAAGCGAGTCTCGTTCACGCCGGTATCGAGGATCGTACCCACCAGAATACCCGCATCCAGCGCCACGGCCTCGCCCGGTTCGAGGTAGATTTCCGCCCCGGTGTCTTCCTTCGCATCGCGCAGGAATGCGACCAGTTCCTCGCGCTGGTAATCGGCGCGGGTGATATGATGCCCGCCGCCCATGTTGATCCATTTCAGCTGGCCGAAATACGGCTCGATCGCGTCGAAAACCTTGTCCCAGGTGCGCTGCAACGGCTCCAGATCCTGCTCGCACAGATTATGGAAATGGATGCCGTCCACGCCTTCCATCATCTCCTCCGTCAGCTGGTCGAGCGGAAAGCCGAGGCGCGAACCGGGGCTGGAGGGATCGTAACGCGGCACCTCGCCGGTCGGCACCTGCGGGTTGATGCGAAGGCCGATGTCGAAATCGCCGCCCGTCGCCCTGCCCTGTTCGAGGATCAGCGCGGCGCGTTGCAACTGGCCGGGCGAATTGAAGATGACGTGGTCCGAAAGGCGGCAGATTTCCTCCAGCTCGTCCGGCTTGTAGGCGGCGCTGTAGGTGGCGATCTCGCCGTCGTAGAATTCGCTGGCAAGGCGCGCTTCCCACAGGCCCGACGCGCAGGCGCCGTCCAGATATTCACCGATGATCGGCGCGGCGCTCCACATGGAGAACGCCTTCAGCGCCGACAACACCTTGATGTCCGCCGAATCGCGTATGTCGGCCAGAATTCGGCAGTTCGCGCGCAGCTTCGCCGCATCCACGACAAAGGCGGGGCTGTCGACACGGCCCAGATCGAACTGCGCGAAGGCTCCGGGATCTCCGGCTCTGGTTTCCATCAGTCCACGCACAATCCGCGAAGGATTGCTCCATTCTCGACAGTGCCGAAGCAGCCGAACAGCGCATCGTCGCGCTGACAGATGCCGGTGCTGTTCCCGCTTTTGTGCATTTCTGCGGCACCTTCGACGATGCAATCCCCCTCGTAATCCGACCCGTCGGAGCAAGCCTTTCCTGCGTCAGGATACGGCGTGACGCAGAGTTCCGCATTCCTGCGCCCGCGCCGTTCGACATATCCACCAGCAGCCTCGCACGCAGCGCGCCGGCTCGCGGTCATCGACACATCCGGATCGATCGGTTCGCCCGGCGCGCCGTTCAAAGCCGGACCTGCGGGACGAGCCGGGCCGCCCGGATCGGGCGTTGCTACCTGTTCGGCCGGAGCGCAGGACGCCAGGGAGAACAGCAGCGCGGCGAATGGAAGATGGCAAAGCTTCATCTGTTCAGAACGCCACCGGGCCGCCGAGTTCCCGCACGTTCCATGGAAGCCCGTGTTCGTTCAGCATGTCCATGAAGGGATCGGGATCGAACTGCTCGATATTGAACACGCCGCCCTCGCCGTTCGGAGCCGGCCATTTGCCCGACACCACGAGCGCACTGCCGATCATCGCCGGAACGCCGGTGGTGTAGCTGACCGCCTGGTTGCCGGTTTCCTCATAGGCTGCCTCGTGGCTGCAGATGTTATTCAGGTAGAACGTCTTCTCGCCGCTACCGTCCAGCGCCTCGCCCGTGGCGATCACCCCGATATTGGTCTTGCCCCTGGTGGTCTCGCCCAGCGATTCGGGTTTGGGCAACACGGCGGCGAGGAATTGCAGCGGCACGATATCCTTGCCCTGATAGCGGATCGGTTCGATGCCCGTCATGCCGACATTCTGCAGCACGGTCAGATGCTTGATATATTCGTCGCCGAAGGTCATCCAGAACCGTGCCCGCTCCAGTTCGGGCACGAATTTCGCGAGGCTCTCCAGTTCCTCGTGATACATCATGTACATGTTCCTGGTGCCGACCTCTTCGAAGTCGAATTCGACCTTGCGGGCCATCGCCGGGGTCTCGACGAACTCGCCATCTTCCCAGTGGCGCGCCGGCGCGGTCACTTCGCGAATGTTGATTTCCGGGTTGAAATTGGTGGCGAAAGCCTGCCCGTGGTCGCCGCCGTTGCAATCGAGGATGTCGAGCTGGCGGATCGTCTTCAGCCTGTGTTTCTTCAGCCACATGGTGAAGACGCTGGTGACGCCGGGATCGAAGCCCGACCCCAGCAGCGCCATCAGCCCCGCTTCCCTGAAACGGTCGTGATAGGCCCATTGCCATTTATATTCGAACTTGGCCTCGTCCTTGGGTTCGTAATTCGCGGTATCGAGGTAGTTCACGCCCGCCTCGAGGCAGGCGTCCATGATGGGCAGATCCTGATAGGGCAGCGCCAGATTGACGACCAGCGAGGGCTTCACGCGGTTCAGCAGATTGACCATCGCCGGGACTTCCTCGGCGTCGATCTCGTAGGTCTTGATCTCCACGCCCGTCCGTTCCTTGACGCTGGCGGCAATGGCATCGCATTTCGACTTCGTGCGGCTGGCGAGGTGGATGTCGCCGAAGATACCCGAGCCTGCGGCGCTGACCTGCGCCATCTTGTGAACCGCGACCGAACTGACGCCGCCCGCGCCGATTACCAGAATAGTGGACATGGATACTCCGAGGAAATTGTCTGCGCCGCATCTCGCGGCAATGGCTAATATCTGCGGAACGCATTAGGCGTCAGATATGTTTCGCGAAAGCCCCCGCAACCCCACCGCCGCCGGTACCCGGCTGGCAGCCGAGCAGGTGGCGGCCATTTTGCCGCCGACGCCGCTGCTGCCCGTGCAGATCGGCGGAGTCAGCCTATGGGGCAAGGCGGAGAGCCTGCAACCCATTGGCGCCTTCAAGATTCGCGGTGCCTGGTTCCGGCTGAACAGCCTCAGTTCAGAAGAACGGCGGCGCGGGGTCGTCGCCGTCTCCAGCGGCAATCACGCGCAGGGCGTGGCATGGGCCGCTCGCCGCCTCGGCATCGACGCCGCCATCGTCATGCCGGTGGATGCGCCGCAGGTGAAGCTGGACGCCACCAGGGCGCTGGGTGCGGAAATCGTGCTTTACGATCGGCCCGGCGGGGTGGACCGCGATGCGGTGGCGAATGCATTGTGCGACCAGCGCGGCGCGGTTTTCGTCCATGCCTATGCCGACCCCTGGATCATCGAAGGGCAAGGCAGCGCCGGTGTCGAGATCACGCATCAACTTGGGCGGCAACCTTCGCGCCTTGTAGTCTGTTGCGGTGGCGGCGGATTGGCGGCCGGCCTCGCCCTTGCCTGCCCCGACAGCGCCATCGTTCCGATCGAGCCGCAGGGCTGGGACGATATGGCCCGCAGCCTCGCATCCGGGCGGATCGAGCCGGTCGGTGCCAATCCGCCACCCACCGCCTGCGACGCCCTGCAGACCCCGCAGACCGCGCCGGTCAATTTCGCCGTCCTCAACCATCGCGCCGAGCCGGGCGTAGCGGTCAGCGAAGCCGAGATTCGTACAGCCCAGCGCTTCGCCTTCCGCGAACTGGGGCTGGTGGTCGAACCCGGCGGCGCGGCGGCGCTGGCGGCGGCGCTGGCGGGCAAGACCTGTCTGGATGAGCATACGGTGGTGATGATCACCGGCAGCAATGTCGATCCGCAGCAATTTGCAGCCACTATCAGCACGGCGGATCAGACCGCGTTTGACAATCCGCACGGCGCACCGCATCCCCGCGGGCTGATGGGGCGAGAAGGGGAACGACGATGATGGCGCAGATGCTGGCACCGGGCGCAGTGCTGATATTGTGGTCGCTGATGATGTTGATCTGGATGGCCGCGACACGCCTGCCCGCGCTCCGGAAGATGGGCGGTCTGGGCGAAGCGAAACCCGGCGGCCGGGGACAGGATCTGGAAGGCGTGCTGGACGACCGGATCAACTGGAAAGCGCATAATTACGCGCATCTGATGGAGCAGCCGACACTGTTCTATGCAGCCGTGCTCATTATCGCGCTGATGGGAGCGAATGCATGGGACGTGGCGCTCGCCTGGGCCTATGTGGTGCTCCGCATCGTTCATTCGATCTGGCAGGCGACGGTCAATCGCGTGCCGGTGCGGTTCAGCCTGTTTGCCCTGTCCAGCTTCGCACTGATCTACCTTGCCATCCGCGCCGTGGCACTGACGCTGTTCTTCAACCCCGGCATCGCTCCCTGACCTTAAGATAGGCTGCGCGGGGGCAGGCCCTATTCGGCAGCCTCGCGCGCTTCCTTCTTCGCAAATTCGAGCGTTGCCAGAAACCGTTCCGCATCCAGCGCCGCCATGCAGCCCGTGCCGGCGGCGGTCACGGCCTGGCGGTAGGTATGGTCCATGACATCGCCGCAGGCGAATACGCCCGGGATCGCGGTCTTGGGCGTGCCGGGCTCGACCGTCAGATAGCCGCTGTCGTCCATCTCGAGCTTGCCCTTGAACAATCCGGTTGCAGGGGCATGGCCGATGGCGACGAAAGCGCCTTCCACCGGAAATGTGCTGACTTCTCCGGTAACGGTGTCATTCAGTTCAAGCGCGGTCAGCCCCCCTTGCAGAGGGTCGCCGATGAAGCGTTCGACCGTCTTGTTCCACAGCGTCGAGATCTTGTCGTTTCCGAACACCCGTTCCTGCAGGATGCGTTCCGACCGCAATTCGTCGCGGCGATGGATCAGCGTCACATCGTCGGAATGATTGGTCAGATACAGCGCTTCTTCCACAGCGGTATTGCCGCCGCCGATCACGGCCACCTTCTTGCCGCGATAGAAGAAACCGTCGCAGGTCGCGCAGGCGGAAACGCCCTTGCCGCCGAGTTCCTGCTCGCCCGGCACGCCCAGCCATTTCGCCTGCGCGCCGGTCGCGATCACGAGTGTCTCGCCGATATATTCATCGCCGCTATCGCCCACCGCACGGAAAGGCGATCCGCCGGCGATGTCGATATCGGTGATGGTGTCCCACATCATCCGCGTGCCGACATGTTCCGCCTGCGCCTGCATTTCCTCCATCAGCCACGGACCCTGCACCACGTCCCTGAAGCCGGGATAATTCTCCACGTCGGTGGTGATGGTCAGCTGGCCGCCAGGTTGCAGGCCCTGCACCACGATCGGTTCCATCGCCGCCCGCGCGCCATAGATCGCGGCGGAAAGCCCGGCGGGACCGGAGCCGATGATGAGCATGCGGGTATGATGGGTGGCCATGGTGTCTCGTCCAGTTGCGGCGGATCGGGTGAAACGGCGGCAATGCCGCGCTTGCGAATCTGGTTAGCGTTCCAGCAGATGCAAGCGCAAGGCTTCCATCCGTTCATCGTCCACCTGCAACACCTGCCGCAGGAAGGCGTCGATCGAACCGTGTTCCTCGCGCAGCGCCCTGTATGCCGCATCGAGATAGCGCGCGTCCACGCCCATCAGCACCCGGATGGTGGCATCATCCCTTGCGCCATATTTCTGTCTCGCAGTCTCGCGATTGTCAGCCACTCTCGCGTCCAGATCGACGGCGCTGTTGGTGAGCAGATAATCTTCCATCGCATCGTCCGGATGCACGCCGAGGGCATGGTGCAACAGCGCCACCGCCATGCCCGTGCGGTCCTTGCCGGCGTGGCAATGCACCAGGCTTGCGCTTTGTCCCTCCGCCAGAACCGCGAAATAGCGCCGCATGATCCAGATGAGATTTTCGCGAAATGGCAGACGGGCATAGATCCGTTCCATCGCCCTGTGCGCACCCGCCTCGTCCAGAACGCCTTCGGCCGCTTCGAGATGCGGGGCAAGCCCTGCCGTCTCGCCATCGAAGAACAGGACGCGCGCCTTGCAGCCATCGGGGCGCAGGCTGGGGTGGCGCTCCCTTTCGCCATTGCCGCGCAGATCGACGATCGCGGCAAGGTTCAGCGCGGCCAGGGCGGACAGATCGCGCTCGGTGGCCGCGTGTTGATCGCCGGAGCGGAACAGGATGCCGCGGCGCACTCTGGCCCCGCCCGCTACGGCATAGCCGCCATAGTCGCGTAAATTCGCCACGCCGTCGAGCGCGATGACCCGGTCTTTCACTGCCATGTTCATGGCGCGGCCTCTGCCACTCCTGCCCCATTGCCGCAAGGTTCGGCAGATGCAAAGCCGCCCTCCCGACCCGCTCACATCGAAATGTGCAATTGACATTGCGATGTGATGGCAGACGGAGTATCTGCCCGGAATGAGCAACAGCACCATGATAGACCGCGTCCGCACCATCATTGATTCGGGCGCCGTGTCCCGCACCGCACTGGCCCGCGCGGCAGGGCTTCACGCCAATTCCCTGCGCGACTGTCTCGAGGACAAGTGGAACCCCACGACCGACACCTTGCGGAAGCTGGAAAACTTCCTGTCCGACAATGATGATTCGCCGGTCATCGTGGGTGCGGAAGAGATTATCGAGGAAGCGCGCAACGGGCGCATGTTCGTGCTGGTCGATGACGAAGATCGGGAGAATGAAGGCGATCTCGTGATCCCCGCGCAGATGGCGACGCCGCAGGCGATCAATTTCATGGCGACGCACGGGCGCGGGCTGGTCTGTCTCGCCATGACGCGGCAGCGCATCGATCAACTCGGCCTCGATCTGATGAGCACGAGCAATCGTACCCGGCACGAAACCGCCTTCACCACCTCGATCGAGGCGCGCGAGGGCGTCACCACCGGCATCAGCGCAGGCGACCGCGCGCGCACGGTTTCCGTCGCCATCGACGGCAGCCGGGGGATGGAGGATCTGGTGACGCCGGGGCATGTCTTTCCGCTCGTCGCACGGGACGGCGGGGTGCTGGTGCGCGCCGGACACACCGAAGCCTCGGTCGATATTTCGCGCCTTGCAGGATTGAACCCGAGCGGCGTCATCTGCGAGATCATGAATGACGACGGCACGATGTCGCGGATGGAAGATCTGGTGCGGTTTGCCCGGCGACACGATCTGAAAATCGGCACGATCCGCGACCTGATCGCCTATCGCCGCGAACACGACCACCTGGTCGAACGCCGCAGCGAACGCCAGTTCACCAGTCGCTGGGGCGGCGAATGGCGGGCCATCGCCTTTTACAACAAGGCGACGAAGGAAGAGACGCTGGCGCTGGTGAAAGGCACCATCGAGGCGGACAGGCCGACATTGGTGCGGATGCATCTGCTGTCGATTTTCCCCGATGTTTTCGCCGAACGTTCCGAACGCGGTGGCCTGCTGGAAAAATCCATGGAAATCATCGGGCGCGAAGGTGCGGGCGTGGTCGTGCTGATCAATCGCCCCAGCCCGAATTACGTCAGCCGCGCCATGCAATTGAGCGACAGCGGCAAAGCGCTGGACGAACAGGCCGAACCTTCGGAGCAGCGCGATTACGGCGGCGGCGCGCAGATCCTCGCCGAACTGGGCGTGCGCGACATGGTCCTGCTGACGAACACGCATCATTCCATGGTGGCGCTGGAAGGTTACGGCCTGTCCATAACCGGCGAACGGCCGATCACCTAGGATGCTCCCCGTCCATCCGGCGGCAAGAGGCAGCAGATTGCAACCATGAAGCCGGTCTGACAGCTGACAGAGCGGCTCCTCACTGGATACGCACCGAAAGAAAGCAGCTTTTCCTTATCCGTGATAACGATGTTTAGCCGCCAGAGCTTTGAGCCGTTCCTCTCGGCGAGCAGGAAGAGGTCTTCACCGATGGCGAGCTTGTGCGACCGTTCTGACGCCTTCGCTCTACGATCTGTATCTCATTCGAAGCCATTGGAGGTATCGCTCCTTTTCGCATTCCGGAAAATACACTCACTCCGAAACCGGCTTCAAGCGAATGGAAATCAGATGCGCCGTTCTGATCGCGTTATCTTTTTGGATGTGGGCGAACACAAACGAACCCATGCAAATCCGAGATTGGTAGCGGAGGAGGGAAATATAGAGAGCATATAACGTGCTGATTTACCTAATAAACTTTTTGAGTCGTCTTGCAAATACCCCCATCAATACCCCCAAAATCGGACAGATGAGATAAAGCGCCTTTGGCAAACGACGACTTGTTATTCGTAGTGACTGGTAAAACGAGCGTCGGCCGTTTTTGGGCCGATCAGAAGGCGAAACGCCAGGTCACGATCCATGCGCCTGATCGGACATCGAGGGCATGTCATGGTCGGGCATGGATGGCATATAGTGGCCCGCATGAGGATCGGGTGTGTTGCTAGGCTGGGCATTCACCGGCGGGGGAGTGGCCGCAGGGGACGACGCTACTACCGGAGTGCTCGCCGGTCGGTCTGGTTGCCTACCGGCAGTCGCAGCTTCACCCGACCGGTTCGTGTTGGCCTCTCCAGCGGGAAAGGCAGCGTTGTCTCTTTCGCCTTCGCCAGCACCTGTGCTCTCGGTCGGCGGGGCCGTATACAGTGGCAAGGCTTCAGCTTCTGATGAAGTGTCCTGCGTCTGATCACAGGCAGCGAGCCCTAGCCCCAATGCCGCCGCAGCAAGGGGGGCAACAAACGCGTTCCGATTTGATCTGCGCATCATTCTATCCTTCAAAGCCAGGAGATACCAAGATGATTGGCACCGTGCGCAAGCTCGCCGCCCAGAAATCCCTGCACCAGCACTAGAGCGGCCATGGCAAAGATTGCGGCGCGAAACGCGGTCCGGCTCGCGGAAGCACGGCTCGCCAGATAGGCCATCGCCAGACCGAGAACCGCGATCAGCATTCCGTTCCAGCGATGAACCTGCATCGCAGTATCTCCGCCGAACCAGAGACCGGTATGGATCCAACCGAATATGGCCGCCACGACCGCCCCGGCGGCACCGCCATAAACAAGTACGCGCACTGCCGACTCTAGGCCTGTGCCCTTCCGTGCGATGACGAATAGCTCGGTGAGAGCGGCCATAAAGAACAAGGCGATCGGAAAGTGTACGGTGGCGGGATGCAGCGACTTGAGCACACCGACCACGCCCTTGTCGCCTTCGTCTGCATCTTGTCCCTTCGCCCCGTCATGATCAGCAGCCGTGTCGCCGTGCCCCTGCGCAGCCTGGATATCTTTTGACGCCGCATCGGAGACGACAGCACTGGCCGCTTCGCCATGTTCCTCGTCGCCATGGGCCTGGGCCGGACTTATCCAGAGCAGACTGGCGGCCACAATAGCCATGAATTGTATTCGTTTCATTCTCTACGGGCTCCGGTCTTGGCGATGGTCGTGCAACCTATTGTGTCTGTAATGCTCTGCGAACCTTCATCTCTTGCGGTGATAGAGCGCGGCGATCGTCGACGCGTGAGGGTTCAAATTTTACTCACGAGATGGTCGGACCTCCTGCCTTGCACCGCGCCCTGGTAAGAGTGTGGCCAGGCTCAGGCACAAAGCGAGAGCCCGGCCACCGCCTCCTAATCGTCTTGCGCCATGTTCTCGTGAGCCGCCATCTGCTCCATCATGTCATGCATCATCATCATGTGCTGGTGACAGGCCGCCATCATATCGGCGTTGTCCCCCTGCATCATGCCCGCCATGTGTTCCTGCATTTTTGCACGATGTTCGGCCATAAGCCTTTGGCGTTCGGCAGGATCGCTCGCCGCGTGGGCCTGCTGCATCAGCGCGCGCATTTCAGCCATCTTCTCGCGGTGGGCCGTCATGGCCGCCGAATCCTGCATCATATGGCCAGCGTGTGACTGCTGCTGCGCCGCCGCTTGATCCCCGTGGTCATGCTGTTGCCGGGCCATTGCCGGGGTGGTTGCCAGGCCGGTGGCGAGCGCGAAAGCTAGAACTGTCAGTTTCATGGTCGATTTCCTTTCGTCGGTCTTGCGGTGGATGCTGTGTGCAGTCATCCTCTTTACGCAGCCGCCATCTCTTCCCCTCAAACAATCCGCAGCAGCGGTGGGGCTGGTGGGCCGAAGCACGGCCGGTTGCAGCGGTGCTGTTTTTCGGCCACCTTTTTGAGAGAAGCCGATAACGACGAATGGGGAGTATCATGGTGCCAGCAGAGCCGTCGGAGAAGCAGTCGTGAGCACGGTCAATGAGAACGGCAGCTGGGATATCCCGGAGCCCGATCATGCCGATCTGGTGCAAATGCGCATTCGCCTCATTACTCTCGAGAACATAGTTCTTGGCCTTTTGTCCGGGGCGAGCGATGAACAGATCGAACAGATTAGGAAACGTGCGGACATGATCGAACCGCGCCCCGATGCGAGCCGGCACCCGCTTACCGAACTGGCAGCAGGTGACATGCGGAAATTTCTCAAACGCGCTGCTCGCATGGCCGAGTCGGAGGGCCGCGAAAATCATGACTGATCCGGGCTTTGGGGCAGCGAAGGCGCTATGCAGGAAGTGGAAATCCGGCCGCTTGCTATTTGCTGGCGCAGATTTTTCGGGCGTACCTGCAACATGACCAGAACCCATTGGCTGATCCTTATTTGCGGGAGCCTGATCGCGTTCGTCTGGGAGATTTTCCAGATGCCATTCTTCGAACCGGGTGATCTCGAACCCTTCGAGCGGACCATTCGCTGCGGCATTGCAAGCCTGGGCGATGGCGTGATCCTGCTGACAGCTTATAGCCTTGCAGGATTACGTGGCGGGCACGCGTGGCTCTGGCAAGCCGCCAAAATGCCCTATGCGATCTATTTCGGCTTCGGGCTTGTCGTCGCGATCGCCGTCGAAATGATCGCCACATCGCTTCCGGCAAACAGTTTCCTGAGCTGGCGCTACAGCGAGTTGATGCCGCAAGAGCCAGTGACGGGACTGGCGCTGATCCCGATCGCGATGTGGACGATCGTGCCCGCGCTAACGATCCTTCTGGTCCGCTTTGCCCGAGCCGAACCTGATTAAACTGGGAGCGGCTTCAGGGGGCATTCGGCACATGTTTCGCCCGCCGCCTGATCCTGGGAAACCGGTTGGCAAGCAGGACAAAGCCCGAAACCGCGATGATTGTCCCGCCGATCCCGAACAGTAGCAGCCACCAGCTGTTGATGCGGTCGCGCTGCGTCCAGTCCATGATATGCAGCCCCCAGATAAAATCGAACAGACGCCAGGTGTCGCTGCGGGCAGCGAGCACCGAGCCGCTCGATGCATCGATGTAGACGCGGGTATTGTCCTCATCGCCATAGGTAATCTGCCACGCGGGGAACGGACCCCGGAATTCGGTCCCGACAGCACCTTCGATGAGGCGCGTGGTCGCTATGGTGGTTGGTGGCCCCGTCCAAGCATGGCGAGCGATGGCCTGTGCGCTCGCGCTCGAAAGAGGCGAAAGGAGAGCGCCGCTGTTCGGGTCGCGGAGCGTGACGCTTCCATCGTCCCGACGGATCTCGGTTACTGTCCTGCCGCCGACCGCGCGCGTCGCAAGGGAAACCACCCCCTCCCTGCTATCGAGCCACTCGGGCATGGCAGCATTAGCGGGCAGAACCTCCGGTGCGCGCGAAACGACATGTTCGGACCGGACCTCTTCGATGTCGAGGAACGACATCAGCGCCCCGGTGGCCATCCATAGAAGCACCTGGACGCCGACAAAGACTGCCAGCCATTTGTGAAGCTTGCTGCCCAGCACATGCAGACGCAGCTTGAAAGAGCGTGTCGCCAATCGGTGTTCCCCCGATCAAATCAGTTGTTACGCGGCGCTCGTGACGACGAATGGTACTGAACGATCTTCCAGCCATCCGCATCATGGGCAAGCACCGAGGTCGCAACGCCTTCGCGGTCGATCACGCGGCCGTCGGCCAGTTCGATCCGATAGGTGTACGATTCGCGGCCATACGCCATATGTCCCATCCGGGTGACTGCGAGCGTCGGTTCGCCGAAGGTGAAGCTGGTTATTGCATCGAGTTCCGGTCCCAGGTGATGCTCCATGTAATACGTGAAGCTGCCTTCCGCCTTGCCGTTTTCGTAAACGAAGGATTCCTCGGCAAACAGCGCGGCCATGGCCTCTGCATCGCGCGACGTCAGGGCATCCCGATATGATGTCAGAACCGCCTCGGCTTCCGCAACGTCATCATTCATCGCATCCATATGCTCGGCGTGGTTCATGCCCTGCTCCGTATGGTCCATCTGCGTCGAAGCCGTAGGGTCCGAGTGCGCGGAATGATCCATGGATTGTGCCAGGGCGGGAGTGCCGCCTGCAGCCAAGGCCAGGGCGACCGCGCTTAGAGATAGTCTTATCCTCATTGTATATTTCCTTCTCTTAAAACCAGAATCGCATGCCCACGACGTAATTCGTCACGCTAGGGTCTTCCCCTGCGGCGCGTGCAAAATCGGCACTCTGACCGATCCGCCACTCCTGGGAGACGCCGACATAGGGCGCGAATTCGCGTGCGAACTCGTAGCGAAGACGCAGACCTGCCTCGATCCGGTCGAGGCCAGCGCCAATGCCGAGTTCGGGAATATCCTGAGCCGAAAGAGCGATTTCGGCTCGCGGCTGGAGGATCAGCCGCTGCGTGATGCGCTGATCAAGCTCGCCCTCGAAGCGCGCGGTTACATCACCCTTGTTCGATACGAACGCTGCAACGTCGACCTCGAACTGGTAGGGAGCAATGCCCTGTATGCCAATGACAGCATGGGTGCGCTCGGGTCCTGTTAAATCCTGGCGCACACCTGTCTGTAGGTCGAAAAAGGGAGCGATCGCCCGGCTCCAGAGTGCCTGGACTTCGGCTCCCTCGACAGGCTCACCGAAGCTGCCTTCGCCCTCGGATTTGAACCAGAACTTGTCGATATCACCACCATAATAGCCCTGGATGTCCCAAAGATATCCATCCACTCCCTCGCGGGCGCGGTATTCGAGCCGGTCGCCCTGAAACCAGAAGCGCATCCCGCCGTCGGTCTCGCGGACAAGTTCGCGCCGCGCTTCGTTCATGGCTTCCTCGCCCCAGATCGCGACCGCCGCGCGCGCGGGACCGCTCCCGGCTTCGGGAGGAGGCGGCAGCAGCGGGATATCGTCGTTCGAGCCCATCTGCATCGCCGAATGGTCCATGCCCTGCATATCCTGCGATCCCGTCTGCCCATGGTTCATCTGGCTGTGATCCATCTGCCCATGGTCCATCGACGAGTTGCTGGCTTCCGCCTGACCCATGTCGCCTTGGTTCATCTGCGAATGATCCATCGCGCCTTCGGCAGGCGTGCCATGCGGCATCGAGCCATGATCCATTCCTTCATGACTCCCGGGTGTAGTCTCCGGACGGGCAGCGTCCATCGGCATTGCCATGCCCGAATGACCATCCTGAGCGGTCGTCGAACCATGAGACATAGTCGAATGGTCCATCGTCGAATGATCCATGGCAACTTCAGGCTGGGCCACTGGTTCGCAAGCTCCTTCGGCTACCGGGTGCCCCATCGCGCGATGGCGCTGGGCTTCTTCTTCGCACTTTGTCTTGGCGTCAGCCTGCGCCTCGGCGCTCTGCTGCGGCTCCGCGGGCGAATGACCGGCATGCTGCGCCGCAGCGGGGGAGGCGAGAACTGAGCCGACTGCGATCGATGCGAGCAGGCTGGTAATACGAATCTTCATGCTTCGCTCCCATCGGGATTGGCGACAGTGACGATCTGAAACATCCCGGCATGCATGTGGTAGAGAAGGTGGCAGTGGAAGGCCCAGTCGCCCGGCTCGTCCGCCGTCAGGTCGAACTGCGCGCTGCCGCCCGGCTGCACGTTAACCGTGTGCTTGAGCGGCTGACGATCGGCAGGTGCGCCGTTAACCAGTTCGAAGAAGTGCCCATGCAAGTGGATCGGGTGCGCCATCATCGTGTTGTTTATCAATTTGACACGCACGCGTTCGTTATAGGCAAAGCGGATCGGCTCGTCGGAGACGGCGGAGAACTTCTTGCCGTCGAACGACCACATATAGCGTTCCATGTTCCCGGTGAGATGGATTTCCATCCGCCGCGAGGGAGTCCGCCCCTCCTGATGAGGTGTCAGCGAGCGGAGCTTGCGATAGTCGAGGGTGCGGTGGGGGACATCGGCAAGGCCGATGCCGGGGTCGCCCATACGGTCGACCGGGTTCATCGAGACCATGTCGAGACCGGGCCCGACCTTCACGTCGGGAGGCAGGAGCGATGTATCGCGCATCTGCATACCTCCCGCCATGCCAGCCATTCCGGCCATCTCCGCCGAACCGCCATCCATACCGGACATCCCATCCGCGCCAGCCGCTCCGCTCGATCCGTGGTCCATTCCGGCCATACCGCCGGCGCCATGATCCATGCCGGTCATACCGGCATCGTTGCTGCCAGCCCCGTGGTCCATACCGCTCATGCCCATATCAGCCATGGTCAGAAGCGGGGGATCGCGCAGCGGCGGAATGGCCGCGCGCGCGCCAGGCGCGCTCGCAAGCGTTGCGATCCCCATTCCGGACCTATCCACCGACTCGGCCACCAATGTGTACGCCTGCTGCTCACCCGGCGTCACGACGACGTCGTAGGTCTCCGCGACGCCGATCTGGAACTCGTCCACTTCGACCGGCTCGACGTTCTGCCCGTCGGCTTGAACGACGGTCATCGGCAGGCCTGGAATGCGGATATTGAAGAAGGTCATGGCCCCGGCATTGATGAAGCGCAGCCGCACGCGCTCGCCCGGACGGAAGAGATATTCCAGATTGTCGAGCGGGCCATGACCGTTCAGCAGGTAAGTGTAGGCTGGGGCCGACACATCGCTAAGGTCGGTCGGCATCATACGCATTCTCGCCCACATCCGGCGATCCTCGCCCGAAAGCGGATAGTCGTCGGTCCAGGTATTCATGTTGTAGTTGAAGTAGCCTTCGCCCTTCTTGAGCTTGTCGAAAATCGTGTGGGGCGACATTTCGCTGAATTCGCTGAGCACCACGATATATTCGCGGTCCGCCTGGACCGGATCGGGTCCAGCCGGATCCACCACAATGGCGCCGTAATGCCCGGCCTGTTCCTGCAGGCCGCTATGCGAGTGCCACCAGTAGGTGCCCGACTGGCGCACCGGGAATTCAGCGGTGAAGGTCTCTCCGGGCTTGACGCCGGGGAAGCTTACACCTGGCACCCCGTCGAGTTCGAATGGCACGAGCAGCCCGTGCCAGTGGATCGAGGTGTCTTCCTCGAGCTGGTTATGGACGTTCAATCGGACGGTCGTGCCTTCCTTCAAACGCAACAACGGGCCGGGGATCGTGCCGTTGACGGCGATGGCGCCGCCGCGTCTGTTGCCGGTTGCAAAGGCAGACCGCGCGACAGTGAGGTCGATATTCGGCCCGGATACTTCATCCAGCCCTTTGCGGGCGTTTCCTGCAAGGATGTCCGCGCCGCGCGCCCAGGCCGGCATGGCACCGGAGAGACCAAGCAGGCCCAGCCCGCTAGCACTTGTTCCAAGGAATCTTCGGCGATTGAGGGCAGGCATAGGGGGCTCCTGAAAATGCGTATACCGTCACATACGCGGTCAGCTGCCCTACCCCTCAAACTTTTCGAACCGCTCCTTCAGCCGGTTGCGCGCACGATAGATGCGCGTCTCGACGGCTTTCTCGGTGGTGCCGAGCAGCTCGGCAGCCTCGGCCTGGCTGTACCCCTCGACAGTGACCAGCACGAGCGCCTCTTGTAGGCGCACCGGCAAGCGCCCGATTTCGGCCTGGACCAGCCGCAGCTGTTCGCGGGCTCCGGCAACATTTTCGGGATTAGGGGCATCGTCGGCAACGGCGTCGGCTTCCCGCCCATCCGGCAAACCAAGGAAGCCAATAACTTTCCTGCGGCGGAGCTTGTCGCGGCACCGGTTGAGAACGATTGTCGTCAAATAGGGACCGATGGGCTTGCTCGGATCGAGGCGATGACGTGTCAGCCAGACCGACGCGAGACCGTCCTGAACGACATCTTCGGCCCGCGATGGTGAACCCAGCATGCGCGTGGCAAGCGCAATCAACCGGGCGATCTCGCTCTCGACGAGAGCTGTGAACGCCCGCTTGTCACCGGCTATCGCCCGCCCGATCAGAGCTTCATCCGAAGTGTCATCCACCGCTGCCAAGGCTGGTCAGTCACGCGGATCGCGCGTGAGGGCCGCGGACACTTTCCGGTCGAACTGGAGCTGCTGATCGGAATCGAGAATTTCCCGCATGTCGAAGACGTGGCGCACGGTCGCTTTTTGCAAATCGCCCATGCGCGCATGCACCTCGTCGATCGCGGCACTGACTTCGGGCCCGTATTCGTGCTCGGTTTCCATTGCCTGGGCGAGCTGGGCGTTGGCTGCGCGCGCAGAGGCTTCGAGCCTTGCCTGTTCTACCGCGAAACGCGCTTCGAGCGCATCGAGCCGCTGCTCCTGGTCAGCCGTGAGCGACAGCTCATCGTGCACGAACTGGTGCAGGCCGCCCTCGGCATCGTTGTTGGCCCAGCGATCGGCGGCAAGCGCTCCTAGGCATCCGGCGAGCGCCGCCAGCAGGACCGCAAGGACAAGGTGAAACTTCTTCAACGTCTATGACCCCACATGAAGCAATGCAGCGGGTGACAGGGATTCTCCGCCAACGAGGCTCTCGCCAACAATCTCTGTAGGAGCGCCGTTTTCGGACGGCCATCCGCTGGTCCCTGCGCCTGCCGTTAGGCCGACGACAAACAGACCGGCGAACAAGGCCATTCTGCGCCGCTGATCGGCAATTTCCCCCAGCTGCCCTGCGCGCTGCCAGACGCCGTTCATGAAGTCGGGCGGCACGTCGCCAGCCTTCTGCGAGGCCATGGTGCCGAGCATCGCATCGAGTGTCTGATTGTCACGCATCCCTTGCTCCTGTCGGTTGCACGGTTCCTATACGCGATGCTTCGCGCAAACCCTCAAGTTTCTTTTTTGAGGGGTGCGGGTCGGCGACGCGTAAGAGGAGTAAGTCAAGCAACAGCGGCAAGTACCAGCGTCGAATAGGAGCCATGGCATGAAAAGCGCGGCAGTTCCGCCAAAAGAGCGCGAGTTCACTCCGCCGCTGGGCAAAAGCTGGCTCACGCCGTTCTATGATCGCGCGATCGCAGTCTTTACGCGCGAGAGACGGTGGCGCCGCGCAATCGTCGAAAAGGCCGCATTGCTGCCCGGCGACAAGGTCATCGATGTCGGGTGCGGCACCGGGACCTTGCTCAGGGCGCTGATGGCCAACTGCCCCGAAGCCGGCTTCATCGGCGTTGAGCCCGACCCCGCAGCGCTGGCTATCGCGCAGCGCAAGTTCGGTGCCGGAGCCGATATGGTCCGGTGGCACAACGGCTTTCTCGATAGTCTCGAGCTTTCCGACGGCTGGCGGCCAAACAAGATCGTCAGCAGCCTCGTCCTTCACCAGGTCCCCGTATCGCAAAAGCGCGCGATCCTCGACCAGATCGAGAACCTGCTCGCCCCCGGGGGCATGGCGCTGATTGCCGACTATATGCGGCAGGATGCTCCACTCATGCGCGCGCTGTTCCGTTCGAGCGTTCAGCTTCTCGACGGCGTCAAGGACACCCAGCCGAGCGCCGACGGAGCCGTCGAGAAATTGCTCGCCGAGATTTTCGCGGACGCCGAATTGCTCGATCGTATCCATACCGCGACCGGAACCATTTCTCTCTGGGCGGCATCAAGAAAGGCAATGCTCAATGAACCTCATGAAAGATTCGAGACCGCTACGCCGTTCGCTGGCGGCCTCGCTCCTCCTCGCCATTGCAGCCTGCTCGAATGCGGCCCAGGCCGCGACCTACACCATGTTCCGCGACGCAGGGTGCGGCTGCTGTCTCAATTGGGCCGGTCACGTAGAACACGGACTCGAAGCAGAGGTCGCCTCGGTCGACACCGACGACATGGCTGCGCTCAAGACAGCCAGGGGTGTGTCGCAGGATCTGTGGTCGTGCCACACGATGGAAGTCGATGGCTATATCATCGAAGGCCACGTGCCCGCCGATGCCATCGCGAAACTATTACGCGAAAGCCCCGAAGGCGTGGCAGGCCTGGCTGTGCCCGGAATGCCGCTTGGCTCGCCCGGAATGGAAGCCGGGGACCGGGTGCAGCCGTATGATGTCATCGCCTTCGGCTCAGGCGGGCAGCGCGTTTTCGCATCCTACCCGTGACCATGGACAAGCCATCTCAGCGCCAACTCTAACGGAGGACCATCATGTCAGACTATTCGGTCAAAACCACAATACTGATATGGGGCTGGACACTCAGCCTCTTCCTGCTTTTCAGCTACCTGATCTGCATCGGTTTCGGCCTGCTCGCGCCCGAACAGGCGCACATGCACGAAGCGTGGGCGCCGCTGCTTCCCGGGTTCGAATGGCTGACCATCTCGGGCTTTCTGGCAGGCGCTCTCGGCAGCTTTTTGTACGGTTGGTACATCGCGATCATTGGGGTGCCAATGCTGCGATTTTTCCGGAACCGATTCAGGACGTAGCAGATCGGCGGCGATGGCCGCTTGCCTTGAAACTCGCGGAGCGTTTTTCGGTCGCGCAGGCAGTCCGCTTTAGGCCGCAATTTGCTCGAGCGCCCCGAGCAAAACGCAACTCTCCGGCTTTGTCCTGAAAGTTTTTTGAGGGACGCGGCAAGGGCGAACGTACTGGTCGACATAATCTTTCTTTCACGGGAGACCATCGACAGGGGAAAGTCTTGCAAGACCATGAGCACGAGAATCAAAGCGAAACGGCTGGCTCGATAACCCTGCTGGGCGGCGTTGCGATGGGTACCGGCGTCATGATCGGTGCCGGCATATTCGCGCTGACCGGGCAGATCGCCGAGCTCGCCGGTCCGCTCTTCCCCCTGTCTTTCATCGCCGGCGCGCTGGTAACTTCGCTGGCGGCCTACAGCTATATCAAGATGTCGAACAAATGGCCGTCTTCGGGCGGCATCGCGATGATCTTGCAGAAGGCCTACGGACCCGGCGTCATTGCCGCGTCGGCATCGCTCCTGATGGCTCTGTCGATGGTCATCAATGAAAGCCTCGTGGCCCGCACCTTTGCGACTTACGCGCTGCGCCCGTTTGGCCTCGAAAGCAGCGGGTGGCTCGTTTCGCTGGCAGCGCTTGCACTCATCATCTTCGCCTATCTCGTCAATGCAGCGGGCAACAAGTCGGTAAGCGGCTTCTCGCTCATCATGTCCGCCATCAAGATCGGCGGTATCGCGCTGTTCGCAGTCGCGGCGATCTGGGCCAGCGGATTTTCATCAGGCGCATTTTCGCAGTCCGTTTCGCTGACCAATGCAGAAGCCCTGCTCGCCTCGGTTGCTTTCTCGATCCTCGCCTTCAAAGGCTTCACCACGATTACCAATAGCGGCGGCGAAATCGTTGACCCGCACAAGAATGTCGGCCGAACCATCATGATCTCGATAGCCGTCTGCATCGTGATCTATCTGCTTGTCGCAGTGGCGGTGGGTTCGAGCCTGAGCATATCCGAGATCGTCGAGGCGCGCGATTATTCGCTCGCGGCTGCGGCGCGTTCGGCGCTGGGAGAACTGGGCTTCTATTTCACCGTGGCGATCGCGATCGCCGCCACCACTTCGGGCGTGATAGCGAGCGTATTTGCCGTGTCGCGCATGCTTGCGATGCTGACCGACATGAAGATGATCCCGCACAGCCATTTCGGCATGAGCGGCGGGATTCGCAGCCACATGCTGGTCTATACGGTGGTCATTGCCGGGACGCTTGCGGTCCTGTTCGATCTGTCAAGGATCGCCTCGCTGGGCGCCTTCTTCTACCTCGTCATGGATATGCTGGTTCACTGGGGCGTCCTGCGCCACCTGCGCAAGGAAGTCGGCGCGCGCGCAACAATACTTCTGACAGCGCTCGCGGCAGATGGCGTGGTCCTCGCAGCCTTTACCGCGGCCAAATTGCGCAGCGATCCTGCCGTTGTCGCCTACGCGGCGATCGGCATCGTCGCAGTCTTCGTGGGAGAATGGATCTACCTCTCGCGCAATTCCGAAGCGCCCGCATCTCCTGAAGATGATGGGTCAGGAGAGAAAAGGTGATGGCAACTTCTTCAACCAGCTTTGCCGCTTTTACGCCGGGCTTTTTCGAAACCGTTCACCGAAAACCGGCGTTGAGCACGAGAAACGTCAGGCAAAACAGATGGAGCGATTCATGACGACCCGAACAGCGGCGGTCTACCGTATGGTCATGGAGGACCATGTCTGTCCCTATGGCATCAAGACGGTCGATCTCCTCACACGGCAAGGCTTCGAGGTCGAGGATCATCACCTGACCAGCAGGGAGGAAACCGACGCATTCAAGGACAAGCACAACGTCGAGACCACCCCGCAGACCTTTATCGAAGACAAGCGCATTGGCGGCTATGACGATGTCCGCGAGTTCTTCGGCAAGAGCCGTTCGCAGCCAGAGGAAGGCGAGACCAGCTATCAGCCGGTCATTGCGATTTTCGCGGTCGCGCTGCTGCTCGCGCTAGGGCTGAGCTGGGCGTTTTTTGACGATCTGTTCACCGTCCGGGCCGCGGAATGGTTCGTCAGCCTGTCGATGACCCTGCTCGCCGTCCAGAAGCTTCAGGACGTGCGCAGTTTCTCGACAATGTTCCTCAACTACGATCTGCTCGCACGGCGCTGGGTGCCCTATGGCTTCGTCTACCCGTTCGGCGAAGCCGCTGCCGGCATTCTGATGACCGCAGGCGCGCTGACCTGGCTCTCGGCCCCGCTGGCATTGTTCATTGGCACCGTCGGCACTGTCAGCGTCTTCAAGGCTGTCTACATCGACAAGCGTGAGCTCAAATGCGCTTGCGTCGGTGGGGGCAGCAATGTGCCGCTCGGCTTCGTCTCGCTGACCGAAAATCTGTTCATGATCGGAATGGGTCTGTGGATGGGCGCGAAGCTTCTCGCATGATCACCGCGCTCCTTCTCGCCGTCTTTCTGTTCCTTGCAGCCGTCGCTTCCCACCTTGCCATTCTGGGTGTCGGCCACCGGCTTCTCGATCGCCGCCGCGATACGCTGAGAAAGCTTGCAGTCTCGCTACTCGTGCTCGCGTCGCATTTCCTGGTCGCGATCCTTTTTGCCGCAGGTTTCTGGCTGGGCGCGCAATGGGGCCTGGGAGGGTTCGACAAGGCGCCTTCCATGGACTGGATGGACTACTTCTATTTCTCGCTCATCAACGTGACCACACTGGGCCTGGGCGACATTTATCCGACCGAGCACCTGAGAGTTCTCGCCGGCGTCGAGGCCCTTACCGGCTTCGCTCTCATCAGCTGCTCGGCGCAGCTATTCTGGACCATGATGCAAAAAGGAGAAAAAGCATGACCGAAAAGACCTCCCACTCGGACAAGGGAGGGGGCGGCAGCTACTGGCGATTCATGGCCATGGTGTCGACCTCGACCGTGATCATGTTCTTCCTGATGTATGCCAACACCTTTACCGTCGATGATCTTTTCTGGAGCGAAACGCGCTTCTGGATGATGTTCGTCATGGGCGCGATGATGATGGTTGTCATGCTGCTCTTCATGTGGGGCATGTACAAGGACCGGACCAAGAACTTGATCATCCTGGGCGTCGGGGCCTTTGTGTTCGCGCTCGCACTATGGCTGGTGCGCAGCCAGACCACCGTTGACGATACCGAATATATGGCAGCAATGATCCCGCACCACTCAATCGCGATCATGACCAGCGAACGCGCGAGCCTGAAAGATCCTCGCGTGCGCGAACTCGCGCAGGCCATCATTGTCGCACAGCGCCGCGAAATCGCCGAGATGAAATACCTCATAGACGATATCGAGCAGAACGGTCCTCGAACCGAAGAACGCCTGCCCGAGGAGATGCAGCCATGAACAAGATAGCTTTCACGGCGCTCATCGCGCTGCCGCTTGCCGCCTGCAATTCGAACACCGCTCCGGGCAACGACCGCGAAGCCCAGCTCGACCCGCCTGCCACTGCCGCGCCGATCGAGGACGCGGCCAGTGCACTGGCAAATGTTGACCCGGGCCTCATGCTTCCCGGGACCATGAATGACGCGGACCTTGCTGCTCTGGGCGCAGGACAGGCCTGCCAGTTCCGCCTGACCGAAGTGGCCTTTCCCTCGTTTGTCTATGACGGTGACGGGGGCGGAGCGATCAAGATCAATGGCAAATTGATCCCCGTGACCGCCGATGGCCCTGGCAGCTATGCGAACGGCGAGCTTCGGATCAAAACCCGCATGCTGGATGATGAAGGCGATGCGGGCCTGCAAATGCAGGAGATGATCGTGGCAGCACCAAGAGCCAAGGATGAGTTCGGCTTTTGGGGTTATACCACCTGTCCGGCCGACGGAGCCTGATACTGGCAGGGCGCATGGGCGGGCCGTCGGCTAACCCATGCGCCCGCGCCTCCGCCCTTCGTCGCCCTCACCATTTTTACAGGAACAAGCAGATGACCGATACGAGGCCCATCGCTGTCTTCGGCGCAGGCGGGAAGACCGGCACCGAGCTCTTGAGGCGTGCCATTGCCCGAGACATACCGATCCGCGCCTTTGAACACACCGTGCCTGGGCCAGGCGAGCGGGTGGGCGACTTCGAATATATCGAATGCGATGTGCTGTCGGATAATTTCGCGGGCGATCTCGATGGCTGCCGCGCGGTTATCTCGACCCTCGGTGTCGCTTTCGGTCCGGGCAATGCGATCGATCCACCGCCGCTCTATACCGATGGCACGCGCAACCTGCTCGAGGCGATGGCACAAGCGAAGATCGACCGCATTGCCGTAATCTCCGCTGCCTTCGTCGAACATCAGTCGAGCGTCCCGGCCTGGTTTGAACTCACTGCCAAGCCTGCATTGTTCAATATACTCGAGCAGATGCGCTCCATGGAAGTGATGCTCAGCGACGCCCAAGGTATTAAATGGACGGCCGCACGGCCGGGCTGGCTGCTGGATGAGCCTTACACTGGCGACGCCGTGATTACGGACGAGCGGCTGGCGGAAGGCTGTTTCCGGTGCCGTCATGCTGATCTCGCGGCGAGCCTGCTTGAATTCGTGTGCGAAGACACCTGGATCAACGCAAAGCCTGCCATCGGCAGGCCCGAAGCCGAACGTTTCGAAAGTCCTGGTGCCATCAAGGCCGAACTCGGTATCGATTGAGCGTCGTATCATTTATCGTTCTGTAACAAGCCCGAACGTTACAAGTTTTGAGCAACAGACAAGGAAAATTGTATGTTTCTGGAGAAGATCAAAACCCCTGGCCTCTCGCACCTTTCCTACATCATCGGTTCGGGCGGACAGGCAGCGGTCATCGATCCGCGCCGGGACTTCGAGGTCTATGTCGAAAGGGCCCGGGCTGAAGGGCTGGAGATAACGCATATCTTCGAAACCCATCGCAATGAGGATCTGCTCAGCGGCTCGCCGATCCTTGCGGACTTGACTGGTGCGACGGTTCACCACGGTCCCAATCCGGCCGGAAACGTGGCCTTCGCCAACACTACGCGCGAAGGCGATTGTTTCGAGCTGGGTCAATTGAAGATCGAAGTGCTTGAAACACCTGGACACACCGACGATCATCTCGCTTTCGTCATCCATGACAGCGAATATTCCGAGGGACCGGTCGGCGTCTTTACCGGCGATGCCTTGTTCGTCGGCGATGTCGGACGCACCGATTTCTATCCCGAGCGCAAGGAAGAAGTCGCGGGCCTTCTTTTCGACTCCCTGCAGAAACTTTGCCGCCTCGGCGACCAGGCGATCATCTACCCGGCGCATGGTGCGGGCTCGGTCTGCGGGTCGGGAATGGCGGACCGGGAATTCTCGACAATCGGCCACGAGCGGCGCAACAACCCGCGCCTGCGCATCTCCGACCGCGATGAGTTCATCAAGGCGAAGGTAGCAGAACACCACTACCAACCTCCCTATTTCCGGCTGATGGAACGGCTTAACCTCGAAGGGGCCGATGCCGCGCCGCGGATTATGCGGCCAAGGCGTCTGGGGCTGGACGACCTTCGCGAGAGCGGCGCCGATCACCTGGTCGATGTGCGCGAGCCGCTCGCCTATGCCGCCGGTCATATGCCGGGTGCCATGTGCCTTCCGGTGGGAATGATACCGGCCTTTGCCGGATGGTTCCTCGGTGAAGGCGACAGGATTGCCCTCGTCGCTTCCGAGGAAGACCAGCTAGCCCACGCCATGGCCCATCTGGTGCGCATCGGTCTCGATAATGTTGTCGGCGGCTATGTCGGCGTGGTTCCAGCCGCTGCTCAGGGCAAAGCGATGCGCAGCATTCCCATGATTGGCACCGAGGAAGTCGCGCGCAGGCTCGATCAAGACAGCTGCGAATGGACTTTGCTCGACGTGCGCGACGCGGACGAACGACAAGATGCAAGCATCGACGGGTCAGAGCATATCTATGTTGGCGAGCTCAACAAGCGATGGAAAGAGCTCGACCGCGACCGCCACTACACGCTGATGTGCGCGAGCGGCATGCGGGCGAGCGTTGCGGCAGGCTGGCTCGCAAGCCAGGGCTTCAAGCGCCTCGACATCTATCTCGGTTCCATGGGCGCTTGGAAAAACGCGCATGGCTGAAGTTTGGCCTGTCAGACTTCGAGGCGCAGACCCCGCAGCCGCAGCGCATTGCCTATCACCGATACGGAAGAGAGGCTCATGGCTGCGGCCGCAATCATCGGGCTGAGCAGCACTCCGAAGAAGGGATACAGCACGCCTGCCGCGACCGGAATGCCGAGTGTGTTGTAAGCGAAGGCGAAAAACAGGTTCTGCCGGATGTTGCGCATCGTCCCACGCGACAGCACGATGGCCTGCACCACTCCTGTCAGGTCGCCGCGAACCAGCGTCACGCCTGCGCTTTCGATTGCGACATCGGTGCCGGTGCCCATCGCAATACCAACATCGGCGGCAGCCAGCGCAGGAGCATCGTTGATCCCGTCCCCGGCCATGCCGACCCGGCGACCTTGCGCTTTCAGCTCTTCGATCTTGCGGTGCTTGTCTTCGGGCGAGACATTCGCATGCACTTCGTCGATTCCCATTTCACGGGCGACCGCTTCGGCAGTGCCGCGGCTGTCGCCCGTGAGCATAACGACCCGGATGTCGCGCTTATGCAGCGCCGCAATGACCGCTGCACTGGTAGGCTTGATCGGATCGGCCACCGCGATGAGCCCTGCCGGACGGCCATCGAATGCCACGAACATCACTGTTTGACCCTGCCTGCGGCCACTTTCGGCCGTGCCGAGCCAGGCCTCGTCATCGATCCCGACGCGCCGCATCATCTTCTCATTGCCGATCGCAACCCGGCGGCCCTGGACATTGGCTTCAACACCTTCCCCGGTCGTCGAAGCGAGATCCGTGGCATTGGCGGGCGAGACCCCGCGCGTCCGCGCACCTTCGACGATGGCGTGGGCCAGCGGATGTTCGCTCCCCATTTCGACGCCTGCAACCGCAGCCAGGAAATCGGCTTCGTCGATTCCTTCTGCTGGCGTCACCGCCACCAGATCGGGCTTGCCCATCGTCAACGTGCCGGTCTTGTCGACCACTAGCGTATCGATCTTCTCGAGTGTCTCCAGCGCCTCGGCATTGCGGATCAGGATGCCATGCTGGGCACCCTTGCCCGTGCCGGTCATGATCGACATCGGCGTAGCGAGACCAAGCGCGCAGGGACAAGCGATGATCAGGACCGCAATGGCATTGACCAGCGCATAGGCAAGCGCAGGTGCGGGACCCCAGATTCCCCAGACCACGAAGGTGGCGATGGCTATCACCACCACCGCAGGCACAAACCAGCCCGCCACCTGATCCGCCAGTCGCTGGATCGGTGCGCGGCTGCGCTGCGCCTCGGCCACCATCTGGACGATCTTGGACAGCATCGTGTCCTTGCCCACGCCGGTTGCGCGCATAATGAACCCACCAGTCTGGTTGACTGTGCCGCCGATGACTGTGTCGCCAGCCTGTTTGGCGACCGGAAGCGGTTCGCCGCTGATCATGGATTCATCGATCGCGCTCGATCCCTCCTCGATTTCTCCATCGACCGGAACCTTATCGCCGGGGCGGACGCGCAGACGATCGCCTGTGGCCAGCTGGTCGAGCGGCACCTCGCGCTCATCGCCGGAGCCGAAGATCTTGACCGCGCTGGGCGGTGCCAGCTCGAGCAATGCGCGCAAGGCGCTCGAGGTCGAGCCCCTGGCCTTGAGCTCGAGGACCTGTCCGAGCAGGACAAGCGTGGTTATGACCGCTGCCGCCTCGAAATAGACCCCGACCCGTCCCGAATGGTCGCGGAACGCTGCAGGGAACAGATCGGGCGCGACCGTCGCCACCACGCTGAACAGATAGGCGATGGCAACGCCAAACCCGATCAGCGTGAACATGTTGAGATTGCGCGTCTTGAGCGACTGGATGGCCCGAACGAAGAACGGCCAGGCTCCCCAAAGAACAACCGGTGTGGCAAGGGCAAACTGCGCCCATTGCGCCCAGGCAGGTTCGATCAGCCCGTCGAAACTGAGCCCCGGTGCCATGTCGCTCATCGCGTAGACGAACAGCGGCAGCGTAAGCAGTGCGCTCCACCAGAACCTACGCCGCATGTCGACCAGTTCGGGGTCGGGGCCATCGCCCAGCGAAACCGTTTCCGGTTCGAGCGCCATGCCGCAAATCGGGCATGAACCTGGCCCGGGCTGGCGGATTTCAGGGTGCATCGGGCAGGTGTAGATCGTGCCTTCGGGCACATCCTCGACCGCGTCGAGATGCGCGCCCGAGAGATAGAGCTCGGGATCGGTGACGAACTTGTCGTGACAGCGCGGCGAACAGAAATAGTGTTTCGCGCCATCATGCGTCGCGATATGCTGAGCCCCGTCGATTGCAACGCTCATGCCGCAAACCGGGTCGATCGCAGTACCCTCGATTACGCTCTCGTTCTTGCTCATCGCCTGTCCTTCCTAGCTCTTCACGACTACGAACTGCCCCATCATGCCTGCATCCTCGTGTTCGAGAATGTGGCAGTGATACATGTAGGGCAGGTCTGGGTCGGTGTGTTCTTCAAAACGCAGGAGAAGGCGTACCTGCTCGCGCGGGTTGACGATCACGGTATCCTTCAAACTGGTTTCCAATGGTGGGGGCGCTCGGCCATCGCGGTCGATCACACGAAACTGGACGTTATGGATATGAAACGGGTGGGCCATCATGGAAGCGTTGGCGATCTCCCAGATTTCCCATTGGCCGACGGGCACACGTTCGTTGATCACATCCATGTCCATCGCCGCACCGTTAATGGACATTCCGCCGCCCATCATGCCCATGTCGAGAACGAAACGCCGGGTTCGGACGGCTGACGACAGGTCGGGTGGAGCAAGCGATGCCAGTTGTGTCGGCACCCTGATGCGCTGGGCCGAACTTGCCGGCCTGATATCGAGGATTTGAAACACGTCTGCGGAAGCATCGCCGCTATCGCCGCGCCCCGTCATCCCGCCGCCCATCATTCCGCGTCCGCCCATCATGTCCATGGCGTTTTCGGGACTGCTGGCAAGAAGGCGAAGCGGGCGTCCTTCCGAGAGATCGATAATTACCTGCGCGCGCTCCCCCGGGGCGAGCCTGACCGAGCGGACGATGTGCGGACGATCGAGCAAGCCGCCATCGCTCGCGATCAGTTGCATCGAACGATCACCTTCGAGCGAAAGATCGTAAAGGCGGGCGTTCGATCCATTGAGGATGCGCAGCCGCAATTGGCCTGTCTGTGCGTCGAACACAGCGTTTTCAGTGCCGTTGACGAATATCCGGCTCCCGCGCACGCCCATCATCCGCGTGTGCATGCTCAGCGGGTACACCAAGCGGCCGGATCCATCGATGACGCGGTCCTGCACGATCAGCGGAATGTCGTCGACGCCATAGTCGCTCGGCAAGTCGAGGCGCTCTTCCTCGTCATCGCGAACAAAAATCGGCGCGGCAAGCCCGGCATAGACCTGCGGCCCGGCTTCGCGTTCCAAATGCGAATGACACCAGTAGAGCGAAGCCCGCTGGCGAACTTCGAAAGAGGGGCTCCAGCGTTCGCCGGGACGGATCAACTGATGCGGTCCGCCATCGGCTGCGGCAGGAAGTTCGAAACCATGCCAATGGACCGTAGCGCCTTCGGCCAGCTTGTTGTCGATATGAAACTGCACCCACTCGCCCCGGCGCATTTCAAGCGTCGGTCCCAGATAGGGTGCGTCGATGCCGATGGTGGGCGAAGCAACACCGGGGACGAATTCCTTCTGGCCCGGTGTCAAAGACAGGCGGAAAACCCGTGCGCCCTGCTCAATCTCGCCACGCTGCAAGGGCGGTATAGCGAGCGGATTGGACCCTGGAGTGCTGTCCAGCATCGATGCGTCTTGCGCCTTGCATCCCGCAAGCGGGAACGCGGCAAAGCCTGCAGCAGCAAAACCAGCGCTTTTGATCAGTGTGCGGCGGTCCACGGGGAATGCCTGGGTGATGCGCGGTATCCGGATCATGCTCCTCCTGTTTCGCGATGGGCGGCACCAGATTTGCCTGGCACCACCCAACCGATTTACTCCTTCGTGATCGACGTGATCACACTGCCTTCAGAACCAGTACGAAATTCAAAGGCAATTCCCTCACCGACGCTTACTTCGCTGCGCAGTTGCTCATCGGCTTCGAACGCCATGGTCATTGCCGGCCATTCGATTGCGGGAACCGGGCCGTGGTCGACGGTGATCGTACCCGCTTCGGCGTCGATGGCGGTGACGGTGCCTTGCGCACTCGCGGACTGCATTGCGTTGCCGGTATCCGCCATCGGCATATCCTGGCCGTCCATCATCATTGCATCTTCAGCCATCGGCATGTCCTCCATCTCGGCAGTGTCCTGGCCAGAATCGCAGGCTGCCAGCGCCAGCGGCGCGGCCAATAGGGTTATGAGGGTTGTGTGACGCATTCTTCTTCTCCTTGGGGTTGGGTTGGCCGTTCCGGCCGGGGACGACGCAGCAACAGATAGGCTGCGGGAAGCACGAACATGGACAGGAGCGGCGCGGTGATCATCCCGCCGATCATCGGCGCGGCGATGCGGCTCATCACTTCGGAGCCAGCCCCAGTGCCGATCAGGATCGGAAACAGGCCGGCGAGGATGACCGCGACGGTCATTGCCTTGGGCCGGACGCGCAACAATGCCCCTTCACGGATGGCGGCGGAGACTTCCTCCGCATCCGGGTCCTCACCGCGCCGCTCCAGCGCAGCTTTCAGATAGATCAGCATGATGACGCCAAATTCGGCTGACACCCCGGCCAGCGCGATGAAGCCGACGGCGGTCGCGACCGACTGGTTGTATCCCATCAGGTAAAGCAGCCAGAAGCCGCCTGTCAGCGCGAACGGCAAGGTGCCCATGATGAGCAGCGCCTCGTCGAACCGGCGGAAGATCAGGTAAAGCAGCAGGAATATGATCGCGAGCGTAGCCGGAACGACGATCTGCAGACGTTCGTAGGCCCGCGTGAGATATTCAAACTGCCCGGCATAGGACAGGCTGACGCCCGGAGGCAGATCGACCTCGGCCGCGATAACCTCCTGCAGATCGCCAACCACAGAAGACAGATCGCGCCCGCGCACATCGATATAGACATAGCTTGTGGGACGGCCCTGTTCGCTCTTGAGCATGGGCGGGCCGCTGGTCACACGCACCTGCGCAACGGTACCAAGCGTGATCTGCTGACCAGACGGGGTCAGCACCGGCAGATTGCGCAGCTCGTCGACACTGTCGCGGATCTCGCGCGGATAGCGAACATTGATCGGGTATCTTGCGAGGCCTTCGACTGTACGGGCCACATTGGCACCGCCAATTGCGCCGGAGACGATCTGCTGCACGTCGGCGATGTTGAGACCGTAGCGGGCCGCTTCCAGCCGGTCGATATCGACATCGACATAGCGGCCTCCCGACAGCCTTTCAGCCAGCGCAGAACTGACGCCGGGAATGTTCTTTGCCGCCTGTTCGATCTGGAGCGCGACGCGTTCCAGCTCGCCGAGATCTTCGCCCGAAACCTTGACCCCGATCGGGCTCTTGATCCCGGTTGCGAGCATGTCGATCCGGTTGCGGATCGGCGGCACCCAGACATTGGCAAGGCCAGGCACCTGCACGGCGCGGTCCAGTTCCTCGACCAGCATATCCGGTGTCATGCCCTCGCGCCACTCATCGCGTGGTTTGAAGCGGATGGTCGTCTCGAACATTGTGAGAGGGGCGGGATCGGTGGCGGTATCGGCGCGCCCGGCCTTGCCGAACACGGTTTCGACTTCCGGTACGGTCATGATCAGCCGGTCGGTGCGCTGTAGCAGCGCTGACGCCTCTCCGGGAGACAATCCAGGCAGGGCGCTGGGCATGTAGAGCAGGTCGCCTTCGTCGAGCGGCGGCAGGAATTCGCCGCCAAGCCGCGAGAAGGGAACGAGCGTGGTCAGGAAGACCAGCCCAGCGATGACCAAAGCGGTCTTCGGGCGGCGCATCACCCAGTCTAGCCCGGGCCGATAGTCCCGGGTCAGCACGCGATTGACCGGGTTGCTGTCCTCTGCCGGAATCTTTCCGCGCACCAGCCATCCCATCAGCACCGGAACCAGAGTGATCGACAGGATCGCAGCAGCCGCCATGGCATAGGTCTTGGTAAAGGCCAGCGGTGCGAACAGCCGTCCCTCCTGCGCCTGCAAGGTGAACACCGGCAGAAACGACAAGGTGATGATCAGCAGGCTGAAAAACAGCGCCGGGCCGACTTCCTTCGAGGCATCCGCGACGATCCGCCAGCGCTCCTGGACGGACAGAACCGTGTCAGGGTTCTCCTCGGCCCAGCGCTCCAGATGCTTGTGGGCGTTCTCGATCATCACCACCGCAGCATCGACCATCGCGCCGACCGCGATGGCGATCCCGCCAAGAGACATGATGTTCGCGTTTACGCCCTGAAAGCGCATCACGATGAAGGCCGCGAGCACGCCGAGCGGAAGGGTGACGACCGCGACGAGTGCCGAGCGCGCGTGCCACAGGAACAGCAGGCACACCAGGGCAACGACAATGAATTCCTCGATGAGCTTGGAGGTCAGGTTTTCGACCGAAGCATCGATCAATTGCGAACGGTCGTAGGTGGTGACGATCTCGACCCCTTCGGGCAGGCTTGCCTGCAATTGTTCGAGCTTCGCTTCGACCGCCGCAATTGCGCTGCGCGCATCGGCGCCCTGGCGCAGAATGACGATACCGCCGGCAACCTCGCCTTCGCCGTTGAGTTCCGCAATGCCGCGCCGCAGCTCCGGGCCGATCTGGATATTGGCCACATCGTCCAGCGTTACCGGAGTGCCGCCCGCTTGGGCGCGCAAGGGTATGCTGCGAAAATCCGCCAGCGTGCCGAGATAGCCCGAGGCACGGACCATATATTCGGCCTCGCCCATTTCGACGATAGAGCCCCCGGTTTCCTGATTGCCTGCCTGCACCGCGCGGACCACTTGCGCGTGCGTCACGCCCAGCGAAGCCATGCGATAGGGGTCGAGCACGATCTGGTACTGCTTGACCATGCCGCCCACGCTGGCGACTTCGGCGATGCCGGGAATGGTTTTCAGCTCGTAGCGCAGGAACCAGTCCTGCAGGCTCCTGAGCCCGGCCAAGTCGTGACCGCCGCTGCGGTCGACCAGCGCATATTCGTAGATCCAGCCCACCCCGGTTGCATCAGGGCCGAGTGTGCTCTGAACCCCGTCGGGCAAGCGGTTCTGGACCTGGTTCAGATACTCCAGAACGCGAGAGCGCGCCCAGTAGAGGTCGGTCCCGTCCTCGAAGATCACATAGACGTAGCTGTCTCCGAAAAAGGAATAGCCGCGCACGGTCTTGGCACCGGGGACCGACAGCATGGTCGTGGCCATCGGATAGGTCACCTGGTCCTCGACGATACGGGGCGCCTGACCTGGATAGTTCGAGCGGATCACCACCTGTACATCGGAAAGGTCCGGCAGGGCATCGACGGGCGTTGTCCGTACCGCCCAGAAACCGGCCAGCGCCAACCCTATCGCTGCCAGCACCACGAAAAAGCGATTGGCGATCGAGCTATCGATAATGCGCGCGATCATTGCCCGGTTTTCCGGATCGAGACGATGCGCGGACCCGTACTGGCTTGCACAAATGTGAAGGAGACCCGGTCGCCGCGCGCGAAACCGCGCAGCTGTTCCGGTCCTTCGCTGGCGAAGGGCATGGTCATCGCCGGCCATTCGAGCGCAGGCACCGGACCGTGGCGCAAGGTCACGCTGTTGGCGTTTATGCGCTCGATCGTCCCGGTCGCGCGATAAGTCTGTGGCTCATCTGCATCGTCCGATCCTCGGTCTTCGCTCGCACCGGATGGTGCCTGATCGACGGGACGCACGTCGATGCCGGCAAGGCTGGCTTCGGAATCGAGCAGGAACTGGCCCGAGGTGACCACTCTCTCTCCTGCAGCCAGCCCGGCAAGGACTTCGGTCCGTCCGTTCGCTTCGCGGCCGATACGGATTTCGGCGGGCCGATTGCCGCCGCCTTCCTGCGCGATCATCACCAGGGTCCGCTCGCCGGTGCGAATGACAGCTTCCGAAGGGACCAGCAGCGCTTCGCGCCGTTCAGGCGCGAGCATCACTTGGGCAAACATGCCAGGCTTGAGCCGCAGGCCCGGATTGGGCATCGCTGCCCGCACGGTGATCGTGCGGCTCGCATCCTGCGCGCTCGGCAGAATGGCGATGATGCGTCCGGCAAACCGTTCGCCGGGAAAGGCAGTGAGAGTGGCGCTCACCGGCTGCCCGACACGCGCGTTGCCAGCCAGTGCCTCGGGTACCGCCGCCTCGAGCCAGATCGGACTGTACCCGCTGATCTCGGCCAGCGATTGGCCCGCCGCCACGGTCATGCCCGGCCTTACCCCGAGCGACGTGATCGCGCCCGATTGCGGTGCAGTGACGGTGATGATCGTTTGCGGCCGTCCGCTTCGGGCGACCGAGGCGATCATCGAGTCCGGCATGCCAAGCAGCCGCAGGCGCTCGCGAGCGGCCCGGGTCAACGCTTCGTCGCCGGTTGCGGCAACAGCAAGATACTCGTTTTGTGCGCCGCCCCATTCGGGCACCAGAATGTCGACGATCGGAGCGCCTCTGGCAATCAGGTCCTGCGGTGCATGGCCGTAGGTCCGCTGAACATAGCCGCCGGCGCGCGGCTGAACGATCGCCATCTCGCTGCCGTTATAAGCGAGCGTGCCGGTGACGCTGATTTCGGGCTCCAGCACGCCATATTCCGCTTCAGCAGTCCGGATCCCGAAATTCTGGACGAGCGTCGAATCGATGCTCACACCCCCGGCGCCCTGCGCGTCGCCGCCCGCACATTTGGGAACAAGCTGCATGTCCATGAAAGGAGATTTGCCCGGCTCGTCGAAGCGCTGATCAGGGACCATCGGATCGTACCAGTAGAGCACGTCCTCGCAGCCCGTATCGGTCGCTGCATCGCCGCCGCCGCTCTCGCCGCCGAGCGTGGACAAACCATAGCCCGCCAACAAACTGACCAGAGCAATGCCAAGCCCAGCCGCATACATGCGCTGGCGCGGTGTGAATCGTTCGAGCGCGGAGTTCATGGCCTGCTCTCCCCGTAGGTGAGTCGCAGCCTCACCGCCGCCTCGACAGCTGCCTGTTCGCGCTCGAGTATCTCCAGTTCGAGCAGCGCGAGCGCGGATTTCGCCGCAATGACATCGACGAGATCGGCACGCCCGGCCGCGAAGCTGGCTGTCTCGAGGTCGGCGCGGTCGCGCGCCAGCGGGAGAAGCTCGTCACGCGCGCGTTCCCATTGCCGCACTGTGCTGCGCCAAGTGGCCAGATCGGCTTCGAAGCCGGCAACCAAGGCGCGCCTGCGATCCTCGCGCTCGGCCGATGCGGCGGCGGCCTCGGATTCGGCTGCGGCAATGCGCGGATTCTGCCGCCGGTCGGTAAAGATCGGTAGTGTAATGGACCCCATGATCGACACCGCATCGCCGAAATCGGGGTTGCGGCGACCATAGGTGGCGCTCACGCCGAAATCGGGTCGTTTCTCGGCGCGTGCGAGCGCGACACCGGCTTCGGCCCGGCCTCGTTCGGCATCGGCCAGCAGGATTTCGGGATTGCTCTCGAGCTCGAACCGCAGCCGTTCCTGATCGAGGACAGCCGATGGCGCGGCACCCAGAGCAACCGGATCTGCGAGCGGTACATATCGGGAAATCTGCGCTTGCGCCGCGTCGCGCTCGGCTTCGATAGCGGTAATCGCATCCTCAATTCCGAGTAGCTCGCGCCGGATGGCCAGACTCTCTGCCGGGCGGGCCGACCCCGAAGCGACAGCACTGTTGGCCACCGGAACGAATGCTCTCAGTTCGTCGAGCGCGCCTTGGGCAAGATGAAGCCGCGCTTGCGCATAATGGAGCCGGACCCAGGCCGTTCCCGCATCGGCGAGAAGAATACGCTCGGCCATGCCAAGGCGTGCCTCGGCGAGGCGCACTTCCGAACTGGCAACGCCGAACCTCGCCCGTCGACGGGCGAGATTGGGGATTTCCTGCTCGATACCGATTGCGATCTGCGTGGGGAGTTGCCGGTCTGGGTCGAACGCGGCAGGTCCGGTCACAGGAAGGTTCATGATCCCTGCACGCACACGCGGATCGGGAAGCTCGTCCGCCGCCTCTGCTGCTTCGCGCCGTGATTGAACACGCAGCGCGCCAGCTTCCAGAACGGGCTGTTCGCCCCGTACCGCTGCAAGTGCTTCCTCGTATCCGACAGACTGTGCTTGTGCAGTCTGCGCGGCGAGCAGGGCCGAAAACGGCACCCAGCCAATTCGCCAATCCATAATTCTCACTCTTTCAAAGCAAGCTGACCGGGAAGGTCCACGGCGCACGCGGTCAATCGACCGGGCGCTGGGCCTGTTTATCCGTCAAGCTCGCAAGCGATGCGATGCACCGCCCGGGAAATGCTAGATGGTGAGCTGGCGTTGTGGAGGTGGCGATTCCGGCGGTAGCGGCTGGCTCTCGAGCCTGCTGGCACTCGCGGAAAGGTACTGAGGCGCAACAAAAAGCGGTTCTGTATGCGCCAGTCCCGAGCCGGTAAGCGCCAGGGGCGGAAAACAATTCATCGCAACGAGACAATCGAGTGTCATCTCGCAGCAAGGCCCGTGCTGCTCGGCATTGTCCTTATCGGCCATCACCTGCTCGGGCATTGTGTGATTGGGCATGCCTTGCACCATTTCAGCGCAATCAGTCGTTCCGGCCACTTCAATCTGCGGAACAGCTGCCTGTGCTGCGTCCTGCACAAACAGGCCGAAGCTGAAGCAGATCAAAGTAAGAGCACGAATATACGTCACCGGTTTGGGATAGTCCGAACGCATACGATGTGCAAGTCGGTTATCAGGCTGAAGACAAAGGTCAGATTTATGTTTTCGCTTCAGCAAACCCGAAGCCCAAACCTATTGCTCAAATTTGCCTAACAGCAACCTGACTTTGACGCTTCCTCGGTGGGTTCCGATACCTCACGCACCAGATCGCCGGTCTCTTTTTCGTTCGCGTGCCGAGCAATGTCGGCTTGTGAAACGATGCCGCAACATTTGCCACTCTCGTCCACAACAGGAAGCCGCCGAACTTTGTTGTCCTCCATTTTGCTGCGACAATCATCGACACTCGTGTCGGGTGTGACAGTAATCGGAGAGCTTGTCATCACGTCTTCTACCGACGTGTCAGAAGACTTGCCGTCTGCGACGCAGCGACAAGCAATGTCACGATCGGTAATCACTCCGACCAGTGTGCCGGAATCATCTACAACCGGAATTTCGCCGCAGTCGTTTTTCACCATGAGATTAGCGGCCTCCCGTACCCTGGTCGAAGGATTGCAGCATGCAGGATTCGAGGTCATCACATTCTTGGCTTCCATGATATGTCTCCAATTTCTATTAAATACCTGAATATTTGCGTACCATTGCAACGGCGAGGCGCCGGATAATGTTCCTCTCGCATTTCCGGATGAAATCGATATGGACGAACGGGCACGGTCATGCCGAACGAAAGCTGTAGAATGGCATTCGCCACCTCATGGAAGGCGCTAGCATCTGAATAGGCCTTACCCAGAAGCCCAGGAATACAGAAGTATGGGTCCGCCGAGAGGCGTGAGGCACAGGCACCGGCCCGCTTCATTGCTCTTCACAGTCTCCGCAGCGATAGCCGCCCTAATGCAAGTGTCTGCCCGCTTTATGAAGAATTCGCGGCCATCTCTCGTCTCAGTCTTCATGATGTTGAAGATCGGGTAGCAGCGATAAGTAACTGCTTTTTCAATAGTCCGTGTGCGGGACAATCATCGAACGCTCCTATCGATCTGATCGAAAACCATCCTCTGGCCAGTTCCAGACGGCCATTTTCTCAAGGCTCATATCCTCCATCGTATAGGCGATCCCGCCGACGCCAAGCCCGGAGCGGCGCAGCCCTGCAAAAGGCATCCAGTCGACGCGGAATGCCGTATGGTCGTTCACCATCACAGCCGATCCCGCCAGAGACTGTATGCAATGATTGGCGATTGACAGCCGATCGGTGAATATAGCGGCCTGAAAGGCGTAAGGCAGGGCATTGGCCTGCTCGATAGCCAGGTCGATATCGTCATAGCCATACACGCAGATCACGGGGCCGAAGATTTCTTCCTGGGATACCTTGGCACTTTCGGGAGGATCGACAATGACGGTCGGGGAGAAAAGAGTGTCACTCAGACGGCTTCCCCCGCACACCAGGGTACCGCCTGCTGCGATGGCTTCATCGACCCAGCGTTCGACGCGGTCGACTTCCTCCGTCCGGATCAAGGGGCCGCATTGGGTTTCAGCATCGGCGGGATCGCCCACGACCAGCTTTTCGGCAGCTCGCCCCAGGTCATTGGCGAAGTCTTTCAATTCTGCAGCAGGGACGAATACGCGCTGCACGGAAACGCAGACCTGACCCGAATGATAGAACCCGCCTTTGAGCAACGAGGCGATCACTGCTGCGCGCTCCACGCCGCTGTCCACGATGACCGGCGCCGCGCCGCCGTTCTCGAGAGCAATGCGGGTTCCCGGCGCCAGCTTCGAGCGAAGCATCCAGCCGATTTTCGCAGAACCGATGAATGAGAAGAACGCCGTGCGCGGATCGGTTGCCATTTTTTCGGCGACATCGTTGCTGCACGGAGCGAACCGGCACCAGGCCTCGGGCAGGCCGGCTTCATGGAGAATGCTCACGAAGCTCTGGCATGACAGAGGCGTTTCCAGCGCAGGCTTGATGAGAACGGGGCACCCGGCTGCTACCGCCGGTCCGACCTGATGGACGATCAGGTTGAGGGGGTGATTGAATGCCGAGATCGCCGCGACAGGACCGATCGGTTCGCGGAAGGTATACGCCGTCCGTCCCGCACCCGCGTCTGTCAGGTCCATGGGGATCTCGTGGCCGCCGCCATCGCTGAGCGCCTGAACGCACAAGTCGACGCTGTTGATCGCGCGACCGGCTTCCACGCGCGCATCGACCAAGGGCTTGCCGCCCTCCCTGACGATCTGGAGAGCCAGTTCTTCGGCTCGTTCGCGCATGATATCCGCCGCCCGCCGGAGGATGGCGATACGCTCGTGCACGGCAAGCCAGCAACTGCGGTCGCGGTGGAGCAACTGCGCTTCATTCAGCCATTCATCGATTTGAGCCCAGTCAACAAGCGGTACTTCTGCAATCGGCGAGCGGTCGAAAGGATTGTGAACGATCGTTTTCATAGCTCGCACACCTTCGCGCCGAGTTCGTCGATCAGCACCTTCTTGTTTTCGGAATAGTCGACGGGCAGATCGACGATATGCACGCCGCCCGCCTCGAATGCGTCGTTCAGGACCGCCACAAGATCTGCGCTCCGTTCGACCCGGTGACCGGTCGCTCCATAGCTTTGTGCGTAGGTGACGAAGTCGGGATTGGAAAAGGTCAGGCCGTAGTCCGGAAAGCCGAGCTGGTCCTGCTTCCAGCGGATCATGCCGTATGCCGCATCGTTCAGGACGAGTACGACGAGGTTCAGGCCCAGCCTGACGGCCGTTTCCAGCTCCTGCGAGTTCATCATGAACCCGCCATCGCCGCATACCGCGAGAACTCTGCGCCCGGGCGACAGCATCGCCGCCATCATGGCGGATGGAAGGCCCGCGCCCATCGTCGCCAATGCATTGTCGAGAAGGATGGTGCCCGGTTCATTCGCAATGTAGTTTCTGGCGAACCAGATCTTGTAGATACCGTTGTCGAGCGCAACGATATCATCGCGCGCCATTACGCTGCGTACGTCGGCAACCACGCGCTGGGGGACCATCGGAAAACGTTCGTCGTCGCTGGTTTCGGAAATGTGCGAAGCAATCTCGTGATGCAGGGCGGTATAATAGCTGCGATCGCACTGCAGCTTGCCATCCAGGCGGTTTCCCAGCCGCTCGACCGAACCGGCAATGTCACCGATTACCTCCAGCTGCGGGAAATAGACCTGATCGACTTCGGCCGCCTTGTAATTGATATGGATGACGGTCTGCCCGCCCGGCTCCATGAAGAAGGGCGGCTTCTCCACCACGTCGTGACCGATATTGACGATCAGATCGGCCTTCTCGATCGCGCAGTGAACATAATCGCCCGACGATAGCGCCGCGGTGCCCAGATAGAGCTCGTTATCTTCATCGACCACGCCCTTGCCCATCTGGGTGTCGAAGAAGGGAAAGCCGGTATCGGCCACGAATTTGCGCAACGCCTTCGAAGCGCGGCGGCGGTTTGCTCCGGCTCCGATCAGCAGTAATGGCCGCTCAGCCGCGATGATCCGCTCGGCCGCTTCGTCGAGCGCCGCATCTCCGGCGACCGCATAACGCCTGTGATGCGGCGGTATGACCGGTTCGATCGTTTCCTCTTCAGCGATATCTTCCGGAAGCTCGAGCAGCACAGCGCCCGGTCTTTCTTCCTGCGCCAGGCGGAAACCCTCGCGAACGAGCGAGGGGATGCGATTGCCGTTCACGATCTGGGTCGAAGCCTTGCATAGCGGCGTAAACAGCGAAACAACGTCGACAATTTGGAACTGCGCCTGTTTCGATGTCTTTATCGGTTTCTGCCCGGTGATGATGATGAGCGGAAAGGCCCCGAGCGCGGCATAGGCTGCCGGAGTTGTCAGGTTCGTCGCACCAGGCCCGAGAGTTGCGAGGCAAACCCCCGCCTTGCCGGTCAGACGGCCATAGGTCGCCGCCATGAAGCCCGCACCTTGCTCATGGCGCGTCAATACCAATTCGATTGAGGACGTGCGCAGGGATTCCAGCAGGTCGAGGTTTTCTTCGCCGGGAACGGCAAAGATGTATTCCACCTCTTCAGCCTCTAATGCAGCGATAAACAAGTCAGAGGCTTTCATTTTCGATATTCCCTTTTCAGAAGCATGAATGCCCTACGGCAATGCTTTCTCACTACAACCGCAAAGAGAGTCACAGACGCAAGGAGCCCCGCCTCATTCGCACCATGCCGTTCAGCGAATGTTCTGAAATGCGCGTAGCCGCAAAAAGTATCCTAAAAATCATAGCCCTTGGGTTTGGTAGGAAGGTAGGGACTGCGTTTCTTGACATTCCCACCGCCGCAGTATGAGTCCGCGATCCACCTTGTGTGCCCCCACGCGAAACCGGTGCAATTTGCGACATCGGCGAAAATGTTTTGCTTGCCCATCAAGGCATGGCGGAGACAGATATTTTCCCGCGCTGGAATCACGTGCCGATGACATTCGGATGCCTGAATGGCTAGGCCAGTGATCGGCGGTGCAGTTGACCTATCTGCATTGACATGATCGACGAGTACCGGGCCCAGACCTGATTTCTATCGTCCAGAGAATCAGAGATATCTGCCGATCATCCAAGGAACCAATATGTACCGAAGTCTTGGTCTTTCGATCGCCGTTGCAGTCTTCGCGAGCGATCTCATTTCAAAATGGCTTATTGTGAATGTGGTCATGGACCCTGCCCGCACGATAGATGTTTTTCCATTCTTCAATCTGGTGCTCGGATATAATCGCGGTGTTACATTCGGCCTTCTGAGTTCCGGCAATCCAATCGCGCCCTATTTGCTGTCCGGGTTCGCGCTTCTTGTCGTGGGCGTTCTGGCCAGATGGCTCTGGCGCAGTACCGTACGCCTCGAATCCGCCGCGATAGGTTCGATCATTGGCGGTGCATTGGGTAACGTTGCCGACCGACTGGCGGACGGAGCGGTCACCGATTTTCTCGACTTCTATGTCGGCGGCTATCACTGGCCGGCGTTCAATCTCGCAGATGTCGGAATAGTCCTTGGAGTGGCATTGCTTCTCGTTACCTGGTGGTCCGGAGAAACGCAGCGCGACGATGGCACCGCGCCGAAAGTGTAGATTCTGCGCTTTTGCCGAGGCAATCTTTAGGCGGATTTTCTAGCAAGCCCGCCGATGATGCCGCAGTCGGTGGCAGTGCCCCCATCGCAGGCCCGTGCCAGGCCGATCAGTTCCTGTCTCATCGCCTGCAGCTGTTCGATCTGCTCTTCCACCCGGCGCAAATGATTTCGTGCCAAATTCGCAGCGTCCTTGCAATCCCGGTTTGGTGCGTCCGACACTTCGAGCAGCGAGCGAACTTCGGACACCGAAAAGCCCAAACCCCGAGCCCGCCGGATGAATACGAGCCGTTCGACATCGGCGTCTGCGTAAATCCTTCGTCCCGACTGGGAGCGCGGAGCGGGCTTCAGAAGACCGATCTCTTCATAATAGCGAACGGTGTTGACTTTGGTCCCGGTCGCGCGGGCAATTTTTCCTATCTGCATTCTTTAATCCTCGATGATGGCCATCGCAGGGTGTGTGTCTCCGCGACGCAATCGCACATCGGCCGTCAGACTTTCTGCGAAAAGTTCGCAGAAAGTCCTTGATCCTCCAGTAACTGGAGATTGTAAAGCTTAGAAACCATGAGTTTAGATGATTCGGAAGACTGTGGTTGCACCGGCGACCCTGAGAGGGCGGTTGACGATCCGCAATACCGCCGCGCGCTTTGGATCGTGATTATCCTCAATGTCGGCTTCGGCATGATCGAGCTGGCCGCCGGGTTTTTAGCCGCGAGCCAGGCGCTCAAAGCCGACGCGCTAGACTTCCTTGGCGATGGCTCGATCACCTTCATCGGACTGCTTGCGCTCGGATGGACGGCATCGACGCGTGCTCGGGTGGCGCTCGCGCAAGGTTTGTTTCTGGCGGCGCTTGGTGTGAGTGTGATCGGCGCGGCGATCTGGCGCATGTTCGATATGGTGCAGCCGGAAGCCGGCATCATGGGCTGGGTGGGGTTTGTCGCCCTGCTTATCAACCTTGCCGCCGTTTTTGTGCTCGCTCGCTTTCGCAAAGGAGGCGATGCTCAAGCGCGCGCGATATGGCTATTTTCACGCAACGATGCCCTGGCCAATGTCGCGGTCATCGTCGCAGCCGGTTTGGTTTATTGGTTGGGAAGCGCATGGCCTGATATCATCGTGGCCGCTGCGATTGCGTTTTTGTTCCTCCATTCGGCTCTCGAAATTATCCGCCATGCGCGCAGCGATATGAAGACGCAGCAGATTGCATGATGAAATATTTGGCGCGCCTGTCCGGCATTTGCCTGGCCCTTCTGTTGTCGTTCGGCAGCGCGCAAGCGTTGGCGGCAGAACCCAACACGATCTGGCGCTTGCTCGATTACATGGCGGTAGATTATGCAGCTGCCGTCGAGGACGGCGAAGTCGTCAACGAACTCGAATATGAGGAAATGGTCGAATTCGCCGGTTCGGTACGATCGGGTATTGCGGAATTGCCTGAAAGCCCCGGTCGCGTTCGGCTAGAGGCAAACGCGAAGCAACTTGAAGCCGATATCCTCTCGATGGCCCCCGTTGATCAAGTTGCCACGGCAGCCAGAAAGCTCGCTGCGGATCTCCTAGCCATCTATCCGATCACGCTCTCGCCTTCGAGGGCGCCCGATCTTGAGCGCGGAAGACTGCTGTACCAGGAGACTTGTGCCAGTTGCCACGGGGTGTCAGGAAACGGTCGCGGGCCGGCGTCTGCGGGCCTTGATCCACCGCCGATCGCATTTACCGACGTCGATCGCGCGCGCCAGCGTAGCATTATGGGTCTCTATCAGGTTATCGACCAAGGGATCGATGGCACCGCCATGCCCGGTTTCTCACAGCTCTCCTCCGACGATCGTTGGGCCCTGGCCTTCTATTCGGGATCCGTCGCCTTTGAGGCGGCGGACGAAGGGGCGCGTCTATGGAAGTCAGATTCCGAACTACGTAAACGCTTTCCCGATCTTGCCGCTCTCACGAAGATCACGCCGGACGAACTGGCAGGAGAGATCGGGCAAGAGCGCGCGGACGCGCTCATGGCCTATCTTCGGGCCAACCCGTCGGCGATCGCCGATGCAGCGGGGCCTCTTGGCATCACACGTACCCGGCTCGCAGAAGCTGAACGCGCCCACGCGAACGGGAATATTTCCCGGGCCAAGGAGCTCGCACTGTCGGCATATTTGGACGGGTTCGAACCCGTCGAACCGATATTGGCGACACGCAATCCGGATCTTCTGGTGCGTATCGAGAGCGGGATGATGGACTTGCGTGCAGCCATCGACGCAGATCTGCCGACCTCTGCGATAAGCGAACGGATCCGGGCCATCGAGGGTTTGCTCGTACAGGCTGAAAATGTCCTTACGCCGGAATCTGCGACGGGATGGTCAACCTTTGTGGCATCTTTCGCGATCCTCCTCCGCGAGGGTCTGGAGGCATTGCTGATCGTGATCGCCATGATCGCTTTCGTGAGGAAGGCGGGACAGGATCGGGCATTGCGATTTGTCCATGGCGGGTGGACCGGTGCGCTGGTAGCAGGCGCGTTTACTTGGCTTGCGGCGACCTATCTTCTCGACATCAGCGGTGCCGGCCGGGAATCGATCGAGGCATTCGGTTCGCTGATTGCAGCGCTGGTCCTTCTGTCGGTTGGCGTCTGGATGCACGGAAAATCACAGGCAGACAATTGGCAGCGCTATATCCGCGACAAGCTTGGCAAGGCGCTTTCGCGCGGATCGCTCTGGTTCCTGTTCGGGATCGTATTCCTTGTCGTCTATAGAGAGGTCTTCGAAACCATCCTTTTTTACGCTGCGCTGTCCGCTCAGGGAAGTACGGGCTATCTGCTGGCGGGCGCTGCCACGGCCGGTTTGCTCCTTGTCGTCATCGCCTGGCTGCTGCTGCGCTACAGCCGGACGCTGCCGATCGGAAAGTTCTTTGCCTACAGTTCGGTGCTCATCGCCCTGCTTGCGATTGTCCTGATTGGCAAAGGGATCGCGGGCTTGCAGGAAGCGGGTGTGATCGGAATTGCACCGATAGCCGGCGGTCCGCGACTAAGTATGCTTGGAGTTTATCCGACGTTCCAAGTGATTGGCGCTCAATTTGCAATGGCATCCGCACTTTTACTTGGTTTCTGGATTAATCACACCCGAGCATCAAACAATGACCGGTAACGCGATGCAGTGTGATAATATATCTTTCTATTACGGCGTTTGTGTCGACCCAGGTCGGTACATGAATAGCGCATTTGTTCGTTCTTATGCATTGAGCTGCGCGACGGCTTCGGCATTCGAAGAGAATATCGACTTGTGCCATGTGATTGGTCCTGCTAGCGGGGCCAAAGTGTCATGACCCTCCGTATGCCCCTTCTTGCCTTGAAGCCGGTTTTCGCCATGCTGATTCTCTTCGGCCTGGTGTTCAGCGTAAGCGTGGACGCGGCGGTATGCGGGCCTGAAATTGGCGAACTTACAAGTGTCAAAGCTGCAAGTAGCGAGACTGGTCAAGACTTGCCGGACAGCCCGAATGAGCAGCATGGCATCTGCGCCCACGGCCATTGCCATCATGGAGTCCAATTTGCAGGCAATGCGGATATCGGGGCCGGTGAGCGTTCATCCGGTGCACAGCATTTCTTCGAACCCGTCGGCCTGACTGCAGTCCAGCAAGCGATTTTGACGCCCCCTCCTCGAATCTGACGTCCAGTATTGCCGCCGCAATGTCGGCGCGCATTCGGCATGTCAGTAGAGGAAAAATCAATTCATGTTTGCCATTATTTGGCGAGGCGCCCTTTTTGCAGGGCTGAGCCTCGCAGTACTGCCCGGTGCGGTGCGTGCACAAGAACGCGCGGTGTTGACGCTCGACGAAGCTCTCGCGCGTGCGGGGGTGGACGAAAGCGCGCAGGTGCAATCAGACAATCCGCGTTTGATCGGGCCGCAGGCCGAAACGGACGCGGCACGCGCGCTTATCGATCAGGCACGGCTTCGGCCAAATCCTGAGCTTGCCTTTGAAGCGGAGAACATCGCAGGAAGCGGTGCCTTTTCAGGGCTGCAAGCAACCGAATATACGCTGTCTTTGAGTCAGCGCCTCGAGCTAGGCGGCAAGCGGGGCGCACGCATTCGCTCGGCCGAGGCCGAGGCGCGCGTGGCAATGCTTTCTGGAGAATTGTCGGTCGCTGAGCTGAGTCGCATGGTGCGCGAACGCTACATCGAGGCGGTCGCTTCAGCTGCGCGACTGGAACTTGCCCGCGACGTAGTCGAACGCAATCGCGAACTCGCGCGTATAGCTGGCCTGCTTGTCGAAGTTGGCCGCGAGCCGCCGCTGCGCTCGCTTCGTGCAGAAGCGGCCCTTGCTGAAGCCGAGGCGGAGTTTGAAGCCGCGCGAGCTTCAGAGATAGCGGCGCGGAGCGCGTTGGTGGCGCTCTGGGGTGAAACGTCCCCTCCCCCGGACGTGCCATCGGCGTTTCCCGGGATCGAACCTCCTGCGATGCTTCTTGCATCGCCTTCTGCTTTGCGTCTCCAAGTCGCGCGTGCCGAACGCGAGGCGGCGGACGCTGCGATCGACAGGGAGCGCTCTTTGGGTGTTCCCGATCCGGCCATCTCCGCCGGTGTCAGGCGGTTCGAGGAAAGCAGGGATCAGGCCTTCCTAGTGGGCGTCTCGATTCCCCTTCCTTTCCGCAATCGCAATCAGGGTAACATCGCCGCTGCCGAGGCCCGCTTCCGCGCGGCCTCCGCACGCGAGGCTGTCGCCCGCGCGGATTTCGAACTCGAAGTAACCCAGGCGCGCGGCCGCTTTCTCGCCGCCGAGGCTCGTGTAGAGACTCTGTCCCAAACCTCCCTGCCTCAAGCGGAAGAAGCCTTGCGCCTCGTCCGGATTGGGTATCGCAACGGCAGGTTCCCGCTGATCGAGGTTCTGGCTGCGGCCGAAGCCCGCGATGCAATCCGAGAAGCCTTGATCCAAGCCCAGGAAGATCGCGGTCGCCTGGCGGCGCAGTTGATCTGGCTTGGCGCCCAATGAGGAAAATACCCATGAACCGTAAGCGTTTGGCCGTACTGATCGGCCTGATCATTCTTGTTTTTGCGGCTGCTGTAATGCTGTGGCCGGACAACGGCGCAGAACCGCACAGCGAAGAGGAAACCGAAGAAAGCGATCTCCCGGAAGGACTGGTCCTACTCGGCGAAGAGCAGATTCGAAGCTCCGAAATCATGGTCGAGACCGTTGGTGAGGGCTCGGCGGTAGAGCTAGTGTTCCCAGCCACAATCGCCGCTAGCCCCACAGGCAGCGCGCGGATCGATGCGCGAGCGGCGGGCGTGGTGCGGAGCGTTCAAAAAACGCTGGGTGATTACGTCCGGCAGGGTGAAACCATTGCGCGTATCGAAAGTGCGGAAGCGGCAGCTTTGGCATCGCAATTGAGCGCGGCGCGCGCGCGCGTCAACGAATTGTCAGCCGCCTATGAGCGCGAACGCCGGCTTTTCGAAGCCAATGTTACGGCGCGGCAGGATCTCGAAGCGGTGCGCGCCAATCTCCAGGTCGCCCAGTCAGAACTGTCCCGCGCGCAGGCAGCGGTTGCGGCAGCGGGCGTGAGTGGCGACGGTCGGTCTTTGGCGGTTACCAGCCCTCTTGCAGGACGGGTAACGGCGGCGCCTATTGTCCTTGGTTCGTTTGTCGATGCGGGAGAGGAACTCTACCAAATCGTGAATCCTAATGCGATGCAGATCGAAGTCGCGCTCCCCTCTGCAGAAGCGAGCCGTATTCAGCCAGGCGATGAAGCCACGCTGGAACTTGCAGAAAACCGCGAGATCGGAGCGCGGGTCCGCTCCGTCACGCCATCGCTCGATCCTGAGAGCCGCAGCGCGACGGCAGTCCTTTCGCTCACGCGGTCCATCCCCGGTCTTCAACCAGGTGCCTTCCTGCAAGCGCGCATCCGGCCTTCGGGCGAGGTCGACACGGGCCGCATGTCGGTGCCCGAAAGCGCGGTGCAGTCACTCGACGGCCAGGAAGTGGTTTTCGTGCGCACGCGCCGCGGCTTCCAGACCCGTCCGGTGGTGACCGGCGCACGTTCCGCAGGCCGCGTGGTGATCGAATCCGGTCTCGAAGCGAACTGGCGGATCGCAACCGAGAATGCCTTCCTGCTCAAAGCCGAACTCGAAAAAGAGGAAGCCGAACATGGACACTGATCGCATGCAGGAAACGGAGCACTCGCACCGCCACGGCCTGATCGGCATGATCCTAGACATGGCCGTGCGTTTTCGCTGGGCCATGGTCGTTTTGACGATCGGTGTTGCCATCTATGGCGTGATGAACCTTCTTCGGCTTCCCATTGACGCCGTACCCGACATTACGAACGTTCAGGTGCAGATCAATACCGAAGCGCCCGCCCTTTCCCCCTCCCAGGTCGAAACGCAGGTAACCTATCCGGTGGAAACCGGTCTCGCCGGGATCGATGGTCTGGAAATGACCCGTTCGATTTCGCGCAACGGGTTCAGCCAGGTTACTGCAATCTTCGAAGAAGGTACTGACATCTATTTCGCGCGGCAGCAGGTCAATGAGCGCCTGACGCCGATCACCGCTTCGCTGCCCGAAGGAGCAGAACCGGTAATGGGACCTATCTCGACCGGTCTGGGCGAAGTACTCATGTATACGATCGAGTTCGAGCATCCGGGGGGCAAGGAAGCACCGAAGGGCAATGCGGTCGGTTGGCAGTCCGACGGAAGCTTCGTTACCGAACGCGGTGACAGGCTGGATAGCGATGTCGCTAAGGCTGCTTATCTGCGTACCATTCAGGACTGGGTGGTCGCTCCACTCATGCGGTCGGTCGATGGCGTCGCCGGTGTCGATTCCATCGGGGGTTTCCGAAAGCAATATCTCGTACAGCCCGATCCTGCTCGCATGACAGGCTACGGGCTTTCATTCGATGAGGTGATCGATGCGCTGGAAGCCGCCAACCTTGCCGAAGGCGCGAATTTCGTCGAGCGATCAGGAGAAGCCCTGCTGGCTCGTGTCGATGCACGGCTCGGCAGTGTCCAGGACATCGAGCAAGCAGTCATATCTACACGTGGAGGCGTTCCCATTCGCGTGGGAGATGTCGCAACGGTCAGCATTGGCGGTGATCTCAGAACCGGGGCTGCATCGCTGAATGGCGACGAGGCTGTGGTTGGTACCGTCCTCATGCGGGCAGGAGAAAACAGCCGCACTGTTTCAGCCCAGGCCGCTGAGAGGCTTGACGAAGTCCGCGCCTCCCTGCCGCAAGGTGTGGTAGCCGAAATCGTCTACAATCGTTCGTCTCTCGTCGATGCAACGATCGCGACCGTCGAGAAGAATCTCGTCGAGGGTGCGCTGCTGGTCATAGCCATCCTGTTCCTTTTGCTCGGCAACATACGGGCCGCAATTATCGCCGCTCTGGTTATCCCTTTTTCGATGCTGATGGCATCGATCGGCATGAACCGGCTCGGAGTGTCAGGCAATCTGATGAGTCTGGGCGCGCTTGACTTCGGTCTGATCGTCGATGGGGCCGTGATTATCGTCGAGAATAGTGTGGCACGTCTTGCGGCCAGACAGGAGCATGAGGGCCGGCTCCTGACACTTGGCGAACGGCTGACGGAAACGCGGCTTGCCGCGCAGGAGATGATCAAGCCGACTGTCTATGGTCAGGCGATTATCCTTCTGGTGTTCGCACCGTTGCTGACCTTCACCGGAGTCGAGGGCAAGACGTTCTCGCCGATGGCCATCACGGTCATGCTGGCGCTCGCGTCGGCATTCGTACTCTCGCTGACTTTCGTCCCGGCGATGATCGCGATCCTGCTGAACAAAAAACTGACGGAGAAGGAAGTCAAACCGATCCGGATCGCCAAGGAACGCTATGGGCCTCTTGTCCGCAAAGCCATCGCCCGCCCTTGGCCGGTGATCGGGGCCGGTGCCGGCATTTTTGCCGTTGCTGCTCTGGTGTTCAGTTTCCTTGGCAGCGAGTTTACACCGCAGCTCGACGAGCGCGATATCGCGGTGCAATCATTGCGAATCCCTTCCACATCTCTCGAGCGGTCTCTGGCGATGCAGCGGCGAGTAGAAGATCGATTGGAGGAATTTCCGCAAGTGCAGCTTGTATTCTCACGTACCGGTACTGCGGAAGTGGCCAGCGACCCGATGCCGCCCAACGCCTCCGATGCGTATGTGATCCTGAAGCCGCGCGATGAATGGCCTGACCCGGATCTTTCGAAAGATGATCTGGTGGCAGAAATGGAGAGTGCTCTGGGAGGCCTGGTTGGCAATCTCTATGAGTTCAGCCAACCAATCGAACTTCGCTTCAACGAACTGATCGCTGGCGTGCGCGGCGATGTCGCGGTCAAGATCTACGGCGACGACCTGACCGCCATGACCTCGGCAGCGAACGAGGTCGCCGGGATTTTGCGCGAGGTCGAGGGAGCTGCGGATGTTAAAGTCCAGCAGGTCACCGGTTTCCCAACGCTTGATATTGCCTTCGATCGTCCAACGATCGCTCGATATGGGCTGAAGGTCGAAGACGTCGCTCAATCCGTCGCAATTGCTTTGGGCGGGCGGCCTGCCGGGCTGGTCTTTGAAGGCGATCGAAGGTTCGAGGTCGTCGTTCGGCTTTCGGATGCGACACGCGATGATTTCGATCAGCTTGGTGCATTGCCGGTGCTGCTTCCGAACGGAGCGACCATACCGCTGCGCTCGGTCGCCGAATTCCGGGTTGTGGATGGCCTTGCCGAAGTCCGCCGTGAACAGGGACGCAGGCTGGTGATCGTTTCCTCCAATGTGCGCGAGCGCGATCTTGGCTCCTTCGTTGAGGAAGCGAGGGCGAATGTCGAGGCGCAGGTCGAATTGCCCGCTGCAGCCTTCATCGAGTGGGGCGGCCAGTACCAGAACCTTCAGGCTGCGCAGGAACGGTTGCAGATCGTTATCCCGATCGCTTTCGCGGTTATACTCCTGTTGCTCTATATGGCAGTCGGAGGCTGGGTTCCCGCTCTGGCTGTTTTCAGCGCGATCCCGCTCGCCCTCGCTGGCGGCATCTTCTCGCTGGCTCTGCGCGGAATGCCGTTTTCGGTTTCGGCGGCAGTCGGGTTCATCGCCCTCTCGGGCGTGGCGACCCTCAACGGTCTCGTGATGGTGACTGCAATACGCCAGCGTCTGGACAAGGGGATGGCGCTCGATGAGGCCATCGTGGAAGGCGGACTGGCGCGCTTGCGTCCAGTATTGATGACGGCTCTGGTCGCGTCGCTCGGGTTTGTCCCCATGGCGATCGCGACCGGCACTGGAGCGGAGGTTCAACGGCCTCTGGCAACGGTGGTCATTGGCGGTCTGATCACCGCCACTGCGCTCACCTTGTTCGTCCTTCCCGCGATCCTAAAGCTCGTCTTCGCCACCAGAAAGGATGACCGGACGTGGCGTCAACGCTGGTGGGACCGCCTGCGCCGCAACGTCACTCCCGAGGAACGGCAAGAGCTGCAAGAGGTTACGTGAATGGAGAGTATCAATGATTACTAGCCAGCTCAGAGTGACCCTTGCCGGCGCCCTGATACTTTCAAGTGTTCCAGCATCGGCGCAGGATCAGAGCACGCTTGTTCCGATCGCCGGTGTCTGGAGCCTTGGTGAAACGCGGTCTTGTGATAGCGGACCGGCCTGGGTGTTTTTCGCAGATGGCTATTATGCCGAAGTGCAGCTTCCGGACGGTGCCCCCGCCGCCGTCGGAATTTGGCGAGACGAGGGCGATGCCATCGCTTACACCCACGCGCACATGCCATTTGAAGGTCATGAACGGCCGATGCGGGTTCGTCATCTTACCATCGAAGAGCGCACCGCCGAAAAACTTACAACCCGCAACTATCGCGGTGTCACGCGCACGTTTCACCGCTGTCCAGCGAATTCGCTGAAAGTGCCGGCAGGTCAGGACGCACATTGACGCTTTCTTTACGCAATATGCGGGCTTCGCTAGTCCCTATTCGGGTTTCGCGAACCTGCAAGCTTACGGGTCTGCGGCACCGGGAGCGGTCAATTTCCAATGGGATGCAATAGGCAATGACACGAACCATCGAACTCGAAGTCTCACCGCTCCTTCCCGACATCCCCAGCGAAACCGACCATTGCATCGCTCGCTTGCAGTCTTTGCTCAACTCGCGGATCGGCGTGCACGAAGTCACGATATTGCCCGGCGAGAAAGATGCATCCGCCCGACTAGCGATATCATACGATGCCGATCGCCTGACTGTCCCCCGCATCAAGGAGTTGGCCCATGTGGCCGGAGCGGAAATCTCCGAACGCTACGGACACGTTGTCTGGCAAGCCGATGGCATCAATTCCACCCGCCGTGCCCAAACGGTCGCGGACCTGCTGGCGAGCAAACCCGGTATCCTCGAAGCAAATGCTGATGCGAGCGGGAGGTTCATCGCCGAATACGACCGTCAGCTAACCGATGAGCCTAGGATTGCGGGCGAGCTCAAGAACCTCGGCGTGTCGGTTCTGGCGGGCGATGTCGTCAGGAACGCCGAGCACTCTTCCAAAGACCATAGTCACGATGATGAAGATCATGCCGGACACAGTCATGGCGGAATCTTCGGCGCGAACACCGAACTCTATTTCTCGCTCGCCTCGGGCGCATTTCTCGCGACCGGGTTCGGGATTGAGAAACTATGGTCTGGGCATCCCGGATGGCTGCCATTCGCGTGCTATCTCGCAGCGTATTTCTTTGGCGGATTCTTTACCGTCCGAGAGGCGTGGGACAATCTGCGCCTCCGCCGGTTCGAAATCGACAGCCTCATGCTTGTCGCTGCTGCGGGCGCCGCCTTTCTTGGGGAATGGGCCGAAGGCGCGCTTCTGCTGTTCCTGTTCAGTTTCGGCCACGCGCTCGAACACTACGCGATGGGCCGCGCCAAGAGGGCGATCGAGGCGCTCGCCGAGCTCGCGCCGGAAACGGCACGAGTAAAGCGCGGAACTGACGTCGTTGAGGTTCCGGTCGAGAAGCTTGCGATTGGCGACGTGGTCATAGTGCGTCCGAATGAACGCCTTCCGGCCGATGGTTTCATCCTGGACGGCGTCAGTGCCATCAATCAGGCTCCGGTGACCGGTGAAAGCGTGCCGGTCGACAAGAGCGCGGTTTCGAATATCGCTTCTGCGCGCGCCAATCCTGACAATCTTGCGGATGACAATCGCGTCTTTGCAGGGACGATCAACGGATCGGGCGCGCTCGAAGTGGAAGTGACCCGGCGATCGAGCGATACGACGCTCGCCAAGGTCGTCCAAATGGTGAGCGAAGCCGAGGCTCAGCAATCTCCTACCCAGCGTTTCACGCAGCGCTTTGAGCGAATTTTTGTGCCCGCCGTGCTCGCTCTGGCCGGCCTGCTCCTTTTCGCCTGGGTTGTCATCGACGAGCCGTTCCGCGACAGTTTTTACCGGGCGATGGCGGTGCTTGTGGCTGCCAGCCCCTGCGCTTTGGCGATCGCCACCCCGAGCGCGGTCTTGTCCGGAGTAGCCAGAGCAGCACGCAGCGGTATTCTGGTAAAAGGCGGAGCGCCGCTCGAAGATCTTGGTGCGCTAAAGGCCATCGCGTTCGACAAGACGGGTACGCTTACAAAAGGTGAGCCCCGGATTACCGATGTTGTGGCAGCGCCCGGCGTAGCGGAACGAGAGTTGCTTGCGATTGCGTCCGCCGCCGAAAGCCTGAGCGATCATCCTCTGGCACAGGCGATCGTCAAGGATGGCCGCGAGCAGATCGGCGATGAGACACTACCCAAAGCGCGCGATCTTGAAAGCTTCACAGGCAAGGGCATCACCGCAATTGTTGGCGGGGAGCGGGTGTGGATCGGCAAGCTCGAAATGTTTGGCCAAGACGGCGTTCCTTCGCTCAGTGAGGGCCTGTCGGGAGAAATCGAGGCCATGCGCGAGCGTGGGCGGACAACAATGGGCGTTCGTTCGGAAACGCGCGATCTTGGAGCGATCGGTTTGCTCGACACGCCGCGGGCGGCAGCAAAGGCGACGCTCGAAGCGCTGCGCGGCCTCGGGATCACCCGAATGATCATGATCTCGGGCGACGATCAAAGAGTGGCCGATGCGGTTGGAAAGGATGTCGGCCTCGATGAGGCCTGGGGTAATCTCATGCCCGACGACAAGGTCGAGGCCATCCGCAAGCTTGCCGGTCAGGACAAGGTTGCGATGGTCGGAGACGGGGTTAACGATGCTCCTGCCATGGCGAATGCCACTGTCGGGATAGCAATGGGCGCTGCAGGCTCGGACGTTGCATTGGAAACAGCCGATGTCGCCCTTATGGCTGATGATCTTGCCCGGCTGCCTTTCGCCGTCGATCTGAGCCGGCAGACCCGCTCGATCATCCGGCAGAACATGATCGTCAGTCTCGGAATTGTCGCTGTGCTTATTCCGGCGACTATTTTCGGTCTCGGGATAGGCCCCGCTGTCGCGGTTCATGAAGGTTCGACATTGATCGTGGTCGCCAACGCGCTCCGGCTTCTGGCGTATAAAGAGAAGAGCGGTGCAAAGGCGATAATGGAGACGCAAGCATGAGCGGCGATGATAACTTCAATCTGGATACGTCTGACAAGCGCCGCACATTATGGATCGTCTTATGGCTTAACGTTGCGATTGCGGTCGGGTTTTTCGTCATGGGCTACTTTGGCGACTCGAATGCGCTGCTGGCCAACGGACTCGACAATTCGTCGGACGCGCTTGTCTACGCTCTCAGTCTCCTTGCGCTGAGTCGACCGCGCTCCTGGAAGCGAGGCGCAGCGCGCTTTTCTGGCGTCATGCTTTTGATCTTTGCCGGCGGAGTGATTGCTGATGCCGTCAGGCGGTTTGTTGAAGGTTCTGAGCCGGGTGGCATCCTGATGATCGCGATGGCTGCCGTCGCGGGCATAGTGAACCTCTATTGCCTTCGCCTGTTGCAAAAGATGCAGAACAAGGACGTCAACATGCGGGCCGCCACCACATTCAGCTTCAATGACTTCATTTCGAACGGCGGGATTATCATCGCTGGCGTCATCGTTATGATCACAGGCGCGAACTGGCCGGACCTTGTGGTCGGCATCGCTGTGGCTGGCATAGCTCTTTACGGCGGGATCGATATCCTGCGCGACGCGCACAGTGACAAGCACGACGAAGCGGGAACGGTTCATGGCGAAACACGGGAATGAGCCTCGTCCACGAGATATTTGTAACTGAGGATTTGTCGGCGATCCTGACCTTGGCGATGCTGGCAAGCCTCGGCCTGGGTGCTGGCGTTGTCTGGGAAGAAAAGCACGGGCCTACCCCGAACGAAAATGGGTTCGCGGCGGCCGTCCACTCTGGCGCCCTTGCCGCACTTGCGCTTGTTTTGACCGGTCCTGCAGTTGGACAAGCAAGGGGTGACTTCATAGACGCAGCCCTGCTCCCCGCTGGCGGGACTCTCTATCTTCTGGCGGTGCTGATCGGAGGCTGGGCTTCGCATCGCGACTCAGTTGGAACCCTGTCCGACGCCGTGGGAAGACGCGGGCCGAAGATGACCATTGCGCTTCAAGGCGGTATTGCGCTGGGGTTTGGTGGCATCGCTCTGGGTGCAGCAGCAGCCGTGTCTGTCTTCGCCGGTTTCGCAGCAACACTAGGGGTTGGAATCACCTTTTTCCTGGTGGGGCGAAAGACAACAGCCGGATTTCGCGACAGCGCGATGAAACGCATGGATCGTCTGGCGATCCATGTTTTTCTGTCACTCGCCTTTGTTGCCGCAGCGGTAGCCGGGTTTTGGCTTCTCCACGGCATGAGCGAAACAACCGACGCGCGGTTGGCAATTCTACTCGCAGGATACTTTCTTATCTGGTCGGTTCATTTTTTGCTGCAAATCCCGGGCAGACTGGGAGGTTTGAATTTGGCAGCACTCGCGGCCTTCATCTCCGGGCTTGCGATGTTCGGAATGATTGCAGTCGGATTTAACGCCGCGATCGGAGCAATCGATAATTCCGATGCGATCCTTCAGCATCCGGATACCGCCGGCAACGAAATCGTAAATAGCGGAGAGAAGTGATGGCGCACTCGCACGATCATACTGGCCACAGTCACGGCGAGGAAAACCTTAGCGATCGTCAGCTGATCCTCGCGGTCGCGATCAATGTCCTCCTGACCCTTGCCCAGATCGTCGGCGGCATCCTTTCGGGGTCACTGGCGCTTATCGCGGATGCATTGCACAACTTCAGCGATGCGGCCTCTCTTGGTCTTGCATGGTTTGCGCGGCGCATAGGCCGGCGGCCGGCGGACAAGCTGATGACCTTCGGCTACGCCCAGGGAGAAGTCGTCGCCGCGCTCATCAATCTCACGACCTTGCTGATCATCGGATTCTATCTGATCGTTGAGGCGATCAACCGTTTCGCCGCGCCGCAGCCGGTCGAAGGCTGGACCGTGATCTGGGTTGCCGGGATCGCACTTGTCATCGATCTCGTCACCGCATTCATTGTCTATCGCGGCGCGCATGACAGCATTAACATGAAGGCTGCCTTCCTGCATAATGTTTCGGACGCGCTGGCCTCGATCGGTGTGATCGTCGCCGGAGTGCTAATCATTCTATACGATCTCGTCGTCGCCGATCTCATCATCACTCTCATCATCGCGGCCTATGTCATCTGGCAGGGCGCGACGCTCCTACCGCGAACCGTTCGTCTGCTGATGGGAGCAGTGCCGGACGAGGTGGAATTTGATCAGATGGTTGAAAACCTGCGCGCGCTTGGCGGCGTGCAGGATATTCACCACGTCCATGTCTGGAATCTGGGAGAACATCACCGGGCGCTCGAAGCCCATCTCACTCTTGTTGATTACTCCCAAACAGCATTCGAGGGAGTCAAGCGACGCGCGCGGGCGATGCTGGAAAAGGATTTCGGCATCGCACATGCCACTTTCGAGCCCTGCCTCGCTACGGACTGCGATGATGCGCTGATCCCTGCCCACCCGGCACCCAACAACGGGAAAGACACGGCCGGTGATTAAGCTTTCGCTGGCCTGTTCCTGCCCGACCGTTCGCAGACCCTGAGCCCTCATCGCGCGCCGGTCACGGACGGTATTGCAGTCCGGAACCGATGCACCGCGAGCCGCCCTAACCCGATATGGGCATAAAAGCCTACTACTGCTATTGCGAATACGTCTCAATAGCAGTAGTAGGCTGGTAAATGTCTCGAAAGGATTCTTCACAGGTATCGCGCTACCGCCTCGCTCATAGCAATTGCACTGGCCGCCCCTGCTTACGCCAATGAAAAAGACCCGACCGATGAGCGGCAATCGCAGGACGGGATAGCAAACCCAAGCGAATCGATTATCGTGATTGGCGGTCGCATCGATGCGTATGAAGTGGCCGGTGCGGCGGACCTAATCGATGGCGAGGAACTGAGCGAATTCGAGCATGGTGACGTCAACCGTGTCCTGCGCCAGGTGCCGGGGGTCAACATTCAGGAAGAGGACAGTTTCGGGCTATTCCCGAATATTGGCTTGCGCGGCGCGCCGGTCGAACGGTCGAGCAACATCACCTTGATGGAAGATGGCGTTCTTATTGCCCCTGCCCCCTACGCCGCTCCGGCCGCGTATTACTTCCCTGCGATCGGTCGAATGGATGCAGTCGAAGTGATCAAGGGCGCGGGCTCGGTACGCTATGGTCCTCGCACGATCGGCGGGGCCATCAATTTCCGATCGACTCCGATACCGACCGAGAGCCTTGCTGGCGAAGCCTCCGGACAGCTTGGTTCTCGCGGCTATTATCAAGGTCATGGCTGGATTGGCGCTAGCGCCGGCAATTTCGGGGCGCTGGTGGAAAGCTATCAGCAAGGCAGTGACGGGTTCAAGACGATAGATGGGCTTCCCGGCGCTGAGACCGGTTTTCAACGTCAGGACTATCGCGCCCGCTTCGCCGTCCACACCAGCCCAGATTCGCCGGTCGATGCGCGCCTCGAGTTCGCCTATGGTCGATCAGAACTTGAGGCGAACGAAACCTATTTGGGCCTCGCCGACGCGGATTTCGCGAGCGATCCGTACCGGCGCTATTCGGCCAGCCAACGCGACGTTTTCACGGGCGAGCACGATCAATATCGGCTCACCGGCACCCTCCGGTTGCCCGACGACACGCAGTTCGCGGTTACCCTATATCGCAACGATTTCACACGAAGTTGGTCGAAGCTACAGGACATCGATTTCGATGGTGATGGCAGCTTTGATGCCATCCAACCCGTTTTCGATGCTCCCTCCTCAAACGAGAGAGGCCTCGCAATCCTGCGAGGCGCAGAGTGCGCTGAAGGTGCCCTTCGCATTCGCAACAACAACCGCGTCTATCGGAGCGAAGGCGTCCAGCTTTCGTTCGAAAGACCTTTCGAGACCGGCGAGGTCAGGCACAACCTGGCTGCGTCGCTCCGGTATCACGAGGATGAAGAAGACCGGTTGCAGAATGAGGAATTCTATACGCAAACGGATGGAGATCTCGTTTTCGTCCGGCAGACGGCTCCGGGCGCTCAAGCCAATCGCGAGGCGAAGGCGAAGGCGATCGCTTTCTATCTGGAGGACCGGATCGAGATCGGCGGGCTTACTCTGACACCCGGCATTCGGTACGAAGGCATCGACCTTACCCGACTGGACTATGATCGAGCCGACCCCGCTCGTCTCGATGGACCTTCGCGCATACGTAAGACCAACATTGACGAATGGCTTCCCGCACTCGGTGCAACCTATGCACTGGGAGACGTGCTGTTGATTGCAGGCGCTTCGCGCGGTTTTTCTCCCCCCGGGCCAGGAAATCCGGAGGCGCGAGCCGAGAAAAGCTGGAACTATGAATTTGGTGGGCGTTTTCGGAATGGCGCCATTCAAGCTTCCGCGATTGCGTTTTATTCCGACTATTCCAATCTGCTCGGAAACTGCACACAATCCGTGGGGTGTAGCGTCGGGGATATTGGCGACCAGTTCAATGCTGGGGCCGTCTCCGTAAAGGGGTTGGAGCTGGCAGCTTCGACGGAGCATCAAGTGGGTAGGGAAATTTCAATTCCCTTCTCGGTGGTTTACACGCTCACCGACGCGCAATTCGAAAGCAGTTTCGAGAGTGCGTTCTTCGGTTCCGTGTCCCAGGGCGACGCACTCCCCTACATCGCTCGCCACCAATTCTATGCCGAAACGGGGCTCGCATTTGGACCGGCATCCTTGCTCGTGAGCGCCAATTACACATCGCAAGTACGCACCGAAGCAGGTAGCGGGGATATTTCGCCCGATGAGCGTATTGACGAAAGGATTGTCTTTGATCTCGCCGGCCGGTTTGCGCTGACGGAAGGTCTCTCTTTGTGTGCCAGAGTGGATAATCTGTTCGACAATGCTTATGCTGTAGCGCGTCGGCCTTCGGGTTTGAGACCGGGGGCTCCCCGGCGCTTCGTAGCAGGCGCTAGCGTGCGCTTCTGAGTATCTACGCCGGCCGATGATCGCGCAATCTTGTAGGAGGCGGGAGCGCCAGTGAGCATTTCCGCCCCACTAAATGCAGGTGAGGTCGAGACTCACGCAATCGATTGCGTCGACATTCGACGTGCCGCAGGCCACACACCCGCCAAAATATGAGGACGGCGGACACCTCCCCTCACGACAAATAGGATTATGCACATGACCCTCTCCATTGGCTCGACAGCCCCCGATTTCACAGCGGAAACGACCCAAGGCACCATCACCTTCCATGATTGGATGGGCGACAATTGGGCTATCCTGTTTTCTCATCCAAAGGCATTTACCCCGGTTTGTACGACCGAGCTGGGTTACATGGCCGGTCTCGGCGAGGAATTTGCCAAACGCGACACCAAGATTCTCGGCCTGTCGGTCGACAGCAGCCAAGACAATCGCGACTGGCTACCCGATATCGAGGCGCGGTCAGCGGCAATAAAGTCGATTACCCGGTGGTCGGCGACAGCGACCTGAAGGTGGCCAAACTCTACAATATGTTGCCCGCCGAGGAGACTGGCAGTGCGGAGCAAAGAACCGCAGCCGACAATGCTACCGTTCGCGCCGTCTATATCGTTGGCCCGGACAAAAAAATCCGTGCGATGCTACTTTATCCGATGAGCAGCGGACGCAATTTCGAAGAAGTGCTTCGATTGCTCGATTCAGTCCAGCTCACCGAAAGTAAAGGCGTGGCAACCCCGGTCAATTGGCAGAGTGGGGATGACGTCATCATTCCACCGTCTGTTTCCGATAAAGAAGCGAAAGCGCGCTTCCCGCAAGGTTTCACAACGCTGCGCCCCTATCTGCGCACGGTTAAAATCGACTGACCAGCGCAAGCGGATGTGGTGTATTTGGGCTCGAACTCAACAGGGGAACCCGCATGAAGCTAGACAAAAGCAGTCACGCAACTGCGGCTTCCGCCGCATTACGATTTGGCACCGACGAATTCGTAAGCGCATCCTGCCAGAAACTCGCGGAAATGGAGTTCGTTCAGCTCTCGGCGGGCTGGTAGCCACGGGCGGAATTCTTCGTATCGCGCGAGACGCCGAACGGTTTCGTAGCGAATATTCCGATTTCAATCAGCCATCGCGGCCAGCGCTCGGGGTGTTTCAGGCCAAGCAGGGCCATCCGGCCACCCGTCGGGAGAGCAGCCGAGGCGCGCTCGATGAGCCCAGCGTAATCAGGTGGCATTTCCAGTCCAAAGGTGCTGATGACTGCGCGGGTCTCGCTCGGAAAGCGGAAGGCGGCTACGTCTGACTGCACAAATTCGACATTGCTTGCTCGCAGGCGCTTCGCTCGTCGACGGGCTTGGTCGAGCATGCCTTGCGAAAGATCAACCAGCGTCACCTTGCCGCTTGGTCCTACGCTCTCAAGCAGAAACGCGAGGTTTGCGCCGGTGCCAGCACACAGATCGACCACATGGTCGCCGGCCTTGAGTTCAAGCCGGTCAACCAGATCGCGTCGCCAACGACCAAGACCGGCCCACCGAAACCCCGACACCAATCGGTCATAGATTCCCGCGTTCTTGTCGTAGAGGCGTTCAACCTGTTCATTGGATAGAATTGCCATGGCGCGTGCTAACGAGCCTCGTCCGAAGAGATCGTAAGGATCTCCGCGAGGTCGTCCGGGTAAGGCATTGGCGCGAATGCGCTCACGTTTGCGCGTCCGGTATTCCCCCAGGGGAGCCGTCCGGTGAGATTGCCAAGAGGGGCGAGCGCAAGACGCATGACCTGCCCCAGAATTTCCCGGCCATCGCGGGTTTCAACCGCATAGCCCAGCATCGCCATATGCGAGCGAAGATGCGGCCCGAAGAAGCCTTGGCCCAGAATGTGTTCCCGCTCGAGCGCGGTCCACGCCAAAGCCCGGTTACCAGACTGCCTGGCGGCACGGAAAACGCGCCGCTCAGCTTCGATAAGTTCGACAATGTCCTTCTTCGCCACAGGATTTCACCGTTCTGCTTGCATCTTCGAATCGCCTTATGCACCTTGTAGTGGCTACAAGGTCAAGCATTGCGAGAACTCCATGAAGATTGGTGCCCTGGCGCGGAAGACCGGCACGACCGCCGAAACGATCCGCTACTACGAACGTACGGGATTGCTGGAGGAACCACCACGGACCGCCGGCAACTACCGGGACTATGGCCCGACCGAATTGGCCAGATTGCGGTTTATCCGCCGCGCACGCGACCTTGGCTTCACCATGGCGGAGGTGCGCCAATTGCTTTCTTTGTCGGATGATCCATCGCAATCGTGCGAAGCCGTGGACTCTATTGCCAGCCTCCACCTACGCGAAGTGGATCGGAAGCTTGGTGACTTGCGAAAACTGCGAACCGAACTGCGCCACATGGTCGACGACTGCCAGCACGGAGCGGTTGGCGAATGCCGGATAATCGAAGTGCTTGCCGGCTAGCGGGAAGCGCGCGTTTATTCGAGCGGTGACGGGACGCAAACCATGATCATCTCGAAATTCGGGGCGTGTTCTGACATATCTCGTCGGTGCGTTCGACAACAGAACCGATCCAGTCATCGATCTCGGCTTCGACCCATACCGTGCAACGGGGACCGAGCGAACGCGACTTTGGAAAACGGCCTTCGCGCATCCGCTGATAGATTGCCGTTCGGCGCAGGCCCACGCGCGCCATGACCTCGGGAAGACGAATGAGCCGGTCTGGCGGTGGCTCGACAGGAACGGCTTCCGCGTCCGTTTCGAGACCAGTCGTCATTTCAGAGAGCGAAGCTTTGTTCATCCTGCCGCTCCAGTTGCGCGAGGTGATCCGACAGGAGACCGGCGGTGCGGTGCGCGGTCCCCTTTGCCCAGCGCGGTCTCACATCGAGCAGCCTTTCGCCCAGCGCTTGATCCAAAGCAGACGGCAACTCGCTTATGAAGGTTTCAAGAAATTCCAGCACGCCGCTATTCTGCCAATCCTTGCTACGCCGCGAGTACCCCGCGAGTGCCAGCATCAGGGAGGTGCGCGGCGCGTGTCCGCTCGCGTCAAGGATGGCCAGCGCCTCTGGCAGTGTGGCTGACCTTGTCCCGGCGAGGATGCGTCGGAGCGCGTCCTTGTTGATATTCGTCTGTGCGGCAATCGTCCGCCGGGACTTGCCACTTTCGTCCACGGCATGGTCGAGGAAAGCGGCGACTCCTCGCGATAGTTCTTCCCATTTGTCGTTTGTGTTTCGCGCCATTGTTCCTGCTTCCGGTGATCTTCAGCGAATCACCAACAGGCTAGGCGACGCGTCAAACTGTAGGAAAGGAAAAAGAACAAATAAGGAACACGTAGGAAACTGGCTCATCGTCACACGATTTGATTCGCGCAGATTCCGGTCCCTCGATCTCAGACTTCGGTATGGGTGGCGCAATGATCGGTATTCTTGGCCGCAATGTCTGCACCGGTCGCGCAAAGCCTGGTCAGATTGCCCAGAATCGACGATTTCTCTTGGTCGGAATGCCGCGTGCGGCAGTTTCCGTTTTCCTACACCCCGCCTTCCAATCGAGGAAAGAACATACAGCGAACGCATCGCTGCCAATGTTCGAAACGGAGTTCCTCGATGACCAAGGCAATCACCCTTCCCCGCCAATCCGTCAAAGGCATTCGTGCCCGCGACTATATTCTTCCGGCCGCGATTGCGCTCGCCTGCGCCGGTGCCGCCTATGCCGGTGCCGACACGACCTTTGATCCGGCGCTGCAGAAGTTCACTGACTTCCTCGAAGGTTCGGGCGGCAAGATCATCACCGTCCTCAGCCTTGCCGGCGGTTTGATCGCGCTCGCCTCGGGCCGCTTCGCCCTTGGGCAGGTCGCGGTCCCGGTCGGTGTCGGAATTGGCGTCGGCACAGGCGTGCCGATCGTCACCTCGGTCGTGACCGCAACCATTTGATCGCGGTCTAACGACGGGAGGGCGGCATGGCCGACAGATACCTCGTTCCACGGCGGCTCGACGACCCGGAGGTCATCGGCTTCTGGACCATCGACGAGTTTGCGGGGCTGCTCGTCCCGTTCGCGTGGGGCATCCTTTCGCAGCACATCATCATCGGCACCGGCCTATCGGTCATGACCTGGTTCGCCCTTCGAAAGGCGAAGGCATCAGGCGCAGGGTCGAAACTGGTCCATGCTGCCTACTGGTATCTGCCGGGGAGCTTCCTCGGGCTGAAAGCCACGCCGCCCTCCCACTGCCGCCTGCTCGCAGGCTGAGGGAGGACCCAAGTGAAACACGAATTCGCCTATGAGGAAGCGCAGCGTCACCTCAAACAGCGCAACCGCTTCGCCGCGCTGTCAGCCGTGCTGGGCCTTACCAGCCTGCTGGCGGTCGGCGCGGCGGCGACGCGCGAGGAAAGCGTCATTTTGGTGCCTGTCACGACCGAGCGCCTGACGCTCGGGAGCGGCGGTACCGATGCGCACTACCTCGAACTCGTAACCCGCGACACCGCGCTCATGCTGCTCAATCGCGCACCCGAGAGCCTCGACTACTGGATGGAACAGGTCCTCAAGGTGGCAGATCCGTCAGCGCACGGGAGCCTCAAGGCCGAGCTCGTCAAGATCGTCGACGAGCAGCGCGGTTCGGACATCAGCCAGGCCTTCGTCATCTCGCGGATGGAGGTCGACGCGCAGGCGCTCACCGCTGTCGTCACCGGCACGCTCAAGACCTTCGTCGGTGCGCAGGTGATCGCAAGCCAAGAGCGCAGCTTCGAATTCAGCTGGAACCGCCGCGGCCTCAGTCTCGGCCTCACCGGCTTCCGCCAGCTCCCAACCGAAAACGAGGAGGAGAACCCATGACACTCCTATCCCGCCCCTTCCCCGCCGCGCTGACCAGCGTTGCGCTGGCAATCGCCACGGCCGCCTACGCTTCACCGGCACATGCCGACCAGTTCGTCGAGGCCGCTGATGGCGCCGCGATCGACTGCGTGCTCGCGCGCGGCGCGCTGACCCGTATCGCCCTCATCGAGGACGGTTTCGCCAATGTCTCGAAGATGGCGAGCGGTTTTCCCTACAACGATTTCGAGGTGACCCACGAGCCGGTGCGCGGCGACATCTATGTCTCGGTGCCGCTGCAATATGCGAGCGCCAGGGTCAGCTTCTTCGCGACGAGCAGCGCGGGCTATGTCTACAAGTTCACCTGCCGCGTCGAAGGCGAGGAAGCGAGCCAGCTCTTCGTCACCAATCCCGCGCTCGCCAAATCCCAGGCGAGTGAATGGGAAGGCGCAGCAGTGACGCGCGACGAGGCCGCGATCCGGCTGATCGAAGCGATGGCCAGCGATGGGGTCCTGCCGGGCTTCCGCGCCCGTGCCGAACTTTCGCGACCACGCCACACCGACAGCCTCGAAGTGCAGCAGGTCGCGGAATACGAAGGCGCCGAACTGATCGGCCAAGCCTTTACTCTACGCAATCTTGGCTCGGCGCCCGTCGACCTTGCCGGTGAGCGCGAGGCGCCGGCCGGGGCGCTGGCCTTTGCCTATGGCCGCGACAGCCTTCAGCCTGGCGAGAGCACTCAGGCCTTCCTTGTCTTTACCAAGGGAGGGCTCGAGTAATGGCCGATCCCGACACACGCGATACGCCCGCGCCAGCGCCAAAGGACGAGACGCGCGGCGAAGCCCGGCGCAACCTCAACCGCACGGTCGCGCAGCGCCAGAAGCTGCTGCTTGCCGGGATCGGCGGCGTGGCGCTCATCGCCGGTTCGATGTTCATCTTCGGCGGCGAGGATGAAGCCGGCGCCGACGGCGTGGGCGCGACCACGATCGAGACCGGCGCGCTGGTCAATCGCAATCTCTCGCAGCGCGAATTCGTCGCCACTTACGGCAACCGCCTCGATGCGCAGGGCCGCGCGATCAAAGACCTGCAGGAAAGCCAGCTTCCCAAGGCCTCGATCGAGCAGGAGCTCGAAACGCTGCGGGGCGAGAACGCGCGGATGCTGAGCGACGGGCAAGCTGCGATCGATGCGATCTCGGCGGAGAACGCCGCCTTGCGCTCGGAACTCGAAACCGTCCGCGCCAATCCCCCGGTCACGCCAGTTGACGCAGGAGAACCGCGGACTCCGGGTTTCGCTCCCGGACCGCTCGAGCCACCCAGCGAACCCAAGGCGAGCCTGCTGAGCTTCTCATCCGAAAAGCCGGGCGCAGCCAAAGCGAAGGCAACCGAAAGCACGCCGCCGCTGCTGCTCGAGGCAAGCCGCGATTATCTCCCGCCCAACAGCTATGCACCTGCCACCGTGATCGTCGGGGTCGACGCCTCGACGGGCGTGACCAGTCAGAGCGATCCGCTGCCCGTGGTGCTGCGCATCACCGGGCCGGCGCGCTCGGTGCTGCAAGGCGACAAGCTGCTCACCACCGATCTCACCGGCTGCCTCGTCAACGGCGCGGCACGCGGCGATCTCTCGGCCGAGAAGGTTTACGTCAAGCTCGTGCGCATGACCTGCGCGCAACCGGGCGGACGCTTCGCGGTGAGCGAGGTCAAGGGGTTCATCGCCTTTGCCGGCAAGTCGGGCGTGCGCGGCAATGTCGTCAGCCGCGAAGGCAGCCTTGTCAGCCAGGCGCTGCTTGCCGGGATCGTCGGCGGGTTCGGGCGCGGCTTCTCGGCCAATGCCAACGGCATCTTTGCGCAGCCTGTCGGCAGCGACGGCAGGCGCGAGGCGCTTTCGCCGACCGACATCCTCGCAGGCGGCCTCGGCCAGGGCGCGGGCGAAGCCGCCGACACTACAGCCAAATACCTCATCGAACGCGCAGAACAGTACCAACCCGTCGTCGAGATGCCGACCGGCATCGCAGTCGAGATCGTCTTTCTCGACGGCGTCCATGTCAGGAGCACACCGCAATGAACTATTCGAACCAGCGGCCCGGCCTCAAGGCGCGCGCCGCGCACATATCGCTCGCTGCCGCCAGCGCAGCAGCCCTCCTCACAAGCGGCGTCGCGATCGTAACCGCCATGCCCGCGCAGGCCGCGATCACGCGAGATGTGGTTCAAGCGCTCAAGCTTCGTCTGCCCAGAACGCCGATCGACGCGCTCGATTGCACGACATTCGCGCCATGGTGCGAGGTCGTCTCGGGAGAGACGCTATTCTACATCGACGAAGCGGCACGCTACCTCTTCGTCGGGCGGCTCTACGACATGGAGGAGCGGCGCGACGTGACTGCCGCGCGCCTGCTCGAACTCAACCCCGACCTGCTCGCCGCCGGCGCAGCCCGCCACGCCGGCGAGGACACTGGAGGGCGCCATGACGTTGCCGAAACCCGCGACAGGCAGGTCGCGACGCATGTCGATCTTAAAGCCCTTCCCAAGGAAGGCGCGATCCTGTGGGGCAATCCCAAGGGGCTGAAGCTGGTTGTCTTCTCGGATTTCCAGTGCGGCTACTGCAAGCGGCTCACCGGCGAACTCGAAAAGGCAGGCGTTCTTGTCGAGGAACGGCCGATCTCGATCTTCGGCGCGTCGAGCCGCCGCTTGTCCGAGGCGGTGCTGTGCGCCGCCGACCCGGTCGAGGCGCTCCATGCCGCATACACCGGCAAGCACCTCGAACCGCGCGCAACCTGCAAAAAGTCAGCTGCGCTCGATGCCAACGAAGCCTTTGCACAGGCCAACGGCTTTGCCGGAACCCCGGTAATCGTCCGGGCGCGCGACGGTGCGGTGCTGCACGGCTACCGTGATGCAAAGACACTGCGCGCCTTTGCCAATGCCAAGACCGGATCGAAGCAATGAGCGGCGGTGCGACCCGTGTCGGAGCGACGGCAATTCTCGCGTTGATGATCGCCGGCTGTGCGACGCTTGGCGGCAACGTCAAGGGCGACTTTTCCTGCCGGGCACCGGAGGGAAGCTGCGCGCCGACCTCGATGATCGACGATGCCGCGACCCGCGTTTCACAGGCAGAACGGTCCGGTCATGCCTCTGCGGGAGCGCACAGGGCCGGTGATCGCGGATTGCGGATCGTTGTTGCGGGCTACCGCGACGGGGCGGGCCGCATCCACGAGGCCCGGGTTGTTCATGTCGTGCTGCCCGATCGCGCTGCCGAGCGCTGGCGCGCGCCGCGTTCGACCGGCGACGTGCTTCGCGCACTGGCGCGTCCGGCTGAAGCAGAAGTCGCCCCGCCCGCCGCCGCAGAAGCAATTCCTTTCCAGCATCCCAATCCCTCCCCCCAGCAGCCTCCCGATGTCCTGGTCATCCCCTCGCAGGATCTGACGGAGCTGCCCGGCGCCAAAGCGCCGGACCCCGGGGCACCTGGTCGTCCCCCCTCCCCCGGCCAGGTGCCCCACCCCGTTCTGCCCGAAGGAGAGCCCAAGTGAACCTCTCGCTATCCTCTGCGCGCGACGCGCTCCTTGCTGGCCTGTTCGGCGATGCGAAAAGGGGCGACCATGCGCAGCCGCGTTTCGCGCTCGACATGCTGTCGGACTGGCTTCCGTACCGAGTCTATGACGAGGGCCCGGGGCTCTACCGCAACGCGCACTCGAAGGGCTTCATTCTCGAAGTCACCCCGCTCATCGGCGCCGACGAGCGGACAGGTGAGATCCTCGGCCAGTTCTTTTCCGAGAGCCTGCCGCAAGGCGCGTGCCTCCAAGTGCTGAACTTCGCGTCCCCGCGCATCGGCGCCATCGTCGGCCCGTGGTTCGCACCGCGCTACGAGCAGGGCGGGATCTACGAAGCGATTGCGAAAGCCCGCACCAACCGGCTCTACGATCTCGTCTGGAAGTCGGGCTCGGCACACGCGCCGTTCCATGCGCGCCATGTGCGTCTGGTGCTCTCGCTCGGCGTTCCGGTGCCCGGAAGCGTCACCGATGCAGAACTCACCGAATGCCGCGACGGGATGTCGGGGATGCTGAACTCGCTCGGCCTTGCATCGAACAGGCTCGAGCCCGCAGGCCTCCTCGCATTGGTCGACGAGCTCACCTCGCCGACCACCGCGCGCGAACCCGATCTCACGCACTGGAACCGCGAGGACACGCTCGACGCGCAAGCGATCCGCCGCGACATCGAACTCGAAGTCGAGGACGACCGGCTGATCTTGCGCACCGAGCGCTTCCGCGAGACCGGGCGCTCGCGAGATGGCGTGCCGCAGGTAGGTGAATGCTATCCCGACCGCTTCGATGTGCGCCATTACGGCGTGCGCTCTACCCCTGAGCGCTGGGCACCGTGGGAATGCGCGCGGCTCATCGGCGACATGTTCACCGACAAACTGCGCTTTCCCTGCCCGGCTGCGACCATGCTGTGCCTGCATTATCCCGACCAGGAAGCCGCCTCGGCGCGCGCAGGCTACAAGTTCATGCGCACCACCAGCCTGTCGGAAACGAAGAGCGCACGTTTCCTGCCCAAACTGTCCGAGCAGTCGGCAGAATGGAAACACGTCCAGGCCGAGCTCCAGGCGGGCAAGAAGCTGGTCAAGCTGTTCTATGGTCTCACCACGATCTCGCCGCTTGGCGAAGGCGATGCGCATGAGCGCACGGTCAAGGCGATCTACAAGGCGGCCGGATGGGACCTTGCCGACGAGCGCTTCCTCCAGCTCCAGGGCCTCGTCGCGGCGTTCCCGTTGAGCCTCGCCGATGGTCTGGTCCACGACCTTGCGCGGCTCAAACGCTTTCGGACCATGCTCTCGACCACCGCGGCCCATATCGCCCCGCTGCAGGGCGAGTATCTCGGCGGCACTATCCCGCACCTGCTGCTTCTCGGCCGGCGCGGCCAGCCCTTCTTCTGGTCACCCTTCGAGAACGCGGCGGGCAACCACAACATCGCGATCTGCGGGAAGTCGGGCTCGGGCAAGTCGGTGCTGCTGCAGGAGCTGTGCGCCGCGCTGCGCGGCGCGGGCGCCAAGGTCGTGGTGATCGATGACGGACGCAGTTTCGAGCATTCGGTAAAGCTGCAGGGCGGGCGCTTCGTCGAGTTCACCCTCGCCTCGGGCTTCTCCTTGAATCCCTTCTCGATGGTCGACGATGCCCGCGCGCATGAGGACGAGGACTACCGGCTCGACTGCTTTGCGATGATCAAGGCGATCGTCAGCCAGATGGCGCGGCCAAGCGCCGCGCCCTCGGACACCGAGCGCGGCCTCATCGACCGCGCGGTGACGCAGGTCTGGGAAGCGCTCGGCAGCGGCGGCGCGATCGACGATGTCGCGCATGCCCTCCATCAAAGCGAAAACGAGGCGGGCAGGGATTTGGCGACCGCGATCGCGCCTTTCTGCCGCGGCGGCAGCTATGCCGGGTTTTTCTCCGGCAAGGCGAGTTTCGCGCTCGAAGACGATTTCACCGTCTTTGAGATGAGCGACCTTGCGTCCCGCGAGGAACTGCGAAGCGTTGTCCTCTCGGCGATCATGTTCATGACCGGCCAGGCGATGACGCGCAGCTCGCGGTCCACCAAAAAGCTGCTTTTGATCGATGAAGCCTGGGCCATGCTCAAGGGTGGTTCGATGGGCGAGTTCGTCGAGACCTATGCTCGCACCGCGCGCAAGTACGGGGGTGCGCTCGCCACTGCCACCCAGTCCTTGAACGATTACTACAAATCCGACGGCGCGCGGGCCGCGCTCGAAAACAGCGACTGGATGCTGGTGCTCCAGCAGAAGCCCGAGACCATTGCCGATTTCCGCAAGGAGGCCCGGCTCGACATGGACGACCGGACCGAGACGCTGATCCGCAGCCTCAAGCGCTCGGGCACCGAGTACAGCGAGATCTACCTCAAAGGTCCCGAGATGGAAGCCGTTGGACGCCTGGTGCTCGACCCACTCTCGGCAACCATCTTCTCCTCCGATCCTGACACCTATGCCGCGATCCACCGCCATGTCGAAAACGGCATGCCGCTGGAGCGCGCAGTCGCGCTGGTCGCGGGCGTGGAAGGAGGCATGTGATGGTGCTCGAGACCACCACGCTCGTAGATCGCGTGCCGCTTCCGTCAGTCAGACAAGCCCGCGACAAGCACCGTGTGATCGACTGGCTGGCGCTGTTCCAGGGCACCTGCCTGGTGCTGATCGAAACGGCAAGCTTCGCGGCGAGCACGCTGCTGCTGGTCCTCGGCCTGCCGCTGTTCGTGTTCCTGGCTGTAGCAGGCTGGGATCTCACGGCGCTGTTCGCGCAGCTCGGCAATCTTGCCGACCATTACCGCACCGCTGAACCGGTCGCGCGCCGCTTCTTTGCCCAAGACCTCCAGATCGCATTCCTCATCGCAGCCGGCGGCCTCGCCCTGCTGCGATTGCCGGCTTTCCTGCGCCGCCTCGATCGCCGCCTCGCCGAAGGATCTCCCCGCCATGGATAGACTGAACCTCCCGCTTAGCCAGCTGGGCCCGAAACTCCTCGCTCTAGCCTTGCTCGTTGCCGCGCTCCTGTGGGGTGCGTGGATCACGCAGCAGGTCACCAGCTCCCCGGAGCAGCGGATCGTCACGGTCCGGCTTGCCGAGACCATCGGGACATTCGTCGAGGAAGCCGCGCGCGCCGATGCCGATCCGGCGGTCGTTCAGGCGGCGAGCCTTGCATACCTCAAAGCCGCCGAAAGCGCCGTCGCCGACATGGGCCATGACGGCCGCGTGGTGCTGGTTGCCGAGGCCGTGCTCGCGGGCGCTGCCGAAGACGCAACCTCCGAACTCGAGCAGCGCATTGCGGACAAGCTCGCCGGGGAGAAGCAGCCATGAGCCTGACCCGCTCGATCCGCCGTCCGCTGCTGCTCTCGGGGCTGGTCCTGCTGCCGCTTGCCTGGGCGCCGCTCGATGCCTTCAGCAAGGACCACGCGTTCCTCATCAATGCGAGCCCGAGCCTGTCCAACTGGGCGTTCTGGCTCGACAAGCACGCGCCGATCGAACGCGGCAGCCTGATCTTCTTTGAGCCGCCGCAAAGCGAGCTGGTCGAAAGGCATTTCGGAAAAGGACCGCAGATGTTCGGCAAGCGCGTGCTTGGCATGCCGGGCGATGTCGTGCGCCACGAGGGCGATGCGGTCTTCATCAACGGGAAGCAGGTCGCGAGCCTGCTCGAGGTCACCCGTCTCGGTGTCCCGCTCACGCGGGGGCCTAAAGGCGTCATCCCCGAGGGCTGCTACTACACCGGCACCAGCCATCCCCGCGGGCTCGACAGCCGCTATGGCGCAATCGGCTTCGTGTGCCGCGGACAAATCCTTGGCAGCGGGAGGGCGATCCTGTGATGCGCTCCCTCTTTCCGCTTGGCGCGCTTCTCCTCGCTGCGCTCCCGGCCAGCCTGCAGGCGCGAGACTATGGCCAGCGCGGCGCAGTCTTCCCCGTGATCGAGCGCGATCTGCTCGAACAGATCCATGCTCGCCTCGCGCAGATGGAAAAGTCGGGCGAGACCGCGCGGCTCAACGAGGAACTCAAGCGTCGTACGATCGCCCGCGTCAACCGGCCTGATCCGGTTGCCGGCGTGATCCGCGCAAGCGCAAGCCGCCAATGGGCCTTCGATCCGACAATTACGCTTGCTGCCGATATCCGGGGCGCAAAAGGCGAGCTGATCCATGCCGCCGGAACCCGGGTCAATCCGCTCGACAGCGTCAAGCTGCGCGGCGACCTCCTGTTTCTCGACGGCGACGATCCGGCGCAGGTCGCCTGGTCGCTGAGGCAAGAAGTCAATGCCAAGCTGATCCTCGTCAAGGGTGCGCCGCTCGAGCTGATGAAGGCCCGCCAGCGAAGGTTCTATTTCGACCAGGGCGGCAAGCTCACCGACAAATTCGGAATTCGGGCGACGCCTGCGCGCGTGCGCCAGAACGGCCGGATGCTCGAAGTGAGCGAGATCGCGCTGCCGCCCCGGAAGGCACAGCCATGAGCAGCATCCGCGCCTTCCTGGTGCTGTTCACGGCGATGCTATCGCTGGTATTCGCATCACCGGCTTCGGCCGATGCCGGTCCGGGCAAGTGCACCGGGCAATTCGTCAACCCGATCACCGACATCTGCTGGTCGTGCCTGTTCCCGATATCGGTCGGCGGGCTCGAAATCTGGCCGAGCAATCGCCCCGATCCCGACAATCCGGACCTACCGGTGTGCCTGTGCGGGCTTCGGCCCGGCATCGCGATGGGGTTCTGGGAGCCGGTCCGGCTCGCCGATGTCAGTATGAAGCCTTGGTGCTTCGTCAACCTCGGCGGGATGAAACTCGATCCCGGCTTTGATATTGGCTTCCGCTCGATCTCGGGTCCTTCGGCGGTGGGGGGCGCAAGCCAGTATTATTCGAGCTGGCATGTCCACTGGTATGCCTATCCGCTGATCTACTGGATGGAGATCGTCGCCGATTTCCTGTGCCTCGAGCCCGGTTCGATCGACATCCTCTACATCTCCGAGATCGATCCGCTGTGGCAGGACAGCGAGCTCACCGCGATCATCAACCCCGAAGCGGTGCTCTTCGCCAACCCGCTGGCGCTTGCCGCTTGCGCTGCGGATTGCGCGGCATCGACCGCCAATTTGCCGCTCGACGAGATGTTCTGGTGCGCGGGCTGCCAGGGTTCGATGTACCCGATGAACGGCAACGTCTCGGCCTCGATCGGACATGTCCAGGCCTCGCGGCTCGTGCTCTCGCGCTTCGCCTACAAGCTCCACCGCGAACTCGTTTCGTGGGGCACGATGGGATCGAAGGGCCTGTGCGGCAAATACCTGATGCCGGTGATGCGCAAGCAGCAATACCGCTTCCAGGCCACCAATCCCAATCCGGCAACCAAGGGCCGCTTCGCCTGCCCGCCTATCGGTGCCTCCACCACCTTCCAGTCCCCCGGACAGGTCATCCCCGCCATCGGCGAAGACATGGGATACCTCGTCTGGCGCAAGAGGAATTGCTGCGCGCTATGAGAATCGCCTTCCCCCTGCTGGTCGCTATCAGCCTTGCGACCGCCGCCGCCTTTGCTGCCGCGTCTGCGCAAGAGAGTTCGCCCGAACTCGATCTTGCCGAAATCCGCGCGCGCGCCAGCGAGCATAGCGCCGATGCCGAAGCGCTCGCCACGTCGGTGAAGACAAAAGCCGATGCGCTGGCAGAGGACGCGCGCGCCGCTCAACAAACGGCCCACGCGAACCGCGCAGCCTATGCAGAAGCGGCGCAAGCGACTGCCGATACCGGCCCGCTCGATCTCGATGGCATGATCCGCGCCCAGGCCGATGCCGAAGTGGCGGCAATGGGCGAGACGCCCCGGTTCATTGCCTTTGCCTCGCTGGGAATGCCGGAACGCTCGCTCAAGGCGCTGGTTCACGATGTCGCGAGGGCGGGCGGCGTCACCGTGCTGCGCGGGTTCCCGCAAGGCGACAGCGCGCGCTTCAAGAAACGCATCGCCGCGATCTGGAGCGATGGCCATGAAGCCGGCGCGCTCGGGATCGACCCGCGCCTGTTCCGCGCCTTCGATATCGAGGTCGCTCCGAGCTTCGTGATGATCGCGAGCGACTTTGCCCCCTGCGACGGGTTCGACTGCAGCGACATCCTTCCGCCGCACGACCGCATCGCTGGCAATTTCAGCGTGGCCGAAGTGCTCGACACCTTTGCTTCAGGAGGCGGTCCGGGCGCGCAGCTTGCACGTCTCCATCTCCGCCGCCTTGAAGGAGAGCGGCCATGAGGCTCACACAATCGCTTCGTCTGGGACTGCTCGCTCTTCTCGCCGTCGCCGCGCCCCTCTCCGCGCAGCAGCAGGATGCGCGGGCTGACGGCAAGGCCTTTGGCGAAAGCCTGCGCAGCGAAGCGCAGGCAGCCGCCAACTCGCAGCACGACGCATCCACCCTCCCCAATTACGATCGCAATGCCGTGCGTGACCTCGAAACGCTTGCCGACGATCCCGACCGGATCGAGAGCAATGCCGCGGCGGTGGCCACCGGGCACCAGGGCTATCGCGCGATGCGCGACAGCATCGCCAACCGCGCATGCTTCGATCCAGACGAGATCGAGGATGTGATCGCGCGCAGTCTCGCGATCAACGAGACGCCGCTTGAATACACCAGCGGCATGGATATCTCGGGCGGCCAGGGCAATTGCGTCCCGCTGCCGCCCGGCTCGGGCTCTGCGGGAACCTACACCGCGACCTGCAACACCGGCACGCGGATCGACCAGTCGGCGGGTCAATGCGCGGTGCCGCTCGTCGCCAGCGTGACGCAGCGCCAGCAATGGCATTATCTCTGCAACGACACCGGCATCTACCAGGGTCTTCCTTGGTGCTCGGCCTTCGATGGCGGCTCGTGCCGCATCACCGGCTATCGCCCCGGCCCGTGCCTCCAGTGGTGGGACAACGGGTTCAACCGCTTCTGCTCCGAGCCGGGCGATCCGATTGCCGAAATCTCCTGCAATGCGCCCGATCCTCGCTACACGCCTTATGCGGTCACCACAGACAGCACGGTCGATGCGGTTCCAGACGAGAGCCAGTGCACGGGTTTTGCCGACAATGGAGACTGCACGCTCGATGTAGAGATTTGCACCGATGCCGATCCGCAGACACGCGTGATCGACGGCGTCTCGGTGACGCGGCCCTGCTGGGAATGGCAGCGCAGCTACACCTGCACCTCGCGCGAAGCGGCGACCGATTGCTCGGACATCGAGAGCCAGGGCACCTGCCGCTTCGTCCGCGAGGAATGCCTCACCGACGAACTTCCGTGCGAGACCTGGGAGCGCATCTACGAATGCCCGTTGCCCGATACCGAGAACACCACGCAATATGTCTGCGATGGCGATGTCTATTGCATTGATGGCAGCTGCGAGACGATCGAGCGCACCGCTAATGACGAGTTCAAGGATGCAGTCACCGCGCTCCATGCGATGGACGAGGCGCGCGGGCAATTCGACCCGAACACGCTGACGCTGTTCCGGGGAACGCGCAACACCTGCTCGTCCAAGGTCTTCGGCGTGCTCAATTGCTGCAAGGGCAAGGGTTTCCCGCTCATTCCGGGGATCAGCCTGCTGGTCGCGCTCGGCTGCGACCGCGAGGAAGTGTTGCTCCACCAGCGCGATGCGCAGGGCCTGTGCGCCTTTGTGGGCACATATTGTTCAAAGAAGTTCCTTGGCGTCTGCCTGACCAAGAAGAAGGCCTATTGCTGCTTCGAGAGCAAGCTTTCGCGCATCTTGCAGGAACAGGGCCGCAAGCAGCTTCCCAAGCCCTGGGACAAGCCCAAGGAAGAACAATGCGAGGGCTTCACCCTCGACGAGTTCGCTCAGCTCGATCTTTCCCGCATGGATTTCAGCGAGGTTTATGCCGAGTTCACCGAGGCCGCGCGGCTGCCCGACGAGCTCGAGACCTCCATCCTCATCCAGCAGAAGATCGACGACTATTACGCAAGGGGCGGTCAATGACCCATCTGGACTACCTGACTGCGCTCGCACTCAGCTTCACTGCGCTCGCCGCCGCTTCGGCGCATGCCCAGGAACCTCGGGAGACGGCATCGATCACCGACGCCGACGCGCTCTACTGCGAAGAGCGAAAGCTCGGCTACTGGTTCTACTGCGTCAAACCTGTGCCCGCAGAGGAACCGCAAACGCCCGAAGCCGAACCGGTCGCGGCCAGCCAAGAACTCGATGCGATCACCTCCGAATTGCGCGAGTTGAAGGCGCGCGCGATCCTCTATCCGACCGAAGCGAATGTCGCAGCCTATATCCGTTTCCAGCGCGCGCAGCTCGACCGCGCCTCGCTGTTCTCCGATGTCTGGCAACGGGCGATCTGGCAGGACCCCGAACTCGACTACACGCTCGAACGCCCCGTCGGAGCGGTCGCCAAGAAGCAGTGGCAGGACGCCCGCAGCGCCGAGCGCGACAGCGTCATGGCACGGCTCTCCGAGCGCTACGGCCTGTTCTATTTCTTCAGCGCCACCTGCGGCCCGTGCGAAGTGATGAGCCCCATCGTCAAGGGAGTCGCCGACCGCTGGCGGATCACTGTGCGCGCCATCTCGACCGATGGCGGTCCTTCGCGCCATTTCCCGGACTACAAGGTCGAGACCAACCAGCGCGCCAAGGCTCGGTCTTGAAGGCAAGGCCACCCCGGCGCTCGTGCTGTGGGACAGCGCGACCAAGCGCCCGATCCCGATCGGATACGGCGTGCTCTCGGCCGACGAGCTGCAGGACCGCATCTATCTCCTCACCTCGAAGGAAGCCGGACATGATTACTAGCATTCGCAACGCGGCGCTGACCCTCGCCGCTGCCAGCATGGTCGCATCACCCGTCGCCGCCAATGTCGGCGACAGCATGGACCGGTTCATGGACGACATGGGCGCGGCGGCCAATGTCATCGGCCCGACCGCTTTCGAAGGCCAGTCGGCGGGCTATTACAGCCTCGGCAATGTCTGGACGCGCTTCCCCCAGAAGACCACCAACGTGGCCAACCTACAGCTGCCCCGCGCCCGCGCGGGCTGCGGCGGGATCGACATCTTCGCGGGCTCCTTCTCCTTCATCAATGCGAGCGAGATGGTCGCGCTCCTGAAAGCCGTGGCGAACAACGCGGTCGGGTTCGCCTTCAGCCTCGCGATCGACACCGTTTGCCCCGAGTGCAACAAGATCATGCAGGAGTTTTCGCAGAAGGCGCAGCTCATGAACAACCTCTCGATCAACTCCTGCGAAATGGCGCAGGGGCTGGTCGGAGGCCTGTGGCCCAAGGGCGATCTCGCCGACAAGGCGATCTGCGAAGCGATCGGGAATTCCGAAGGCATCTTCACGGACTATGCCGCAGCCAAACACGGCTGCGGCACGCGCGGGCAGCGCGCCTCAACGAATGAAGGCGCCGGCGCCGACTACGCCGACATCAATCCGGGCGTGGCGCGCAACTACACCTGGCACGTTCTGAAAAAGAGCGCCTTCTTCAACCCCGGCGGCACATTCGACCGCGAGCTTGCCGAATACGCCATGACACTGATCGGCACGGTGATCTATGTGCCGCCCAAGGACGACGAGGCAGGCAAGTTCGTGCCTTTCGCAGGCGATGCTTCATCCACCCTGGTGAGCGCACTGCTCGACGGGACGCAGGGCCAGACTGTTCGCGTTTTCCGCTGCGACGAGACCGATCTTTGCCTCAATCCCACCTTCGAGCAGATGAGCCTATCGAATGCAAAGGCCATCCGCCCGCGGGTCACGCTCCTGATCGGGAACATGGTCGATGCGATCCGGGCCGACACCGCGATCGGCAATGCCGAAAAGGAATTGCTGCAGGTCGCCTCGGTCCCCTTGTACAAGATCCTTACCGTCCAGGCCGCCTATGGGCGCGGAATGCCGACTGACGACCGCGACACGCTCGCCGAGATCGCCAGCATCGACCTGCTCTATGCCATCCTCGACCGGATCGTGTCGGAAGCCGGGCGCTCGATGGCGAGCTTCATCGCCGCCGACGAAGCCAAGCTCGCGATCTGGCGCGGCCAGGTTGCTGAGGTGCGTTCGGGGCTCGTCCAGCGACAGGCCACCGGACAGGCCAAGGTCTCCGCTATCATGCAGATCATCGAGAAAACGGCGATGATCGAGAACGCCCTTGCCGCCTCGATGTCGCCCTCGATGTCGGCAGCGCTCGACTGGTCGCGCGGGCTCCAGTCGCGCTCGATTATCCCCTGAGGCCGCGACATGGTCGAGATCTTCACAACCGGCGGCGGCGAATACATCGTCAATGTCTTGAACGCCGTCGCCGCGTGGACCGGGGCCGGTGGCTACAAGAGCCTGATCCAGGTGGCGCTGGTCATGGGCATGGCGCTTGCGGTCATTGTCGTCGCGTTCAACCAGGACTGGCGCGCCTGGCTCAACTGGTTCCTCGGCGCGACACTCATCTACATGTGCCTGATGGTGCCGCGCATGGATGTGCAGGTCACCGACCGTGTCAATCCGAGCCTCGCTCCGGCGACAGTCGCCAATGTCCCGCTCGGGCTCGCGCTCATGGCAAGCTTCACCAGTCAGGCAGGCGACTACCTTACCCGCTCCGCCGAGCTCGTCTTCGGCCTCCCCGACGATCTCAACTACTCGAAGAACGGCATGATTTATGGCGCGCGCCTGCTCGAAGCGACACGGTCCCTGCGCATTGCCGATCCCGAGTTTGCCGCCAATTTCGACGAGCATGTGCGGCAATGCGTGTTCTACGACCTGCTCCTCGGCCGCTACTCGATGAAGGAACTGTCCGAAAGCAACGATATCTGGGCGACCATTGCGCCTGGCAGTGCCGCGCGGGCACAGCGCTTCCTCACCCGGCAGGCGGACGATAGCGTCACGGCCACGATCATCACCTGCCGCGAAGCATACACTGCGCTCTCCAACCAGTGGGCCGGGCTTATTGATGAGATGACACGGGTCGCCGGGCGCCAGCTCTACCCCCGGCAGACCGAGGCGCTCGCGAAGGCCAAGCTCATCGCAGACCTGCCGATTGCCTATCAATACCTCACCGGCGTCTCGAAGGATGCAAGCAGCATCTTCCGCCAGGTTCTGACCATCAACGCCATGAACCAGGCGATGCATGGCTTCGCCGGAGCTAGCGGTGCATCGAGCGTCGATGTGTTCGCGCAGACCCGCGCCGACATCCAAACCGAACGGACCTATTCCTCGATCGCGCACAACGCGATGAAATGGGTCCCGATCCTCAATGTCGTCCTGACGGTCGTATTCTACGCGCTTTTTCCGGTGCTCTTCCCACTGTTCCTGATGCCCAAGACCGGACCGATCGCTCTCAGAGGATACGTCACGGGCTTCTTCTATCTGGCAGCTTGGGGGCCGCTGTTCGTCATCCTGCACATGATCCTGATGCTCAAGGGCGCGAGCGATGTGGCGGCAGCGGGCGGCGCGACCGGTCTCAGCCTCGCGACCTTCTCCGGCATGACCGACGTCAACAACGATATCGGGATCCTGGCCGGCTACCTCGTCGCATCGATACCGTTCCTTGCAGGCGGCGTCGCCAGGGGCGCGCTCGCAATATCGGGCCAGGCAACCAGCTACCTCAATCCGAGCCAGAACGCGGCAGAAGAGGCGGCGCGCGAAGCGAGCACCGGCAATATTTCGCTCGGCAATTCCAGCCTTGAGAACTCGAACGTGTTTTCGCGCCAGTTTGCGCAAGCCAGCCTTGCTCCCAACATTGGCTACGGCGCCGCGCAGACGCGAACGACGGGCGAAAACGGCACCCAAACCACCGGCTTCCCGCAGGCCGAGTTCGCGACTGTGCCGACCTCGAGCTATCCGTTCACACCAACGCTAGGGCAGGACTTCTCGAGCCGGCTTGCGACCATGGCGAGCCAGAGCCGCGGCCAGAGCGAGACATTCTCGAACCTTGCCCAGCAATCGACGAGCTCGGCTGTCACCCGCTTCAGCGAGTTGCGCGATGCCTACACCCGCTCGCGCTCGAACGAGAGCGTCAGTGGCACGTCAACGAGCGACAGCATCGGCAGCGCCTTCAGCGAAGTCGACAACGCCTCGAAAACACTCCAGCAGCAGTTCGGGCTGTCGCGCCGCGCGGCCGACGACATTACTGTGTCCTGGTTCCTGAACGGGGATGCCGGTCTCGGGGTCAAAGGAGAACGAGGCTCGATCAAGGGCACCCTCGGGTTAAAGGGTGGTCGGAACCAGACCTGGACTGACAGTGATATCGGGATCGCCTCCGAGGATCGCTCGCGCATCATGGGCGCGCTGAGCCAGATCTCGGACAGTCGCAGCTGGTCGAGCACGCGCGAAGGCTTCCTGCGTGAAACGAGTTCGAGTTCGGAGGCGCTGGTGTCAAGCAGCTCGGCCGGGATCACCACGTCGATCACCGAAGCGCAGAGCTACACCCGCGAAGCGCGCCGAGCCGAGGAGATCGCCAGCCGCCTCGAGAACCAAGCAAGCTGGTACGAAAGTGCCAATGCCGCAGGCACGCTCAACCTCAGCCAGGCCTATCGCGAATGGGGCATGGCGGAGATCGATGGTAACCGCGACTACTATGGGCCGGTGCGCTTCGACGACATCGATTTCCAGATGAGTGCGCGGGGCCAGAAACTCCAGGCGCGGTTCGTCGAAAGCTATGCGAACCAGCTCAATGCCGAGATCGCGGATGACCTGGCTCTGCCGCCCTTTGCGTCCGTCGCTCGACCCGCTGTGAGCAGCGCAGATGGCGTGCGGGGATCGGTACGGCTTGGCGGGGTACCAGGGAGCCTTGGCGCCCCCTCAAGCGAGCGTGAAGACATCGCCCGGAATGTAGGTCGGGTCCAACAACAAGGGGACCGGCGGATCGGGACCGTCAAAGGATACCTCGATGGCAAGACTCGCGATGCCAAGGGAGCCTCGGCTGAGGCGGCCGACGATGTGAAGGAATGGTAGCTCAGATCAGCCCGTCGTAGATGATCACATAGATCAAAAAGGCGAGGAACAGGACCCCGAACAGGATCAATCCAAGCTTGCCCCACGGGTCAGCCCAGGTCTTTTTCCAGGTGTAGGAAGTGAGACGGTTCTCGGCGATGGCCCGATCTACTTCGCGGAAGCCCTCCCAGCCCTCCTTGCCGCCCGGGGGTGTGTCGTCTGGATCGTTCATCGCTCATTCTCCTTCACAAGAAGGGAGCCGCCCTCTCCTCTTCTCAGCCCCATCTTGTTGCTGAGAAAATAGCCGAAAATCATCGGAAAAGCGAGCACGGTATCTTGGCTTGCAGGCCCGAAAATGAAAGGAGTTGGCATGGCAGGAAGATCACCTCAGAATAATGTCTTCGATTTTCACGCAGGAGTTCTCCGACAGAAGCAAGGCAAACGGCGCGGCCTTGCGCTGCTTGTTGCCGGAGGCTTACTCGTTGGCATTCTGGGCGGCATTCTTGGCATCTACTGGCCTTTTGGTTCGGCGATCGCTGAGGCACGAACCAAGCACAGCGTTGCCGTTTGCGGCATGGTCAGACGCACTTGTGTCATCGATGGCGACACGATCTGGCTCGAAGGCGTGAAGATCAGGATCGCGGATATCGACACGCCTGAAATTTCGCAGCCAAGATGCGATATCGAATACGATCTCGGCATAAGGGCACGCGACAGGTTGGTGGTTCTGCTCAATCAGGGAGAGTTCTCCGCCGTTCCAATCGGTAATCGAGACGAAGACCAGTACGGTCGTAAGCTCCGTGTCCTGATGCGCGATGGCCGCTCGATCGGCGACCAATTGGTCGCGGAAGGACTAGCACGAACCTGGTCCGGACGCAGGGAGCCATGGTGCTGATGCGCATCTGGCCGGACAGTGACGATCCCTTGCCGGGCAACGAGCGGGAATGGAAATTGAAGCTCGAAGCATGGCTGCTGGGTATTCCGATTGTCCTTATGCTCATCGCAGGCATCGGGTCACTCTTCTGATGCTCACCCGTGATCAGGAGCTTTGGGGCATGGCGCTGTGGGTGGATAAGCACCATGGCGACGCCGGAGGTGAATTCATTGCGTCGAAGATCGATCAGCTATACCAGGCCGGCGAGCAGGACGGGGCAAGACTTTGGCAGAATGTTGCCCGTCGCTATGAGCAACTTGTCGAGCGCAGGACCTATTCCTGATAGAACCTTGAGGATCTCTAGCGTCGACTGACTGCAGATAGGCTTCCAGCCGTTCAAGCGTTCGTCGACGCGGCCTTCGCCCTTGCCTGAGATCGAGTACGAATCGAGGATCGCCAACTGCGCGCCGGCCGAAGCGCGTTGCCGAAATATGGTGATCTTTCAGATGCTTTTCGATCCGTTCCAGCAAGGTCATAACCCTTTCGCTCCGACTCGCAAATCCCTTGTGTTCTTGTTATGTTCTTAGTAGGATCACATCCGCGAGTCTAGGAAAATTCCTACAATTGAGATTCGAAGGACAGACAGATGGAACATGTCAGGGAAGAGCTCGACCGGCTGATCCTCAAGGGCGGATATGGCTACGCCTCGATATCGCGGCTGCTTGGCCGCAACCCTGCCTATGTGCAGCAATTCATCAAGCGCGGTTCACCGCGAAAGCTCGATGACGAAGACCGAAAGACACTTGCCTGCTTCTTCGGCGTCGATGAGCAAGTGCTCGGCGGTCCCGCCAATCCAGTCAATGATGGTATGGTCGAGATCCCCGTTCTCGATGTGGAAGCATCTGCTGGATTCGGCGCGGTAGCTGCCAGTGAGACTGCACACACCCGGTTCGGGTTCGATGAGCGGTGGCTGCGGCACCTGACGTCGGCCAAGAGCGCCAGCCTGTCGATCGTCGGCGTAAAGGGTGACTCGATGGAGCCCACGCTCAGCGATGGTGACGAGGTCCTGGTCGACGCGTCAGACCATGGCTCACGATTGCGCGATGGAATCTACGTTTTGCGCGCTGATGATGCTCTGGTCGTTAAGCGTATTGCTATCAAGCCTGGTGGCCGACAAATCACAATCGCCAGCGACAACCCAGCTTATCCAACTTGGCACGACATGGACCGATCTGAGGTGCACGTCGTCGGTCGGGTCATCTGGTTTGGCCGAGCCTTGTAACGGCAGGACTTGGGCCGAAGGCGGACGGTCCGGTTCTGGTCGGGTAGACAGCAAAGCGGACATTCAGATCACGGTGCGAGAAACGGCCAGAGTGCAAGGCGAATGCTAAATTGTCCTAAGCCGTAGACTGAACTTCACAAACGCGTTGCAAGAAACAAATGGTGTGGGGTCTCTTTGTGTACGAATTCGACTTTGAAACCACGGCGGATCAGAGCCTTTCAACCTTAAACAGTTCTCGGAACAGCTAGCGCTATGGCTCTCGGCGGCCCGACAATGTCCGAGCAACGTTGGCACGCACCATCTGGTCACCAATTGATCAGCGGGAGTTGGTGACAATTCCAAGCATCCGACCATATCGGTCAGTGCCTTGGTGGTCCATGTAGCAGCGTGCCGAATTCGAAAGGGTCAGTTCTCGTTACCGTCCGCGGGATACAAGGCGCTCCAACGGTCGCGTATCTGCTCAATTCCCGCGTTCACAAGCGGACCAAGGAAATCCGCCGATCTGTCGACAATGCCTTCAGCGACCTGGTCGGCTGCCTCGCCAATGACCTTACTTCCGAGTGTTTTCAGCGCGCCTTTAACAACTGCTTTGACACTGTTGTCGGGTGCCCCGGCATCGACCAGCGCGGCCTTGATCGCCTGATGCTGATCGTCCGGGATGATACTCAGCATGAGGTCCGTCACAGCGCTGAGCGGCGCCCTGACCAGCGAAGAGTTGAAGGAGGTATCGGAAAAATGTCCAACCTCGCGGATCCGTTGTCGCATGTGCGCAATGGTTAGCGGATTCTCGATCTCCATCACGAAATAGTCGCCGTCCCTTGCAAACTTTGTCTCAATAAGTGCCTGTTTAACGAGGTCATCCAATCGCGCGCGGTCGCTCCCATGTCGGCGGATTTCCAGGTCAAAAATCAGTTGTGAAGCCTTGGTCCTCGTGACCTTCAAATCCGTCATCAGACTGTAAATCGTAGCCTCGGTCTGAAGGATGCCGAGATTGCGCAAAAGATCAAACACCCCGAGTTCGATCTCCCTTTTGGGTAAGGATCCAAACGCTGGCGTCATAAAGTTTTGCAGAAACGCTGCCGTTTCGGCCCGAAGTTCGGCTTCATCGACATCAGCTAGCGCGCCTTCAATATCCATTTGAGCACTCCATTCAATTTCGTCTCGCTACCGACGCAATATTCGGTTTTTCTGGCAACTCTTCGTTTCTCTCTTTAGCTATAGGTAAAGCGCAATTAAGTCGATGAAAACGAAAGCTGTCGCGCGCGGAGTGGCGAAGACAATAAATGCGAAATTTGTCGAAGCTTGAGCGCAGACCGAATGCTTTGATCAAACAGGGGATAAGATGTTTCGGTTCATCCACACCGCCGACTGGCAATTGGGAAAGCCCTATGCCTGGGCTGAGCCTGAAGTGCGCAGCGCCCTCACGGACGCGCGCTTCGATGCCATCGACACCATCGGTAAGTTGGCAAACGAGCATTCAGCAACTCATGTTCTAGTCGCAGGTGACGTCTTCGATACCGAAGGCCCGGACCCCCGGACGATCGTTCAGGCTCTCTCCCGAATGGAGCGGCATGCATGCCACTGGTGGTTGCTACCGGGAAATCATGACTTCGTCAGAGCTGGAGGTTTATGGGACCGGATCGAGGCGCGACTACCAGGCAACGTATACTTGATATCGGAGGCTCAGCCTTCGGAACTTGAAGGGGGTATGTGGCTGTTACCAGCACCGCTGGTTCATCGTCACCAGGATGACGACCCAACCGAAAAATTCGACACGATGAAAACTCCGGGCGCCAAACTACGCATAGGACTAGCGCATGGTTCGATCGTAGATTTTGGTGCCCAAGGCGAAACCAAGAACCAGATCGCCCCTGATCGTGCTGCGCGCTCCGGCCTTGACTATCTCGCGCTTGGTGATTGGCATGGTTCGCTGCAAGTAAATGCGCGGACCTGGTACTCAGGAACACCAGAGGTCGACCGTTTTCAGCGCGACGAACCGGGCAAAGCGCTGCTGGTCGAGCTTAAACAAAGTGCCGAACCCGTCGTTACCGAACTCCGAACAGGAAAGTACCAATGGCTGAAGCGCGACTGGCGCGTGGACGATGCCGCAGGGTTCGAAGCGCAACGTGCCCAACTTCTCGACGAGTGCAATCCTGCTGAAACGCTAGTTCGATTGACGCTGAGCGGCATAACGACACTGACCGACCGCGTCGCCATGCTGAGATCGCTCGAGGACGAACTTGCGCACAGGTTCCGCTACTTCGCCTTCTCAGCAACGGACCTCGTAGCGAAACCCAGCGACGACGATCTGGCGGCATTCGCCGCCGAAGGGATCTTGGGAACAGCAGCTTCGACCCTAAATGCTCGTATCCAGGAGGATGGGCCGGAAAGCCTGATCGCGCGAAGAGCGCTTGAAAGGCTTTTTGTCGAACACGCCAAGGCAATCGGCTCGTGAGTATGCAACTCGAACGCATCGTCGCGACCAACTTCCGGAAGTTCCGCGATCCTATGGTAATCGAAGGCCTCGGAAGCGGCCTCAACGTTGTCATCGAACCCAATGAAACTGGCAAATCCACGCTTCTCGAAGCCCTTCGCGCTGGCCTTTTTGTCCGGCACGGAACGAAAAATCAGCTCGCGCAATCCTTCATGCCTTTCGGCGAGAACGTAGCGCCCGAGGTCGAAATTGAGTTTCAGATTGACGGAGAGCGTTGGCGCGTCGCCAAGAAATTCCTCAAATCGCCTGCACTTGAGGTCCATGGGCCGAAAGGGCGCACTTCAGGGGACGCGGCGGAAGAAAAATTACAGGCGTTGCTTGGGTTCGAGCGCAGCACGAGCCGTGATGCCGATCTGGACTCCTATGGTGCCTTGGGTTTGCTCTGGGTCGGGCAAGGCGATGCGCTTTCCATAAAAGCACCGGGTGAAATCGTGCGGAACAGCGTACGCTCGACCCTGGAAGCGGAAGTTGGTTCGATCATGGGTGGAGCGACGCACGATGCTGTCCGTGCCGCCGTCGACAAGCAATTCGCGGATTACTGGACCCCCGGCGGCGCGATCGGCGGCCGACAAAAATCGGCCCGCGATGCTGCGCAAAAGACGCGAGATGCAGCGTACCAGGCCGCATCCGAACTCGCAGCCTTGGAACTTTCATTCACGGAGCTGGCCGACAAACAAGCGCGCATGAAGGTTCTGAAACGTGAATTGGCGGACGAGCGCGATGCGCAAGCGCGAGCTGATCTCATGAAGTCTCTCGAAACGGCTCAGGCGGCCGCCTTGATGCTCGGCCAGCGCAAAGCCGAACGCTCGGCCGCACAGGCAGATGCCGACGCGCTTGGCGAGTTCGCCGAACGCCATAAAAATGCTGTGAAAGCGAAAACAGAAGCCGCTGGCGCACTAGCCGATGCAAATGCAGAAAGGGCCAACGTCGAAGCGGAAGTCGCGGACGCGAAGAAGAAAGAGGAGAGCGCGAAGCATGCGCTGTCATCAGCCCGCGATGCCCGCGCAGCCGCGCGATCCGCGTTAGGAGATGCCCGACTGCTCGCCACCGCCGCTTCTCAACATTCGGCAATCGCTGACGCGAAAAGTCGACATGAAAGGCTCGTCGAGCTGGAGTCAGAGCTTGCGGAAGCAAAAAAGATCGAAGCGTCTGGCGTCGATCCGCAAACGTTGAAGTCGCTGGAATCCCTCCAGCGGGACGTCGCAACCGCCTCTGCCGAGCTATCTGCTGGCTCAACCACCATCGAATTGGTCGGCGAAGCATCCCACATTACTGTCGATGGCAATGAATTCGGCGACGGTGCGCGAACGATCGTCGAGGAGAGCAGAATTGGCATCGGTGGTGGAGCCGAACTGATTGTCAAACCCCCGCGCGGGACAGCGAGTGCGCAAGCGCGGCTGGACGATTTGAACGCAAGGCTAAAATCGGAGCTGTCTCAGCTCGGTGTTGCGAGCGTTTCGGAAGCGCGCAATCGTGTTGACGCCGCTCGCGATGCCAAAGCAAGTACCGCCGCGCTCGATGCGCGTATCGAAGCAATCACCCCCGCCGTGCCGGCAATAGAACTTGGTACTGGGGCTGATGCATTGAGGAAATTCGTCGCGTCAATCGCCGACAGCGACACGGTAGCACCTGATACAATTCCCGACCTAGCTGCCCTGGAGAAGCGTTTCGAAGATGCTGAGGAAGGTCTTGCGACCGCCGATGGCACTTACCAGGCTGCGCTTGAAGCTTTGCGAAAAGCTGAAGAGAAGGACCGCCCACTCGCCACAGCAGAAACCTCGGCACGCTCCACTCTCGCTAGCGCCGAGCAGCAGATTGCAAAAATCGAAGCAGACCCACGCTTCGCAAACTTGGATGCGGAACTGCTCGCCGCGCGCAAGGAAGCAGCCGGTGCGGATGTCGCATGGCAAAAGGCTCAGGAGAACGCTGGTTCTCTCGATCCCGACGCCATAGAGCGACAAATAGAGAAAATCGACAAGCGCGCGGAGTCCGCTCGAACGCAAGCGACCGAACTTCAGCTGGAGATCGCGAGACTTGAAGCCACGATTGAAACCGAGGGCGGAAAGGGCCTCGCCGAAGCTGCAGCAAAGGCAGAGGAAGAGGCAGAGGCTGCGCAGAGGTCATTAGATCGTGTGAGTGAAGAAGCTGCAACAGTGAAACTGTTGCGCGACACGCTCGAAGATGCACGTTTGGAGACATCCCGTACCTATGTTGGACCCATCGCTCGCAGGGCAAAGCGCCACATTGAGCGGCTTCTACCAGGGTGCGATCTGTCATTTACGGAAGATCTTCAGCTACAATCGATCACCCGGGCAGGAACGGAGGAAGGGTGTACACACCTATCGCGCGGAACGCAGGAGCAATTGGCCGTTTTAACCCGCTTGGCCTTCGCCGATATGCTCCTAGAAAAGGGACGACCGGTATCCTTGATCCTCGATGACCCGCTGGCCTATTCCGACGACGCTAGACTAGATCTGATGAGTGATATTCTGGCTGAAGCTGCGGAGCGGATGCAAGTAATCCTTCTTACCTGTCGAGAGCGAGCTTTTCGTCACCTAGGTGGCACTCACATCGCAATCGGGTGAAAATGGCGAGGCATATCTTGGCGGATGCTGTCCGAGATGCTCTGTGAGGGTGACGACAGGCCCTATCGAAAATCAAAGTAGAGATGACTTCAATGAGCGACCTACCGCCACTTAGAAAAAGGAGCGAGGCAGGGGCGCTCTATAAGCGGAGAGCTGAAACAGAAGCGCTCATTCAAGCGTGCCGCGATTTGAGCTTTGAACAGCTTTGCGATCGCGCAGAGATCAGCGCCAGAACGCATTCCGAATACATTCCTTCCGAGGTGCTGGTTTATTTTCTGAGGCAAACGAAAACGCATAACAGCGACACCCAATTTGGAGCGCTGTATCAGCTTCTGCAAACCCGGATAAAGAGATTGTGCCCCCAGTCCGAAATCCGTCTTGGCGAGAAAGACGGGGCTATCGCACATTTGCTCGATCTTCAGGAATTTGTTCTCGATGATTTTGCTGAACGGGTAATGCGCGACCGGCAAATTTATGACGAGACACTAGACGGGTTTGAAGTTGCATTCGACCACATGATTGCTCGGCGCAAGCATGACGCGATGCGAAAAATGTACCGGCGGGATAAGCCAACGGCTCAGCTTGAATATGATGAGGATGGAGAGATTTCCGTTGAGGTGGAGGAGGCCCTCACCCGCCTAAACCCTGCTTCGAACAGCATTGAAGATGAAATTACTTACCGGTTTCAACTGCAGCAAGCGATTGACACCCTTCCAGAAGACGAAAGGCGGGTGATCAATATGATCTTTGCGGAGATACCGAGCGAGAGCAAAGACCCAGAAGTTCAAACTATATCCAAACTTCTCGGTTGTGGCCCACAGACGGTCCGAAATCGTCGTGATCGAGCTGTCGAGAAACTGCAAAAAATGTTGGGAACGGAGGTCAAGAATGTCAGCTAAAACAGATAAGGATGACATACTCGATGACTTCGCAACCGAGCCGTCGTTAGGCCCCGAGACATTACGGAGCTACGTCCAACGATTCCCCTCGCTCGCAGTGGAGCTAACTGATCTTTATCACGAGTTGCGTCTGGTTGATCTATCAACTGCGGTTGACGGCGTGCCATTCGAAACAAATCCGGCGGATGTGGGCGCTCAGCAGAGCGCAGCTGCCGTCATGAGTGCTCTATCCGGAACCAATCTACGCGGACTTGCCCAGGATTTGGGCCTTCCCAGAGATTTCGTTGCAGGTTTTCGCGATAGAAAGATCCGCCTCGGTTCGATTCCCGGTGCGCTACTCGGAAATCTCGCGCGGACCGCGAAGGTTGGTGTTCATCAGCTGATCTATCATCTTCAGGATTCAACAGCGCCCACTCCGCAGATGGCCTACAAAGCGGATGGAAAGCCGCGTGGCTCCGCTCCAGTCGAGTTTGATGATTTTGTCGCTGGCTTAAATTTGGACGAAAGCGAACTGGAAGCTCTGAACAAACTGTCCGAAGCAGATGGAACGGATTGAGCTTGCCAGGCAAAAGGCCGCCGGGCTCCACGCGGATTTAATCGCAAAGGGCGGCGATCCGGAAGATTCTCTTGCGTTGGCGCTTCGCGAAGCGAAGCGGCGCGATATTGAAGTGCGCGCCTATCCCCAAGGCCACGCTCAACTGGAAGGTGGTCGCGCACTTTTCGATGCTGATGCGGGGGCAATTCGTCATGAAGACACTGGCAACAGATTCCTGAATGCCTTTTTGATTGCTCACGAAATCGGGCACGATGAATTCGACAGCGGCCATGACACAGAACCAGTGATTGAAATTGATCCGGCGCGTTCGGCCGATCCATCAGCCACGGGCGCAGAGCGTTTGGTGGACTACAGTCACAAGGCCCGTCAGGAAGTTCTGATGGACCTGTTTGCTCGCGAGCTGCTCTTTCCCAGGCCATTGGCGCGAAAATGGTATCTCAAGGAAGGTCTCTCGGCAAAACAGATAACGGATCGGCTTGGGGCACCATACGATATGGTCGCAGTCCAACTGTTCGATGCCCTCTTACTTCCTGAAGTTGAGCTGGCTTCGCCCAAGTCATTCAAGCCAAAACCACTCAACCCCGAACAGAAAGAAGCTGCGATCCACTCGGAAGGCGCCTTGTTGCTGAGAGCTGGACCCGGAACAGGCAAAACACAAACATTGGTCGGGCGGCTCGAACATCTTAGAGACAAGGGGGTCGATCCGGGCTCGATCTTGGTTCTCACATTCTCAAACAAGGCTGCCGGAGAACTCACAGAAAGAGCACTTTCTTTGTGGCCCGAAGCAGCTGGCGCGATCTGGATCGGAACTTTTCATTCCTTTGGGCTCGACCTTGTTCGCCGATTCCATGATCGTTTGGATTTTCCCGCTGATCCGACACCGCTCGATACAACCGATGCCATAGCGCTGCTGGAAAACGAGTTCGTTCGGTTGTCCTTGTCTCATTTTAGGGATCTGTGGGATCCCACCGAAAAGCTCAAAGACATCCTATCGGCGATTTCTCGCGCGAAAGATGAGGTGGTCGATGCCCCCCGCTACAAAGAACTCGCCGATGCCATGCAGGCGCAGGCCGCTTCAGACGAAGAAATCGAAGCGGCTGAACGCTGCCAGGAAATCGCTCAAGTCTATCAAGCGTATGAATCGCTCAAGACAAGCGGTGGCTTCGTAGATTTCGGCGATCTAGTAGCACTGCCGACTACGCTTCTGGAAAGAGATGCCGAAGTCTGCGCGAAACTGCAGGACAGATACGAACATATCCTCGTCGATGAATATCAGGACGTGAACAGAGCCAGTGTGCGGCTTCTGCGCGCGATGAAGCCTGACGGGCAAGGTCTTTGGGTGGTCGGTGATGCGAAGCAATCGATTTATCGATTCCGCGGCGCTTCCTCGTTCAACCTTGAACGATTTAAGGACGAGGATTTCCCTGGTGGGACAATCAAAAGCCTCAAGACGAATTATCGATCTTATCAGGAGATTTGCGATGCGTTCGTCGAATTTGCAGACGCTGACATGCTTGCTGCGGAATCCGATGTCGAAGCCATCGCCAAAAGAGGAGCGGCAGGCGAACGACCGGCTTTCGTCACTGTCGAAAGCAAAGATCATGAAGTTGCTGAAATTGCCACCCGGATAGCAACCGCCCGCAAAAATGGAGTTCCATTCAAAGAGCAAGCAGTCTTGTGCAAAGCCAACGATCGCCTCGCCGCCGTTGCCAGGGGCTTGGAAGCACATGACGTCCCAGTCCTATTCCTCGGACCGCTTTTTGACCGGCCCGAAGTCAAGCAGGCGTTGGCGTTCTTGTCGCTGCTGACGGACCCGCGCGCTATGGGTCTTGGCTGCGTGGCCACCATGCCTGGCATTGAACTGTCTGTAGATGATGTATCAAAATGCGCGCATCATCTGGCCTCGATTTCCGAACCGGAACCACTTGATTGGAAGGAACGTCTGACTGAGTTCGCAGAGCTGAGCCAAGATGGGCAACAAAGTCTGGCTTCGATCATCGCTGCATTGGAAGGGCTCCAGGAAACATCCACGCCTTGGCGCGCGTTTACAGCGATCTATTTGGACAATTCCGATCTGATCCGTCGTTTTTCCGATCGGGCGGCTGGTGAGACATCATTACCGGCGATAGCCTTGTGGCAATTTCAGAACTTCTTGCGTTCGGCTCGTGCAGACGGAGAAGGATATCCGATCACGCTTCTTCTCGACCACATTCGCAAACTGGTGATCCTTTCCGATGAAAGAGATTTGCGCGACTTGCCAGCAGCGGCCCAAGCTTTGGATGCGGTTCGACTGACGACAATTCACGGAAGTAAGGGCTTGGAGTTCAAGACATTACATCTACCAAGTTTGACCGGTCGGTCGATGCCCTCTTTTGCGCGGCAGAGCACTACGGCTCCACCGGATGGAATGATCGAGGGCGCAATCCATTCCGGAAAGGATGCCGTTAAAGCGGGGCATGACGAAGAACAGGAGTGCTTGTTTTTCGTAGCGCTGTCCCGAGCTGAAAACGAACTGTTGATGTACGCCCCGTCAAAACAATCTGATGGCAGATCACAGAAACGATCCCAATTCATCGATCGCATAGCGGACAAACTCGAGTTTTCAGAGGCAATCACAGCATCAGGCTCCTCCAACAACAGCGAGAAGGCAGTTGGTGTCTCCTTCGACAAGCCGTTGGCGATCACACCATCTCAATTGGCACTTTACGAAAAATGCCCAAGGCGCTTCTTGTATACCCATGTTCTGAAGTTTGGTGGCAAACGAACTGAAACTGCCTTCATGCAAATGCACTCGGCGGTGCAATTTGCCATCAATGAACTCGTAAACCCGGCCACCTCGATAACTACCGAGGCCGAACTCGAAAGCCTCCTAGAAAAGCACTGGGCCATGAGAGGCCCAGTCAATCATGGATATGAAGACGACTATAAGCGCATAGGGCGCCAGTTGCTTTCGTACCTGTTTGATTTGCGCCGCAACGAGACACCGGAGCCTGCCACCGACCTTACTCTGAACCTGGCGGGTGCACAGATTGTCGTGCGACCGGATGAGCGGACCGTGTGTTCTGATGGCCGGCTCGTTTTCAGGCGTATCAGAACGGGCCGCAAGACCTCTACGTCGACCGACACCCTGGATGCTGCAGCCTATCAGCTCGCCGCTGAATCAATAGGCGACATCGAGTTCGTGTTCCTGACCGATGAATCGCGCTCTCCGGTGGCTATGGGAACAACCAAGCTCAATAACCGCAGAAAGAGGATTGAGAGCGCTGTTTCATCGATCATGTCGGGGACATTTCCGGCCAGCCCGAAGCAGCCAGCAAGAACGTGTCCGCGGTGCCCATACTTTTTCGTTTGCACTGACGTACCATCGGGCAACCTTGCGAAAAAGAATCTGAACTGACTTACCGGTTTCCGGCGGGACCAGCGATTTACCTTGTGAAAGCACAGGCATGAGGCCGGTGCTTGAAAACATACAAGGTGTTAAGCTTATGAAACCGAATGAAAAAGATGATCGCTTCCGCGTTCTGATTGCAGACGAAAATCTCGACTACAAACCGCACATTTTCGACGATCCGAAGGTTCTCGGTCGTCAGATCATTGAAGCAACCGGCAGCCATCCGGTGGATGAACATGTCGCAATCGCGATCCTTCCGAATGGCGATTTCGAGGATCTTCGCCTCGATGAAAGCTATGATCTGCGTGGGCGCGGCGCCGAAAAAGTGCTCGTTGCCCGCACCGATCGCAGTTTCAAGTTCAAGATCGACGACGCCGATCTCGAATGGCCGCGGGCCTGCATCAGTGGCTTCGTGCTGCGCACGCTGGCCAAGCTGCCGCCCAATTACAACCTCTGGCAGGAAATCCCGGGACAGCACGACAAGAAGATCGCTGATACCGATGTGATCAACCTGGCCGACGCCGGAGTTGAGCGGTTCGTTTCGCTGATCGATCAAACGACGGAGGGGGATGCGCTTCCGTCGAAAGATCAGACCTACCTTTCCGGTCACGGCTATGAGTTCGAAGTGGTGGCGGAAGGCGGCAGCACGGGGATCATCCTAAATGCTGTGCCGCTGCCGGATGGCAAATTCGCTCATGCGGTTGCAGATGTTCTGATCCTGCTTCCCAAGGGGTATCCCGACTGCCCGCCCGACATGTTTTACGTCGCACCGAAGCTGACTCTGGCAGGCACCGGACAAGTGCCGAAAGCCTGCACTGTTGAACACCGCTTCGCTGGTCGTGTGTGGCAGCGCTGGTCCCGTCATAACAACGCCTGGCGCCCTGGGGTCGACGGTCTTCAGACCATGGTCGCCCGCGTCCAAACAGCATTGGCTGAGGCCCGAGCGTAATGGAGGCACCCGATCTCATCCTTCTCGACCCGCACGAGGCGCAGATTCGGTCCCTGCTGAAGATAGGGGCCGGGTCGGAGCGCTCCGCCTACATGCTGTTTGGCATCGCGGATATCGAAGTCGATCCGTGGACACTTCAACAGCGGCGCCGTCTGATTTCGCATCGTTTCCAAGCCATCAGCGGTAACGACGTTGTATCAGCGTCAGCACGGCATGTGACTTGGCAGACCGATGGCTTCATGCGCCTCCTAAACGACGCCAAGGTGAACGGACTCGTGCCTTCCTTGGTCCATACCCACCCCACGGGCCAGGCCAAGTTCTCTGAGCAGGACGACCGCAACGAAGCCGAGCTTGCACGCACCGCCCTACTGAAAGGAATGCCGGGTTTGATCAGCATCGTTATTGCCGGCAATGGCGATATTGTTGCACGTATTTGGACGCAGACAGAAGAAGCAGAAGACATCGGTCGGCTCCTGCATGTCGGACCGCGCCTGCATATCTCGGGACTGAAGGGAACGCCGGCGGATTTTCTGGATCGCCAAGTCCGGCTCTTCGGGAGGGAAGCCTCACGTCAAGTAGCTGGTTTTCGATGCGGGATTGCTGGTGGAGGTGCAACTGGAAGTGCCGTCTTGTCCCTGCTGTTGCGGCTTGGGGTTCAAGAGGCCGTCCAATTCGACAAAGACATCGTTGACGAAACAAATCTCAATCGCCTTCACGGCGCGCGGCGCTCGGATGTCGATGCCAAATTGCCCAAGACCGCTATTCACACGCGAACCGTCGAGGAATCCGGGCTCGGCATGACGCTGGTGAGCGTGGATGCTTGGGCCGGACACCCAGGAACCTGGGATACGCTAAAGGCATGCGATGTGATCTTTTGCTGCACAGATGACCACGCCGGACGGTTGTTTCTCAATCGCTTCGCGCGGTTTTACGGCATCCCCGTTATCGATGTCGGACTGGCGATGCAGCGGCGTACCGACACAGCATATGATCTCTTCGCCCGCGTTTCGACACTTGTGCCTGGGCATCCATGCCTACTTTGCGGCGACTACGTCGATCCGCAGCGAGCACGTGAAGAAGCGATAAGGCGCGATGATCCCGATGCATATGAGCAGTTGAAAGAAGAAGCCTACGTTCTGGGTGAAGGTGATCCTTCTCCGGCAGTTGTCACCTTCACGACCGAAGCAGCGGCGATGGCAGTCAATGAGTGGTTGGCTGGAGTGACCGGGCTTGCTGGGGAGGCCGGAATGGTGCCAACGCGCATGCGGCGCTTTCACGCCAGAGACGACCGCAGACCGTTTGTGGAGTCGCAACCCGATTGCCCCTGTTGCAACCAGCCAGCAACACTTGGTCGGGCAGATATGCAACCGTTTCTGGACGTGGTGAGCTGACATGAAAAATAATATCTCACGCTTACTGCGACGTTTGCGCCTGCTACGATTTGATTTTCTCATGATACGCGCTTCAACCTTGCCGGACCCGACACTGATCGAAGCGGGTAATCTCACTATCGTTGAGAGTGGCGATATCAAGAAATGGGCATGTATGAAGTGTCCCGGCGGCTGCGGGGAAGTCATCAATCTCTCGCTGAATCCTAATCAGCGACCACGCTGGCAGGTCTCAGAAGACTTTTGGTTGCGGCCTACAATACATCCGTCAATTCATCAGAAAAACAAATGCGGATGCCACTTCTGGATCAACTCAGGGCAGGTAAGGTGGTGCAAGGACGGGCGCCCTGACGCTTCGACTGATTGTTGACCTATCATTGGGAGGTTCAAGCAGAGGGTCCGCTTTCAGGCTTTGGCAGTGACCAGCCTGATGTCCGAGTTTGGGGCGCATTGCCGCCGTTGGCCTTCCTGACTGAATGGCAGATCTCTGGGCGAAAGCTCTGTCATCGAAAGAGCGGGAAAAGGTTCTTTGAAGTGACGACGGCTCACGCTTTATGCGCGGCAAACACTACCCATGATATGCAATGGCCTATCATGGGTAGTGTATATATGCCATTGCATATCTCTATTGCCTTTCTCAACGATCATGGTATATGCTAAAACATATAGACGTAGGCCAGCATATGTAGAAACATATTTATGAGCACGACAATCGAGGACATCGCCGCAAGCATCAAAGCGGCACGGATAGCAAAAGGCTTTACCCAGAAACAGCTGGGTGAACGGGTAGGCTTGCCTCAAAGCCATATCTCCAAAATCGAAGGCGGGAGTGTAGACCTACAGATTTCCAGCCTCGTCGAAATAGCGCGCGCGCTCGACCTCGAACTGAAGCTAGTGCCTCGAAGGACCGTACCGGCGATCGAAGGCGTAGTTCGCTCACAGCGCGAAAGAAGCGAGGCAAGTCGAGTGCTCGCAACGATTGCCGAAACCAACCGGTTCGCCGAGCGAGTACGGGAGAGCTATCCGAGCGTCACCGAAGTGACCGAGCTTCAAAGCGCACTTAAGGATATCCAGGCCGTTAATTTCACTCCCGAAACGCTCAAAGCCATCGAGCAGGCCTTGCAGCCCGTCGCTCATCTGAAAAAGCATCTCCAGGATCTCGGCTGGGCGCTTGAGCAGCAAGAGGGAAGGAAGAAACTCACCCAACAGATCGCAGCATCCACGCGTGCCCTCCAACACGTCAGAAACTCGCAGGTTCAAGCAATCGGTCAAGACAGTGCCTCAAGACGGCCTGCTTACCGCCTTGGGGACGACGCCACATGATCGACGCAGCTGCTCTCGATATCTTTCTGGGTAAGACGCGCGTTGGAACCATTGCGCGCCTCGATGGAGATGCGAGCATCTTCACATTCGACGAAGTCTACCTTGCCGACCAGGATCGGCCAACGCTGTCGCTGGCCTACAAGGACGCGAACGGCGAAATCATTGCCGAGACACGCAGCTATCGAACGAAGATTGAGCCGTTCTTCTCCAACCTCCTTCCTGAAGGCACGCTTCGCGACTACCTGGCCCGCCGCGCGGGCGTGAAAGCCATGCGCGAGTACCACCTTCTCGCACAGCTCGGGCACGATCTTCCCGGCGCAGTGCGCGCCGTCGCCGTCGATGCCGAGGAAACGGAGGCCGACGAGCTAGATGAAGAAGCGGCGGGGAAGCAGGCAGAGCGCGCGCTGCGCTTCTCGCTTGCCGGCGTGCAACTCAAATTCTCGGCAATCAAAGCCCAGGGCAAGAATGGCGGGCTGACGATCCCGGTCACGGGCAGCGGCGGCGACTGGATCGTCAAGCTCCCGTCTGCCAGACATCCGGACGTGCCCGAGGCAGAATTCGCAGCGATGAAACTGGCGGCAAAGATCGGGATCGACGTTCCTGAAATCGACCTTGTTCCGCTCGATCAGATTGATGGCATACCCGAAGGTATCACCCGTTACGGAGAGTCCGCTTTTGCCATCCGGCGCTTCGACCGGGGAGAAGAGGGACCCGTACACACCGAAGACTTCGCCCAGGTGTTCGGTGTCTTTGCAGACGATAAATACGAGAATGCGAGCTACCGCCAGATCCTCAGCGTGCTGGCGATCGAGACCGACGAGCAAAGCGTGGTCGAATTGGTCCGCCGGCTCACCTACTCGGTGCTGATCGGGAATGGCGACATGCACCTCAAGAACTGGTCGTTGATCTATCCGGATAGGCGAAACGCGCTGCTGGCACCTGCCTATGACCTGCTTTCGACGCTCGCCTATATCCCAGGCGACGATGCTGCACTCAAGTTTCATAGCTCGCGCGAGTGGGCGTCCTATACCTATGATGAACTCGAGGCGATCGCCGACAAGGCAAGGCTGCCTGCCAAGCTGATCACCGCGACAGCGAAGGATGTCGTTGCACAGTTCGACGACGCCTGGAGCAACGAAAGCGGACACCTGCCCTTCCCCGATGACGTGCGAAGCGCGATTGAGAGGCATCGCAAGACTCTTGCGATCTGAGAGCGGTTCCGAAATCCGGCCGTTCGCGTGTAAGCACCACCTGGACCAACTGCCTGGCCCAATTCGTCAGAAAATCTGGCACATAGCGGCCCTTCAAATCCCGAAGTCCAGTGTCTTGCTCTTGCTTCGGGCGAGTTCCTTTTCGGCCTTGTTGACCTCTTCCGGTTTCAGCTGATCAAGTTCGCCGTTTTTCTTTTCTGGCGGGGTCAACTGTGCGGTGACCTCGAGGGCCGAGGCCTTCTCGCCCTTGTTGCGTGCGACGGCTGCTCCGAGCCTGTCCGAACTATCGACAACCAGCGTCAGGTGATCGCGAAGCCTCGTGATCGTCACCAGGAAGGTCTTCTGGTTCGACAGGTTGCGCTCGCGGCTGTCCATGACTGCAATGCCGCGATCGGATGTCAGACCCTGCGCCATATGGGCGTTCAGCGCATAGGCAAGATCGATCCGCTTCAGCATCGGATCGTCCTTTTTGAGCTCGACCTGGTCTCCCCTTGAAGTTTCGAAAGTGACCTTTCCGCCGGCAATGGCAACCACCCTGGTCTGGTCGGCATTGAACAGGCCGCGCCGGTGATCGTTGCGGGTCCAGCGGATCCGGTCGCCTTCATGGATTTCGAGCTTCCTCGGCTCATGCAAGACGAGATTCTGGTCGCCCTTCCCTGCCCTGATCCGCGCAGGATCGAACGCGAACCGCTTGCCGCGCTTGTCCGCGACTTCGACCTGCCTGCCCTTCCGGTCCTGTCCCAGGACACGATACTCGCCCGCTGACAGTCCCAGGGCCTGTTGCTTTCTCGAGACCTCGAGCACCCGACCAGGCTGGTAGGCTGACAGATGTCGCAGTTCTTCGCGGGTCGTGTTGACGCGATCGAGCACTCCAAGCTCGGCCTTGCCCGGTCCGATCTCGCCATTGGCGAGAAGTCCCTGCTGGACGGCAGCATTGACCGCAGAGCGGATGGCGCGGCCCGAGGCGTAGATCGATGTCCGCGCGCGGTCGTCCTTGTCGAGCGCCAACCAGGTATCAGCAGCGACCAGCGCGCCATCGCCCTTGGCCTCGACCGTGTGCGGCTGCAGGTGACGCAGCGCCGTGCGTACATCACCCGCCTGTGCTGCCGCCTGCGCCTCGCGGATGACTGGATCGCGGGCGCGCAGGTTGGTCGCCATTTCAGCGCTCGCCATGCCCGTCCGCTGCAGCAGCGCGAAGGGTTTGCCCGCATCGACTGCGCCGAGCTGCTTGCGGTCCCCCATCAGGACCAGGCGGTGAACGCCAGCAAGATTGGCAAGGCGGACGAGCTTTTCCTTGTCCTCGTTCGAGACCATCGAAGCCTCGTCGAGCACGAGCACATGGTCCTTCAGCGCCGCCTTGGCCTCCAAACGCAGCGCCGCGTTGCCGGGATCGTCGAGCAGCTTGTTCCAGCCACCAAGAAAGCGTGCCAGCGTCTGCGAGCCGATGCCGGTGTCGCGTTCGAGCATCTGGACGAGCGTGTTCTGGATCGCGAGGCCAATGACCGGGTGGCCCTCGTCGCGCAGCACCTCGGCGACTGGCTTCAGAACGCTGCTCTTGCCGGCACCGGCAATTCCCTGGACCGCGATCGTTCGATCCTCTGACGTCAGGATCAGCTTCGCCGCTCCGAGCTGGCCCTCGTTGAGGCAGAACCCCTGCCCTGCCATTGCAGCGGTCTGGACACGATCAGTAGCGCTTCCCGGCTCAACTGCAGATGAGCTCGCACCCTTGCCGGCGGCAACCTCGGACATGATCCTTTGCTCGGTCAGCACCGCGTCACGCGAGGCGAGCCAGCCCCTGTGGTCTCCCTTGCCCGCTATCAGGTCGCCGGAGCGCACCAAGGCGCGGGTCCGTCTTTCAATATCGGCAATCGTCGCTGGCAACCCGAAATCGAGCGCAGCCTTGTAGAGCGCGGTGCGCTCGAAGGCAGCCTCGCGCTGCGAAAGATGACGCACCGCCGAAGCGACGGCCTGCGCAGCTGCGATCGTCTCACGGCCCTGCCTGAGGACCGATTTGGGCACGAACGGATCGGCCGGATCGCCCCTGACATGCGCGGCGAAACGTCCCAGCCATGCGCGCCCGCGCTCGGCAAGCGAACCGAACCTGCCAGTTTCGATCGACTGTTTCAGTGTGCGGGTCTGCGCCCGCTCGACCAAGGGCGCGAGGTCCAACCCGATCGATTTCGCGGTTTCGCTCCATTGCATGCCGAGGGCCTCGCGGTCCTCGATCCCGTCCTTGCTCGCGCGCGTATCGAGCGCGGCAATGCGGCCCGCTTCAAGACCAGAACCGCGCCGTGCATCGAGTACTTCCTGGCGGCGGCTCGAGAACGCCATGACCTGTTCGCGGGTGATACCGCGCGCCTCGAAATTGCCATGCTTGAGGGTCGGTCCCGGCTCATAGCCAAGCTTCTCGACCGCGACGCGAAAGCGCGCCATCGCGATAGAATTGAGCGTGGTGTTGAGCTGCCAGAGCCGGTCGTTCTTGAGCGTACGCCACTTCCCGTCCTTGCCTTGCGTGACATTGGCGATCACCGCATGGAAATGGAGGTTCGGCTCCTGGTTGCGGTTGGTGTCGTGCTGGAACAGGCCGATCGCAAGGTTTCCGGTGGCCTGCGTTACGATCTTGCCTTTCTCCACCATCCGGGTCTCGGCCGCATTCTTCTCAGCCCAGTGCAGCGCTTCGAGGACGGCTTCGCGATAGGCAGGGATGATCCGCTCGTCCTTCCCGACGAGCGCCAGCAGCGACCAGCTCTTGGGAACGGAGAAGGTGAGGTCTGTACCTGGGCGGTGTGCCTGCCCGGGATTGCCGACACTGCTGCCGTCGGGCAGCTCTCCGCGCAGCAGCGCGTCGAACACTGCGGTCTCGACCTTGCCGTCGAGACCAAGGCGCCTTGCACCCTCGCCGACCCACCGGCCCGAGCGGTCGGCATCGGCGCTCGCGTAGTAATTGTCCGAAGCGAAGTAGCTTGCCGCCGCCGATGGCGAGCGGACATTGGCGACGGAAAGCATGGGCTGGGATCACTTTCTCTTGGCCCTCGTCCCCTCCCCGGTTGAGCGTCACATATCCGGATCGAAGTCCCCGTAATCGTGACCATGGTCCTGCCCCTGATCGGCATCGCGGCCCTGCTTCGCTGCACCGCCAAGAAGCGACTTCTGCTGCTCTTCCTGGAGCCTCTGGTCGGCCTTGCCGCGCGCGACCTGTGCTCGCTGATGCGCTGCGGGATCGGGAATATCGGACCTGGCGGAAGGCACAGCCCGTTGCTCCATGCCGCGGTGCTCCTCAGCTTTCGAAGCCAGAGGAAGTTCGGATTGAGCCGGCCGCTGAGGGTCCGATGTCGCCCTTTTCCCTCGCGCATTCGGATCGCGACGCTTCCTTGTCTGGTCCGGTCGAGCCTGATCGCCCTTGTTGCTGCGACGGGTCCGGCGCAGTTCCTTTTTGTCTTCCTTGTCGGCTTTCTTTTCAGCGCTGTCGGAGCGATCGTGCGCGTCCCTCATCCGGCGAGGATCGCCATCATTGTCGCCTGTTTCAGAGGCTGCTCCGGCACCGCCCCCTGCTCCATCTTTATCATCAGCGTGCCGGGTCTGCGGCGGTGGCTTCGGCATATCGCGGGGAATGAAGCCTTCGGCTACCCGAGGCCAGTTGCGCGGTTCGAGAACCACGGGTGCCGCCGGAAATCCTTCGGGAAACTTGATGAAGCCATGAAGGTTCTTGAGCTTCATCAGCTCGTCGGGAAGCAGCAGCGGGACGACCTGGCGGCGGGGCGTCAGGCTGACCGCATCACGCGCATTGTTGTAGCCATAGCTGTATCCTTCCTCCATCTCGCGAACCTCGCGGTGGCCGATGATATCGGAACACCAGGTGGCGGTCTCGCGATCTGCGGTACCAAGGATAAGCTTGGTGCGGGCAAGTGAGGACAGGGTCATCGCCATGTTCTCACCGTAGACATCCTTGAGCTTGGCAAAGGCATGAATCCCGGTGACGATCGCGCCCCCGAAATTGCGCGCGGTCTGGAGGCCCTTTTCGAGTGAAGGGAGACGATGCAGGGCGCCCAGTTCGTCGATCAGGAACCAGAGCCTGATGTCCCGCGAGCGCTGGCCCGCCATCAGCGTATTGATCGCGGTGTCGAGCCACAGCGTGAGCAATTGCGAGAGCACGCTCATGTCGATGTAGCGGGCAGACAGGAACAGGATCGAGCCCGGATCACCTGCCCCGTTGATCCACGCGCGGACCGAAAAGGGCTTCCCGTCTTCGGGCAGCATCTGGAGCGCCTTGGCATTGACATTGAACACTGCCCGGACCGATTCCGCCATGCGCGCCGCGCTCGGCGTGCTGATGGGACCGGCCATGGTATCTTCGACCAGGCGGTGCAGATCGGAGAGATCGGCGTTCATCAGTTCATGGGCAAGCGCGGCGTTGGTGCCCCGCCCTGCTTCGGCGAGCTTGAGACAGGTCTCGACGAACAGCGTGCGCGCGGCGAGCACCCAGAACTGTTCGGCACCGCCCCCATCATGCGGGACGAGCGACTCCGCTGCGGCATGGAATTCGGCACGCGTGGAGCAATCGTTGAACACGCTCCATGCGGGGCAACGCGCGTCGAGCGGGTTGAGAATGATGTCGCGTTTGGGATCGTAGAAGGTTTCGACAAAGGCCCCGGTAAGATCGAAAATGACCGCACGTTCGCCCCGTTCACGGATCTCCCTGGTAAGCTCGGTTAGGACGACGGTCTTGCCTGTCCCGGTTGTGCCAACAAGCATCGCGTGGCTCTGCTCGAGGCGCCAAGGCCAGCTGACCCCTGCCAGATGCGCTGGAGAATAGAAGCCCGCATCCCGCAGCGAAGCCGACCCGGCCAGACGCCAGCGCCAGCCCAACGCATCGCCATACTCGCGGGCACGGGCATTGCGGTTGTGCGCGGCGATCTCCCGGTCAAGTCCACGCAAGGTAGCAAGCTCCGCCCCGCGCACATGCTTCTTCTGTTTCGACTTCTCGCCGAAGCGTTCGGCAACCCACCAGAAAAGCGCGAAGAGCGGCGCAAGAATGAACCCTGCAAGCCACAAAGCGCTGATGACCGCGCTCTGGAAAAGCGCGACCGCTTCGCGCATCGGCGGGTAATCGGTCACCACGGAAATGGGAAATGCGACGAGGCTCCCATCGGCCAGCTTGAGGTTCACAAGCTTGTCTGGATCGAACTCCATGAAGGCATAGCCAGAGGCATAGGCATGCATCCACAGGAGGTAGACCTGATAGTCATCTAGCGCGCTGCTTACGTCCCAATAGACCAGCCCGAGAACGACCAAGAGTGTCACGATCAGGGGCCCTTTGAGGCCCGCCGCAAACATGAAGCCGAAATGCCCGAGGAGCTGGCTGCCGCGGGTGAAGTTGACGAGATTATGCTTCATCGTCGCCTCCCATGGGTCGGGGTGCAACGATACCGAGGCGCTCCAGCCGGCGCTGGTAGGCAGCGACGGTTTTATCACGCAAGGTAGTGTCGGGATGATGCGTAAGCAGCGCATCCAATGCGACCGTGATGAAGATGTTCTGGCGGACCGGATCGGTCGCCGGAGTCCTCAGGTCAGCTTCGGTCGCGCGCTGCCAGGCATCGAAGATGCAATCGCAAACAACGATACTCGCGCTGACCCTGCGCTCGTCTGCTTGTTTCCTGATCCATTCGGCGATCAGGGGCGTGACATAGGTCACAAACCGGTGGTGTCTTTGCATTTTTCCAAGTTCCTTGTGTTCAAAGAACCTGGCTCACCCTTCGAAAGGCAAGTGCCACTCTAGGCCGCAGCACGGGGTGTAGGAAAACGGAAAATTCACAAACAATTGCAGGAGGCTAGATGGATCTGTGCCGACTCGGCACGGACGAGCGAGCAACTGGACCGCATCCGGCACAGAAGATGACATCGGCGAGATTTCGTGAATTCGCGAAGCATTTTAATGCCTTCCATTGCAGCACCCGCTGCGTACGGTGTGCCTGTCAAGTTCCAATGTGTGCGGGGCTTTTCAGGAGGCCCTGAGGTCCGTTCAATGGGTTGAATTCTAATCCTTATTCTTGGAGCGCGAGCAATTGTGTCCTCGTAGGGAAAAGCGAGATTCAGGGCGAAAATGCCGGTGGGCTACCAACTGGCCTTAGTTATGTGAGAATCCCCCTCGGCGGGTCATTCCCCAGGCGGGCCAATTGCCCGGTCGTTTGAGAGGATCATAGGGACCAGATAGCCATCACCGGACTGTCCCAAGATCGAATGGAGATGAGGTGCAGAACGATCGGGAATACCCATCTCTCCTAACCCTGCGAACAAGAAAAAAGGCAGGAACCGTTCCCGGTCCCCGCCCTGATCCTACGGTCAGAACTCATCGAGCATTGCCCCATGAACCGTATGCACCACGCGCGCTGCAAGATGCGCAGGAAGCGCGTTGTAGTCACCCTCATCCAAAGCAAAGTATCCGAGTTCTCGGTCCTCAACGATATGCTGATCGAAGAAGCTGTGCAACGCCCGACGCTCTGCCACAGCCAGCGCGGCAAAGTAGCGTTCCGAGTTCGAATTGATCCGAGCAATTGAAGCCATTGTATCCTCCTGATGTCTGCCGTTGACGGCAGGAGCAGGACGGATGGGCGTGCGGCCGGCGGGTCAGGGATCGCCCACTTGGGCGACCGCGAAGCGGCGGTAGGGGTAACGATTTTGTCGGACCGTAGCGTAGCGAAGGGGAGTCAAAATGGTGGGACCCTGCCGTCCTTGACGCGCCTGTTGCACGGCCATCAGAATGGGAGAACGTGAGCCAGGCCCCTCCCCTCCGGTCCCAAGCTAGATAGCTCCCGAGACCTTCTGCGCGACCTCTGTCAGCGTCGCCTGCAGGCGGTTGATCTCCGATAGGCTGGTCCCGCTGGGCACGTATCGCGTCACAAGAAATTCGCGCGACTGCGACATGGCATGCAGGTGTTCCCGCGTCCGCTTCCGCAGCACCAGCCCAAGCTCGACTGCGAGGTCCGCCCTTGCCGCGAGGTTGTGCTGGAGACCCCGGACCTCGCCCGCGCTGTGACCCGATCGGAGAAGGAATGCGTTGAGGTAAAGCTCGACCGCATGAATCGCGACCATGCGAAACGGCGCCCGCGACCTGGGTTCTCCGGGCCGTCCATTCTGCACGAGAAGCTGGGCCGCGATCCGATACTCATTTGCAAGTGCCACAACCTCGGCTGCAGTCGCGGCCTCACCCGGATAGCAAACGATCGCCTGGTCAGTCATGGCGCTCTTCGTAGCACCGCTTTTGCAAACGATTACTGAAAGTTCTTCGGCGTTCCATACGCGAGGAAGGGGCCCTGTCCGGCTGGGACAGGACCCCTTCGGGAGGCGAGATCGAGGTGAGAGTTCAGTCGATCTCGGGAGCGTCCTGGTTGTCGTGATCGTCACCGCTGCCGTTGCCGCGCGAGAGGAAGTCGACCTTGTCGGCGAGGATCTCGGTGCCGTAGCGCGTGCCCCCGTCCTTGTCCTCCCACTGGGTGTAGTGGATGCGGCCCTGAACACTGACCAGCTGGCCCTTGGAACAGTACTGGCCGACGGTCTTGGCGAGGCCGTTGAAGCAGGTAACCCGGTGGAACTCGCTTTCCTTGGCGGTGTAGCCGTTCTCGTCCTTGTAGGTCTTGCCGTCCTTGTCCCGGGCCGGGCGATCGGTGACGACAGTGATACCGGTGACGGACGTTCCGCCCTTGGTTTCGCGGGTTTCCGGATCGCGGGCGATGCGGCCAGTGAGGATTGCAATGTTGGTCATGATGGTAGTCCTTCAGTTCCTTAAACCGGAGACCATCTCCGGCTTGCGAACATCCAGAAGAAGCAGGGCATGGGAGGACTGCACCGCAGGAGCGAAGCTCCAAGGGAAACCTGTTCATGACGGGTGGTGCGGGCAGGCGCGCGAAGCGCGACAACACGGCCGGAAAGGAACGGGTTGCCGTCCTCAGCTGACCTAGTTCAGGACTGTTCGCGAAGAAAGCCGGATGGGTATCGGGTGTGGGCCTGAAGGCTCGCGTATTCCCAATGCAATCAGCTTACCCATCGCCTTCCGATGCTGCCAGGAGATCCATGAAGTTGCGAGCTGCTTGCCGGTCTTCCTCGTTTTCGAACGCCACATCAAGATCGGGGGCTGACCCGAACATGTGCAGGAACGATCACAGGGCAAAGTGCTCAGCGGCAGCGTAATTTGAGGCAGATAAGTCCGTACTGCGCCCTCTAGGTAGCCTTTCGACATGGCTCGCATCGTCCTTAAAAGTGGTCGTCCGTCGGGCCGATGGACCGCAGTGCAGGAGCAGGATCAAAACGCCGTCGCTGCTGGTGAATCGGAAGTCGCGGTTGGCACGCGCATCGCTGCATAGTTCAACGATGACCTGGGGCTCGTACTAGCGGCCTGTCCAACATGCGCTGCCACTTGATCACATGGCTACCGCGCTGGCCCCGAAAAGCGCCTCGATTTTGGCCTGGGCCCCAACCCCGAGGTCAGCCACAATCAGCTTGTCTTTGGCGCGCGAGCAACAAACATAGAAGAGGTGGCGGGTTCTCCGCTCCCGGCTTTCGCTGGTGTCGGTTCCTGCCAGCAGCTTGCCAAACGAGTATTGGTTCCAGTTCGCGCCAGCGTCATCCAAAACCACGATCACGTTCTGAAATTCATCGCCTTTCACGCCGTGTTTGGTTGAGAACGGCATGCTGTTTTCCAGCACGGCGCGGTAACGACTGACTTCCAGATAGGGCACCGCCAGAAGAAGATCCAGAAAGGCCTGATGCGCTGCCTCGGGCGATCCTGCCTCGGCAGCCACCACAGGGCCTGCCACGGCCGCTTCCAAGTCATCAAGGAGTGTGACCAATTGCGCTGCCCGCAGATGCATTAAGATTGCTTCAATCGTTCCTCCGGCATCAATTAGTTTGATGAGGTCATCTAGGGCCGCCTTCACTCGCGCCTTCTCGGCTGCCCCCGCGATCGGGATCGGGCGTTCCTTCAATGAACTGATAGCGCGCCCCACCCGCCCTTCACGCCAAGCAGTAATAAATGGCTCGACTTTTTTAAGGAAGAAGGCTGCAATCGGGTCTTCGCCGCTCTGAAACTTATCTTGCGTAAAGCTTCCCCGACTGGCGAAGGCTGCCAATAGATCGGCATATCCGGCCTTGCGGGCGATAAGGCGGTGAGTGAGGAATAGAACCTTCAACTCGCCCTGTACACTCCAGCCGAAGACATCCTGCGCTTTCTGGACGGCGAGTTCGGCAATGTCCGCGTCCGGAGCCGTGCCGGTGAGACTGACATACACCGCGCCCCCCGGTAAATTGGCACCCGCTGGCTCCTGCTGAATGTCAGTTCGGACCTTGTTGAGAACGTCGATCACCGCCTTGGAGCACCGATAGTTCTCCTCCTTCTTGATTTGAACCAGCTGTGCCTGCTGATCGGCCGACAATTCGCCGACCCCTCCCGAATAGATGTTCTGCATCTTGTCGCCAAAGAAACCGATCAGCGGGGGATGCTCTGTCTTAAGAAGATGATCCAACAGGGCGGAGACAACCAGCGGATCAGTGTCCTGGTATTCGTCTACAAATATGAACGGGAATCGAGCGGCGACCACTTTCGATAAAAGCGGATGGTCGTGGAACATAATGTGAGCCACGCCCAAAAGGTCGTCGTGAAAAATTCGGCCTTCCAAGAAGTTTGCGCCGCGATCGGAGTAGGCGATCGTCGGTACCGTCTTTAAAGCTTCTGCCAATTCCTCCTGATCTTGCTTTCTGCGGCTGCTTGCAGGCAACCGGTCATTGAACGCAAGAAGGGCGGGCCTCAGCTCTTTCTGAAAGTTTTTGATCGAGGCCCATAAGAAGTCGTGGATCGTTGAGACCACAAACAAGGGGTCGTGCTCTGTACGCTCGATGATCTCATTCTTTGCTACATTCGTGAAAGTAATGCAGGCCACACGCTGGCCTTCCCCGATAACGCTCGAACGGTCCGGTCCTCGAATGAAATCAAGAGCGCGAATGAGGGACGATGTTTTGCCCGAGCCCGCCCCGGCGTCGATCAGGAAGCTCTGTCGCGTGTGCAGACAATCCAGGATTTTTTCGTCCGCTTCCGTCATCATTTTGCGGGATGCTCGGCCAGCCATTGGAGGCCTTGTTGAATATAGAGGGGAATCTCCCAGCCTGGTGCGCCCATCAGATCGAGGGCGAAATCGACCTTCCCGAGCTTGCCGCTCAACTCCCACGCTTGTGCTGTCAGGCCTGCGTCTATCGCTTTCTTGACGGCAGCCTTAGTCGTGCTGAGCTTGGCATGATTGTCAGTCAGCCAAGTGATGTTGGCGTAGATGAATGCTTCCTCGAATGAACGACCACAATGCCCGTCCTGGGTGACCTGATAGGCAACCCGAATGCAGCCTTGCGTCTTGGCCGCATTATCGCAGGCTTGCAATTCTTCGACGGTTTCCTCCTCGGGAATCCATTTGCGGAGACAGGCGTTGCTAGTGCTTTTCCCCGTCGCGACCGGGCATTTTTTTCCTCCGTCATCGACCGAGTCCAGGTCGGTAATGATCAGGCTCGGAATGCCAAGAAAGTCGATGATCGGCTTAAACTTATGGGCGTGCCCCCCGCCCACCTCAGAAATGCTGACATACTGACTTCCGAGCGTCTCGCAGCCAGCCACCTTGGCTTGCTCCTCAATCATCATTGGGAGCAGCAGCCGCTCGACCTGGCCTTCCACGAAGATGGCCTTGTCCGCGAAAAACAGATCGCAATGAGTCAGTCGAACATAGCGGCGCAGGAAGTCGAGAAGGTCGGGGTTGTGTGGTGGCAGCGGTAGCTGCGAAAGGTCCTGCATGACGACCTGACGGCCAACCCTGCGGAAATAGCGCACGGGCTCGAACTCAGAATGAGCGATCATGTGGGACGAGTGTGTGGAGAGCAGAACTTGTGCTGTCGTCCCTCCGTCCGTTTCCAAAACCTTCGAAATCTCGCTGATGAAAACCGTCTGCATCTGCGGGTGCAGGTGCGCCTCGGGTTCTTCAATCGCGATTATATGAACGCGCGGCTTGTCGCCCATCGTCGCGTCGATCGCAGCGCGGAAGGACTCCAGCTGCAGGACAATGTAAATCAGGTTTTTGTAGCCGAGCCCGTTATATTTTTCGGGCAGGTCGAACTCCTCCATTACTCCTTCTTTTTCGGCGTGTTCGCTGGCATAATATATTCGCGCATTGTCACGGTAAATTGTTTCTGCGCTCAGTTCAGCACGTACCCTCAGGTCCGGCGCTTTTTGGCCTGGCGGATAGCCAAAACTCTGAAGGCGCTTCGTCAAACGGCCAAAGGCTTTGCCGTACATCCCCGTAAGGTCGCCTGCGCTCGCCGTGAGTGCATCTTCGATCGCTTGATAACCGGCAGCGTCATCGACCCGATAGAAGCGTTCGTAATGATCGTGGAGAAGTTTTGAGAGCTTCGCGGACCGGCTTCCCTCATCGTCATCGACGTGCCGCTGAGCGGGCACGATGTCGATGCGCAGTAGGGATTTCAGCAAATTGCCGTCTTCGAGTTGTTCCACTTCTTTGCCGTCAGGGGACACTTTGAAGAAAACGCGTTTGAAATGATCTCTGAACGTCTCTTTCAGATAGTCGCACAGCGAGACGTCTTTGCGAGGCCTGGCCCCAAACTCGTCGAGAAGCTTTTTCGCGTTCTCCAGTCGATAGTCGATCCGCATGCGCACTCTGCTTGTGCCAGGCGTAAGGTCCATCAAAAGCTTGGTGGCTGCAACGAGGTCGGCGGGATCTTCGCCATAGGAAAAGGTCAGATCGAGCCGCATACGCGGTGTAAGCCGCCTAAGCAGCTCAATCTTCTTTTCTGGATCAGCTTCAGCCGCAACCTTTCGCTCGATCCGCTTCAGGTCCCGGTGGCGAAGCTGAGAGAGGTCGTGGAAGGAGATTTTAGGAGCCTCGGCTCCTTGCCCGATAAACAGCCGGAGAGCCTCCATTACTGAGGTTTTCCCGCTATTGTTCGGCCCCACCAAAATGGTCGTCGTTTTGTCCTGGGCGAGATCGATTGAGAGTCGGCGCAGCAACCTGAAGTTTCGGATCTTAATGTTCTCAAGGCGCATGCGGTCATTATCTCAAATGGCTCGAAGATCTCGAAGGTGACTGTAGGGCCATCCTGACACAAGGGGGAAGTAGTTTGCTATCGAATTGAACCGGAATCGCCTGTCACTCGATCCCGGGTGGCTTGATGAATTCCGTGATCAGCCGGCGAGCGCGGTGCACTGATCGCTAAACGGGTCACCTGGCTACGGTCCGCTTTCGGTCCAAGGCGTGGCATATCCCGCTCGGGCTCCTTTCCTCTGGGCTTCGAGGCAGACCTTGGGCGTGGGACGCGGTCGTTCATTGTGCATGACAATCACAGTTTGGGTGTAAGTCGATGTAAGTTCGGCTACTCCACTCAAGGTATGGAGGGTCTTAGTGTTCCAAGGCGCATTGTTCACTCGTGATTGGCTGAAGCAAGGGGTCACCGAATCCCCTGAGTGGCAGAATCTCGAAATTAGTGAAGTTGAGCAGCTCTACGAAAGCGCCCAGCATTTGCTGCATGAACATTCAGGCCACAAGAAGCCAACCGAAGCAGAAACCGAAGACCAACTTATTTATCCGCTGCTCGAATTGCTGGGCTGGCAACACAAATCCGTTCAACAGAACATGACGACAAAGGGACGCAAGGACGTTCCCGATGCCTTGCTTTTCGCCGATGGCGACGCCGCAGAAAAGGCGAAGACACTCGAGCCATGGCAACGCTTCCGTCATGGCGCTGCTCTTGTCGAAGCGAAGCGCTGGAACCGCCCGCTCGATCGCGAAGGGCAAGGCGACCAGGGTGTTCCGTCGACCCAAATCATGCATTATCTGCGCCGCGCTGCCGTCGTGGCAGATGGAAAGATGCCGTGGGGCATTCTGACTAACGGACGGCACTGGCGGCTCTACTACCAAAACGCTCTTTCTGTCGCTGAGGACTTCTTCGAAATTGACCTGGGCAAGGTCTTTGGTCTGCCCGGATGCGAACCGGATCTACTCGACGAACCGATCGATCCAGATTACGCATTCCGATTGTTCGTGCTGATTTTTGGTCGCGAAGCGTTTCGTCCGAGCGAGCAGGGCCGCAGCTTTCACCTGATCGCGATCGAGGATGCGCGCCGGTGGGAGGAAAGGGTCCGCAAGGATCTGGCAGATACGGTGTTCGAAACCGTCTTTCCCGAACTGATTACTGCCATCTCGTTGGCAGACCCGGATCGCCCCGAGACGCTCGATGATGGCTACGCCGAGCAGGTTCGCCAAGCGGCCATGTTCCTTCTCTATCGTCTATTGTTTGTGCTTTATGCCGAAGATCGGAATCTGCTCCCCGACGAGCGCGGTCCCTACGCGGACTATTGCCTGACCCGTCTTCGAGAGGAGATCAAGGAACGGCATGTGCAAAGGCAAGCACAGCTCGCCCGCAGCACTGCCTACTGGTCGCGCCTCGAGACAATTTTCGGCGCAATTTCCGAAGGCGACGATGATCTTGGCATTCCGCCCTACAACGGCGGCCTGTTCGCAGCGGAAGGCAATTCGCTACTCAGTCGCATCAAGCTGTCGGACGAGACGCTAGCCAAGGCTATATTACCGCTCTCACACCGCGAGGAAGAAGGGCGGCTTCGCTACATCAACTACCGCGACCTTTCGGTTCAGCAGCTCGGCTCGATCTATGAATCGATCCTCGAATACGGTGTCGAGATCGAGGAAACCGGGACCGTCCGACCGCGCTCGGACAACGAGGCACGGCACCGCTCGGGTTCGTATTACACACCAGAACCGCTCGTATCGCTGATCATCGAAAAAACGGTCGGCCCGGTCGTCGAAGAGAAGCGCGAGGCATTCGAAGCCGCTCTAGCAAGCGGCGCAAAGGGTGATGACCTTCGCGCACACGATCCGGCCATGGCACTGCTTTCGCTCCGCATCGTCGACCCCGCAATGGGAAGCGGGCATTTCCTCGTCAGCTTGGTCGATTGGCTTTCGGACAAGGTCTTGACCGCAGTCGGCGATGCCGAAAGCATGGCCGAGGGCGATTATACTTCTCCTCTCGTGAAGCTCATTGCCGAGTTGCGAGAGGGGATCGTCGCCAACGCGCGGGAGCATTACTGGCCGATCGTCGAAGACCAGCTGGATGACCGCCATATCGTGCGCCGCATGGTACTCAAGCGCTGCGTCCACGGGGTCGATCTCAACCCGATGGCCGTGGAGCTCGCCAAGGTCGCGCTCTGGTTGCACAGCTTCACCGTAGGTGCGCCGTTGTCGTTCCTCGACCATCATTTGCGGTGCGGTAACAGCGTGCTTGGCGCGTGGGTGCGCCCGACGATGGACTGGATGCAAGAACGCGGTGCCCTTATTTCCAACCGCCACCTCGCCCCGCTCGCCAACATCGTGCGCGAGATGGAAAAGATCGAAGGGCTGACCGACACCGACATTGCTCAGGTTGACCAGTCGAAAAGCCTCTTCACCACCGTCTCCGAAGCCAGCGCTCCGCTCGAAGCGATCCTCGATCTGGCAAAGGCGGATGATCTGATGGGCGTTCTGGAAACGAATGTCCGCCGACCCCGCGAACCGGCTGATGCCATTCGCAAGGATGGTGACAAACGCCTCGCCGACATGCGCAAGGCGCTGGCCGACAGCACCGACGAAGCAAAGGCGGAAAAGGCGCGGGTCGCGCTCGAAAAGGAATCTGCGAAGATTGACCGCGCGGTCGCCAAGGCGCGCGAAGCCGAACGCAAGTTCGACCGGGCTGAAGCGATGAAGCTGGTCCACGAAGGAACCTTCGGCGATCCCAGCCGGATCGCAAGCGGTGAAATCGAAGTGCTCGCAGCCGACGCGCGAACCGAGCTAAGCTTGGATGCACCAGAGCCGGTCCAAGGCAGTCTGATGCCGAGCCATAGGCCCGATGATCGCCGCCGCGCGCTGGCAGACAGCCTAGTGCGCGAGGCGCGCGCAATCGCGGCTGAACAGCGGTTCTTCCACTGGGAAGTGGCCTTCCCCGGCGTATGGCGCGACTTGTCCTCTTCGGGTCGGTCAGGCGGGTTCGATGCGGTCATTGGCAACCCGCCTTACGTCCGGCAGGAAGAAATCTCCCCGATCAAGCCCGCCCTGTCGAAAGCCTTCGACACCTATGCCGGCACCGCCGATCTCTACGTCTATTTCTACGAACAGGGGACCAAGCTGCTCAGGCCCGGCGGGCGAATGGGCTATGTCGTCACCAACAAGTGGTTGAAGGCTGGCTATGCAGAGAAGCTTCGGCGGATGTTCGCCGAGGATGTGTGGGTCGAATTTCTGGCCGATTTCGGCCACGCGCGCCATTTGTTCCCGGATGCCGACGTCTTTCCATGCGTCATCGCAGTGCAGAAGCCCGATGCAGACGCTGTGCCCGAGCAATACGATCTTGCGGTAATCCCGCGTGACGATGTTCCGCGTGAGGGTCTGTCGGCAGCAGTCCACGCCGCGACCTATCGTGCCGAACGCTCCGACCTGACCGAAGAAGCATGGGTGCTGGAGCCGCCAGACGTAGCCGCCCTGCTCAAGAAGATTCGTGAGCGCGGCGTATCGCTTGAGGAATATGCCGGGGCTAGTCCGCTTTACGGCGTGAAGACGGGCTTCAATGAGGCATTTCTGATCGACACCGCCACACGCGATCAGCTTGTTGGCGATGACCCGAAAGCAGCCGACATCATCAAGCCCTACCTGCGCGGTCAGGACATTGGCCGCTGGCTGCCGGAGTGGAACGGGCTCTGGATGATCTTCGCTCGGCGAGGTATCGACATTGAAGAATATCCGAGCGTACTTCGGCATCTCGAGTCTTTCCGAACACAGCTAGAACCCAAACCAGCTAATTGGCAGCCTCCGAAGAAGGATGCGAAATGGCCAGGTCGGAAGGCCGGAAGTTATCGCTGGTATGAGATTCAGGATGCTGTCGACTACTTTGAGGATTTTGACCGCCCGAAGGTCCTTTTGCGGCGCATCGCTTTCTATGCCCAAGTCTGCACTGACCAAGGCCAATACATGGTCAATGACTCAGCTTTGATACTGCCGACCGTTGATGAATGGATCGTCGCCTGCCTCAACTCACCGATCGGCTGGTATTTCCAATTCAAAAAGTTCCCGCACAAGAAGGATGAGGCGCTCGCTTTTGATATTCCTTATATCCGTGAGTTCCCAATTCCGCAGCTTGAACACGGAAAGCGGGAAGCGTTCCAAGATAATGTTGAGTGCATTAAGACGAACACCGCCATCGTGGAAAAAGCGGATCGAGCCATTGCTGACTGGCTTGGGTTCGAGTTCCCAAGAGTTACTAGCACCGCCCTTTCCGAGGCCAGCAAGCTCGACAGCGACGGCTTTGTCTCAGCGGTCCGCGCCGCCCTGCCCAAACGTGAAGGCTTGACCCCGACCCAACTCCGTCGGCTGCGCGAAGCGTTTGCCGAGACCGCCGAGCCTGCCCGGCAGGCACGGATCGAATTGCTGGCCCATGAGCGCAGCCTCGCTGCCATGGTCGAGCGCGCCTATGGCCTGACCGACGAGGAAGTTGCTCTCATGTGGCGCACGGCCCCGCCCCGCATGCCGCTGGCCCCTCCACCCGGGTTAGATCTAAGCGATGACACTGGTGACTGAACTACTCTAGGTTTTTGCTGTCACTGCTAAAGTCCGCAACCGGCGCACTTCCTGACCTTTCCGCAACCGAACTCCATTGGCTGACTGTGGGCCGGAAGCAGAATGGCGGCTCTAGAGCGGCCAAACCCAAAAAGCGGACTTAGGATGCGCCGACTTACACGCACACTGTTGGAAAAGTTCGTCAGTGCTCGCTATCGGGCTCTATGGCCACGACACCAACAGCAACAAACGCAACGAAGAAGGGGCACTGTCCCACCTGCGATGGCGAGCGCACCTGCGAAATCCACGGCTCGATCTACAAGGCTTGGGACTGGGAGGACAAGCAATATGGCCATTCGGTCAACGGCGGTGTCGACCACTCTGTGCTCGAATGTCAAGGGTGCGAGACGGTCTTCTACGAAACTTCCAGCTGGAACAGCGAAGACACCGATCACTACTACGATGCGGCGGGGCAGGAGCAGTATGAGCATCCGAGGGAGATACAAACTTATCCGAAGCCAGAGGCCAAGACGAAGCCGGTATGGTTCGACGCCATGCAAAAGGCTGACCCCCAGCTGCGCAATATCCTGAGCCAGATGTACGTAGCGCACGACAACCAGGCACACATCCTCACGGCGATAGGACTCAGAACGGCACTGGACCGTGCAACCGAAGTCCTCGGCATCGACCCGGCCAAGACATTTGATGAGAAACTGAACGAGCTGCGCGACGGAGGGTGGATCGGGCAAACTGAGCGGGACATCCTCGGCGTTGTTACGGATGCGGGTAATGCGGCTGCGCATCGCGGCTGGGAGCCCGACAGTCAGGAGGTTTCCGAACTGCTCTCATCGCTAGAGGTGTTCCTCCATCGCGCTTTTATCGTCGGCCAGAAAGCATTAGGCATCAAGAAAAGTATTCCCGCAAAACCCGAGCGGCTGCTCGCCGTTGGGAAGAAGACTACTCCCTGACCACAATTGGGGCCGGAAGCGGAAAGGCAGCTTTTATATCTTTGAGCGGATTAAGCGGACAGCGACTGCTGACCGAATCGCAAGCCGGTGCATTAGAGAATGGTCTGGAGAAACCCCTCTTGGAATAGACTTTTGCCGTCGTTAAAACGCACTTGCAGGACAGCCAACACGGAGCCGAGAGCCACAAAGTAAATCGGTTTACTATTTAGCGCGCCTTTCCTACCATCCAGTGATGGCGAGAGAAACCTTTACGATTGAGGGCGCAGGCGCAATTTCTCTTACAGCCGAGGCTGAGGGGGATGCCTACGCCATACCCGTCCTTCTTGCGCACGGCGGCGGGCAGACACGGCGCGCGTGGAGAAGGGTGGTCAGCGAGCTGGCTCAAGCCGGCTTTCGCGCAATCGCCTTCGACATGCGCGGTCACGGAGACAGCGATTGGTCGCCATGCGGAGCTTATGAAATGCGCGACTTCGCGGCGGATCTGGTCGCTGCAGCGTCGCGCCTGGACCAGAAGCCAGCGCTGGTCGGCGCTTCACTGGGCGGGCTCGCCGGACTGATTGCCGCAGGGGAGCTTGCTCCAGGTAGCTTTGCTTCACTCACATTGGTCGACATTGCCCCGCGCATGGAGCCTAGCGGTGTGATGCGCGTGGTTGGTTTCATGGAAGAGCATGTCGATAGCGGCTTCGCCTCACCAGAGGAGGCGGCCGACGTGATCGCTCGCTACATGCCGCATCGTCCCAGGCGGGGCGCGAGCGATGGTCTGAAAAACTATCTGAGGCAGAAGCCGGATGGGCGCTTCTATTGGCACTGGGACCCTGTGTTTATCCGTAATATAATGTCAGCCAGACAAGGCGACCCAGACAGCCAAGAACGTCAATCGGCAATGCTGAGCCAAGCTGCGGCGAATCTCACGCTTCCGCTTCACCTCATCCGAGGCGGCTCTAGCGATCTTGTTTCCGAAGAGGCCGTTTTGCATCTGCGACAACTCGTCCCCCATGCAGAATACACCGATATTGCCGATGCCACGCACATGGTCGTGGGCGATGCGAACGATGCCTTTTCCGCCGCTATCGTCGATTTCCTAGGGCGCCATCACTCTCGCGATACGGCTCAGCCACAGGGGACGAGGGAGCTATGATCGATCGAGAGCGCTTGCAGGAAATGCTGCATATAGCGCCGTTTCACCGATGGCTTGGGCTGGAGATTGCAACATGCTCCGACCAGGGAATCGCGATCACCATGCCATGGCGCGAAGAGATCGTGTCGAACCCTATGATTGGGTCGGCGCATGGAGGGATCCTGGCTTCACTGGTCGACCTCACCGGGCTTTATACTCTGCTTGCGGCGGGCGTCGCGGCGAGAGCGACGGCCGATCTGCATGTCAATTACCACCGTTCTGCAACCTCAGGACCTCTCACTGCTCACGGACAGATCGTGAAGCTCGGGCGACAGATTTCGGTGGCGGAAACCCGGGTTCTCGAGCCCGACGGCAAGTTGGTCGCCAGCGGCAGGGGCGCCTACTTCTCGTCAACCGGATCAATTGATCAGCGCGGCGGGACTATTGATCTCGAACAGGCTCTTGCCACCCAAGGCCCAGCGACTTCTGCAGCGCAATCCACGCCAGCGTAAGGGCGCCTTTTGCCCGGACGAGGTCTGCTGAGGCCTGCTGCTGTTCTCGCAGGGCCCGGTTGAGGTCAGCCTTCGAGATCGCTCCTGCAGCAAAACGTTGGCGGTTCAGGTCCGCCGCGACGTCAGCCTGCTTCTTGATTTGCATACTGGCAGCGAGCGCAACACGCTGCTGGCCGAAGCGAGCCAAGGCACGTTCGGCGTCTTGCAGTGCCAGAAGCACCGTCTGCTGGTAATTGGCGACTGCTTCGTTGCGCGCCGCCCCGGTTTGGTCGATCGCAGCGTCTACCCTGCCGAAATCCAGAAAATTCCACTGGAGGCGCGGGATCGCGAGTGCGGAGAATTCGCCGACATCGACAACGTCGTCCAACGAGGATCCGCCGAGGCCCAGGATCCCTGTGAAGGACAATTTCGGGAACCGCGCCGCCTCGGCCACCCCGATCCGCGCCGTCGACGCGGCAAGAGACCGTTCGGCCGCCCTTATGTCAGGCCGACGCGCCACCAGGCTTGCCGGATCGCCAATCGCGACCTGCTCTGGCGGCATGGGAATGGAGCGCACAGTCGTGAGCGCTGCATCAGCTGATCCCGGCACCTGTCCGGTCAGTATAGCGAGCGCATCAGACAGGACTGCGATATCCGCTTCAGCTTCGGCAAGTTGTGACTTGAGCACCTCCAGTTCGGCATTCGCGGTGCCTACCGGGAAAAGCGGCAATGCACCGCGCTGATAGCGTTGGTATGTCAGCGCCAGGATCTCTTCCTGCAACGAAATCTGCGCCTCAAATTGCTCTGCGCGGAATTGGGCCTCCCGCAAATTGACGTAGGTGCTGGCCACTTGGGCAGTCAACTGGACCTTTGCGTCCTCTGCATTGGCTACCGTTGCAGCAGCTTGGGCATTGCTGGCCTCAATACGCCTGCGCGAGCCACCGGCAAACTCCAGCTCCCAGTTCGCGTTAAGGCCCACATTGTAAAAGCTGAGCGAGTCATCGGTTTCTGCGTCAGGATTGGTTTGCTCTGACGGGGGGGGCGCCCCGCCTTGAAGGTCGAGACCAGGAAGCCGGCCCTGCACGGTAGTGGCCTGTGCCCCAAGCGTTGGCATTCGACCCGCACGGTCTTGCCTGATGGATGCCCGTGCCTGAGCAATGCGCGCCTGCGCTGCGGCGAGCGAGGGGTTGCCGGACAGCGCAGCCTCCACCAGCCGCGTCAACTCGGGATCGCCGAGCAGCAGCCACCATTGAGCGACAACCGGATCAGATGCGCTCACATCGCTGCCAGCGCGCACAAAGCGAGCGCCCGTGTCTGCTGACACAACTTCCGGGGGGCCTGCATAATCGGGCCCTGCCGTGCATCCAGCTAGCAAGGCGAAAGTGACAAGCGGAGGTAGCAAGTGGCGCATAATCTCGGGCTCAGTGCATCGAAAGGGAGACATTTTTCGGGAGCGGCTTGAGGAACAGGGCAAGCGGGACCGTCGCGAGTGTGAGAAGTCCCATCACCAGAAAGACGTCATTGTAGGTCATGATGAACGCTTCGCGCTGGAGAGTGCCGCCGAGTGCCGCCATCGCTCGTTCCATATCGCCCAGGCTTCGCGCCAGTCCGTCGAGATAGGTCTGCAGCGAAACGCTGTTCGCATTCAGCGTTTCTTCCATGCGCCTCGTATGGTGCCAAATTCGCTGGTCCTGGAACGAAGCGAGGGCCGAAAGGGCGAATGATCCGCCAAGATTGCGGGCCGCGTTGAAAATGCCCGAGGCATCGCCCGCGTCTTCCTTGGCCACCGACGCAACCGTTGCCTGATTCAGGAACATCATCGCGAGTATCATTCCGGCCCCGCGGATAAGCTGACTTTCAGTGAAGACAGCGCCGCCGGATTCGGCAGTCAGACTCGTGCTGACAAAGCAGCTGATCGCCATCAGCAGCATTCCGGTGCCGACGGCAATGCGGATGTCCACCTTGCGGATCATCAGGGGCAGAACCGGCATCAGGAGAAAGGCCGGGACACCCATCCAGAAGATGACCAGTCCCGTCTGAAAAGCATTAAAGTCAGAGATGATCGCCAGAAACTGCGGAATGACATAGGTCGAACCATACATCACCATGCCCAGGGCGAGCGCCATGATCGCGACGCTGGCGAACTGTCGATTGAGCAGAAGCCGAAGTTTCAAGACCGGCTTGCTTGCTTTCACTTGTCCGTAAATCAAACAGGCAAAGCCGATAATGGTCACCACCGTTAGCCAGCGAATGAGTGAGGACTCGAACCATTCCTCATGGTGCCCTTCCTCGAGTACAACAGTCAGACCGCCCAGTCCGAGGATCAGCCCGAGAATGCCAGCCCAATCGGCGTCCGTGAGATATTCCCACTTGGGCTTCTCGTGAGGCAGCCCGATAAACAGCAGGAGCAGCAGGGTTGCGCAGACTGGCACATTGACGAAAAAGGCATAGTGCCAGCTCAGGTTCTCGGTCAGCCAGCCGCCGATCAATGGCCCCATCACGGGGCCAAGAACCACAGTCATGCCGAACAGGGCCATTCCGATTGGCTGTTGGTGCGGCGGCAATCGTTTAGCCACAATAGTCATTGCGGTCGGAATGAGGACACCGCCCGTGAAGCCCTGGCCCGTGCGGCCGATGATCATGGTAGTAAGGTCGGTGGCAACCCCGCATAGCACCGAAAAAGCGGTGAACGCGCTGACCGCTATAATGAGAAGGGTTCGCAGACCGAACAGCCGTTCCAGCCAGGCGCTCAGCGGAATGACGACGATTTCAGCGACAAGAAACGAAGTTGCGATCCAGGTTCCTTCTGTCCCGCTGGCCCCGATCTCGCCCTGAATGACCGGAAGAGCCGAATTGACGATCGAGATGTCCAGCGTGGCGAGCATGGCGCCAAGCGCGCCCGCGGCCACAGCGACCCAGGCGGTAGCGTCTGCGTTCTTTCGGCTCCCGGCCGGCCCGATCGAAGTGTCCTGCGCTGCCAGTATCTCGGTCATTGAGTCCGACTCGAGATCTCTTCCAATTCGCCGGCAGCATTCCGGGTGTCGACAACAGCCACAACCGACATGCCGGGAACGAGCAATCTACGCACTTCAGGGGGAGCATCGATAGCGATGCGGACGGGTATCCGTTGAACGATCTTGGTAAAGTTGCCGGTGGCGTTTTCGGGGGGGAGGATGGAAAATTCCGCGCCCGTTCCTGGCGATATGCTGTCCACTCGTCCCGCGATCTCAAGGTCTGGCAGGGCGTCAACTTCGAGCCTGACGCTCTGGCCGGCCCGGATGAGGCCGACCTGAGTTTCTTTGAAGTTCGCGGTCACGTAGATCGCGCTCACCGGAACAACCGTCATCAAACGTTGACCCGGTTGCACGAACTGGCCCACCCTCACCGAGAGATCGCCGACGCGGCCGGCCTTGCTGGCGCGCAGCAAGGTCGATTCAACCGTAAGGTCGGCTGTTTCCAGCTGAGCGCGAGCAGCGTCCGCCTGCGCCTGGGTCTGGCTGATCTGCTCGAACAGGGTCCCCCGGCGAGCGGTCGCGGCAGCCACCGCCGCCTGCGCAGCGGCGAGTTCGGCCCGCGCCTGCCGCGCCTGCGCCTCATACTGGTCTAGCTTTTCCCGCGGTTCGGCTCCTGTCGCGACAAGGGGCCGATATCGCGCCACCTGGTCGTTCGCGAGGTCGAGTGCTGCGCGCGCGGCGGCGAGTTGGCCCCGCGCCTGGCGAATGGCTGCATCCTGTTCGGCTACCTGAGAACGGATTGTGTCGGCACCGGCCAGGGTCGCAGCGATCTGTGCGCGCGCCTGTTGCGCTTGCGCCTGATAATCCCGCAGATCCAGTTGTACGAGGGCTCCGCCGCGAGCAACTTGCTCGTTCTCCCCCACGAAGACCTCTTCGACGTATCCCGCTACCTTGGAAGAGATAACGACGCTGTCGGCAGCGACATAGGCGTTATCGGTCGACTGCATGTACTGTCCGTAGGTTACGTGCCGGTAGTACCACCAGATCCCGCCAAGCAGCACGGCAAGACCAACGATGATTAGCACGATGCGCAAGCCACGCCGCGATTGCGGTTTCGTTGGGGTTGTGCCCTCCTGCTCCGGTTGGTTGGAGTTATCGGTCATCTGATTCTTTCGGCAGCCTCAGTAAAAGGTGAACGCGTCTCGCGCCCTATGAGCCGTGAGTCAAATAGTAAAGGCGTTTAGCAGTTTGCATTTGGGCATCCGAGGCTATCCGACTACACAGCGCTATGGATGAAAAACCAGATACCATGTCACGGTCTCAGCGTCGGCAGAAGGTCATCACCGATGATGACCGCATTCTCTATCTTATGGACGAGATCAGTCGCGGCGCGCGCAGAGTGTACGATGCGAGGGTCGCCAGGATCGGTCTCAATCAGACACAGTGGAGGATCATCGGACAACTTCTTCGCGATCCTGCCCTTACGCAGGCTGAAATCGCCAAGAAACTGGAACTGGAATCGGCGACCATCGGCCAGGCGGTTGCAGGTCTTTGCGCACGCGGGCTGATGAAAAGGCTTCGAGCTGAGACGGATCGGCGAGCGTGGCAGCTCATCCTCACGGAGCAGCTTGACGATCTGCTGCCCGAACTGAGAGGCTCCGCGGATAGGCTTCATGATCTTCTTTGGCGCGACATTGCCGCCGACGAGAAGCGAACGTTGCAGCAGATTCTTGAAAGGGTATCGAAAAATCTGGACCAACTCCGGGCCGAGGCTGAGTAAAATCATGGCATCGCCCCCGGATAAGCCTATCGGCAGCATCGCTCGCGCCGCGGAGATCGGCCAAATCCTAATGAGGCACGGCGCGAAAAATCTCGCCGGAGCCCTCGGATTTATTCCCTCTTCGAGCAATGTCATCGATCCTCGCGAATTTCGTCCGGCCGCAGTTGTCGCGTTCCTCCGTGACATCGGGCCAGTTGGTATAAAGCTGGGGCAGCTCCTCGCCACCCGAAGCGATCTGTTTACCGAACACTGGATCACGGCATTCTCAACCCTGCACGATCAGGTGTCGCCAGTGCGCTTCGCAGATATCGAGCCCGTACTTGCTTCAAGCTGGGGTGAGGACTGGCGGAACGACTTTGCGCAGTTCGACGAACAGCCTTTGGCGTCCGCCTCGATTGCACAGACCTATTCCGCCAAGCTACAGGACGGTAGCGAGGTCATCGTGAAGGTTCGCCGCCCGGGCACCGCCGCGCGCATGGAAGCCGATGTGCGCCTGCTTGTGCGTCTTGCCGAGATCGCAGAAGCACGCTCGCCTGACATCGCGCGTTACCGGCCAGTCGAGTTTCTGCGGACCTTCGGCCGCAATCTAGCCTGGGAGATGGACCTCGCTGCGGAATCCCGAGCCTGCGAGCGGATCGGCGCATATCTCGATACCATCGGCGTCAGGACCCCGGCCATCCATTGGGAACTGACCGGGCTGCGGGTGAACGTTCAGGAACGCCTGTACGGCAGGCCCGCGTCTTCGCTGGGCAGCCCATCCGGCGACCCGCCGGTGGCGGCTTTCGCTAAAAGCTATGCCAACGCTGTCCTGCGCATGATCATCCTGAACGGCGAATTCCACGGCGACCCTCATCCCGGCAATGTTTTCCTGATCGGCGAGCAGGATGTCGGCTTCATCGACTTCGGATCAGTCGGGACGCTCACCAAGACGAGGCGCGACGAGATCGTTCGGCTCGTGCTTGCGATCGCTGGCGAGGAAACGAGCGAAGTCGCGGATGTCCTGCTCGCATGGGCGGGGGCGCCGAAGGTGGATCGCGATGCGCTCGCGGTGGATCTCGATCATTTGATCGGAGAGTTCAGGGGGACCGTGCTTTCTGGAATCGAGTTCTCGCAAATTTTTTCCCGCGTTTTCGATCTTTTGCGGGATTATCAACTGGTCCTGCCACCCGATCTGGCCATCCTTCTGCGTACCTTGCTTACGGCAGAGGGTGTCGTCCGATCACTGGCACCCGACTATAACATTGCCGAGGACACCCGGCCGATCATGACGGAGCTTTTCGCCGAGCGGTTCTCGCTCGCTAGCGCTCGGTCGGGTTTGAAGAAACTTCGCGGTCAGCTGCTGGGGTTGTCGGCGTCCTTGCCCGACATACTTGCCACTGCGAACTCGATCGCAAAGTCAGGATATGTGCCGGTTCAGCTCGATCCGCTCAGTATCGAGCAACTCGCAGGACTTCGCAATGAGCGTCAGTCCTTGAAAGGCCCTCTAGCTGCCGCATTGATCGTGGCTAGCGCATTGCTTGTCGATCAATCCTGGCTTCTGGCTGGCGGCGCGCTTGTGATTGCTGGGGTGGTGCTCATCCGAAAATCATAATGAAGGAGCAACTTAATTCGTGCACGGTCACGTTACGGCAAAGCCGAACTTAATGAGGATTTCATACGCCGCACTTCAGCGACCAAGACGCATCGCGAAAAAAATTTTTCGACCTATTGCGATTGAAGGCTTATTTTCCTCAATCAGACGAAACTATGGAACGGCAGCTTTCAGGCTTGTCCTCGCCTGACTTTATGGCCGCTATTAGGGCGCATTGCTGCCAAGCGAATTAGACCCCACGACATTGAATTCGAATCTCTGGAGCGCGAAATCTCACTGACGCCAGGGGGCTTCGGATAGCGCCAGTCTGCACGCGATTTCATCACCAATTTCGGTCGCAGCCTCAAGGAGGGAGGTATCATCCAAGTGTGCATACCGAGCTGTTGTCGAAACCTGCCTGTGGCCAAGGAGGCTTCCAATCATCGGCAAAGTCTCGGATGATCGCGCTGCCAGGCTGGCATAGTTGTGCCTCAGATCGTGGAGCCTGACGTCATCCAGACCGGCATCACGCCGAAGCTTGCGCCAGAACCAGTCGATCGCTGAAACCGACTGCCCCTTGAACGGAAACACTAGCTCATCCTTCTTCCCACGCGGCAATCCATCGAGCACCGCCCTCGCCTCCTGGCCAAGCCAGACGATGCGCGGACCTGTCTTGGAATCGGTCAGTTTGAGCTTCCGCCCCTGAACCTCGCCCCAGGTGAGGTTGAGGATTTCGCCGCGTCGGCATCCCGTCAACGTGAGCAGTGTGACTACCGCCGCCTCGACGGGCTGGTCAGCGCGTCGGTCGACAAGGGCTTTCCCGAGCCGCGCCATCTCGGCGTCGCTCAGAAACCGTTCGATCTTGCGCCCCCTGTTCTTCTTCACGCCTCGAAAGGGGTTTGAATGCTCCGGAATATAGCCCCAGGCCTCGGCCTTGGCGAACATGGCTTTCAGAATTTCCATGGCGCGGTTTGCCGCGCCCGGCCCTGCCGAGCGCGTTACCTCCGCGTGCCAGCGCACCGCATCGGCATGATCGATCTCGTCGATGAACTTGCCCGCAAACGCATGGTCGAGATGGGTGCGGCGGTAGATGTCCTGGATCTCGCGCGTGGACTTCTTCCAGGTCGGTGCCGCCACATCCCAATACGACTGAAGGAACGCCGCATAGGTCGGCGTCTTCGTGCCGCGCTTCTTCTTGTCTGCCGGGTTCTGCCCGAGCTCGATCCGGAGGATCAGCCGGCGGGCAACATCCTTCGCTATGCGCTCGGTAAGGATGGCGGCATCGCCGATCGTTATCAACCGCTGCTTGCCACCGATGGTCCGCTGGAGGACGTAGCTCTTGCGTCCTGAGCGGTGGATGCGCTCGCCAAAGCCCGGAAGCACGTAGTCAAACCTCGTCCGGCGCTTCCCAGCCTCTCCCGGAACAACGCGCGCGAGTTCCTCGGCCAGGATATGCTTCAGATCGTATCCGGTCACGCCGCGATGCCCAGCGCACCGGCGAGGCTCGAACAAATCCGGTCGGCGCTCTCCGAGATGATGTCGTCTGCAAGATGCGCATAGCGCGCGGTCGTCTCGGGAAGCGCGTGCCCCAACAGCTTGCCGATGGTCGCGAGTGGAATGCCCTTGGCAATGGCCGCTGAGGCAAAGCTGTGGCGAAGATCGTGGAGCCGGACATCGGGAAGAGCGGCCTTGCGCCTGATCCTGATCCAGTGTTCTCCAAGATTGATTGGTCCCTCCCGATGCAACGCCGGAAAGACAAGCTGGTCGTCGGCCCGGCGGTCGAGGCCACTCAGAATTTCGATCGCTTGCGGGTTGAGATAAATGGTCTTCGGGCCGGTCTTGCTGTCGGGTAGCGCAAGTCGAGGAATCTGGACGTAGCGCCAGCGCAAGGTCGCAATCTCCGAAGCACGTGCACCCGTGTAAACGAGCAAGAGAAGCGCGGGGATCACGAACGGGTTCGCAAACTCGTGATTGGCCAACGCGCGCCCGAGCCTGCGGTATTCGTCGGCGGAAAGGTAGCGCTCCGGGAGCTCGCGCTTGAAGCGGGACACACCGCGACACGGGTTGGAGCATTTGGCGCGATACCCGAGCTTTTCCGCATACTGCATCATGACAGACATGATCGGGATGGTGCGATTGAAGCTCCCTTCCCTCTTTGTCATGGTGTCGCGCCAGCGGTTGATGTCTGACCGTGCGATCATGTCGACCGGAAGTTCGCCGAAATGCGGAATGAGCAGCTGATCGATGCGCGAGCGCGAGCTCGTCCTGGTCGACGGCTTCCAGTGCGGCGAATAGTCGGTCCAGAATTCCTCGGCGAAGTCGACAAAGAGCGGGACCTTTTTCTGCTCGGGCGCAGACGGCAGGTCGGCAAGCGTAGCCCTGATGAGCAATCTGCGCGCGGCAGCGCGCGCGGCGGGAGCGCCCAGCGCACCTGCCGCCACTCCCGCGCGTCCCAGCGTCACCATCCTCTGCACGCCTCGGGGCCTGTACTTCACTATCCAGCTAAGGTGTCCGGACTTGCGCTTGCGCAGTCCGAAGCCAGGCAGTTCATTATCCCATGTAATCCCGAGCGGAAGTGAGGCTCGACGGGCCACATGACCGGTCAGTTTCAGCTTATTGGATTGGCGTTTGTGGGTGACGGCTGTGCCTTGCCCACCCACAGATTGCCGGTGGGTTAGAAATTTCGAACTATCTGTTTTTACTAGGTTTTGCTCCATAAATGCAGCTTAGGCTGCGTACGGTGTGCCAATTCTGTTCCCCATTGTACGGCGAAATCCAGTGATCATGGTCGCTCCTTTCTCTAAGGCATTTTCCAACTGAGCCCTCGGAGGCGCGAGCATCCAGTTCGCGACCGTAATTGAGCCTGATCTGCGTTTGAATGAATACCACGCACAAGGACCGCACACCCCGCAAAGGCGGCGGCAAAGGAGCGCGTGCGGTGCCCGGGACCGGGGCCTGTCGGTTCCCGCGGCACCGCGCCGGTCCGACCCGCTGTCGTTCGGGCGTGCGTGCGGGGCCCAGAACAAGAAGGCCGCGCCCGCAGGAGCACCGCCGAAGGCGGGGCGGGACCGAGCGCGACCCCAGCCCCGCTCCGCTTTTCGTCCCGCTCCAGTGCCAGCGAACACGAAAAAAGGCAGGAACCGTCACCGGCTCCTGCCCTCGTATGGTCGTCAGTATTCGTCCAGCATGGCTCCATGGACCGTGTGCACCACGCGGCTGGCGAGATGCGCAGGCAGTGCGTTGTAGTCACCCTCGTCCAGGGCGAAGTAGCCCAGGTCTTCATCTTCCACCACGTGCTGGTCGAAGAAACTGTGCTGGGCGCGCCTTTCGGCAACTGCAAGCGCTTCGAAATAGCTGTGCGCGTTCATGTCCAAGGTGCTGAGTGTAGTCATGATATCCTCCTGAAACCTGTCGCTGAGACGACAGGAAACAGGCGGAGGGGCATGGGGCCGGCGGGTCAGGGATCGCCCCGAGGGCGACCGCGAAGCGGCGGTGGGGGCAACGATTTTGTCGGACCGGAGCAAAGCGCAGGGGAGGCAAAATGGTGGGGCCCCGCCGTCCTTGACGCGCCGGCCCCATGCCCATCACCCTTGGAATTCGGTGAGCCAGCCCCCTCCCCCGCTCCGTTACGTAGTGCAAGGGACGACCAGCGCGATTGGACTTTCCTACAGGCTGTGCCCGGGTGCATGTTGATCGAAGGGAGGAACCACCGAGGGGTGCAGGAAAGGAACCCCGATGCCAACCAAACGAAGCGCTGTCGCAGCACTCCGGAAACTCGAGGCCGACCGGCTGGCACTTGCCGAGCGCCAGAAGCTACTTGAAGCTCAAGCCGCCCTAGAACTGGGACGCATCATCCTGGGAACGGGGCTTGAGACCTTCTCGAAGAAGGCGCTCGCAAGAGTTGCCGGAGAGCTCGGAAAGCTCGGTGAAGAGGCGTCTCTGCAGAAGCTGCTTCCACCGGCTCGCTCGTCTCCTCGCACCGAACAGCCATCCGGAGAGTAGGAACACCAAGAAGGGGCCCTGTCCGGTTGGACAGGACCCCTTCGGGAGGGAGATCGACGGGAGAGTTCAGTCGATATCGGGAGCGTCGGTGTTGTCGTTCTCGTCGGCCGACCCATTGCCGCGGGAGAGGAAGTCGACCTTGTCGGCGAGGATTTCGGTGCCGTAGCGGGTGACCCCGTCCTTGTCCTCCCACTGGGTGTAGTGGATGCGGCCCTGGACGCTGACCAGCTGGCCCTTGGAGCAGTACTGGCCGACGGTCTTGGCAAGGCCGTTGAAGCAGGTCACTCGGTGGAACTCGCTTTCCTTGGCGGTGTAGCCGTTCTCGTCCTTGTATGTCTTGCCGTCCTTGTCCCGTGCTGGGCGATCGGTGACGACGGTGATCCCGGTGACGTTGGTGCCGCCCTTGGTCTCGCGGGTGTCGGGCTCGCGGGCGATGCGACCGGTGAGGATTGCGATATTGGTCATGGTGTAAGTCCTTCAGTTCCTCAAACCGGAGACCATCTCCGGCTTGCGAACATCCAGAAGAAGCAGGGCATGGGAGGACTGCACCGCAGGAGCGAAGCTCCAAGGGAAACCTGTTCATGACGGGTGGTGCGGGCAGGCGCGCGAAGCGCGACAACACGGCCGGAAAGGAACGGGTTGCCGTCCTCAGCTGACCTAGTTCAGGACTGTTCGCGAAGAAAGCCGGATGGGTATCGGGTGTGGGCCTGAAGGCTCGCGTATTCCCAATGCAATCAGCTTACCCATCGCCTTCCGATGCTGCCAGGAGATCCATGAAGTTGCGAGCTGCTTGCCGGTCTTCCTCGTTTTCGAACGCCACATCAAGATCGGGGGCGGATCCGAACATGTGGAGGAATGACCACAGCGCAAAGCGCTTGCCCCGGTCCTCCTCAAGGCCGAGATCGACCCGGCAGTGCTCAATGCCGGCTGCAAAGGTATCGGGAGAAACCCCGGAAAGGTCGGTGGTGGCAAAGTAGCGCTGCAGCAGATCGTCAAGTTGCATGAGCAGTTTATAGCCGGGTCTGTGCCGAATGGACATCGCGCCATGAAGATGCAGATGATGAAGGGCCCCTCAGGACCCAGGCGAGGTGCCCAAGAGGCCGCGACGATCGACCACGGTGATCCGGCGCGTCTTAGCATCGATCACCAGTCGTTCGGTGACGCCATTGCCGGGAAAGGCGACGACATAACGCGGATTGAGCGAGAGCATCTGCTCGTTGCGCTTGAATCCGGCGCGGGCACCAAGCCGACGATCAAGTGAGTAGGTCAGTTGCTGTACTTCGCGGCGCTCGGCCCAGCTCGCGGCCAGGCGATCGGCACCCTTGCCGTCGCCACCATGAACCAGGAAGAGATCAGGAACCACATCGCGAACCTTGTCCAGCGTCGCCCAAACATTTTCGGCATAACGCTTCGCATCCTCGGCGCTCTCGAAGCTTTGGCGACCACCGGCAAAGACTACCGGAGTGCCCTCCGGAATCAGGGCATGACGCCGGTTCTCCGCGCGTGCGCGCAGGAAATCGCGGGCATCGATCACGGCCGATGTGAGATTTCGCGAATGGTTCGTGCGCGAGCCGGAAACGGGCTTCCACGAGGAACCGGTCTCGTCGCGATAAAGTGCTGCCGTCGCCTCGCGCATTTGCTCGAAGGCCAGCATGCTGGCTTCGGCAGCCTGCGCGCGCTCGACCTGCTCTTCCAGATTGCTCGAATGCACTTCGGATCCATCAGCGGATGCCAGCAGAGTCCGGATCTCGTCGCTGGCCCGATCCAATTGAGCCGACTTACGGCTGGCTGCGCGGTGAAAGAGATTGACCATGCCCCAGGCAATATCCTCGGCATCAGCCTCCAAAGCAGTGTCGGAAAACATCGCGAAAAGGTCGGACCATACGGCGCCAAGTGTCTGGTCGATCGCGTCCTCGCAGGGAAAGTCGGTTGCATTGAATGGGGCGGGCCTGATGCTGAGGCTTGAAAGGTCAAGGCCGCTCAACTGGTCGATGAAGCTGTCGTACATGGGGTGTCTCCTGATCGCGGGGACAAGGAGAGGAGGCACCATTGCCTCGGCCCTGTCCGCCGGAGCCCGATCAGAGCCGGGAGAAGGGGCGAGACGCACCGCGCAGCGGGAAACCTGCGGCCCTAGGCTGGCGCGGGCAACACGGGCCGACGGGCCGCAGGTTGCGGCTCGCCACGACCGGCCCAAGGGCCTCTCCCGGCGGACTGGGATGAGGCAGGATCAGGACCCGCTGTCGCAGGTGGATCGGGAGCGCTCGAAGATCGCTTCACCATTCGAGAACCGCCCAACCAGGCGCAGCTCACCAAACAGGTCGATGAACTTTCCTGACACCTGGGCGAGCCAGTGCCGTGCCCTTGCCGTTCTTGGGATGTAGAAATCCGCCTCCCAGTACCGGGCATCATCGCGTTCGGCGAGCCAGATCGCGGCGAGCCCGCAATAGGTCGATATGCCGCAATCGGCGAAGGCGTTTCGCAGGAGGATGCGGTCCTCACGGCCGCGCCATCCATCGAAGCGTTCAAAGGAAGGAAAGGTCGCCTTCGTGATATCGATGACCTCGTCGACCAGGCACTCGTAGACCCAGTCGACATCGCCGCCTTCGCCCTCATCAAGCAGGCGAAAGGCCACCACGGAGCCAGTTGGATAGCTGACGGAACGTCCCATCTCACTGCTCCTCAGGCTGCATCAGCGAGATCGATGTCGGCCTCGCTATCGCAGGATTGGTGACCCCCAAGCTCGAGCAACAGGCTTGCCGCTTCCTCGGCCTTGGCCGCAGCGGTCAAGATCGCGCGCTCGTCCGATTTGAGGATCTTGAGCCAAGACGCGATGTAGCTGGCGTGATGGTCGAGATGGGTAACAGGAAGACCCAGTTCTGCCCCGAGAATGGCCGAGGAAAGTTCGGCGATCAGTTCCTCGGCGGCATAGGCGTCGCTGCCGAAGCGGTTCTTGAGATCGCGGTCGAGCCGCGAAGAGTGACCCGTCCAGTGCGAAAGCTCGTGTGCGAGCGTCGCATAGTATTGGTCGTAGGCTTCGAAGAGTTCGGCTGGCGGCATGGTGACCCGGTCGCGCAACGGCTCATAGTAAGCCTGCGCGCCATGGTGGCGCAGGTCTGCGCCGACATGAGCAAAGAAGGTATCAAGGCGATCTTCTCGTCCATAGGGCTCCAGCGCGGCAACCAGTGGCTCTGGATGGTAGAAGTCGGGGAGGCCGTCGCACTGGTCGGCATTGAACACGGCATAGGCCTTGAGCACGCGCCGGTTCTCGGTGTCAGCTTCGCCTTCGGCGCTCTCGACCTCCTTGGTGTAGCTCTTGTAAAAGATTGCGATGGTCGACTTTTCGCCCTTGCGGACCTGTCCGCCGAGCTGCTGGCACTGGCGGTAGGTCATCCAGTAGGGCGAGGCGTAGCCACAGCCATCGGCCACCGTCCACAACCAGAAGGTGTTCATCCCGCGATAGGGGGTCCCGCAGGAGCGTAAGGGCCGCGAAACCGGTACGCCACGCCACGGCTTGACCCAGGGCTTTGTGCCTTGCTCGAGCTTTTCGATGATGGCAGCGGTAATGCGCTGGGCTGGCGAAGTCGAAGCACTGCGGCGATACTTGGTCATGGGAGTTCTCCTGATGGCCGGGACGGACATATCCCGGCTCAGGATGAGCAAAGCTGCCTCCTCTCTCCTTCAATGATGACCGTTATGCGCCCCAATTCTGGTCGTAGGCCGCACATTGCAAGGTGCCCGAAAGCGGACCGCTTGCTTTTCTGATCCGGCAGGCTGCGCCAATTTTGAGTGCTGGGTGGAAACCCGTTGGTCTGTAGCTTGAATTCGCTGGGCTAGCCTTCGCCCGCGAGGCTTTCCAATACCGGGCACCGATCATTGCTCGTGGTGCCACATTGCTCGATCAGTTTAGCGAGAGCGTTCTCCATACGCTCAAGGTCGGCCCGCTTCGCACGGATGTTTGCGAGGTGCTGTTCGGCGATCGATTGCACCTCATCGCAACGCACTTCCTGACCTGGCGTTAAGTCAAGCAATGCCCGCACCTCTTCGAGGGAAAATCCGAGTTCGCGCGCGCGCCGAATGAAGCGGAGGCGCTCCGTGTCGTGAGGACCATAGTCGCGGTAGGCGCCCCTTCTCGGCGGAGCATCGATAACGCCTATCCGTTCGTAATACCGGATTGTCTCGATGTTACACCCGGTCCGCTTCGCCACTTCGCCAATTTTCAAAGCCAACCTCTTGAGTCTGTAGTTGCTACAGACTGTAAATAGGTGTGCGAATCGAGGTTTGCAAAAGGACGATCGATGCGCGGCATCAGCACATGGTGGAACGGATTGGCGACGGGCGGAGGTATCTTTGCAGCCTTCGGGGCAGCTGCATGCTGTGCACTGCCCTTGATGCTCGCGTCGGTGGGTGTGGGCTCGGCGTGGCTTGGCAGCATCTCGCCGGTCCTGGCCCCCTATCGCGTCCCGTTGCTGACCCTGGCGTCGGCTCTTCTTCTCGCTGCGACCCTCCGTTTGCTCTGGCAGTTTCGGCAGGCACGAACATGCCCGGCGGACAGTGCATGCGGATCATCGACTTATCGAGCGCTGACCGCCATAGGAATTGCCATCGGTGCGGCGCTGCTGACAGGTGCCTTCCTCTATGGCTGATCCGATCCTGATCTCGCGCTTGCGCTGTCCCGAATGCGGTCATGAGGAGGACATGGAAATGCCGACCAACGCTTGCCTGTTCTTCCATAACTGCGCGGGTTGCGGCGTTCGCCTTCAGCCGCTCCAAGGCGATTGCTGCGTGTTTTGCTCGTACGGCACCGTTCCCTGCCCCCCAATACAGGAAGGGGATTGCTGCCATGGCTGAGGCTTTCGATTTCGTCGCCATCGGATCGGGAACTGCTGCGCAGGTCGCGGTCCACCAGATGGCCAACGCCGGGAAGCGCTGCGCGGTTATCGATTATCGGCCTTACGGTGGCACATGTGCGCTTCGAGGGTGCGACCCGAAAAAGATGATGGTGAGCGGAGAGGAAGCGCTCGCGGCATACAGGCGAATGAAGGGGAAGGGCATCAAGGGCTCGGTTTCAATTGATTGGGCCGACCTCCAGGCATTCAAGCGCAGCTTTACCGACCCCGTCCCTGAAAAGCAGGAAGCTCGCTACGAGCGTAAGGGCGTCGCGACTTTTCACGGCGCGGCACGCTTTGCTGGCCCCGACAGGATCGTGATAGGCGACCGGGAACTGAGTTTCTCGCACGCTCTTATCGCAACGGGAGCAGAGCCTCGACCGCTTGGGATCGAAGGTGAGGAATTGCTGATTCACAGCGATGCATTCCTAGAACTCAAAACCCTTCCAGATCGGATCGTATTCGTCGGCGGCGGATACATTGCCGCAGAATTTGCCCACCTCGCCGCGCGCGCCGGTGCAAAGGTCACAATCTTCCAACGAGGCCGCATTCTGAAAGCCTTCGACCCTGACACGGTCGATTGGCTCATGCCAAGTTTCGATGATCTCGGCATCGAAATTGTGGACGCTGAAGTGGACCGCGTAACGAAGAAAGGCAGCGTGCTGACCGTCCATGCTGGCGACCGCAGGATCGAAGGGAGCCTGGTGGTGCACGCTGCCGGAAGAATCCCTGCGATCGGCTCGCTCGATCTGGAGGCGGGAGACGTCGCCTGTGACGCGGGTCGCTTGGCACTTACCGCCCAGCTACGGAGCCAAAGTAACCCCAAGGTCTTCGCGGCAGGTGACGCTGCTGCAAATGGCCCGCCACTGACTCCAGTCTCCAGTAACGATGCCAAGGTCGTGGTAGAAAACATACTCGATGATACCGGTCGAACTCCGAACTATCGAGGGGTGCCAAGTGCACTTTTCACGGAGCCGCCGGCGGCCAGGGTCGGAATGCTGGAAAGCGAGGCGCGTGAGGCAGGGCTGGATTTCACGGTGCATGCTGGCTCGCACCCTGGTTGGTTCTCGGCGAGGCGGCTGAACGAAGAGATCTACGGCCACAAGCTGCTGGTCGAGAACGGAACGGGACGCATCCTTGGAGCCCACTTGGTCGGCCCTGACGCCGACGAGCTCGTCAATATCTTCGGCTTGGCCATGCGCCATGGGCTAAACGCGGACGACATCAAATCTACCATGTTCGCTTATCCGACGGCGGCCTCCGATGCAGGGTATATGTTGGGATGAGCAACGCGGAAGCCACCAACAAGCGTGACTTGGCCGCCAACCGTCTGCACCGTATCCTAATCTGGGGCGTGCCGTTTGCGGCGCTAATCGGCCTAAACTTTACCGCAGAACTTCTGCAACCGAACGAGAGGGTGGAAATCGCGGCGGTGCTGTTCCTATGGATGGGGGCGGCGTGCTCGTTAAACGCTTTGCGTTGCCGTCGGCTTCACTGCATGATCGCAGGGCCAGCATTTCTGATTGGTGCTGCGCTTTTTGCCATGGTGGCATTCGGCTTGGCTGATTTCGGGAAACACGGTCCAAGCGTCATCATCTGGGTCACGTTTGGGGTAGTTGCTGGCAGCTTTATCGCCGAACGGATAGCAGGGAAGTATTGGCGAAGACCGGCGTAAGCTCAGGTTTCTGTTCACAGCGAAATAGAAACGAGACCCTCTCCACCAAGAACCTTTTCAAAGCGAACACGAGCGGGTGGTCTCGATCAAGCAGACTGCCGTCTGCTTCTGCTGCGCAGTCGCCTGGGAGCGGACTGTTAGCAACCGGCCCAAAATTTGACATGGAAAAGGCGGCCCGTCCCGATTGGGACGGACCGCCCGCCGAGTGACCTGGACCTGTCAGGAGGGGTCAGGCAGCCTGCTCGGCAATTTCGTCAGTTGCTTCCACGTTGGCCGCCTCGTCGCCTCCGTGGTCCGCCAGTTCGGCTTCTTCAGAACCGGCGAAACGCATTATAGGTGGAACCCAGGCCTGCGCCCGTTCCTTGACCTCGGGCTCGCCAATGAAGTTGCCGGAGAAGATGCGCTCGGCAGCGCTCGCCAGTTCGGCCTTCTTCGATGCGGCATAGCGACTGACGAGTTCGGGACCGCCGGCGCCATCGAGCGCTTCGAGCGTGCGAGCCTTGGCCACGCGGTCGAAGTAGTTGGCCGCCGTGGGACGCCACCAATGCGCGGTCTCGATTTCAAGTAACGAGCCAAGCGCCTCGTGCAGCGGCACCGAACGTTCGCCTTCGCACGCAAGGCTTGCAACTAGAGTGCGCGAGACGACATGGCCGAGCCAGGCCGAACGCGCCTCATCGGAAAGCGCCCGGAACCTCGCAAACCGCTTCACGTCGCATTCACCAGCACGCCAGCTTTCATCGAGCGACCCGGCAAACTCGGCCAGGGCAGCGCTCGCCGGCGCATCCTTGGCCTCAAACCCGGTGACCGGGCCGGAAGCGACAGAGCCGACCAGCGTCGACGCTTTCTTGGCGCGCCAGTCATGTCCATCGACATCGGCAAGCGTGAAGACCATGAAGTCGAGCGCCAGTGCCGGATCGTTGGCGAGATGGATCGCAAGGATGTCGCGGCGCTGCATGGCCAGTTCGTCGAGCAGGCGCTGGGACAGCGAGCTGCCCTTGGGCTTCGCCGCACCGCTCTCTTCAATGGCCTCGATCACGCCTTCGTCAGCGATGACTTCGGTCTCGGTGTAGAACTGCGGGACCAAGGTCGGCTCGCCATTGCGCGAGAGGACTAGGAAGGCACCAGCCTCGGATTTCAGTTCGTCAGCGAGGACCGGCGGCCGGTCATTGAGCGCGCGCATGGCGCGGTCGATGACGACGAGTTCCTGTTCGGCCTTGGCGACCTCGTCCTCGTCGCTGTCTTCGTCTTCGAGCACGGCGGCGACGCGGTCGTAGTCGGCCTCGAGCTCACCGAGCTCCTGCGCTTCCTGCTCGGTCATTGGCGCAGGCTCGCAGGGCAAGCGACCGAGACCTTCAACAAGGTCGTGGCTGACGTAGTTGCCAAGCGTCGGCCGGACCCAGGCAAGGCCAAATTCGAGCGCGGTCTTTTCTGCGGCTTCGTCCATGGCCTTGTGCGCGAGGTCTTCGAGCAGCGCGACATCGATCCAGCTCTCGCTGGCGTCATCGTCGAACAGTTCGCGCTCAATCCGGCCGCCTGCGGCGAGATAGGCATCGCGTCCGACAAGCACGGCCCGCGGATCGGAACCACGCACCGTGGCATCAAGCACCATGCGGCGGATCGTGTCAGGCGTGATCTGGTACCAGGCATCCTGCAGCTCGGCATAGACATGCGCCTGGCGCTCGACGTCGGAGATCGCGCCGTAGGCCTTGGCCATGTCGAGCGTGATCGTGCCTTCGGCGAGCGCTTCGAAGACGCAGGGTGCCAGACTTGCCAAACGCAGGCGCCCTTCGACGAACCGGACGGTGAGGCCGAAGCGTCGCGCTACGTCTTCCGTCGTAGCTCCTGCTTCGATGATGGAGGTGAAGGCCTGCGCCTCGTCGGCCGGGTTCATCGCGAGTCGCTGGAAGTTCTCGGCGAGGCTGGCTTCGCGCACTTCGCTTTCCTCGCCTTCGATCACGAGGCAGGTGACTTCGTGCGTGTCAGGCAAGGTGCCCTCTTCGGCCAGCGCCTGCAGTGCGGCGAGACGGCGACCGCCGGCCTCGACTTCGAATTTGCCGCGCTTTCCTTTGCGCACGACGAGGTTCTGCAGCAGGCCGCGCGCAGCAATGTCTGCCCGCAGCTGGAGGTCGGCCAGCACGTCGCTCGACTTGCGAACGTTGCGCGGGCTCGGGACGAGCTTCTTCAAGGGAATCGAATGGATCATGGGTGTTCTCCTGATGGAATGAAGGCGCAGGTGAGGATCACGAGGCCCACAAGCCCAAAGGGCTCCCTCCACTCTCATTCTGAGATTGGGGTCTGCCCTAAGGATCAGGCGGCAAGCGCGGGGAGGACCGACGAGGCTCTCGACACCGGGACGAACAGCCGCGTGCGGTAGCGGATGATCTCGGTGAAGCAGCCCTTGTTCTTGTACCAGTCGAGCCGATCGGGGGAGAAGCCGATCAGTTCAAGGCGCTGTTCGCCGCCGACCAGCGAGCGTTTCACGGTGAGTGGATCATGGCTAGCAAGGCCCAGCGGTTTGCCGCTGGCAATCACAAGCGCGCCGATCTGTTCTGCCGATGGTCCGGTAACCCCGGATAGACCAAAGGTATCGGCGATCGCAGCGAGATCGATATCGAGCACTTCGCGACCGATGATCGACTGACCATCTTCGGCAACGAGCCGGGTGACCCGAACATGATCGCCTGGGAGGCGCTTCCAGACCGGAAGCAGAAGTCCGGTAGCGAAATGGACTCGCTCAGTGACCGGTGATTTGGCCGCCTCTTCTTCCTCGGCCCGCCAGGCGCTGGTGAACGCAGAGACGCCAATTTCCTCCCAGTGGCTCTCAGCGAGTGCCTCAAGGGTCCAGTTCGCGGACTTGAGCGGGCGCAGCAGGCGCCTGCGTTCAATCACGGCCCCGTCGTCGGCGATGAGGCGACGGGCTGGAACCGACAGCGCGACCTTGCCTGACCGCATATTGCGCATCGGGATCGCGTGCCGGCTGCCGATCTCGTGCATCCGCACCAGGCGCTGCAATTGCAGAGGCCGAAGGTGCCTCGTCACTTCGAGCGAGACGAGGCGGGTCTCGGCTCGGGTCACGGGATCGGTGCGCAGGAGTTCATCTGCCAGGACCGTAAAATGATCGACCCTCACGGTTTCCAGTCCCTGGTCGAGCGTTCCGGCCTCGCGCGCAGCTTCGATCCGCGCTTCGACAAGTCCGAGATACTCCTCGAAGATCGCGTTCTGGAGCGCGATCGGCAGCGCAAGAATGCGGTTGAGCCAGCGTTGGATCGTGGGGAGATTGTCGGTCAGTCCACCATCTGGACTTTCGAGCCGGAGGCCCGTTCGCTCGACGAAGTTGCCGAATGTGGTGGCTTCGAGCCTGCCGTCATAAAGCAGCTGGAACCATCGGGTGAGCGCGTCGCGCGCATAGTCGCTTTCGAGATTGTCTGCCGGGTCGAACAGGTTTTGTCCGCCGGTCTGGCGCTGGCCGCGCGTCAGCGCGCCTAATGCGTCGAGCCTTCGCGCAATGGTCGATATGAACCGGCGCTCGCCCTTCACGTCGGTGGTTACCGGCCGGAACAGCGGAGCCGAGGCCTGGTTGGTGCGGTTGGTACGACCGAGACCCTGGATAGCGTTGTCGGCGCGCCAGCCCGGCTCGAGCAGGAAATGGACCCGGCGTTGCTGGTTCCGGCAGCCGAGGTCGGCATGGTAGGAACGCCCCGTACCGCCCGCATCCGAGAAGACCAGGATGCGCTTGGTCCCTTCCATGAAGCTTTGGGCTTCGGCGACATTGGCGCTGGGGCTACGCCGTTCGAGGCGCTGCTCACCATCGCGGCCCAGGACAAGCCTGCGGGTCCGGCCCGTGACTTCGGCCACGGCGTCGGTTCCGAAATGTTCGATAATCGCATCGAGCGCAGTGGCGATGGGCGGCAGTGCGCAAAGCTGTTCGATCAGCGCATCGCGCGCAGCAATTGCGCGCGGGCAGAAAACGGGATTGCCCTCTCCGTCGCTCATCGCCTCGGAGCGAAGATTGCCGTCCTCGTCGGCGAAGACCTCCATCAATCGTATCGGGAAGCTCTTCGTAAGGTAGTCGATGACGTATTCACGCGGGGACAGATCGATATCGAGAGCTTCGCGTTCTTCCACGGTAAGGTCGGCAAGGCGCCGGTCGAGCATGGCCTCGGCGGTCGAGACCAGCTGCACGACAACCGAATGCTCTTCGCCAAGCGCTACTTCCATCGCGGGGATCAGGCTCGGCAATTTCATCGAAAGCAGGAGCTGGGCAAAGAAGCGCTGCTTGGTGCCTTCAAAGATCGATAGCGCCGCAGTCTTGGCATTGCGGTTGAGCGTGTCGCCGCTGTCCTCGTCGACCACGCGGGTTGCTTCGAGCGCCGCTTCGAGGTTGCGGTGGATGATCGCCCATGCCTCCGCATAGGCATCGTAGATCCGTACCTGTGCTTCGGTCAGGCTATGTTCGAGGATGTCGTACTCGACCCCGGCGAAGGACAGCGCACGGGCAAGATAGAGGCCCTGGGCCTTGAGATCACGGGCGACGAGCTCCATCGCCGCGCCGCCGCCAGCGCGGATCTCGGTCATGAATGCCTCGTGGGTCGGAAAAGCGGTCTCGGGTCCCCAAAGGCCGAGGCGGGAAGTGTAACCGAGGTTGGCAATATCCGAAGCGCCAGTGGCAGAAGCATAGAGCACGCGGGCGCGCGGGAGATGGTTCTGCAGCCTGAGGCCCGCCATCCCTTGTTCGGAGCCCTTGGCCTTGCCGCGGATTGAAGATCCCCCGAGCGCATTAGCCATCGCATGGGCTTCGTCGAAAGCGATCACGCCGTCGAAATCCTCGCCCGCCCAGGCAAGGATCTGGTCGAGCCGCGTATCCTCGGCGCGGCCCGAGCGCAGCGTCGGATAGGTGACGAAGAGAATGCCTTCGGATATCGTTACGGGCTGGCCGAGTTTCCAGCGCGAGAGCGGCTGGAGATCGAGCGGCAGCCCGCCCAGCGCTTCCCAGTCGCGGCGTGCATCTTCAAGGAGCGCCTCGTTCTTGGTGATCCAGACATGTCGGCGCTCGCCTGCGAGCCAGCGATCCATGATGACCGCGGCGATCTGCCGTCCTTTGCCCGCTCCGGTTCCGTCGCCGAGGAAGAAGCCTTGACGGTAGGAGTGTCCGTCCTCGGAGAGTTCCAGCGAGGTGCCTTCCTGGCTCACCTTGAACTGACCCGGAAGATCGCGCGCAAATGCCTGGGCAGCGTAGACCAGTGTCTCGCATTGCGCTTCGGACAGCAGGCCATCGGCCTGCCAACATGCGGGAAGGCGCGGGCAAACATCGGGCTGCGGTGCCGCGACCGAACCCATGGCGACCGATTCCACGAGCGGGGTGGGATGGACCGGAGCATCTTCGAAGGCGATGCGGCTGGGCCGGTACGGCAGGTAGATGCCTGCCTGTTCGGGCACAGGCGCGGGGTCGGCGAGGACCGAATAGGCAAGGTCGATCGCATTCGCGGTGGCTGCTGGTGTCGCGGCGAACGGCGCCACCGGCCGAACCGGCGCGCTTTGGGCCGAAGTCTTGCCAACGAGGCGCACTGGCTTGCCGAGCGGCAGGCGATGGATGTTGGCGGAGGTCTGTACGCGTGGCGGAAGCGCAGTGATAAGCTCGTGGAGCGAGATGAGGTCGGCAGTATCTCCGGTGATCGCAGGCGAGGACGCAGTCGGCGTCTTGTCGAACACAACCAGGCGAACGGCGATCCCTGTCCCTGTCCGGCGAAACATCTGCTGCAGGCGAACATCGAGGAGCAGCGATGCTTCGTCCTGTTCCTTGGCGAAGGCGGAGGCGTCGAAGCCTTCAGGCATAATGGCGACGATCCTCGCCCGATTAGCAGCGGCCCGGATTGCACCGCGTAGGTGACGCATAGCGGTCTTACCGTCCTTGCCGCGTTCCAGGCTGTGAGCGAACGGCGGGTTCATCAGCACGGCAGACGGAACAGGGCCGCGAAGCAAGTCGGCGATCAGTTCCCCGTCATGCGCAGTGATGGTGGCCGTGGGGAAGACGTGGGCCAGACCGTCTCGTCTTGCCGGATCGATCTCGTTGAGGAGCAGCGAAGCGTTCTGGAGGCACCCCCCGAGAGCAAGGGCACCATTGCCTGCGGACGGTTCGAGCAGCGTGTCTTGCGCGCAGACAGCTGCGGCCTTCGCCATCAGCCAGGCCAGCATTGGCGGGGTCGAGAACTGCTGGAGCTCGACCTGTGCTTCGCTGCGAACGTGCCGCGGCGGCAAGGCTGCTTCGAGCCAGTCGAACCGCGCTTCGGCTTCGTGTACATTCGTCGCCAGATCGATCCGTGAGGACTCTCGAAGCCAGAGTAGTGCGCCGATCTCGACCGCGCTGTTGTAGTCGTCGATCGTCCAGGCACCTCCCCAATCCAGAACACCGGTCTCTTCGGCGAACAGCCCGGAAATGTCGGTACGGGTAAGATGACGTCCCGAAGCAAGAAGCGCGGCAACTCGGGTGCCAATGGCATAGGCCAAGGGCTTGGACGGCAACTGCTCGCCGGCGGGAAACAGGTCTGATTGAAACATGGCAATTCGTCCTCCTAATGAAGGCATCGGGGCACGCCCTCTGCCGGATCAGGAATTCGAGAAGCCCTCTCTCCTCTACGGCGCCGCCTTGCGGCTCAGCCATGCTGTCAGTTCATCGTTCCAGTCGGTGTCGCGTGAGGATGGTTTGCGAACGTGGATCGTCCGTTCATCGCAGGCATAGGCGGACAGGCCACGCGAGGCAGCCAGCTCGCCGCCAGCATCGTGATCGACGAAGAGATGAAGCTCGGTCACGCTTTCGGGCACACTAACGAGGCCGAAACGCTCATTCCCCAGGGTCGCCCAGACGGGAATGCCGGTGAGAGCATAAGCCGACATCGCGCTCTCGATTCCCTCAGCAAGGCCGAGCTTGCCAGAGGCCGGAGCGAAGAGGCGGACAGCAGATTCACCGAGCGCGCCAAGCGCGCGTTTCGGCTTGTCGAAAGCGGCCTTGGTATTGCCCGAAAGGAACGTGCGATGGACGGCGACCGGCCCCTCGTCGAGGCTGACTGCCGCGATCAGGGCGGGCAAAAAGCGGGTCCGTCCTTTTGGACCAAGCGGCGTTCGTGGATGGAAGCGGAGCGCTGGAGATGCGGCGAGGATGCCGCGGCTCTCAAGATATTCCTTTGCCGGACTGGCACGCAGTGGCTGTGCATCGCGCCAGATCCTCAGCGCTGCCGCCGAGGGTTTGCGGGTGCTGGTCGGTTCGGGGCCGTTGGTGGTCGCAGAAGCTGAAAAAAGCGCCGGTGCCTCGAATCCTTCACGCGCCAATGCAGACAACACGCTCTGCTGATCGCATCCCGCAAAGCAATGGAAGAGGATGGCCTGTCGGCCGAGCGACACACCGAGTGACGGCGTGCGATCATCATGCGCAGGGCAGCAGGCCATGCCCTTGGTGCCGGACCACTTGCCGCCCCGGCTTTCGCAGATCTTGCGGGCGGTGTCCTCAAGCGAGGTACGTGACAGGGTTGAATTCGAAACGGGCATACCGGCTCCATCGCCTCACAATTGCCCCTCCAACCGACCCTCTCTCCTCTCGGATAAGCACGCAAAAAAGCGTTTTCCTACACCTATTTGTTCTATTTATGTTCTCTTACAGATCGAGGCAAGGTGAAAGGTTATGCGATGCGAATGTATCTGGTGGCCTGCGGTTGCGGTGCGCTAGCGATTGCGATTGCGATAGCGATACCGATCTCGGGGTCTGCGCGGGCGCGGGAGTTTCAAGTCTTCGACCATGACCTCAGCAAAGTTGAGGTTACAACCGACAAAGGTCTTGGCTTTAACCCGACTGCAATCGACTTGGCCAAACCAGAAGGCGGCAAGGCTTATATCGATAGAAGCTTCAAGGAAGCTTTGTACGAGCCACTCATCCGGCAAGCTGAAGCGCGATACCAATTACCGCCTCGACTGCTTCAGGCCCTGATTTGGCAGGAATCGCGGTTCAACCCGATGGCGATCAGTCCGGCTGGCGCCGCTGGTCTCGCTCAACTGATGCCGGGAACGGCAAGAGAACTCGGTGTCAGCAATCGCCACGATCCGGCTCAGAACATCGACGGTGGCGCGCGGTATCTGAAGCAGATGCTAGAGCGCTTTGGTGCGATCCATCTCGCGCTGGCCGCCTACAACGCTGGACCCGGCGCCGTGTCGCGAGCCGGCGGGATACCGAAAAATCGGGAAACGCCTGGATATGTGAAGAGCGTTATCGACCGATGGATGGCATACAGCTCGATATGACTACGAATCGGAAAAGGATCAGCGGACGGCTCGAGCATCTTCCTCGGGGAGCTGCAATTGTAACCGATGCCGGTGATCACTGGGTTCTTGAAGACTATGAACCCTCAAACGATGACTTCGGATTTGAAGTTACCGCAGAGGGTATTGTCGTCGGGTTCGACCGGCTTCGCGTCGAATGGCTTGGTCAGGTGTTCGCTTAGGAGCAGGTCAAGCAGCCCTCAAGACCGCAATGTTTTGCGGCTTGCCGCCGATGGAGTCGAGGAAGTCTGCCCAATCCTGCAACATTGCACGCCGAGGAGCGAGATATTCGGCAGCATTGTATGCTCCGCGAACTTCGTTTTCTTCGCTGTGTGCCAATTGCAGTTCGACCCAGTCTTCATGATATCGACGGATCCACATCGGGGGATCGCCGACCTCGACAAGCTGCTCATTCGCCCAGGTGCTCGCCAGACCCCTGAAGCCGTGAACAGTTTGCCGCCCGTGGTAACCGAGCCGATAGAGGCCATAGATCATCGTATTCTCTGAGAGCGGCATCTTGGGCTTCTGGCCTGGAAAGACGTATTTACCTTCGGACTTGCTGATCAAATCCTGAGCAAGAGAAGCGGCTTGTCGCGACAGTGGCACGATATGCTCGCGGCCCATTTTCATCCGGTCAGCGCCAATGCGCCATACTGGTGAAGGTCCACCCATATCTTCGAACTCGTGCTTCTTGGCGAATCGAAGCTCCTTCGTCCGCACCCATGTAAGAAGAGCGAAATTCAATGCTGCCCGGGTAATCTCGGAGCGTCTCTCACCCTCTTCTTGATATTGCCCGATCTTAATCATCAGCTCGGGTAGCTGCGCGAGAGGTAGCTTCGCCATATGCTTGACCCGAGGCCGTGGCTTCAGTGCCCCGCGAAGATGCGCAGTAGGGTCGGAATCACAAAGGCCGCTGGCAATAGCGAACTGGAACACCTGTCCAATACATTGCTTTGCCCGCCGACTGATGTCGAGCGCGCCGCGCTCTTCGATTTTCCGAATGACCTTCAGCACTTCTGGTGGAGTGATCTCATGCATCATGAGCTCGCCCAAGTCAGGAAACACATCCTGGTCCATGCGTGACCAGACACGCTTCGCATGCGCGGGATCGAGACTACTTGCTCTGTTCTGATGCCACATGGTGGCGATCGCCCTGAAGGTTTTGGCCTCTTCGAAGTCCCGACCCGGTTTGTGGACCATCGGGTCCCTGCCCTCAGCCAGCACACCTTTGGCAACTTTCTTGAGTTCTCTTGCTGCCGCTATTCCTACTTCGGGATAGGCGCCGAAAGAAAGCAGCTTCTCCTTACCGTGGTAACGGTATTTCAGCCGCCAGAGCTTCGAGCCGTTCTTTTGAACAAGGAGGAATAGACCCTCCCCATCCGCAAGCTTGTATGGGCGCTCTGCCGCCTTCGCTTTTTTGATCTGAATCTCACTCAAGGCCATTGGGGGTATCGCTCCTTTTCGCTACCCCCGGAAAATACCCCCAAAATACCCCCACACCAAATCCGGCTTCAAGCGAATGCAAGCGCACGCAAGCGGACGCGAATCGCTCACATCATTCTGTTTTAATTGAATTTTGCGGATGCATGCGGCCCCAAGCGAACCCATGCGGATTCGAGAATGGTAGCGGAGGAGGGACTCGAACCCCCGACACGCGGATTATGATTCCGCTGCTCTAACCAGCTGAGCTACTCCGCCACGGGCTGAAGATGGGTGGCAAGCACCGCTTTTCGCCTGTTCAGCGCGGCGCGTTTAGGGCGGCTGCCGTTCGCGGTCAACCGCGAAACGACCAGGACTTCAGATGATTCCAGGGGCCACCGCGATAGGCATGCATCGAGAGGCCGCGAAAACGGAAGTCGCGTGGCAGAATTTGCGGGCCGAGCAGCGCGTTCAGCTCCTTCGCCTCGCGCGCGGTAACCTTGTTCTGGATGGTGACGTGCAGGCGCGGCCTGTGGCCATCCTGCGGAGTGAGGAGACCGTGGAAGTGATCGGCCAGGTCCTGCCAGATCTGGACCATGCCCGGGCTGGTCAGTTTCAGCGCATTGCCCCGCCCCAGCGGCATCAGCCCTTCAAGCCTGCCTGCGACGGGTGCGTTCGCAGCAGCGATCGCGGCGAGCGCGTCGCGAATTTCGCTCTCGCAGGATGGCGGCAGCGCGTGGAACAGGGTGACATGCGCCTTCAGATGGTTGCGTTCGGGCGGAAAATGGCGGTCGCGCAAGGCCGTGGCCCAGCTCTGCATGTCCTGCGCCAGGTCCGCCGTCAGGATGAGGGGCGCATCGCCGGCCATTCGCCCGCGGTCACATTTCGCCGCGCTGCCGGCGGAGCGCGAACCATTTGGCAACATTGGCATTATGTTCGGCCAGCGTCTCGGCAAAGGCGTGCCCGCCCGTGCCATCTGCGACCATATAGACTGCATTCGTATCGGCCGGGTTCAAGACCGCCGCGATCGCGCCCCTGCCCGGATTGGTGATCGGCCCCTTCGGCAGTCCCACCATGGAATAGGTATTATAATCGTTCACCGCCGCTATTTCGGATCGGCGGATGCGCCTGCCCAGCGGCTTGCCCTTCGTGATCGGGTAGATGATCGTCGGATCGGCCTGCAGCATCATGCCCTGACGCACACGGTTGGAATAGAGGCCCGCAACCATCTCGCGCTCGCTCGGGACACCGGTTTCCTTTTCAACGATCGAGGCCAGCGTGACGGCCTGCTGCGGAGTGGAGACGACCGTGTCGGAACTGCGCTTTGCCCAAAGTTCGTCCAGGGTTCCCGCCATCGCGTCCTGCATCCGCTTCAGCACTTCGGCGCGCGATTCGCCTCGTTCGAAATCATAGGTATCGGGCAGAACCGATCCTTCTGCCGGAACGGGCGCATCGCCGGTCAGCAGCGGGGTCGCCATCAGCCGCTCATGCACCAGGATCGACGGCATGCCTTCGGGAATTGTCACGAAGCGCCGGATCACCTCGCCATGCTGCAGCGTGTCGAGTATCTTTGCCGGGCTCGATCCGGCACGCAGCACGAATTCACCCGCCTTGATCGGATCGCCGCTGCCGAAGATCTTTGCCCGCAACAGAAACCCGTCGGCCGACCCGATGTGGTCTTCTTCCGCCAGTTTGGCCGCCACGGCCGTGAGGGTGGCGCCGGATGGCACGACGAAGGCCGTATCGTCTTCCAGGTCGGCATCGCCATACCATCCCGCCGCGAAGACGGCGACAGCAGCCAGCAACGCCAGCAGCCCGGCCAGCGCGATGATCCAGCCCTTCCTCATCATGTTTAGTCGGGCCGCTTCATCACGAGACTTGCATTGGTTCCGCCGAATCCGAAGCTGTTGTTCAGCACGGCGCGAATTTCACGCTTCCGGGCGGTGTGGGGCACGAGATCCACACCGACGCAGCCTTCACTGGGATTGTCGAGATTGAGCGTCGGCGGCGCAATCTGGTCGCGCATGGCGAGAATGCAGAAGATCGATTCGACTGCCCCTGCGCCGCCGAGCAGATGCCCGATGGCGGATTTCGTCGAGCTCATCGACACGCGGGCGATCTCGTCTCCGAACAGGCGGCGGACAGCGCCCAGTTCAAGCTCGTCGCCAAGCGGCGTCGATGTCCCATGTGCGTTGATATAGTCGATGTCTGCCGGCCCGACCCCGGCCTTGCGCAGGGCCATCTGCATCGAACGGAACGCGCCCGAACCTTCGGGATGCGGTGCGGTGACGTGATAGGCATCGCCCGAAAGACCATAGCCGATCACTTCGGCATAGATTTTCGCCCCGCGTGCCTTTGCGTGTTCATATTCCTCGAGCACGACGACACCGGCGCCTTCACCCATGACGAAGCCGTCGCGCGCAACGTCATAAGGACGGCTGGCTTTTTCGGGCTGATCGTTGAAGGCGGTGCTGAGCGCGCGCGCCTGGGCAAAACCGGCGATGCCGATCGGGCAGATCGTCGCCTCCGCCCCGCCTGCCAGCATGATATCGGCATCGTCATCGCGGATCATCCGGGCCGCATCGCCAATGGAATGCGCGCCTGTCGAACAGGCCGTCACCACGGCATGATTTGGCCCCATCAGGCCATATTTGATCGAGACCTGCCCCGAAATCAGATTGATGAGGCGGCCATGCACGAAATGCGGCGAGACCCGCCCCGGCCCCTTCTCGGCCAGGATCAGCGATTCCTTCTCGATCCCGGGAAGTCCGCCGATGCCCGAACCGATGGAGCAACCGGCGCGCAGGCGCGCCGCCTCGTCCATGTCCTCCAGCCCGGCGTCCTCGATCGCCTGACCGGCGGCATCGATGCCATAGACGATGAACGGATCGACCTGGCGCTGCACCTTGTGATCGACGCGCTTGTTCGCATCGAAACCATATTCGTGGTCAGCGGGTTTCACCTCGCAGGCGATGCGGCATTTCTGGTCCGATGCGTCGAAACGCGTGATCGGCCCTGCCCCGCTCTTCCCGGCTAGGATGTTGGACCAGGCTGTTTCGACATCGGCCCCGAGCGGGGTTACGAGACCGAGACCGGTTACGACGACACGGCGCATGCGACTCTCCGTTAAAATGCAACAGGCCCGGCCCTTACCGGGTCGAGCCTGTCATGGCCCGCTTGCCGCCGAGCAGTTCGGCGGGGCGCGCCCGAAATCATCTGCCAGGCAGCTTGACGGCTGTAATCAGCCCTTGTGTTCTTCGATATATTTCGTCGCATCGCCGACGGTCGTGATTTTTTCAGCCGCATCGTCGGGAATCTCGACGCCGAATTCTTCTTCGAATGCCATGACCAGTTCGACGATGTCGAGGCTGTCGGCACCCAGGTCGTCGATGAAGCTGGCTTCCTGAGTTACCTTTTCGGATTCGACGCCCAGATGCTCGACGACGATCTTCTGTACGCGTTCAGCAGTATCGCTCATGTTTTCCCTCTCGAAATTGCGGGTTGTTCATTTGTCTTTCGCCCTAATGAACGGCGCGCTGGCTGGCAAGTGCCCATGCGCCGCAGCGGGCATGGGCCTATTCGCCGATGTTGTCGGTCCGCACCTTCTCCGCCTCGGACGCACGCGGCTGTTCCAGCAGCCTGATATGCACGTCCTTCAGCTGCTGCCTGCTGACGGCGGAGGGCGCGCCCATCATCAGATCCTGCGCGCGCTGGTTCAGCGGGAAGGCGATGACCTCGCGTATGTTCGGTTCATCGGCCAGCAGCATGACGATGCGGTCGATACCGGGGGCCGAACCGCCATGCGGCGGCGCGCCCAGCTTGAACGCCTCGATCATGCCGGAAAACTGCGCGTCGACGACGTCCTTCGAATAGCCGGCGATCTCGAACGCCTTGTACATGATGTCGGGGCGGTGATTACGGATGGCGCCGCTGGACAGTTCGTAGCCGTTGCAGACGATATCATATTGCCATGCGAGGATGTCGAGCGGGTTCTGCTGTTCCAGCGCCTCCATCTCGCCCTGAGGCATCGAGAACGGGTTGTGGCTGAAGTCCACCTTGCCGAGCGCCTCGTCATATTCGAACATCGGGAAATCGACGATCCAGCAGAATTTGAAGCAGCCCTGCTCGATCAGGCCGAGTTCCTCGCCCACCCTGGTCCGCGCGGCACCGGCCAGCTTCGCAGCTTCGGCTTCCTTGCCCGCAGCGAAGAACAGCCCGTCATCGGGTCCGAGGCCCAGTTCGTCATACAGATCGGCCATCAGGTCAGGCCCGTGGTTCTTGGCGATGGGACCGCCAAATTCGCCCCCCTTGCGGGTGACATAGCCCAGCCCGGCAAAGCCGTCGCCGCGTGCCCAATTGTTCATGTCGTCGAAGAACTTGCGGCTCTTGTCGGCCGTGTCCGGCGCGGGGATGACGCGCACGCACCCGCCGCTGCCGACGATCTTTTCGAACAGGCCGAAGCCGGATTTCTCGAAATGCGAGGTCACGTCGCTGATGAGGAGCGGATTTCGCAGGTCCGGCTTGTCCGAACCGTATTTCAGCATCGCCTCGGCATAGGGGATGCGCGGGAATTCACCTGCGGGCGTGACCGACTTGCCGCCGGAAAACTCCTCGAACACGCCGGCCAGCACGGGTTCGATGGTGTTGAATACGTCTTCCTGCGTGACGAAGCTCATCTCGAAATCGAGCTGGTAGAATTCGGGGCTGCGATCGGAACGAAGATCTTCGTCGCGGAAGCAGGGGGCAATCTGGAAGTAGCGGTCGAAGCCCGCCACCATCAGCAATTGCTTGAACATCTGCGGCGCCTGCGGCAGCGCATAGAATGTGCCGGGATGCAGGCGGCTGGGCACCAGATAGTCGCGCGCGCCCTCGGGGCTGGACGCCGCCAGGATCGGCGTCTGATATTCGCGGAAACCCTGCTCCACCATGCGGCGGCGCAGCGAGGTGATGACATCGCTGCGCAGGATGATGTTGCGGTGCATGCTCTCGCGGCGCAGATCGACAAAGCGGTATTTCAGGCGAATGTCTTCGGGATATTCCTGCTCGCCCGCGACCGGCAGGGGCAGTTCGTCGGCGCGGCTCTGCACCGTGACGGACCGGGCGAATACCTCGATCTCACCGGTCGGCAGACTGGCGTTCACGGTCGCCTCGTCACGGGCCTTCACTTCGCCATCGATGGTGACCACGCTTTCCACGCGCAGCGATTCCAGCAGGCCGAGCGCCGGGCTGTCCTCGTCCGCGACGATCTGGGTCATGCCGTAATGATCGCGCAGATCGACGAACAGCACGCCGCCATGGTCGCGCTTCCGGTGGACCCAGCCGGACAGGCGGACGGTATCGCCGACGTTGTCCTTCGTCAGCGCGGCGCAGGTGTGGGTGCGATAGGCGTGCATGGAGAGTCTTTCCATTAGGGAGGCTATGGGTCTAAGGCGTCTCGACCGGCGCCGCACATGCGGAACCGGTCTGTCCCTGGTGGGGCGCTAACAGGGGAAGCACCGCTCTTTGTCAAGGACGCGGAGCTTCTGGCAGGGGCTTCGGGCCCGCGGGGCGGCGAGCCGCCTGCATGTAGAAAAGAATGATGAAAATACACGATCTCATTACCACGACCGATGAACTGACCGCCTTGTGCGACCGACTGGCCGAGGCGGATTTTGTCACGGTGGATACCGAATTCATGCGCGAGAATACTTATTATCCGGAGCTCTGCCTGGTGCAGATCGCGGATGACAAGGAAGCCGCCGCGATCGACCCGATGGCCAAGGGCATAGACCTGTCGCCGCTGCTCGACCTGCTGTGCGACAATGAGGACGTGCTGAAAGTCTTTCACGCGGGCGGCCAGGATGTCGAGATTATCTACAACCTGACCGGCAAGACGCCGCATCCGATCTTCGACACGCAGATCGCGATGATGGCGATCAGCCAGTCGGAACAGATCGGCTATGCCAATCTGGTGGAAAGCTGGCTGGGCATCACGGTCGACAAGGGCGCGCGATTTACCGACTGGAGCCGCCGTCCGCTGACCGAACGGCAGATCGAATATGCCATCGGCGACGTGACGCATCTGTCGCGGCTATTTCCCAGGATGCTCAGGAAGCTGATCGGCACCGGGCGCGGCGTGTGGCTGGATGCGGAGATGGAGAAACTGGCCGACCCGGCCAATTACGCGCAGGATCCCGGCGAGGCATGGAAGCGCATCCGCGCGCAGAGCCGGAAGGCCGACGTGCTGGGACGGTTGAAATCCCTCGCCGCGTGGCGGGAGAACGAAGCGCGGCACAAGAACATACCGCGCGGCCGGATCATGCGGGACGAGACCCTTGCCGACATCGCCGCTCACCCGCCGCGCGCGCAGGCGGACCTTGCCAAGGTGCGCGGATTATCCGCTGCCTGGAAGGACAATGATATCGGCAAGCGCATGATGGAGGTGATCGCCAGTGCCGAACCGCTGCCGAAGTCGGAAATGCCCGACCGGAACCGGCGCGGTGCGCCCCTGGGCAAGGAAGGCGCCCTGGTCGCTGACCTGCTGAAGCTGCTGTTAAAAATCCGCAGCCGCGAGATCGATGTCGCGCCGCGCCTGCTGACCCGCAGCGATGAGATGGAATCGCTCGCCGCCGGGATCCGCGATCTGCCCGTGCTGGAAGGTTGGCGCTATGACGTGTTCGGCAAGGATGCGCTGGAACTGGTCGAGGGCCGCGTCGGTTTCACCGTCAAGCAGGGCCGCCTCGAGATGACGCATTTCGAACGCGACGGTACGGAACGGAATTCGGCGCCTGCCGGCGATGCCCCGCCCCCGGTCATCAGCGACCATGCGATCGGAGACGAGGAGGAGTGAGCACCTATCTGCCTACGATCAAGCAGCTGCAATATCTGGTGGCGCTGCACGAACATGGGCATTTCGGCCGCGCCGCGGAGGCGAGCTTCGTATCGCAATCGACCCTGTCGGCAGGCATCCGCGAGCTGGAATCGCTGCTGGGCGTGACGCTTGTCGAACGCAGCCGCCGCGTCATCCGTTTCACGCCTCTGGGCAACCAGGTGGTGGAAAAAGCGCACCGCCTGCTGCGCGAGGCAGAGGAATTGTCGGAACTGGTCCTCGCGGCTGGCAAGCCGCTGTCGGGCGAATTGCGGATGAGCGTGATCCCCACCATCGCGCCCTTCCTGCTGCCGCGCATGTTGCCCCGGCTAAGGCGGGAACGTCCCGACCTCAAGCTGTTCCTGCGCGAGGAACCGAGCCAGGATGCGATCGCTTCGCTGCATCAGGGCCGCGCCGATTGCGTGCTGCTGGCCCTGCCGTTCCCAACCGGCGAGGTGGACACCGCCCATATTGCCGACGATCGTCTGTTCGTTGCCATGCCCGAAGGGGAGCCGCGCGATCCGCCCGACGAGATCCCGGCGGCGATGATCGACGATGGCCGCCTGCTGCTGCTGGAAGATGGCCACTGCCTGAAGGAACATGCGCTTGCCGCCTGCAACCGCCCCGGCCTGCGCGCCAATGCGGCCATGATCGGGACCAGCCTGCATACGCTGGTCCAGATGGTCGATAACGGGCTTGGCGTGACCATGCTGCCCGAAATGGCGCTGGAGGCCGGTATCCTGCGCGACACGCAGGTCGTCGCCCGCCCTTTGAAGGCCAAGGCCGCGACGCGCGAGATCGTTCTTGCCTGGCGCCGCAATTCGCCTCGGTCCGAGGAATTCCGGCTGCTGGCGGAAGAGGTCCGTGCCGGCTGATTCATTAATTATTGATCATTTTCGGCATAGGTATCTTCTCTGCAAGCCGGGGAGGGTTTCCATGCGTTCCGACAATCGCTTCATCGTCGATCAGGAGGTCGAATGCGACATTGCCGGCGAGCGCAACGCCGTGATGCTGTATAATCTGTCGCCCGGCGGCTGCATGATTGAAATGCGCAGGGAAGATGTCTCCGAAGGCAGCAAGGTGGAAGTGCGGCTGCGCGACCTGGCGAGCATACCGGGCCAGATCGTCTGGCGCATCGGCCGCAATGCAGGAGTCAAGTTCGAGACGCCGCTGCACCACAAAGTCGTCGAGCATTTCGGCTTTCGCGCGCCCGAAGAGGACTGCGACCCACACGACCCGCGCGACAGGTTTGGTAATCCCATTCCGAACTGATTATTTGCGCCCGGCGTTTTATCGCCAGCTGCGAACAGTCAGTCCATGTGCTTCAGCCCGACCCGCAGATAATCCCAGCCGGTGATCACCGTCAGGATCGCCGCGCTCCACAACGCGATCAGGCTGACGAGATGGATCCAGCCCCATTCCGGCAAGGCGCCGCTCAGGATCAGGCCGCCGAGCGCCACCAGCTGCAGCGTCGTTTTCCACTTGGCGAGCCGGGTGACCGGCACGCTGACCTGCAATCCGGCGAGGAATTCACGCAAACCCGAAACCGCGATCTCGCGCATCAGGATGACGAGCCCTGCAACCACATGCAGATCGCCGACATAGGGTCCGCGCAGATATCCCTGTGCGGTCAGCACCAGGATTACCGCGGCGATCATCAGCTTGTCGGCAATGGGGTCGAGAAACTGGCCCAGGCGCGACACCTTGTCGCTCGACCGGGCGAGATAGCCGTCGAAATAGTCGGTGACGCCCATCAAGCAGTAAAGAGCGAAAGCCAGCGCATAACCAAGCTGCCATTGCGGCCACCACAACAGGGCTGCCAGCAGCGGTATGGTCACGATCCGCGACAGCGTCAGAATGTTGGGAAGGGTCATCATCGCCGGGCTTCCCTAGCGCAAGCCGCCTTTCTGCAAAAGCGGCTAAGCGTGCAACCGACGCGAAAATCCTTGTTCGAGCCGAGCATATCCTTACGGCAGCATGCAAACGGGGGTTCGGGTCAGGACATCATGACGACGATTATGCGTATCCTGGGCCGCAGGCGTTTCCTGCCGTTGTTCATCACGCAATTGCTCGGCGCCTTCAACGACAATCTCTACAAGACCGCCATGGTCCTGTTCGTGGTCTACGCCGTCTACGGATCGGAAGAAGCGGATGGCATCTTCAGTTCCGTGGCCAGCCTGCTGTTCATCCTGCCCTTCTTCCTGTTTTCCGCGCTGGCCGGCCAATTGGCGGACATGCGCGATAAGGCGCGGATCATCCGAATCGTGAAACTGTGCGAGATCGGACTGATGATGGTGGGTGCGGCCGGGCTGCTGCTGGCATGGGCGGGGATTGCCATAGAAGACGTGGCCATTCCGCTGATGCTGCTGGCCCTGTTCCTGACGGGCCTGCAATCGACATTCTTCGGGCCGATCAAATATGCGATCCTGCCGCAGCATCTGCGCGACAACGAGGTGCTGGCCGGAACGGGCCTGGTCGAAGCCGGGACCTATATCGCCATTCTGTTCGGAACCATCCTGGCAGGCTTCATCACGGTGCAAACGGCGGCGCTGCTGGTGCTGCTGGTGGCCGTCATAGGCTACATTTCCGGCCGGCAAATTCCGCCTGCACCCGCGATGCAGGAAGCCGAACCGCTTGATTTTCATGTTCTGCGATCATCCGCCGCCATCATCCGGCAGGTGCGTGCGGACCGGCGCGTGTGGCTGGCGATCATCGCGATCAGCTTCTTCTGGACCATCGGAACCGTGCTGTTCATCCATTTTCCCGTGCTGGTGAACAATGTCATCGGCGGCACGCGCGAAGTGGCCAGCCTGTTCCTCGCCATTTTCTCGGTCGGCGTGGCGGTCGGCTCGGTTGCGATCAATGCCATGTTGAAAGGCACCGTTTCGGCGCGCTTCGCCCCCGTATCGGTGCTGACGATGGGTCTCTTCGTCGTTGCGTTCCACATCGTGTCGAGCCGGTGGAACCTTCCCGCCACCGGCACGCTTCACGGCATTTCGGGATTTCTGATCCAGCCGCTTGCCATGCCCCTGATGCTGTCACTGCTGGGCATCGCAGTGGCGGGCGGCATGTTCGTGGTGCCGCTCTATGCGTTTCTCACCACCTTTGTGCCCAAGACGCAGGCCGCACGGACGATCGCCGCCAACAATATCGTCAATTCCGGGGCAATGGTCGGGGGGTCCGTCATCGTCATGCTGCTGAACATGATCGGCATCCCCATCGTGGAACAATTGCTGCTGAGCGCCGCCATGTGCCTCGTATCGGCATGGCTGGGGGCACGGCTCTACGGGGCGGAACGGAACGCAGGACACGCGATCGCACCCTGAGCGCCGATCACGCATAGTCCGCTTCAGCCGATGAAGATGCTGACTGCCACGAAACATCCGAAATAGGCGGAGAGAAAGCCGCCGAGATCGTCTCGCGTGAGCATCCATGAGCGTTTTCGGGCCGGTTTTGCAGGAGCGGGTGACCCGGCGCTGCGGATATGTGGGGGCAGGCTTGCCCGGAAGGGGTGGCGGGCCGATTCGTCGGTCAGAACAAGGGAGCGTCTCATGATGCCGACGTTAACCTCCTGCTAACCATTTCGCTCCCGAACAAACGGCGTTGTTGCAAATTGGAACGTGCGGCGGATTGGCGGCGTGCCGATAGGTCCTGCTTGCGCGCAATCGGGTTCACCGGACCGGGCGTTTGGCGCATTGCTGGTTCGCAAGCTTGCGGGTAGGCTTCGCGCATGATTCATGACCAAGCATCATCCGCCGCGCCAGGTGCCGAAATCGACCAATCCGCAGGTGCGTCTTCATCGGCTGCCGCACTGCTCGTCCAGTGCCTCGTCCGGCAGGGCCTCGACCGCATATTCACGGTACCGGGGGAAAGCTTCCTGCCGGTTCTCGATGCGCTTTACGGACAGAGCGATATCGATGTGGTGACCTGCCGGCAGGAAGGCGGCGCGGCGTTCATGGCCTGTGCCGATGGGACCATGACGGGCCGGCCTGGCGTCTGCTTCGTCACGCGCGGACCCGGGGCGACGAATGCCAGCATCGGCGTTCATGTGGCGATGCAGGATTCGCAGCCGATGATCCTGTTCGTGGGCGATGTGGACAGCGCGATGCGCGATCGCGAAGGATTTCAGGAGGTCGACATGACCGCCCTGTTCGCTCCGCTGGCGAAATGGTCGGCCCGGATCGACGATGCGCGGCGGATCCCCGAATATGTCGCCCGCGCCTATGCCACCGCGATCAGCGGCCGTCCCGGCCCCGTCGTGCTCGCCCTGCCGGAAGACATGTTGTCCCTGCAGGTCGAGGGGATTGCACCCCGCCCAGAAATCCTGCGACCTGCCCAGCCGCCCTGCCCCTCTGCCATGCAGGCGATGATGGCCCTGATTGCCGATGCGGCCGCGCCCGTGGCCATCGTCGGGGGTGCAGGATGGAACGCCAAGGCGCGCGAATATTTCACTCTGTTTGCAGAGCGTATCGGCTTGCCGGTGGCGACCGCCTTCCGGCGTCAGGACGCCATCGCGCCGTCCAGCAGGGTTTATGCCGGCAATCTCGGCTATGGACCCAATCCGGCTCTGGTCGAACGCGTGCGGGATGCGGATCTGATCCTGGCGGTCGGTGCGCGTCTGGGCGAAGCAACCACCGATGGATACACGCTTCCGTCACCCGATCATCCCGGTCAGGTGCTGATCCACGTTCACCCCGATCCCGAGGAACTCGACCGGGTCTACCGAACCGATCTGGCGATCTGCGCGGATATGGCGGAATTTGCCGAAACGGTGGCCTTGTGGGATGATGACATCACCGATTTCGACGCGGGCGCGGACGCGCACCGCGAATGGGCGGAATGGGCCTCCCCTCCTCCGCAGAGCGCCTACTGGCTCGACCTTGCGACATGCGTCACCTTCATGCGCGATACGCTGCCTGCCGATACGATCATCTGCAACGGCGCAGGAAATTTCTCAGGCTGGTGGCATCGTTACTGGCGGTACGAAGGCTTTCCGACCCAACTGGCACCCACTGCGGGGGCGATGGGCTATGGCGTACCGGCAGCAGTGGCTGCGGCCGCGCGTTTCCCCGACAGGCAGGTCGTCGCGGTTGCGGGCGACGGGGATTTCCTGATGAACGGGCAGGAGCTGGCCACGGCGATGCAGCACCAGCTCGACATGATCGTGATCATCGTCGACAATGGCGCTTACGGCACCATCCGCATGCATCAGGAGCGGGAGTTCCCCGGGCGTATTTCGGCGACCCGCCTCGTAAACCCCGATTTTGCCGCACTGGCAGCATCGTTCGGAGCCTGGTCGACCCGCTGCGAGACCAATGATGAATTCCGCAACGGCCTCGTCGCCGCGCAAGGGCGCTCGGGGCTTCGGGTGATCCATTGCCTGATCGATGTCGAACAGCTCGCTGCCAGCGGTGCGACCATCAGCGGACTTCGCGGGAACAGTAAAGCGGGATGAACACCTGATCGGTGCGCCGACGATCGGAAAGTAATAGGGGCGCCGAAAAGCGCCCTTTGCATCACCACCGGATAAGGTGTTCGTCGGTTGCCTTCAGACCTTGTTGCCCATGGCACCCTTCGCTTCGCCCTTCAGGTTCTGCGCTTCGCCCTTGCGTTCCTGCGCATGGCCTTCGGCCCGCGTTTCCGGATCGCCCGACTGCTGCTTGACCTTGCCGGCAGCCTCATTCGCGATGCCCTTTGCCTTGTCTCCGAGTTCACCCATGTCGTTGCTCCTTTACCAGGCGAAACATTCGCCCCGTGCAGAATGAACGCCTTGTCACAGCGGGCGGTTCCGCTCAGATGCCGGCCATCGACAGGATTTTCGACCATTCGGCTTTGGTCACTTCGGAAACCGACAGGCGGGATTGCTTCACCAGTTGCATCTCGCCCAGTTCGTCATCCGCGGCCTTGATCGATTTCAGGGTTACGGCAGCGGGCAGCCTGGTGCGCGGGATGATCCTGACCGCCGCCCATTTGCCGTCCTTGTCGGTAGGATCGCGCAGACCGGCTTCGCTCACTTCCATGATGCCGACGATTTCGCGGGCAATATTGGAATGGTAGAAGAACGCCTGGTCGCCCACCTCCATCGCGGCCAGGTTGTTTTTCGCCGCATGGTTGCGAACGCCGTCCCAGACGCCCTCCCCCGCCGCTTCGAGATCATCCCATGAATAGGCATCGGGTTCGGATTTCATCAACCAGTATCTCGGCAATTATATTCTCCAATCTGCGCAGCGTTCGGCTGGTCATTTCAGGTAGAAACCCGGCCACCGGATCGAAATGGTAAGCAACAGCTGAAGGAGAGGCTCCGGATTAACCTGATCTTCAGTGCAATCGTCCATGCCGGGCAGAGATAAGCGGCAACTGGGTGCGCTGCAAGGCGACGGACGGGCGGATGGGCAACAGGATCAGACAGGTAGCATCACGGGTAGGAACGGCGGAGCGCGATTTCATCACGCTGGGCATCGCGACAGGTGCGATCCTGATGTTTGTCGGAACCGGCGGATCGGTCCTCCCCATGATCATCCGCTATCTGCGGGGCATGGGCGCTGCACCCGATGCGATGCTGGTCAATGCATTGCTTCTGAACATCGCGCTCATCATCTTCGGCTGGCGGCGGTATCGCGAATTGACGCAGGAGATCGCCGAGCGCCGTCAGGCGGAAGAAGTGGCGCGGCAGCTGGCCGAGACGGACCCGCTGACCGGCTGCCTCAACCGCCGCAGCATATCGCCCGCGACCGACCAGCTTGTCGAAAGCAGCAGGGCGAAAGGGCAGGCAGTCGCCTTCCTGATGATCGATCTCGACAATTTCAAGCAGGTCAACGATCTGAACGGCCATGCCGCCGGCGACCGGATCCTGGTGCGGATGGCAGAGCGGATCGGCAGCTTGTTGCCCGCCGGCGCATTGCTGGCGCGCCTGGGCGGGGACGAATTTGCCTGCGTCGTGCCCTATGACGCGGGCAGGCCGAATTATGTCGATCGTTTCTGCGAGAAGCTGATCGACACTGTACCGGCGCCCATCGCCGATCCCGGCATCAGCGTGCTAGTAACGGTGTCGATCGGCATCGCATCGACGCAAATGGTCGCACCCGCTACTGCGGCGCAGCAACCGGCAGATGCAGCGAAATGCGCAGCAGAGAAAACCGTCGCCCAGGCTTTGCTGCACAAGGCCGATATCGCCATGTATCAGGCCAAGAAGAAGGGCAAGAACCGTCATTTCTGGTTCGAGATGCCGATGGAACTGGAACTGCAGGTTCGCAACGAGATCGAATCGGGTATCCGCAAGGGGCTGCTCAACGGCGAGTTCGAACCTTTTTACGAGCAGCAGATCAATCTCGAAACCAACGAACTGGTCGGTTTTGAAATGCTCGCCCGCTGGCATTCACCCACGCTGGGCGATGTCAGCCCCGAAATCTTCATACCCATCGCGGAAGAAATCGGCGTCATCACGCAATTGTCCGATCAATTGATCGATGCCGCCTTGCTGGAGGCCATGCAATGGGATCCGCGGCTTACACTGTCCGTCAACATTTCGCCGGTCCAGATGCGCGACCCCTGGTTTTCGCAGAAATTGCTGAAGAAGCTGATCCTGCACAATTTCCCGCCGCACAGGCTCGATCTTGAAATCACCGAGAGCTGCCTGCATCAGAATCTGGGCAATGTGCGCGTGATGATCACCAGCCTCAGAAATCAGGGTGTGCGCATCAGCCTCGATGATTTCGGGACTGGCTATTCCAGCCTGTCGCAACTGCGCAGCCTTCCTTTCGACCGGCTCAAGATCGATCGCAGTTTCATCCAGGAACTGCAGAGCGATACGGCTAACCCCGAGCTGATAAAGGCGATCATCTCGCTGGGCGAATGCCTGAATTTGCCAGTCACGGCAGAAGGAATCGAAAATGTCCAGATCCTCGAAACGCTGAAGCAATTCGGACAGCTCAAGGGACAGGGCTTTCATTATGGAATGCCGGAAAGCGGCAGCGACGTCCGGCGGCGCCTGCGGTCGCTGAAGCTGCTGAAGCATAGCGGCGCGGGTGCCGACCTGCCGATCCTTGTGCCGGAAGACATGGCGAAATCCGTCGGCCAGACCGGCTGATCGCGCGCACTCCGCCTGCTTCTCTGCCCCCGCTTTTGCCTGAGCCCCTGCCTGAGCCTCTGCCTGAGCCTCTGCCTGAGCCTCTGCCTGAGCCTCTGGACGTGCGAAGCATCGGCACCTAGATGCGCAGACCATGCGCATTCCCTTCGTCAAGATGCACGGCCTCGGCAATGATTTCGTTATCCTCGACAGCCGGGAGCGGGATCTGCCGACACTCCCTGCCGAAGCCATCGCCGCGCTGGCGGACCGGCGCACCGGCATCGGATGCGATCAGCTGGTGCGCCTCGAAACCAGCGGTTCGGCAGCAGCGGACTTCCGCATGCGGATCTTCAATGCCGATGGCGGCGAAGTCGGCGCCTGCGGCAATGCGAGCCGCGCGGTGGCGCTTCTTCATGGCACGCCCGCCAGGATAGAGACGGACGGCGGGATCATCTCGGTTCGGCCATCGGACGGCGGAATTGCGGTGGACATAGGCGCTCCGCGATTTGCGTGGGATGCGGTGCCGCTCGCTTATGCGATGGATACATTGGCGATGCCGGTCGCGTGGGGTAATCTGGAGAAGCCGGCTGCCGTGAATGTCGGCAATCCTCATGCCGTCTTCTTCGTCGATCGGCAGGAGGAAATCCGGCTCGAGGATCTCGGGCCCGAAATCGAGAACGATCCGCTCTTCCCCGAACGCATCAACGTCAATGTCGCGACGGTGACAGACCGCGCGACGATCGCCCTGCGCGTGTGGGAACGCGGTGCCGGGCTGACGCGCGCCTGCGGAACCGGCGCCTGTGCCACGGCCGTCGCAGCCATGCGCCGTCGGCTGGTGGATCATGACGTGACCGTCAATCTGCCCGGCGGAGCATTGCGGATCGAGTGGGCAGGAGACGGGCAGATCACCATGTCAGGTCCGGCGCAGGAAAGCTTCCGCGGCGAATTTGCATTGCAGGATTATCTGTGAGCGGCCCGGATATCAGGACGCTCGGCTGCCGGCTGAATATTTCCGAAAGCGAGAAATTGCGCGAAATGTTGGGCGGCCAGGATGACATGATCGTCGTCAACAGTTGCGCGGTGACAGCGGAAGCCGTTCGCCAGACCCGTCAGGCGATCCGCCGCGCCCGCCGCGCCCGCCCCGATGCGCGCCTGCTGGTAACGGGCTGCGCGGCCGAGGTGGAACGCGACGCCATCGCCGCCATGCCGGAGGTTGACGGGATCGTTCCCAACGGCGTCAAGCTGGACGCGCGGGCGTGGAACGTGCCCTCACCGGCGCAGACGCATGAGCCGCCTAAGCCGCCCGCCCGGACCCGCGCCTTCGTCACGGTGCAGAATGGCTGCGATCATGCCTGCACCTTCTGCATCATTCCGCAGGGGCGCGGTGCCAGCCGTTCTCTCACCATTGCAGAGGTGCTGCGCGAGGCCGGTCGCCATCTGGAACGCGGCGCATCGGAACTGGTCCTGACCGGCGTCGATGTCACATCCTGGGGGCACGATCTGCCGAATAGCCCCGCTTTGGGGCAGTTGGTTGCGGCCATCCTGCGCGAGTTTCCTGAATTGCCCCGCCTTCGCATGTCGTCGCTCGACGGGATCGAGATCGACCCGCTGCTGTTCGACCTGTTCGCAAGCGAGGAACGGCTGATGCCGCATCTGCATCTATCGCTGCAGCATGGGCACGATCTGATCCTGAAGCGCATGAAACGCCGTCATTGCCGCGCCGATGCCGCCGAGCTGGTCACGCGGCTGAAGGCCGCCCGGCCGGACATCGCCATCGGCGCCGATCTCATCGCCGGTTTTCCGACCGAGACCGAGGCGATGCACGAGGCGAACCTTTCGGTCATCCACGAGCTCGATATCGTTCACGGCCATGTCTTTCCCTATTCGGCGCGTGAGGGGACGCCCGCTGCGCGGATGCCGCAATTGAGCCGCGCCATCGTGAAAAATCGTGCCGCCGGTCTGCGGGCCGCCGTATCCGCCCGGCGGTCCGCCTGGCTTCAGGGCCTGACCGGACGCACCCATTCGGTTCTCGCCGAAAGGGACGGCACCGGCTACACGCCCCATTTCGCAAGGATGCGCCTGCCTGCGGGCACATCGGCAGGCACCCTCGTCACCATCGAACCCCGATCGGTTCAGGAAGGTCTTTTGATATGAGCGAGACCAGCTGGTCCGCCCGCGTTTTCGGCGGGTTCCGCAAGACGTCGGAACGGCTGTCGTCCAATCTGAGCGGTGTCGTCGGCACCGCGAAGCTCGACGATGCGACGCTGGACGATGTCGAGGATGCCCTCATCATCTCCGATCTCGGGCCTGCGGCCGCGGCGCGCATCCGGGCAAGTCTGGCTGAAAAACGATTCGGCCACGGCATGACCGAGCGGGAACTGAAAGAGGCCGTGGCCGAGGAAATCGCGGAAATATTGCGCCCGGTGGCAAAGCCGCTGGACATCACCGCTTTCCCCCGCCCGCAGGTGCTGCTGGTGATCGGGGTGAACGGCAGCGGCAAGACGACCACCATTGCGAAGCTCGCCCACTGGTTTCAGGAAGACGATTATGCCGTCATGCTGGCAGCCGGCGACACGTTCCGCGCTGCTGCCATCGGCCAGTTGCAGACCTGGGCGGACAGGGTCGGCGTGCCGCTGATCCGCGGGCCTGAGGGCGGCGACCCGGCGAGCATCGTTTTCGACGCAGTGAAAGCGGCGACGGATCGCGGCACGGACGCCCTGATCGTGGATACGGCGGGCAGGTTGCAGAACAAGCGCGAGTTGATGGACGAACTTTCCAAGATTCGCCGCGTTCTCGGCCGGATCAATCCCGAGGCGCCTCACGATGTCGTGCTGGTGCTGGACGCGACCAACGGGCAGAATGCCTTGCAGCAGATCGAGACTTTCCGCGATGTCGCCGGTGTGACCGGCATCGTGATGACGAAGCTGGATGGCACGGCGCGCGGCGGCGTGCTGGTGGCGGCGGCACAGCAATACGGCCTCCCCATCCACGCCATCGGCGTCGGCGAGCAGATCGACGATCTGCGCCCCTTCGACCCCGACCTCGTGGCCCGCGTGATCGCCGGAGTAGCCTGATGAACGATATCCCGCAGGACAAGCCGAAGAAATTAGGCTGGCTCAATGTTGCCGTCGATTACGGGCCGCTGATCGTCTTCTTTTTCACCTATCGCTACTTCTCGCCGGACAATCCGGAGCCTGTCGGAGAGATCGCGGCGGTGATCCGCGGCACGCTCGCTTTCATGGCCGCTTCGCTCGTGGCTCTCGCCATATCCAAATGGCACCTTGGCAAGGTTTCGCCGATGCTGTGGTTCTCGACCGCGCTCATCATCGGCTTCGGCGGATTGACCGTGTTCTTCGGCAATCCCGATTTCGTCCAGATCAAGCCGACCCTGCTCTACACGATCTTCGGTATCGCCCTTCTGGTCGGTTACCGGATGGGTCGCCCACTGTTGAAGATCCTGCTGGAAGCTGCCTTCGAGGGGCTGGACGATGCTGGCTGGATGAAGCTGTCGCGCAATTGGGGCATCTTCTTCCTTGCTCTCGCCGCGCTGAACGAGGGCCTCCGCTTCTATCTGTCCTTCGGTGACTGGCTGGCGGCCAAGATCTGGGTTTTCCTGCCGGTCAGCTTTCTGTTCACCTTCAGTCAGATACCGATGCTGATGCGCCACGGCCTCGACCCCGAACGCACGGACGAGGTGATCTCCGACCAGCCGCCCACCGGCGAATAGCGTCAGATTTCGACCTGGCTGCCCAGTTCGACCACCCGGTTGGTGGGCAGGCGGAAGAATTCCATCGCGGTTGCCGCATTGCGCAGCATCCACGCGAAAATCCGCTCTCGCCAGACCGGCATGGCAGGATTCTGCGAGGACAGCAGGGTCTGGCGGGACAGGAAGAAACTGGTCTGCATCATGTCGAAACTGCCGCCGCAGAGATCGGCATCCTTCAGCGCCAGCGGCACATCGGTCTCATCCATGAAGCCGTAGTGCAGCACCATCCGGTAGAACCCGTCCCCCATATCCTTGACCTCGTAACGCCTGTCCTGATCGATGTAGGGTTCGTCGGCGATCAGCACGGTCAGCACTACGACCCGTTCGTGCAGCACCTTGTTATGCTTGATATTGTGCAGCAGCGCCGATGGCACGCCGCCGAAATTCGAGGCCATGAACACGGCGGTTCCGGGCACGCGCGCCGCGCTGTTCCGGGCCGATTTCGCAAAAATCTCGATCGGCAGGGCCACCTCCGCCATGCGCTCGCGCATCAGGGTGCGGCCCTTGGCCCAGGTCGTCAGCAGGGTGAAGATGATCGCGCCGACCAGCAGCGGGAACCAGCCGCCGTCGGGAATCTTGGGTACATTGGCGGCGAAGAACGCGCCATCCACGATAAAGAACAGGACGATGACCGGAACAGCCGCCAGCCAGCGCCACTTCCATACCGCGATCAGCAGCACCGCCATCAGGCAGGTATCGATCAGCATCGCGCCGGTCACGGCAATACCATAGGCGGACGCGAGGCTGGAGGAATTGCCGAAGGTCACCACCAGCAGCAGCACCGCGACCAGCAGCGCCCAATTGACGAAGGGGATATATATTTGCCCGGCTTCGGTTTCGCTGGTGTGCAGGATCGATAGGCGCGGGATGAAGCCCAATTGCATCGCTTGGTGAGTGATGGAAAACGCGCCCGAAATGACCGCCTGGCTGGCGATGAAGGTCGCTGCCGTGGCAAGAATAACCAGCGGGAAACGCAGGAACTCCGGCGCCAGGATGAAGAACGGGTTCTCGATCGCTTCTGCCGCTGCGGCCGAATCCAGGCTGATGATCATTGCCGCCTGCCCAAAATAGTTCAGCAGCAGGCAGGGCATGACGAATCCGAACCATGACAGGCGCAGCGGTCCGCGGCCGAAATGTCCCATGTCGGAATATAGTGCTTCGGAACCGGTGACGGCCAGCACCACCGATCCCAGGGCCAGGAAGCCGAGCATCTTGTCGGTAAGGAAGAACTGCACCGCATACCAGGGGTTCAGCGCCACCAGCACCCCGGGATTCTGCACGATCTGGATGGTGCCCAGCACGGCGATAACGGTGAAATAGACGATCATGACCGGGGCGAACAGCGCCCCCACCTTGGCGGTACCGCGCTTCTGGATCATGAATAGCGAGATGAGGAGAACAAGCGCGATCGGCAGGACCAGCGGCTCCAGCCCTGCCTGCACCACCGTCAGGCCCTCCACTGCCGAAAGCACCGAAATGGCAGGCGTTATCATGCTGTCGCCATAGAACAGCGACGTGGCGAACACGCCCAGCAGCACGGTAATCCAAGCATAGCGCGACTTCGACAATGACCGCGAGATCAGCGCGACCAGCGCCAGGCTGCCGCCCTGCCCCTTGTTATCCGCCTGCATCAATATGGTGACATACTGGATCGACACGATCAGCGTCATCGCCCAGAAGATCAGGCTCAGCACCCCGAGCACATGCAAGGTGTCAAGCGTCAGCGGATGCGGGCCGACGAAAGTCTCGCGAAAGGCATAGATCGGGCTGGTCCCGATATCGCCGAACACGATGCCGATCGACCCGACTGCCAATGCGGTCTTCGGAGAAAGGCGCTTGCCATGCCGATGGGCAGGAAAGTCACTTTCGGGTGAATGTTCCGGTGGAACCGCAGCTTCAGTCATGACGAACGGCTTTCCATGCCACGCTTGATGCCGGGCGCGCCATCAGATGCGAAGCGCGGCAAGGGAATGCCCGTTATCAGCATAGGTTACACCCTGCAACAGCAGGTCGGGTCAGGGCGTTGCCGGTAGCAGGGCCGGCGGCATGGCGGGCGGCAGGGCGGGGCCGGTAGGCACGGGCGGGCCGCTGGCGGGCACATCGGGCGCTGCCGCCCGTCCGTCGTCCATGGCGAGCAGTCCATCAAGGATGGCGACGCGATCCTCCAATTGAACGCGCCACGGTGCATTGCGCGGCGTACGGGCCAGAAGCTCTGCCCAGGCGTCGCGGGCCTGTTGCGGCTCACCCGATCGCAGCAGCGCGATCCCGACGAAAAACGGCGCGCCGGGATGATCGGGGCCCAGCGTTTCGGCGCGGTCGTAGGCATAGGCCGCCGCCGGCGTCAGCGCCCCATCGGCATGTTCGACCAGAACATTGCCGAGGGCGAGCCATGCCTCGAGATCGTGGGGGTTCTCCGCCACGGCATTTCGCAGCATGTTGGCCGCATCTTCATACCGCCCCTTGCGGGTGAAGGCATCCGCCACCGTAATCCAGCGGGGCGGCGGCAATTCACCGGGAAACATGCTGCGGCGCGCATCCACCAGCGCTTCTCCCGATTCCGTCGAATCGGCAGCGCTTGCCGCCGGTGCGCCCGCCTGTCCCGGCGACCCTTGCCAGGCATAGCCGGTCAGCCCGAAGGTCAGACCGGCTGCAAGAAGGGTCCAGAGCCGCCGCGGCAGTTTCAGCAGGAAGGCTGCGAGCAGAAAGGTCAGGATAGCAAGCGAAACTATCGGCAGCATGCTCAAGACCTTTTCCCCAATCTGTGTCTGAGCAGCATTCCGGCGAGCAGCAGCAGGACGAGCGGCCCGGCATACAGCGGCCAGGTGGCGGCCCCGACCGGCGGGGAATAGCTGACATAGTCACCATATCGCCGGATCAGCCAGTTGCGGATCGCTTCCGGGTCCTCACCCGCCGCAATCCTCGTGCGAACCTCGTGCCGCATGCTGCCGGCCATGGGGGCGTCGCTGTCGGCGATGGACTGGCTCTGGCAGGTCAGGCAGCGCAGCGTTTCCATCAATTCCTGCGCGGCGGCCTCGCGCGCGGGATCTTCGATCTGGCGATAGGCAAAAGGGGGCGGCGGCACTGCGGCCGCGGCGGGCGTGACGGCGCATGGCAGAAGCAGCAGCGACAACAGAACGCTCAGGCCAGAAATGCGGGTCATTGCCACCCGGCCTTTCGCAGCTCGGCCATCAGCACCGGAACGTCACGCTCCATGATATCGCCCAGATGCTGATAGCGAATGACGCCCTCCCCGTCGATGACGAAGGTTTCCGGTACTCCCGAAGATCCGATCTTCAGCTGCAGTTGGGACAGTTCATCACTCGCCACAACGGAATAGGGGTTGCCGTAATCGGCAAGGAACTGCGCGATGTTCCCTTGTGTGTCGTTAATGGCGACTCCCACGATATCCGCGCCCTGCCGCTGCAATTCGGCCAGTTGCGGCGCTTCCGCGATACAGGGTACGCACCAGCTTGCCCAGACGTTCAGCAGCCGCGGTTTGCCGTCGCGGAATTCCGCTGCGTTCAGCTGTTCGCCAGTGCCCTCTCCGGTTACGGGTAGCGCGAAGGCAGGCAGCGACTGGCCGATCATCGCGCTGCGTATGAAATCGTCCTGCGGCTGCTGCATCTTGATGGCTGCCAGAGCGACGAAGCCGGCGAGCCCCAGCAGTGCCGCGATGACGAGGATGACGACGGGGCGCGTCATGCCGCTGCCGCGCGGTCGGCGATGCGGCGCGTGGCATGGCGGCGCTTCAGATCGCCGATCAAGCGCCCGATCAGCGCGAGCAACCCGCCCAATCCGATCAGGATACCGCCATACCAGATGAAGGTGACGAACGGTTTCCACCACAGCCGCACCTGCCAGCGATCATCGTCGCCCTGACTGCCGATGACGGCATAAAGCTGACCGTTCCAGCGCGTGACCAGCGCGCTCTCGGTCGTCTGCTGAACGGGCGACCAGAAGGTGCGCGATTGCGGCGCCGCCTCCACCGGAGCGGTATCTTCATAGCGGGCCAGCATCGTTCCCTCGATCGCTGTCCAGTTCGGCCCGGCACGGGGGCGCACATCGGTTAATACGACAGACCAGGGGCCGACCTGCGTCTGGCTTCCGGTATCCAGCGCGGCCAGCTTTTCCACCGACCACGCCGCTTCGCTCGACATCCCGAACAGCGCCACCGCGATGCCGAAATGGCTGACGACCATGCCCCAGACATTCAGCGGCACGCGCAGCAGATTGCGCCCGCGCAGCGGCAGGAAACTGCCGATGACAAGTCCGGCGGCAAGCCCCATGCCGAGCAGGGGAAGAATGCCCGAATAGCCAACCATCAGCGACAGGATAACCGCGGAAAGCACCAGCACGGCGAGGAAGACCAGTGGTTTCTGGATCCGCTCCAGACTGTCCCGCCGCCAGCGCAGCAGGGGGCCCACGGCCATGACGGCCAGCATCGGCATCACGAAAATGGCGCCGACCGGGTTGAAATAGGGCGGCCCCACGGACACGCGAAACCCCAGCGCATCGGTCAGGATGGGGTAGAGCGTGCCCAGCAGCACGATCCCGAGAATCGCGCTGAGCAGCACGTTGTTCACCACCAGCGCACCTTCGCGGCTGGTGACGGCGAAACGTTCGCCCTCCGTCACAGTTTGCGCGCGCAGGATGAAAAGCAGCAATGCACCGCCGACATTCAGGGCCAGCAACGCGAGAATGAAGGTGCCGCGCTCAGGATCGACGGCAAAGGCATGAACGCTGGTGAGAATGCCCGAGCGCACCAGGAAGGTGCCGAGCATGCTCATCGAGAAGGCCACGACGCAGAGCATGATCGTCCAGGCTCGCAAGGCATCGCGCGAAGCCAGCACGCTGACCGAATGCAGCAGCGCCGTCGCCGCCAGCCACGGCATCAGCGAGGCGTTCTCCACCGGATCCCAGAACCACCAGCCGCCCCAGCCCAGTTCGTAATAGGCCCAGTAACTGCCGGCGGTGATGCCCAGCGTCAGGAATATCCAGGCACCGAGCACCCAGGGACGCATGGCGCGGGCGAAATCCGGCCCGACCTGCCGCGTCACCAGCGCCCCCACGGCGAAGCTGAAGGCGACCGACAAGCCTACGTAGCCGAAATACAGAGTGGGCGGGTGCAGCGCGAGGCCGATGTCCTGCAACAATGGATTCAGCCCCATTCCCTCGGCAACCGGCTGCGCGAGCCGGGCGAAGGGGTTGGAACTGAACAACAGGAAGGCATAGAAGCCGAGGCCGACAAAGGCCTGCGCCGCCAGTGTCGCAAGCAGGGTCGATTCCGGCAGGCGGCGTTCCGCCCATCCGATCAGACCGCCTGCCAGCGCCATCACCGAGATCCACAGCAGCATGGATCCTTCGTGATTGCCCCACGTACCCGCCAGCTTGAAGATCACGGGCTTGTCGGAATGCGAATTGGCGGCGACCAGCGCGACCGACAGGTCGGTGCGGGCGAACAGCCACATCAGCATCAGGAAAGCGAAGGATACCAGCAACCCCTGCAGGATCGCCACGGGGCGGACCAGTGCCGCCAGGGTCGCGCCGGTTCCGCTGGAGCCCGCTCGCAGCGCCAGAACGCCTGCCGCCAGCTGAAGCAAGGCAAGCGCAGCCGCCAGCCACAGGGCGGCAAGACCGAGTTCGGCTATCATCGCGTTACCGCCCGCCCCGCTGCCGCTTCGGTTTCCGCGACGACTTCCCGCTTCTGCCGGGCCGTCATTTCCTCCAGCTCGCGCGGAACGTAATTTTCGTCATGCTTGGCGAGGAGATTATCGGCGAGGAAGGTGCCCTGCGGGCCAAGGCGTCCTTCAGCCACCACGCCCGACCCTTCCACGAACAGATCGGGCACGATGCCGGTGAAGCGCACCGGAACCTGTGCATCGCCGTCGCTCACGATGAATCCGACCGACACTCCGTCGGGCAGCCGTTCGAGCGACCCCTCGCGCACCATGCCGCCGAGGCGAACGGCGCGGCCGATCTCGGGTGGTTCGGATACGAACTGGCTCGGCACGTAGAAATAGCTCGCCTGATTGCGCAACGCGTAGGCGGCGATCAGACCCGCCATCATCAGCGCGGTGAGCGACACCACGATGAGGATGAGGCGTTGATGCTTGGATTTGAAAGCGTTCATTTCCGCGATGCCGCCGCCGGTTTTACCTCGGCCCGCTTTACCTCTGCCCGCCTCGCCTCTGCCCGCCGCATCGCCAGCCAGCTCTGCGCCACCAGCAACAGCGTGGCCAATATGCCGATCGCGTAAGCCGCCAGCACGAAGCCCCACTGGTCCAGCCCCTCGCGCATCAGGCGGTGCCCTGCAGCGGAGGGCGGGGCGACTGACTGCCGCCCGGAGTGGCAGCTTTCCGGCGAAGGCGCGCTTCCGCCTGGATCTCGGCCAGGATTGTCCGCATGCGGGCCAGGACGACCCCGCCCATCAACAGCGAGAACCCCAGCATCGCGAGCAGCAGCGGAACGAGGAATTCGGCGTCGATCGCGGAATTGCCCATGGTAATGCTCGGCGGTTGGTGCAGCGAATTCCACCATACGACCGAACGGTTGATGATCGGGATGTTGACCGCACCGACCAGTCCGAAGATGGCCGTGATGCGGGCCGACGCCCCCTCACGCGCCACCGCCTGCCCAAGCGCGATGTAGCCCATGTAAAGGAAGGCCAGAACCAGCATGCTGGTCAGCCGCCCGTCCCAGACCCACCACGTACCCCAGGTGGGCCGGCCCCAGATTGACCCGGTGACGAGGCAGATAACGGTAAAGACCAGGCCCGGAACGGCAACGGCGCGGGCAGCGATGTCGGCCAGCGGATGACGCCAGACGAGATAGATCAGACTGGCGATGGCAAGAGCCGTCCAGCCGCCCATGCCGAGCCATGCGGCGGGCACATGGATGAACATGATGCGAACCGTTTCACCCATCAACCGGTCGGGCGGAACGACGAAGAACCCCCAGGCGAGCGCGACCGCAGCCAGCAGCAAACCGCCGAGCAGGAACAGCGGTGTCAGCCAGCGTGCGAGCGACAGGAAGCGCTTGGGATTGGCGAAGCCATGCATATCGATTTCCAGGGGCGGCCTTTGACAGGAAGCCGCCCGTTCCGCAAGCGCAGCCTGCGATAATCAGCGGTGCGAAGACTTGCCCCGAGCGGTGCGGACCGGATGATGTTATCGCCCGATGAGCCGCTGGGCCATGCGGTCCGAAACGATGTCGGGCGATACGCCGCTGCGGTCGCTTTCCTGCCAGATCTCCTTCAGCCGAACGGGAATCTGGCCGATCCGTTTGCGGACCTCGTTGATGTCGCTCGGCTGCCCATGTTCCCGCGCCAGATATTCCAGCGTCACCGAGATGATCCCGCCTGCATTGATGACGTAATCGGGAGCGTAGAGGATGCCGCGCTCGAACAGCTTCGCGCCGTGCTCCTCACGCGCCAGTTGATTGTTGGCGCCCCCGGCGACGATGGTCGTTTCGAGACGGGCGATGCCGTCATCGTCAAGAATCGCGCCCAGCGCGTTGGGGCTGAAAACATCGCATTGCACGCCCATGATCGCGTCCGTGGCGATCACCTCACCGCCAACTTCGCGGGCGAGCGCAGCGGCCCGTTCCGCATTCACATCGGCCAGCGTCAGCCTTGCCCCGTTCTTGGCGAGCAGCCGCGCAACGCCGCCGCCCACGCTGCCGGTACCCTGGATGGCGACATGGACGCCTGCAAGGTCGCTGCGGCCCAGCCTGTATTCGACCGCGGCGCGGATGCCGTGATAGATGCCTATTGCGGTGAAGGGACCGGGGTCGCCGCCCGCGTCGCCCGCCCCATCCACGGGCAGGCCGGAAACGTATCGGGTCCGGCGGGCGACGGCGACCATGTCCTGTTCGCTGATGCCGACATCTTCCGCAGTGACATATCGCCCGCACAAATTCTCGACCGCATCGCCAAAGGCGGCGAGCATGTCGGGCGTCTTGTGATGCGCACCATCGGCGAGAATCACCGCCTTGCCGCCGCCCATCGGCAGACCGGCCATCGCATTCTTGTAGCTCATCCCGCGGCTGAGGCGCAGGGCGTCGCGCATCGCGTCGCGCGGTTCGGCATAGTGCCAGAAGCGGGTGCCGCCTGCCGCAGGGCCAAGATGCGTGGAATGGATCGCGATGATCGCGGTCAGGCCCGAGGCCCTGTCCCGCAGGAGCTGGACCTGTTCGTGATCGTCGAAATCCACTTCGGTCCAAAAGGCCGTCATCGCATTATCCCGTTATCCGAGGAGCAGAATCTTCCGGATGCGAAGCGGAGAAAAATGGGGCGATCGAGGGGTCTTGAACCCCCGACCTCCGGTACCACAAACCGGCGCTCTAACCAACTGAGCTACGATCGCCACACGATGCCGCGCATCTTCGGATGGGCGGGCTTTACGGCGGAACGCCACCCGGTCAAGGGGTAGTATCCACCGGGCGGACCCTCTTGCATAAACAGGGCAATCTTGGAAGGGAAAAATGCCAGGAAGTCTTCCAAGCGCAACTTTATTTCGGGCTTGCAGCGGGCGAACTCCGATATATCCTGATTCATGATGGCATCTTCCGGCGAATCTTCAGTGGCACGGTTGATCACCCGCGCCGGTATGCAGCAAGTCCCGACCGGCAGGCTTGAACTGCTGCAATTGCGCCGATTTATCGGCCCTGAGCTTTGCGAAAGGCTGGTCGGACTGATCGATGGCAACCGACGGCCATCCACGATTGCCGACGACAATGGCGACAGCGCTTTCAGGACCAGCGAAACCTGCGATCTGCCGCAGACGGATGCCGCCGTGGTCGCGATGGAAACTGCCCTCACCGAACTGTCCGGCATCGACCCTGCCCATGGCGAGCCGATACAGGGCCAACGATATGCCTTGGGTCAGGAGTTCAAGGCGCATACGGATTATTTCGAGCCCGGAGGGCTTGATTACGACCGCTACTGTTCGCTCGCCGGGCAGCGGAGCTGGACCTTCATGGTCTATCTGAACCATGTGGAGGCGGGGGGCGGGACGCGGTTCAAATCGATCAGCAAGACGATCAATCCCGAACAGGGCAAGCTGCTTTGCTGGAACAACCGCCGCTCCGACGGCAGCGTGAATCCCCACACGATGCACCACGGGATGAAGGTGCGGCGAGGCACCAAATACATCATTACCAAATGGTATCGTGAACGGCCGTGGAACTGATCGCCGCCCCCGCCCTGATCGTGATCTATCGCTGGCGGATCGCCACCGAAGATGCCGAGGAATTTCGCCGAAGCTGGGCAAGGGCGACCCGTGAACTTGCGCCGTTCGGATCACTGGGGTCGCTGCTGGCCGTAGGACAGGACGGCATATATCATGCCACGCCCTCTGGCCCGACCGCGAAACGAGAGACGCGGCTTTTGCCAAAATGAGCAAAATCGCCTGGCCGCCAGCAGAAGCGCTCGAGCCGGTTGTTCTCGACACGATCGACAATCTCTGGCGGATAAATGAAAAGGGCGGCCCCGTCGGACCGCCCTCCTAAACGGCCTTGCAGCCGCCTATCGCAGGAAACCTTACTTCTTGCCGAGCGAAAGCCCGCCGAAACGCTTGTTGAACTGGGCAACGCGGCCGCCTTCCTGAAGCTGCTGCTTGCCGCCGGTCCATGCCGGGTGGCTGGTGGGGTCGATATCCAGTGTCAGCGTGTCGCCTTCCTTGCCCCAGGTCGAACGGGTCTGGAATTCTGTGCCATCGGTCATCTTGACGGTGATGGTGTGGTAATCGGGATGCGTTTCGGCCTTCATGGCATAGTCTCCGTGCATGGGACCGGTTCCGACCGGGCCCGCAAATATCGGGTGTGGGCAATTGCCCTGGAAAGCCGCGCGCCTAGCGGGAGCGAGGGTCAATTACAAGCGCTTTAGGCGCCCTCTTCCGGTGCGTCGGCGATCATGGCGGTGAACTGCACGTCGCATGTCACCTTGCCTTCGACCTCGGCCTTGCCCCAGAACTTGCACACGCGTGCGCGCTGCTGGACGAATCCGGCCTTCAGATCGAGCAGGCAGCCGGGTTCGACCGGAGCACGGAATTTCGCGTCGCTGATCGCCATGAAATAGACGAGCTTGCCGCTGCCGGCGAGGTCGAGCGTCTCGACCGCCAGAATACCGGCCGCCTGCGCCAAGGCCTCGACCTGAAGCACGCCCGGCATGATCGGGCGACCGGGAAAATGCCCCTGGAAGTAATCCTCGTTAAAACTTACAGCCTTGATGGCGTGGATTTCTTCGCCCTTCGACAGGCTTTTCACCCTGTCGACCAGCAACATGGGGTAACGATGCGGCAGGGCGGCAAGCACCTTCTTGATGTCGTATCCGGCGGATCGTTCGGTATCGCTCATCACCCTCCCCCTTCGCTATCCATGTAGATGCTATCAGCGGCCGGTGGGCTGCTGGGCCGGTGCGGCAGCGGGCTGCGCCTGCTGAGCCGCTGCCGCCGCCTGCTGTTCGCGAATTTCGCGCGGCAGCCAACCCTGCGGCGGGACAAGCTGGGCGCTGGGCAGCAGGGTGTTCAATTCGGTCAGCACTTCCTGCGTCATGTTGAGCGGCGCTGCGGCGTAAAGAACGCCGCCCTGACCCGCCTCGATGACGAGATCGATGCGCTTCTTGGTCGCAGCCTGCTGAATCGCCCGGTCCAGCTGTTCCTCGATCTGTTCCTGGACATAGGCGCGGCTGAGGGCGACCGGCTGCATGATCGTCTGCAACTCGCGCTGGCCGGCTGCCTCGATCTGCTGGATCTGCGCGGCCTGCTGCTGCAGCGCCTGCTGCCCGGCATTGCTCTGCTGCGCGGTCTGGAACTGGGTGTAGAGCGGCTGAAGCTGCGCGGCGAGCTGCTGCTGGCGCTGCGTCGCCTGCTGGATCTGCGCCGCATAGGTTGTCTGACGCTGCTGTTCAGCCGTCTGCAACGCATTCGAACGGGCGATGATGGCGTTCAGATTGACGACGCCCACGCCCTGCGCCTGCTGGGCAGCAGCGGGAGCGGCAGCGATCGGCGCGGATGCGGTCAGGACCAGGCCAGCCATCATCAGGGGTTTGAGAAAGGTTTTCATCAGAATTGCGTCCCTACGTTGAAGGTCAAGAGTTTGGTGTCATCGCCTTCCTGCGTCAGCAGGGCCTTGGCGAGATCGATGCGGAACGGGCCGAAGGGCGAGTTCCAGTTCACGCCGATACCCACCGAAAGGCGCGGTTTGGCAGTATCGCCGACGAAGATTTCCTGGAAAGGAAGCGCGACCTGCTGAAGGGCAGGATCGAGCGGATTGCCGGCGGCATCGGTCGGCATGTTGGTCAGCGCACTGTCGGGGCCGATGAAAAGCAGTTCGCCGTCGGCGTTCCGCAATTGCCGGCTGATACCTTCCGGGAACGGCGATGTCAGCAGTTCCGGCTGACGCACGTTGAACAAGGCACCCACATCCATGAAGACGGACGGGCGAAGGCCGAGTTCGCTGGCGCCCGAGCCCAGGGGAAGCTCCAGTTCCGCACGGCCCAGATAATAGGCTGTCCCGCCGATGGCGTCATCCTGCACGTCATTCTGATCGGTGACGATGATCGGGTTACCGTCCGCATCGGCAATGATCGGCTGCCGGACCACGCGCGGCCCGACGCCGCGGATGTCGAAGCCGCGGAACTGCGGTTCGCCGAGGAAGAAGCGATCCGTCAGGCGGACGTCGTCCGCGCCGGGGCGGTTTTCAAGGCCACGGATCGCGCCGCCTTCCGCCGCGAGCGAAAAGACGAAGCCGCTGCCAAGGTTGAAGAATTGCGCTGCCCTGCCGCGCAGGCGAAGATATTCGACCGATCCGCCGAGCCCCGCATATTCGGCAGTCACCGACATGCTGCGCCCTCTGGTCGGACGGAAGGAATTGTCGAGCTGGTTCAAAGCCAGGGTCAGCCCGAGAATAGAACTGGTTCTCTCGCCCAGGGCATCGCACAGGTAGCGACCGGCCCGGAAGGGATCGCAGGTTTCGATACCGTCGCCATCGAGGTCGGAGAAGAATTCCGTCTCGCTGATGGTCACATCGTCGAAATTCAACGTGTAGCTGCCCACCAGCGAAATATATTCGGTGAGAGGCACACCCGCGCGCAGCGTGCCGCCCGTGGTCGATTGTTCGTAACGCGAAACCTGGTTGTTGAAATTGGGACTGTTGAGATCGCGGCGATATATATCGATACCGGCGGAGATGTTGCGATCGAAGACATAGGGTTCGGAGAAGCTGAGGCCGAACGAACGTGAATAGCGCGAGTAATTGGCGCTCAACCCGATCGTCTGGCCGCGTCCGCGAAAGTTCCTCTCGCGGATCGACGCGGCAAGGATGAAGCTCTCGATGGAAGAGAAGCCCGCGGACAGCTGCAATTCGCCCGTCGGCTGATCCTCGACATTGGCTTCCAGGATGATCTGGTCGGGGGACGATCCCTCGCGTTGGGTAATCTCGAAATTTTCCTGGAAGAACCCGAGCGACTTAATGCGATTGCTGCTGCGGCGGACGGCCAGCGAATTGAACGCATCGCCTTCTGCCAGGCGGAATTCGCGGCGCACCACCTTGTCCTGCGTCAGCGTGTTGCCGTTCACGTCGATGCGTTCGACATAGACGCGCGGCGCTTCGCTGATGACGAAGGTGACATCCATGGTCAGGTCTTCGCGGTTGCGGCGGAACTGGGGCTGCACGTCCGCAAAGGCATAGCCGAAGGTTCCGGCCAGCTCGGCGAATTGCTCCACCGTGTCCTCGACCGACTTGGCATTGTACCAGTCGCCCTCCTCTACCTGCAGACTGCGGGTCAAGGCTTCGCTGTCGAAGTCACGCAACTGGCTGTCGACCTCGACATCGCCGAAGCGATAGCGTTCGCCTTCCTCCACGACATAGGTGATGATGAAGTCGCGATTGTCGGGCGTGAGTTCCGCGACCGCCGATACGACGCGGAAATCGGCATAGCCCTGCGTCAAATAGAACTTGCGCAGGTTCTGCTGGTCGAAAGCGAGCCGGTCAGGGTCGTAGCTGGTGTTGGAACTCAGGAAACTGGTCAGGCGGGCCTGTTTGGTGACCATCTCGCCGCGCAGATCGCTGTCGGAAAAATCCTCATTGCCGATGATGTTGATCTGGCGGACCTTGCTCTTCGGCCCTTCCGTGATCTCGTAAACGATATCGACGCGGTTCTGGGCCAGTTGCACCATCTGCGGTTCGACCGTCGCGGCGAAGCGGCCCTGACGCTTGTAGAGTTCGAGGATGCGCGCGACATCGGCGCGAACCTTCGACCGCGTGAAGATCTGACGCGGCGCCAGGCGGATTTCAGGAAGGATCTTGTCGTCCTTCAGCCGCTTGTTGCCTTCCAGGATGATCCGGTTGATGACGGGGTTCTCCGTCACTTCGATCAACACCGCGCCATTGTCGTTGCGGATGGTGAAATCGGAAAAAAGCTCCGTGGCCGCCAAATCCTTCAGCGCCTGGTCCGCGGCCTCCTGGGTATATTCCTGCCCCGGGCGCAGCTTGATATAGCTGAGGATGGTCTGCGGCTCCAGCCGCTGGGCACCCTGAACCGCGATGGTGCGGATGATGTCGTTCTGCGCCATCGGAGAAGGCGGCGCAGTCCGGACCGCCGGAACCGCTGGCTGCACAGCCGCGGGATCAGCCTCGTTGCCGGCGTCCTGCGCCATGACCGTCGCCGGCATCCCGGCAAGCATGGTTCCGCCGAGCAAGGCAAGAGCAAGCCGCTTGCCGGCAACGAAATTTTCTGCGCCGGTCATATTACGTCCAATCATCGACAAGGGTGATCCCGTCCAATAGTATTTCTGCGCCCCCTTTGTTGAAAGGGATGGCCCCGCCCCCCGACGTGACCTGCCCGCGCCCCCTGCCCGATGCAGCCGGGCCAATCAAGCGATTGCCGTCGGCTGCGCCACCTTCGGCCCCGCGCGCAAGGCAGACGGCGCCGCCTAGAGCGTGCCGAAGATCGGCAGCGACACGATATCGTTGATGGTCACGAACACCATCAACGCCAGCACCAGCGCGACACCGCCGCGATAGGCAAACTCGATGCCGCGCGGCCCGACAGGCCTGCGGCGGACCGCTTCGATGGCGTAGAACGCAAGGTGCCCGCCATCGAGCGCCGGAATTGGCAGCAGGTTAATGAATGCCAAGTTAATTGAGATCAACGCTGCGAATTCGATGAACGGCAGCGCACCCTGCGACAATTTCTCACCCGAATATTTGGCGATCTTTATCGGTCCGCCAAGTTCGCGAACCGATCTGTCGCCCACGAAGATCTGGCGAATGCCTTCGATCATCATCTGCACGAGGCGTATGTTGGATCCCGCAGCGAGGCCGATCGCCTGCACGGGCCCGACTTCGTCAAATGCAACGGAGTCGCCCTGCACCCCCAGCAGCCCGATCCGCCCCTGATTGCCGTATTGGTCGGTAAAGGTATAATCCTGCGTCACCAGCGGAACGGTGAGCCGTTGCCCGTCCCTCTCGACCGCAAGCTCCATCGGCTGGCCCGGCTGCAGCATCACGGCATTGCGGACCTGCATGAAATCATCCACCGCGCTGCCGTCGATCGCGACGATGCGGTCACCTTCGCGAATACCTGCATCGCGCGCCACGGATTCCTCGGTGAAACCAGTCACCAGCGGCGGGGTCACCGGATTGCCGTAGGCCATGAAGAAACCGGCAAAAATGGCTATGGCAACGACGATGTTGGTCAGCGGGCCGGCAAGCACGATCAATGCGCGTTGCCACAATGGAGCGTGAGGGAAGCTGCCCTCGCGTTCCTCGGCGCTCGCCCTGTCACGTTCATTTGCATCGGGGATGCTGGCCGGATTCATGTCGCCCTTGAACTGGACATATCCGCCCAGCGGCAGGGCCGACAATTTCCAGCGCGTACCCCGCCGGTCGGTGAACCCTGCCAGTTCCTTTCCGAAACCGACGGAGAATGCCCTGGCTTTGACACCGAAAAGGCGGCCCATCAGATAATGGCCGAATTCGTGCACCGTGACCAGCGGACCGAGGAGCAGCAGAAATCCGGCGGCGTAAATCCAGAAGGGGGGAGATTCCAAGATCAGTCCTGTTCCAGCAAGGTAGCGGCGCGGCGGCGGCCTTCCGCATCTGCGGCCAGCACGTCGTCCAGTGTCTGCGGGGCGGCGATGCGCGTTGCATCGAGTGTCTCCGCCACCAGTGGCGCGATGCGGGTGAACGCGATCTGACCGGAAAGGAATGCAGCCACCGCAACTTCGTTTGCGGCGTTCAGAACGGCAGGTGCCGCACCTCCTTCCTGCACCGCTTCCCGGGCAAGCCGCGTCGCCGGGAACAATTCCTCGTCCGGTGCGAAGAACGACAATTCGCCCAGCGCGGCGAGGTCGAGGCGCGCGCAGGGCGTCGCCATGCGGCGCGGCCAGGCGAGGCACGAGGCGATCGGCACCCGCATATCGGACGGACCGAGTTGCGCCAGCGTCGACCCGTCGCGAAATTCGACCATGGAGTGCACGACGCTCTGCGGATGGACGATGATGCGAATATTTTTGAGGCCGACCGGGAACAGATGATGCGCCTCGATGAATTCCAGCCCCTTGTTCATCATGGTCGCGGAATCGACGCTGATCTTCGCGCCCATGTCCCAGTTGGGATGTGCGACGGCCTGGGCCGGTGTGACCCGTGCCAGTTCATCGGCGCTGAAGGTGCGCAAAGGGCCACCGCTTGCGGTCAGCGTGATGGTTCGCACATCGTCCAAAATGTTGCCCGCAAGGCACTGGAATATCGCATTATGTTCTGAATCGACAGGCAGCAGGGTTGCGCCGCTCCGTTCTACCGCAGACATCATGACCGCACCTGCCGAAACAAGAGCCTCCTTGTTGGCGAGCGCTATCGTACCCCCCTGTTCGATGGCCGCCATTGTCGGGGCGAGACCGGCGCATCCGACGATGGCCGCCAGCGTCAGATCGGCGGGCCGTGCAGCGGCATCACACAGCGCCTGCCTTCCGGCGGACGCTTCCACACCGCTGCCGCCTAGCGCATCGCGCAAGGCGGGCAGGTGCGCCTCATCCGCGACAACGGCCACCTGCGCTTCGAACTCCCTGGCGAGCGCCGCCAATTCGCTCGCGCTGCAATTTGCGGTGAGCGCCACCACCCGCCACTGGTCGCGATTGCGGCGGATGAGATCGAGCGTCGATGCGCCCACCGATCCGGTCGCGCCGAGGATGGAGATGCTGCGCGCGGCCATCAGTTCACCGCGATACTGGCAATTGCGGCGACGGCCAGCGCAACGGGCAGCATGCCGTCCACCCTGTCGAAAAAGCCGCCATGCCCCGGGATCAGGTTGGAACTGTCCTTGCGACCGGCTTTGCGCTTCATCCAGCTTTCGAAGAAATCACCCACCTGCGCCACGATCGCGAGGACACCGCCCACCAGCGCCGCAACCCACAGATTGCCGAAACTTTCCGATATGCCCAGCGCGAAGCCGGGGCCAAGGGCCTCCGGATCGTTCATGAACAAGACCCAGACGATCACCCACGCGGCGGCGGCAAGCATTCCGCCGCACAGCCCTGCCCAGGTTTTCGATGGACTAATCGCAGGCGCGATCTTCGGCCCGCCCAATGCCCGGCCCATGAAATAGGCCCCTGTATCGGTCGCGATGGTTGCCCCGATGACCAGAACGAGCAGGAAATTGCCTGCGCCCGCCAGAACGAAGGCAGCCACGCCGATATAGACCGCACCGGCGAGTGCCGCAGCGATGCGAGCTGGCCAGTTTCCCGTAATCCGCGAGATCAGAAAGGCGAATTCGCAAAACGTGGCAAAAGCGACAGCGAAAATGAAAATGTCGAGCCACAATCCGCCAAGCCACAAGGCCGTGCCGGCGATGATCGCCATGACGGTCGCGGACGCGAGCCGCTTCGGAAGGTCGGACGTCCGCACCGCGAAAGGTACGGTCATGTACCGCTTCAGGCGGTCGCGCTTGCGCTCCACCGCAGCCAGATCATCGCCCGCCATAACGACGCTCCCTTGCCGAAAACTGGTCCAGCGCGCGACGCAAATGATCCGGAGTGAAATCAGGCCAAAGCACTTCGGTGAAGATCATTTCCGCATAGGCGCATTGCCAGAGCAGGAAATTCGACAGGCGAACCTCGCCGCTGGTGCGGATCAGCAGATCCAGCGGCGGCAAATCCGCCGTGTCGAGATGGGCCGCGATGGTTTCGGCATTGATCTCGCCCGCCGCCGCCGCGGCCGTGGCGGCGCGGGCAATCTCCTGCTGCGAGCCGTAATTGAGCGCCACGGCGAGGACATGCGAACCCTTGCTCGTCCTCTCCAGCGCATTTTCGAGCATTTCAACAATGTCGGGCGCCAACGCCTTGTAATCCCCGATTATTTTCAGGCGAACGTCATTGGCAACGAATTCCGGTAGATCGCTGCGGATGAACCGGCGCATCAATTGCATCAGATCGCTGACCTCATCCTCCGGACGTTTCCAGTTTTCGGACGAGAAAGCATACAGGGTCAGGCATTCGATCCCCAAGCCCTTAACCGACCGGACCAGATTGCGGACTGCCTCGACCCCGCGCCGGTGGCCCATGGCACGCGGCAGGCCGCGCTGCCGCGCCCAGCGGCCGTTCCCGTCCATGATGATCGCGACGTGCCGCGCACGGCTGTCGCTGTCCTCGCCCATTTAAACTGCCCCGGTTATGGCGTTGGTCGCACGACGCTTACTGCGTCATGATTTCCTTTTCCTTGGCTTCCGACACGCGATCCGCCTCGGCGACATGCTTGTCGGTGAGCTTCTGGACATCCTCCTCCAGCCGCTTCCGATCGTCTTCGGAGATGTCCTTTTTCTTCTCGTCTTCCTTCAGCGCTTCCATACCGTCGCGGCGGACGTTGCGAATGGCGATCTTCGCCTTTTCGGCATATTGGCCTGCCAGCTTGGCGAGCTCCTTGCGCCGTTCTTCCGTCAGATCGGGGATCGGCAGGCGAATGGTCTGTCCGTCGATCATCGGGTTGAGGCCCAGCCCGGCCTTCGCGATGCCCTTCTCGACGGCGGACAGGTTGGACTTGTCCCAGACCTGCACGCTCAGCATCCGGGGCTCGGGCGCAGAAACGGTCGCCACCTGGTTCAAGGGCATCATCGCGCCGTAAACCTCGGCATGTACCGGATCCAGCAGGGTCGTGTTGGCGCGCCCGGTGCGAAGACCGGCAAGATCGCTTTTCAGCGATTCCACTGCGCCGCCCATGCGGCGGTCGATATCGGAATGATCATATTTCGCCATAATTGCTTAATCCTCAAGCTGTTCCTGTACGCCCTGTTCCTGCACGCCCTGTTCCTGCACAATGGTCTGAACGCCGCTGCCCTCAAGAACGCGCGCCACATTCCCGCGCTCACGGATCGAGAACACCACGATGGGAATATTGTTCTCACGGCAAAGCGAGATCGCGGCAGCGTCCATCACCTTCAGATTCTGTGACAGAACTTCGCCATAAGTGATTGTATCGTATCGCCGCGCTTCGGGAAACAGCTTCGGATCGCGGTCGTAAACCCCGTCCACACTGGTCCCCTTCAGCAGGGCGTCGCAATTCATCTCTGCCGCCCGCAAGGCCGCGCCCGTATCCGTCGTGAAAAACGGATTTCCGGTTCCGGCAGCAAAGATCACGATGCGGCCTTTCTCCAGATGTCGTTCCGCCCGCCGCCGAATATAGGGTTCGCACACCGTCGCCATCGGAATGGCCGATTGCACCCGTGTCGCGACACCCAGCTGTTCCAGCGCGTTTTGCATGGCGAGGGCATTCATCACCGTCGCCAGCATGCCCATGTAATCGCCGGTCGTGCGGTCGAGGCCGCGTGCAGCGCCCGCAATGCCGCGGAAGATGTTGCCGCCCCCGATCACCAGGCAGACCTCCAGCCCGGTCGCCCGTGCCGCCTTCACCTCTTCGGCAAGGCGCGAGACATAGGCGGGATCGATGCCATATTCCTGCGACCCCATCAGCACCTCACCCGAAAGTTTGAGCAGGATACGTTTGTATTCAGGAGCCGGCATGGAAGATGGGGTCTTTCGTCGAAGCGGGGGAGTTCCAAGCCTTATAGACGCGCGCGGCGTCCTGCCAAGGCATAAGGCGGCTTTGCAAAAAACCCGCCGGACGCATCGTCCGACGGGCTTTCATCTCTGCGTCAATCGGAAGGCTTCAACCGCCGACGGCAGCCGCAACCTCGGCTGCAAAGTCGCTTTCTTCCCTCTCGATACCTTCGCCGAGCTGGAAGCGCACGTAATCCTTCAGCACGATCTCATGCCCGGCATCCTTGCCGGCCTTCGCGACGACTTCGGAAACGGGTGTCTTGTTGTCCATCACCCAGATCTGGCTGAGCAGCGCATTTTCCTTGGCGAATTTCTTCACCGCGCCTTCCACCATCTTGTCCTGGACATTTTCGGGCTTGCCGCTTTCGGCAGCCTTTTCCTTCGCGATCGCGCGCTCACGCTCGATCACGTCGGCATCCAGTTCCTCGGCGTTGAGCGCCTGCGGGAAAGCAGCTGCGATATGCATCGCCAGCTGCTTTCCCAGCGGTTCAAGAACATCTGCGCCCGCTTCGCTTTCCAGCGCGACCAGGACACCGATCTTGCCCAGGTTCGGGGCAGCGGCATTATGGATGTAGGGCACCACGACGCCATTGGCCACCGATACGCTCTTGATGCGGCGAATCTGCTGGTTCTCGCCGATGGTCGCGACATTGCCGGTCAGCTTGTCGGACACGGTGCCGCCACCCGGATATTCGGCGGTCTTCAGTGCGTCGACATCATCGGCCTGCTTTTCGAGGGCGACCTGCGTCACCTGCCGAACAAAATCCTGGAACTGATCGTTCTTGGCAACGAAATCGGTTTCCGAATTCACCTCGACAGCGGTGCCGCGATTGCCGGAAACGGCCACGCCGACGAGGCCTTCTGCGGCCGTGCGGCTCGACTTCTTCTGGGCAGCAGCCAGGCCCTTGGCGCGCAGGGCATCGACGGCGGCTTCGACATCGCCATCGGTTTCCGACAGGGCCTTCTTGCAATCCATCATGCCCGCGCCGGTCTTTTCGCGCAGGTTCTTCACATCAGCGGCGGTATAGGCAGCCATATGTCTGTTCCTTTTCGGATAATGTTTGCGGCGCCGGACGGCTCAAACCCGTCCGGCGCCCGAATTTTCTGCGTCGACGCTCTCAGGCGGTCGCAGCTTCTGCCGGCGGATTTTCCATCGAGCCGAAATCCTGACCCGATTGCGCGACTGCTTCGCCCTTGCCCGTCTGGGCTGCTTCGCCGAAGGCATCGCAATAGAGGCGCACGGCGCGGGCCGCATCGTCATTGCCCGGAACCGGGAAAGCGATGCCGCTGGGGTCGACATTGGTGTCGAGAACCGCGACCACCGGAATGCCGAGAACATTGGCTTCCTTGATGGCGAGATCTTCATTATTCGCGTCGATGACGATCATGACATCGGGAATGCCGCCCATGTCGCGGATGCCGCCGAGCGACATTTCGAGCTTGTCACGCTCACGTGTCAGCTGAAGAACTTCCTTCTTGGTCAGGCCCGAAGTATCGCCCGAAAGCTGCTCTTCCAGGGTCTTGAGGCGCTTGATCGAACCGGAAATCGTCTTCCAGTTCGTCAGCATTCCGCCAAGCCAGCGGTGATTCACGAAATGCTGGCCCGAAGCACGCGCCGCTTCCGCGACCGGCTCCTGCGCCTGCCGCTTGGTGCCGACGAAAAGAACCTTGCCGCCCGCGCGGACCGTCTGCTGAACGAAATCGAGCGCACGCGCCATCAGGGGCACGGTCTGCGAAAGGTCGATGATGTGAACGCCGTTACGCGCACCGAAGATATACGGCTTCATGCGCGGGTTCCAGCGATGAGTCTGGTGGCCGAAATGCGCACCGGCTTCGATAAGCTGCTGCATCGTGACGGTAGGTGCCGCCATAGTAGAATTCCTTTCCGGTTGAGCCTCTGAAAAGCTGGAACCGTGCGGCGGGGGCGAGGAGCCCCGTTACCCGCTGCGGCACCGGTATGTGGTGCTTTTCATGTGGATTTGTCCGCCAGACAGCGACCTGGAAATCGGGCCGACAATATGGCAGATAGCGCGCCTTTAGACGCTCCAGGATCAAATTACCAGACCCAATTCGTCGCAAAAAAATTCACACCTGTCGCAATTCCGCCTTGACAAGCAAGAACGAAAAGAGAACAAACGTGTCGGACAGGGAACGCAATCCTTATCCGGGGCTTATCCCCAAACATATACACAGGCGCTCGGATCGTCCGAAGGCTCGTCAAGAAAGATCATTGTCATGCTCGCCTTTGTTTTTTCCACCTTGTTTGTTGCCGCTGCTGCCGCGGCATCGCTTGTCCTGGTCGACGGGATTTCGCGAGCTGCCCATGGCGCCAGCCGTCTGCGCGGGATGCTCGCGATGATGGATGCGGGCCGGCCCGTCAGCATAATCTGCACAGGCGTGCCTGTTCAGCCAGCTATGCCCCCCTATCGGGCGCAGCCCCGTCCGGCCCGCCCCTTGCGTTCAGCGTCGCGACCGGAACGCGCTTCGCTGACCGCTGCCGCCTGACCCTGGCGTAGCGGTAAAATCCGTAAGGCATCAGCGCAAGGTAGATCACGCAGATGCCGATCAGTGACCACCAGGGTTCGAGGAGCAGGGCACCGAAAAGCAGGCCTGCGGCACCAATCAGTTCAAGACGGACATTCCGCCGTGGGCGTATGGATTTCCAGCTGAGCGTGGCGATGTTCGAGATCATCAGGAATGCGATAATCGCAAGCCATATGCCGACAAGTACCGGCTCACGGAAGAATGCCGAACCGGTCGCCATCCAGATATAGAACGGGAGGAAAGCCAGGCCTGCGCCGACTGGTGCCGGAATGCCGGTAAAGAACCCTGCCGATTTATGCGGTTGATCGTCAGTATCGATCTGTGCGTTGAAGCGCGCGAGGCGAAGCGCACAGCAGATTGCGAAGGCAAGGCAGGCGAACCAGCCGATTCGGGTCAGATCCTGTAGCGACCAGAGGTAGAGGATCAGCGCAGGGGCCATCCCGAAGGACAGCGAATCGGCCAGACTGTCCATTTCAGCCCCGAAACGCGACTGCGCCTTCAGCATGCGAGCGACCCGGCCGTCCAGGCCGTCCAGCACCCCGGCCAGAATAACGGCGACGATGCTTTCCGCCCAATCGCCCGAGATGGCGAAGCGGATACCCGTCAGCCCGCTGCACAATGCTGCGGCGGTGATGGCATTGGGAAGCACAGCCCGCAGCGACAGGCCGCGGGCACCGCCCTGTGTCTGCGGCACCTCGTCTTCAGCGGCCCTGGGGCCGATCCAGCGGTCGTCTTGGTTCATTGCAGCACACCTTCGATCAATTCCTGGTGCCCGAAGCGGGCGAGAATGGTTTCCCCGGCGATGACTCGCTGGCCGATCAGCACCGCCGGATCGGTGCCGGCGGGTAGATAGATGTCGACCCGGCTGCCAAAACGAATCAGCCCGACGCGCTGGCCGGCGGCAAGCATGTCGCCGCTCTTGACCCAGGGTACGATGCGCCGCGCAACCAGACCCGCGATCTGGGTAAAGCCGATCCTCCGCCCGTCCGACCGCTCGATCAGGATGTGGTGCCGTTCGTTTTCGGCACTCGCCTTGTCGAGCTGCGCATTCAGGAACCGCCCCGGCATATACACGACGCGCCGGACGGTGCCGCCGATGGGCGCGCGATTGATATGCACGTCGAACACGCTCATGAAAATCGAGATGCGGGTTACTGGCTCGCTCGTCAGGCCCGCAGTTCCGCTCCCGTCGTCGTCGACGAGTTCGGCAGGCGGAGCGACATGCTCGATTTGCACCACCTGCCCGTCGGCGGGCGAGAGGACGAGATCATCGTCGCGGACGACCACCCGTTCGGGATCGCGAAAGAAGGCAAAGATGCCGATCGCCAGCGCGAGTGCGGGCCAGCCCACCAATTCCCAGTCGAGCACCAGCAGCAGGATCAGCGCCACGCCGAGCGCAATCAGCCCGTAACGCCGCCCTTCGGGGTGAATGGAGGGCATCCGCCAGCCGGCATCGCCGCGGCCCCTGTTGTCGAAGATTTCCCCAGCCATGCCCCGGCCTACGCCCTGCCGGCCGCATCCACAAGCGGCCCCTCACCTGGCAGCCGCCCTGAATCCCGGTCAGGCATGGCGCTTCACGAAGACGGTGCCCACGGAATAGCCCGCACCGAAACTACAGATCAGACCCTCGTCACCTGCTTCCAGATCGTCCGAATTCAGGTGAAACGCGATGATCGATCCGGCGCTGGATGTATTGCCGTAGGTGTCGAGCACTGTCGGGCTTTCATCCTCATCCGCCTCATGCCCCAGCACGCGCTGCGCGATCAGGCGGTTCATGCCTGCATTCGCCTGGTGCAGCCAAAGGCGGCGCAGCTTGGCAGGATCGATCCGCAGCCTTTCGGCTTCTTCCAGGATCAGGGCCGAGACCATCGGCACGACTTCCTTGAAGACCTTTCGCCCTTCCTGGACGAACAGCTTGTCGGGCGTATCCCTGCTGCCGGGGTCCGCTCGGTTGAGAAAGCCGAAATTGTTGCGGATATTGTTGCTGAAGACGGTCTTCAGTTTCGTGCCGAGGATATCCCAATGCGGTGTCGGCGCGATGGAGGAATCCTCGACGAGCACCGCCGTCGCCACGTCGCCGAAGATGAAATGGCTGTCCCTGTCGCGCCAGTTGAGGTGCCCCGAGGTGATTTCCGGGCTGACCACCAGCACCGACCGCGCATTGCCTGCCCGCACGTAATCGGCTGCCGTCTGGATGCCGAAAGTGGCGGAGGAGCACGCGACGTTCATGTCGAATGCGAAGCCGTCGATCCCCAGCCCCTGCTGGATCTCGATAGCCATGGCGGGATAGGGGCGCTGCATGTTCGATGCGGCGCAAAGCACGGCATCCACATCCGCCGCATCGCGCCCGGCACGGTCGAGTGCCTGCCGTGCTGCCTTGATACCGATCTCCGCCATGATCGACATTTCGTCGTCATCGCGCTCCGCGATGCGCGGCTCCATCGTAGCCGGGTCGAGCACCGGCTCCTTCGACATGACGTAGCGGGCCTTGATACCGCTGGCCTTCTCGATGAATTCGACTGAACTGGGCTGCAGCGCCTCCACCTCGCCCGCTGCGATGGCTGCCGCATTGGCGGCGTTGTGGCGCTCGACATAAGCGTTGAAGCTGCCAACCAGTTCCGCGTTCGAAATGCTCTCGGTCGGGGTAAAAAGGCCGGTGGCCGATATGACGGGATGAAAATCGGGTTGCATCGGCCCTGACTAGCACGCCGCCCGCCCCTCGCAATAGCTTGTGAGGTCACCGGCAGGCTGCAGATGGAAAAAGGCGAAAAGGAGCACGGGCTTCCCGGGAAGAAGAAGCCCGTGCTCAGGGCCTGACGCACGACCCGGCCGGATTGGAAAAATCCGGGTGGCACTCGGGCAGCGCGTGCCGATGAAGAAGCACGCACAATCGTCCGGCCCTCAGTTGACGATCGGAACATCATTTCCGATGCCCATGACAATCTACGCGCCGGTGATGCTCGCGGATGCACGCGCAGAGGATTTTTCGGGACATTGACGCAGCAACCAGCTAATCAGGCTCATGAGGCACAGGGGCAGGACGGGGTTCAACATGGCTGAACATGTCGGCATTGGCTGACCAGACACAGCTGACGAATGATCTGTCCGCCGTCGCTGCGGGGGATATAGCGGGCCTGCGCCGCGTCTATGAGGCAAGCGCCCGCGACCTTTTCAATATCTGCTTCAGGGTGGTCCAAAACCGCGATGCTGCGGAAGACGTATTGCAGGACGTGTACATCAAGGTCTGGCACCGCGCCGCCGGGTTCGATCCTGCCAGGGGATCGGCGATGGCATGGCTCAGCATGGTCGCTCGCAACAGCGCCATCGACTGGTACCGCGCCCAGAATCGCCGCACCACCGTCAGCGACGAGGCGTTGCGGTTCGTCGCCGATGACGGCGAAGCTGCCGACGACCGTCTGGTGCGCAAGGAGGAGGCCGACCGCATCACCGCGCTGGTCGACGATCTCGACGATCCGACCCGCTCCTATATTCGCGAGGCCTTCCTTCGCGGTCTGACCTATTCCGAAATCGCAGAACAATCGAACGTCCCGCTGGGAACGGTGAAAAGCCGTATCCGGCGCGGGCTGATGTCGATGAAGCGGGGGCTCGCCGATGGCTGACGATCAGCCCCCGATCATGCGCTCCGCCGATTATCCCGAACGCGATCTGCTGGCAGCCGAATATGTTTTCGGCTTCGCGGACGATGAAACCCGTCGCCGGGCAGAGCAGCTGATGGCGCAGGACGAGGCCTTCGCGGCTCTAGTCAACCAGTGGAAGGAGCGCGCAGCGAGCGAACTTCTGGACTTGCCCGGTGACGGGCCGCAGCGCGATCTGTTTCCGGCAATCGAGCGGGCGCTGACGGGGCCGGCCCTTGACACCGGGGCGGAACCTGCTGCTGCCAACGACAATGCGGGCGGCTCCACGCGATGGAAACTGGCGACCCTCGCCGCCTCATTCGCCGCGCTGGCCTTTGCCGGCCTGTGGCAGTTCGACCGTCCCGATCCTGTCGTTCGCGAACGGATTGTCGAGGTCGAACGGCCTGTCGACATCGGCGAAACCATCAGCGTTGCCCAGATTACCGGCAGCGAAGCGGAAATCCTGCTCAGCGGGGTCTACAATCGCGATACCGGCGCGCTGACCTTGCGCGTGCCGGACATTCCGCAAGGCGAGCTGGTGCCGGAAGTATGGGTGATCGGGGACGGCGCGGCCCCGCGCTCGCTCGGCTTTGCCGACCGGGATGCGGCGGTGACGCTGCAATTGTCGCCCGAACTGCGCGACGCCATGGTCGCGGGCAGCGCGATCGCGGTTTCGCTGGAGGAGCCGTCCGACCGGCCGCACGAAGCGCCCACTGCCGAAAGGATCCTCGGTGCGACGCCGCTGATACCTTTGAACGGCACCTGAGGCGGGCGGACCGCACCCGCATTTGCACGATGGGCTTTTCCGGGCGGCAGTGCTACGCGCGCGGCCATGCTCTCCATCAATGACATCACCGTGCGCCTCGGCGGCCGCACCATCATCGATTCGGCCACGGCCGCGATTCCTCCCGGGAGCCGCGTGGGGCTGATCGGCCGCAACGGGGCCGGAAAATCAACCTTGATGAAGGTGATGATCGGCACGCTGGAACCGGATGACGGAACGGTCGAAATGCCGAAGCGGATGCGGCTGGGCTATATCGCGCAGGAAGCGCCCAGCGGCGATACGACGCCTGCCGAAACCGTGCTTGCCGCCGATGTGGAACGTACCGCCCTGCTAGCCGAAGCGGAGACCTGCACGGATCCGGACCGGCTGGGCGATGTGCACGAGAGGCTGCTCGCCATCGATGCCTATAGCGCCCCGTCGCGCGCGGCGCGGATCCTCACCGGGCTGGGCTTCGACGAGGCCATGCAGGAACAGCCGATCGACAATTTCTCGGGCGGCTGGAAGATGCGTGTGGCGCTTGCCGCCCTGCTCTATTCCGCACCCGATGTGCTGCTGCTCGACGAACCGTCGAACCACCTCGATCTGGAAGCGACGCTCTGGCTCGAAAACTTCCTCAAATCCTATCCGGCCACCGTGGTCGTCATCAGCCATGAACGCGACCTGCTGAACAATGTGGTCGACAATATCCTGCACCTGCAGGGCGGCAAGCTGACGCTGTACCCGGGCGGTTACGACAGTTTCGAACGGCAGCGCGCAGAACGCGCGACCCAGCTTGCCGCCGCCAAGGCCTCGCAGGATGCGCAGCGTGCGCGCCTTCAGGATTACGTCGCCCGCAACAGCGCGCGGGCGAGCACGGCAAAACAGGCCCAGTCACGCGCGAAAATGCTGGAGAAAATGCAGCCGATCGCCGCAATGATGGAAGATCCCTCGCTCAGTTTCGACTTCCCGGCACCTTCGGAACTGAAGCCGCCGCTCATCACGCTCGATTTCGCCTCAGTGGGTTATAGTGAGGGCACTCCCATTCTCAAGCGGCTGAACCTGCGGATCGACCCGGACGAACGGATCGCGCTGCTGGGGCGCAACGGGAACGGCAAGACGACGCTGGCGCGCCTTCTGGCGGCACAACTGCCCGCGATGGAAGGGGAGATGAATGTCTCCGGCAAGATGAAAGTCGGCTATTTCACCCAGTATAATGTCGAGGAACTGGCCGGCGACGCCACGCCGCTGGAACATATGACCCGGGTGATGGAGGGCAAACCGGCAGGTGCCGTGCGCGCCCAGCTGGGACGGTTCGGCTTCTCTGGAAACCGGGCGATCAGCAAGGTCGAATCGCTTTCCGGCGGCGAGCGCGCCCGGCTGGCCCTGGCGCTGATTACCCGCGATGCGCCGCATCTGCTCATCCTGGACGAACCGACGAACCATCTGGATGTCGATGCCCGCGAAGCGCTGGTGCAGGCGCTGAACGATTACGAAGGCGCGGTGATCCTGATCAGCCATGATCGCCACATGGTGGAGCTGACTGCGGACCGGCTCGTGCTCGTCGACGAAGGCACGGCGGCTGAATTCAACGGCAGCATGGAAGATTACATCGACTTCGTGCTTGGGCGGAACCAGCCGAAAGCGGAAGGCGGCGCAAAGAAGCCGAAGAACGACAGGAAGACACTCGCCAAGGAACGCGAGGCCGCCCGCACACGGAAATCTGCGCTGCAAGATTGCGAGAAGGCGATGGCCGCGCTGGAAAAACAGATCGCCATCTTCGACCAGGCGCTCTCCGACCCGGAAAGCGCCACCGGCGACCTCGCGCAGATGTCCATGGGCGAACTGGCCCGCCAGCGCGCCGCCATCGCCGCAAGGTTGGAGCAGCGCGAGGCAGAGTGGCTGAATTTGAGCGAAACGCTTGCAACCGTAGCCGCCTGAACCATCGGTCACGGTCCATCACTGTTGCGAAGGGCAGGTGGTGGCAGGGCTTGAATCGAACCGTCAAAATAACGCTTTGATATCAGTCCTGTTCTTGAAGTGAGCGCGAGGCTTCCCCCACACCCTCCCCCACATTTTCGTTCATTTAACGGTGGTTCGGTTCAGCGTTTTGGCCAAGAAGCTGAATGAGACGAAGGTTGGTAAGCATCATATCGCAACGTATTCGGCAGCGCTACAGGCAATACCGCAGCGTCTCGAAAGTGCCGCGAGCGGCTGGTCGACGGAGCCAGGGAGATCGCATCCATTTCCGGCTCCAGGCGCAAAGGCGGCAACTCTTCCCACATACCGACAGACTTGCAATCACGCATTATTGTTGCCACATATACATAAGGCTTTAGCACAAGCCTGCTACCCGTCATTGCGAAGCTGTTGACAGCACTGCATCGATAACATTTTTCACTTTCAGCATTTTTTCGAGCTTGAAAGGCGGTTGACGGGTGACGCTCCTATCCAAGCTAGGAGAAAACAATGTTGAATGAGAATGTTCGCCCGTCGTCCACCGACGGCATAGAGCGCTTGGCCACGCAAATTAAGAAGGTCCAGGGCGTCAAGCACGCCGCAGCATTGGACATCGCTGCGAAGGCTGCTTCCTTCAAAAATTTTAAACATGCCCGCCGATCCCTTTCTAGCCAAGCCAATCCAACGGGGTCCAAGCACCAGCTGTTCATCACGATCTACTGGCGGGAAACAAGGCCGTTCCGGCAAGGCCGGGAAACCTTGCAGATCAATCTGGCGAAGCCATTGCTGGAATTATGTAGCAAGTTCGAACTGAAGATGGCTAGGGGGCTTTGGGGCCGCTTGGTGGCACCGGACCATATTGTCCATGACACCGTTGCCCAATCTCAAGATTTTGCCCGAGGCGAGATTTGCAAAGCCGCCAGAACACTTCGGTTTATGGAGGCAACTGGCCTGCGGCCATCGAATGACTACCTCGCAGCTTATCCGGGCAGAGACCATGACAACAAGCTACCGAACTCCGATCATGCCACGGATTGGTATGATCCAGCGAATGGTCAGTTTGTGCTCGTCGATGAGCCATATTCGCCAGCAGTTGTAAGCGAAAAGCGGGCGGAATGGGCGCAGCAGCATGGTTGGCACCTTCAGGCTTCGAAATGGCCAGGCATCTATTATCCGCACCACTGCAGCTTCTTCGTCGCGACCGACTCTTCGAGTGGATATGATTTCGCCGCGCTAATGAAGAAGATCGATAGCCTAGGCTTCGTGGACAAAGCTTGACCTGAGACTCGACCGCTGATTCAAGGCTACCTTTTGGAGGCAGCATTGGGTGAGCGGGTTGGTGTGTCGGGTGACGAGTGGGCTTTGATCGGCCCACTGCTACC
>NZ_JABASZ010000015.1 GCF_012979275.1 Pseudopontixanthobacter vadosimaris
GGTAGCAGTGGGCCGATCAAAGCCCACTCGTCACCCGACACACCAACCCGCTCACCCAATGCTGCCTCCAAAAGGTAGCCTTGAATCAGCGGTCGAGTCTCAGGTCAAGCTTTGTCCACGAAGCCTAGCGGCTTTGGCTTCCTCTGCAATGGCACGGGAAAGGCCGAAAAGTGTCTGTTCCACGCGCTCGCCCTCCTCCAGCGAGTTGGTGAGATAAACTCCCAGTCGGGGCGGCTTGGCCGTTGGCTTGTAGCCAAGCCCGGTCAGGATCATGTCGAGCTTCATGTGGCACATAGCGTAGCTTGCCATGAGCAATTCGAAGCCATGGATGCGCGGAATCAAATTCTCTTCGACGTAGTTCGACCAGTTGCCCGGCGCATGTCCTTTAATCCGCTCCGCAATCAATTTGATTGCCTCAGCCAGAAACGTACCGGTGCCGGTTGCCGGATCGAGTATCTGGACGCGATGAACCTCTTTCTTGACGGTCGCTGGCTTGCCCTTCTTGTCGGTTTGCCCGGTGTCCCAATCAATCGAAATGCGGCTGGTATCGGCAAGCCCGTCTGCCAAACCAAATTCTGATTTCAGCACGTCATCGACAGCACGAACAATGAAGTTCACGACGGGCTCCGGCGTATACCAGACGCCCCGCGCCTTGCGCTTGGCGGGATTGTATTCGGCCAGGAACACCTCGTAGAAATGCAGGAATGGGTCTTGCCGCGCCGTCACCTTGCCAAAGTGGCGAAGCACTTGTTCCATGTTCGTGGCGCAAAAGACGTTGCAAAGTTCATCGATCACGCGGCGCAGGCGCTCGTCCAGATTTGGCCCGGCGATATAAATGAACAGTTCGCGCAGGAACGGGTTGGATTTCGGCAAGAGTTCCAGCGCTTCGCCCCGCGTGAACGTGGCCGGCGTTTTATCATGTAGGCGCGCCGCGAACAGCCCGTAGGCAATGGTCTCGGCGTAGATGTCTGCAAACTCGTCCACGGTGATGTCGTGGATCAGGTTGGCCTTGAACGCCTCATACTGGCCGATCAGGTCGGTAGCTGACTTCCCTGCCTCCTTTGCCTTCATATCGGACACCAGAGCGCGGCCCATGATGTCCTTGATGATGGCAGCCTTGCCCGCCATCATTTCCGCTAGCCGCTTGGAGGATGTGATGCTGAGCAGCGTAACATGAGCAAAGTCGCGCAACCGGTTTTCAAGGAGAGCAAAGGTGTCTGGCCTCGCGGGCATTGTCGGGATCAGGTCGGCAATGGTGATAAAGTCCACAGCCTCACCATCACAAATGAATTCGAAGTCCAGCCCGTTGGTATAGATCAGATTTGGCAAACCCTTGCGGTATCGCTCTTTCTGGCCCTTGCTGTAGTCATTGGCTGCGAACTTGCGGACATCCTTGCCGATGTCCTTGGCCTCACACCAGCCGATGGCGACATCCCCCCGCTGAAACACGAAATCAGGCGCGCCGACATCGGTAATATGCTTCGGCTCATTGATGACGGTGATGGCCGGATCGATCGATGCGAACAGCTTTGCCAAGGCAGGGCGGAAGCTGTGTTCAGTTGTCTGGCCACTGGCATAGAGCGCCCGAATTTCAGATAGATAACCTTGAAAGTCCATTTGAACTTGCGCCCTCCTGCTTTGGTAGGGCGTAGCGATTACTGGATGAAGCGCCAAGCATCTTGAGTTTGCCGAGTCGCTATTGCTCTCGCTCCATCTGGAAGCAGGAAATTCGGCTATGTTGATTGCCAGTCTGGAAAGGCCGGAAAGGGCCCCGCAATTGGGGAGTTTGACAAGCACACCGTACGCAGTAGCACTGCTGTGTTTTGGGAAAAAGTGCAATAAAATCAGTGCGTGAAACGCTCAAGGTGCTCGGCAGAGAGGGCACTGCTGAATGCTGCCCGGTCCCCGCAAATGATGGGAATCTGGCGACATTTGAGGGTAGTTCGGGTAGGGGGGAATGCCATATGGTCCCCAAGCGGCGAAAGCCCGCATGGCGGGCACTACTCGATGGTAATTTCGCGCGACGGAAACTGCCGCTGCGCGAACACGAATACTGCATCTGGGACACCGAGCTTGCGGGCTTCGGACTGCGTGTAAGGCCGAGCGGCAACTACTTCTGGTTCGTTCGCTTGCGCCATCGCGGCAAGCATCGCCGCATCACCCTTGGCCGGACCGACGAACTGGAGGCGGGGCTGGCAAGGGCGCAGGCTCGCCGCATTCTTGCCGAAGCTGCGCTTGACGGATTGCCCAAGCGCGCAGTGGTGAAGGCCACACCGACGATGACCGATTTCGTTGAGGCCTATTGGGATGATCTTTCCCGCGTCTGGAAGCCATCTACTAAGAAGCGCAACTGGGCTGCATGGCGGCTCACCATCAAGCCCACATTTGGCAACACGCGCGTAGCAGACATCCTTCCGCCAGACATCCACCGCTGGCGCGATGGATGCGCGGGAGAGAGCGAGGTTAACTACAATCGTGCCGTTCCAGTGCTTTCCGCGCTGTTCAGGTATGCCGAGGCGCTCAAGATGCGTCGGCCAGGTTCGAACCCCTGCCGAGGGATGCCGCGCTACAAGCGGCATAGCGTCGAGCGCTTTTTGACGCCAGCCGAGTATCGTCGGATCGGAGCGGCATTGCGTGAGGCTGAGGCAGACCGACCGGCAGAGGTCGCAATTGCTCGCTTGCTACTGTTCACCGGCGCGCGCGTGGGCGAGATCAAGAATCTGCGCTGGGAGTGGGTGAAGCCGCCCCGACTGCTGCTGCCAGACAGCAAGACCGGTCCCAAGGTCATTTGGCTCAATTCACAAGCCCAGGACGTCCTCGCGCAGATCGAGCGGCGCGAGGACAACGAACTGGTGTTCTCGAACCGGAGCGGGCAACGCCCGCTGAACTTCGATATTTGGTGGTACGATTTCCGGCGACGTTGCGCTTTGCCTGACGTTCGCATCCATGATCTTCGCCACAGCTTCGCTTCGACCGCGATCATGGACAATGTGCCCTTGTCGACCATCGGCAAGCTGCTGGGCCACAAGCTGGTCGAGACGACAGCCAAGTATGCCCACCTGTCCGATGACGTGATCGGCGAAGCCGCCGAGCGGGTTTCCGGTTCGCTGGCGCAAGCGATTGGACTCAGGCCATGACAGCCGCCAGTCTCAAGCGGATCGTCGAGGAGGCGCTTGCCGAGGTTGGGGCAAGCGTTAACTTCAAGCTCGTTCCCAAAGGCAAGGCGCGGACCACCACCTGGTTGGGCGTCGAGCACGGTTTTGGCATCCGCCACTATTCGAGCGGTCGCAACGTCTACATCGTGCAGACCCGCATGGCGGGACGTATGCGCACGGTGACAATCGGGCCTGCATCGGTCCTTACCTGCTATCAGGCGCAAATGGTTGCGCGCCGGGTCATCGCCTACGCGCAGGTCGGTCGCGATCCGGCAACCGAACGCCAGCGGATTCGGTCCGCGCCTAGCTTCGCCGACTTCGTGATCGAGTATTGGGAGCGTTGGGCACCACGCTGGAAGGCATCGACCCTGGAAACGCACACCGGCTACCGTCGCCGCTATCTCGATGACGCCTTCGCTGGTGTCTATATCGACGAGCTGAACGAAGGCCATGTGACAAGCTGGTTTGCGGACCTCAACAATCGGACCGGGCCGGGAGCATCGAACCGGACCTTCGAAATCCTCAAACACATGCTGAACAAGGCAGAAGAGTGGGGCTACCGGCTTGAAAACACCAATCCGTGCCGGTCTGTAAGGCCCAACCGCAAGCGCCAGTGTGAGCGCTTCCTTTCGAACGAAGAACTCGCTCGCTTGGGAGCTGAACTTGCCAAGCTTCGATCATCGGACGACCGCACGAAGCAGTGTGCGGGTGCAGCCATCACGCTCTTGCTGCTGACCGGTTGTCGGAAGAGCGAAATCCTCACGCTCGAATGGAGCGACATCAAGGGCAACCGGCTGCACCTGCGCGACAGCAAGACCGGGCCGCGAACGGTCTGGCTTGGCTCGGTAGCCCGTGAAGTGATCGCCGCGCTGCCCCGCTTCGAGAGGATTCCATACCCGTTTTGGAACTACAGCTACGGCAAGCCCCTTCGTTGCGTGAATGGCTTTTGGCGCAGGCTTAGAGATGAGGCGGGACTACCCGGCGTTCGCATTCACGATCTACGCCATACCTTTGCCAGCCACGCCGCGATGAACAAGGAAACGCTGCCGATGATCGGGCGTCTGCTTGGCCATGCCAATGTTCAGACGACCGCTCGGTATGCTCACCTTGATGACGATCATTTGATTGAGGCAGTGCAGCAGATCGGTGATTTGCTCGAGGGCATGCTAAATTGAGCAAGCGGAACAGAGCTGAAAAAACTCCAGCTTTAGCCGAGTGGCTGCCTTTTAGATGTCGTGCTTTCTCCTCGACTGGGCAGCAACATTCAGAGAAATACCCGACGCTTCGATCAAGAATGCAACGCAATGACGGCCATGAGGGGGAAAGTCCGCTTAGCGCCCTAATTTCGGTCATTATCATGGTTCGCCTCGCGACATGAAAGCTGCCGTTTGCTCAACACGCCGCTGTGGCGATACTGCTTGGGCTCACAAAACGGCCCTGCCCACGCCAATGGACCTCCACAAGCGCTCATTGCGTATGGCTTTGTTATGCCGTTCCAAAGCCATTCCGTATTCGCTAGACGCGCATCGTATGACCCGAGCCGACTTCCAGCGCCTGATCGACGACAAGACCAAACCGATAGGGTCATTGGGGAGGCTCGAAAGCCTTGCAGTTCAGGCCGCTGCGATTCTTGGCGACATGACTCCGTCGAATGCTTCAGCATCGTTGACCATTTTCGCAGCCGATCATGGGATTGCCGCACAGCGCGTGTCCGCGTTCCCGCAGGAGGTTACCGGCCAAATGGTCGCCAACTTTCTAGCCGGCGGAGCCGCTGCAAATGTCATCGCGGCGCAATTCGACATACCGATGACCGTCGTTGACTGCGGAATCGCACATCCGCCGCGCCGACGCGATGCGCTTATCGATCTGTCATTAGGAGGGGGAACGGCCGACAGTTCTATAGGGCCTGCGATGTCGCCCGAGACGGCAAGGAAGGCGATTGCGCAAGGGCGACATTTCGCGTGCGGTATTGAAAGCAAGATCGTTTGTTTCGGCGAGATGGGCATCGCGAACACTTCCTCTGCGGCCCTACTTGCTCATAACCTAAGCGGCATTTCCGTGGCCGAACTTGTCGGGCGAGGGACGGGCCTCGACGATACCGGTCTCTCGCACAAGCAAGAGGTTCTCGAACGCGCAGCTGCGCGAACTGGAGCGCTTGCGCCGGTTGAAGCGCTGGCCGAGGTCGGCGGCTTCGAGATCGGCACGATGGCGGGTGCGATGGCTGGCGCCGGGACATCGAATAAACTTGTGGTGGTCGATGGCTTTATCGCGACCGCTGCCGCCGCGCTTGCGCGGGCGATCGAGCCAGACTGTGAACGGGCCTTTGTCTATGCGCATCGCTCGGCAGAACACGGCCATCGGGCGCTGCTCGACTGGCTCCAAGCCGAGCCACTGCTCGATTTCGATATGCGGCTGGGCGAAGGGACCGGCGCGTTGTTGGCCGTGCCGATCATCCGCGCCGCGCTCTCGCTTTTCGGCATGGCAAGTTTCTCGCAGGCCGGGGTGTCCGGCGCCTCCCCGATCTCATGAAGCGACCATTCGCCGCCGCTTTGGCCGCGTGGGTTTTCTTTACGCGAATTCCCTTACCTGCGGCGCAGCTGGACGAGCGCGATTTCGAGGCCGCGCCGGGCTTCTATCCGCTGGTCGGTGTGTTGATCGGCGCAATTGGCGCTGCTGCTTTCGCGCTCGGCTGGGCGATCGGCGGGGCCTACATCGCAGCGATCTTAAGCACTGCCGCTACCTTGCTGGCCACGGGTGCCTTTCACGAGGATGGCCTGGCGGACCTGTTCGACGGGCAAGGAGCGACAACGCCGGAGCGAATGATGGAGATCATGCGCGACAGCCGGCTCGGCACCTTCGGAGCCGCAGCGCTGTTCATAGTTCTGCTGCTCAAGATCGCGTCGCTGGCGCAACTCCCTTTCATGGTCGCACTCGCCGCTCTGCCCATGGCGCACGGAGCCTCGCGCCTGTCGGCGGTGATCGTGATCGCGACAAGTCGTTACGCACGGGCCGAGGGGATCGCCAAGCCGGTTGCGAAGGGGATCGGAGCAGCGCCGCTGGTGGTGGCGACGCTCACCGGGATCGCTGCGGCCGCAATCGGTGCGACCATTCTTGGGCCCGGCTCTGCACTATGCGGCTTGGCCGGCCTTGCGATAGGCCATGTTACGACGCGGCTGCTCTTCGAGCACAAGCTGGGCGGCTATACCGGCGACTGCCTCGGCGCGGTGCAGCAGATCAGCGAAGTCGGCTTCTATCTCGGCATGCTGGCATGGCTCTGACTTTGCTGCGTCACGGTGAGCCTGAGATCGCTAAGGGCACGTGCTACGGCCAGTCGGACGTGACCACCAGACCCTTAGACGACGGACGCTTCAGCGCTCTGATGAACGCATTGCCTGGAAGCTTCGCGCGGATCGACAGCAGCCCGTTGATCCGATGCACCGCGCTGGCTGAGCGGTTGGCCGTGTATTTCGACCTTCCGGTCCATGCCGACCCGAGGCTAATGGAAATCGATTTTGGGAACTGGGAAATGCTGCCGTGGGACGCCATTTCGCGCAGCGAAATCGATGCGTGGGCACAAGATGTCGAAGGTGCGCGACCCCATGGGGGGGAGAGTGTTGCACAGATGATCGAAAGAGTGCGAGCTTATCTGCGCGACGCGGCAGATTTTGGTGGTGACATCCTTGCCGTCACACATCTTGGTGTTGTCCGTTGCGTTGCCGCAGCTCTTGGCCGACCGAACCCATTTGAAATGGAACTCGGCTTCGGCCAGTCCCTCACCATTGAACCAAAAGAGGTCGTATGAGCGAGACCAACAGCAATACGCACAAGCAAAAGATGAAGGAGCTGCAGGCCGCGCAAGCGAAGCGGCGCCGGGAGCTCACGGATCCTGAGCGCGGCCTCGTGCTGGTCCACACCGGTAATGGCAAGGGCAAGTCGAGCTCGGCCTTCGGAGTGATCGCCCGCGCGCTGGGTTGGGGACAGAAAGTCGCGGTGGTGCAATTCATCAAGGGAAAGTGGAAGACGGGCGAAAAGCAGTTTTTCGCGCGCTTTCCCGATCTCGTCGATTGGCACGTCATGGGCGATGGTTTCACATGGGACACACAAGACAAGGATCGCGATATCGAAGCCGCGGAGAAAGCTCTCTCCAAGGCCGGTGAACTCATCACAAGCGGTGACTACGCTCTAGTCGTGCTCGACGAAATTAACATTGCGCTGCGCTACGAATACCTGACGCCCGCAAAAGCGATCGAAGTGCTCGAAGGCCGGGGCGATACCCGGATCATCCTGACCGGGCGGGACGCGAAGCCCGAACTGATCGACTATGCCGACACTGTCACCGAAATGGCCGAAATCAAGCACGCCTATCATGCCGGGATCCGCGCGCAGCAGGGCATCGACTTCTAGCAAGCAAGGATTGACAGCAACGGACCAGGCGAGCATTGGCGCGAACAGACGGTGCTGCAGGTGCGAAATCGCCTGAAGCTAAGAGGGAAGCCGGTGCGATACCGGCGCTGTGCCCGCAACTGTGAGCCAGAAGTCCCGAACCAACATGTCACTGGCTAAACCCTTCACTGGGTGGCGCCGGGAAGACGGTTCGAAGACGTTGATCGGCAAGCCAGGAGACCTGCCGTCGCGTCGTTCGTCCGGGGCCGGGTCCAGCCCCTTGGGACAGGAAAGTTCTTTTCCGAAGTAACGACAGTCAGGCCGGTTTCCGGAGTCGCGGCTCGGTGCGAGCCGCGGCGGGCCATCTGTCGAGTTGACCATGCGGGCACCGGGGCCTCCGCGTGGGATGGCTTTGGATATGTCAATGAAATCCGCATTCTATTTGTCCGTCGCGGCATCGGCCGTGGCACTGTGTTCGACTGGAGCCTTTGCCCAGTCGGTCGATCTTCTTGAAGACGAGGAAGTGAACTCCGAAACGATCGTGGTCACGGCCAACCGCACCGAACGTGCGATCAGCCAAGTTGGCGAATCGGTTACAGTGGTCGAGGAAGAGGAGATCGTAAACCGCCAGCCGAGTGAAGTGCTCGACATCCTGCGCACAGTCCCGGGCGTCACCTTCAACCGCAATGGCGGCATCGGAACCAGCACAGGCGTCTCGATCCGTGGTGCCGAGAGCGACCAGACCGTCGTGCTGATCGACGGGGTCAAGCTCAACGACCCCTCTTCGACCGGTGGCGGCTTCAACTTCGGTCCTGCCCTGACAGGCAATATCGCACGGATCGAAGTGGTGCGTGGTTCGCAAAGCGTCCTTTACGGCAGCCAGGCTATCGGCGGCGTCGTGAACCTCATCACCCGCGAACCGACCGAGGAGTTCGGGGTGTTCGCTCGCGCGGAATATGGTGAGCGCGATACTGCGGAACTCGTCGGCAATGTGTCGGGAAGGTTTGGTCCCGTAGGCCTTAGTGTCGGCGGCAATTACTATCGCACCGATGGCATTTCGGCATTCAGCGAAGCGCGCGGCGGCACCGAGCCGGACGGCTTTGAAAGCCTGGGTGCCAACGCCAAGCTCGATATTGCGCTGGGTGAGAATTTCTCGATCGATCTGCGAGGTTTCTATGCCGACAGCGAGGTCGAGATCGACGGCTTCACCGCTACCGGCCTGGGGGACACCAACGAGGTTTCCTATCGAGAAGATTTGGTCGGCTATGCGGGCATCAACGCAGACTTTCTGGACGGGCGTTTTCGCAATCGACTGGGTATCGCCTACACCCGGATCGACCGCAGGAATTTCAGCTTCGATACGGATTCCGAGACCTTTGATGCCTTCGGCGAGAACGTGCGCTATGAATATCAGGGCGTGTTCGACGCAGCCGAGATTGCGACGCTGGTGTTCGGTGCCGAGCGTGAGGAATCGGAATATCGCAGTTCCAGTTTCGGTGCTCCTGCGACCGGCGACGACGTGTGGATCAATTCGGTCTACGGACAGCTGAACCTGACTCCGATCGAGGGGCTCTCGCTGACAGGCGGCGTTCGCTACGACGATCACGAAACCTACGGCAACAACACGACCTTCGCTGCCAGTGGTGCTTATTCGCCCAACGGCGGCGATACCGTGTTGCGCGGTAGTTTCGGCGAAGGTTTCAAGGCGCCCGCGTTGTTCCAACTGTTCAGCGATTTCGGGAATACCGCGCTAGAACCCGAGGAGTCCGAAAGCTGGGATATCGGCATCACGCACAGCTTCCTCGATCGCCGCGCCCAGATCGGCGTCACTTACTTCGAACGCGATGCCGAGAACCTCATCGCTTTCGTCGGCTGCACCGGCAATCCCATCCCAGCGTGCCAGGATCCCGCTAATCCCCGCCCTTCCGGAACATACGACAATATCGCGCTGGCCAGCGCTGACGGCTGGGAGTTTGGCCTTGCGCTTCGTCCGGTCGACGGCTTCGATGTCGCGCTGAACTACACCGCGATCGATGCCCGCAACGACATCACCGGCAATCGCCTGCCGCGCCGCGCCGAAGACACGATCAGTCTGGTCGCGGACTACCGCATGGAGAACGGCATCGGCATCGGTGCCACCGTGTTCGTCGCGGGCGACAGCTCCGACAATGCCACCAACACCACCCGCCTCGATGGCTATGTGGTGACCGATATTCGGGCGAGCTTTGGCCTTACTGAGCAGATCGAAATTTTCGGTCGGATAGAGAACCTATTCGACGAGCAGTATGAAACGATCTTCCGCTACGGCCAACCTGGTCGTGCGGTGTTCGGCGGCGTGCGCTACCGGATGTAATCGATGGTTCGGACGATCCCCGCGGCGCTGGCGTGCCTTTTGCTCTGTGCCTGTTCACAGGTGGCGGAGCGAGGAGCGGAGGCGCCGCGACGGATCGTCAGCCTCGACTATTGCGCCGACCAGTATGTCCTGAAGTTCGCGGATCGAGAGGATATCCTCGCGCTTTCGCCCGATGCGGGGAAGCGCTTCTCCTACATGCGGGCGGAGGCGGCAGGGATTCCCACGGTCCGTCCGCGCACTGCGGATGTTCTGGCGCTGCAGCCCGATCTGGTGGTGCGAACATATGGCGGTGGGCACGATATCGCCGACTTCATGCAGGAACCGGGCGTGCCGGTCGTGCAGATTGGCTTCCCCCAATCGATTGCCGAAGTGCGGGACGAAGTGCTGCGCGTGGGGACCGAACTGGGTAAGCCGAATGAGGCCGCAGCACTCGTCACCGAGATGGATCGGCGACTGAAGGCGCTGGCCGATCGGCCCAGTCCCCCTCGCGAAGTCCTCTACATGACACCCGCTGGTGTGACGGCTGGAGAAGGAACACTCGTGCATGAACTGTTTGTCGCGGCCGGCCTCAGGAATTTTCAGGACCGTGCCGGTTGGAACCCCCTTCCGCTCGAACGCCTCGCATACGAGCGCCCCGACCTGATCGCGGCTGCCTTTTTCGAAAGCGCGACCAACCATGTCGACAACTGGAGTGCGGCGCGCCATCCGGTGGCGCGGGCGCAGTTGCGCGAACTGCCGGTCGTCCCGCTGGAGGGATCGTGGACCTCGTGCGGCGGTTGGTTCTTGCTAGACGCGGTCGAAGCTTTGGCGAAAGCGGGGGACAACAAGCGATGAATCGGCCGGTGTCCATCCTGCTGGCAAGCCTGACGGGTGCATTGGTCCTTTCGGTCGCGCTCGGATCGGTGCCCTTGCCTCTCGACCGGGTGCTCGCTGCTCTCGCATTTCAATCGAGTCAGGGTGACGAGCTGGTCGTCTGGCAAATCCGCCTGCCGCGCGCGCTCGCTGCCGCGTTCGTCGGCGCGGCACTGGGAATGAGCGGGGCAGCCCTGCAGGGCCTTCTGCGCAACCCACTGGCCGAGCCGGGCATTCTCGGCGTGTCCGCCACTGCCGCGCTCTTCGCGACTTTCGTGCTTTATTTCGGTCTCGCGACCGCAGGCCCACTCGTCTTGCCTTCGGCTGCAGTCGCGGGTGCCCTGATCGCGACATTGCTGGTCGCGCTGGCTGCGATCCGCACCCGCTCCGTGGTCACGCTGATCCTGATTGGTGTCGGCCTCTCGAGTTTCTCGGCGGCAATCATGGCGCTGCTGATGAACCTTGCGCCCAACCCCTTCAGCCTTGCCGACATGGTCAACTGGATGCTCGGCACGGTGGACAATCGCAGCTTCGACGATCTTGTATTCGCGCTGCCCTTCATGGCGATCGGGGCGGTGGTGCTGCTCGCGTCGCGCCGGGGCCTGTCCGCACTCGCTCTGGGAGACGAGGCGGCCGAAGGAATGGGGTTGGACCTCAAACGACAGCGGCTGGCGGTGATCATCGGTGCCGGGCTGGCGACAGGCGCCGCGGTGGCGTTGGCCGGTGCGATCGGTTTCGTCGGGATCGTCGCGCCGCATCTGGTGCGGCCCTTCCTGCGCTACGATCCGGCGCGCCTGCTGGTGCCATCGTCACTGCTTGGCGCGCTCATCCTCGTGCTGGCCGATATCGGCGTGCGGGTGCTCCCGACCGATAGCGAACTCAAGCTGGGCGTGGTCGCATCGCTCCTCGGCGCTCCGGTGTTCATCTGGATCGCCGCGCGACGGAAATTGGCATGAGCGTTCTGCAGACAAGCAATCTGAGCTATGCGGTGGACGGCATGCCGCTGGTCGTCGACGCTGGATTCTCACTGAGAACAGGAGAACTCATCGCGCTGATCGGTCCCAATGGGTCCGGTAAGACGACGCTGCTGCGCCTCGCGCTTGGGCTGTTGTCAGCCGATATGGGCGCGACGTCGATGGATGGCAAACCGGTCGCTTCGCTCACGCCGGTCGAGCGTGCACGCAAGGTGGCCTACCTGCCGCAGGCCCGTCCGCTGGTCTGGCCGCAACCGGTTCGCGACGTCGTTTCGCTCGGGCGGTTTGCCTATGGCGCGGCGCTGGGGCGACTGTCGGACAGCGACGAGGCGGCGGTTTCGCAGGCGATCAGCGCCTGCCATCTTGATGGTTTCGAAGAGCGGGCAGCGGATACCCTTTCGGGTGGCGAACTGGCCCGTGTGCATCTGGCGCGTGCGCTGGCTGCCGAGACACCACTCCTTATTGCCGACGAGCCGGTTGCCGCGCTCGATCCGCGCTACCAGCATCAGACGATGCGTTTGTTTGCCTCGATGGCGCGGGTCGGGCGCGGAGTGCTGACGGTAGTCCACGATCTCGATCTCACATTGCGCTATGCGACCCGAGTGCTCTGGATGCACGACGGGCGGATCGTCGCTGACGGTAGTCCGGCCGAGACATTCACGAGCGAGCGCTTGCGCAATGTGTTCGGGATCGAGGCGGAGATTGTTCGCAATGGCGCGCATATCCGGCTCGACACTTTCGGCCCCGCCTAACGCAGGATGGCCGGTCGCGCGATCATGCTTCAGGGCACCGGTTCGAACGTGGGCAAGTCGCTGCTTGTCGCGGGGCTTTGCCGGATCGCACGGCGCCGGGGTGTGGATGTGGCACCTTTCAAGCCGCAGAACATGTCGAACAATGCGGCGGCCTGTCCCAACGGAGGCGAAATCGGTCGCGCGCAAGCGCTCCAGGCACGCGCCGCGGGGCTGGAGCCCACGACCGACATGAATCCCGTGCTCCTCAAGCCCGAAAGTGATCGGCGCGCGCAGGTCGTCCTGAATGGCAAAGCACTGCGCAGCGAGGAAGCGGCGGCGTATATGGCCAATCGTGGCAGCCTTCTTCCCGCTGTGATCGACGCGTTCGACCGGCTGAAATCGGCGCACGATCTCGTCATCGTCGAAGGTGCGGGCAGCCCCGCGGAGGTCAACCTGCGCAAGGGCGACATCGCCAATATGGGCTTCGCGCGCGCGGCCGACGTTCCCGTGGTGCTTATAGGCGACATCGATCGCGGCGGGGTCATTGCCTCGCTGGTCGGCACCCGAACCGTCGTAGACAACAAAGATGCCGATATGATCGAAGGCTTCCTCATCAATCGCTTTCGTGGCGACCAAACACTGTTTGCGGACGGCGTGCGCTTCATCGAAGACCGCACCGGCTGGCGCAGTTTCGGCATCGTGCCGTGGCTGCCCTGCGCTGTGCGGCTGCCCGCTGAAGACGCTGTGGTGCTGGATCAGGCGAGACGGAAAGACGGGGCTATCCTGATTGCCGTGCCAATGCTTTCGCGGATCAGCAATTTCGACGATCTCGACCCGCTTCGTGCCGAGCCGGATGTCGAGGTCCGCTTCATTCCTCCCGGCCAGCCTCTTCCGCGCGAGGCGGATGCGATCATCGTCACGGGCACCAAGTCGACTCTTGCCGACCTTGCGATGGTTCGCGCCCAAGGGTGGGATCACGACATCATCGCCGCTAGGCGCACAGGTGCGCACGTTGTCGGCCTATGCGGTGGGTTCCAGATTCTGGGCAATTGGCTCGAAGATGCTGACGCTGCGGATGGATTGGCAGGATCTGCGGATGGTCTGGGTCTCTTCGACATGACGACGGTGATGACCCGCGAGAAAGTCATTAGGCCCATCTCAGGAACCACGCTTGCCGATGGGGACCCGGTGACAGGATATGAGCTCCATACCGGTCGTTCTCAGGGCCCTATGCTAGAGAAGCCCTTCTGTCGCCTGGACGACGGCACCTGCGATGGCGCGGCCGCAGCGGGCGGACGTCTGATCGGAACCTATCTTCATGGTGTGTTCGCGAGCGATCCATTTCGTTCGCGTTGGCTTGAGCGATTGCGCAGCGGCCGGAGGAGCACGCTCAATTACGAAGAGAGTGTCGAAAATGCGCTGGATGAACTGGCCGATGGGCTCGAGGCGTCCCTCGACGTAGACGCTCTGTTGGCGCTTGCGCGGTGATTGCTGCGTGGATCATGCTGGTAGGACTCGCGATCGAAGCCATGGTCGGCTGGCCCGACGCGGTGGACACGCGGATCGGGCATCCCGTCCGCTGGTTCGGCTGGCTGGTCGAACGGACGGAGCGTCTGGGCAATCGCCAATCATGGAGCAGATCGGCGCGGATCGCGACGGGCGGTCTTGTTACTCTGTTTCTGGTCTCGCTTGCGGGCTTAATCGGTCTGGCCATCCAGCTGTTTCTGCCAACCGGGTGGCTAGGGCTTGCCCTGATGGCCCTCATCGCCTCCAGCCTGATCGCTGCGCGCTCCCTGCACGATCACGTTGCGGATGTCGCCAGGGCGTTCGACGCTTCGGGGATCGCGGCTGCGCGGGACTCGCTCAGTCACATCGTCGGACGTGCAACCGCTGAGTTGGACGAGCCTGCCATCGCACGTGCTTCGATCGAGAGTCTGGCCGAGAACACGTCGGATGGCGTTACAGCACCCTTGTTCTGGGGCGCGCTGTTCGGCTTGCCGGGACTGTTTGCCTACAAGGCAATCAACACGCTCGATTCAATGATCGGCCATCGCAATGCGCGCTACGAAGCTTTCGGTAAAATTGCCGCCCGGCTCGACGATCTCGCCAACCTGATCCCTGCACGCCTGACGGGTATTCTTTTCGCGCTCTGTGCCGGTTCGGGCCGGGCTATACAGGTGTTGTTTCGGGACGCCCGCAGGCATCGCTCCCCCAATGCAGGGTGGCCGGAGTCCGCGATGGCGGGGGCGCTCGGCATCAGACTGTCGGGCCCGCGGACCTATGGCGAAACGACGAGCAACGAGCCTTGGCTCAATTCGGGAGCAAGAAACCCAGCCGGAGCCGATATCCGCCGCGCCTTGGCTCTTTATCGCTGGGTAGTCATCGCCATGGCGATCATCCTGGCGCTGCTGGGTTGGGCCAACCTGTCATGATCGATTCGAACCTCGTATCAGGCCATGGCGGTCGGATCGACGCGATGGCTCGCGCGTTTCCCGGCGCCCCTCTGCCATGGATCGACCTGTCGACCGGCATCAATCCGTATCCTTATCCGTTGCCCCCGATCGCACCCGATGCATGGGAGCGCTTACCGGGCGAGGCGGCCCGCGCATTCTGCGAAAGCACCATGGCGGAGTCGTTCGGATGCGATCCGTCCTTTTGCCGCGCGGTCGCCGGGACGGAAGTCGCCATCCGCCAGCTGCCATCGATCCTACGTGCTCAGAGCGTAGCGGTGCGCGCTTGCAGCTATGCCGATCACGCGGAAAGCTGGCGACTGGTGGGGGCGAAGGTGGTCACGCATTCCGATCCTTTGGCATTGGCCGGCGAGGCTGACGTCGTAGTAATCGTGAACCCCAACAATCCCGATGGGCACCGTTGGCCCGTCGATGCCATTGAGGCAGCGCGCGCCGAACTCGCCCGACGGGGCGGCTGGCTGATCGTGGACGAGGCCTATGCCGATCTCGATCCCACGCTCAGCGCGGCTCCGTTTGCCGATCGCCCGGGACTGATCATCTTGCGATCCTTCGGCAAATTTTTCGGGCTTGCGGGCATGCGGTTGGGTGCCGTCCTGGCTACGCAGGAGATCTTGAGCAGCATCGAAGATCGCCTCGGCGGATGGGACGTGTCGGGCCCTGCGCTAGCGATAGGCGCGGCAGCCTATGCTGATCATGACTGGCAGGCCGCTACGCGCGGACACCTTACCGTTCAAATGCAGGAGATGCATTCCCTTATCGCGACCTCGGCGTTGGAAGACCGTGGCGGAACCGATCTTTTCCGGTTCGTCCGTGGATCTGATGCAAATTCGCTTTGGCAGCGACTTGCTGAGCAAGGTATCGCCGTGCGCCGGTTCGTCGGGGATGCCCATCACCTCCGCATCGGCTTGCCCGCCGATAAGATCGCGTTTTCACGGCTGGCGCGAGGGCTTAACCCTTGAGACGAAGGGGCAGCCCTGCGACCACGAGTTCGACCGTCTCGGAAATCTCGGCCAGCCGCTGGTTCAGCCGTCCCTGTTCGTCGCGGAAATCGCGGCCGAGCCGATTTTCGGGGACGATGCCCGAGCCCACTTCGTTACTGACCAGCACGACATTCGCCTCAGCCCGAGCAATACTCTCGACCAGGGCATCGGCTTGCCTGCCGATGTCGAGTTCGGCCAGCATCACGTTCGAGAGCCACAAAGTGCAGCAATCGACGAGCATCGTGCCCTCGTTGACCAAAGTAATCGCACGAGCGAGTTCGATCGGTGCCTCGATTGTGTGCCAGAAATCAGCACGTTCCTCGCGATGCTGACGGATACGCTCGGTCATTTCATCGTCATACGCCTGCGCGGTGGCGATGAACTTGTGAGGTCCCTCCATGCCGCCGCATATCGAAAGAGCATGGCGGCTCTTGCCCGATCGAGCACCACCGAGAATCAGATGAACCGTGCTCATAGAGTGAAGCCCTCGACCCTTCGCCTCGCAGCGGCCTGTATCACGGCTCGCCTTTGGTCAGGTGACATTGCGGACCACTTCGCAATCTCATCGAGCGTCCGGCCACAGCCCGTGCAGACATTTCCGTTTGCCGACAGTCGACATATCTTCCGACATGGCGATTGCGGGTCCTCAATGGTCGTTGCAGGCATGCGAATGGCCCTAACTCGTGTTGCCCGGGCTGGCAAAAGTGAACGGAGCTTTGCGGTAAGCGGATGATGAGGCGACTTGTCAGCTACGAAGACCTTCTCTCATGCATGACGCGAGACGAGAGGGATTATCATGCCACGCTCGACTGGAAAGCGTTGCTGGACCTCTCTCCAATTCTAAAGCTACGCCGGAAGGAAGCGCGCGCTTCGCTGCGGAGATACTTGACCGGATTGCATGGTGCTAAGTGGGAGATCGATGCCGTTCATTTTCTAATCCGCAGTCAGATCGACGAACAGGCACTGAAGTCAATCACAGCCGATATTGCCGACACTTTAGAGGCGATTGCAGCGAGGGCCATGACGCCGAAAGAGGTTTGCAAGGCGCTGAATATTACCAATCAGGAACGATTGCGGTGGACCAAGAATGGTTGTCTTAAAACATCAGGGATTGTGAGCTTTAAAAAGGCTAACACCGTAAGCATATCCACTTACTCTGCTCATGTAATTAATGAGTTGACGAAAGACCATAGTCTAATTGAAGGTTGGCGAAGGAAAGACTAGGATAGCCGAAAATCCTAGCCACTAGGCTACCCCTTTTGGGTTTGCATGGGTGCAATCTGGTCAGAATCCGTGATCGAAGGATGACGCAGATTTGCACTACAACGCGGTCGGCAGCTTTCACATTTAATGCAGTCAAAAGCGGACCGACGGCTAGCGGCCCAAGAACCGACACAGGGTTGTGACCCCCGCAACGGCGCGGAAAAGCGTGATCGTGAATTAGGTGTCAGAACCGTTCGGTTGCGACGCCTCCAACTCTGGATCGGGCTACAGATCGTCGTCGACAGGTTTTGTGCCCAGCTGGCGTAACAGGTTGGCCCAGCAGAGTAGATCGCGATCATAAGGAAGCCCATCTTGACTAAAGTCAGTCGCAACATGCTTACATCCCAGTTCTGGGCTGCTGAAAAACCCACAATGGCCCATGTGCCAAACACTGCCACCGCAGGGCGAGAGCCTAGGCTCAGGACTCATTGATTGAGCCAGAAGATGACGGTTGCAGCGATGCAGATAGCGGACATGAAGGTGTGTGCACATCGGTCATAGCGAGTGTGGATGCGTCGCCAGTCCTTGAGTTTTCCGAACATGTTCTCGACCTTGTGCCGCTGGCGATAGAGCGCCTTGTCATGCGGTATATGGACTTTGCGATTGGCTTTTGACGGGATGCAGGCGGAGATACTCCTGTCGGCCAGAGCAGCACGGAACCAGTCAGCATCATAGCCTTTATCGCCGAGCAGGGCCTTGGCCTTGGGGAAGGCGTCGATCATCAGCGCCGCACCTTTGAAGTCGCTCATCTGACCTTCGCTGAGCAGCATGATAAGCGGTCGGCCATGCCCATCACAGACCGCATGCAACTTGGAGTTCAAACCTCCTTTGGTGCGTCCGATACGTCTGGGAACAGCCCCTTTTTTAAGAGGCTGGCCGCCGTGCGATGAGCCTTGAGGTGGGTCGCATCAATCATTAACTGATCCGGCTTGCCGCCCTTGGCCGCCAGGCTCGCAGATATCCTGTTGAACACGCCCATCCGGCTCCAACGGATAAAGCGGTTGTAGATCGTTTTGTGCGGACCATAATCCGAAGGGGCGTCGCGCCAACGCAGACCGTTCCTGATCACGAAGATGATACCGCTGATAATCCGCCGGTCATCGACCCGAGGCACCCCGTGCGGCAATGGGAAATACGGCTCGATCCGGCGCATCTGCGCCTTCGACAACCAGATTAGATCACTCATGGCAACGCCTCCTCAGCGTCGCCATTGGATCAGATGAAAGCCTACTTGTGAATCCCTTTAATAGGTCCTGAGCCTAGGACCAAGACGATAGAGCGTGTTCTGCGATATCTTGAAAAACAAGCGCGTTTCAAACATGACGGTGCTTAACTTTCACCCAGACTAACGGCGGCTCGATCGCCGTCAAAGAGCCGATTATTGAGCATGCAGCTGGCATGGGCTGCGAGCAGGGCAAATCACAAATCGTGGACGAAATGGCTAACTTGGTGATTATCGATTATCACACTGGATGGGCCGGCGATGCAGGGAAAAGATCAATGAGGTATGTCTGGCTATGCATTGCAGCCGCAACTATGACCTCGGTGGCCGCCTGCGTTCCAGACAGTCAGCCCTCAGCGTCGCACTTCGCCGACTACAAGCCGTTCGACCTGGAAACGCGAGCGGACTTCTCCGGGTATGAGGAGGTCGTAGGCTCATATCTGCGCAAGAAAGCCGTCGGGGTAAATACTCACGCTTGCGTGATTGGGCTGACCCGCGGACCCCGAGAGAGTGAAGCGGTGTGGATTATCTGGCGAAGAGGTGATCGGCTCATTTCGTGGTTTTCCGGCGAGAACAACCTAGACTTGTCCTCACGCAACCTCAGCCTGACCAAGGATGTCGTTCCTACTGATTCCGAAGTCGGAAGCAGCACCTATCTAGTGAGCCGTGCGTGGGTCGATGAATTGGAGCGACTTTGTAAAGATCACGGTCATCGTGTGAAGGCCGCTCGGTGATTTGCGCGTGGGGGTACGCACAAGATCGTCGTTACGATATAAAGGACCATCGATTGATCAACGTTCTAGCGGGCTAAGAAATGTCCGTAATTGGGCCGGTTGAAGACGGTCCGCTTTTAGGTGGCTGAATGCTGAAAGCTGCCGTTCGGCTAACGACCCTAAGCTCGGTCGTTTAGCTTGAGCGGAAACTACCTCGAAAGCGGACGCCCCCAAATCAAATCAGCACCTTCTTGAGATAGTGCGAAGAGTGTCCCTTGGGTCGGTTGGAAAGGGTCGCCATGTGGTTGTAGCCGTTCTTTTCGTAGAATGGCCTTGCCTGCCAGCTGGTCGTTTCGACTAAAGCATTTTCGCAACCATTGTCGCGCGCAAAAGCCTCGGCTTTCTGTATCAACTTACGCCCGATTCCACTGCCGCGCGCAGTCTCGGAAATCCAAAGAAGTTCGATGTGAAGGGTATTCCAATAGCATGTTGCACGGATGCCACCTTGTAATGATCCCTCGCCATCTCGAGCCATCACGTGAAACCGCTTCTCTTCCTCGGTCGGCTCGAGATCGCGAACGGTTTCTTCGTTGAATGACTTAATCCCGCGACTGAGCAGGTCCGCCTCAGCTTTCGAAGGGTTCCGCTCGATCTCGATGTTCACTGTAGGTCCTCAAAACTGACTGGTAGGTGTTTTTATGTCTGCTTTGGCCAAAATAAACAACAAACTAGACATTCCGTTCCCCACCGTTTCAGACCTTCCCGCGTGTTGTCGGAGCGCCTGAAAGCTGACTGTCCGCTAATCGCACACGCACGATAAAAGCGGGCCGACTGCAAACGTGAAGGGTTCCGGGCGCCGGAGGCGTACGGAAGTCCCCGAAGCACGAACCGCGGGCCGCACACGATGAGCTATGGGGTTTTCGGGTTTCGGCTGACCCGGGGACGAGTAGCCAAGGCGGCAGGATGCGCCGTGGCTGACGGGATCGTGGCTACCCAGCGAGGTGGATCCTGACTGGGACCACTGCCAGGTATGCCCATCAGTGCGACTGCTGGCGGTAATCGTGCAGGCGGCGACATCGCCGGAGGCGCAGTGGCTGCGCGGCGTGCTGGAGGCGAGCCATGCCGGATCATGGCGCGAGTTCCCGGATGAGCGATGTGGCGGATGGTGGCGCACGCGGCTGCTGCCAGCGCGTGAAGGTCTCGATCACGACCATGTGACCCCCACAGCACGGGCACGGCGGTCGGGTGTCGGACGGCTCCTCGACCGCGCCATCTTCGGGCGGCGGCACGACCGCGAGCAGCTTGCGGGCAAGCTCGATGCTATCTTTGCGCTTGGTACCGGCGAGCAGGCCGTAGTGACGGATGCGATGGAAGCCGGATGGCAGGACATGGAGCAGGAAGCGGCGGATGAACTCGTCGGCAGCCAGCGCCATCACCTGCTGCCGGTCGGCCCCGCTGCGGCGATAGTCCTTGTAGCGGAAGGTGACGCCGCGCTGTTCGAAGGAGATGAGGCGGCTGTTCGAGATCGCCACCCGGTGCGTGTAGCGCGACAGGTAAGCGAGCACCGCCTCGGGCCCGGCGAACGGCGGCTTGGCATAGACGACCCAGCGCTTCTTCCGGACTGGCGCAAGGTAGCGCAGGAAGGCGCGGCGGTCAGCCAGATGCACAAGCCTGCCGAAGAAGGCGAGGCGCCCGGCGTCGTGAAGCTGGAGCAGCCGGGTCAGGAACAGGCGGCGGAACAGCGCACCGAGCACCCGCACTGGCAGTAGGAACGCGGGCCGCGAGCAGATCCAGCGCTTCCCATCTGGCGCAATACCGCCACCTGGTACGATCATGTGCACGTGCGGATGGTGAGTCATCGCCGAGCCTCATGTGTGCAGCACGGCGGTGATGCCGATCCGGGCGCCCAGATGCTGCGGGTCGGCGGCGATGGTCAGCATCGTCTCGGCTGCCGCCTTGAACAGCAGGTCGTAGACCAGCGCCTTGTTGGTAAAGGCGATGGCGGCGATCTCTGCCGGCAGCGTGAACACCACGTGGAAGTAGCCAACCGGCAAGAGATCGGCCTCGCGCGCCTCGAGCCAGGTCCGCGCGGCGGCGCCCTGGCACTTGGGGCAATGCCGGTTGCGACAGGAGTTGTAGGCGATCCGCCAGTGCCCGCAGTCGGTGCAGGCCTCGACGTGCCCGCCAAGGGCAGCGGTGCGGCAATGCTCGATCGCCGACATGATCTTCAGCTGATGCAGGCTCAGATGCCCAGCATGAGCGGCGCGGTAGGCCGGGCCGGCAGTGCGGAAGATGTCGGCGACCTCGAGTGAGGTCCGCACCGGCTCAACCGGAGGGTGCCTCCGGCTCGGGTAGGAACAGGCCAAGCTTGTCGAGCGGACTGGTCACCGCGCGCACCGTGCGCGTTGCCACCTTGGTATAGAACGCGGTGTTCTCCAGCTTGGCATGGCCGAGCAGCGCCTGGATGATGCGGATATCGACGCCATCCTCGAGCAGGTGCGTGGCGAAGCTGTGGCGCAGCGTGTGCGGGCTGACGCGCTTGGCGATCCCGGCTAACTGCGTGGCTTCGGCCACCACACGGTGGAGCTGCTTGGTTGAGATCGGCTTCAGCGCGTGCTGGCCGGGGAACAGCCAACCATCGCGGTTCATCACGCCCTGTTCGCGGCCCAGCCTCCACCACTGGCGCAGCAGCACGAGCAGGTCCGCCGGCAGCATGGCGTTGCGGTACTGTCCGCCTTTGCCGCGCTCTACACGCAGGAGCATGCGCTCGCTGTCGATGTCGCGAACCTTGAGCATCGAGACTTCACCCACGCGCAGGCCCGCGCCATAGGCGACCGACAGTGCGGCCTGGTGCTTGAGGCAGGTGGTCGCCCCCAGCAGCCTGGCGACCTCATCGCGGCTCAACACCACCGGCAGCTTGCGGATCTGCTTCATGCGCACGAGCCGGCGGGCGAGGTCGGGCCGGTCGAGCGTGTGGGTGAAGAAAAAGCGCAGCGCCGCGACGATGCTGTTCATGGTCGGGACCGGCATCCCGGCTTCGCGCTGTTCAATCTGGAAGCGGCGCAGATCCTCGGCGGTGGCGGTATCGGGAGGGCGCCCGAGGAAGGTGGCAAAACGCCCGACATCGCGGATATAGTTGCGTTGCGTCTCGCGGCTGAAGTGCCGCATGTTCATGTCGTCGATCAGGCGCTGGCGCAATGGGCTGACGGGCGCGGCGGGGGCAACAGGAATAAGCTCGTTCATCGTTCGACTCCTTGATTGAAGGAGCCGAAATGCTCTGCCTATGTGCGGCCTTGCTCAATCCACGCGCAATGCCCGCCGTTTACCTTCGCCTCACCGCCAGCACCTCTCCGCGCAGCGGTTCGTGCATCGACCCTAATTGCGGCCATTGACTTGACCGGCAATCAACGAGGTTAATAGAGAATACTGATGGCAAACATTTTGATTCAACCAGTCCAGCTCGATGAGCTGTCTGCCCTTGCACAAATCGGGGCAAAGACATTCAGTCAGACATTTGCCAGCAGTAATGATCCGAAGGACTTTGAAGCTTATTTGGACAAGGCATTTGCGACTGAGCAGCTATCGATTGAGATGAATAATCCCGAAGCAAGTTTCTCCTTCGCAAAGGTCGAAGACAAAATCGTGGGTTATCTCAAAACTAATCGCGGCACAGCACAAACCGAGAATGTAGAAGGGCGAACTTTGGAGATCGAACGCATCTATGTTGATGCAGAAGTTCAGGGTTCGGGCGTTGGAAAAGCCCTTTTCGAACATGCGCTTGAAGAAGCAAAAGCCATCGAGGCAGATGCGATCTGGCTCGGTGTATGGGAAGAAAATCCCAAGGCGATTGAGTTCTATGCTCGACAGGGCTTTATGGCCTTCGGCGAGCACGAGTTTAAGATAGGTAGAGACGTGCAGCGGGACATTCTAGGTTTCGTGGACAAAGGGTATCCAGAGTTTGATTGAAGCGAGGGCGACGAAGCCAAGGTAGGATTCTTTGGTTTTGTCGTAGCGAGTGGCGACCCGGCGCCAGTTCTTCAGCTTGTTGAACAGC
>NZ_JABASZ010000016.1 GCF_012979275.1 Pseudopontixanthobacter vadosimaris
CTAAAACGAAGGTCCACCTGTCCCGATATGTTGGCGACCAAAACCGCGAAGCCGGTAAAAACCGTCTGCGCCGCTCCGGTGAAAAGGCATATATGGATCACCTCGATTCGGGTCAACGGGTTTTTGCCAAAAAAGTTCTGCACCTGCTGCACGCCAGGTGACGGGGCGCAGCTGCCCCAACTTAGCCGGCGTCACCTCGCATGCGGAATGATGCTTCCGCCTCCGCCATATAGTCCCGCGTCAGGGGCAGTACGCGCCGGTCGCGGCAATATTGGATCTGGTAGTTGCACATGCCGCCATTCTCGAAGCTGGAGGTCGCGCCCGCCAGATAGAAGGTCCACATGCGGAAGAATCGTTCGTCGAACATGGCGACGATCTCATCCCGGTGCTGCAGGCAATTTGCATACCAGGCCCTCAGGGTTCGTGCATAATGGAGGCGCAGCATCTCCACGTCGCTGGCGATCAGCCTCACCTTCTCGCTGGCAGCAACGGTTTCGGACAGGGCCGGAATGTATCCGCCGGGGAAGATGTATTTTCGCGTGAAGGCATCGGTGACCCCCGGCGTGCCGATTCGACCTATGGTGTGCAGCAACATCACACCGTCATCGGCAAGCAGATTGCCGCATGTCCTGAAGAAGGCAGCAAATTGCGGGCGGCCCACATGTTCGAACATCCCGACCGAAACGATCCGGTCGTAGCGTTTGCCCCGTTCCGGCAATTGGCGGTAGTCAATCAGTTCGAAGGAGACGCGATCCGCTACACCGGCCGCTTCGGCACGCGTCTGCGCCAGCGTCAGCTGTTCCTGCGAGAGTGTGACTCCGGTGACGCGCACGTCGAACTTGCTGGCGAGATAGATCGCCATCCCGCCCCACCCGCACCCGATATCCAGAACGGTATTGCCATTGCGCAAGAACAGCTTGGCCGCGATGTGGGCGAGCTTGGCCTCCTGCGCCTCGCCCAGCGTTTCTACGCCATCGGCCCAATAGGCACAGCTATATTGCATATGTTCGGCATCGAGCATCAGGTGGTAGAGATCGTTGCCGATGTCGTAATGATGCGCGACATTGCGCTGCGACCCCACCCGATTGTTGATCGCCTCGCGAGCGAAGGCGATCCGGTTGCCGATCCGCCGGAGCCTGCTCGGCCTGCCGATCGTGCCGCCGCGGTCCCAGGGGGCGTTCGAGCGCAGCAGTTCGACAAGTTCCATGATCCCGCCCTGCTGCAAGGTCAGACGCCCGTTCATGAAGGCTTCCGCAGCGCCCAGCCGCGGGTCGAGCATAATGTCGCGCGGCACCTTGCTGTCGGTGAAAGTCAAGGCCACGTCCGGAAAGCCGGGAGCAGGTTTTCCGAACAGCTGCCGCGTCCCGTCGGCGAAGGTGACCTGCAGAGTGCCCCGGGTCACGATCGACGCGAGATAGCGGCTCACCAACATTTTGCTCATTTCGGTCCTCGTAATCTTACCGTCACTGTTCGGACTTCGTCACGCCGAGTAGCATCGGGAAATATAATCCGGATGTGCGGATAGCAATCCATGCCATTCGCCAGGCGGTAGACTGGCGCACGCATCCGACGATCCGTCCCCTTCCCCTGCTAACTCGCCGGGCTTGCCGATTTCCTCACCGGACTGGAAGCGCGCCGTGCCGTCAGCGGCAGCGGTGAACGCGCTGCCGCTGCACTAGACTGGGCGCAGCGGGCGCGAATCCTGCTCTCGCGATCCCTCGGCGGCGACCCTGCGGCCGAGAAGTTTATTTATACAAGCGAAACGGGCGAGGTCATTCCTGAACCCTGATGGGGATGCGCTGCTCCAGCGGAACCTGGTATTCATTCGTCCGGTTCTGCGTCATCTGCCGAAACCATTGCTGCCCCTCGAACGCACCGCCCGCCTTGAGCAGGGTTTCCGCAAGTTCGAGCACCACCTCATTGGCAACCCGGAGCGAGCCATGCGAGGATGCCTTGCCAAGCGAATTCAGATCGTCGGTGCCATGTACCGTATTCGGCATGCGATAGACCAGCCGGGCACGGCCCATCGGATTTTCCGCCGATCCCGGAGCCTGCTGCTCCGCATCTTCGGCCCATTCCTCGCTTTTCGGCGGGTTCCATTCCGGGTTGATATCGACGCGGTGGAATTCCCACGATCCGGTCGGCGTGGGCCATTTTTCCGTACCGACGGCGACGTCATGTTCGGCCGTCAACCGGTCACCCTGGAAGAGCCGCAATTTCCTGTCGCTCAGATCAACCTCGACCCGCAAATCCTGCAAGTCTCGGCGGGATTGCTGGCGCGCCTGCATCCGCTGCTGTTCGGTGCCGGAACCCAGCGCAAGTTGACGCGCCCGGTCGGCAGATTCGGCGTTGAACCCTTCGCCGGGCTCCGGTTCCGCCATCTGCATCCGATCTGGCTGTTGCGGCGTGACCGCTGCTTGATCGGCGCCGGTGTCAACGTCCGGATCTTCGGAATTGATGCTGAGGTCACAGGCGGCCAGTGCGAAAACCATGCAACCGGCAAGGAGTTGACGGGAAAATCTCATTTTTGGGATCCTTCTACAAGCCATTCAAACGTCACCAGGCCAAATTGGTTTCGTGAGCGACCCTCATATACGACGGGCGTCGCTTTTTCGCCTTTCGGGACGAAATCCTCGCGGCAGACGATTTGGTCGGAATAGCCGCCGAACGTGATGGAGCCGTCCTGCCTGTCCTTGCCATTATCGGTGCCAGTCATGCAACATTGCTCCAGCCCCGCCTCGCAATGATCGCAATGCATGCAGGCATCCACCATGCAGCCGATCGCCACCCGGTCCCCGACCTTGTGCAGGCCTGCCTCGTTCCCGACGGCACGGACAGTGCCGACGATTTCATACCCGGGAACCACCGGATAGATCGTGTGCCCCCAATCGTTTCGGGCATTATGCAGATCCGAATTATAGATGCCGCAATGCGTGATGTCGATCAGCACACCGTTCGTCCGCAGCCCCGCCGGTTGAAGCTGAGCGGCATAAACGAAAGCCTCATGATCAAGGGCCGGCAGACGGATAGGCACCCTATTTGCGCTGAGATTAGGCCGGTCCGCAGAAATTTCCAATGATTGCCCGATGATCGGAGCTGTTGTGGGGCAGAACCTCGAAGGATTGCAGCTTCATATCGCCCTTCACCATGATCTGGTCGAGCGGCCAGCCCAGGAGCAGCCAATCGGCAGGGAACGTGGCGAAAGTGCCGCGCCCGATACGAGGATCGCGCCAGTTTCCGGTTTCGCGGAACTCGGTCGTGGTGCGCGACCATGGCACATCATTGAAGTCACCCATGACGATGGCATTGGGCAGGCGGTCCGGCGTCTGCGTGCCGGCGTTCACGATGTTCTCGTCGCGCATCTCGGTGTTCCAGCCCGGCAGCGGCGGCTTGGGATGAAGGCCGATGAATTCGATCGGCACCGACCCCTGCGGCTGGACCGTGGCATACAGCGTCGGCGTGTCCCGATAGGTATTTTCGACTACATTGGATTTCAGGACGGGCAAGCGCGTTGCGAAGACCAGCCCGAACGCTTCGGGCTGCGGATGCCGCTGCACATGATCATATTCCGCAAGCACCGGCTCCAGAGCCTGAACCCACGCCTGATCGGTTTCCATCAGGAACAGCAGGTCGGGATCATACCGCCGCACCTGTTCCATGACCTCGGCATATTGCGTATTCTTGACCTTCACATTGACCGACATCGCCGAAAAGCACCGGTCATCGCTGCGCGTCTGCGCAGTTTCGGCCAACGCGATCTGCGTCGGTGCCAGCGCCGAATAGGGCCAGAGTCGCCAGATGTTCAGACCAATAGTCAGTGCGAGAAGGCCGATCGTCGCCCAGCGCCAGCTCGATCCGACGAACAGAACCACGATCAGAAGGAGTGCAGCGAGATAGATCAAAGGTTCTCGCACAAGGTCTACCGTTCTGATGAACCAGGCGTCGCTCGGGACGAGCGAGACAAGGACGGCGGCGAGCAACAAAGCTGCGATCACGAAGAGCGTGGCGGCGAATTTTCTGATGACAACCTCCTGTCGCGCGCTGAACTGCACGCGGCGCGAAACTAATTCTTTTGTAGTTCAGCCAACATTAAGGAGGGCTTTCGCTCAACGCAAGAACTCCCTTGCACTTCATTGATCGGATCAGTGACAACCCGGACCCGCAATATTGCAAGCGGGTCACGGCGGACGACGCGATCTACATCGACATCGAGATATTTCAGGCGGCAGCCCTTAGACCGGACCGTTCCAGATTTAGCTTCCTGACGTCTTCTCCCGAGATCGGCTTGCTGAACAGATAGCCCTGGAGGTGAGTGCAGCCGAGCTTTACCAGCAGCTTTTCTTGACTCTCGGTTTCAACCCCCTCCGCGACGATCCCCATCGATAGCTGCCGGCCCAGACCCACGACGGCGGTGATGATTGCCTTCGCAGCTTTCGAAGTTTCGACTTCCGCAACAAACGATTTGTCGATTTTGACCTTGTCGAACGGAAATCGATGAAAATAGTTGAGTGACGAGTGACCAACACCGAAGTCGTCCATGACGACTTCGATCCCGAGCGCCCGCAATCCTTCGAGTTGCGCGAGTGTCTGTTCGACATTCTGGATGACGAGACGCTCCGTTACTTCCAGCATTAGCCGCCCGGGGGCGAATTGAGTTTCCTCCAGGATTTTCCGCACCGCCTCAACGAGATTGTTCGATTGGAATTGGAGCGGCGACAGGTTCACCGCCAGGCGCAATTCCGATGGCCATCCCCGCGCCTCGAGACATGCGGTTCGTAGCACGTGGTTTCCGAGGTGTTCGATGATGCCGCAGTCTTCTGCAAGCGACACGAACATTTCGGGGCTTACATATCCTCTCTGCGGGTGCGCCCACCGGGCGAGCGCTTCCACACTTGTGACCTTATCCGTGGCGGCTTCCACAAGCGGCTGATATGCGAGTTTGATCTCGCCGTTCTCGACCGCCTGACGGAGTTCTTTTTCCATTAACTGGCGGTCGCGCCTTTCCGCGTCCATATCCTCGTTGAAGAAGCGCGTGAGGCCGCGCCCCTCGTTTTTCGCCCGATACAGAGCGAGATCGGCATTCTCGCGCAATTTCGAGATTGCGGTTCCATCATCGGGGTGGATCACGATGCCGATCGAAGTTCCGATATAAGCCGGAATTTTGCCGACCCTGATCGGCCGAGCCGTTCGCTCGATCAGTTGTTCCGCAAATCCAGCCGCTCTCTCGCGCAATCTTTCCCCTTCGATAATTATGATGAACTCGTCGCCTCCGATCCTGGCCAATTCCTCGCCATCCGCTGCAAGCTCCTTGAGAAATGCGGCGAACCGACGCAGAACCTCGTCCCCGGTCAGATGTCCGTACTGGTCGTTGACCGCCTTGAACCGATCGAGGTCGATGCTCAGCAGCGCGAAGGGGGCGCCTCTCTCTACCAGGTTTTCGAGCAGCCCGAGCAAGCTCGAGCGATTGAACAGGCCGGTAAGCGTGTCATAACGAGCGAGCTTGTAATTCTGCTTCTCTGTGTGGCGGAAGGCCGTCATGTCTTCGGAAATTCCGATCAGATACTGTCGCTCGTGCTCGGAGCCAGCTGCCAGAATGCGCGTGGTCCTGATATGGAGGTGCCGTCCGTCGTTTCGGATAAATTCGCTTTCGTAAACGGAGGGGCGGGTGCTGGAAGCCGCGGCTGAATCCCGACGTTCATAGTCATTGCCGACACCAGGGAATAACTCGCCGTCGGTTTTTCCGATCATCTCCTCGGCAGTCTTCCCGATCAACCGTTCGGCATGCTTGTTTACGAACAGATATTTCAGTAAATGCGCATCTTTCACGAACAACAGTGCGGGAAGGTTGCTGACTACCGTATCGAAGAACTCGCGCGTTTGATTTCGTTCGGCCTCGAGCGCCTTGCGCTTTGCAATATGTCGGATGATAGCCGCAAACCCGCCCTGACCGTCCCTGTCTCCCCATTCGGCAAGCGAAAATTCGACCGGGAAAATGTCTCCACCTGAGTGGCGCGCCTCAAGTTCGACTGTCGATCCTACGAGCTTTTTCGGTCCGCCGGCCGCGACCCGATCGAAGCCCGCCGTATGCGCCATACGGAATTCTTCGGGAATGATGAGCGTTACATTTCGACCGAGCGCCTCTTCCCGAGTATAGCCGAACATCTCCTCGGCCGCCTTGTTCCAGAAGAGGATTTTCCTATCGCGGTCGCTTGCCAGGATTGTATCGGATGTCGCCTCGACGACACTGCTGGCGATTGTCGCGCCCCTCTTTTCTTGCCGCGCTTCGATCAGGCTGGTTGCGATTGTCGCCAGGCCTTCGAGCTGGGTAACGTCATCCGCTGTGAAGTCTGCGCGCGGTGCCGAATCGATCACGCAGAGCGCTCCCAGACAGTGTCCCGAGCTCAAGAACAGTGGCGCTCCGGCGTAGAAACGGAGGTTCGGATCTCCGGCTACGAGCGGATTATTCCGAAATCTATCGTCGGTGCGGGCATCGAGCACGACCATCGTCTCGCGTGGGGAGATGGTACGGGCGCAAAAGGCGACAATCGCCGGGGAGGGCCTCACCGGAAGGCCACGCGGAGACGTGAACCGTTGGCGATATCCATCGACAAGACAGATGGCGGCGCTCTCCGTCCGAAACGTGTGAGAGGCAAGTTTCGTGAGCAGGTCCAACTCGAGATCCGGCGCCGGGTCGAATGCAGCGAGACCCTGCGAGAGCGCTAGCTGGGCCTGTTCGTTGGTCAAAAAAGCATTGTGATCAGGTGGCTGCATAGCGCCGCTTTATTCGCAGTGGTTTACGAAAACCCTAACCGTCCAGCTGCAGGGTAGGTCGCGCGTATTTCCCGGTCGCCATCTACGCCTCGAGCGAATATGCGCCCGGCTGAAGCTCGTCACGAGCTGCTGCATGTCAGGCCTCCGGAACGGTTAACTGCGTCGCAAGCATTTTCGGGGCGCGCCAATATGCCGTATCGACGAGGCAGAACCGACAAGGCAGAGCGCCGCTATTCCTGCACCCGTGGGTTAACCATGACGAAACCGCTTCGCTCGTTTCACTGGCAATTGCACTCCGCCAAGATTGGCGGCAAGACCCACTGAACGCAATTGCGGGCATGGGTGGAAGGGCTTTATATATGCGCCACATCATCGAGTAAGGCGATTACATGCCGCACGGAATGTGCCTGCTGTGGCAACCATGGCTGGTCATGCTGTGGGCCGGTTCGGACCTGCTGATCTTCCTGTCCTATATGGCGATCCCGGCTGCGCTCGTCACCGTCCTGCGAAAGCGCACGGATGTGCCGGCGGCGGCATTCGTCGTGCTATTCGCCAGCTTCATCCTGCTGTGCGGATTGACCCATCTTGCCGGCATCGTGACTCTGTGGTGGCCGATCTACCCATGGATCGGCGCGCTTAAGCTCGCCACCGGACTGGCCTCCATGATTACGGCGATCATCTTGTTCCGTCTGATACCGGATCTGATCGCGCTTCCGTCCCCCGGTGTGCTGGCGCAGGCCAATGCGCAATTGGAGGAGGAGGTAGCTGCACACGAAGCAACGCTCGCGGCGCTTGAGGAACAGGTCGCCAGCCGGACAGAAGAATTGCGCCAGCTCAATGCCAAACTTGCTGTCCATGCGCGCGAGGCTGTGCACCGCAGCGCCAACTTGCTCTCTGTCGTCAGCTCGCTCGCCGCTCGGAGCGCGAAGGAATCTGGCTCCAAGGAGGAATTCATCGACACTCTTGTCGGCCGCCTCCGCGCGCTGGCGCAGGCAACCACTGTGGTGAAGCACGCCGAGGGCGATGCCTCGGAAGATCTCGAACGGCTGGTACGCGAGCAGCTCGATCCTCTGCTCCAGACTTTCCCTGGGCGGATCGATCTCGGCGGAACATCGGTCAGGGTCGGCTCCGAAGCGGCGCAGCAGATCAGTCTCGCGTTGCACGAGCTCGCAACCAATGCGCAGAAATATTCTCTTTCGCAATCGGAGGATATGGGAATATCGATCGATTGGAGGGTGTGTGAATCCGAACACGACGCGGACTACTTCGTACTCGAATGGCGCGAACAGCTCGCCCCTGGAGCGGAGGAGCCGTTCCAACAGGGCGAATACGAGGGGTTTGGAACGAAGCTGCTGACCCGGATCATACCCGTGATGCTCCGCGGCAAGGCCACGCGCGAGTTTTCAGATGGCGAATTCGTCTACCGCCTGCAATCGCCGATGGCATCGATCGAACCCGACCTCAATCGGATCGAAAGCGAGGGTCTGGCGGTTCGGCTCGTCGACGAGAATTTCGGACTTGAGCCGGAGGTCAATGGATGATCGCGATTAGGATCAAATATCCAAAAACAGCTGGCGCTTGAAGGAAGGTCAGCGTTCCGGCCCAACCTATAGATCAGTTTGAGTGGCAAGTTCGCGGTCTTGCATGCGCATTATTCATTCATAATGTGTTTAGTTCCTTTTCCCATTCTATCATGGCCGTGGCCCTGCTGAACCAGGCATTCGGTTGCCCTGACGTTCTTCATGCCCAGGCAAAGGCGCCGGTTGCGGCCGCGTTCGACGGATGCACACCTGCGTTTCGAAACAACCGGAAAGGAAGTTGTTCCTAAGCATGATTTGGTTTTTGACGCTGCATGACCCATCCTGTCGCCGGCTTCCGGAACGGGAATCCGATCAATCAAAATGACTGCAACTTGGGTTCCGCGGCAGCGATCTGTTGCGCAAGCTGTTCGAGACAAGCGTGAAGTGCCGCAAGGCTGAAGGTCTGGTCGGAGCGGAAGAATTCGCCGTCCATGCCGGCCTAACCCGCGCTGACGTGCATCGACAGCGTTCTCTTCGCGGCGTCTATCGACGAAATCGGAACTGAGCCGATGAACGGCAACGCATCGCGCCACCGCCGATACCCCGATGAGGTCGCGCATTGGTGGCACGGTATGGCACAAAGCGCCTGTCTGATTTGGACAGAACGCCGGATTTCCAACAGATTTTGGCATGGTATGACGCGCTATGGCAAGCGCAACTGGCGGAGCGGGTGGGATTCGAACCCACGAAAGAGTTGCCCCTTTACACACTTTCCAGGCGTGCGCCTTCGACCACTCGGCCACCGCTCCGCATGCCTTTGCGAGCCGCGCCCTAGCCGCGCGCTGGCCCGATGGCAAGCGCGCTCGGCCAGCTATTTCCGAGAGGGTCTTTTCGAATGCGCCAGGCAGTGGCACGATGCGAGACGATGAACCATCTTCTCACCGTGTCCGCCCTCGCCATCGCCCTTCTCCCCAGCGCCGCGCCGGCGCAGGATGCCCCTTCGCCCAATGCCATCGTCGCTGCGGCTCCCGCGGCGGATTGGCAGGCGATTTCCGCCGAGGATTTGCTCGTCATGGAGCTTGCGCCCGATCGGGACGGCAATGATCGGCGCGTCGTCATCCAGCTGATGCCGCCACCGTTCAGCCAGCCCTGGGTTGAAAACATCCGAATCCTCGCGCGGGCTGGCTGGTACGACGGTGTCAGCATCAATCGCGTACAGGACAATTACGTCGTGCAATGGGGCGATGCGGATGCGGAAGATGCGGCAAGGGCGCGCGCCCTTCCGGGCGATCTGAATCCGATCGGTGCGAAGCAGTATCTGCAAATCTCGACAGCAGGAGCAGAAGGGGCGATCGTTCTATGGCACCCGAAGCAGTCGCTGGTCGACAGCTATGCGGATTGGGCAGGGTTCGACGCAGGATGGCCGTTCGCCTTCGAGATCGATGAAAACACGCGAAGGCTGAGCCGGTGGCCCGTTCATTGCTATGGCATGGTGGGCGTGGGACGCGGTTATTCTCCCGATGCAGGGTCCGGCGCGGAACTTTACACCGTCATCGGCCATGCCCCGCGCCACCTCGACCGCAACATCGCGCTGGTTGGCCGCGTGGTCGAGGGGATCGAACATCTGTCCAGCCTGCCGCGCGGCACCGGCGATCTGAGCTTCTACGAAGATCCGGCACAGCGGGTGCCGATCCGGTCTGTCCGACTGGCCGCCGATCTGCCCGAAAGCGAACGTCCGGCGTTCGAATATCTCTCCACCGAGAGCGCCAGCTTCGCAAACTATGCCGATGCGCGGGCCAATCGCCGCGATCCGTTTTTCATCAAACCGGCAGGCGGCGCCGACATCTGCAACATCCCCGTGCCGGTGCGGCAGGCAGGCGCGGGTTAGATCCGCTCGGCCTGCGCCACCGCGTCGCTGGCGCGCAGGGCGCTGGTAATGCGGGTCAGATGTGCCAGGTCCTGCACCTCCAGTTCCACCTCATAGGTCTGGAACGGGGTGTCGCGGGTGACCTGTTCCAGCGCCATGACATTCGCCAGGTTCTTGGCGAAAATCCCTGCCATCTCGTATAATGTACCCGGCCTGTCGTAGAGTATGACCCGCATCCGCCCCAATGCGCCATGCGAACGCCGCCCCCATGACAGGTCGAGCCAGTCGGCATCGATCCCGCTGGCCAGTTGCAGGCAGTCGATGGTGTGAACCTCGACCCCTTCGCCCGCTTTTCGCAGCCCCACGATCCGGTCGCCGGGCACCGGGTGGCAGCATTCGGCAAGGTGGAAACCGACACCGGCGGTCAGCCCCTTGATCGAGATGACGCGGTCCTGCTGCGGCCAGTCCGGCTCTTCGGCCAGATTGGCCGTGCTGCCCGGCACCAGCGCCTCCATCACCTCGCGGTCGTCCAGCTTGGCCGCGCCGATGGCATACATCAGCGCTTCCTCGTCCTCGAGGCCCAGCCGCTTAATAGCCGCGCGGGTCGCCTTCTTTCCGATGCGGGTGGGCAGGCGCGCCGCGATCTCGTCGAACAGCTTGGTGCCGAGTTCGGCGACCTCGGCGCGCTCCTTCAGGCGCACCGAACGGCGAATGGCGGCCCGCGCCTTACCCGTGACGACAAAGCCCAGCCAAGACAATTGCGGCTGCGCATCGCCGCCCTTGATGATCTCGACAACATCGCCATTGTTCAGCGGCGTACGTAGCGGCATGTGCCGTCCGTTGATCTTGGCGCCGACGGTGTGGGCACCGAGATCGGTATGCACGGCAAAGGCGAAATCCACCGGCGTCGCGCCCTTGGGCAGCGGGAACAGCCCGCCCTTGGGCGTGAAGGCGAAGATGCGGTCCTGATAGATCGCCATGCGGGTATGTTCGAGCAGTTCCTCCGCATCGTGGCTGGCATCCACGATCTCGATCAGGTCGCGCAGCCATCCGACCTGCCCGTCGGGTCGTTCGCCCTGCTTGTAGGCCCAATGCGCCGCCAGCCCGAATTCATTGGTGCGGTGCATCTCCCTGGTGCGGATCTGCACCTCCACCCGCATCGAATTTTCATACATCAGCGCCGTGTGCAGGCTGCGATAGCCGTTGTTCTTCGGCGTGGAGATGTAATCCTTGAACCGGCCGGGGATGAACTGCCAGGTCTTGTGCAGGACGCCCATGGCACGGTAGCAATCGATCTCGTCCTCGCACAGGATGCGGAACGCCATGATGTCGCTCACCTGGTCGAAGCTGACGTGCCGTTCGGCCATCTTGCGCCAGATCGAGTATGTCTGCTTCTCGCGCCCCGAGACCTCGACATTCAGGTCCGCTTCGCTCAGCGCCTGCTTGATGGCGAGCGCGATGGCATCGACCTGCCCGCCATCCTGGTTGCGAATCTGCTCCAGCCGGCCCGTGATGGTGGCATAGGCTTCCGGCTCCAGCTGTTCGAAGGCCAGCGCCTGCATCTCGCGCATATATTCATACATGCCGACGCGTTCGGCGAGCGGCGCATAGATTTCCATCGTCTCGCGCGCGATGCGCTGGCGCTTCTCCGGCTTCTTGATGAAATGCAGCGTGCGCATATTGTGCAGCCGGTCGGCCAGCTTGACCAGCAGCACGCGGATGTCCTCGCTCATGGCAAGCAGGAACTTTCGCAGATTTTCGGCCGCCCGCTCGTCTTCGGGCATGGCGTCGATCTTCGACAGCTTGGTTACCCCATCGACCAGCCGGGCCACCTCCGGCCCGAAATTATGCTCCACATCCTCGATCGTGGCGAGCGTATCCTCCACCGTATCGTGGAGCAGCGCGGTGATGATCGTTTCCTGGTCGAGCTTCAGGTCGGTCATCAGCCCGGCCACTTCGACCGGATGGCTGAAATAGGGATCGCCGCTGGCGCGCTTCTGGCTGCCGTGCTTCTGAACCGTATAGACATAGGCCCGGTTCAGCAGAGCTTCGTCCGCGTCCGGGTCATATTCCTTGACCTTCTCGACTAATTCATACTGGCGCAGCATCATTGCTAAATGTGATCATTGCACGCCGCAGGGCAAGCGCTAATGCGCCCTGCCCTGCGAATTTGCGCAGCGAATTCCCGTTTTCAGCCCTTCGGCTGCAACAATGCATCCACGGTTCCGGTCGTCACGGAATGATAGCCGGAGCGGGTCCTGGCGTAGATCCGCCGGGCGATGGGCTGGCCCCATTCATCCTGCTCCATCAGTGTTTCGAACAGGGGCGCGACGAATTTGCGCCGCCCGACCTGCGCCAGGAAGCGTTCCGCCAGAGGCACCGCCGGATCGTAGCGATTGGCGAGCGCCAGATCGAGCCAGAGGAACAGCTCTTCATTGTTCCCCGATGCCGACAGGCCGAGCGCGCGATCCAGCGCAGCAAGCTGCGCGTCGGTAAGATCGCGGGGTATCTCGGCCAGGAAGCGTTGCCTTTCGGCGGAGGACCAGCCCGCCCAGGCGTCGCTGTTCAGGCGGCGCTTCGCGGCATAGGCGCCTGCGGCGGCGTCCACCTCGGCAAAGGCTGCGGGATCGGGCCGCGCGACATTGCCGGGCAGGCCGGGTTCGTAGATCCATTCGGCCAGTTGCAGGCGCTGCGCCTCGGCCGCGCCCCGCAGGAGATTGCGGCGCATATCCTCCAGCAGCATGGCGGATGTGGCGGGCTGGAAGGCGTGGCTGTCGAACCACTGCCGCAACCAGGCATCGAAGCGTTCGCGCCCGACGATGCTTTCGACCGTGCGCAGGAAATAAGCACCCTTGTCATAGACGATGGCGCTGCCGACCGGATCGGCATTCACCGGCTGGTGCAGGGCTGTTCCGGGCGCATCCATGCCGACCTCGGCCAGTGTATTCTCGATCGCGGCAAAGCTGAGCGCCGCTTCCTGGTCGGCGCGTTCCTCGCCGTAGATCTCCTCGACGATGCGGTTTTCAAAATAGGAAGTCACGCCCTCGTTCAGCCAGCTGTCGGTCCAGTTGGCATTGGTGACCAGATTGCCCGACCAGCTATGCGCCAGTTCATGCGCGACGAGGCCGGTCAGGCTACGGTCGCCGGCGATGAAGGTCGGCGTCAGAAAGGTCATCACCGGGTTCTCCATGCCGCCATAGGGGAAGCTGGGCGGCAGGACGATCATGTCGTAGCGGCCCCAGCGATAGGGACCGTAAAGATCTTCCGCGGCGGCGACCATGCGTTCGGTATCGGCCAGTTCATGGGCAGCGCGGTCGATGATTGCAGGTTCGGCCCAGACGCCGGTGCGCGGGCCAAGCGCGCGGAATTCGATATCCCCTGCCGCAATCGCGATCAGATAGGGTGCGACCGGCTTGTCCATCGCAAAGGTGAAGATAAGCCTGTTGCCCGGCGCGGCCACAGGTTCGCCGCCACTGAGGCCGGACATCACCACGTTGAGCGGTTCGGGTGCGCTCACGCGGGCTTCCCAGGTCTGGCGAATGCCGGGGCTGTCCTGCGTCGGGATCCAGGTGCGGTTCAGCGTCGGTTGCCCCTGGCTGAGCAGGAACGGATGCTCACCCCCGGCGGTCTGTTCTGGCGCAAGCCACTGCAAAGCGCCTGCATCCAGCGCCGCATCGTAGCGGATGGCGATCTGCCGCGCATCGCCGATGGCGATGGTGATCGGCTCTCCCTTGCCCTCCACCCGTTCGCCAACGGTGAAGGGCAGCGCCTTGCCGGCGCTGTCGGTCACGGAAGCGATCCGCAGACCATCGCTGTCGAGGATGATCTCGTCCGCGCCGGGTCGCGCCGTGATGTCGAGGACCGCCGTGCCGCCCAGGTTGCGGTTCGCGAAGTCGAGATCGAGGTCGAGATCGACATGCGTCACCCGCGCGATCTGCGGCTGCGCGAAACTCAGCTCGTCCACGGCATCCGCGCTGGTCAGGATGGGGGCGACCATCGCCCTATCCACGGTTGCCGTCTGCATGGCGTTCTGCGACCCAGCAGGCATTGTCGTGCAACCAGTCGAGGCAAGAAGCAGGGTCAGGGCGCCAGCAATGGAACGAGGGGCGAAACGCATGGAAATCTCCGGAAGGGTTCTTGCCCGGCATGCAGGCAGGAACATGAAATATCGCTGAAGCTCAGTTCCAGACAGCGTGCGGCGGCAGACTCATCAGGATGGCGTCGATATTGCCACCGGTCTTGAGGCCGAACAGGGTGCCGCGGTCATAGACGAGGTTGAATTCGGCGTAACGGCCCCGCCATTCCAGCTGGCGCTGACGGTCCACTTCATCGAAATCGCTGTCCATCCGTCGCCGGACGATGCGCGGGAAGACCGAAAGGAATGCCTCCCCCACATCGCGGGTGAAGGCAAAGTGCCGCTCGAAAGCCGCGTCGTCCTCGCATTCGAGGTGGTCGTAGAAGATCCCGCCCACGCCGCGATGGCACTGGCGGTGGGGGATGTAGAAATACTCGTCCGCCCATTTGCTGAACCGGTCATAATAGGTGGGATTATGCGCCGCGCAGGCCGCACGGAAGGCGGCGTGGAATTCCGCCGTATCGTCTTCATAGGGGATCGGCGGGTTGAGGTCGGCCCCGCCCCCGAACCATGCCTTGCCCGTCGTCAGATAGCGGGTGTTCATATGTACCGCCGGCACCCGCGGGTTGGCCATGTGGGCGACCAGGCTGATGCCGGTGGCGGTGAAGCCCGGATTCTCAGCACTGGCGCCATTCACGCTGGCGGCGAATTCCGGCGCGAAATTGCCATGTACGGTCGAGACATTGACGCCGACCTTCTCGAAGACCTTGCCCTTCATCACGCCGCGCACCCCGCCGCCGGGGGTCGGATTGCCTTCCTCCTCCCGGTGCCATTCGGAAAAGTCGAATCGCGCGTCGCTGCCCTGCTCCTGTTCGATCGTCTGGAAGGCAGTGCAGATACGGGTTCGCAGATCCTCGAACCAGGCGCGGGCCTGGGCCGTGCGGCTATCGGTCGCCGGATCGGCGGAGTCGTCGGGTGGGGGGGAGTCGCCTGTCGTCATGCTTTTGGCTTGCCACCTGTTTGGCCTTGCGGCAAGTGGGACGAATGGTTCCCCTTTCGTTCGCCAATCAGGAATTCCTGCTGACCACGGGCCGCGCGGTCTTCTGGCCGCGGGAAAATGCCTTGTTGGTGGCCGATCTGCATCTGGAAAAAGCCAGTTTTTTCGCAAGGCACGGGCAGATGCTGCCGCCCTATGACAGCCGCGAAACGCTGGAGAGAGTCGCACTGGCGATCCGCGAATCCGGCGCACGGCGAGTCTATACTCTTGGCGACAATTTCCACGATGCAGGCGGCACGGACCGGCTGGAACCGCACGCCGCCGGGATGCTGGCCGCCTTGACGCGGATCGTCGACTGGGTCTGGATCACCGGAAACCACGATGAAGATGCCGAAGGCAAGGCGGCGGAGGTGAAAGCCGGCGGCACAATGGCGGATGAACTGCTGATCGACGGCGTGGTTCTCCGCCACCGTGCCCTGAAGGGCGAATCGCGTCCCGAGCTTTCCGGACATTACCACCCGCGCCTCGAAGTTTCGGTTCGCCGGCGCAGGATACGGCGGGCCTGTACGGTCGTCAGCCGTGACGCGAGGGGTTCGGGGCGGATGATCCTGCCCGCTTTCGGCGCATTGACCGGTGGGATGGATGCCGCCGACCCCGCCATTCTGCAGGCGATGCAGCCTGCCTCTCAGATCGATGCGGTATTGCCGGCAGCAGGGCGGCTGGTGCAGTTCCCCCTGTGGCGAGCCGCCGCCTGACGCAATAAGAACAGGGGTGCAACTGAACACTGGCGCAATGGCGCAAGGCTCCCTATATCGGCGGCCTACAAAACGGCAATTTCAGGAGACTGCCCCATAGCCCGTCCACCCCGGCGCACCATGCAACCGCCCATCAAGAGCGGCCCGCGCTACGACAACATGATCCAGTCCGACAAGGTCCGCGTCATCGATGAAACCGGCGAGAATGTCGGCGTGATGTACACGCGCGAAGCGATCGAACAGGCGGCCGGCGTCGGCCTCAACCTGGTCGAGGTATCGCCGAATGCCGATCCGCCGGTCTGCAAGTTCCTCGATGTCGGCAAGCACCGCTTCGAAGCGCAGAAGAAGGCCAATGCCGCCCGCAAGTCGCAGAAGACGCAGGACATCAAAGAGGTCAAGATGCGGCCCAATATCGACACGCATGATTATGACGTGAAGATGCGGAATGTGCACAAGTTCATCGATAATGGCGACAAGGTGAAGGTGACGCTGCGGTTCCGCGGTCGCGAGATGGCGCATCAGAACCTGGGTATGGATTTGTTGAAGCGGGTGCAGGACGACACGTCGGAAACGGCCAAGGTCGAAGCTTTTCCCAGGCTCGAAGGCCGTCAGATGCTGATGGTGCTCTCACCGAAATAAGCGCCGGATGGCTGCGATATGGTTGTTCCAGCGGCGATCATGTTGCAGGCGAGTTTTCTGCATGTATAAGAGGGCGCGCCGCAACGGCGCGCCTTTTATTCGTCAGGCCGACTGATCAGACGCTGATGAAATTGTCGTCGTCATCACCATTGGCGATCAGGAATGTGATGCCGACCACGATCAGGGCGAAGAGAATGGGAATGGTTGCCGAACTGCCGGACAGTTCGTCTTCGGCCGATACCGGTGCGGCATCGCGCTGGACGGTTTGTGCAGCAGCCGGGCTGGCAGCCAGCGAGACTGCGGCCAGCGGCGCCAGTAGATTGCGAATCTTCATGCAATCATCCTTCTATGGTCGAGTGTAGTGCTCCGACGGCGGGGGGGCCTGATCTGTTTCAGAAGCTGTGGCAGCGCGTCGCATGATAGCCTCCTGCCAGCGCATTCGAATTTTTTGCCGGCACCCGGGCCGGTTCTGTGGTTGTAAAGCTGCGCATCCGGAATTAATCGCCGTGACAGTCAAGCGCGTGGCGAAGATGCGTTCCTGCGGAGGTCAGGAGCCCCGGTCGCCCCTCAGCCGCCCCTAACCATCCACCCCCGCCTTCCTGGGGGAAATTGCAAGGAAGCCTCCGACATGACCGATGCTGTCGATGCCGCGGAAACCCCGACCCCGCGCCGCAAGCCCAAACCCGAAATCACCACCATCGCCGGCCGCCAGGTGAAGCCCAGCACGCTTATGATGGGCCATGGTTACGACCCGGCACTTTCCGAAGGGTCGCTGAAGGCCCCCATTTTTCTTACCTCCACCTTCGCTTTCGAAAGCGCTGCTGCGGGCAAGCGGCATTTCGAAGGGATCACCGGCCAGCGGCCCGGCGGTGCCGAAGGGCTGGTCTATTCCCGTTTCAACGGTCCAAATCAGGAAATCCTGGAAGATCGGCTCGCCATATGGGACGGCGCGGAAGATGCGCTGTGCTTCTCCAGCGGCATGACCGCGATTTGCGTGTTGATGCTGGCCTATTGTTCGGCCGGCGATGTGATTGTCCATTCCGGGCCGCTTTACGCCGCCAGCGAGGGTTTCATCGCCAAGGTTCTGAGCAAGTTCGGTGTCACCTATGTGGATTTCCCCGCCGGCGCCACGCGCGAGGAACTGGATGCGGTACTGGCCAAGGCGGGCAAGCAGGCAACGGATCAGGGCGGCAAGGTCGCGATGATCTATCTTGAAAGCCCCGGCAATCCCACCAACGCCCTTGTCGATATCGAGGCGGTGAAGGACGCACGCGACGCGGCATTCGGCGGTAACGACAACGGTGTTCCCATCGCCATCGACAACACGTTCCTCGGGCCGCTCTGGCAGCGCCCGCTGCAGCACGGGGCCGATATCGTCGTCTATTCGCTGACCAAATATGTCGGCGGCCATTCCGACCTCGTCGCGGGCAGTATCGGCGGCGCGAAGAAGTGGATGGACCCGGTGCGCGCCCTGCGCAACACCATGGGCGGCATCTGCGATCCGAACACCGCCTGGATGTTGCTCCGCAGCCTCGAGACCGTCGAATTGCGGATGCAGCGGGCTGGCGAAAATGCCGAGAAGGTCTGCGCTTTCCTGCAGGATCATTCGAAAGTGGATGGTCTGGGCTACCTCGGCATGATCAGGGACGAACGCCAGCAGGACATCTACGATCGTCACTGCCTGGGGGCAGGATCAACATTCTCCCTGTTCCTCAAGGGCGGGGAAGACGCCTGCTTCCGGTTCCTCGACAGCCTGAAGATCGCCAAGCTGGCGGTCAGCCTCGGCGGAACGGAGACGCTGGCCAGTCACCCCGCTTCGATGACTCACCTTTCGGTTGCCCACGGACGCCGTCAGGAGCTGGGCATCACCGACAGCCTTGTGCGTATCTCTATCGGTATCGAGGATGCCGACGATCTCATCGCTGATTTCGAGCAGGCGCTCGAAGCGGTCTGAACGCTACGGCCGATCAAGCCTGCAAGGGGGTCTGCTGCGAAGCAGGCCCCTTTTCAGGTCTGCCTAACCCTTCCACTCCCGCCGTTCCTCGGCCTGCTTCAGCACTTCATAGGCGACCTGAAAGGTCTGGAACTGCTTCGCCGCTTCGGCATCGCCGGGCTTTACATCGGGGTGAACCGCCTTCGCCTTGTTGCGCCAGGCTTTTTTTACGGTTTCGAAATCCGCATCGGTGCCCAGTTCCAGCACCTCGAGCGCCAGCAACTCGTCGGAACTGCGCGTACCGTCGCCGGAACCGCCCCAGCCATAATGCTGTGCTTCGGCATAACCGGCATTTTCGCTCTGCTCGCTCTTGGCGCGCGCCGCGGCAGCTTCCTTGTCCAGCCCTTCGAAATAGTCCCAGCCGCGATTATATTCGGCAGCGTGTCTCTGGCAGAAATACCAGCGGTCGGGGCTGTTCGGGCTTTTCGGGGCGGGACAATCGCCCTTTTCCTCACAATTGTGGCGGTCGCAAATGCGCACCGTCGTCGCTTCGCGGCTGGAGCCATAGCTGCGCCAGCGCGGAAAACCCCAATCGTTCGACCGGCCGGCCATCAATCATCTGTCCTGAAATGCATGGCCGATCCCATAGGCGCAAATCCGCTCCACCGCCACCTCGGCCTGCCGCAGCATGGGTTCGGCGCGGCGGCTGAAAACTTCAGGGGCGCGGCGATCGGAACTGCCGCGCCCCTGCGTCATGTCACACGGCGATCAGTTCACCACGACCGTGACGGCGCGGCGGTTCTGCGCCCATGCCTGTTCGTTGGAACCCAGCGCCACGGGGCGTTCCTTGCCATAGCTGACGGTACGCACACGGGCCGTGGGCACGCCCAGACTGACCAGATAGTTCTTGGCCGAATTAGCGCGGCGTTCGCCCAGGGCGAGGTTGTAGTCGCGCGTGCCGCGTTCGTCGGCATGACCTTCGACGGTCACGGTGACGTTCGGATATTGTGCCAGATAGCGGGCCTGCATCTGCAGGGCGGCGGCATCGGCACTGTCGATATTGTAGCGATCGGTATCGAAATAGATCACGTTCTGACCATTGACCATCTGTTCGAAATGGCTCTGCGTACCGGGTCCGCTCATCCCCGCATTCGGATCGGTCGCGGGCGTGTTGTTGGCCGTGGTCGGCAGCGGTTCGGGCGGCAACGACTCCGGCGGATCCTTCTTGCACGCGCCAAGCGCCAATGCGCCAGCCGAAAGAGCGATGATGGCAATGCGGGTATTCATTCGTGCTACCTCCTGTTTGGATCAGAAACTCTTCTGGTTTGCAGACCCGGTGTCAATGCAATGATGCTAGGGCAGTATCGGTCCCCAGGATGGGTCGGACGCGTCGGCCGGAGTGGCCAGGCGGCGTTCGTTGGTGCCGGTCAGGTCCACCTGCCACAGCGCCGTATCGCCCGAACCGCGCTCGGTCCGGAAGAATTGCACGATCCGGCCATTTGGTGCCCAGGTCGGCGCCTCGTCCTGCCAGCTGTTGGTCAGATAGCGGATGTTCTTTCCATCGGGGTTCATGACCGCGATGCGGAAATTACCGCCGATATGCGTGAAGGCGATCTGGTCGCCGCGCGGGCTCCATTCAGGCGTAGCCGCGCGCCCGCCGAAGAAGCTGAGGCGGCGCTGACCCGATCCGTCGGCATTCATCACATAGATCTGCTGGCTGCCCGACCGGTCGCTTTCGAACACGATGCGGCTGCCATCGGGCGAATAGGATCCGCCGATATCGATCCCCGGGGTGTCGGTCAGACGGGTGCTGGTGCCGCCGGTCGCCGGCACCCGGTAGATGTCGGTATTGCCGTTCACCGCCATGGAATAGAGGATGAAGCGTCCATCGGGCGACCAGCGGGGCGCGAAGGTCGGGTTGGCGCTTTCCGTCACCAATGTCTGCCGCCCGGTGCCGATGTCATAGACATAGATGCGCGGGTTGCCGTCGACATAGCTGAGATAGGTAAGCTGGCGGTAATCCGGCGAATATCGCGGCGTCAGCGCGGTGGAACGGCCCGTCGTGATGAATCGGTGATTGGCACCATCGCTGTCCATGATGGCGAGGCGCTTGGTCCTGTTATCCTTCGGCCCGGTTTCGGCGATATAGGCGATGCGGCTGTCGAAGAACGGGTCTTCGCCCGACAGGCGGCCATAGACAAGATCGGCGCATTTATGCGCAGCGCGCCGCCAGTCGCCCGGCTGCACGACCCATCCTGCGCGGGCGAGTTCGTCCTGCAAGGCCACGTCATACAGGTAGCAGCCGACGGTCAGCCGACCGTCGGCGCCCGCCTGTACATACCCCTGGATCAGCATCTGGGCGTTGCGATTGCCCCAGACCGGCCACGAAGGGGCGGTAATCTGGCTGTAGGACGGCTGCGGCAGGGCATCGGGCCCGACGGGTTCGAACAGGCCGTTATTCCGCAGATCGTTGAAGACTACGCGGGCTATTTCCTTCCCCAAAGCCGCGGTGCCGCTGGCATTCGCTGCCGTGTCCGCGTTCCGGTCGGTCGCGAAGCCGGGAATGACGATACTGAGATCCTGCCACGCGGTGTCGTCGGTGACGCTGCCCGAGAGGCCGGAGGTTTCTTCTTCCAGCGTTTCCACCGTGCCGTCGGGCGGCGGCGCCTGGCCCAGATCCTGCGCCATGGCCGGCATGGCATGGAACGCTGCTGCCGAAAGGAGGAGGATTGTCAGCTTCTTCATAATCTTACAGCCTTCTGTCGAAGCGCCAGTCACGGATGCGCCTCCATTTGTCGTAGAATTCGGACGGCAGATTGAAAGGCGCTGCCAATTGCACTGCGCGGATCGCCTGTTCGGCATGAAGCTCCGCCTGCGGGCGGTTGGAATCATTGATGCCGCTCTGGCTCACCACGCGGGGCCGGCCCTTCAGGGAACCGTTCTCGTTCAATTCCCAGGTAAGCACCGTCACCAGCTGATCGGCATCCACCCCCTGCGGCGCGCGCCAATGCGGCTTCAGCTGCCGGTTTATCGCTGCGGACAATGCCGCCTGTTCGGTCGCGCCGAAGGCTGCCGCCACACTGCGGGTTTCGTTGCTGGTCTCGCTGGTTCCGGCGCCGGGCAGGAAATCGCTGCCGATCCGGCTGCCGCCGCTTCGTTTCGGGGGACTTGCCGCCGGCTTCGCAGCAGCGGTTCGCGCGGGTGCTGGTTTGGCAGCAGCAGGCGCGGCGCTGCGCTGCGGAGTTGGCCGGGGTGCGGCGGTTGCGCGCAACC
>NZ_JABASZ010000017.1 GCF_012979275.1 Pseudopontixanthobacter vadosimaris
TGGTCGAGCGGCTGTTCAACAAGCTGAAGAACTGGCGCCGGGTCGCCACTCGCTACGACAAAACCAAAGAATCCTACCTTGGCTTCGTCGCCCTCGCTTCAATCAAACTCTGGATACCCTTTGTCCATGAAACCTAAGTAAATTAGAAATTCTCAACCTGATGATGGAGGGGGTCTATGTCCACACCTGAATATTATAGGGACGAAATTTCGTCTTACTGGCTGAAGCATTTCCATTGCCAGCCAACTATGCTCGAGCGTCATCAATTTGCCCGGGCACTTCCCTATCTCGGCTCTGATGATCCAATGATGTTTTTAACTGCTCTACTTATCCATATTGCGTGCCGAACACATCAGGATTTAAATGCACGCTTCATGAACGATGGGGCATTGGCGCACGACTTAGCTAAAGAAATGCGATCAGATTTCGCTGCGTTGAGTGACGCCTTAGGCAGACTCGATTTTTGTTTGGATCAGACCCAGATACTTTCTGAACACGCGGAAAAATTGATTTCGGACTGGGGTCGCCATGAAGACCGTTTGTCCGATTGGCAGATCAGCGCACAGGATCTGCCACGTTGGTCGCTCTTCCTCGTGATCGGTATCGTTGCGCTGATTATCGGCACCGCAATCGCGATATTCGCGACTTAGTGACGAATTGCAGGGTCGGCTTCACAACTCTGGACTGCCAAGGAGCTTGCGTCATACCTCTGCTATGAAGAAAGCACTGTTGCGCGTATGGTGTCGCAATGCCCGCACAAGCTACCGCCAAGAGTTGCAGGACTGGATATGCCGCGTTGGCATCCAGGGTTGGTCGAGAAATGGGTTCTCGATCAGAGTCTGCCAGACATTAATCGACGTCGAGGGCGACCGCGTAACTCGATCTAAGCTACAAATTGATCGAAAATTGGGCACAGCTTATCGAAAGCATTTGTGCCAAACTGTGCCAAAGCCTGTTCAATAGCTTTGAAAACAAACAGTTTTTGGTGCGGTCGAGAAGACTCGAACTTCCACGGCCTTTCGGCCACAACGACCTCAACGTTGCGCGTCTACCAGTTCCGCCACGACCGCACTAAAGTCTGAAAAGCGGCCGGGGCGCGCTTCACGGGGTAGGCGGGCGCCATTAGCAAAGGCCTTCGGTGGCTGCAAGCGCCATAATGCACCGCAGCGCCATTTCAGCCCCTTCGCCGGGACACGCAGGCTGCGGCCGCCGTCAGTCCGGCTTCCACCCGATCTCGGCGAATTTGGCCGCGCGGGGAACGTCGGTCACCGCTTCGTTGATCGTGATCGATTCACCCGGTGCCAGGCTGCGCTGCGGCGGGGCGACTTCCCAGCTGTAGACGATGCGGTCGCGGGCATCGCGCAGTACGATCAGTATTGATGGTACCGCGCGCGTTTCCCTGCCGATATTGGTGACCGAACCGCTCGCCCCGAAGAATTCGGTTCCGTTCGGCAATTTGCGGCGGTCCTGCTGATCGGCGGGAAATTCCAGCACGAGATCCGGCTGTTCGACGGCAAACGTAGGGCGATTGACCGGCATCCAGTCCGGCAGGCCCCAATAGCTGACCGCAGCCAGTGTCCCCATGGCCAGAACGGCGAACAAGACCGCAGCCATGGTCCAGATCTTCAGAGGATTGCGCCGGGGACGGAAGGGGGGGCGGGAGTCGAATTGCGAAAAATCGTCGTCAGGATCGCCGGACGGTTCGTCACGCATCGCAAGGCCCTGCGGCAGGCGCGACCTGCGGCTTGCCGGCGGTGCGGCAGGCCCGGCATCCCGCGTGGCGATCGGCGAAGCAGCGGGAGCGGCTTCCCGGACGGCTTCCCCTGTATCCTCAACTGCAACTTCGGGCTTGCTGTCATCGTCCGGTCGCGGGCTGACTGCTCCAGCCTCTGCCGCATCCTTTTCCACTGGCGGTTCTGCGGCAGCTTCCCGATCGGCCAGATCATGCCCTTCCTGAAACCAGCTGTGGCGGCATTTCGCGCAGCGGACGGTGCGGCCTTCCACGCCAACGGCGCTGTCGGGGACGACATAGCGCGTCGAGCAGGCGGGACAGGCGATGATCATGGTGACCAAAGCCTTACGCCGCTATGTCTCCCATTGCCAAGTGTCTGCCCGTGGAACCCAGCGCGCAAAGGCTTTTTTCCACACCCAAGCGCGGCTATAGCCGCCCGCAGATGCCCGATGCATTCCCATTCTCTGCCTTTGCCGGCCTTATCCTGCGAGATCGCTCGGCATGAGTTCGGCGGCGGGCGATATCGTGCGGTTCGACAATGTCGGCCTGCGTTACGGTACCGATCGCGAGGTGCTGTCGGACGTGTCCTTCACTCTGAACCCCGGCAGCTTCTGCTTCCTGACCGGTGCCAGCGGTGCGGGAAAGACTTCCCTGCTCAAGCTGCTCTACCTCGCGCAGCGCCCGTCGCGCGGAGTGGTCTCGATGTTCGGAACAGACACCGTGACCCTGCCGCGCGCGCGCTTGCCGGGCTTTCGCCGGCGGATCGGCGTCGTGTTCCAGGACTTCCGGCTGGTGCCGCATCTGTCGGCTTACGACAATGTCGCGCTCCCTTTGCGCGTGTCCGGCGTGAGGGAGGACGATCTGCACATGCCGGTATCCGACATGCTCGACTGGGTGGGCCTGAGCGAACGGGCGCAGGCGCGGCCCGCCTCGCTTTCAGGCGGAGAACAGCAGCGCGTCGCCATCGCCCGGGCCGTGATCGGGCGGCCCGAACTGCTGGTGGCGGACGAGCCGACCGGCAATGTCGATCCCGACATGGCGCTGAAGCTGCTGCGCCTCTTCGAAAGTCTGAACCGGCTTGGCACGACTGTCGTGGTGGCGACTCATGACGTGCATCTGCTCAGGAAAGTGCCGGACTCGCTCATCATGCGGCTGGACAAGGGCCGCCTGTCCGACCCGACGGGTGCCTTGCGCTATCCGCCGCGCCGGGACAATGCGCCCGACAATCAGGTCGCCTGGTGAAAAGCCCGCCGCTGCCAGCCCGGGATGCCGTGAGCGGCGACAGGCGGTTTCGCGGCACGCGTGCAGCCCAGCTGGTGCCCCATGCCCGCCTGGCCGGACCGATGCCATGGGTGATCGCCATCATGATCGCACTGACGGTCATCGCGGCGGCAGGCGGGCTCGCGCTATCCAATCTGGTCAGCGATGCGAGGGCCGATCTTGCCGGGGGGATTACCGTGCAGATCGTCGAGGCTTCCGCCGCGGAACGCGAGAGGCAGACCCGTCAGGCTGCCCGCGCCATGGCACAAGATCCGTCGGTATCGGCGGTGAGGATCGTACCGCCAGCGGAACTGGAGGCATTGCTCGAACCCTGGCTGGGGGCCGATATCGGTGCCGGTGGCGGCAGCGGGGCCGTGCCGATGCCGGCGCTGATCGATGCGCGGCTGCGCGGATCGGCCGATGCGGCGACGCTGCAACGGCTGCGTGAACGATTGCGCAGCGCGGCACCGGCGGCGCGGCTCGACGCGCAATCGGCCTGGCTCGGCCCGGTTTTCTCCGCCATCAATTCGCTGCTCTGGCTCGCGGCGGCGCTGGTGGTGCTGCTGGGACTGACCAGCGCGGCGGCGGTGTGGCTGGCTGCCCGCAGCGCGCTCGGCGGCAATCGTGCGACGATCGAGATCGTTCATCTGCTGGGCGGAACCGACGGTCAGATCGCGCGCATCTTCCAGCGCAGCGTGGCATTCGACGCGATGCTCGGCGGGGCTGTCGGGCTGGCGCTGGGGCTGGCCGCGATCCTGTTGCTGGGGCAGCAATTCGCACGGCTCGACTCCGGCATGGTGGCAGGCGGCGGGCTGCACTGGCAGGACTGGCTGCTGCTGGCGGCGGTGCCGCTGGCGGGGATCGTCATTGCAGTACTGACGGCGCGGCTGACGATCCTTGCCGCCCTGCGGCGGATGTCGTGAGCTTGCTGGCGGGAATGGCGCGATGATCCGGCGGTTCTGTTCCTTCATCCTCCTGATCTGGGCGCTCGGCTTCCTGTGGTTCGCGGCAGCCCTGCCGCAGCCGCTGGAAGGCACCCGCACCGATGCCGTGATCGTCCCGACCGGCGGCGGCGGGCGGATCGAACGGGGGCTGCAGATCGTGCAGGCGGGGCTGGCGGATGAAATGCTCGTGACCGGGGTGGACCGGGACGTGACGCCGGATGAATTCGCGAGCAGCTTCGAGGTGCCGGAAGAATTGATGGAATGCTGCATCACGCTCGGCTTCTTTGCCGTGGATACCAGGGGAAACGCTGCGGAAACGGCGAAATGGCTCGCCATGCGCAAGGTGGAAAGCCTGCGCCTTGTCACGACGGACTGGCACATGCGCCGCGCCGCGAACGAACTCGCGCGCCGGATCCCCACCGACATCATCCTGCTGCGCGATGCCGTGCCTTCGGAACCGACACTCCATACGCTGTTCCTCGAATATCATAAATTACTGGCCAGCCGTATCGTGGCCATCGTTCAGGACAGCTAATGGCCATTTTTCGCAGCCTTCTTTTCTATCCGGTCTTTTACCTGGGTTCGGCCCTGTTCGTCCTGTTCACGGCGGCGATGATCCCTTTCGGCGCAAGGTTCATTCGCGCCGGCGTGCATGGCTGGACGGGCTGGCACCGGTTCTGCGCGCGCTATCTGCTCGGCATCCGCGTCAGGGTCGAGGGGCGCGCCAGCAGCGATCCGGCGTTGTACGTGATGAAGCATGAAAGCTTCTTCGAGGCGATCGATGCACCGACCCTGTTCGACCTGCCCGCGCCCTTCGCCAAGGCGGAACTGTTCGCCATCCCTGGCTGGGGCAGGGCGGCGCTTGCCTATGGGCTGGTGCCGGTGGAGCGCGAGGCGGGCGCAAAGGCCCTGCGGACCATGCTCCGCGAGGCGCAGGCGCGGATCGTCGACGGGCGGCCGCTGGTGCTGTTCCCAGAAGGCACCCGCACGCCGCACGGGCAGCGCAGGCCATTGCAGTCGGGTTTTGCGGGATTGTACAAATTGCTGGCCCTGCCGGTGATCCCGGTCGCGGTCGACAGCGGGCCACTGTATCACCGGCGCTGGAAACGCAGCGGCATCATTACATATCGCTTCGGCGAGGCCATTCCGCCCGGCCTGCCGCGCGCCGAGGTCGAACGCCAGGTGCAGGACGCGATCAACGCACTGAACCCGGCACCCTAGCCAGCCGCCTGCGCCATCCGCGCAAGTTCGGCGGCAATCTCGTCCATCTGGTCGCGCTCGCCGATGGTGATACGCAGCCCCTGCGGCAATCCCTGGCCGGGCAGCCAGCGGGTCGCATAGCCGATCCGCGCCAGCCCCTCCTGCGCCGCCTCTGCGCTCAGCGCGCCTTCGAACAGGATGAGCAGGAAATTGGCCTTGCTGGGCAGCGGGCGCAGGCCGTGATTGCCAAGCGCCTCCATACGCGCGGCGAACCGCGCCAGTTCGCGCCGATTGTGCTCGCGCGAGTGTCGCACGAAATCATCGTCGCCGATGGCCGCCGTCGCCGCCGCCTGCCCCGTTGCAGTGACGTTGAACGGGCCGCGGATGCGGTTCAGCGTGTCGATCAGGCCGGGTGCTCCGGTCGCCCAGCCGATACGTTCGCCCGCCAGCCCGTGGATCTTGGAAAATGTCCGCGTGACCAGCACGTTTTCATGCGCGGCGGCCAGAGCCATGCCGCCGTCGTCTTCGGTGTCATCCAGATATTCGGCATAGGCCTGGTCATCCACCAGCACCACGTCGCGCGGCAGGGCGGCGTGCAGTCGCTCCAGCTCGGCGCGGGGAAGATAGCTGCCGGTGGGGTTGTTGGGATTGGCGAGGAAGACGACGCGCGTAGCGTCCGTGACCGCCGCGATCAACGCATCGACATCGGCGGCATAGTCCCGGTCCGCCGCCTCGACCGGCGTAGCCCCGCAGCGCCGCGCCGCTATGTCGTAGACAGCGAAGCTGTAGCGGGCGAACAGCACTTCGTCGCCCGGCCCGGCATAGCCCTGCGCCACCAGATTGAGCAATTCGTCCGATCCGGTGCCGCAGACGACGCGGGCCGGATCGATGCCGTGGCGGTCGCCGATGGCTTCGCGCAGTGCCGTCGCACCGGGGTCGGGGTAAATTTCTGTGCGCCTCGGCTGCGCCAGTGCCTCGCGCGCCGCCGCGCCGGTGCCGAGCGGATTTTCATTGGCCGACAGCTTGATCAGCTCGCGCCCGTCGGCGGCCTTTGACTTGCCTGGAACATAGGCGTGGATCGCGCGGATCCAGGGCTTGGCGACAGGGCCGGTTTCGCTCGTGCTGGTCATGACCGATGCCGATAGCGCCGGTGCAGCGGAATTGACAGCCCGCACGCGCTGCCCCAATCGCTGCCCGGTAATGGGCCTCGAAACACCCCTCGATCACGGCGGAGAAGCCGGCAAAGGCGCGACTGACGCGCCCAATTCGCTTGGCCTTTCGCAGCCTCTGGCGCTGGACAGCGGGCAAAGCCTCACCCGCGTGACGATGGCCTATGAAACCTACGGTCATCTGTCGGCGGCGCGCGACAACGCCATATTGATCTGCCATGCGCTGACCGGCGATCAATATGTCGCCAGCACGCACCCGCGCACCGGCAAGCCCGGCTGGTGGGCGCGCATGGTCGGGCCGGGGCTGCCGGTGGATACGGACAGATTTCATGTCATCTGCGCCAATGTGATCGGCAGCTGCCTCGGCTCCACCGGACCTGCCAGCCTTGCCGCTGACGGCGAGCCTTACGCCATGCGTTTTCCTGTCATCACCATCCGCGACATGGTGCGCGCGCTGGTCGCCATGCTGGACGAGATGGGCATAGACCGGCTGCACAGCGTGGTCGGCGGGTCGATGGGCGGGATGCAGGCGCTAAGCCTGGCGGCGAATTTCCCCGGCCGGGCCGAACGCGTGCTGGCTATTGCCACCTCCAGCCGCCATTCGGCGCAGAACATCGCTTTTCACGAGCTTGGCCGGCAGGCGATCATGGCGGATCCGGACTGGCAGCAGGGCGCTTATTACGGCACCGGTCGCGCGCCGGACTCCGGCCTGTCCGTGGCCCGCATGGCGGCGCATATCACCTATCTGTCGGAAGACGGCCTCACCGCCAAGTTCGGCCGCCGCCTGCAGGACCGCGACGTGGTGGGCTTCGGCTTCGATGCGGATTTCCAGGTCGAAAGCTATCTGCGGTATCAGGGCAGCGGCTTCACCCGGCGCTTCGATGCCAATTCCTACCTCTATATCACCCGGGCGATGGATTATTTCGACCTCGCGGAAGAACATGGCGGCCAGCTTGCCCATGCATTTGCCGGGGAAGGGCGGGGCGCGCAAAGCCGTTTCTGCCTCGTCAGTTTCGATACCGACTGGCTGTATCCCACGGCGGAATCCCGCCATGTCGTTCATGCGCTGAATGCGGCGGGCGCGCCGGTCAGCTTCGTCGAACTGGCGGCCCCCTATGGGCACGACAGCTTCCTGCTCGACGTTCCTGCACTCGACCGGGTGGTCGCAGGCTTCCTGCATGGCTGAGGGGGTGACTGCGCTCCGGCCCGACCTGGCGGTGATCTTCCGGTCGGTGGCGACTGGCAGCAGGGTGCTGGATGTCGGCTGCGGCGACGGGGCGCTGATGGCGGCGCTGCGCGATCACAAGCAGGTGGATGCGCGCGGGATCGAGATCGACGGTGCGATGGTGGAACGCTGCGTGGCGCGCGGGTTGTCGGTGGTGCAGGGCGATGCCGACCGCGACCTCGCCTTCTATCCCGATGGCGCGTTCGATTACGCCATCCTCAGCCAGACGTTGCAGACGGCGGCACGGCCCGACCGGATGCTGGAGGAACTGCTGCGCGTCGGGGCCCGCGCTTTCGTATCCTTTCCCAATTTCGCTTACTGGCGGATGCGCTGGGCCCTGCTGCGGCGGGGCCGGATGCCGGTGACGCGGCATCTGCCGGTCAGCTGGTATGAAACGCAGAACATCCATCATGTGACGGTCAGCGATTTCGAGGCGCTGGCCCGCGATCTCGGCATCGGCGTGGAGCGTTGCTGGTTCTTTACCGGCACGCGCGAATGCGGGCGCGGGGGGGCGAACTGGCGTGCCGAACACGCGCTGTTCGAACTCGCCCGGCGGGGATAGGGCCGCAGAAAGCCCGAATCCCCGGCAAACCCTTCCTCGCGAAGGGGAGGGGCTTCGATCTTGACTCTTGAACAGGCGGGGAAGGATCGGGAGCTTTCCCCCCTTCGTGCCGTTGCAGGGGCAAGCATCGGGCAAACGGATTGCAGCAGGTGGGCCGAAGAACGGCTCGAGAAGGGGGCGGAGATGGGGCAGGAAACAGGGCCGGAGCCAGAGGGCACGGGAAGCAGCGGCGGCGGCAGGCGCAGCGAAATGTCCGCTTTTCTGAAGCGTCTGTGGGTCATTCTCCTCATCGTCGGACTGGCCTGGCTGGCCTGGACGCTGAAATTCGTGCTTCTTCTCGTCTTTGGTGCCGTGCTGCTCGCCATCATCATCAGGATCGGTGCCGGTGCCCTGCATGACCGACTGAAGATGCCTGGCAAGATGGCCTTCCTCGTGACGGTTCTGGTAATTTTCGGCGTGCCGCTCTTTGCGCTGTGGTCTTTCGGCGCGCAGATCGCGGAGCAGTCCGACCAGATCGCGCAGGCGGTTCCCGAAGCCATCGCGCAGGTCCGGCAGATGCTGGCGAGCACCGGGATCGGCGGAATCACCGACGCCGGTCTGGGCGACGCCTTGCCCGATTCGCAGGTCTATTCCAGCATCAGCGGGCTGCTGTTCACGACTGCGGATGCGCTGACAAATCTCGTGATCGTGATCACCGGCGGCATCTATCTGGCCGCGAGTCCGACGCTCTATAAGCTCGGTTTCCTGAAGCTGGTGCCGCCTGGATCGCGCAGCATGGCGGACATGACCTTGAGCGAAATGGGAACCGCACTGGGCCTGTGGCTGAAAGGCCGCCTGCTGGCCATGCTGCTGGTCGGTATCCTCACGGGCGTGGGCCTCTGGCTGATCGGCGTCCCGTCCTACCTGGCGCTGGCACTGCTCGCCGGTCTGCTGGAATTCGTGCCCTTCATCGGGCCGATCATCGCGGCAATTCCGGCGATCCTGCTCGCCTTCCTCGGCGGGCCGGGCGATGCGCTGCTGGTCGCCGCCCTTTTCCTGCTGGTCCAGCAGCTTGAAGGCAATGTCATCACCCCGATCATCCAGCATCATGCGGTCGATCTGCCGCCTGCGCTGCTGATCTTCGCGGTGCTGGGCTTCGGCGCGCTGTTCGGCATCGTCGGTGTGATCCTCGCCGCGCCGCTGACCGTCGTCCTCTTCATCATGGTCAAGCGGTTGTATGTGCGCGAATATCTGCACACCGCCACTGTCATTCCGGGCACCGAACACGACGATGACGGCGCCGAAACCCGCGAAATGCAGGTCTGAAGTGCGGATCAACCCGGGGTAGCTGGCGGGCGTCAGTCCTTCAGCCGTTCACCGTGCCAGCGGACATGTTCGGCCATGAAGGTCGAGATGAAATAATAGGAGTGATCGTAGCCTTCCTGCATCCGGATCAGCGGATTCATCCCGGCCTTCTTCGCGGCCAGCGCCAGCAGCCCGGTTTTCAGCTCGTCCTTCAGGAAATCATCCGCCGTGCCCTGGTCCACCAATATGTGGTCGTGGCGCGCACCGTTCTCGATGAGCGCCACGGCATCGTAAGGCTCCCAATCGCTGCGGTCCTCGCCCAGATAGCGGGAGAACGCCTTTTGCCCCCAAGGCGCCCGCGTCGGGGCGACGATGGGAGAGAATGCGCTGATGGAACGGAAGCGTTCCGCATGGCGCAGCCCAATGGTCAGCGCACCATGGCCGCCCATGGAATGGCCCATGATCGACTGCCGCGTCATGTCGGCGGGAAATTCCTGCCCGACCAGTTCCGGCAGTTCGTCCTCGATATAGGACCGCATCCGGTAATTCGCCGCATAGGGTTCTTGCCTCGCATCGAGATAGAACCCTGCACCCTTGCCGAAATCATATTCGTCTTCCGCGTCGGGCACATCCGGCCCGCGCGGCGAGGTGTCGGGGGCGACAAAGATGATGCCTGCCTCGGCACAGGCAGCACGGTATTCGCCCTTTTCCGTCACATTGGCATGGGTGCAGGTGAGGCCGGAGAGATACCATAGCACCGGCAGTTTCGCGCCCGGCTCATGCGGCGGAACGAAGACGGAGAATGTCATCTCCGTCCCCGTTTCGCGGCTGGCATGGCTGCACACATATTGGGTGCCGCCATGCGCCCGGTTCTGCGTGACATAGCTGATGCCGGCAGAATTCACAGCCATCAGCCCGGCCGGTGCATCGCGCAGACCTTGTTGCCGGCGGGATCGCGCAGATAGGCGAGATACAGCTTCATGCCCGCGCCTTCCCGAATGCCCGGCGGATCCTCGATGGCGGTGCCGCCATTTTCGAGACCGGCCTTGTGCCAGGCATCGGCCTGTTCGGGAGTCTTGGCCGAAAAGCCGATGGTCGAACCGTTGCCGCAGCTCGCGGGCTCGCCATCAATCGGTTTCGTCAGCAGGAAGATGCCGCCATCGTGGATGTAGATGACCCGTCCCTTGGGATCGAGATTGCCCTGCGGCCCGCCCAATGCGGCGAAAGTGGCGTCGTAGAATTTCTTCGAGGCGTTGATATCGTCGGCCCCCAGCATGACATGACTGAACATTCGTCTCTCCTTGGTTGTTGTCGTTGGTTTTCAGATTACGATCAGCTCTGGTGAACGGCCTTCGGCACCATGCAGGCCAGGACGCCTTCCGCGCCGTCCTCGCTGCCGTGGCCCGACCATTTCACTCCGCCGAAGGGCGCGTCCACGGCGCTGACGCTGGCGGAATTGATCCCGACCATCCCGGCTTCCAGCTCGTTCGCCAGGCGCCGCTGGCGCGCGGCATCCTTCGTCCAGGCATAGGCGGCCAGGCCATAGGGCAGGCGGTTGGCTTCGGCGATCATCTCCGCCTCGTCCGCGTAGGAATTGATCAGCGCGACCGGGCCGAAGGGTTCCTCGTTCATGATCTCGGCATCCTGCGGCACATCGGCGAGAACGGTGGGCGCATAGAAGAAGCCCTGATTGCCGATCCGCTCGCCGCCGGTCAGCAGCTTCGCGCCCTTGTCGACCGCATCCGCGACCATCTGTTCGATCGTGTCGGGGCGGCGGGCATTGGCCATCGGACCCATGCGCGTGTCCTTGTCCGCGCCATTGCCGACAGCGATCTTCTTCGCGCGTTCGACGAAGCCGTCGCGAAAATCGTCGTAGATGCCCTGTTCCACGATGAAGCGGGTGGGGCTGACGCAGACCTGCCCGGCATTGCGGAACTTGGCGGCGACCATCGTGTCCAGCACATTATCGACATCGCTGTCGCCGAACACCAGCACCGGTCCGTGACCGCCCAGTTCCATGGTCGTGCGCTTCATCCCCTCGGCGGCGAGTTTCATCAGATGCTTGCCCACGGCGGTCGATCCGGTGAAGCTGAGCTTGCGAATTATCGGGCTGCCGAGCAGATGGCGGCTGACCTCGTCCGGCACGCCGAAGACGATCTGGCAGACCTCGGGCGGCAGGCCCGCATCCAGCAGGCATTGCACCAGCATGATGCCCGATGCGGGCGTTTCCTCGGCCGGTTTGACGATGACGGAACAGCCCGCCGCGATCGGCCCGCCGACCTTGCGGGCGACGTTGATGATGGGGAAGTTCCAGGGCGCGAAGGCGGCGATGGGGCCGACGGGTTCGTAGCGCACCTCGGAATGGCTGCCGGCGGGGCGGACCAGCGTGCGGCCATAGATGCGCTTGCATTCCCCGGCGTAGAATTCCAGCAGCATGGCGGAATAGATCGCCTCGCCCTTGGCTTCGCTCAGCGGCTTGCCCTGTTCCGCCGTCAGCACGGCGGCCATGTCGCCTGCGCGTTCGCGGATCAGGCCCGCCGCCTTCGTCAGGACGGCAGCACGCTTCTCAGGTGCCTCGGCCCGCCAGATGCGGAAGCCATCATCCGCCTTGGCCAGCGCCTTGTCGAGATCGTCTGCGCTGGCCAGCGGCAACTGGCCGATCTCCTCGCCCGTCGCGGGATTGACCACTTTATGCGTGCGGCGGTCGCCAGCAGTGACGTTCTCGCCGCCGATAATCATGTGAAGGTCGGGATAATTCATGCATCGCCCCATTTCTTGCGTTGAATCCGTTTGCCGTGCCCGTGTGCCGTGCCCATCTACCGTGCGATGCCGGTATTCGCATCGTCATTCAAGCACGCTGAGCATGAACCGTGGCAGGCCTGCGTTCAGCTTGGGGCATTTAGGGCGGAACACATGAGAGATTCGGCAAAAACTATCACTTTCGTTTCCGCCATGGCGCTGGCGCTGGCAGGCGTGGCTCCCGCGCTGGCCCAGACCGATACGCCTTCGGCTGCAGAGGGTGCGCTGACGCTGGAGCATCGCACGGCGCTGCGCTGCGCCGCCGCTTTCGCCATCACCGCCAATCTGCAACAGCAGGGCAAGGCTGCGGCCGATTACCCGCCGCTGGCGGAGCGTGGCCGCGAATTCTTCGTGCGCAGTGCCGCGCGGGTGATGGACGATACGGGGCTGGACCGGGCCGGCGTTGCCAATGTGCTCACCGCCGAGGCGCAGGAACTGGCCGATGCCGATGCACGCGCCGCCATCATGCCCGCCTGCCTGCTGCTGCTGGACGCATCCGGCGTCTGAACCCGCCATTCACACGGAGGTCAGGCGCCCGTGTGATACTATGCGAAAAATAATTGATCGACAGACCGACTGACCGGAAAGATTCATCATGCGAAAGTTCCTGATCGCCGCCGCCTGCATTTTCTCGCCGCTCGGCGCTTCTGCCGCCCAGGCGCAAAGCGTCGATGCGCCCGCCATCGTTCTGCCAGGCGAGTCTGACCTCGATCATGCGATCGAAAGCGGCGCCTTGGCCGACAGGCTGAAGGATCCGGCGCTGCAGCAGACCCTGTCCACCAGTGTCGCGGTGCTTGGCGAAATCCTGCTCGACCTGCCGCTGGCACCATTGGCCGAAGCTGCCGCCAAAATGGCGGGCGAGGATGTCGCCGGGGTCGATCCCGACATGACCCTGCGGAACCTCGCCGGGCCAGATGCCGACCGGGTGCCTGCCGAACTCGCCGCCAACCTGCCGCGCATGATGGGCTCGCTCGCCGGAGCACTGGAAGGCGCGCAGGAGATTACCCCGCTGCTGCGCGATCTTGCCCGCCGGGTCGGTGATGCGGCGAGAGGTGCCCCGCTGCAGAAATGATCACCATGGCTGCGCCTTGTGGACGGCGCAGGCCATTTGCGGCATGACATGGCCGTATGTGGCGCCTTCATCAATTTCCGCTCTGCCCGTTCAGCCGCAAGGTCCGCTTGCTGATGAGCGAGAAGGGCATCGGCTATGAATTATGGCGCGAGAATCCCTGGGACGGCAGCGAGGCGTTCAGCGATCTGAACCCTGCGGGGCGCACACCGGCGCTGCACGATTCGGAAAAAGGGCTGATCCTGTGCGACAGCCGGGCCATTTGCGAATATTTCGAGGAAACGGTCGACAAATCGCCGATGATCAACGGCACCGCCGCCACCCGCGCGGAAATCCGGCGGCTGGTCGCATTGTTCGACGAAAATTTCTTCGGCGATGTCACCGCGCCGCTTTTGTACGAACGCATGAAGAAGCGCCTCGTGCTGCGCCAGCCGCCCGATTCGCGAATCCTGCGCGAAGCGATGAAGCTGGCGCATGACCATCTCTATTATATCGATTACCTCATCGACAATCGCCCCTGGCTCGCCGGATCGCAGATGAGCCTGGCCGATCTGGCTGCCGCCGCGCAGATCTCGGTCGCCGATTACCTCGGCGGTATCGACTGGCAGGGGCACGAACAGACGCGCGGCTGGTATTCGGTGTTCAAGAGCCGCCCCAGTTTCCGCCCGCTGCTGTCCGAACGGATGGAGGTGATCCAGCCGCCGCGCCATTATGCCGATGTGAACGCCTGACGCGGATCGCGATGCGCCCGCATTTGCAAGTCGGCGGGCGGCCCCCCATATCTCCTGCTGCACAAGGAGATTTCCATGACGAAGAAACTCGAACTCAGCGAAGCCGAATGGCGCCGGAAACTGACGCCCGAACAATATCACGTCCTGCGCGAAGCGGGCACCGAACGCGCCTTCACCGGCAAATATGACAAGAACAAGCAGGCCGGCGAATATCACTGCGCCGCATGCGGCCAGGCCGTATTCGAAAGCAGCGACAAATATGACAGCGGATCGGGCTGGCCCAGCTTCACCGCCCCGGCATCCGGCGAAGCGGTCGAGGAAAAGAGCGACGTCTCGCACGGCATGACCCGAACCGAAGTCCTGTGTTCGGCCTGTGACAGCCACCTCGGCCATGTCTTTCCCGATGGCCCCGGAAAGGATGGACTACGCTATTGCATCAACAGCGCCGCACTGGAATTCGAACCGGAAGAGTGACACCCTCGGCCCCGCCGGTCCTTTTCCCGTTCACGCGGGGTTAGAAGTACCCTATGCATGCCCGCAGGCGGTACGGGGCGGGCATGCTGACCCGGTCGGACGGGCAGGCTCTGCGGGAAGGGTGACACGGTTCAATGGCGAAACGGGGTAGCCGGCGGCGCTCTAGCCAGCGCGGCGGCGACATGGACGACACCGCGCCGCGGCGCGGGTTCTTCGCACGGCTGATCCGCGGCCTGTTCTTCTGGGGCATCGGGCTGGCCCTGCTCGCCGCCCTGTTCGTCACTCTGGCGGTTGCCTACACGGCGCAGAACCTGCCCGGCTATTCGCAGCTGAAAACTACCCAGAACGCGCAGACCATCGTCGTACGCGCGCGCGACGGGACGGAGATCGTCGAGCTCGGCCCCAGCTATGGCGAATGGCTGGACGGGCGCGAGATCCCGCAGGTGATGAAGGATGCGATGATATCGGTGGAGGATCGCCGGTTCTATTCGCATTTCGGTGTCGATGCCATCGGCCTCGTGCGCGCGGTTTACAACGCATTCGCCGACGATCGCCGGGTGTCGGCCACCAGCACCATAACGCAGCAGCTGGCGCGCAACATCTTCCTCAATTCCAATCGCAGCTTCGACCGCAAGATCCGCGAAGCCGTGCTGGCGGTGGCGCTGGAAACGAAGTTCTCGAAGGACGAGATCCTCGAACTCTACCTCAACAAGGTCTATTTCGGGGGCGGTGCCTATGGCGTGGATTCGGCCAGCCGCCGCTTCTTCAGCCACCCGGCGACCGACCTTTCCACGGCCGAGGCGGCCATCATCGCCGGGCTGGTCAAGGCGCCCAGCCGCTATTCCCCCACGGCCGATGTCGACGCCGCCGTGGACCGCGCGAATGTCGTGCTGCGGCTGATGCGCGAACAGGGCCGCATCTCCAGCAGCCAGGCATCGGTCGATCCTTCCACCGTCCGGCTGAAGGAAGACCGCAGCCAGAACTCGGCGCGCTATTTCACCGACTGGGTTCTGCCGCAACTCGACATATTGCTGCCCGAAACCTTTGCCCCGATCGAGGTCTGGACAACGCTGGACGTCGGCATGCAGCGCGCGGCGGCGGCGGCGATCACCGCCAACACGCCCGCCGGAACGCAAGGGGCGCTCGTCAGCATGGATGACGATGGCGCGGTGCTGGCCCTCGTGGGCGGGACCGATTACGTCTCCAGCAATTACAACCGGGCCACCAGCGCCCTGCGCCAGCCGGGGTCGGCCTGGAAATTGTTCGTCTATCTCGCCGCGCTCGAGGCCGGTTACACACCCGAAGACCGCGTGGTCGACGCGCCGGTCACGATCGACGGGTGGAGCCCGCGCAATTCGGGCGGCGGCTATGCGGGCGAGATCGACGTGCGGACGGCCTTCGCCTATTCGAAGAACACCGTCGCCGCCCAGCTTGGCAACGAGGTCGGCTTCGGAACGGTGGCATCGATGGCGCGGCGCTTCGGCGTGACGACGCCCATCGCCACCAATCCGGCGATGGTGCTGGGCAGTTCGGAAGTGCGCCTGCTCGACATGACGCGCGCCTTCGCCTCGGTCTCGGCGGGCGGCGTCTCGGTCGAACCCTATGGCATACTGACGGTGACGACGGATGATGGCGAGGTTCTCTACGCGCATGAGGAGAGTGAAGCTGTCCAGCTTGTCCCGGCCTATGTGGCTGCGGCGATCACCGATCTGCTGCAGACTACGGTGAATACGGGCACGGGCCGCGCGGCGCAGATCGGCCGGCCCGTGGCGGGCAAGACCGGCACCACCTCGGCCAACAAGGATGGCTGGTTCCTCGGCTTTTCATCCGGGATCGCGACCGGTGTCTGGATGGGCCGCGACGATGCGAGGCCGGTCGGCGGGTTGCAGGGGGGGCGCGCCCCCGCGCAGGCCTTTGCCGCCTTCATGCGCTATGCGGTCAAGGATCGCCCGGTCACCCAGTTCCAGACCGAGATGCAATTGCCGGAATGGCAGCTCGAACCCGATGACGAATATTTCTTCGGCGATCCGGAAGATTATTACTTCATCGACGAACAGGGCAATCTGATCGAGCCGGGTCGCAGCGACCGTTCGGGCCGCAATCCCTTCCCGATGGAACGGGAAGAAGGTTATACTGGCCCGGACGACCGCGTGCCGGAACAGGATCAGGCGGTCAGCGACGATTTCCTCGACCGGGCGCTCGGTCGTGGACGCAACCGGCAGAACCCGCCGCCGCCGCCACCACCCCCGCTGCCACCGCAGCCGGGCGGCGGGGGCGGGCCGGGTCAGCAGCCGATCCTCATCCCTTCAAATCCGCGCGATTGATACAGGCGGCCAGCAGCGGCGCGGACCTGCCCTTGACGCAAACTGCATTCCAATGAAAAGGCCCCCGCCGGTCAAACCGGCAGGGCCTTGTCGATCAGGTCGGAAAGTCACCGCGTCAGTTCAGGCGCACCGCCACATATTGTGCCGGCGATCCGCGGCGCTGGATACGCAGCAGGACGGCATCGCGATTGGCGCGTTCGGCCTCGGCGACAATCGCCTCCAGCGCGGCGATGGTCGTCACCTCGTTGTAATTCGCCGACAGGATGATGTCGCCCCGGCGCAGACCCTTGCGGCCCGCATCCGAATTGGGGTTCACCGCCCCGATCACCAGGCCGCGCAGATCGGTATCCACGCCAAGCTGGCGGGCGATGCGCGGCGTGAGGTCGATAACCTGAAGGCCGAGTTGTTCGGCGATCACGCCGCTTTCGTCCCCGTCTTCCATATCCTCTTCGGCATCGGGGTCGAACATCTGCTGCTGGCGCAGTTCCTCGTCACTGGGGCGGCGGCCGATGGTGGCGGTTACCCGGCGGCGTTCACCATCGCGCAGCAGCACGATGGGCACGCGGGTTCCCGGCTCGATATTGGCCACGAGGAAGGACAGCGTCTGCTCGGGAGTCACGTCCTGCCCGTTCACGCTGACGACGATGTCGCCGGCGCGAAGGCCCGCATCGGCAGCAGCGGCACCGGGTTCGACCGACTGCACCAGCTCGCCCTGGTTGCGCGGCAGGCCGAGCGAGGCGGCCAGATCGTCATCGACCGGCTGGATACGCACGCCAAGATAGCCGCGTTCGATTTCCAGCCCCTGCGCCAGGCGATCGACGATCGGCGCGGCGATCTCGGCGGGGATGGCGAAGCCGATCCCTACGCTGCCGCCCGAAGGCGAAAAGATCGCATTGTTGATGCCGATGACATTGCCCTGCATATCGAACAGCGGCCCGCCCGAATTGCCGCGGTTGATGCTGGCATCGGTCTGGATGTAGCGGTCGTAGGCACCGCCTGTATTGGTGGCGCGATACACGGCGGACACGATCCCGGAGGTCACCGTGCCGCCAAGGCCGAAGGGGTTGCCGATGGCGATCACCCAGTCGCCCACCCGCGCCTGGCTGGAATCGCCGAAATTGACGAAGGGGAACGGTGTGCCGCGCTGGATCTTCAGCACCGCGAGGTCGCTCGAAGCATCGTTGCCGACAAGCTCCGCCGGATATTCGGTGCCGTCGGGCATCGTCACCGTGATCTCCTCAACCGTGCCGCGCCCGGTGGGGCTGACGACATGATTGTTGGTCACGACGAAACCATCGGCGGAAATGATGAAGCCGGACCCCAGCGACTGCGCCTCGCGCGTCTGCGGCTGCTGGGGCTGGCCCTGACCCCGCCGGCCGCCGAACAGGCCTTCGAAAGGCGTGCCGGCAAAGGGGTTCTGCTGCTGCTGCACCTCGACCCGCTGGCGGGTGGAGATGTTGACCACTGCCGGTTGCAGCTGTTCCGTCAGATCGGCGAAACTGGCCGGCGCACCGTCTACGGGGACGACCCGGTTGATCATATTGTCCGCATTGCGGGCCACCTGCGCACCGGCTGGCTGGCCGGTCACGAGGGAGATGGCGGCGCCGCCGACCAGCAGCGCGGAGGTCAGTCCATAAGCATATCGCACAGGCTTCACGTCCTTCAGATTCCTTTTAATCATCGATCTTCGCCAAGGCACGGCGAGGCGCGCCCGTTGCTGCGAGATTGCGGCATGCCGCTTGAACGCGGTTTGAACGGATGTCGCAACCCGTCGCGGCGTGCCGTCCAGACCATCGCTCTCACCTTTGCCCCCGGAACTGACGCAGATATTCATTGTCGGGCGACAGGATGATCGAACTTTGCGCATCGCCATTCTCGAATGTCCGGCGATAGCTTTCCATGGCGCGGTAGAAATCGTAGAATTCCGGGTCCTTGCCATAGGCATCGGCATAGGTGCTGGCAGCGGTCGCCTCGCTTTCGGCGCGGATGATCTGCGCGTTCTTGCGCCCCTGCGCCCGGATGGTCGCGGCCTCTTCCTCGCGGTCGGTTTCCATGCGGGTAAAGGCCGATTCCAGCGGCCGGCCGTCGGGCAGGTCGGCGCGCTTGATCCGCACGTCGATGATCTGGGCGCCATATTGCCGCGCCTGCCGGTCGAGCGTGTTGCGGATATTCTCCATCGCATCGCCGCGTTCCGCCGTCAGCAGCGAGGCAAAGGGGCGGCGCCCCAGTTCCTGCCGCAGGACCGAGGTCAGGATGGGTTCGAGCTGCATCACCACCTGTTCCGTAGTGCCGGCGGTGCGGACCATCTTGACAGGGTCGATGATGCGGAAACGCGCATAGGCATCGACCTGAAGGCGCTGCTGGTCGTTCGACAGCACCTGCTGCCGTTCCATGTCGAGGTCGAGCACGCGCTTGTCGATATATTGGGCGCGTTCGAGAAAGGGGATGCGCCAGACGATGCCCGCCCCGGTCTGGCCGTAGGGTTCGTTCGGCTGGAAGCGATTGACGACGCGCACCGGTTCACCGGTGCGGACGATCACCGCCTGCTGGCTTTCCGGCACGACGATCAGGCTGGAAAGGGCGGCGAAGATCAGCACCGCCAGCGCCATCAGCGCCAGCTTGTGATCTTCCCAGATGCGCTGCATGCCGTTCATGTCACTGGCTCCCGTTTGCAGGTGCGGGCGCTGCGCTGGCGGCAGGCGCGCGCTGGCGGCGCTGCACTTCCGGCAGCGGCAGATAGGTCTGCACGCCGTCCGTTTCGACGATGGTCTTGTCGGTCTTGGCCAGGACGCTTTCCATGGTTTCGTAATAGAGGCGGCGGCGGGTCACTTCGGGTGCCATCCGGTATTCCTCGTAGATCTTGTCGAAGGATGCGGCATCGCCCTCGGCCTGCGCCAGAACCTGCTGAGCATAGGCCCGCGCCCGGTTCAGTTCGGCATCGGCATCCTGCTGGGCGGCGGAAACGTCCTTGAACGCCTCGACCACGCGCTCGGGCGGATCGGTCCGTTCGATTTCGATACCCTGCACGGCGATGCCTGCACGATAGGCGTCGAGCAACGCCTGCATGCGGGCGCGCACGCCCTGCTCGATCTCGGCCCGGCCCGCGCCCGAGAAGGTCGCGTCCAGCGTCTGTTCGGCGACGGAGGCGCGCATCGCGGCCTCGGCCACTTCGCGCACGGTTTCCTCAGGCTCCGCCAGCTGGAACATATATTGCTTCAGATCCTTGATGTTCCAGCGAATGACATAGCTGAGATCGACCAGGTTCTGGTCGCCGGTCAGGATCAGCTTCTGTTCGTCGCCCTCGGGAATCTTCTCGCTGCGGATCGAGGTCACGTCCGTGACGGTGACCTGCTGGAAGGGCCAGGGCGCGGTGATGTGCAGGCCCGAATTCAGCGTATTCGAATATTTGCCGAATGTGGTGACCACGCCCTGTTCGCGCGGGGCGATCTGGTGAACCATGGTGACGAACAGCAGCACGCCGACGATCACCGCGATGGCGAGGGGGAACCAGCTTTTGCCGCCGGGTCGCCGGGGCAGGCGGAAATTGCTGCCACCGCCGCCGCCGCCGACGCGGCGCGGCCCTTCAGGCCCGCGGTTCTTGAAAATGTCCTCGATGCTGGCGCTGCGTCGCGGGCCCGGCCTGTTGGGGTCGTTCCCGCCCCTATGGGCCAACACGCGATTGGCCGAACGCTTCGCTTCATCTAGCGCCTTGAAGCTAGAGGGCTCGGGGTCGAGCATCCATTCGGAGCGCCGTTTCTCATCCGTCGGTCTCCGGC
>NZ_JABASZ010000018.1 GCF_012979275.1 Pseudopontixanthobacter vadosimaris
GGTAGCAGTGGGCCGATCAAAGCCCACTCGTCACCCGACACACCAACCCGCTCACCCAATGCTGCCTCCAAAAGGTAGCCTTGAATCAGCGGTCGAGTCTCAGGTCAAGCTTTGTCCACGAAGCCTAATGCGACGCGAATTGTGACGGATTAGCTAGATAAGAAGCTGTCCCCTATGTCCGCTTTCCACCCCTAATCGGACATTCGCGGTAATCATAACCGGAGCAAAGCTGCCGGCTCGCTTTCAGGCATCCGCAGGGGGAGCCTGAACGTCCCGAATTAGGGCGCATAGCCGACATCTTCTTCGACCTTGAGGAGGACCGGGGCAAGCGGTTTGCACTGTGGTCGTTCCTTCACATGTTCGGGACCGCCCCCGACCTCGATGTGGCGTTCGAGAACGAGGAAGGCCGGGAAGCAGCCCGCAACTTCACGGATCTCCTGGCGGCATCGGAAGACGAAGGCGAAGCCTGATTGGAAGTGCCGGTCACGGCACCTTCAGACCCGCACCCGATATCAATCCGGCTTTCTTCGCGAACAGTCCTGAACCAGGTCAGCTGAGGACAGCAACCCGTTCCTTTCCGGCCGTGTTGGCAGCTTCGCTGCCTGCCCGCACCACCCGTCATGAACAGGTTTCCCTTGGAGATGCGCTCCTGCGGTGCAGTCCTCCCATGCCCTGCTCCTTTCAGATGTTCGCAAGCCGGAGATGGTCTCCGGTTTGAGGAACTGAAGGAACTTTCATCATGACCAATATCGCAATCCTCACCGGCCGCATCGCCCGCGATCCGGAAACCCGCGAGACCAAGGGCGGCACCAACGTCACCGGGATCACCGTCGTCACCGATCGCCCTGCGCGCGACAAGGACGGCAAGACCTACAAGGACGAGAACGGCTACACCGCCAAGGAAAGCGAGTTCCACCGGGTGACCTGCTTCAATGGCCTCGCCAAGACCGTCGGCCTGTACTGCTCCAAAGGCCAGCTGGTAAGTGTCCAGGGCCGCATCCACTACACCCAGTGGGAGGACAAGGACGGGGTCACGCGCTACGGCACCGAGATCCTCGCCGACAAGGTCGACTTCCTCTCCCGCGGCAACGGTTCGAGCGACGAGAACGACAACACCGAAGCTCCCGAGATCGACTGATATCACTCATCATCGATCCCCACTAAAGGGGCGCTGGCCATACCGGACTGCGCCCCTTTCTGCGTTGCTCATACACTCTGACGGGGAGGGGGTCTGGCTCACAGTTTTCCATTCTGATGGCCGAGCAATCGGCGCGTCAAGGATGGCAGGGTCCCACCATTTTGCCTCCCCTTCGGTGCGCTACGGTCCGACAAAATCGTTACCCCTACCACCGCTTCGCGGTCGCCCATGCGGGCAATCCCTGACCCGTCGGCCGCACGCCCATCCGTCCTGCTCCTGCCGTCAACGGCAGACATCATGGGGATACTATGGCTACGCAATTTCAACGCACTTCGGCTTCGGATCGCTACTTTGCCGCGCTGGCTGTTGCCGAGCATCGGGCGCTGCACAGCTTCTTCGATCAACACATCATTGAGGATAAGCGCCTGGGATATTTCGCCCTGGACGAGGGTGACTACAATGCACTTCCGGCGCACCTTGGAGCGCGCGTCGTGCACACCATCCACGGGGCGATATCAGACGAGTTCTGACCGCACGAACAGGGCAGAGACCGGCAACGGTTCCTGCCCTTTTTTGTTGCTCGCCATGGTCGCGTGGTGACCAAATGACAGGTCAAAACATCCGACGCACAATCCATAAACTCAGGCTTCTCTCGGCGCCTAGCTGATATCTGCGACCAAATCCTACCCCGTCCAACGCGTGTTTTCATTTGCCTTCGCTGCAATGACGGCGGAGCCTTAGCTCCTCATGTTGGCTATTTGGTCCCCATTCCAGAACAAACAGGAAAGGTTCTGCCCCTCAAACGCATCAAACAGCATAAAGGAATTGGCGCTCATTTGCCGCGCCTCGCTATCTATCCACTTTGAAAACATACCGATTTTTCCGCAGGTCATTCGGGGGCTTTACCTGGTCACTGACGCGTACTTGAGAATGGGCTTGACCCAGCACACCGTACCCCGCGAATACGGGACGTAAACCATTATAAATTTTTATGAAATCCAGTTTGGGCGGAATCAACCCGTCTGCGAGTAGAGCGGGTTTGCGCTGAGCCGCAGACAACTCATTTCGGGACAAGGCTCTGAAATGACGATTGAAATTCGCCAGTCTCCGCGAGTTGTCTGCGATCCATACAATTCGCCCGCGTCGCGTCGCCAAGCCGCCGTGGCTCAAACTGTAACTTCTAACTGAAACTAATGCTTCGAAGCGGCTCAGTCGGAGAAAAAGCGGTCAGCTAGCGCTTCATGCAGGTGCATCCGGCAGGTAGGACCCGCAAAAATCTGGACTGCCAGCCAAGCAGAGTTTGCCGGATTGCGAGACTTTCAGGTCACATCTTCGCAGGGCCAGCCACACCCCATGTTTTCCATACTCATTCCATACGAGAGGAATTGAGTTCTGCTAAGTCATTGAAATAATGGCGCACCCGACAGGATTCGAACCTGTGACCTCTGCCTTCGGAGGGCAGCGCTCTATCCAGCTGAGCTACGGGTGCTTCGCAGGGGCGTTTAGCAAAGGGGCGTGCGGCTTGCCAGCCTATAAAGTGACCGGTCCGGTAATTGCCCCGGCGCGACAGGTTTGGTGGGGTTCGTTAGCACATTTGTAAGTTCATCGACGGTACAACGCTCGCCATGAACGCCATGACGCATAGTTTCGCCCGATCGGATGCTCTTGCTGCAACCGGCCCCGCGTCGGGTCCGACGCTTTCTCCTGCACCCGCGCCCCTGCCGGTTCGCTGGGCGGCCCTGCAGGATGCCGGTGCTGCCGTGGCAGGGCTTGCCGGGCAGGGGCCTGCCGAGGTCGACACGCGTATCCGCGATTTTCCGGCGCGGCTTCGCGATGCTGCCGAATGGCAACAGGGCCTTGCCGAACAGGGCATCGACGATCTGTCTGCCATCATGCGATCAGGGCTTACTGCCTTGCTTGCAGTAAGTGCGCGAGGGCAGGATCCTTCCGCTGCGGCGCATCGGCTGTGGGCTGAATTCACCGCCGCATGCGACGCCATCCTCATGCTCGTACCCGGCAGCGGAAAGGCCGGACCGAAGCGAACCGCCTGATCCGAATCGCCTGATCCCATCCGGGCGAATGGCCAGGTGAGCGCCGGCCGGATCTTGACCAAGTTCCTGCTATGTTCCAATCAGGGGCATGGTTGATTCGCAGATTCTCGATGCCGCACCAACGCTGCCGCAGCTGGATGCCGCCTCTGTCGCCAGAGGTATTTGCCGTCTTTTTGCGCGCAACGACATCTGGTGCCTGACGGAAATGCCGCTGCGCAACGGCAGGCGGGCCGATCTGATGGGCATCGATCCCAAGGGACGGATCATCATCGTCGAGATCAAGGTGAGCCGGTCCGATTTGCTCGGCGATGGCAAATGGCCGGACTATCTCGATTTCTGCGACCGGTTCTATTGGGGCCTTCCGCCCATCATCGACCGTTCGCCTCTGGATAGCGAGGATTACCGCCCCGAATGCTGCGGCGTGATCGTGGCGGATTCATACGATGCGGAAATCGTGCGGCCCGCCCCGTCCCACCCGCTGGCCGCCGGCCGCCGCAGGGTCGAGGTCGAGCGGCTGGCCCGCACCGCCCTGCGTCGCAATCTGGTGGGCGGCGATCCGCATTGTGCGCCATGGGCGCACCGCGAAGACAGCGCCTGACGGGCAAATTCCCCCTACGCCCTTGCCATCGCTGCCGGTTCTGAAATCGCTGTCGTAATTTGACGAATGCGGCCTTAAGATGTTGCCGATGGTCCTTGCCATAATCCTTTCAGCGCTGGCGATGACGGCAATCATCGCCTTGCGCTATCTTGCCGCCAGCGGGCTGTTCGCCATGGCGACCGCGCGTGTGAGGCCGGGGCTTTACGACCGTCTGGCCCCGCAGATCGGGCGCGAGATCCGCTGGTCGCTGATCTCGGCGGCGATTTTCGGCGTTCCGGCGGGGATCGTCGCCTGGGGCTGGCGCGAGCATGGATGGACGCGCGTCTATACCGAATGGGCTGCCTGGCCGCTGTGGTATCTGCCGGTGTCGCTATTCGCCTATCTGTTCCTGCATGACACCTGGTTCTACTGGACGCACCGCTGGATGCACCGGCCCAGCGTGTTTCGCGCCTTGCACGCCGTGCATCATGCCAGCCGCCCGCCGACGGCGTGGGCCGCCATGAGCTTTCACCCCGGCGAGGCGCTGACCGGAGCCGTGGTCATCCCCGTGCTCGTCTTCCTGATCCCCATTCACGTGGCGGTGCTTGGCCTCGTGCTCGCCATCATGACGATCATGGGGGTGACGAACCACATGGGCTGGGAAATGTTTCCCCGCCGCCTTGTTCATTCAAGGTTGGGCGGTTGGTTGATAACCGCCACGCACCATCAACGGCATCACGAGCGTTATACATGCAATTACGGCCTCTATTTCCGGTTCTGGGACCGCCTCTGCAAGACGGACCGGGGGCTGTCGGACAGTTTTGCGCGATGATCGCCTGCGCGGCATGAGCATCGCAAAGGGCACGAAACGGTCTTTCCTGCTGGCAGCGACAGGCGTGATGCTGGGCGGTGCCGCCCGCATCCTGCATCTGCCCGGCAGCGACGTCGTGGTGCGCGTGACCGATCTGCGTTCGCATGACGGTGTGGTCCGCGCCTGCATGACGTCCGATCACAGCACGTTCCCGCGCTGCACGAAGGGCGGCGCCTCCTATCGGACGGTCGCGCCGGCGGAAGGCGATGTGACCCTTACCTTCCACGATGTGCCGCCCGGGCGCTATGCCATTGCCCTGCTTCACGACGAGAACGGCAATGGCAAGGCGGACCGCGCCCTGACGATGATCCCGCGCGAGGGATTCGGATTCTCGCGCGATGCCCCGGTACAGATGGGTCCGCCGAAGTTCGAAGCGGCCGCTTTCCAGGTGCGGCAGCAGGATGTCAGGCAGACGATCCGCATGCGCTACATGCTTTAGGCGTAGATCGCGGCGGTCTTCTGCTCGCCTCCCGCTCGCAGCACATGCACTTAACTTTATGTTTACCATGCTGCTTCAGAACCGGTGATGAAAGCATCACGGGGGCCTTGACGACAGATGGATAATTTGCGCGGACATTTCGGATCGGTCGAATACGATCTTGCCGGAAGCGACAGCGATTACGATCCGGTCGAGGACGATGCGGTGCTCGAACCACCGCCTTCGCCTGTCGGGCAGGACGATCGCCGGATGCAGGTGCGGGCCTATAATTTCTGGGCCGGGCTGCTGGAGGATGCGCCCTACCCCTCCATCAGCAGTCTCGATCCCGACAATCTGCCCGATTTCGGCCCCCACAGCGTCCTGCTGGATTTCAGCACGGGAATCGAAGACCCGGCCGTTCCCTTCCTGGGCGCGAGACTGGCGCTGGAATGCGGGACGGATGGCGAGATCAGCCGCCTGTCCGACGTGCCGAGCCGGTCGCTGCTGAGCCGTATCACCGATCATTACATGCAGATCCTGGCGAATCAGGCCCCCATCGGCTTCGAGGCCGAATTCGTGAACCAGCGCGGATCGACCATCCTGTATCGCGGGATATTGCTGCCGTTTTCCAGCGATAATGACACGATCGATTTTATTTACGGGGTAATCAACTGGAAGGAAATGGCCGACCAGGCGACCACGGACGAATTGCTGCTGGAGATGGACCAGGCGCTGGAAGCGATGCCGGACGCCCCGATGCGCATGGCCGATCCAATTACCGAATGGGCGGACGGTCCCGTCGCCAGCGGGGATGGTGCTATCGCTGAAGGCGGTGAAGATATGCCCGACGAAGCCGCCAGTGCCTTATCGGCGGGCGAGAACGACGGGGATGAGGACGAACCCCATGCCGCCGCCATGCCGCGTCCGCGTTTCGGCAGCCTTGCCCTGACCGGCGACGATGGCTGGAGCGATGAGTATGACGATTACGGCGAGGATGAGGAGGGTGAGGAGGATGGCGGCAACGAAGCCGGCTACGCGTCCCTGCTGTCCTCCATGGGCCAGAGCCATGTGGAAACCGACGGCGATGCGGAAGAGGACAGCGACGCCGTCACCGCGTCGGCTCCAGCCGTTCCGACGGCCTATGAACCGCCCGCTCCCTGTGTGGCTGCGGCACCCAGAACGCCGGTGGATCTTTCGGCAACGCCGGTAATGGAACCGGCCCTTGCAGGCAGTGACGACGATGGCGATCTGCCCGATGCGGAAGACCGCACGGACGACGGCGGCATTCATGATGTGCTCGCCGCCGCCCGCGAACTCGCGCAGGCAGCGCGCAGCACCGAAGACCGCAGCCGCAGCGCGCTCTATGCTGCGGTGGGCCGCGCTTATGACATAAGCCTCGCCGCGGAAGATGCGCCGGGCGATTTTGCCGAACTGATGGAGGAAAACGGCCTCCGGGCGCAGGACCGCGCGCCCATGACGCCGGTGGTGAAACTGGTTTTCGGAGCTGATTACGACAAGACCCGCCTGACCGAATATGCCGCCGTTCTGGGCCATGCCCGCCGCATCGGCATCGCGCGCGGATCGCTGGCCGGTTTCCTGTCGGAAGCGGAAGGCGGGCTGAAGGGCGTCGTTCAGGCCGAGCGGAGGATCCGCCGGGAAGAAGCGGGCCGTCAGGCCGAGCCGGCGAGGCATGTTCGCGACCAGCTGGCCGAGGAACTGCGCCTGATCGAAGGCGCGGATTTCGATACGCTTTCACCCGAAGGCGAGGAATTCGCCGTGGTGATGATCCGCCGCGAGGGCGCAGGGCGGATCGTGTTGCTCGGCGAAATCAGCGACGATGTTCCCCTGATAGAACGGGTGGCCCGCAAGCTGGTCGCCTGAGGCGCCATACAGGTTCCGGCGGCGGCGGGGCTATCCACCCCGGCGCATGCTCGCTAGCAGGCGGTCATGGAATTCCTGCGCCTCCGCCCGATCCGAATTCAACCCTATTTCGGCTATCGCAGCCAGCACCGCCTGATCATTTCCGTTCGCGCGCTGCGTTCGCGGCCAGCGGATTTCGCCGGTAAGGGCCGCTGGCAGGCGCTGCGTACCATGATGGCGCAATTCGCCTCGCCGGAAGTTCCGGAACTTGCCCTGACGCTCGAAATCCGCAGCCCCTCCGGGCGGACGACACGGCACCATGCCCATACCGATGTCGAGGGTTATGCCCATTTCGATCTTGCCCTGACCGGCGCATGGCCGCTGCCGCAGCACACTTCATGGGAAAAAGTCTCGCTCGAATGGGAAAACCGCGAAGGCGTGCAGAAGGTGGATGGCAATGTGCTGGTGCCGGGGTCGGGCGAAAGCCTCGGCATCATCTCCGATATCGACGATACCATCATCGAAACCGGCATCACCGGCGGCTTGCGTTCGGTGCTGCGCAATCTCAACCGGGTCCTGGCGCAATTGCCCGATGACCGGATCGCCGTTCCGGGCGCAGATGTCTTCTACGGCGCGCTTGGCGGCGGGGCAGTGGCGGCGCAAGCACATAGCGAGCCGGGAACGCGCATCGACGCCACGCACCGGCCCTTCTTCTATGTCTCGTCATCGCCGTGGAACCTGTTTTCCTATCTCGTCGCGTTCCAGCGCACGCGCAAGCTGCCGCTTGGCCCGCTGCTGCTGCGCGACTGGGGGCTGGACCGCGAGACATTCGGCAAGAGCAGCCATGGAATGCACAAGCGCGCGGCCATAGACGAGATTCTCGCCACCTATCCCGCCATGCGCTTCGCGCTGATCGGCGACGATACGCAAGGCGATCTGACGGCCTATGGCGCTGTGGTGGCCGATCATCCGGGGCGGATTGCCGCCGTATTTATCCGGACCGCCGGCGAGGCCATGACGGCGGAAGAAGTCGCGGCGGTAACGACGATCAGGGACAGCAGCACGCATCTGTGGCTGGGGAACACCTATGCGATCGGGCAGGACTTTCTTGCCGACGTCGGCCTTGCCCATGACCGCGATGCCGCACAGATCGTCGAGACGATCGAGAAGCAGGGGCCAGCGGGCGGGCAGGCGGAGAGACAGGCTGATGGGCAGGCCGTGAATCGCGCTGCGGAGGCCAGGCGGGCCTGATGGGCCGAACCATACGAAAGGTCGGGTGCATGGGCTGGTTGCCGGGTAGTTTTCTGCTACTTGCGCTGATCTGCGCCGCAATCTGGTTCTGGGCGCTGAACAACCAGTCCGTTGCGACGCTGAATGCACTCGATCGATTGTTTGGGGATGAACGCGTCGAACAGGTCGCCGGACCTGTGGCCTATGGCGACGAGGCGGCGCAGAAATTGCATGTCTATCGCGCATCGGCTTCGGGCGACGGTCCCGAAGCCGGCCTGCAGCCGGTGCTGATTTTCATTCACGGCGGCAGCTGGCAATTCGGCGACCCCGCGGATTATGCTTTCGTGGCGCGGAGCTTTGCGCCGGAAGGCTTCATCGTCGTCAATACCGGCTACCGCCTCGGCGAGAACGGCCGGTTTCCGGCAATGCTGCAAGACAGCGCCGCCGCCTTGCGCTGGGTGCACGATAATATCGCGCGCTTCGGCGGAGACCCGCGGCGCATCTATCTGATGGGCCATTCGGCGGGTGCCTATAATGCGGCGATGCTGGGGCTGGACCCGCAATGGCTGGCGGCGGAGGGACTGCGAATTGATATTCTTCGGGGCGTGATCGGGCTGGCCGGTCCCTATGATTTCTACCCCTTCGACAGTGATCCGACCCGCGCTGCCTTCGGCTCCGCCCCCGACCCGCTGGCGACGCAGCCCGTCCGCTTCGCCCGGGCCGATGCCCCGCCCATGCTGCTGGCGACTGGCGGCGCCGACACGACGGTGAAGCCGCGCAACACTCATGCGCTGGCTACCGCCCTCAGCGCCGCAGGGCTCCCGACCCAAGCGGTCGTGTTTGGCGGCATGACCCATTCGGGTATCATCATGGCGCTCGCCCGCCCGTTCGACCGCGATGGGAAGGTCAGGGGCCGCATCCTGCGCTTCATCGAGCGAACGAGGGCGGAGGCAGGGGCGAAGATGGAGACGGGCACCTCCGGCACCGGTGCAGCCGAATAGTCGCTTTCAGTTCCGGTTCAGCGGCAAGCGCGTTACCGTCGGGGAATATGCGAAATCCCGCCCCCATGCCTGCCGCCTTCCTGGCCCGGCTGATCGCCATTGCCGCTGCATTCGCGCTGCTGGCCCAGCCGGCCGCGGCCCAGTCGATCCTGCGCGATGCGGAGACAGAGGCGCTGCTGAACGACATGGCCGCCCCGCTGATCGAAGCCGCCGGCCTTGCGCCGGGCAATGTTTCCATCGTCCTCGTCAACGACCCCTCGATCAACGCTTTCGTATCGAGCGGACAGGCGGTCTATCTGCACAGCGGGCTGATCGATGCCGCCGATACGGCCAACGAAGTGCAGGGCGTCATCGCGCATGAACTGGGCCATATCACCGGCGGGCACGTCATTCGCGGCGGCGAGGCCGTGGGCGTGGCCACGAACATATCGCTGGTTTCCATGCTGCTGGGCGTGGCGGCGGCGGTGGCAGGCGCCGGCGATGCCGCCATGGGCGTCATCATGGCGGGCCAGCAGGCGGCGATGGGCAAGTTCCTCGCCTTTACCCGGGTGCAGGAATCCAGCGCCGATGCCGCCGGAGCAGCCTATCTGTCCAAGGCGGGCATTTCGGGACGCGGTTCGCTCGCCTTTTTCGGCAAATTGCAGAACCAGGAATTCCGCTATGGCTACAGCCAGAAGGACGAAGCCACCTTCGGGCGCACCCACCCGCTTTCCGGCGATCGTATCGCGACCTTACGCGAAGATTACATCGCCGATCCCGCCTGGGACAAGCAGGACGACGCGGCATTGCAGACCCGATTCGAACGGGTGAAGGCGAAACTGTCCGGCTATCTGGCGCGGCCCGAACGCACCCTGCGCGATTTTCCCGACAGCATGACCGGCGTTCCGGCACGCTATGCCCGCGCCTATGCCTATCACAAGAATGCGATGATCCCGCAGGCATTGGCCGAAACCGATGCGCTGCTGGCGATGGACCCGACCGACCCCTATTTTCTCGAACTGAAGGGGCAGGTGCTGCTCGAATCGGGCCAGCCGGACGAGGCGCTGGAGCCGCTGCGGAAGGCCGCGGCCATGACCAATAACGAACCGCTGATCGCAGCGGTTTTCGGCCATGCCCTGATCGCGACCGAGGACAAGAGTAATTTCGAGGAAGCCGAAGGCGTGCTGCGTGCTGCCGTGGCCCGCGACCGGCTGAATCCCTTCGCCTGGTATCAGCTGGGCGTCGTCTATGCCGCCCGTGGCGATATGGCGCGGGCAAGGCTCGCCAGCGCGGAACAGCAGGTGATGAGCCGCCAGTACGAAACCGCGCTGCGGAGCGCACAGGCCGCGGAGGCGGGATTGCCGCAGGGGTCGCCGGATTGGCTGCGCGCCCAGGATATTGCGATGCAGGCGCGCGCCATGCTGGAGCAGGACGGCAGGAATCGCTAGGGGCGGGCGCATGAAACGGAAATTCGGAATCTGGATCGTGGCTGCACTGCTCGGCATTCTGGGGGGCTTCGCCGGGGCGGCGCTCTGGTCGGCCACGGGCATGGCGCATGGCGAAACGCGGGCCTATCTGGTGGCCAACCCCGATATTTTGCCGGAAATGGCCGACGCCTTCGAACGGCAGCGTGACGAAAACCGGCTTGCCGATGTTGCGCAGGATGTGAAGGCGCCGTTTGAAGGAGCGGTGCTGGGCAACCCGAATGGTTCGGTAACCCTTGTCGAATTCACCGATTACGCCTGCGGCTACTGCCGCGCCAGCGCCGAGGATGTGCAGGCCTTGATCGCCGACAACCCCGACCTGCGGGTGGTGGTGCGGGAATGGCCCATCTTCGAAGGCAGCGACGCTGCGGCGCGCATGGCCCTCGCAGCGGCCAGGCAGGGCCGGTATGCGGCTTTTCACGATGCCCTGTTCGTAGCGGGCAGCCCGACGGGATCCAACATCGCCGCCGCAGCACGGCAGGCAGGCCTCGACATGGACCGCGCGCGCGCTTTTGCCGGCTCCGATGCCGCCCAATTCGAACTGACGAAGAACATGGCGCTCGCCCGGCGACTCGGCTTCACCGGCACGCCGAGCTGGGTCGTCGGCGATGAAGTCATCGAAGGCGCGGTCGGTCAGGAAGCGCTCGCCGCCGCCATCGCCCGGGCTGCAGCCAGCTGATGCGAGGTCCGATTGCCGCCTGCCTGCTGACCTTTGCGCCGCTGCTGGCAGCCGCTGCCCCCGCTCAGGCTGCTACCAGCGGCGAGCTTGCAACGACCCGCGCCGCGCTCGCTGCTTTGCAGGCGGACGATCTGCGGCTGCAATCGGTGGGCTGGCGGCTCGCCACCGGCAATGCGCGCTTCTGCCGCGATGCGCCTCCTGCCATCGGGCTGCTGATGCAGGACATGGCCGGTTACGGCCGCCCCGATGCGATCCGCAGTGCTGCCGGTATCGAGGGCGATATCGCGGTGCAGGCCAGTGCGGCGGGTTCGCCCGCCGATCTGGCGGGATTGACGGCCAATACCGAGATTATCGCGATCGGCGACATTCCGGTAACCGACCTTCCCCCGGCGAAATCCGGAAATTGGCAGCGGCTGCTTACGCTGAATGGCTGGCTGGGCAACGCATTGAACGAAGGCCCGGCCAGGCTTACCCTGCTGGAAAACGGCACCGCCGTCACCCGCGAGATCGCCGGCATCCCAGCCTGCCGCAGTCGCTTCGAATTGCTCGATGATGGCGGCCGCGCTGCCGCCGATGGCGACCGCGTGGTGATCGGGCGCAAATTTGCCGGAATCGAATATGCCGAACAGGAATTCGCCGCCGCCGTTGCCCATGAACTGGCGCATAATGTCCTGTATCACCGCGTCTGGCTGGAAGAAAACGGGCGCAAACGCCGCAATATCCGCCTGACCGAGCGCGAGGCGGACCGGCTGATGCCGTGGCTGCTGGCGAATGCCGGCTATGACCCCGCCGCCGCCGCCGGTTTCATGCGGCGCTGGGGCCCCCGTCACGATGGCGGGCTGTTCCGCGCCCGTAGCCATGATGGCTGGGACGAACGCGTCGAGTTCATCGAGGCCGAACTGCCCGCGATCCGCGCCGCCATGGCAAGAGACGGCCAGGCCGATTGGTCGACGCTGTTCAGGCGCGGCATTCCGGGTCCGCGCTAGGCGTCGGCGTAAAGCGACTTCAGCGGCTTCGCCATGACGCGCCGGACCATCGGCTCGAAGAACTCCAGCCGTTCGCTCTCGTAATCGGGATCGAAGGCGGACTGGTCGTATTTCTCGCAAAATTCCGCGCAGGCGTCGAAATGCGGATGGCCGCGAAACTGGTCCCGCACATCCTTGTCCATGCCCAGATGGTGGAAATAATAATAGCCCTGGAATGCGCCGTGGTTCTGGCAGATCCAGTGTTCTTCCTCGGTCACGAAGGGTTTGACGATGCTGGCCGCCACTTCCGGGTGGTTGAAGGTGCCCAGCGTGTCGCCGATATCGTGCAGCAACGCCATCACCACATAGGTTTCGCCCCGCCCGTCGCGATGGGCGCGGGTGGCGGTCTGCAGCGAATGTTCCAGGCGGCAGATCGGAAACCCGCCGAAATCACCCTCCAGCAGGGTAAGATGCTTCAGCACCCGGTCGGGCAGGCCGCGGGCGAATTCGCGAAAATTGCCGCCGATCAGCGCCCAGTCCTCGGCGGTGCCTTCCTTCATCTCGCGAAACCTGGCGCGCTCCGCCATGCCGTGCCGCGTCTGTTCCTTGACTTCCATCGTCGCTCTCCTCGGCGCCGAACCTATCCCATAAGCGGTGACCGGACAAATAATCTGACGCAAATGCCGCTAATTCGGCTAGGGGAAGCGATATGGCCGTCCTGCCCGCCCTGCCGTTTCAGCCCTCGCCCTTCTTCGCGGACAAGAACCGGGCGTTCTGGAACCTGCAATTCGCCGGCTGGGGCGGGGCGATGCTGCTGCGCGCGATGTCGGCCCTGGCCGGGCAGCAGGATTTCGATTTCCTGATCCTGGTGGTGATCGCGACCGTGACCGGCTTCTCCATCAGCCTGATCCTGTCGGTCATCTATCGCCAGCTCATCAACCGCAGGCCGCTGGTGACATGGGGCGTCACGGCTGCCGCGCTGGCCGCCGCCGTGGCGCTCTACGCCTTTGTCGATGGCTGGGTGCTGTCCCTGTACCGGCCCGACAACACCACTCCGCTGGTGCAGCGGCTGCTTGGCTATTTCTATCTCGACCTGACCCTGCTGGGGGCATGGTCGGCGCTGTATTACGCCATAAACTACTTCCTGCAGGTGGAGGAACAGGCCGACCGGCTGGAGCGGCTGGAGGCGCAGGCGACCAGTGCGCAGCTGGCCATGCTGCGCTATCAGCTGAACCCGCACTTCCTGTTCAACACCCTCAATTCCATCAGCACGCTGGTACTGCTGAAACAGACTGCGCCCGCCAATGCGATGCTGACGCGGCTGTCGTCCTTTCTGCGGCATACGCTGATCGCGCAGCCCGGCGGCAAGGTAACGCTGGCGCAGGAGGTCGACACGCTGAAGCTGTATCTTGATATCGAACTCATGCGTTTCGAGGAACGGCTGCGCACCGAATTCCGCATTGCGGAAGATGCCAGCATCGCCTGCCTCCCCTCCATGCTGCTGCAGCCGCTGGTGGAAAACGCGATCAAATATGCGGTATCGGTGCAGGAGGAAGGCGCCCGCATCACCGTTGCCGCGCAGGTGCTGGGGCAGCGCCTGCGGCTGACGGTTTCCGATACCGGGCCCGGTGCGGATAATGCCGGCCTCGATCCTGCGGCTCAGCTTTCCCCCCCGCCTGAGCGACCCGGTTCGACCGGCGTGGGGCTTGCCAACATTCGCGATCGGCTGGCACAGGCTTATGGTGACGATCACCGTTTCGAAATCCGCTCTCCCCGCGACAAGGGGTTCACCGTCGTGATCGAAATTCCCTATGAGCCGGAGGACCGTCCGGAGAAGCTGCCCTTCGCTTCACCTGCCAGACAGGATCCGGCCTTCAAACCCGACGCTTCTGACCAACACGCGCCCGCCGGGCGCCCTATCGGAACAGAGACATGACTATTCGCACAATCATCGTCGATGACGAGAAACTCGCCATTCAGGGTCTGCAATTGCGGCTGGAGGCCTTCGAGGATGTCGAGATCATCGAAACCTGCTCCAACGGGCGGGAAGCCATCCGCAAGATCAAGACGGAAAAGCCCGACCTCGTCTTCCTCGATATCCAGATGCCCGGCTTCGACGGGTTTTCCGTGGTCAAGGGCGTGATGGAGATCGAACCGCCGCTGTTCGTTTTCGTCACCGCCTATCAGGAACACGCCATCCGCGCCTTCGAGGCGAATGCGGTCAATTACCTGATGAAGCCGGTGGACGAGGACAAGCTGGCCGATACGCTGGAGCGCGTCCGCATCCGCCTGAACGAGAAACGCAGCGCCGAAGAGGCGGAGAAGCTGAAGAACGTGCTGTCCGAAGTGGCGCCCGGCGCGGCCGAGGAATATGCCGAGGGCGAGGGCGAAAGCGCCGACCGCTTTGAAAAGCTCATCAATATCAAGGATCGCGGCCAGATCTTCCGCGTCGAGGTCGAGTCGATCGAACATATCGAGGCTGCCGGCGATTACATGTGCATCTATACCGGCGACAATTCGCTGATCCTGCGCGAAACGATGAAGGATCTGGAACGCAGGCTAGACCCGCGCAGGTTCCAGCGCGTGCACAGGTCGACCATCGTCAATCTGAACCAGGTGCGGCAGGTGAAACCGCATACGAACGGCGAATGTTTCCTGGTCCTCGATTCCGGGGCCGAGGTGAAAGTCTCGCGGTCCTATCGCGATGTCGTGGCGCGCTTCGTTCACTGACGCCGCAGCCTCCCGCGCTACCCCGACCTTGTCCCTGCCACCGGAGATTACCGCCTTGTCCTTCACCCTTGCCGGATTCGATCTGGACGATTTCATAGACCGGACGCTGGCAGAAGATCTGGGTGAAGGGGTAGAGGGCGGCGGGCGGGACGTGACGGCGGAAAGCGTGATACCGGCGGATGCGCGCTTCTCTGGCGTGATGGACAGCCGTGATGCGATCGTCATTGCCGGCCTGCCGCTGGCGGCGGCGTTCTTCCGCCGGCTGGACCCTGCCGCGCGAATCGACATGCTGGTGCGGGACGGTGACAAGATCGCGGCAGGCAGCGATCTGATGCGGATCACCGGCAATGCCCGCGCCCTGCTGACCGCCGAACGCAGCGCGCTCAACACCGTGCAGCACCTGTCGGGCATAGCGACGATGACTCGCGCCTATGTCGCGGCGATGCGGGCTGGCGGCGCTGCCGACACGGTGCTGCTCGACACGCGCAAGACTCTTCCCGGCCTGCGGCGGCTGGAAAAATATGCGACCCGCACGGGCGGTGCGCAGAATCACCGCATGGGGCTGTGGGACGCGGCGATGATCAAGGACAACCACGTCGCGGTTGCCGGCAGCGTGCACGAGGCCGTGCGCCGGGCACGTGAAGCGGGGGTGCGCGACATCATCTGCGAGGTGGACAGGACCGAACAGATCGAACCGGCCCTGGCCGCCGGTGCCAGCCATATCCTGCTCGACAACATGGACGCCGCTACCCTGCGGGATGCCGTCGCGCTGATCGGCGGGCGCGCGAAGACGGAAGCGTCAGGCGGCATCGATCTCGGCACCATCGCTGCCAAGGCTGCGACCGGAGTGGATTATATATCGGTCGGGCGCCTGACCCAGAGCGCGCCTGCCGCAGATATCGGCCTTGATTTCACACCGCTCTGATCCGCTGTGGCACCGCGCTTGCGACTCGCCGCAAAGGCGGCCAGTATCGAGGCCAGGTCGCTTGATTGACGTGCAGGAGGCGCGAATGACCGGCAGACCCCGTTCGATCCTGATTTTCGAAAGATTGTTCCTGGCCTCGATGATCGGGAGCCTCATCGGTTTCGTCCTGTCCTATGGTGCCATTGCGGATGCGATTGCGGCGGAACGCGACCTCGTCAGGATCGGCATCAGCCCCGCTTCGGCGGTCGCCTTCTTCGTTGTCACCACCGCCATCTGGTTGCTGTTGTACTGGCTGGTGGCACACCGGGCCAGCAATGCCGCGAAATGGGTGCTGACCGTGCTGACAGGCCTTGGACTGCTGATGATCCCGACCACATTGGCATCCGAAGCGAATTTCGCGATGTTCTTCTCGCTGATGGTCACGGCCCTGGGTGTCGGCGCGGTGCTGTTCCTGTTCCGTCCGGATGCACGCGAATGGCTGCAAGGGCGTTCGTCACCCGGCGAATCCGACGCTTTCTGACGTAACCCGCTGACGCAACCCGATCAGCGGCGGGCGCGGAAAAAATCGCGGAGCATCGCGGCGGATCGCCCTTCTTCTATTCCGGCATAGATGTCCGGCCGGTGCAGGCAATTGGGCGCGGCGAACACCCGTGCGCCATGTTCGATGGCGCCGCCCTTGGCATCGGCCGCACCGTAATACAGCCTGGCCAGACGCGCATGGACGATGGCACCTGCGCACATCGCGCAGGGTTCGAGCGTGACCCACAATGCGCAGCCGTCCAGCCTTTCCGACCCACAGGCGAGCGCCGCCTGGCGAATCGCCACGATTTCCGCATGCAGGCTGGGATCACGCATTTCGCGGGTGCGATTGCGGCCCTCACCCAAGATCTGCCCGCGGCGGGTGATGACGGCACCCACCGGAACCTCGCCGGCAGCTGCGGCTTCTGTCGCCAGCGCGATGGCGCGCAACATGAAAGGGGCCGGAAAGGGCGAAGGCTGCATCATCGCCGCCCTGCTCCTGTCCGGCCCCCGGAAAATTCGATCTGCCCGCCGTTCAGAGCCGCGGGCACAGCGGGATCACTCGCCCGGATCGGTGACCGGCACGCCTTCGGCGTCGTCCTGATTGATCTCGACGTCCATGGTCGGAACTTCGATGGTTTCGGTTCCGGTCGTCACGTCCACATCGGCAGGCTCGACGTCATATTCGGGAAGGTTGCCCCCTTCGATTTCCGGCAGGCTGCCTTCTTCGGTCTGGTCCACGTCACAGGCGGCAAGCGAAAGTGCGAGGCCGGTGGCGGCGAGGATCGCAAAAGATTTTTTCATGTGAACACCCTCTTTTTGGTTCAGGCGACGGAATATAGCCGATGCGCGTTCTTGGCAATTGCCTTCGTGTGCGCTGTTCCGGCAGCGGCCTGATCGCGATGCGGGCTTGAGGGTCCTTGACGGGCGGGTCGGCAGGCGGTAAGCGGCCCCCTTCCCGGATATATCCGGCAAACATTCATCATGTAAGAGATTGATCATGTCGCGCATCTGCGAACTGACCGGCAAGGGCCGCCAGGTAGGCAACAATGTCAGCCACGCCAACAACAAGACCAAGCGGGTGTTCCTGCCCAATCTGCAGAACGTCACGCTGCTGAGCGAGATGCTGGACCGCGGCTTCAAGTTCCGCGTGTCGACGAATGGTCTGCGCTCGGTCGAACATAATGGCGGCCTCGACAACTGGCTGCTGAAGACCAAGGACGAGAAGCTCAGCGCCCGTGCCCTCAGGGTGAAGCGCGATCTCAAGAAGGCGAAGAAATTCGCCGATGCCGAGCAGAAAGCTGCCGCCTGAGGCCAGCCTGACCGCGCGGTTCGCCGCCTGGTCGAATCGGTAACGGTCGAGGGCGCGTGACCCGGTCGCGCGCCTTTCGTGCTGTATCACTCACGCAGCCGATCGGCCTGGCACCTGCCATAACAGCCGCAGCAGAAGCGTTCTCTGCCACAGGCCGCCATTGTCGTCCGAGATCAGCCAGATCGCGACCTGTCCGCCTGATAGTTCCTCGATTCCCATCCCCTCGTAATTGTCCGTCGGCAGGTCACCTGTGATGGCGGCGATGGTCCTGCCCCGCCAGGTTGCACCCGGCCTGATCGCATCGGGATCGGCCAGCACCAGCTTCGTCTCGAATCCGGGCGGCAGGCGCGGAACGAGCCTGCGCGTGAGGATCAGCACCCGCCCATCCGGAAGCTGCGCGATATCGACAGGGCGAAAACCATCGGGCGGGGCAAAGCGGAAGCGCAGGGGTTCGGTGCCGCGCACCGGGTCTGCGTCGAAGAGCAACGCCGGGGTCTTGTCCGCAAACCAGCTCCTTGATGCCTCGGCAATGGCGATGAACCGCCCATCGGCAAGCCGCACCAACGATTCCGGCCCGGCGTTCGACGGCCAATCGGCCATGGCGGCGGGCCGTCTGCTGCGAAGCAGGCGCAAGTCGGCGTCGAGCGCAAGGATGGCGTTGCGCGATTCGTAAGCGGCCCAGATCCTGCCCGATGCGGCGTCGCGTGTGAGCGCCTCCAGATCCGACAGGCTCTTGCTGGTGTCATCATCGTCGAAGATGCGCCGCAAAACGGGCTTATTCCCGCGCAGTTCATCGTCCAGTCCGAAGTCCAGCAAGGCACCGCGATCGCTTGCCGCCAGGAAGCGCCCGGCGGGCAGCAGCAGCAGCGCACTGTAACTGCCGAACTGGCTGTTGGGGCTGGTCAATTGCCACGCCGCGTCCAGCAGAGGAGCATTCGTCGCCCGCGCCGCACCCTCGGTTCCACTCAGGCGGACACGCGCTACATCCAGATTGCGGATGGTCAGTTGCTGCGAAAAATCCCGTGGCGGCGGCACGCTCCGCAGCCAAGTGCCGGGAGCCAGCCCTGCCGCCACCAGCCCCAGCATCGCGAGCCGCAGCAGGCGGCCCTTCACCCGCTCGCCTATGGCATCGGCCCCGTAAACAGCAGCGGGTCGAGCCGGGCATCGCGCCATTTCAGGCTCCAGTGCAGGTGCGGCCCAGTGGCCCGCCCGCTTGAGCCGATAGTGCCGACATACTGGCCCTGCTTCACGCGGTCACCGTGCCGGACCGCTATGTCGGACATATGCAGGAACGCGCTGTTCAGCCCCATGCCGTGGTCGATGATGAGCAGGTAACCTTCCAGCGAGAACGGCTCGTCCGTGGCCAACGTCACGATCCCGTCTGCCGGGGCGACGAAGGGCGTTCCCGATTCGCCGGTCGCGATGTCGATGCCCGAATGATAGCTTCCGGGTTCGCCGCGATAGATCCGCTGGCTGCCGAACCGGCCGGAGATGCGGCCCGTCACCGGCCAGACGAAATCCTGCCGCCAGCCATCGCTCGGCGCATCGACCGCGCGTGCAGCGACGATCTGCGCCAGTTCGGGGCGGCGCATACGGAGGAAGCTTTCGCTGGCCCGGCCGGCGCGGCGGGCGATATTCACCCGCTCGATGTCCCAGTCGCGCGGCGCGATGGTGAGCGAGCGTTCGATGGTCCGCCCGCCCGCCAGCGTGGCGACGAGCATCGCTGTCCGCTCGCTATCCCGGTCGAAAGCCGCGAAAAACCGCCCTTCTTCATCCAGAATCACGTCCTGACCGTCGAGCCGAACGGATATTGCGCCGCCCGGTGCCTGGCCCCGGAGCCATCCGCCCTGCTCCAGTTCGCCGTCGAGAACGAATGTCTCCGGCCTTGCGGGCGGGGTGGGCACCGTCAGGCGAACAGCGGGCGCGGGCGGGCGCGCGATCGCCGGCGGCGTGGCTGCATCGTTCAAGGCGGTATTTGCAGGCACCTGCCCTGCCGGAACGACGCTGCATGCCGTCAGAGCCACGGTGACCGGGATGAGAAATGCCGCCCGCAGGGCGGCTTTGCGCCCGCTCACGCCGGTTCCGTCAGTCGCCGCGTGGCAATTTGGGCGCTGGCATAGGGCTCCTGCCGTTCCACGCTCCAGTAGCGTAATTCGTCCAGCGGGATCGGTTCGCCGGTGACGGCGCAGAGCACGAATCGCCCTGGCTGCATCACGCGGAAATCGTTGGGACCGAAGGCGAGTTTGGCAGGTTCGTTGCCCGATGACATCAACATGGTCTGCTCCTTAGCAAAGCCGCGTCATCCGAACAAATCATCCTGCGCGGATGCGGGCGCGGATTTGACATTTTTCGCCTTGCGCGGCGGCGGAGTCGATCCGACTCGACCCTGCGGCACCACCGCCAGGATGCCATCGGCGAATTTCACCGACAGCAGCGGCTGCGCAGCCCCTAAGGCGCGCGATCGGACCAGATGGCCTTCGGCATCCTTCACCAGCACGAAACCGCGCTGCAAAGGCGCTTCGGGATCAAGCGAGTCGTAAAGCCGCGCAAGCGCATCGAAACGCTGCCGTTCGCTGGCGAGGCGGCGCTGTGGGAGGGCGGGCACCAGACGTGCCGCCGCCAGCCGGTCGCGCGCACCGCTCCACCGCGCCCGCAGCAGCGGTGCGGTGGCGG
>NZ_JABASZ010000019.1 GCF_012979275.1 Pseudopontixanthobacter vadosimaris
AGGCATCGGAGCATCCTCCAATAAAGGCAATTAAATATTGCATCGTGCGAATCAGATTCGGTAAACATACTAAATAGACATGACGCCACGAGCAATATAGGCGGCCAGTATCGGTTTCTAAGTTCAGCTATAGTAGCTGTTGATCCAGATATGCCTCCAGACCATTGCTCGTGTCTGGAGGTATATTTGTTTTGCTTGATATTACAATATTCGATGGCGCTCGACGGGTCGAGCCACATGTTGTGCAGTTTGCATGGTCCAACCTCTGCGATTTATTCGAGGAGGCGAGTGTTCAGTCTTGGACCCGTGCCGCCAAGCTGGATCGCATCGCCTATGTGCCCGGCCACGTCGATGGCCGCCGCGCTGCCGAGAACGTTCGGCATCTTTCTTTCGGCAGCTACGACATCGATCTTGAGGAGTGTGACCGTCGATATGTCAGTTTTGCCGAAATGCGGAAGCGCCTTGATGCCGCTGGCTTGGCATACATTCTTGCCACATCAACGAAGTCCCTTACTGCTGCCCACCGTTATCGCCTGATCCTACGCTTTGATCGCACGATCTTGCCCGAACAGCATTCGGCTTCTTGGAATCACGTCAACGAACAGTTTGGCGACATTTTCGACCCGTCGACACACGATTGTTCGCGCCTCTCGTTCTTCCCGGCGCGGTGGGAAGGCCACCCTGTCGACACCAGTGGCCGGGCGATGTTAGATTGGCCCGTCGACAACGCCTTTCAGGCGTTCGCGTGCAGCCGCGAAGGTGCACCATTCCCCTTTCCCGAATTCTCAACGACATCAGTTTGCTGGAACACGTCTGTACGTGCGCCGAGAACACGAGCGCATGTGGCGGTTCCTGAACCAAAAAACATTTCTCAATCTGCGCAGAATTTGCTGAATGAGTGTGCGGCAATAGTCCCACCGAAGAATTCACTGGGCTACGCACTCGCCACCAACCCGAAGAACGCCTTCTACGTTGGATCGGAGCCCTTCGGCCATGTGCAGGGCGGCAGGATGTTTCGCTTCCTCTGCCGAGTGGCGGCGCGGGCTCTTCGACGCAGACTTCCGCTGAATGCTGACCTGCTTTTCGATCTTGCGACGGCGGTGAACGAAGTCGAGGGTGGTCCCCCTCGTCCCGACCTTCGACGAGAGGTTCACCGGGCACTCGCGAGGCAAGCAGAACTTGTTACCGGTGCTCACCAATCGCACTGAACAAACGGAAAACGGCCCGGTGAAGTGGCGCACACCGGGTGCAGAACAACGCGCCAATTTGGATCAACGCTAACCATGGAAAACTATGAACATCATTTGGCCGCCAACTCTGTCGACGCGGTTATCTCACTTTTTGCAGCCGCATCATCTGGCTCGATTCGTCCGGCCGATCTGCTGGAAAGCCTCACCTCACCACTGGAAGCGGAAGAACTGCAACGTCTTCGCAACTGGGCAATGAGCAAAGGCTGCGCCGCCAAGGAATTCGACAGTGCGGTTCGCCGCTGGAAGCTAAAACTGGAACTCGGTCGGGTGCCATCGCACGAACGAGATTTTATCGAGGCTTTCGCAGCTTCCCGTGAAATTACACCCACCTTCGACGGCAGCCTTTCTCTTCCGCAGAATGGCCAGAACTTCTCGCTCGACTATACGCGCGTGCACTTCGAACGCGACGCACTCCTCACCAATGCTCGCCTTCATGCTGGGTTCGACAAATCGCTCATTCGACCCGCTATCGATCAGTGGCTCAACGACGCGAAGCGCGATCATCTTGCTCGCGTTTGGGATCGGGTCGATGCGCCGAATGCTGATCGATGCGAGCAGGAGTGGGCCGCACTCGCAGTAGCCCTCGCCGACACACGTCGTGTATCCAAGGGCTATGCAGCGGCATTGTTCAAGAAGTTCATCTGGCAGGTGAAACGCAAGATGAAAGGGCTTCCCATCACCGATCATCTCATGCTGGTCCTCACCGGGCCACAAGGAAACGGGAAGTCGACGCTGGTTACAAAGCTGCTGGAGCCGGTGAAAGGATGCGAGCGCAAGGTCACTTTCGGTGAGATCACCGACGCGCGGAACATCGAGATGTGGTCGAGCTACGTGCTGTTCGCCGATGAGATGGAAAAGGCGGCGAAAACAGATGTCGAGGCGATCAAGAATGCCATTACCACCGACACGCTCAGCCGCCGAATTCTTGGATCGGGATCGATGACCACCGTCAGCCAGTGCGCCACTCTCATTGGCGCGACGAACGGTTGTTTGGGATCAAACATCAGAGATGCGACCGGAATGCGGCGCTTTGGGCCTCTTCCGACGCTGCGAAAGCCCTGTGAGTCAGGCAGAACAGTAGACCGCGAGATCATCAATCGAACAGATTTTGCTGCCCTTTGGCAATCTGTTCAAATTGACGATCCCGATCCTATGCTTGAGTTCCATAATGAACTTGATGGCTTGCAGGAGGAGGAGCGCGAGAAGTCCTCTGCCGAACTGTGGCTCGACGGTTTGCGCATTCAAACCATCAGCGGGTGGCATTTTGAGAAAGACGGCAGCATCAAAGCGGATAAGCTCTTCGCCCTTTTCCGAGTGTTTGAGGCGGAGAACTGCCCCGGACCGCTCAAGCTTTCGGTTCAGCAGTGGGGCCGAGAAGTAGCCAGATTGCTGGACGCTAACCCTGACCATGCCAAATTCACGAAGAAGCGATCGAAAGAAGGAATACGATATGTTCCCGTACAAGAAATGAGGCTGTCTGATCAGACCATCATTGACCTTGGCAATGCTCGCCGGAAGGCGGGCTGAACGTCTCAAATCCAAGAGGCGCGCCGCGTCCTGCAAAGCGGCGCGCCTGAGGGCCACGCCTAACAATTGTCCCCATGATCGGTGTTCTGCGTGGATCGCGGCAAGCACGACCAAAGGTTCGCAGCACGTCCATCCCTTTGCGACAAGGCTTCTTCGCCTTACGGCAGACTGGAAACTGAACAAATGCGACGGGTGTCAGAACCATGAAGCCGCGCTAGCCTGCGCGTTTTACCATCGCTCACGCGACCAGCGGCGCGGCTTCGTTCTTGATACGAAGTTCCGCCGAGCGCACGTAGTCGGGGTCAATCTCAATTCCGATGAAGTTGCGCCCTTCGCGCAAAGCCGCCACTCCCGTCGTGCCGCTACCTGTGAAAGGATCGAGAACGACCTGAGCAGAGGTGGCTGCAATTGCCCTTTGGGCAAGCTCAACCGGGAATGGCGCGGGGTGTGGGTTATTTCGTTCTGGCTGAATATCCCAGACGTCTTTCCCACGTGTTGTACCACCATTCAGGCGGAAATCGGGCTTGGCAAAAACGACAATCCATTCATGCGTCGGTACGAAGAACGAGCGACTGAAGTTATGTCCGCTCCCGCGATTCCAGATCACGATTTGGCGCAGAGGCAAGTCGGGGTTGAGATCGAGCGGCGTTTGCAGCACCCCCTTTTGGACCCGTGGTTTGTGATTGTAAAAAATCGCACCTTGTGGGCTCAAAAGCCGCCAGCACTCAAGCAACACCTCCTTCTGCCACGCGATGTAATCGGCAGGCTTGCGGGCATCGTCGTAACTCGCATAGCCGTCTGCCAAGGCTGCATTCTGCCACAAGCTGTTCGAAAACCCTCCGCGATTCCAGCCCAAGTTATATGGCGGCGATGTCACGATGAGATCGACGGATTCGGATGGCAGCGTCTTCATCACATCAAGGCAGTCACCAGTATGGAACGTGTGAGTGGTGCCGTTTAGCTTGAGAACGGCGGCAGATTTCAGATTGTCGTTGGTGCCCGCAAGGGTGGTCGCTGATCCGCTGTTGGCAGCAGCGATCGACTGCATCACCTCGAGACAGTCGCCGTGATGCAGCACGGGCAAATGAGACGACTTGAAATTGTCATTGGCGGTTTCGGTTTTGCTCGTGTGGGGCTCCGAAAGCTGCTGCGTTGTAGCAGAATTTGGTGCCGGCTTCCCCTTTGCAGGAGATGGGTTACGATTCTTTGAGGCACGGGTTCCTGCGAGGTTCTTTTTGCGCCAGCGTTCGGGCTTTGCCGCCGTCTCGATGATCTTGTCATGCACAGAAGCAAGCTTACGCATGCGGTTGTAAACGGTGCCTTCTGCGATCTTGTGGCCATTGCCGATGAGGCTTGCCCGCACCTGAGCGGCGGTTGACCAGTCTGCGTTGAGGGTGGCGAGGAGTTCCTCGTCTGTGATGCGGCTCATTTTCGTCTGAGCGCAGAGATCAAATGACGCTGCGCGCTGAGTAGATTTTTCCACCTCGTCGGATGGCTGATCCTCTTCTGGTGCCTCCACAAGTGTTAGGAGTCCATTGCGCATGCGGTTAAGCTCTGCCCGTGCCGTCTGAGCCTCCTGTTTGGCTTCGGCGAGTTCAGTGGCGATGGCCGCCCCGAGGGACTGCAAAACTTCAGAAATTGGTTGAGACATTCGTACTCTCCTGCGTTGTTGATGGAGGTACTTGTCCCATATTTCGGGCGGTTCATCGATCGTCTGGGGGCGCAAGCCCCGGTCTACACGTCCAGCGTTGACCTCGGTGCAACCCTCGGTTTTGAGGGGGTCGGGGGACGGAAATGACTGACACTACTCGCTATTACTCACTGCTGGCTCGGCAGGAAGATAAACTCAACTATGCGCCTGACGTGCGTCGCGCGTTCGAGACCGCCGTCATTGAATTAGGGCCCAATCCCTCGCGAACGGGATTGGCGCGCTGGCTTACCGAGCGCGGCACGAAGCCGAGCGCAAATTCCAAACGAACGGTGAAATGGACGACGCAGACGGTCACCGACTGGCTGATGTTTGACGGAATCGAACCGACTGATGCAAACATCCGCGCCTTTGAGGAGGGACTCACTCACTGCAACAAGTCGGCGAGAAATAAGCTGATCAGAAATGTGGGATTCCGGGTTTCTGCAATGTCCACATGGAGGCGCGTCGAGGAAACAGTGCGCTGGTTGCGCGGTGACGAACGGCACGCCTTCGACGAGAAACAGTTGATGCTTCACCTGACGAGGATAGCGGAAACCGCCGCGAGTCTTCGTGCAGCCCTACGAATACCTTATTATTGAAAAAGAACGAGCCGGGCCTCGTCCATATCGTAGCGATATTTGATAATTGATCCGTCGCGGATTCGTTCAACTGCCTCGTCAATCGCACCGAGCGGCACGAGGAACCACTCACGCGGTTTGATCATCGTTCCAAAGCGATCAGGTATCTCCAGATCAAGTTGGGCCGCGCCGAACACTCGGTGAATGAGCTTCTCAAGCTTCGTTCGGTTGATGTTGAACAAGCGATACTGGGCGACGATCTCAACGTTTGCCATGAGGAAGGTCGGCTGAAGGTGAGCGCCCGCAATGCGCTTCTCGACCTTCATGTTAGTCACACCGATTTTATGCACTAAGTCCCGGTGCTCTGCGACGACTGGATGGTCAGACTTGCTGCGCAGGACATAGATGATGCCGCTTGCCTCATCGCCCTCGTCCACCTTCCCTGAGAATAGCGGTCCAGCTTCGGGCTCCGTGATCCGCCTGCCGGCATCGTCCTTGTTTAACGCGCGTTGCAGCGACCGTATGAGCATGTTGCTCTGGGTCCCGTTGTCGAAGATTACCCTGAGGCGGGCATCCGAACGACCCTGCGGGTTCGTGAAGATTTCTCCCATCTCTGCAACGAGAGCGGTTTGCCCGCCAACAATGAAGAAAGCGCTGGGACGAATCTCGGCCTTAACTTCGAACGGGCGGGTTTCTCTCGCTCCTGTCTCAAGCTCCTGTTGAACCTGATCGAAGAGCGGTTTGAACTTGGCAAAGTCCTCGCACTTCTCGCGCAGCGCAATCTCATCGGCTGCGCGGCGCTCTTCAGCTGTCGGCACGTGCCTTAACACACGGATGTCTTCCTCACCTGTGGGCTCTACGCCAAGCTGGGCAAGCAGCGCATCATCGTCGATCTCGACTTCAGAAACCGCATCTTCTCTTCGCGCATCGAGAAGCGACGGTTTGTCCAATCCCGCGAGAAGCTCACGGCAATCTGCGAGTGCGCGGAGCCGATCAAGGCGCACTGCGTAAAGGCGTTCGAAGATATCACGATCTTCGCCATGCTGCGGAGCGCGTCCATGCTCTTCGCAAAATCGAACGATATCTTCAAATCCTGCGATGATCCGCTCTTCGCGAGGGGTGTAGGTGCGCGCCTTCTGCTGTTCGATCTCCACGCCAAGTTCGGCGAGAAGCTCGTCATCGGTTAGATCAACCATGGGAAGCCTGTGCCTTGTAACGAGCGAATGCCGCAACCCCTTCGGCCATCCTCTTTTCCCATGCATCTTGAGAGGTGATTTCGGGTAACCTTCCGCGCTCCTTTTTAAAACGCAACGCGCGCTCTGCAAGATTACGGGCTTCCTCAGGCGAAATCTTGACCTTCTTCGCCGAGATGACCGACTGCACCTGCTTGAGAACGCTCTCGTTCATCGACTTGGCCAACACCGCGTAGGCCGCCTCGAAGGGATTGATGCTGTCGATGAGATCGATATCGAGATCGCGAACATCCATGGCAAATTTGCGCACGCCGTCGATTAGGGCCGTGTTGACCTTCTCTTCGCCATCCTTGCCGGTTCCAAGCCCGCTGGCGATTTCTTTCGCCTTCTGGGTGAGGTTGAGAGCCGCAATTGCGTGCTGCCGCACGGACTCCTGATCTGAATCGCTCAACTCTGGGTAACGGTCGCGGACGATCTTGCCCATCTTCAATTGGGTGAGTTCCTGCGGGACCGTTTCCTCGTTGAACATTCCCTGTTCGAGGTTATTCTTGTCCTGCACGAACTGGGTGATCACCTCATTCAGGTCTTCCTTGCAGATGCGCTGGGCCTCATCGCTCTTGGGCTCAACCAGTCCCTTGATCTCGAAGTGAAGCTGACCCGTGGCTTCGCGCACGCCGACGTTAGTCTCGCCTTCTTTGTAGCCATCAGGGCCGTAATCGAAGTCGTCGAGCGGACCAGTATCCTTCGGCGTAAAGGTAAAACGCGGCGCGAGCACCTGCTCCATGAGCAGACTGGCGGCGATGGCTTTCAGCGTATCATTGATGGCACCGACCACCGCAGCCTCCGAAGCGTCGGGTTCGGCGATCAGGTTGGTGAATGTCGCGCTTTCCTTGGTGGGAGCGTCGCGGGTTGCGCGTCCGATGATCTGGATGATCTCGGTGAGACTGGAGCGATAGCCTACGGTCAGCGCGTGCTCACACCAAATCCAGTCGAAGCCTTCCTTCGCCATTCCGAGCGCGATGATGATGTCCACATGATCGCGGTCGTTCTTATGAGCAGGGTCTTTGAGGGCATTCAGCACTTTACCGCGCTGTGATGCGTCGCTGTCATCCACGAGATCAGCGATCTTAATTACTCCGCCATCGGGGAGCTTCACATGATGGAACCCAGTCTGAGGATCGGCACCTTGCCACTCCCCCAGATAGTCCATGATCTCGTTCACCTCTTTTATCTTGTCCTTCGTGCTTTCGCGCGAATTGACCGAAGGTATGTGCACGATGGTTTTCTTGGACGGGTCGAGCACCGCCTCAATCGCAGTGAGGTAGCGACCGGTGTAGAAGAAATAGCCAATGTTGAGCGCTTTGAGATGCTCGTAGCCGTTTAATTGCTCGTAGTAGGTGTAAGTGACCGTTTCAAACTTGGCCTCGTCCTCTGGAGTGAGGACCGGCACCGCATCTCCCCGGAAGTAACTTCCAGTCATTGCAACGATGTGTGCTTTGTCGCGGCGGATGAACTCGGCAAGATTTCTCCCGAGCCGGTTGTCCTCACTAGCCGACACATGGTGGAATTCGTCCACCGCGATCAGCCGGTTGTCGAAAGGGTCTACGCCAAGCTGCTCGACTGCGAAGCGGAAGGTCGCGTGTGTGCAGACCAGCACTTTGTCGTCGCTGGCGAGGAACTGCCCCACAGCCTTGATCTTGGACGGATCGACGCGCTCCTCATTCGGTCCCGGTGCATTGCAAAGGTTCCATTGCGGCTTGACCTGCCAATCCGACCAGAAGCCGAAGTTGGAGAGCGGCTCGTCCATGAAGGACCCACCGATAGACTTCTCGGGCACGACGATGATCGCCTGCTCAAGACCCTGATTGTGCAGCTTGTCGAGTGCGATGAACATCAGCGCGCGGGATTTGCCCGATGCAGGCGGAGACTTAATCAGCAGATGTTGCTCGCCGCGCTTGGCGTAAGCACGTTCCTGCATGGGACGCATGCCCATCTCATTGGACTTCGTGGAAGCGCCCGTCCGAGCAGTCTGGAAGGAGACGGCGGGAATTGGCTTGGGAGTGGTCATTGCGGCCCTTCATGTTTCTCAACAAAGGCAGCCACGCTGCCGTAGGTTTCCTTCACGCGCGTCTGCACCTTGCGCATCATGTCGGAGCCGCGTTCCGGCTATGCCCCAGCCAGATCACCACCGGTCGGTCGGCTTAGCGGATGCCGGTGCGGCTATCGCAAGCCCGAGAGCTACCGCGATTGATCCAACTCTGATTTTCATGCCTCCCTCCGCAGCTTCTTCGTTTGCCCGCTCAATCCGCTGTCCTAATCAAAACACGATCAAAACTCGATCCAAACCAAATTTGCGCACTTTCCAAAGGGAAACTCTCTTTCTTCCCGTTTTCAAAGCGGCTTTCGACGCTCGGAATCAAAACACGATCAAAACTTTCTAAGAACTAAGCCCAATGCGGGACATATCCAGCACGAGGATGATCTGGGTCTGCGGGACGAATTTGCCCTTCATCCTGAGCCATACGGATAACCGCTGAAGCTTGCGAAGCGTTGTGTTCCGCAATCCCAAATCGCTCGCGCAAGCTTGAATTTGTCATCCGTTCACCGCTGACATATTTGAGCGCCGCGTGCTGGTAACAGGCGCGCACACGTTCTTCCTGCGTCATATCGGCAAAGCGGCGCGGCGCGAACAGCGTGGCGCGCACAGCGGCATCGACATTCTGAAAATCGGGTGGGGGCAGTTGGTGCAACTCTGCGGAAGCCAGAACTTTATCGATCCCAGTTTCCTGCTCCTCACACAACCGCATCCGACGCATCAGCGATGCGAGAGCTTCGTTCCGCGACCGTGGTGGCGAATCGAGGAACCTATCCGGGCTGACCAAGGGCTCGCCCGGATTAGTGATCTCAAGCCGATCCTTGAACAACTCGACCAACGGTCCAGCCCCCGTGATCGTCATATCTTGGTGGATCAAAGCGTTCGCGATCAACTCACGAATAGCTATCGAGGGATAGAGTGGCTCCTCCTCCCTGAAAGCCTTACCGATATGTTCATTGCTGGGCAGCAAGCCATCAATATAATCGACGAGACCAGAAAAACCGCAGGCATAGCCCTTCTGCCCATCACGGCGATGCGTCACCTTGGTAGCGCGGTTGTTCCCCTCATATGCGACGAACCGGACGCCCTTGCGCGCGATTGAAGGTGAAAAGTCTGCCAACTGCTTAGCAAACAGGATCGCGCCGAGATTGGTGATATTCCACTTGCCTCCAACATCGGCCTCAATCAGCCGGTCGGCTTTCAGCCGGTCGAAAATACCCTCACGGTTATCGGGTAATGGCTGACCGGTAAGTTCAAAATAGCTGGTGTGATCGAGCTTCGCCAGCACCTCGTCACTGCTCTGGAACTGGGCAGCGACGCCGCTTTCCCAAGCGTAGGGTTGCAGCTTTGACCATAAAAGCTTTTGTCGCTCTGGGTGATCCGCAAGGCGCGGCGTTGCGCTTCCGATCCGGATGAAGGCCGTTCGGTCAAAACCCACCGGGCTAGTGGCCGCAGCGGGGATCGCCAGCAGGATGAGGCGATGGCCCTTGTAGTCGAGACTCTTGAACTCAATGGCAATCGCCGGTTGGAGATGCTGGCTCAGCCACAATTCAAGCGGTTGATCCTTGTGCTTGGCAGCAGAAGGCTCGAAGCTTGCGCCGACAGGCTCGTGATCGCCATCCCGAATGCCCCAAACGACATAAGCATAGTGCTGGTCCGCTAGCCGTGCCGAATTGGAAAGTGCCGAAACCAGCTTACCGATCATTTCGGCATCGTGCTTGTTCTCTTTGAACTCAACCCAAGTGGTCTCGGCGGGCAGCGCCCGCAAATCATCGATAAGGGCAAGCTGACGCGCCTGCTCTTGAGGCGGCGGCGGGGGAGGCGTAGTATCATCGTTCATGCCGACGCCTTCTTACCGGTGATGTTGAAAGACTTCGCAGGCTCTCCGACGAGGACGTGGATCGATTTGAACGACGTCATTCAACCACCGTCATCGGGATGTAGACCTTGTTTCGGCTCTTGTTGATTACGTTGTTGCCAACCTGAGTGACGACGCCGGGGTAGCCGTCACGTAGCGCGCGTCCGAGCGCCTTTCCGCTATGGCGAAGTTCCAGTTCGTTAGTCTCCCTCATTACCATCACTCGCCCGTTCTTTATATCCCGCAGATGGCCATGAGCATGGGCATAGTAGCGTGCGCAGGCTACATCCCGAGCCAATACGATCATCTTTCGATCAGCGGTATTGTAGACGTAGAACACACGGAGGTCTTCCCGCCTCTCGTTACATTTCACACGAAACGCTATGAACCGCTTAAGGTCGGCAGCAGCCTCGGCATCTAAGTCCGCGACGACTTGATCAAGGTCCGCAACGGTTGGCTGCCTAGACAGGGCGATCCACATGAGCTTCACTCGCACTCTTTGATCATCCAGATCAACTGAGTCGTATTTGTCGTTTTCTCCCGTGAACTGCATACCGCGAGCCATCTCGATCAAATCATCTACGGACTTTTTGATCTGGCTCATGCAGCTTCCCTTTTGCCGGTCATCTTCGTGTAGAGTTCGAACAGTTTTTCAAGGCGTTCTGTATCGTTGCGGAAGCGGCGACCGATGTAGATGCGTTCGAGCACCTCGTCGTTTTCCTCATGCGCGCGGCGGAGGTCTTCGGGCATGGCTTCGGGATCGTAGAGGTCGGCGATGGTCGCGGGGAAATGCGCCTCGCGGGTGAGGAGGATATTCTCGGCACAATGGGTGAGATCGGCCTTGTTCTGCTCAGTGAGCTTGGGAAGTGGAAAGGTGTTCCAGCATAGCGTATTGGCATACGAAAGCCTCATCTCAAGGCGCGCTGAAATAGCCCCGACCCAAACCCAATGCAGGCGCGATGCAATCAACGCAAAGTTCCAAAGTGGCGCGTCGCAGATAGCGAAGTTTCGATCCCCAACGATGCTTTGCTCATCTTGGAAATCAACGGGTAGGACATCCCGATTTTCAGATGTGACGCGCGGCACAATGATGACGTTGGTCGTGCAGATACCCTGAATCTGACGGAACTTGTGTCCGAACTTCGCCCACTCTCTCGTTGAGGCAGCACTACTTTCGGAGCGCATCTGACTTACACCCTCAATGCGGTCTGAAATCTGCTTTATCTGCTTGGCTTCTGATAGTTCGTTGTCTTCAATCCAGAGACAGTATCGCGACAGACCATTGATCAGTTCTTGGGCACCGACGAACCTTCTAATGTATGTCGAACTCCTTGCCTCAACCTCTTCGAGCGCGCTCTTCTCGTCGCGTGTCAGGAGAAGATGGCCTCCATCGGTCGGCATATTGCCTCGGATCATATATCCTCGATCATCCAAGGGTCGGGAGATTGGTTCCACAATGACACGCTCGCCGGGGATCAAATACGCGTTGAGAGAGGACACCTCCTTCTGCGTGTAAGAGCCACCCTCGTCCGCTGAATACAGGCGGACAGTTCGACTACCGTCGGTATTCCGGCAACCGACGACAATGACGGTTACACCTGCATTGTTCGAAGCCAAGTTTGCCCATTTGAAGGAGGTGTGGGCGAAAAATATGTCGGACCCCGCACGATAGATTATTGGCCAAAGTATTGGAACCTGCTCGCCCTGACAGATCGAATTGGTAGCGACGAAGGCGAATGCGCCTTCTTGAGCACGAAAAAAGTCAGCAGCCTTTTTAAACCAGCAATCGACAAGGTCCAGCGAGCGCCAAGTCTTCGTGAGGTCGGCGAAAATGTGACCGACCTCGGCCTTCTGATCCGCCGTCTGCTTCGAGCTACCCGCATACGGCGGATTTCCGCAAATATATGTCTCCCCACCCTCATTCTCGAAGTCGATCTCCGACTGATCCAGAGGTGTTTCGAACAGGTCATCGCCGCGCACCTTCACACCCGTCCCGATCGGCGGGCAGATGCTCAACCAGTCAAGCCGCAGCGCATTGCCGCAGGTGATCCAATTTTCGGAATCAAGGGGCAAGAACTCGGCCAGCGCCTCCTTCTGTCCGCGATAGAGGACATCTGACTGATATTCGGCGATGATTAGCGCAAGGCGGGCGATCTCGGCAGGAAAGTCTCGCAGTTCGATGCCTCGAAAATTAGTCAGCGGAATTTCGGTCTTGCGGTCGGGCTCACCGCGCCGCTTGTTGATCGCAGCCTCGATCCCCCGCATCTCCTTGTAGGCGATAACGAGGAAGTTGCCGCTGCCGCAGGCTGGATCGAAAACTCTTATTTTCGCGATCCGATTACGCAGGTTGAGAAGCTTGCGCGAATTCTCGCCCGCCTCTCCAAGCTTGGTGCGCAGATCATCGAGGAACAACGGGTTCAGCACTTTGAGGATGTTCGGCACGCTGGTGTAATGCATGCCGAGCGCGCCGCGCTCTTCATCATCGGCGACAGCCTGAATCATGCTGCCGAAGATGTCCGGGTTGATCTTCGTCCAGTCGAGATTGCCGATGTGGATGAGGTAGGAACGGGCGATCTTGCTGAAACGCGGAACATCAGTGCTACCCGAGAACAGATTGCCGTTCACATAGGGGAAGCCGGATGCCCAGCGTCCGATACCCGCAGCATCGCGCTCATCATGCTTGGTGTTCATCGCGCAAAATAGCTCGCTGATGACCTCGGCGGTGTTGTCCGCTCCTCCTGCGCTCATTCGTTCGACGGTCTGGGTGAACCCGGAGGTGACGGGGAAAATGTCAGTATCTTCGGCGAAGAAGCAGAAGATCAGCCGCGCCATAAAATGATTCATATCTGTGCGGCGTTCTGGACTTGCCCATTCGGGATTATCTTGAAGCAAAGTCACATAGAGCTTGTTGAGCCGACCGGTTGCCCGGATGTCGAACGAGCTTTCGCGTATCTGCTGGACCGTGGTAATACCCGCCAGCGGCAGGAAGAAGCCGAAGTGGTTCGGGAAGTCCGCATAATCACAAGCGACGGTCTCACCGCTGGTCAGGTCTTCAGCTTGAAATTCCTCCCCATCGGTCGCGAGAATGAACTTGGCTTTGTTGCTGGCGGTCTTGGGGCTGTCGCGCAGAGCAGTGAGTGTCTGGCCAACCGCCCCTCTACCGCAGGTGGCGATGTGGATGTTGCTGCGCTGGAGAACGCCGCCTGTAAGATCAGACTGATTGGTGTTGCCCTTCCGCAGCCGGTCAACTGTCGTCTTCTTGTTGCCGAATGCAGCGAGAAAGTGGAAGGGGAAATCTGCTCGTTCGAATGGCTCCGAAGCGAGTTGCGATACGGCTTCTTCAATCTCGACGGGGTTCATGAGTCCACCTTAGGAGACTATTTTCTCAGAGCCAAGAAGTCGAACGGTGACAGCGTGGAGCGGCGCACCGCAACAAAGTTGGCGAAGGCGAGCGTGAACGCGTAGATCGTCGGCATGCAAGAACTCATACGCCAGCACCTGCAAAGCCTACAGCGACACGACCTTGCGCTCCTTCTGAGCGTATCACGAGTGTTAATCTGCGAAGTCGAAATTGACGACTGGCTGGGCGACCTCACCGAAGAGAAAGTGGTAGTACGCGCCCCGAAACTCGTCGCGCAAGCGATTGAGGCGCTTCCTCCTTCTGACAAAAAGCGGATCGCCAAAGCCGCAATGGCATGTCAGCCGTTCGCGAAAGTGCACGAAAGCCTTAAATCCGTGCCGCTCGATGAACCGACGCAGGGAGCCGTGGCCCTCCTGTCCGAGCTTCTAATCCATCGCTCAATGATGATCTCGGTCGCGACCGGCGGCGAGCGCATTCAGGACGTAAACGACTACTACATCGCTCGCGAAGCGAGAATCCGCAGCAGACTTCCCGATGATATTCTCTACGACAATCCACATGAAGACCTGTGGGCATGGTATCACCACTGGCGAGAGCATTTCGGCAGCTACGCTGAACGACGACAATATGTTCGGAGGCTGTTTCAGTCCGCAATTTCGGAAGTCGCAACTCGACCGGCGTTTTCAGAGCCGCAGCGGGAGCCGACGGGCTGGGAACGCGTGGATCGCACCCTTGCAAAGGCGCGAGAGCGGCTTGCCTCAGCGTCTGCTGAGGAGGATTATCAAAGCATTGGACTACTGTGTCGCGAGGTGCTGATTTCTCTGGCCCAAGCTGTCTTCGACCCAGAAATTCACGACTCAGACGATGGTGTAAAGCCCAGTTCGACAGACGCGAACCGCATGCTCGAAGGGTATATTGCTCACGCTTTTCCGGGAGCGAGTTACAAAGAAGTGCGCGCCCATGCACGCGCATCACTCGCTCTGGCGCTCAACCTTCAGCACCGCCGCACTGCCACTCAGCAACTTGGTTCTTTGTGTCTGGAGGCCACGTCTTCAACTACGGCGGTCATCGCTATCATTGCACGTGCTCCCAGATAAGCGGCGGCTTCGTGTCACTGCCTTAGATTTGCTGAGCCAAGCAGTTTATGCAACCGCCGCTCGCCCTGAAAGACGGCGAGCGCCTCGACGAGTGCGACTCCATTCCCTCCGTGGCGTGCACCCGCCCCCCGCGACCTAAATAGTCGATGGAAAATACATCATTCGCCGAACGCTTGAGTTCATCCCCTCAATTCCGAGCCTTGCTCGAACGCACCAACTTTCCAATCTCTGCAACCATAGAGACTGACGCCGACCTACGGGATGTGGGGCTGGCTTACATCTCGTCAGGTCAGATGCGGAGCCGATGCTTCCGCTCGATCCGCGCCCGCGATTACAAAGTGCTCTGGTTGTTTAACGACGAAAAAGATGCCGAGCAGTTTCGCGACAGGTTCGGCGGAACTGATGCGGCGGAAGTTTCGCTGCACGACTGGAATAGTGCTTTCAGAGCTACGTCCGAGTAGCTCCCTCAAGCTCTCACGTCTGCGAAGGACTGACGAAGGCCCTGTTGTGCCGAGGCAAGACAGCATCGTTTCTCAAATTGGCAGAAGCCGGCTTCTAAACCAACCAAAAAACCTGTATACTGCTACAAGCTAATGAAAGGAGGTGTCGATTACTGAAACTCGAAACTGGGCCATCAAGCAAATATCTCAGTTGGACCTACTCTGTCCGGGGATCGCCGGTCATTTTCTTCGGTCAAGTCATGAACGAACTCAGGTGCTCTCAGCTTATCTTGCATTCCGCGAAACTGCGGACTTGAATGCCGACGAGACTTACGAACTGCTGCACGCGACGCATGATCGCATTCTATCTCTTGCTTTGAGCGAAGTGCCCCAAGGGTTCCGCTCCGCGCTGAGCCGGGCGACTAAGCGATCGCATCCCCGGGCATTCTACCATCAACTGCATGCCATTCTGTCGAGCGCTGAACCAACTGAACGGCGCGCTTTCTCATATTTGACTGACCTTGATCTTGACCTACTGAGTAGGTGGACAGTGACCCCGCCCGCCATGAGGCGGTGGGATTTCGTCGGCATTTTTGATGATGTCGAAGAGATTGAGGAATTCTTCTCTGCAATAGAAGTTCTTTCAAGTTCCGGCATCTGCAAGACCGTCGTGACGGAGCGCTTTTCAAGCATTCAATCGCGGAAGGCTTTGGCCCAAGCCTTCAATGACCTACTTTCTCAAATCAATTTCCGTGGCTTCCCGATAGCCGGGAATGTCTTCATCTCTCCCGTACGATCAGTTGCAGAGTTGAAAAGGTTGGCACGCATCTTTCGCAATTGCTCAGCCTCCTACACGTATGAGGTTTTGGACGGCAGCAGTTTGTTTTACATCATCAATGAACTTGAGCCGAGGGGCATGGTCCGACTCGAAAAGGAACAAGGGTCATGGGTCATCGCTGACATGGTGGGTCGTTCTAACCAGCCTTTGCCCGAAACTATTGTTGCCGATGTTGCACGATATTTCGAGGCTGCGGGTGTTTCGCGTTCCTCATTGTGCCGCCCCTCGCGGTGGGCTGGGGTGCGGAAGTTTTGTAGGACCAACCCGTAGTGTTAAGCCGTGATCTCTGCGCCAATACCTGCTTTCCGTCGTGTTTGGCGCAATTCTCCCGCGCATAGGCTGCACCAGTCGGCTGATTTCGCAATAGGAAGTGTTTCCTTTCCCCGTCACGCATGTATCGTCGCGAAGCATGAGTGGGGCATCTTACAACGGGTATAGCTGGAAACAGCGAGAGCTAATTCTCAAGGCGTATCGCCGTGGCGAAGCGGGGCCAGATTTCACTTTGGAGGGTAAGCCTTGCGGTCTGTGCGGCGATCCTAACCGAGCGCCGACAGAATGGCATTCGGAGGATTATTCTCAGCCCTTTACGTTCGAGCCACCACAATCTTACCCATTGTGTAAGGCGTGTCACCTTCGGTTGCACAAGCGGTTCAAGCAACCTGCGGAGGAATGGAAACTCTTCTGCCGCCACATCGATGCGGGCGGCTACGGATCAGAGTTCGTTCCAAATTACCCTCTCAAGAGGCGAAGGGAACTGTGCGCGAGGATCGCAGCAGGAGAGTCCATTGAGATCGAGCCGATCCGACCACGTGAAGATGCGACGGGTTGGTGGCGTGAACTGACCCTCGACCCGGAATCCCTCAATGCCCCGTGGGCGAGGCCGAGGCCCTTACGGGCGCGTCCCGATGAAGAGGCCTATCGTGCCGCACTGGAATCCGCTCAGCCGTCCGAACAAGAGTGGGCAATTTTGCACTTTCATGCAGAGGCGTTCCGCAGAACCACAACCATGAGAGAGATCGCGCGCGAGGTGCTCAGATCAGAGCGTCCGCAGACAGCGAACCTTCTGTATGGCAGGTTGGCGAAGCGGATAGGCCAAGCACTGAAATGGAAGCCTGATCCTCGCTCAGATGGGACTCCGTTCTGGATGAGCGTTATCGCTGAAGGGTGGCAGCCACCGAGTAAGAACAGGCATCGGCGAGACTATGAACTTGTGATGGCCCCGATCGTAAGGGCGGTGGTCCTCTCCTGAACCGTTTGCAGGCGTAGGCTTTGACCTATTTTGCGGGCGGAAGAATGGCCCCGTTCGGTGCCTGCTACGATTTTCTGTGCTCATTCCAGAGCGTAGAAGATGCAGGAACTTGGTTCTGGCTGCGAAGGCGCAAATTGGAAAAGAGAGGTTAGCGGGCCGACGGGGTTCGCTTATAGTAGCGTCCTCGTGGCCCCTTATCCGAAACGCGTCCGCGCCCGATCTCCTCGTATGCTGAGCCGAGCCATTCGCGGATCATGCGGTCTATGAAGTCCCATTGCATTCTTTCGATGACCCACGGCTCACTCGCTGTAAGCTTCTGTAGCTGCGGCACGATTACGGACAGAGGAGGCTCGCCCGCATCGGCGACGTGGACGATTTCTTTAGATTGTTCGTAGATAAGGGAAGAAGCTTTTTGACCAAGCGAAGTTGTCCTGAACTCTTCGAGGGAAAAAGGGTTATTCGTCACTTGGGGCGGAGATGGCGAACGATCGTCCAACAATTTGGACAAGAATCGTTCGACCTCTTTGTAGCTGAACTGCTGCGAAGAAAGATTGTCTGGGGCGAACTCGTCCTCGACATCGTCCGCTTTACTATGACCCATGCCTCGGAAGCAGTGCTTCACACCATCAGACCCTTCGATTTGATAGTTTGGAGCATGGCCAATGCCAGTGAGCCCGAAGCGAACATGGGCGATTTCGGACCGACGCGGTCCGAAACCAAGATCAACCATATTGTGCATGACCTTCTTAAAATAGCTGGGATCGGTGACATGCTCCCAAGGAGGTGTGCCTTCGGTCATTGTATTCCTCGTACTTTTAAGCGGAAGATGGAGGTACGCGAGGCCGCCCCAATTCAGAGGCCCCGCTTTACCTTATGCCGATTCGCGGATGTTCGTAGGGAACGAATAGGTCGAGCCGCTGGCGTAGTGCGAATTCAGAGTCTTGGTTACCTTGACACCGCGCGTTTCGTAGCGACCGCCAACATGTTCGATGATGTAGCGGACGATGCGCCCGGTAAGACGCTTCATGGCGTCCTCAAATGCTGCGTCGCCGATTTGGGAAGAGAGCAGCGGTTCGATTCCTGCCACGGGTGGGCGCGAGGATGCCGAGCAAACAGCCCCCACCAACATTGCCACACCTATCCGGGATGTGAGTAGATCGTAGATTTGCTGGCCGACTTCACTCTCGAAGGCTCGGCTATGAGCACCCGCATCAAACTGAGAGTCGAAATTGGAGAGATTAGGATCACGTTGAAGCGCGATATGATCCGGGATGTAGTTGGAAAGCATGTAGGTCTCCTTGCCTGTAGGCATCTGCCGCAAAGGGGCGGCTTGATGGCTCTCAAGAGCAATGCGGTAATAACACTACATAGAAGTCTTTTTCAATAGAAATTTTCAGCAGACGATGAACTGATCGCCACGGCGCATTGGGGAATAGTGCTGCGCGGGGCAGCTAATGCTCATGATTCTGATAGCTCACAGTTCACGTTGGGCTTGTACCCATTGTAGC
>NZ_JABASZ010000020.1 GCF_012979275.1 Pseudopontixanthobacter vadosimaris
GGGTGCCGCCGATGGCGCGGGCGGCCTCGCGCGCCTCCGCCTCGTCCTCGCTCGACACGATGATCGCGGCCCAGCGGCCGAAGGGCGGGGCGCCCGCATCGCGCCGCGCCTCGGTTTCGGCTTCGTAGAAAGCATCGCGGTCGCCCGCCGCCAGCGCGGCGATGACGGGCGCATCGGGGTGCCGCGTCTGGATCAGCACCGCGCCCGGTTTCGCCCCGCGCCCGGCGCGCCCGGCAACCTGTGCGACCTGCTGATAGGTGCGCTCGGCGGCGCGAAGATCGCCGCCTTCGAGGCCCAGATCGGCATCGACGACGCCGACCAGCGTCAGTTCGGGGAAATGGAACCCCTTGGTTACCAGTTGCGTGCCGACGATCACGTCGATCGCCCCCGCCTCGGCCTCGGCCACGAAGCGGGCGGCCTTTTCCGGCGCGTTCAGCGTGTCCGATGTCACCAGTGCGACGCGGGCATCGGGCAGGATCTCCGCGACCTCGTCCGCGATGCGCTCCACTCCCGGCCCGCAGGCGACGAGGCAATCGGGTTCGCCGCATTCGGGGCAGACCGGCGGCGGCGGGGTTTCGTGGCCGCAATGGTGGCAGGCCAGCCGCTGGCTCAAGCGATGCTCCACGAGCCACGCGGTGCAGTTGGGGCACTGGAAGCGATAGCCGCAATGGCGGCACAGGGTGAGGGGCGCATAGCCGCGGCGGTTGAGGAACAGCAGCGACTGTTCGCCGCGCGCCAGCCGTTCCTTCATCTCCTCCACCAGGCGCGGTGCCAGCCAGCGGCCCCGTTCGGGCACTTCCTTCGTCAGATCTACGATGTCGATATCGGGCATGCTGGCCCCGCCGAAGCGGCTGGGCAGATCGAGCTTTTCGTAGATGCCGCTTTCCGCCATCTGCAGGCTTTCCAGCGCGGGCGTCGCGCTGGCGAGGATGACGGGGATCTGCTCGAACCGCGCGCGCATCACGGCGACATCGCGGGCGTTGTAACGCACGCCGTCATCCTGCTTGAAGCTGACCTCATGCGCTTCGTCGACGACGATCAGGCCGAGGCTGCGGAAGGGCAGGAACAAGGCGGACCTTGCGCCCACCACCACCTGCGCGCCGCCATTTCGCGGCCCTTCGGCAATGGCGCGCCAGGCGCGGCGGCGTTCGGTGCTCTTCAGCGCGCTGTGCCAGACGACAGGCGCCGCGCCGAAGCGTTCCTCGAAGCGGCGCAGGAAATTCTCGGTCAGGGCGATTTCCGGCAGCAGCACCAGCACCTGCCGCCCCGCGCGCAGCGCCGCCGCCATGGGTTCGAAATAGGTTTCCGTCTTGCCCGATCCGGTCACGCCGTCGAGCAGGAAGGGCGCGAAGCGTTCCTCCTGCACGGCAGCGACGATCCGGTCCGCCACTTCCTGCTGCACGGGGTTCAGCACCGGCTGCGCGAAGTCAGCCACGGCAGCGGGATAGGGGCGGTCGCAATCGACCGTGACCTGCTCCAGCACGCCCTGGCTGACGAGGCCGCGCAGCACACCCTCGGAGACGCCCGCACTATCGGCCAGTTCGCGAATAGTGGCCTGTTCGCCTTCCAGCCGCTCCATCGCGCGTTCCCGCTGCGGTGTCATGCGTTCGGGCATGCCGCCCGACAGGCGGTATTCGGTCATGGTGGCCGGGCCGCGCAATGCGCCGCCGCTCGACAGCGCCATCCGCGCCACATGGGACAAGGGCGCGCAATAATAATCCGCCGTCCATTCGATCAGACGGCGCAGGCTGGCACGGATCGGCGGCACCGGCAGCACCCCCAGCAGCGGGCGCAGCTTGGCATCCGGAACCGGGTTCGCCGGCAGATGTTCTTCTTCCCAGACGATGCCGGTGATCTGCCGGGGGCCGAGCGGGGCCATGACGATCGAGCCCGGCTCCACCGCCATGCCGTCCGGCACACGGTAGTCCAGCGCGCCGAGCGCGGCATTGAAAACGAGGCATCGGGCGCGGTTCATCTTGCCGCTCCTATATGGCCCCATACGGCAATGCCAGAGCATGGCCGACAAGGGCAGAGCCTGCCGGGAGGATGAATATAATGACCCAAGCGATCAACTCACCCGCGACGAATACGGTTCAGCAGCAGCTTGGGCGACGCAATTTCATCGGCCGGATGGGCGGCGCCATCGGTATCGGCGGGCTGATGCTGCTGCCGGGCTGCACCAGCCTCGGCAACCAGAGGTTCACGCTGACCGATGCGATCCGCCAGATGCTCTATCTCTCCAGCGAGCGTGCCTTCGCCCGGCTGACCGCGCCCGGCGGCTATTGGGACGATCAGGTCCGCACCATCGGCCTTGGCAATATCCTCGGCACGCGCGGCGATGTGCTGTCGAATATTCTCACCTCCGCCCTGTTCCGCGACCGGCTGAACCGCGCCTTTGCCGATATCGCCATCGAAGGGGCCGCGCGCGCCGCGCCGCTGGTGGCGGACGCGGTGCGGGTTGTCGGCTTCCGGAACGCCGTCGACCTCGTGCGCGGCGGGCCTACCGCAGCGACATCCTTCCTGCGGCAGGAAATGGGCGGCGCGCTGGTGCAGGCGATGGTGCCGGAACTCGCCCGCGCCATGCGGGTGGCGGAAGATCCGCTGGTGGGTCAGACGCTCACGGCGCTGACCGGCGTGGATGTCGGACGGCTCGCGAACACCTTCTCCACCCGCGTCAACGATACGATCTGGCAGGAAATCGGGCGCGAGGAAGCGGCCATCCGCCGCGATCCGGCGTCCACGCGCGACCCGCTGCTGATCGGTGTGTTCGGTGCCAATGCGCGGCTGGACGCGGCCTATTGATCGCGTCCGGACCGCGCCCCCGCCTCTAGCCGCCGCCGCCCCGCGCGGCTAAGGACACGAGGGAATCACCCGTTACGAAAGCGCCTTCCGCCATGAAATTCTTCGCCGATACCGCCGAGATCGATGCCATCCGCGAACTGGCCGCCACCGGCCTGCTCGACGGGGTGACGACCAATCCGTCGCTCATCCACAAATCGGGCCGCGATTTCATGGAAGTGACGAAGGAAATCTGCGGGCTGACGGACGGGCCGGTCAGCGCCGAGGTCGTGGCGCTGGATCACGAAAGCATGATGCGCGAGGCAGAGGTGCTGCGGAAGATCGCGGATAATGTCTGCATCAAGGTGCCGCTCACCATCGACGGGCTGAAGACCTGCAAGGCGTTGACCGGGGATGGCACGATGGTGAATGTCACCCTGTGCTTTTCCGCCAATCAGGCGCTGCTGGCCGCCAAGGCCGGGGCGACGTTCATTTCGCCTTTCGTGGGCCGCCACGACGACAATGGCTTCGACGGGATGGATCTGATCCGCGACATTCGCCTGATCTACGATAATTACGCCTTCGAAACCGAGATCCTGGTCGCCAGCGTGCGCCATGCGGGTCACGTGCTGGAAAGCGCGCGCATCGGGGCCGATGTCGCCACCATGCCGCCGGGCGTCATCCTGTCCCTCGCCAATCATGTCCTGACGGACAAGGGGATCGAGGGGTTCCTGGCCGATTGGGAAAAGACCGGCCAGTCGATCGTCTGATCCGCCTTGGCCGACGAATCCCCTCTCGACCTGTTCAAGCGTGCGCTGACCGGCGCGAGCCGCGCCCTTGCGAACGAGCCCGAGGTGGAGGTGGCGTGGAGCGCCGACAGTCCCGCCGCCACCGGCAAGAGCTTCCGCGTGCCGCTGCCGGGCCGCAACCTTCCGCCCGACCAGGCGCGGGAGGCGCGGGGCTTCGCCGACAGTTTCGCCTTGCGCCTGCGCCATCACGACGACGCCCTGCACCGCAGCGGCGCACCTGCCGAACCCGTCGCCCGCGCGGTCTATGACGCGGTGGAGCAGGTCCGTTACGAGGCGCTGGGCACCCGCGACTATGCCGGTATCCGCGACAATCTGGATGCCGCGACCCAGCTTCGCACCGCGTCCGACCCCATCGCCCGCGCGCGCGAGGCGGATGACGTGCCGCTGCAAAGCGCCCTGTCGCTGATGCTGCGCGAGGCGCTGACCGGCCAGGAGGTGCCCGAACGCGCCCGCGCCGGAGTCGATCTCGTGCGCGAGTTCATCTCGCAAAAGGCGGGCGCCGATTTCGACACTCTGGCCAATTCGCTGGACGACCAGAAGGCGTTCCAGACCTTGACGCTCGACATGCTCCGCAACCTCGACCTCACGCGCCCGCAGGATGCGCCCGAACCCGACGAAGGGGACGAGGATGCCGATGAGGAAGGACAGGACGAGAACGAGGAAGAAAGCGGCGACGACCAGGCCGAAGGCGACCCGAATACCGCCGAGATGGCCGGCGAACGCGGCGAAGGCGACGACGCCGGCGAAGCGGAAACCGAACAATCCGCCGACGAGGAAATGGGCGAGGGCGACCCATCGGACGAAGGCGAGGAAGGCATGATGCCGGTCCGCCCCAATCGCAGCTGGACCGACATTCCCGACGGTTTCGAATATACCGCCTATACCGAGAAGTTCGACGAAATCGCGATGGCGGACGAGCTGTGCGATGCCGAGGAACTGGACCGGCTGCGGACCTATCTCGACAGCCAGTTGCAAGGTTTGCAGGGCGTGGTCACGCGCCTCGCCAATCGCTTGCAGCGCCGCCTGATGGCGCAGCAGAACCGTAGCTGGGATTTCGATCAGGAAGAAGGCCTGCTCGATGCCGCGCGGCTGGCGCGCGTCGTCGTGTCGCCCGGCCATTCGCTGTCCTACAAATCCGAACGCGAGCAGGAATTCAAGGACACGGTCGTCACCTTGCTGATCGACAATTCCGGATCGATGCGCGGGCGGCCGATTTCCATCGCCGCGATCAGCGCCGACATCATGGCCCGCACGCTGGAACGCTGCGGGGTAAAGACCGAGATCCTGGGTTTCACCACCCGCGCGTGGAAAGGCGGGCAGAGCCGCGAGGCGTGGCTCGCCGATGGCAAGCCGCCAGCGCCGGGACGGCTCAACGATCTAAGGCACATCATCTACAAGAAGGCCGACGAACCGTGGCGCCGCGCGCGCCGCAACCTCGGCCTGATGATGCGCGAAGGGCTGCTGAAGGAAAATATCGACGGCGAGGCGCTGCTGTGGGCGCATAATCGCCTGATCGGACGGCCCGAGGTGCGCCGCATCCTCATGGTCATTTCCGACGGTGCGCCGGTCGATGATTCCACCCTCAGCGTCAACAGCGCGGGCTATCTCGAACAGCATCTTCGCAGGGTGATCGACTGGATCGAGAAGCAGAGCCCGGTCCAGCTGGTCGCCATCGGCATCGGCCATGACGTGACCCGCTATTACAGGCGCGCCGTCACCATCATGGACGTGGAGCAACTGGGCGGCGTCATCGTCGAACAGCTCGCCGGACTGTTCGAAGGGGAAGACTGACATGGATGTAACCACCGCGGTCGAAACGCGCCGCTCGATCCGCAATTTCACCGACCGTCCGGTGCCTGCCGAAACGCTGAAGCGAGTGCTCGATACGGCGCAGCGGAGCCCCAGCGGCGGCAATACGCAGCCCTGGCACGGCATCGTGCTGACCGGCGAACCGCTGGCGGACCTCACCCGCGAGGTGCTGAAGCTGGCGGCGGAACATCCGGCGGGCGACGGTGCGGAATATGACATCTACCCTGCGGGACTGGAGGGGCGGCACGAGGAACAACGCCGGGCCGTCGGGCGCGAGATGTTCGACGCCATCGGTCTGGCTCGCGATGACAAGGCCGGGCGCATGGCGCAGATGGCGAAGAATTTCCGCAGCTTCGGCGCGCCGGTGCAATTGTTCACCTATACCCGCAAATATATGGGCCCGCCGCAATGGTCCGACATGGGCATGTGGCTGCAGACGGTGATGCTGCTGCTGCGCGAGGAAGGGCTGGATTCGTGCCCGCAGGAAATCTGGGCGATGTATGGCACGCATATGAAGCGCCTGCTCGGCATCGACGACGATCACATCTTCTTCTGCGGCATGGCCATCGGCTATCGCGATGCAGACCACGCCATCAACAATTTCGCCGTGCCGCGCGTATCGCTGGAAGAGGCGGTCGACTTCCGCGGCTTCTGACACGCTCTCGCGCTTGACCCGGGGCGGGCTGCACGGGCAAGGCTGGTCGCGATGAATGCACCAGATGATCCTTGCGAACTGCGCCTGTTCAACTCGCTCACTCGCAAGGTGGAAACCTTCAGGTCTGTCCATCCGGGCGAGGCGCGGATCTATAGCTGCGGGCCGACGGTCTACAACTACCCGCATATCGGCAATATGCGTGCCTATGTCTTCGCCGATGTGCTGGGCCGCACGCTGACTTGGTGCGGCTATGATCTGACCCATGTCATCAACATCACCGATGTCGGCCATCTGACGGATGACGGCGACACGGGCGAGGACAAGCTGGAAAAGGCCGCCGCCGGTTCGGAACGGTCCATCTGGGACATCGCCCGCCATTTTACGCAGGCCTATTGGGACGATGTGAAGGCGCTGAACATTCGCCAGCCCGCGCATTGGTCCATCGCCACCGACTATGTGCCGGCGATGATCGATTTCGCGCAGAATATCGCCGCCGACCATTGCTACGAGCTGGAAGGCGGCCTTTATTTCGACACCTCCAGCGTCGCGCATTACGGTGCGCTGGCACGTTCTGTGACGCAGGAAGACGGACAGGAGACGCGCGGCCGCATCGCCCAGGTGTCGGGCAAGCGCAACGCGGCCGATTTCGCCATCTGGCGCAGGACTCCCGAAGGCGAGAGCCGCCAGATGGAGTGGGATTCCCCCTGGGGCCGCGGCGCGCCGGGATGGCATCTGGAATGTTCGGTCATGGGCGAGAAACTGCTCGGCTTCCCCTTCGACATCCACACCGGCGGCATCGACCATCGCGAAATCCACCACCCGAACGAGATCGCGCAGAACCAGGCCTTCTGCGGCAGCGATGCCTCGGGCGCGAATATCTGGATGCACAATAATTTCCTGGTCGACAGAACGGGCAAGATGAGCAAATCCTCGGGCGAATTCCTGCGCCTGCCATTGCTGATCGAGAAGGGCTATCACCCGCTCGCCTACCGCATGATGTGCCTGCAGGCGCATTATCGCAGCGAGCTGGAATTCAGCTGGGATGGTTTGCACGCTGCGCTGACGCGGCTGAAACGGCTGCTGATCGCGGCCGAACGCCTGCGCGATGTCGATGAAGGCGATGCGGACGATGCAAGGCTGCAACCGTTCCGCGACCGCTTCGCCGCCGCCATCGCAGACGATCTCAACACGCCCAAATCCCTTACCGCGCTGGAGGATGCGCTGGCCGCCAAGAAAGTGGACACCGGGGCGAAACGCGCGCTGGTTGCGCGGATGGACGATGTGCTGGGCCTCGGCCTGCTGACGCTCGCCCGCAGCGATCTGCGGATCAGGCCGAAGGATGCAGCGGCGAGCGAGGACGCGGTGGCGGAAAAGCTCGCCGCGCGTGAGCAGGCGCGGGCGGCCAGGGATTTTGCCAGGTCCGACGCCCTGCGCGGCGACCTTGCCGCCATGGGCGTGGAAGTCATGGATGGCGACCCGCTGGGATGGGAATGGAAATTATGAGCGACGCGAAACCGGTCACCGTCCTGTCCGCCATGGTGCGGCCCGCGTTGGAACCGCATCTGCCGGAAGGGCTTGACGTGCGCTGGTTCGCTTCCACAGAGGAAATGCTGGCGCTGGCGCCCGGCGCCGAGATCGGCTGGTTCGACTCCAATGACAAGACGCCGATGGCCGCTGCGGTCAAGGCGGCGACCCGGTTGAAGTGGCTGAATTCCATCTATGCCGGGCTGGATTTCCTGCCGCTCGACCTGCTGGCGCAGCGCCAGGTGGTGGTCACCAATGGCGCGGGCATCAACGCCATCACCATCGCCGAATATGTCGTCATGCTGATGCTGGCGCAGGCCAAGGGCTATGCCGATGTGGTGCGGGCGCAGGACCGGAAGGAATGGCTGATGGATTCGCCGGGCAAGAAGGAACTCGCCGGAAGCCGCGCCCTTTTGCTCGGCATGGGCGCCATCGGCAGGCTGGTGAAGACCCGGCTGGAGGCCTTCGGCGTGGAAGTCGTGCCGGTGCGCCGGACCGCTGCCGAAGGCGCGCTGGGGCCGGACGAATGGCGCGGGAAACTGGGAGAGTTCGACTGGATCATCCTGGCCGTGCCCGCCACGCCGGAAACAGACGGGATGATCGGCAGCGACGAGCTTGCGGCGATGAAGACGGACGCCGTTCTCGTCAATATCGCGCGCGGCAGCGTGGTCGATCAGCACGCGCTGGTGCGGGCGCTGCAAGGCAGGGAAATCGGCGGGGCGCTGCTCGACGTGACCACGCCGGAACCGCTGCCCACGAACCACCCGCTGTGGGATCTCGACAATGCGCAGATCACCATGCATCTGTCCGGCCGCGCGCAGGACAGGATGTTCCAGCGTTCGGCGCAGCGCTTTCTCGACAATCTGCAATCCTACCTTGCGGGCGGGGAGGTCGGCCCCCGCTTCGACCCTGCCCTGGGTTACTGACCGGCGATGCGGATCACCCGTCGTTCAGCATCAGCACCTCGACGCTCACCTCCAGACGCGGGACGGGCAGCAGCGTGTGATCGACGCTGGTGACATTCGCCTCCGCCACGATCTGCCCGCGAATGCCGAATTCGTGATCGGAGAGACAGGCGACGAACTCCTCGCCCGCTGCAACCGCTTCCACGCCGTCGAACACCAGCTCCACGCTATGCCGCGCCCCGGCGAAAGTGATGCTGGCCCATGCGCGCTCCGAATGGCGAGTGATGGAGCCGTGGCGCTGTGCCAGCGCCATCAGTGCATCGCGCAGATGTTCGGCCGGTCCGCGCCGCATCTTGCGCGGCGGGGCGATGGCACCGTCTGCTTGATGGTCCTGCTGATCCCGAAAATGTGACTTGCGTTCAATCTTCACGGCGGTTCTCCCGATATCTGTTCATGAAATGTTCCACCCGTTCTTCCGTGGCGGAACGGGGTGTGCGTCCGTTTCGTAAGTCCAGTACGAAACGTGGATCATGTGTCGCCAGCCGCCCGAACTTCGTCGCCGGCATATCGGTTTCGCGCAGGAATTTTTCGATATGACGTATCAGCATTGGACCCTTCCGGCGGCTGTTCATTCAAGGCGGCCACCCGCCTCGATTCGTGTTGATGAAGGTTGTGGTCGCCGTTCAAATCCTACTTGTCTAGGAAAAATACATCATGTAGGAAGAGGCCATGAACACTGCTTCGGATCATCAGGACGGGGTCAGGACGCCGGACCAGGGGCGGGCCGAACTGCTGCGCCTTGCGGGTGAACACAACGCCAGCCTTTCGGCATTGTCGCGGCTGATCGGGCGTAATAACAGCTATTTGCAGCAATATGTTCGCAAGGGCAGCCCGCGCAAGCTGGAGGAGGAGGACCGCCATGTCCTGGCGCAATTCTTCGGGGTGCCCGAATCGCTCCTGCGGGATGCGGAGGAAAAGTCCTTCGATCGTGCAGCAGGCAACGGCGCTGCCTTGGCGAAGCTGCCGAGGGAAGGGTGGGTGGACATCCCGCGCCTGCCGCTCGGCGCGTCCGCCGGGCCGGGTGCTTTCGGCGCGAATGAAGCGCCGTTCGACAGCTTCCGCTTTTCCGCCGACTGGCTGCGGCGCAACGGCCTCGCCAATGCGCGCCTTTCCGCCATCGCGGTGCAGGGCGACAGCATGGTGCCGGTGCTGTCGGACGGTGACGAGATCCTGGTGGATACCGCGCAGACAGCCTTGCGCGACGGTATTCATGTCGTCCGCCTCGACGATATGCTGATGGTGAAACGCCTGGCGCAAGGTAAGCCGGGGCGGATCACCCTGCTGAGCGAGAACCCGGTCTATCCGCCGGTAGAAATATCGACGGAGGATCTGACCATCGTCGGCCGCGTGGTCTGGAAATCGGGCCGGCTCTGAACCATTTGCAAAACGCCGCCGCAGACGCCACATCTGCCCGCATGACAACGCAGACAACATCTTCCGCCGACGAGCCTGAATCCCCAACCGGCAAGCCCATGCGCGCGGCGATCATGCCGGTGACGCCGCTGCAGCAGAATTGCTCGCTGATCTGGTGCACGCAGACGATGCGCGGGGCGCTGATCGACCCTGGCGGCGACCTGCCCAAACTGAAGGCCGGGGTGGAAAAATCCGGCGTGACGCTGGAGAAGATCCTGGTCACACACGGCCACATGGATCATTGCGGGGAAGCCGGAGTGCTCGCCGAAGAACTCGGCCTGCCGATCGAAGGCCCGCATGAAGCCGACCGCTTCTGGATTGCGCGGCTGGAGGAGGATGGCAAGCGTTACGGCATGAACAGCCGCAGTTTCGAACCCGACCGCTGGCTGGTGGATGGCGACACGGTGACGGTCGGCGCGCTCACTCTCGACGTGATCCACTGCCCCGGCCACACGCCGGGCCATGTCATCTTCCATCATGCACCCAGCAATTTCGCGATCGTGGGCGACGTATTGTTCCAGGGCAGCATCGGCCGCACCGATTTTCCCATGGGCAATCACCAGGATCTGCTGGATGCCATCACCGGCAAATTATGGCCGCTGGGCGATGACACCACCTTCATTCCGGGGCACGGCCCCACCAGCACCTTCGGGCAGGAACGCAAGACCAATGCCTTCGTCAGCGATTCCGCGCTCGGCAGGTAGACTGCTCGCTGCGTATCCTCAGGCGGCTGCCAGCACCGCGCCGGTGGCGACGCCCGCCAGCCAGAGAGCGGTGACCATCGAGACGATCGTGCCGATCATGCGGCCCGTCGCCCATCTGCCGCCGTCCATGCCCAGCGCATGGGCGATGCGTCCCGCGATATAGATCGCGGCGACGATCGGGAGCCACCAGCTGCCGAGTTCGGCCAGTTCGATCGCCGCGATCAGCACGAGGACGATCGGCGTGTTCTCGATGAAATTCGCCTGTGCGCGCATTCGCCGCTCCAGCAGCTCGTTCCCGCCGTCGCCGACATGGATATTATTCGCCCGCCGCACCGCGCCGATGCGGATCATCAGCCAGACATTCAGCAGCGCTGCTGCGGCGGCGGAGGCAAGGGTGACGGTCAGGAACATGCAATGATCTTTCTATCGGTGAGCCGCCCTGCGCGGTCGGCTTCGCGGCAAGCACGTGCCGTTACGGGCGCGGCGGGGCGCTTGCAAGCTGCGTCCAAGAGTGTATAGGCGGCGCCTTCCCCGTGAAAGCCGGGCTGTCCGTCATGCGCATCACCTGCGCGGGTGGCCTGCCCGGGACTCGAAGCGGCCCCGTAACGCCCAGAAATTCAAGGAACAGGTGCCTCCATGGCTGTCCCTAAAAGAAAAGTTTCCCCGCATCGCCGCGGCAATCGCCGCTCGCATGATTCGCTGAAGGTCGAAGCCTTCCACGAATGCGGCAATTGCGGCGATCTCAAGCGCCCGCACAACCTCTGCCCGCATTGCGGCCACTACAACGGCCGCGAAATCGTCGCCGTCGGACTCTGATTCCCAAGTTTTGCCGGAGAAAGCCATGAATTTGCCGCGTATCGCCATAGACGCGATGGGCGGTGATGAAGGCGTGCGCGTGATGATCGAAGGTGCGGCCATCGCGCGTCGCCGGCATGACCGTTTCAAATTCCTGCTGGTCGGCGATGAAACCCGCATCGCCCGCGCGCTGGAAAATCACCCCGGCATGGCGGGCGCGTCGGAAGTGCTGCACGCGACCGACGTTGTCGGCGGTGAGGAGAAACCGACGCAGGCGCTGCGCCGGGCGAAGACCACCAGCATGGGCATGGCCGTCAATGCGGTGAAGCGCGGCGAGGCCGGTGCGGCGGTCAGCGCCGGCAACACCGGCGCGCTGATGGCGATGAGCAAGCTGGCCCTGCGCACGATGCCCGGCATCGACCGGCCCGCTCTGGCCGCGCTGCTGCCGACGCTGGAGGAGCATGACGTCATCATGCTCGACCTCGGCGCCAATACCGATTGCGATGCACGCAACCTGGTGCAGTTCGCCATCATGGGCGCCGCCTATGCGCGGTCGGTCGGCATCCGCGCGATTCCCCGCGTGCGCCTGCTCAACATCGGCACGGAAGAGATCAAGGGCACCGATCAGCTGCAGCAGGCCGCTGCCACATTGCGCGGCGCGCAAGGGCTGGATTTCAGTTTCGACGGCTTCGTCGAGGCGGACAAGATCAACCGCGGCGATGTCGACGTGGTGGTATCCGACGGTTTTTCCGGCAATATCGCGCTGAAGGCGATCGAGGGCGCCGCCCGCTTCGTGACCGATCTGCTGAAGGACGCATTCCGATCCTCGGTCCGCTCGAAGATCGGCTTTCTCATCTCGCGCCCGGCAACAGAATTGCTGCGGCACCACCTCGATCCCAACAATCACAATGGTGCGGTCTTCCTCGGCCTGAACGGCGTCGTCGTGAAGAGCCACGGCAGCGCCACCGCCGATGGCGTCGCTCATGCTGTCGCCGTCGCGGCCAAGCTGCTGGAGAACGATCTGACCCAGCGCATCTCCGCCGACCTTGCCGAACTGGGCGAGGAACGGCTGCGAACCCGGCAAGACGGCGGCGCATGATCCGTTCCGTCATTCGCGGCAGCGGTTCGGCGCTTCCGGCCAGGGCGGTGAGCAATGCCGAACTGGCTGAAACCGTCGATACCAGCGATGCATGGATCGCCGAACGCACCGGCATCCGCAACCGCTATATCGCGGGCGAGGGGGAGACGACCGCCACCCTGGCAACCGACGCGGCCCGGCGCGCACTTGCCGCAGCGGGGATCGACGCGGCCGAGGTCGATCTGATCGTGCTGGCAACCGCCACGCCTGACAATACCTTCCCCGCCACCGCCACCCAGGTCCAGCATGCGCTGGGTTGCAACGGCGGCATCGCCTTCGACGTGCAGGCGGTATGTTCCGGCTTTCTCTATGCCATGGCGACGGCGGATTCGCTGCTCAAGACGGGCATGGCGAAATGCGCGCTGGTGATCGGCGCGGAAACCTTCAGCCGCATCCTCGACTGGGATGACCGCGGCACCTGCGTCCTGTTCGGCGACGGGGCGGGGGCCATCGTCCTGACGGCGGAGCATATCGCAGAGACAGATGCCGCGCAGGCGCAGGGCATCATCGCGTCCCGCCTGCATGCGGATGGGGCGCATTCCGAACTGCTGTATGTCGATGGCGGCCCGTCCAGCACCGGAACCGTGGGCAAGCTGCGAATGAAGGGCCGGGAAGTGTTTCGCCACGCAGTCGTCAATCTGGCGGATGTGCTGAAGGAAGTGCTGGACGCTGCCGGCCTCGCGCCCGGCGATATCGACTGGGTGGTGCCGCATCAGGCCAATGCCCGTATCCTCGACGCCACGGCGCGCAAGCTGGGTCTGCCGGCGGAAAAGATGATCGTCACCGTCGACCAGCATGCCAACACCTCCGCCGCGTCGGTGCCGCTCGCCTTCGACACGGCAACGCGTGACGGGCGGATCGGGCCGGGCGATCTGGTGATGTTCGAAGCCATGGGCGGCGGTTTCACCTGGGGTGCCAGCCTGGTGCGGATCTGACCGGGCGGGCACCGGCGGCCGCAGTAGATTCGCAGCCTTTCTCGCAGGATACTTGCTTCGCTGCCGATACGCTCCTAGCTTGATAAAGATTATAAACGGCGCATTTGCAGGACAGGTTGAGAAATGGAATGACGGAATCGGCTGGTACGCTCACCCGCGCTGATCTTGCGGAAACGATGCACCGGCGCATGGGTCTTTCCCGTGCCGAAAGCCTGGAACTCGTTGGATCGTTGCTCACCCACATGTGCGAAGCGCTGTCGAAGGGGGAGAATGTGAAAGTTTCCGGCTTCGGCAGCTTCATCCTGCGCGACAAGGCGGAACGGATCGGCCGCAATCCGAAGACCGGGGTGGAAGTGCCGATCACCTCGCGCCGCGTGCTGACCTTCCGCGCCAGCCAGCTGCTGAAGCAGCGTATCGGCGCTGCCTCCTGATGGCGGAACCGGGCGAACGCACGCTGTTCGACGATGGCAAGGACGAAGGCGCGCTGCGGACAATTGGCGAGGTTGCCAGGGCGCTGTCGCTGAAAACCCATGTCCTGCGCTATTGGGAAGAACAGTTTCCGCAGCTGGAACCGCTGAAACGCAGCGGCGGGAGGCGCTATTACCGGCCGCAGGACGTGGCGCTGCTGCAGCGGATCGACAGCCTGGTGAACCGCCAGGGATACACGCTGAAAGGTGCGAAAGCGGCGCTGGAAGATGAAACGCGCGATGACGAGACGCTCGATAACGAGACTGGGCCGCCAACCGAAATTGCAGCGGATGTCACGGCCGCCGGCGCGGATTTGATCCGGCAGCTGAAATCCATTCGCGGCCGGCTGGCCGCCGCTCTGGCGGAGTAGCCGGACGCAAGAGCGCGCCTATTCCGCCGCCAGCATCCCTTCCGCCGCCGCCAGATCGACGCTGACGAGGCGCGACACGCCCTTCTCCGCCATGGTCACGCCGAACAGTCGGTGCATCCGGCTCATCGTTACGGCATTGTGAGTGACGATCAGGTAACGCGTCGCCGTTTCCGCCGTCATCTTTTCCAGCAGGTTGCAGAATCGGTCGATATTGGCATCGTCCAGCGGCGCATCCACTTCGTCCAGCACGCAGATCGGCGCAGGATTGGTGAGGAACAGGGCGAAGATCAGCGCGATGGCCGTCAGCGCCTGTTCGCCGCCGGACAGCAGGGTGAGCGATTGCAGGCGCTTGCCGGGTGGCTGGGCATAGATTTCCAGCCCCGCCTGCAACGGATCGTCGCTGTCGACCAGCGCCAGATGCGCGCTGCCGCCTTCGAACAGGCGCGTGAACAGCCGCCGGAAATGGGTGTCCACTTCCTCGAAAGCGGCGCGCAGGCGTTCGCGCCCCTCCCGGTTGAGATTGCCGATCGACCCGCGCAGCCGGTTGACCGCTTCGGTGAGTTCCGCCTGCTCCTGCGCGCTGGAGCCCTGCTCCGTTTGCAGGTCCTGCAATTCCTGCGCCGCGACCAGATTGACGGGGCCGATGCGCTCGCGGCTGGCGGCGAGGCGATCCATTTCCGCCGATTCGGCAGCGGCCTCCTTTACGTCAGCTTCGGCGAAATCGAACTTGCCGGGCAGCATCGGCGGCGGGCACTGGAATCTCTCGCCGGAAATGCGCCCCATCTCGATGCGGCGGGATTCGTGCCCTTCCGCCTTGGCCGCAAGGCTCGCCCGCTCCTCGCGCAGGGTCGCCAGATTTTCGGCGATCCGCTGCGCCGCGCCCTGCATTTCCGCAGCCTCCCCTTCGGCAGCGGCGAGGGTGCCCTCTGCCTTCGTGCGTTCGCGTTGCAGGCGCTCGCCCGTCTCTTTCCCTTCCGCGATCTGCCGCTCCAGCCCTTCCGGTTTCCCCGCAAGGACGGAATGTTCTTCCTCGATATCGACCAGACGTCTGGCCATTTCCGCCAGGCGCTTCGCCGCATCGCCGCCGCGCGCCCGCCATCCCGCGATGTCCGAACGCCGCACGGCAAGCCGTTCGCGGGTGACGGCCAGCGACTGGTCGTGGCTCGCCAGGTCGGCCATGGCGGTCTGCAAAGTGCCGCGCGCAGCTTCGTGAGCGCGACGTAATTGCTCCAGCGCTTCGCGCCCGGCAGCCGGGTCGGCCAGGCTTTCGAGGTGAGCGCGGGCGGAGGCACAATCATCCTTCGCCTGCGAATGACGCAACGAGAGGCTTGCCGCATTTCGCGCGCATTCGTGCCGCCGTGCGGCTTGTCGTTCGGCCTCCGCCTCGGCCCGGTCGAGCAGGCGCAAAGCTTGCCGCTCGGCCTCGTCCGCCTGTTGCAGCAGCCGTTCTGCCGCCGCTTCCTCCCGGCCATGCGCGTGCAGAGCCTGTTCTGCCCGTTCCGCCGCGGCCGTGGCGGTCTCGGCTGCCTTGCGCAGGGCGGGTAGCTGCTGCTCCAGCGTAGCGAGGCGATTGTCTGCCTCCATCTGCAGGGCTTCGGCACTGCCGTCCCCGCGCGCGACGAAACCGTCCCAGCGGCGCAGCGCCCCACCCCGCGTGACCAGCCATTCACCGTGGTTCAGCGGCCTGCCATCGTCCGCCGATGCAACGCGGATCATGCCGAGGCGCGCTCGTAATTCCGGCGGACAGGCGGTGGTATGCGCGAGCAGATTGCCGGGGAGGGCGCTGTCTTTCCCGGCCTCGCCGGTCCCCGTCCAGAAGCGCCCGTCGGCATCGTCGCCGGGCGAGCCGAGCAGCGCCCTCGCATCGCGGCCAAGGGCGGCGGCAAGCGCCTTTTCGTAACCGGGTTCGGCGCGAATGGCGTCGATGGCGCGTTTTGCGCCGGGATCCGCTTTCGACCGCTTGCTTCGCGCGCTACGGTCGCGCTGCAGGGCGGAAGCCTCGCGTTCATGACCCGCCAGTTCGGCACGCGCGGCGGCCTGTTCCGCTGCTGCGGCATCGCGGCTGGCGGCCAGTTCGCCCTTGGCATCGCGGAGCGCCTGCAGCGCCTCGCGCTTTGCCGCCAGCGCCG
>NZ_JABASZ010000021.1 GCF_012979275.1 Pseudopontixanthobacter vadosimaris
GGGAGCGGCGGAAGGACTGCGGGCGGCTGGCGCTTGCGGCAGGACGATCGGCTGGCGCGGCGCCGGTGTGGTGGGCGCTGCCGTGGGCGTGGCCGTCGGACGGGGAGCGGGTGACGGGGTCGGCGTGGGGGCGGGCCGTGCCGGAGCGTCTTCATCGACCGGGCCGATGATGTCGGGCGGGGGTGTCGGTGCCGGCGGAAGTCTGAAATCCTGCACCCGGCCCTGTCCCAGCGCCGGACCGGCCGCAAGCGGCAGAACGATGGTCGCGAGCACGACACGCAGCAGTGCGGATTTCGTGCAGGCGGGGGCAGGGTGCCTGGATCGCACATCGGGAAAGGAGGTCATGGACATAGAGACGGGCAAAAGGACGCAGGTGCGCTGAATAGGTGGTGAATTGCCGCCCGCCAACGCCCTGCTTGCAGGGCGGCGCACTTCGCGGCATCAGCGCGGCATGGATGACACACTTCAAGATAATGCAGGCGGACAGGGTCCGCAGTTCCTCGGCAGACAGACCCCGCTTCCTGCATCGCCGGAAGATGCGGTGCTCGATTATGTGCCGAACCCGCGTGCAGGCTCGCTCTATCTGGTGCGGTTTGCGGCGCCCGAATTCACCTCGCTCTGCCCGGTGACCGGCCAGCCCGACTTCGCTCATATCGTCATCGATTACGCGCCGGAAAAGACGATCGTCGAATCGAAATCGCTGAAGCTGTTTCTGGGGGCGTTCCGCAACCATTGCGGCTTCCATGAAGACGTGACGGTCGGCATCGGCCAGCGCCTGATGCAGGAGATGGCCCCGCGCTGGCTTCGCATCGGCGGTTACTGGTATCCGCGCGGCGGCATCCCGATCGATGTCTTCTGGCAGAGCGATGCGCCGCCGCGGGGGTTATGGGTGCCGGATCAGGGGGTTGCGTCTTACCGGGGGCGCGGCTGACGCATCCGGATCGCCGTTCCCGCACCTGGTATCGGAGCGGCTGAGGCAGGAAAGATCGGAACGGAGCCTGTGGGGCAGCGTTCACCCGGCATGAACATTTTGCCTGAAGCCGAAGACCTTTCCTCCGAACCCGCAAGCACCGATGCGACCGACAATGCGCCCTGGGACATGATGATCCAGAACGGCCCCGTGATGACGACCGCGATCCACGCCGGCCACACAATTCGTAAATCGCTGCAGCCGTGGCTCGAAATCGATAATGGCGACCGCCTGCGCGAAGAAGACCCGCTGACGGATTACTTCATGGCCGGGGGCGATACCGCCTTCCGGGCGAACCGGTCGCGTTTCGAATTCGATCTCAACCGCCCGGCGGACACCGCGGTAACGGTCGACCCGGAGGATACCTGGGGCCTGAAGATCTGGAACCCCGAATTGCCGCAGGCCGAAAAGGATGCTTCGCTGGCGCTGCATGCCGAATTCTACCGGCTGATGTCGGAGCGGGTTGAGGCGATGATCGCCCGGCACGGCAGGATATTGGTGCTCGATATTCACAGCTACAACCACCGGCGCGACGGGGCGGGCGCGGCTGCGGCGCCACAGGAAGAGAACCCCGATATCGATCTCGGCGCCACGACTCTCCACAAGGCCATCTACGGCGATCTGCTGGACCGCTTCGCCGATGGCCTGCGTAGCCGCACCGTGGCCGGAAAACAGCCGGACGTTCGCGTGAACGTGCGCTGGGAAGACGGCGGCAATTTTCCGGAATGGCTACACGCCGAATATGGCGATGCGGCCTGCGTGATCACGCTGGAATACAAGAAGATCTTCATGAACGAATGGGACCACCGGGCGGATATTCTGGCGATGCAGGATCTGCGCTCCGGCTTCCATGCAGCCGTGCGCCAGGGCCGCGCCGCCTTGTCCCGGCTGGACGGGTTCCGCGCATGAGCAGCAGCGTTCAGCCGCGCGAGGTGGCGCAGCGACATGGCGCAACCCCGCTCTGCGCCGCCGCGCTGGAGGTGGACGAAGCCCTCGCCCGCATGGACCGGCAGGTGGATTGGCTGACCCGGCTTACCCCGGTGAATATCGACGAGATTCGCGACGAATTCTTCGCCAGCGGCTTCCGGCACATGCCGGAAAGCACCTATGGCGAAGGCCTGGTAGGTGACGCGCCCGGCTTGAGAAAAACGCTGTTCGATCTGCCCGTGAGGGATATCCAGAACCCGCGGGTCGAGGCGTTGCTGCTGGAAAAGCAGCGGGAACTTGATCGGCAGATCGAATTGGTGCGCATGCGGGACTGCGATGGCTTCATCATGGCCAGCATCGACCTGTTCGGCCATGTCGACGAACAATTGCTCGACATAGCGGAGACGGTCCTGGCGCGGGTTCCCGTGGTGGAACGCGACAGATCCGACGTGGATGCGGATTATTTCATCGCCGCTGCGAACAGATCGGTGGACGGGTTCAAGGCGCGCTACCCTTCGTTCCGCTGCGAGGTGATCAAGGACGATACGCCGGGCACCGCGCTCTATACTTCCATGGGCAATTTCCATGTCGCCTTCGATTACCGTACTGCCAGCAACCGGGTCGATCCGCTGATCCAGCATGAAATCGGCACTCATGTCGTCACCCGCCACAATGGCCGCTGCCAGCCGCTGCACACTCTGGCCGGCGGTCTGGCTGATTATGACGAATTGCAGGAAGGCATTGCGGTCCTGGCGGAATATCTCGCCGGCTATCTTCCGGCACCGCGTCTGCGCGTATTGGCGGGCCGCGTGATCGCCGCACAGATGGCGGTCGCCCGCGCCAGCGGATCGGAAATCTACGCGCGGCTGGTCGAAGAATGCGACCTGATGCCGGAAATGGCCTTCGACACCGCCTTGCGCGCGAAACGCGGCGGCGGGCTGACCAAGGACGCACTTTATCTGAAAGGCCTCGCGGAACTGCTCGCCTATCTGCGCCATGATGGCGATTTCGAGATCCTGTTCCTGGGCAAGTTCGCCCTGAAACAGCTGCCTATTCTGAAGGACCTGCTGGAGGACGGCATTGTCCTGCCGCCGCAGGTTCTGCCCACCTATCTGCAGGACGACGATGCCCTTCAGCGGCTCGACCGTGTCCGCACACTCACCATCGAGCAACTTTTTCAGGAAAAACCCGAAGCATGACAGATTCCAGGATCAAACTCGCCTTCGTCATCAACGATATCGAGACGGAGCAGGATAATTACACGACCATCCGGCTGGCGCGCAAAGCAGTCGCGCGCGGGCATGAAGTCGCGCTGATCGGCCTCGGCAATTTCATCTATGACTGGAGCGAAGCGATCTGCGCCATGGCGACCATGAGCAAGATCGACACATTCGACGATGACACCAGCTATCTGGCGCATTTGCAGGACGGGGAGATCGACAACCACCGCATCGCCCTTGCCGATTGGGATGTGCTGATGCTGCGCGGCGATCCGGCGGAAGAACTCGGCACCCGCAATTGGGCACCCTCCTCCAGCCTGTTGTTCGCGCAACTCGCGGCGCGCAACCAGACCATCGTCCTCAACGATCCGCAGCATCTGACCGACGCGCAGAACAAGACCTATTTCCAGGGTTTCCCTGAAGATGTCCGTCCCGAAACCACGATCACCCGCGTGCCTGCCGAAATCGAGCGGTTTCTGGAGGCGCATGGCGGCAAGGGTGTGATCAAGCCGCTGCAGGGTTCGGGCGGGCAGGGCGTGTTCATCATCGACGAGAACAACCGCCAGAATCTGAACCAGATCATGGAGGCGGTGATCCGCGACGGCTATGCCATCGTGCAGGAATATCTGCCTGCCGCCAGCGAGGGCGATCTGCGGATGCTGACGATGAACGGCCGCCCGCTGAAGGTGGACGACACCTATGCCTGTCTGCACCGCTTCAGCCAGACCGAGGATCACCGTTCCAACATCTCTGCCGGTGGCGGCGTCGAGATGGTCGATCCGCCGGAAATTGCGCTGAAGATCGCCGAGATCGTCGGACCCAAGCTGATCGACGACGGCATGTATCTGACCGGCCTCGACATCGCGGGCGACAAGATGATGGAGATCAACGTCGACACGCCCGGCGGCCTCAACTTTATCGAGGATCTGAGCGGCGTGAATTTCTCCGGCGCGATCATCGACGATCTGGAGCGCAAGGTGCGGCTGCAGCGTCAGTACGGCGGCACGCTGACCAATCGCCAGCTCGCGGTAATCTGATCGGGCGGAGGATGGTGCCGGCTAGAGGATTCGAACCCCTGGCCCCCTGATTACAAATCAGGTGCTCTACCAACTGAGCTAAGCCGGCTGACCGAACGGTCCAGTGGCCGTCCCATGCAATAAGGGGCGGTCACAAGTAAAGACTTTCCTGTCTCTCGCAGGCGCGACCGTCGGATTATCAGGGCACGCCGAAGGTCCAGCCTTCGGTTCGGGCGATGCCATCCGTCATGTCGGCAGGTGCCCACAAAGCGGCTTCGGATGAACATGTGCGGAGCCAGGCGGCCACCATTACAGCATCGGCGGAATGGTCGTCGATCGGTCCAGTAAGCCCGCAGCAGGGTGAACCGAGCGCTACGAGCACGCTATCCAGTTCCGCCGCTGTCTTCACCTTGCTGCGGCCTGGCGACCTGCCGCCGGCCAAGGCGGCAATGGCCGTGTAGATTTCGACGATGACGCTGCCGCGCGGCCCGATCTCGTCCACCGGCCAGACCGGAATGTGTCCTGCCAATTCATGCAGCACGCGCATCCCGGTCAGACTGGATTTGCCCACCTGCGATGCGCCGACGAGGTTGAAATTCGAAGTCGGCCTGCACCCCATCTCGGCCTGGCGGCGTTCCGTCACCCTGAACCGGCCCATGCCGTGATCGGCGCCGTCGCAGCGAAATGCTGCGCCTTCGCGGGCGCCATGTCGACGAAAATAAGAGCGAAAACGCGGATCGTCGACAAAGGTCGTGGCACCGAAATACGGGTCGGCCTCGCAGATTTCCGCGACCATTCGCCAAAGGTTTCGGGCGTCGGGCGGGCTGTCGGCTGGCGGCAGACCTGGAAAGAAGGCGTCGCAATCGGCGAAGGGAAGGCCGATGCCGAGATCGAGCCCGACGAGCGAATCCGGCGGCAGATCGTCACGCAGATAAGCGAGCACCTCTGCCCGCGACCATCTGCGTTGCGGTTCGAGCAGCGTGGGCGGCCCGCCCGCTGCATCCGCCTGTGCCACGGCGATCCCCCGGTGCCGTTCTCCTGCGGCCCCTGACCAATCCACGCCGATGAAGTGGCGAAATCGGCCCGCTGTCATGCTCCGCCGCCGCGTGCGAGCCTCTCCCTTTCCCACCAGTCCAGCCTTTCGCGAATCTTGCGTTCGAAGCCGCGCTCCACCGGGGTATAATAGGTCTGAGGCTCCATGCCGTCGGGCCAGTAATTCGCACCTGAAAACCCGCCTATCGCATCATGATCATAGGCGTAACCCTTGCCGTATCCGATATCCTTCATCAGCCTGGTCGGTGCGTTCAGGATATTTGCAGGCGGCATCAGGCTGCCGGTATCGCGTGCACTGCGAAAGGCGGATTTCTGCGCCTTGTACACCGCATTCGATTTGGGCGCGGTGGCGAGATAGAGGCAGGCCTGTACGATGGCGAGTTCGCCTTCGGGGCTGCCCAGGAATTCATAGGCATCCTTTGCCGCCAGACATTGCGGCAGGGCATTCGGATCGGCGAGGCCGATATCCTCGATGGCCATGCGCACCAGCCGTCGCAGCAGAAAGAGCGGCTCTTCACCCGCCACCAGCATGCGCGCGAGGTAATACAGCGCCGCCTGCGGATCGGACCCGCGCACCGCCTTGTGGAGCGCGGAGATCAGATTGTAATGCCCCTCGCGGTCCTTGTCGTAAACCGCGACCCTGCGTTGCAGGAACTGGCCGAGTCGCGCCGGGCCGAGCGCCTCGTCGATCCTTGCCGCATAAAGCGTTTCCGCCTGGTTCAACAGAAACCGTCCGTCGCCATCGGCGCTGGCGACCAGTGCCTCGCGCGCTTCGGGCGTCAGCGGCAGCGCGCCTTCCAGTTCCTCGGCTCGGCCCAGCAGGCGCGCAAGAGCCGCGGCGTCGAGGCGATGCAGGATGAGGACTTGCGCGCGGCTCAGCAATGCGGCGTTGATCTCGAAGCTGGGATTTTCGGTCGTGGCACCGACCAGCGTCACCGTCCCGCGTTCGACGAAGGGCAGGAAACCGTCCTGCTGCGCCCTGTTGAAACGGTGGATCTCGTCCACGAACAGCAGCGTCCGCTGCCCGGCCTGAGCCGCGCGGTCGGCCTCGGCGAAAGCTTTCTTCAGATCGGCAACCCCGGAAAATACGGCGCTGACGGCTTGGAATCGCATGCCAACCGCATCGGCCAGCAGGCGGGCGATGCTGGTCTTCCCGGTGCCGGGCGGGCCCCACAGGATCATGCTCGACAACCGGCCCGCGGCGACCATGCGGCCAATCGCGCCTTCCGGCCCGGTCAGATGTTCCTGTCCGATGACCGCGCACAGGCTTGCAGGACGAAGCCGGTCGGCCAGCGGCGCGTCATCCCGCAGCGGGATGGAGGGAGCGGGCGAGGGCGGGGGCGGAACGTCGCCAAACAGGTCGGCCATGGCATCCATGTAGGGGCAGTGTCAGGCATTTGCCATGCCGTTCGCCGCCGCATGTGATGGCGCGAAGGGCTGGAAGAGGACCGATCCATGGCGGATCAGGTAAGGCGCAGCACGTCCCTCGCACCCGCGGGTAATCTTGGGCCGGGACGGGCCATCGCTCAGGAGGAAGCTGCAACCAGGCGCAGGTAGGTCTCGGCCATGACCTTGTTGATCGCATCCCAAGAATAATCCCGGCTGCGTCTTTCACCCGCTTCTCCATGCGCGGTGCGCAGGGCGGCATCTGCCAGATAGGGTGCAAGAGCGTCGGCGAAACCGTCTGCGCTGCCGGGCGGCACCAGCTTGCCAGTGACGCCGTCCTCCACCAGGCTGGTGCTTCCGGTGGCGGCGCTGGCGACCACGGGCAGGCCGCTCGCCATCGCTTCCAGCGTGACATTACCGAAGGTTTCTGTGATGCTGGGATTGAAGAAGATGTCCGCGCTCGCCAGCGCCCGCCCAAGGTCCGCGCCGCTCTGGAATCCCACGAATTTCCCTGTGGGCAGGGCGGTTTCGAACCAGCCGCGCGCAGGGCCATCGCCGATCACGATGATCTTGGGCGCCCTGCTGCGGTCCTTCAGACGGTCGATGGTCTGCGCGAAACGATCGAGCCCCTTTTCCATGACCAGCCGGCCAAGAAAGGCGATGGCGACATCGTCATCGGCAATGCCCAGACTACGTCGCCATTCAGGATCCCGCCGTTCGGGGCCGAAGATGTCGCGATCGACGCCGCGCGACCAGATGCCGATGTCTCTGTTCATCCGCTGTTCGCGCAAGACCTCCACCATGCTTGGCGAAGGGGTGACGAGCGCGTCGCAGCGGCGGTAGAAATCGCCGATCCAGCGCTCCAGCACCGGTTCGAGGAAACCGACGCCGTAATAGCGCGGATAGGTTTCGAAGCGGGTATGCACCGATGCCAGCACCGGTATGCGGCGTTTCTTGGCCCAGCGCAGCGCCGCCCGTGCGCTGAAATCGGGCGATGAGACATGGATGATATTCGGTGCGAAGCGCGCCAGATCGTCCCTTGCCGCCGCAGACAAGCCCAGCGGCACGCGATATTCGCTGCGCCCGGGTATGGCGATGGAAGGCAGGCTGACCAGATCGCCCTGCTGCCGGAAGGCAGGGTTTTCGACGGTGGGCGAATAGACGCGCACCGCCGCCCCCTGCCGCAGCAGATATTCGACGAGCCGGTTCAACGCCTTGTTCGCGCCGTCGAGCGTAACATTGTAATTGCCGCTGAACAGCGCGATGCGAAGGCCGGTTACATCCATCACGCGCCGCCTTAAACGCTGCATTGCAGATTGGCGAGAGCCGACACCGCCTTTGATTGGCAGACCCGGCGAAGTGACGCGGCGTCCCTGTGGCACGACCTGCCGAGACACGCGCCGCGCCGCTTGACGCGGCCAGGGCAAACGGACACTGCGGCAGCGGGCCACGCGGTCCCAACGCCGCGCGAGCTCTCTGCAAGGAGAGAATACATGACTGCAAGAACACCTGAACTGAAGCCTGAACGCCCTTTCTTTTCCTCCGGTCCGACGGTGAAATTCCCTGGCTGGTCATTGGATCGGCTGAAAACCGAATCGCTGGGCCGCTCGCATCGCAGCGCGGTCGGCAAGGCGCGGCTGAAATATGCCATCGACCTGTCGAAGGAATTGCTCGGTATCCCCGAGGATTACCTCGTCGGCATCATGCCCGCTTCCGATACCGGTGCGCTGGAATGCGCGATGTGGACGATGCTGGGCACCGGCCCTGCGACGGTCGCCGCCTGGGAAAGCTTCGGCAACGTCTGGATTCAGGATGCGGTCAAGCAGTTGAAACTACCCCGGCTGACCACGCTGGATGCCGATTACGGCCACATCCCCGACCTGTCCGCCATCCCGCAGGACAACGACGTGGTCTTCACCTGGAACGGCACGACTTCGGGCGCGCGCATTCCCGATACGGACTGGCTGGAGCCGGGCCGCAAGGGCGTGACCATCAACGATGCGACCAGCGCGATCTTCGCGCAGGAGATGGACTGGCCCAGGCTGGATGCCACTACCTACAGTTGGCAGAAGGTCATGGGCAGCGAAGCCCAGCATGGCATGCTGATCCTGTCGCCCAAGGCGGTGGAGCGGATCGAGAGCTACGATCCCGAATGGCCGCTGCCCAAGCTGTTCCGGCTGAAGAAGGGCGGCAAGATCGACCGCGCCATTTTCGAAGGGGCCACCATCAATACACCCAGCCTGCTCGCGACCGAGGATTACATCGCGGCATTGGAGTGGGCGAAAAGCATCGGCGGACGCAAGGCGATGTTCGAACGCGCCGACGCCAATGCGAAGATCGTGACCGACTGGATCGAGGCCACGCCGTATTTACGCAACATGGTGCCCGACCCGGCGCAGCGGACGAACACGGGCGTCTGCTTCGTGTTTCAGGGCGACTGGTACGAAAGCCTCTCGGCGGAAGATCAGGCGGGAGTTCCGAAGAAGATCGCCGCGATGCTCGACGAGCGCGATGTCGGTTACGATTTCAACGGCTACCGCGATGCGCCGCCTTCCTTGCGCATCTGGTGCGGCGGCACGGTCGAGCAGGAGGATCTGAAACGCCTGCTGCCCTGGATCGAATGGGCTTACGAACAGGTCAAGTCGGGCACCTGAACGCCTGCTGACCGTGCGATGTGGCGCGCCTGCCGCAAGTGAAGGCGCGCCAATCAGCCTGACTTCGATCCCGCCCGCGCCCCGCGCGCTGAACCGGCATAGACGAGAACAATCATGACCAAACCCAAAGTGCTCATATCCGACAAGATGGATCCCAACGCCGCACGCATATTCAAGGAAAATGGCTGCGACGTCGATGTCATCACCGGCCAGTCGCCCGAGGAACTGAAAGCGATGATCGGCCAGTATGACGGCCTCGCCATCCGGTCCTCCACCACCGTCACACCGGAGATCCTCGACGCGGCCACCAATCTGAAGGTGATCGGACGCGCCGGGATCGGGGTCGACAATGTCGACATCCCCTATGCCAGCGGCAAGGGCGTCGTGGTGATGAACACGCCCTTCGGCAATTCGATCACCACCGCCGAACATGCGATTGCGATGATCATGGCGCTGGCGCGGCAATTGCCCGAAGCCAATGAATCCACGCAGGCGGGCAAGTGGGAAAAGAGCCGCTTCATGGGCGTGGAGGTAACCGGGAAGGTGCTCGGCCTGATCGGCGCGGGCAATATCGGCTCCATCGTCGCCAGCCGCGCACAGGGGCTGCGTATGAAGGTAATCGCCTATGATCCCTTCCTGACGGAAGAACGCGGCGTCGAACTCGGTATCGAGAAGGTGGATCTGGACGGCCTCCTTGAACGGGCCGACTTCATCAGCCTGCACACGCCCCTGACCGATCAGACCCGCAACATATTATCCGCGGAGAACCTGGCGAAAACGAAGGAAGGCGTACAAATCGTCAATTGCGCGCGAGGCGGCTTGATCGACGAAGCGGCATTGAAGGCGGGTCTGGAATCGGGCCATATCGCGGGTGCGGCTCTGGATGTGTTCGCCAGGGAACCGGCAAAGGAAAACCCGCTGTTCGGCACGCCGAACTTTATCTGCACTCCGCATCTCGGCGCATCGACGACCGAGGCGCAGGTCAACGTCGCCCTGCAGGTGGCCGAACAGATGAGCGATTTTCTGGTCAACGGCGGCGTTTCCAACGCCCTCAACATGCCCAGCCTTTCGGCAGAGGAAGCGCCCAAGCTGCGGCCCTATATGGCGCTGGCCGAAAACCTCGGCAAGCTGGTCGGCCAGCTGGCGCATGGTAATCTGACCACCATCAGCATCGAACGCGAAGGCGCGGCGGCGCAGCTGAATGGCAAACCGATCACCGGCGCGGTGCTGGCCGGGCTGATGGGGCAATATTCGCAGAGCGTGAACATGGTCAACGCGCCCTATCTTGCCAAGGAACGCGGGCTGGACGTGCGTGAAATCCGGCATGATCGCGAAGGCGATTACCAGACCCTGATCCGCGTTACGGTGGCCACCAGCCAGGGTGACCGGTCGGTGGCGGGAACGCTGTTCGGCAAGGCGGAGCCGCGCCTGGTCGAAATCTTCGGCATCGGGATCGAGGCCGATCTCGAAGGTCACATGCTCTACATCGTCAATGATGACGCGCCCGGCTTCATCGGCCGGATCGGATCACTGCTCGGTGAAAAGAACATCAACATCGGCACGTTCCACCTCGGCCGCAGAAAGACAGGCGGCGAAGCGGTGCTGCTGCTGTCGGTGGACCAGGAACTGACCGACGATGTGATGCAAGCGGCCTGTTCGCTGGAAGGTGTGCGGGTGGCGAAGTCACTGGAATTCTGAACCCGGCTGGGGCATGCGCGGCGGCGCCATGACCGATAGAACAGCCCCTTCTTCAGCGCCCACCGGCGCGTCACCGATTTCCAGCCCCCTGGCAGACCTTCTGCCGGAAGGGCTGGCAGACCGCCTGCCCAAGGCCGCCGCCGCCACGATGCGTGCGATGGCAGCGGCGCTGGAGGCGATGGACCTGCATGGTTACGACCGCGTCAGCCCGCCGCTGGTCGAGTTCGAGGCTGCACTGGCGCGCCGGATGAACGGCGATTCGCCGGAAAGGATGTTCCGCTTCATCGATCCCGCTTCGCTGCGAATGCTGGCCCTGCGGTCCGATATCACGCCGCAGATCGGGCGCATCGCCGCCACCGGGCTGCGGGATGCGGCGCGGCCCTTGCGGCTTTGTTATGCGGGCGAGGTCGCGCTGATCCGGGCCGACCAGCTCGACCCTGCGCGCCAGCGCCTGCAGCTTGGCGCCGAACTCATCGGCAGCGACACGATGGCGGCGGCGGCAGAAATCGTCATCCTGGCTGTCGAGGCGCTGAAGGCGGCCGGCGCGCGCGAGATATCGGTCGATTTTACCATGCCCGATCTCGTGGATGTGCTTGCAGCGGGGCCGATGCCCTTGCAGGCGGACCAGATCGCTGCAGTGCGGCGCGAACTCGACACCAAGGATGCCGGCGGGCTGAAAGCGGCTGGCGGCGATACCTACCTGCCGTTGCTCTATGCCACAGGCGATATCGAGAGGGCCGCGGGATTGCTGCGCGAACTCGATGACGGCGGCGCGCTGGCGAGCCGGATCGATGCCTTTGAACAGGTCACTGCACGCGTGGGTGATGCAGCCCGCGTCACTCTCGACCCGACCGAACGGCACGGGTTCGAATATCAGAGCTGGTTCGGGTTCACCCTCTATGCCGGAAACGCCGCCGGCGCGCTCGGCCGGGGCGGCACATATCATATTGCAGGCAGCGACGAGGCTGCGACGGGCTTCTCGCTCTATCTCGACCCGCTGATCGACGCGCTCGATGGTCGTGCCGCCAGACGCGACACGCTGTTCCTGCCGCAGGGCCATGATCGCGGCGCCGCCGACCGCCTGCGGGCCATCGGCTGGCGCACGATCGCGGCACTGGACGATACCGACGATGCGGCGGCTCTGGGCTGCACGCATCGCCTGATCGGCGTGGACGTACAGCCCGTCTGAGCCTCAGCAGAAGCGGGCGGGATCGGGGCCGATACGTCCGTCGGGGCTGTCCAATGCGTCGATTGCCGCCATCTGCTGCTCGTCGAGCGTGAAACTCGTCGCGGTGAAATTATCCTCGATATGGCTTTTCGACGAGGCCTTGGGGATGACGGCCAGCCCGTGCTGCATGTGCCAGCGGATGATGATTGCAGCGGGCGACTGCCCGGTGTCTTCGGCGATGCGGGTGATCGTTTCCTGCTTCAGGCCATCGCCCTGACCCAGCGGCGACCAGCTCTGCGTCACGATGCCCATTTCCTCGTGAAGTCGCCGAAGTTCCTTCTGCTGGAAGGAGGGATGCAGCTCGATCTGGTTCAGCGCAGGTGTAACGCCCGTCTCACGCACGATCCTTTCCAGGTTGTCCGGCATGAAGTTGGAAACGCCGATGGACTTTGCCTTGCCGGCATCGCGCAATTCGATGAACGCTTGCCAGGTATCGACATAGTTCCCCTTGTCGGCACAGGGCCAGTGGATCAGCAGCAGGTCGACACTATCGCGGCCGAGCCGCCCGAGGCATTTGTCGAAAGCTGCGAGACTTTCGCGGTGGCCCTGCTGGTCGTTCCAGATCTTCGTGGTGAGCCAGATATCGTCATGCGCTTCGAGAGCGCGGCCGACGCCCTTTTCATTCCGGTAGATAGCGGCAGTATCGATCAGCCGGTATCCCGCTTCCACCGCCATGGATACGGCCTGCGTTACATCGGCATCCTCGATCTGGTAGGTTCCGAAACCCAGCTGCGGCATGCTGCGGCCATCGTTCAGGGTGAGGGTGGGTGCCTTATCGGGCATCGAGCGTCTCCATGGATCGGGATTTTGCGCGGATCGCGTGAATTATCAGCCGAAATGCTGGACGCTCCGCCATTCCATCCCTAATGCCCGAGGCCGATTTCCTATCCCGAATTGCGAGCAAAAGGCGCGTTCATGGCGAATGTTACGGTGATCGGTGCCCAGTGGGGCGACGAAGGCAAAGGCAAGATCGTCGACTGGCTGGCCAGCCGCGCCGACGCGGTCGTTCGCTTCCAGGGCGGGCACAATGCCGGCCACACGCTGGTGATCGACGGCAAGGTCTTCAAGCTGAGCCTGCTGCCTTCGGGTATCGTGTCGGGCACCCTGTCGATCATCGGCAATGGCGTGGTGCTGGACCCCTGGGCCTTGCAATCCGAGGTCGAGAAACTGGAAGCGCAGGGCGTCTCCATCAGCGACGACAATTTTGCCATTGCCGACAATTGCCCGCTGATCCTGCCCATGCACCGCGATCTGGACGGTTTGCGCGAAGCTGCTGCCGGTTCGGGCAAGATCGGCACGACCGGGCGGGGCATCGGCCCGGCTTACGAAGACAAGGTCGGGCGCCGTGCGATCCGGGTCTGCGACCTTGCGCATCTCGACTCGCTCGATCCGCAGCTCGACCGGCTATGCGCCCATCACGATGCGTTGCGGGCAGGTTTCGACCAGCCGCCGGTCGATCGTAGCGCGCTGCTGGAGGAGCTCCGCGAAATCGCACCCTTCGTGATGCGTTTCGCGCAGCCTGTCTGGAAACGGCTGAAGAAGGTGAAGCGTGCAGGGGCGAAGATCCTGTTCGAAGGGGCGCAGGGCGTATTGCTCGATGTCGATCACGGCACCTATCCCTTCGTTACCAGCTCCAACACAGTCAGCGGCACGGCAGCCAGCGGATCGGGGCTGGGGCCGAATTCCACGGGCTTCGTGCTCGGCATCGTCAAGGCCTATACCACGCGCGTGGGCAGCGGACCCTTTCCGACCGAACTCGATGATATGGACGGGCAGACGCTGGGCGAGCGAGGCCATGAATTCGGCGTGGTAACCGGGCGCAAGCGGCGCTGCGGCTGGTTCGATGCGGTCATCGTGCGGCAAAGCTGCGCGATCTCCGGCGTGACCGGCATCGCGCTCACCAAGGTCGATGTTCTCGACGGGTTCGAGACGGTGAAGATCTGCACCGGCTATCGGCTGCGCGGCAAGGTCTATGACTATCTTCCTGCCCATGCCGCCGACCAGGCCGCTGTCGAACCGATCTACGAGGAGATGGAAGGCTGGCAGCAGACGACCGCCGGCGCGCGGAGCTGGGCCGACCTGCCGGCCAACGCGATAAAATATATCCAGCGCGTACAGGAGTTGATCGAAACTCCGGTGGCACTGGTTTCCACAAGCCCGGAACGCGATGACACGATCCTCGTGCGCGATCCATTCATGGATTGACCGTGGTTGTGCGGTGGCCCGGCAGCGTCCTGCTTGCCGCCGTGCTGGCGGCCTGCGCCGCAGCGCCGATTCAGTCCTTACCGGCTTCGGAACCGCCGCAGATTCAGCGTCCTCCGGAACGATCCATCCTCGTCGACAAATCCGACCGGGTTCTGGTGCTGTTCGAAGGCGAACGGCCGATCCGCATCTACCGTGACCTCCGGTTCGGCGATGCGCCCACGGGACACAAGCAGTTCCAGGGGGATGAACGCACGCCTGAAGGACGATATCGGATCGACGCCCGCAATCCGCGCAGCGCCTATCATCTCTCGCTGCGGATCAGCTATCCCAACGCGCAGGACCGTGCCTTTGCAAAGGCGCAGGGCCGATCGCCGGGCGGTGACATCTTCCTGCACGGCCAACCGAACGATTTCACCGGAGAGCGGATCGAGGACGACTGGACCGATGGCTGTATCGCGCTCGGCAATGCCGAAATTGCAGAGCTCTGGCAGATGGTGCCGGATGGCAGTATCGTTGAAATCAGGCCGTAAAAGACAGGAGCTTTTGCGGATATTTTCAACGAGATTTGCTTTAAGTAAACGTAGGGATCGACTTATGCAGCAAGAGGATTTCGACTACGACTCTAAGCTAGATAATCCGAAAAGGCGTCGTACAAGTCTGGATATTTTTTCCGATGACGTGGGATTTAGAGCAGAGATAGAGAGGGATGTCGAAGGTCTGGCATTCGCTATACGAAGGTCGGCAAATCATGCTGCTGTATTCAAGCAGGATGTATCATCTGCGGCAGATGTAACGATCCTTGATTGTAAAGACATAGATGACGATTGTTGCGAACAGTTAGCGGCGTTCGATAAAAAAGTGGCGAAGTCGAATCATTACCTTATCGTCAGCACAAATCTTGCAAATCTCGATCGGGTTTTCGGCTGCTTTCGCGAGTCTAGGCTTCGTGGACAAAGCTTGACCTGAGACTCGACCGCTGATTCAAGGCTACCTTTTGGAGGCAGCATTGGGTGAGCGGGTTGGTGTGTCGGGTGACGAGTGGGCTTTGATCGGCCCACTGCTAC
>NZ_JABASZ010000022.1 GCF_012979275.1 Pseudopontixanthobacter vadosimaris
TGTTCAACAAGCTGAAGAACTGGCGCCGGGTCGCCACTCGCTACGACAAAACCAAAGAATCCTACCTTGGCTTCGTCGCCCTCGCTTCAATCAAACTCTGGATACCCTTTGTCCACGAAACCTAGCTAATGATCCGTTAACCGAACCCCCGGGGGTTTGGGGCAGGCCGGACGTTGTTCCGTAATCTGTCGGTTCGGGCCTTACCCGAAAATTACTTGAACTAATCAAGCCTAATTCATTTTGTAGGGGTTCTTTATGAAGAAAATCGTTTTGTGTGCAGTCGCATCGACCGCGTTCATTTCCACCAGTGCGTTTGCCCAGAGCAACACCACGACCGACACGTTCGTCGTCACCGCCAACGTCACGCCAACCTGCGTAATGGAAAACGTGCAGGACATCGATCTTGGAGCGTTGAAAATCGTGACCACGGCCGGCTCCAACGCCCTGGTGTTCGGCAACGGCTCGAAGAGCGCAACGAGCAACGCGGCTTATCTCAGCTGCAACGACACGAACGCGATGACCATCACCAGCGACGGCGCACTGAAGAACGCTCGCGGCGTGACCGCGGACGAATCAGCTGACGGCTTCTCCGACCGGGTCGATTTCCGCGTTTATGCCAACAACTATGGTGCTGCCACCGGTAACGCGCGTCAGACCTACTTCTCGCGCAATGGCGGTTCGCAGCGGAATGCCGACCCGCGTGGCGCCCTGCATCGCCAGATCAGCTTCCAGGGTTCGGTCGATTACGACGACAATCGTGGGTTCCGTCCAATCGCTGGTGCTTATTCCAGCACGGTGACAGTAACGGTTGCGATCGCTTCCTAAACGGAAGTTTGTCAGAAATGCCGGCGTGTCCAGGGGCGCGCCGGCATTTTTGTAGTTGGAGGGAAGGCCGATGCCGGCTTTGCCAACGGATCGGTCCCGAATCGGTCTCTTTTTGAGGAGCGGAATGGTGAACCTTCGGTCTCTGGCGTTGGGTGCGACGCTATGCATGGCTGCCCTGAGCGGCGTCCTCGGAGCAATCCCGGCACAAGCGGCGCGCGTGACCCCGATGGTGACCGAAATCACGCCCGAGGGAACTAGGTCGGTCGTCCGCCTCGAAGTGACGAACGACGAGGATCGGGACGTTCCGTTCGAACTGACCATGCATCGCGGGACCATCTCGGAAACGGGAGAGGTGTCCCTGGTTCCCGCCGATGAGCGCTTCGTCGTATTCCCGCCGCAGACAGTGATCGCCGCCAATAGCCAGCAGGTTTTCCGTATCCAGTTCCTGCCCGCCCCCGATGTGACCACTTCCGAAATCTATTACGCTTCGATCAGCCAGATACCCGTCGAGCTCGAACCGACCGACAGCCGGATCCAGCTGCTGATGCGGTTCAACGTGCTGGTCAATCTGGTGCCGTCCGGGACGCAAGCCGATCCCGTCGTGGATTACATCCGGTTCGTGGAGCGCGAACGCCCAGCGGGTGCGGAAGCCGAGGCGGCAGAGACGGCTGCGAACATCGTCGAACGTGGACTTGAAGTCCGCGTCTCGAACAATGGCACGCGCTATTTCGGGGCAGGCGAAACCGGCTGGACCATTGCCGGCCGGGACGTGAGCGGCGATACTTTCACCGAAATTTTGGACGAACGGCAGGTTCGCGAAAACACCGGCTTGGGTATCGTAGCGCCGGGCAAGTCCCGGGTCTTCTTCATTCCGATGGACAGAGATCTCGACCCCGAATCGCTATCGGTTTCTTTCTTCCAATAACTTGCTGGCAGCGGGGCGTTGGGACATCGAAGCTTCCTCTTGGCGACGGTGGCGCTGCACGCTTTCGTCGTCGGCGTCCCCATTGCGCGGGCACAGACCGGCGTCGCGGTGCCAACCGATTCGTCGAGCGAACCGCAAGCTGGAGAAGCGACGCAGCTGCTGATCCCGATCGTCCACGATGGAACCGTTCACGGAGATGTGCTGGCGGATCTGTATCTCGACGGCCGGATCAGTTTCGAACGCCTCACCCTGCTCGTCCGCCTGACGCCGTTCCTGTCTGCGGATGGCCGTGTGACCTTCGATCGCCTGCTTGTCCAATCGCCCATGGTTTCGAGCGACGAGGTCCAACGCGCCGGAATCGAACTTCGCTACAACCCCACAAGGCTCGAAGTCGTGATCGCAGATATCGATCCGACTATCGCCGCCGTGCAGCAACTCGGCTCGGTGCCACCCAGGAACACCTTGCCCGTCACGCTCGAGCCTGCCGGAACGAGCGCTTACGTAAACGTCATCGCCGATTTCCAGTTCGACGAGTTCACCGACGGCGTAGGGCCCGGACTGTTGGTGACGGGCGCGATACGCCACCGGGACATTGTGTTCGAATTCGACGGCGGGTACGACCGGCAGGTCGCGCAAGGGAGCGGCTTTTACCGTCGGTACGCCCGTCTGGTGTATGACGAGCCGGACAGGCTCCGCCGGTTCACCGCTGGCGATGTGCAGGTTCCTACGTTGGGATTGCTGGGTGGTGTCTTCGTCGGCGGGGTCGGCGTCGAGAAGGGGCGGCGGGTGTTCAACGATTTCGGCCCCCTGACTTCGCTCGGCGGACAGCAGATCCTGCTGGAACGTGATGCCACGGTCGAGGTGATCGTGGCTGGTCAACAGGCCGAATTGCTGCAGCTGCGGGCAGGCCCCTACGACCTGTCTCGGCTGCGCGCCGAATATAGCGGCCGGGATACGCAGCTGTTCATCACCGACGTCACCGGTCGACGGCAGCTGGCGAGTTTCGATACGTTTCTCGACCCCGGCGCGCTGATGGCGGGAGAAACCGAATATAGCGCAGCGATCGGCGTTCTGCCCGACAGTTTCGACAACCAACCCAATTACGGATCTAGTCCGGCCTTCAGCGGCTTCTACAGCCGGGGTATGAACAACCGCCTGACCTTGGGCGGCGCGTTGCAGATTTCCGAAGAGGTTCAGGTTGCAGGCGCGGAAATGGTGGTTTCACCGGTGCTCGTCCCCGGCCGGATCGAACTAGGCGCTGCGGTCAGCGTGTCCGAAGGGACAGGGATCGCCGCGCGGGGCTCCTACTCGCTGCGTTTCGGCGATATAGAGACGGCGCGCCGGTTCTCGATCGGCGCTGAATATCGTGATGCCGGGTTCACCACGATCACCGATCGACTGTTCATCAGGCGCGCGGACACGTTCCTGCTTAACGCGAACTATTCGCAGCGGCTGGACGAGCGCACTTCCCTGATCGTCGGCGCCAATTGGTTCGAACGCGGCGACTTTCCGGCGATCCGGTCGATCTACGCCGACGCGGTGCGGTCCACGCGCAACTACCGGCTGACGCTGGGGGTCGAATATGGCGACGACTTCTTCGCACGCAATTTCGGGGTGCGCGCCAGCCTGTCCATCCCTTTCGGTCGATCGACGCGGGCCGAGGCGTCCTACAACAGTCGACGCGACGATGCGCGCGCCTTCGTCACCCGGAGCTACGACGACACTGTCGGATCCTGGGGTTACGACGTCGGCGTCAGGCGATCGCAAGGCAATCAAAGCCTCGACGCGAGCGGAACCTACATCGGCAACCGCTTCTACGCCCGGGGTTTCGCATCGACCAGTGGTCCGGGGTTCGGAGGAATCACGGACAATCCCAGCGGACGGCTGCAAGTGGGAACTTCGTTCGCCTATGCCGATGGATTGTTTGGCGTGGGCCGCCCGATCAACGACAGTTTCGCGCTTGCCACCCCCAATGCCGACCTCGAAGACGCCGAGGCGGTGATAGGCGGTTCGATTCAGGAACGCCGGCCCGAAGGGATCAGCGGCATTTTCGGTGCGGCGCTCAGCAACAGGCTGAATTCGTATAACCGGCAGAGCATCTTCTATGACCTGGACGGGGGCGGAGCCGGCGCGGATATCGGTACGGGTGTGGAGACCGTGCTGCCCCCCTATCGCAGTGGCTACCGCCTGATCGTGGGTTCGGGCGCGACGGTGACGGCTTATGGTTTCCTGAACCTGCCATCGGGCCGAGCCGCCCTGGTCGCGGGAACGATCACGTCGAGCGACGATCCCGACTTCGGCACGCAGCCCTTCTTCACGAACTCGACCGGGCGTTTCGCAATTCTCGGGCTGAAGCAAGGCTACCGCTATACGATTCGGCTATCTGATCCGGTCGCGGAATATGTTATCGAGGTGCCGTCCGATGCGGACACGCTTCTGCAGCTGAACGAAATCACGATCGATGCCGGCAACGACGAACAGGAACGATGACGATGCGTAAGACAGCCCTGATCCTTGCCTTGTGTGTTGCCGCTGCGTCGGCTCCGGCGGCGGCTGCCTGTGCGCCCAGCTTCGTCGACGATCCGACCACTGTCCAGTTGACCCCCGGCCCGTCCTTCGATCGCGAGCAATTGTTCGAACGCTTGAATGTGCGCGTGCGCAATGAGGGCGACGATCCATGTCTGTTGCGCTTCAACGTCACGGACCGCACCGGCTCCGTCGCGGATGGATTTCCGGCGATATCGATCGTTGGACCGAACGGCATCGGCACCAGCCCCGGATCGCCCGCCATCGGCAGCACCGCGAGTTTCGGTGCCGAATTGGCGATTCCCGCGAATGGGCAAGTGGTCGTCCCCCTGGAAGTGCGGACCGTCGTCGGCTGGGGGTCGCGAGCGGGTCTCTACAATCGGGAGCTCGAACTGCAGCTGCTGAATGTGCAAACGGCGCAGGAACTCGGCAGCCGGCGCACGCAGCTGACCCTCACCATCCCGCGCACCGCGCTGATACGCTTCGCCGGGGCGGGCGGCACCGACGGCCCGCCGCGGATCGAAATGGGGCCGCTGTCACCAGTCGCCCCGACCCGTTCGCCACCCTTCGCACTACGTATCCTGAGCACGTCGCCCTATCTGATCGATGTGACGTCCGACAATAACGGATCGCTGCGGCGGGAGGGGGCGTCGGACCTGATCCCTTACCGCATGACGCTGGGCGGGCAGGAGATGATGCTGGCGGGGTCAAGGGATTCGATGCAGGTCGGCCGGCATACGAACTCAGTCGGCGATGTTCTTCCTGTGACGATCGTTACCCAACCCGATCCGGAATATCATGCGGGGCAGTATCAGGACCGCATAACGATCACGGTCACGACGAACTGAGGCCTGTCAGTAAGCCGTGATCGTCAGATTGATCGCCAACGGTCTGTTCAATGAGGCATAGCGCACGCGCAACGGACGGTATCCGTAACGCGCGCCTGCACGATAAGCGACCGGGCTCCACCCGTGCGACCGAAGCAGACTGGTTGTTCCAGCGTAGGTGAAAGCGACTGTTTCGCCGTCGTCCAGGTTGCGGTGCGTGGCGACTACCGAATACCCCCGCTGGCTGTTGCACGTTTCCAGAACGGATCCCGAAACCCTGCCGTCCCCTGCTGTCGCGAAAAGTTCCAAAGGCGTGATCTGGCAGAACTCCGGCACATGCGCGGATATTCTCATGGCCCCACCGGCCCGGCCGGTATCCGCCAATGCCGGGCTTGCTACCAGGGCAAGACCGGCAATCGGCAAAATGCTATTGATCAACCGCCCCATTTACGCACCTCTTCCGTGCCAATACCGCTACGTCCGAAACCTTAATAACTTGCTGCGCTCAGCGACAACCTCGGATCGATTTCAGTTTGGCAGGTCCGCGGTATGCCGTTCATTCGACGGTACCGGGCGTTTTGAAAACGAATCGCCGGATGAACCCCAGACTTTCAGGGTTGCGTTGCCGAAACCAGATCGTCAGCTAACGGCCCAGCCAGCGACATCCCAAGCGTTATGTTCTCGGCCAATTTTAGCTCAGGAGAAAATCAATGGCATACTCACGATTTGATGCGATTGCGCGACATCGCCCAGCTTGGAACGCTGGTAAGAATGTCGGAACAAAGCGCCCACTGACACAGAAGCAGGTTTGGGCGATCCGCTTCCACCTCGATCACTAAGGCCGATTGAGGGACAAGGCCCTTTTTCGATCTCGCGATCGACAGCAAGCTGCGCGGATGCGATCTGGTGAAGATTAAGATCGGGGATGTCGTTGCGGGTGTTGACATCCGCAATCGAGCAACCGTCATTCAGCAGAAGACCAACAAGCCGGTGCAGTTCGAATTACCGCTGACGTGCGGGCCACACTTCTAACGTGGTTGGAACGCAGAGGCGGCTCGACTGTCGACTACCTGTTTCCTAGCCGGGTAGACACAGCAGGCCATATGAGCACACGACAGTATGCCCGCCTGATCGATGAATGGGTAACGGCGATCGGGCTGCGAAAGGCAGAATACGGTACCCATTCGTTGCGCCGGACGAAGGCAGCGATGATCTACCGCGCGACGGGCAACATCCGGGCTATCCAGATACTGCTCGGCCATACGAAAATCGAGAACACGGTGCGTCACCTTGGTGTCGATGTCGAGGATGCTCTCCTGCTAGCTGAGAGGACTGAAATCTGATCACATCTGCGGTCGACCGGTTATAATACTGGCCGACCGCTTTCGGGTTGCTAATAGCGCGATTGAACCGGCGAGTTTTGGGTGGAAACCGGACACGCCGGGGTATTAAGCAGCTACGACCTGCGCAGGCTTATCGATGACCACACCAGTAGCAAAACACCTGCTGCCATGAGCCTGATGGCAAACCAATCCAAGGTCTCGGCATTGCCTGATAGCTTGTGAATACAATCGAACACACACGGAGGCGGCCCGTCAGAATTGCGCGTTCGCCTTGCATTCTCGAGGACCCAATCGTGCACGCCCAACGCATGGGCATGTTCCCGCAAGACGAAGCCACTTGCCAGCATCACGACGCCAAGCCAAAGCCGCCAGTATCGTTTCATGGACCGAGGATAGCCGACCGATTTGTGGATGCAAGGTCCGCAAGTGGGGTCGTTAGCCGACAGACAGCTTTTCACCTCCTGACTGCCGAGACCGGACAGTCAACTCCCGGCCCAAAAACCGACCCTCACGCTAACGAACCCCCAACAGTCGCTGCGAACAATCTGCGTTGAATTCCAAGGAACGCCTCGCGGATCTCGACGGTCGTGCCTAGCTTTCGTTTCGCATCATTCATGCTGCCATACCGGCTGCGGATGAAGTGGCTTAGCCGTTGGGTGTCGAGTTCGCGGATACCATCCTTGGCATAGGAGCTAAGAACGTAATTGAGGAACTCGCGCATCTCCGCTTCGTATCCATCCATTCCGGTCGACTTGGCCGCCCCGACGCGTTCGGCGCGCGCTAGGGGTGCCAGGGTGAAGCGGATGTAGCCGAGCACGTCGAAGATATCCGAGTTCGGTGCGTCGATTAGGCGCCGCATGTCAGACAGCCGTTCACGGTCATAACCCATTTCCGTCAGGCGCTGCAGGAAAGCGTTGCGGCGATCGGGATCACTCCAGATCTCGCGCAGTTGGTTTTCGCTTGTGACCAGCGTGCCCAAATCGCCGAATAGGTGCTCCATGAACTCCTGTGCGGTTATCGGCCGGCCGTTGAACATATAGGTCGTCGCACCGACGTAGCGGATCTTGCGCTCCTTGCCGTCGGCCAGCTTCACGATGACCTTCTCAGTAGGCTCTTTCGGGTCTTCGGGCTCTTCTGGATCGTCCGGTTCATCGGGACCAACAGGTCCGGGACGCGGCGGTAGAGGATCTGCCGGATCTTCCGGTTCGCCATCCCATTCGGGATCGTTGAAGTGCTCGTAGGCCTTCACGAAATCGAAGATCGTGAAGAAGTCCTTCCCGTCGAAAGTGCGCGTGCCGCGGCCAATGATCTGCTTGAACTCGATCATCGAGTTGATCGGCCGCAGCAGGACGATGTTGCGCACATTGCGGGCATCCACCCCTGTCGACAGCTTCTGCGAGGTCGTCAGGATGGTTGGCAGCGTCTTCTCGTTGTCCTGGAACTCGCGCAGGTGCTGCTCGCCCAGCTTGCCGTCGTCTGCCGTCACCCGCTCGCAATAGTGCGGGTCCGGATTGTCCTTGATCTGGTTGATGAAGTTGCGAACGCGGGCGGCATGATCCTGCGTGGCGCAGAAGACCAGCGTCTTCTGGCGCTGGTCGATCTGGTCCATAAATTCCTGCACGCGGCTCATCTCGCGCTCGTCGATGATGAGCTTGGTGTTGAAATCGGCTTCCCTGTATTCCTTGTCCGGGTCGATCTCTCCCGCGATCACCTCGTCCTCGTCGCTGAAGGTGTAGGTGTCCATGGTGCTCGCCATCTGGCGCACCTTGAATGGCGTCAGGAAGCCGTCGCCGATGCCTTCCTTCAGCGCATAGGTGTAAACCGGTTCGCCGAAATACTTGTAGGTATCGGCGTTGGTGTCACGCTTCGGCGTGGCGGTCAGGCCCAGTTGCACGGCAGGCGCGAAATATTCGAGGATCGCACGCCAGGTGCTTTCATCCCGCGCGCCGCCGCGGTGGCATTCGTCGATTACGATGAAGTCGAAGAAGTCGGGCGCATAGCCTTCGAAGGTGAATTCGGTCTCGCCATCCTTACCGCCGGTCATGAAGGTCTGGAAGATCGTGAAGAAGATGTTGGCGTTGGTCGGCACGCCGCCACGCTTGCGCACTTCCTCCGGATCGATGCGGACAAGCGCGTCGGGTGGAAAAGCGCTGAAGGCGTTGTAGGCCTGATCGGCGAGGATATTGCGATCGGCGAGGAACAGAATACGCGGACGGCGCACCGGTTCGCGGCTGAGGTTCCAGCTGGACTGAAACAGCTTCCACGCGATCTGGAAGGCGATGCTGGTCTTGCCGGTGCCAGTTGCGAGCGTCAGCAGGATGCGCTTGTCGCCCTTGGCAATCGCTTCGAGCACTGCGGTGATGGCGTTGTGCTGGTAATAGCGCGGCTGCCACTTGCCGCCGCCCGTTTCGAACGGAACCGCGCCAAAGCGTTCGCGCCAGTCATTGCCATGCGGGAAGCAACGATGCCACAGCTCGTCCGGCGTCGGGAAAGGAAGGTCGTGATCGCCCTCCTTTCCGGTATTCATGTCGATGCCATACCAGCCAAGCCCGTTGGTTGAGTAAGCAAAGCGCGCTTCCAGCCGCCGCGCATATTCCTTGGCCTGCCCTACGCCATCGGTATGACCGAGCCCCGCCCTCTTAGCCTCGATCACCGCAAGCTGGCGGCCCTTGTGGGTCAGCACATAGTCGGCAGAGAGGGCGTTGGCGCGTTCGCCTCCTGCAAGGATGCGACCCGGCGCAATGGTCAGCTCGCGATTGATCCCGGAGCCTTCGACCACGCCCCAGCCTGCCTCCCGCAAAACGGGATCGATACGGTTGGCGCGGGTGTCGGCTTCGGTTTCCTTCTCGAGCATCGGCTTAGGTCAGCTCCCCGGCGAACGCTTTTTTCAGGATTGATTGGCGGAGGTCATCAAGGTCAGCCAAGGCAGCAGCATATGCAAGATTCAACCCTCTTGAGTTGGTCTCAATCTCCGAACAAGCGGCAACCAACTCCGACTGCGCCTTGAGATTCGGAATTGTATGAGTCAGCTTTCTTTGGGCGGTAATGGGCACCTGATTTCGTGTCGCTTGACCCATGATCCCCTCATACTGTCTCCTAAAAGCGGAACTGCGCATCTCATACATCAGAAACTCTGGCAAAATGCGCTCCTGATCGGGCCTGTAGTAAGTGACTGACGTGCTAAGTATGACCTTATCTTCTTCCGTTTCCAGCAATGCCACCGGCCCAACAGTAGCGTTGTGAGCGAAGATCACATCGCCATTTCGCGCCACACCTTTCTTGATTGTTGCCGCGCGCTCATGTGTGAGAAACTTGGCCTTACCGAGATCAATCTGACCCTCGACAATGCAGTTAGCAGAAACATAAGCGACACCGGACTCTACAAACTCAGCTTTTCGCGGGTAGTTGCTTCCATGATTTCCATCGAGGTGGCTCACAATCAGACCGGAATCGAGCATCTGCTGTAATGTCAGGATTTCGCCGCCTGACTTTCGCAGCTCTGCCTCCATGAACGAAGCCAAAAACTCCTCCGCATCGGCCAGATTGGCTTCGGCGTTGGCGCGGGCGCGGTCGAGGGCGGCGAAGGCCTGATCCAGCACTGCGACGATACGCTTCTGCTCGTCCATCGGGGGTAATGGCACGAGGATTGGCTTAAGTGACCCCTGGGTGATCTGCGGCTGCGCTGCGCCACTAATCGCAGCGCCGAGGTCAGCCGGGCCTTCAAAATAATATCTCAGAAATCGAAGGTCTACGGTATCGTCCTTGGGCTGGATGACCATCGAATTGCCAGTGATCCACGACTCCGGCTGGGTGATATGCACCGTGCCGCAGGCGCCTCGACAGCCGATCACCAATTGTGGCTCAGCGTGATTGAAGCGGTGGTATCGGCCTATTACCCCGTTTGCGCCGAACACGGGATATTTTCCGTCCGGCTTCATCTCTTTCTTCGTGATAATCTCAGGCTGGTAAAGCTTACAAAGCTCGCCGAGGGTCGATTGACGCCAGCTCACAGCATCCCTCGAATAGCTTCGAGGATCTGCGCCGTTTCCTCGTCGCGCGCCAGCATGGCATCGATAATCTCCGCGGGTTCGCGCAGCGGCTCTTCCTCCGGCGCGTTCGGATTGCGGACAGACAGGTCCCAGGTGGTCTGATCAAGATCGTCGACCTTCACCGTCCAGCTCTTGTCGCTGTCGGCCTTGGTCGCCTGCAGTTCGACAAAATCCTTCAGATCGTCGTCATTGAGCGGGCTTGTCTTGCCAAGCGAACGGCCGGGATCGAGTTGGTAATACCAGACTTCCTTCGTCGGCGTGCCTTTGTCGAAGAACAGCACCACTGTCTTCACGCCTGCGCCCTGGAACGTGCCACCGGGGCAATCCAGCACGGTGTGCAGGTTGCAGGTCGCCAGCAGTTCCTTGCGTAGCTCCACGCTGGCATTGTCGGTGTTGCTGAGGAAAGTGTTCTTGATCACCACCGCCCCGCGCCCGTGCGAGAAGCGTCCCTCCGCCTTCAGCTTGCGGATGAAGTGCTGCAGGAACAGGTAGGCCGTCTCGCCGGACTTGATCGGGAAGTTCTGCTGCACCTCCCGCCTCTCGCCGCCGCCAAAGGGCGGATTGGCCAGCACGATGTCGTGACGGTCGGCCTGTTGGATATCCATCACGTTCTCGGTGAGCGTGTTGGCATGGCGGATCGTCGGCGCCTCGATCCCGTGCAGGATCATGTTCATCACGCCCAGCACGTAGGCGAGCGACTTCTTCTCCTGCCCGTAGAATGTGCGGCGCTGAAGCGTTTCCCATTCCTCGCCGGACAGGTCCGGCCGCCGCAGGTAATCCCACGCCTCGCACAGAAACCCCGCCGACCCGCAGGCCCCGTCGTAGATCGTCTCGCCGATCTTGGGATCGACGACCTTGATCATCGCGCGGATCAGCGGGCGCGGTGTGTAATATTCGCCGCCATTGCGCCCGGCATTGCCCATCCGCTTGATGCGGGTTTCGTAGAGGTCGGACAGTTCGTGCTTGGCATCAGTGCTGCCGAAATCGAGCGTATCGACAATGTCGATCACCTCGCGCAGTGAATAGCCGGAGCGGAACCGGTTCGCGAGTTCGGAGAAGATCTCGCCCACCTTGTATTCCAGCGTATCCACATCGGCATCGCTGGCGTTGAAGGTCTTCAGGTAGGGGAACAGCTTGCCGTTGACGAAGTCGATCAGGTCCTGCCCGGTCTTCGCAGCATTGTGGTCGAGTTCACCTTCATCGTCTTTCGGCGCAGCCCAGGTCTGCCAGCGATAGGCCTCGTCGAGGATCGGCGTGTAGTCACGGCCCTCCAGCTCGGCCTGGTCCTGCCGCTCCTGCTCCAGATCGTCGAGATACTTGAGGAACAGCAGCCAGCTGGTCTGCTCGGCATAATCCAGTTCCGACGACAGGCCCTCGTCATTGCGCATGGCCCGGTCGATATTGTTGAAAGCGTTCTCGAACATTGATGCCCCTCGTGTCGCGCAACTGCCTATTCGGATTGGCTGAATCGGGCAAGCGGCGGGCGCGGAATGCGCCGTTTCCTGCGGCAACGGCGCTTGATATGCTCGTAGATTATACTTATTTCGTAATGCTCTTGCAAAGTCCATCGGGCATGCTATTGCTCATGCATATCAACACAAACGCAATGGATTAGCAATATGATGACGAGGCATGCCACCCAACGCAGTCAGCAGCGCAGCATTCCGCCTCTCGCTTTAGAATTGTTCGAGCGATACGGTGCGATCTGCCGCCACGACGGAGCCGACGTGCTCTTCATGGACAAGCAAGCGCGCAAGCGCATTGCTCGCGACTTCGGCGGGGCAAGGGCCCTGCGATACGTAGAGCCACTGCTCAACAAATACGCCGTGGTCGAGAATGGCCGGGTCATCACCCTCGCACACCGCAGCAAGCGTCTGAAGCGCTGAACGCACCCAAAATCATTGGAGATTGCCATCGTGGCCACCATTATCACCCGCACCAATCCGAAGACTGGCAAGATCGAGCGCCCCTATCGCGACAAGCAAAGCCATTTCGTTCTTGGTGACCCCGCTTTCGGAAGCGAACTGCATCACCGTAAGAACGCGGTCCTGACGACCGAATACGACGAAGCTCTACGGCTTGTCCGCAAGGGGTTCTCGATTCGTATGTCGGCAGGTGACGGCACGCCTCCCTCGTTGATCAGCGCTGGCAAGCTGACCTTGACCGAGGTTGATAAGCCGTCTGCTGGCGAAATTCCGGCTGAGGCCCCCCTAACGCCATTCTCGCGTGACGACGTCAGGCACGACCTGCGCAAGGCCTTGGTCGCGGAGGCAGCCATGATCGCCCACTGGGGAAGCTACGAAGCGGCAGAAGCTTTTCTGGGGTTCCCGTCATCCGACGACGCCGGCGAACCATACGACGACGCAGATCCTTCGGAGGTCGACCTCTCTCGCTTCCGTTCTACCCCGTTGATCGAGGCCAGCTATGACTGGGCATTCCAAACTGGAAATCCTGGATCCTTTCGTCCGGACTCTTGGGATGACCTTGCATCGTTGATGGATGGCGCATCGGCCGGCACTATCAGCACGATCTCGCCTATGGGAAACCCAGAAAGCCACCTGCGTATCACGATCGGGACCGCATTCGCGCGCTGGAAGTTCGAATTCGAGCCCGGCGGCCACCTGTCAGTGCGCGAGTTGGCGTATCTCGCGCAGATGAACGAGGTCGCAGCGCGCAACGCGCTTGCGAAGGATGGTATCAAAGCTCGCGGTGGTATTGAAAACCGTATGGCAAGGCAGTGGCTCGCGCAGCGACAGAAGTTCGTGCCAACGAGGAAGAACCTTCTGCCTTCGCGTTGATTACGAGAGAAAACGAGCAAAATCAGCAGCAATTCGGAGTGAATTTCTCATTGGAAATTCACCCACCTAAATAACTGAAAAGAAAAATTTTGACACTCTTCGCCGGGGTGCAAAACTCAGAGCGCCTGAAGCAAAAGCGGCTTCAGCACCTACCCTAAAAAATTCAACCGGCCTAAAATACGGTCATGACTTACAGCATCGACCATATTGCCACTTCTTCACCTTCGGAAACAAACGTCCGACAGGCTTCCTCGTGTAGCTGGAGGAGGAAAACCCATAACTCTATTTTTATACAGGATGGATGGTGTCCGACACCATCTAGGTTTCGTGGACAAAGGGTATCCAGAGTTTGATTGAAGCGAGGGCGACGAAGCCAAGGTAGGATTCTTTGGTTTTGTCGTAGCGAGTGGCGACCCGGCGCCAGTTCTTCAGCTTGTTGAACAGC
>NZ_JABASZ010000023.1 GCF_012979275.1 Pseudopontixanthobacter vadosimaris
TTGGGGTCGTTCCCGCCGCCGGGCGGCAGCCAGGGATTGCGCGGCCCGCCAGCGCGGCCCCTGGCCGGCGGCTCGCCATCGGGAGAAGGCCCGGCAGAGGGTTCGGCACCCGGAACGTCGCCGGGTTCGTCATCCCCGCCACCGCCGCTGCCCTGGCCCCAGGGGCTTTTCCTGCCGGCCATTGCCAGCGCGATCCGTTTCGTGAACCCGTCCATTCTGTCCATGCCCTCATTATAGGCAGCGCCGGGGCAAAAAACAGGGGTTGCGGCAGGGCAATCGAGAAATCCGGGAACGATTTGTGCCGGGCGTGAAAAAACAGGGGTGGCGGGCACGCATTTGCTGCTAGGACGCGGCCCATGGACGAAGCTGCAATCAGGAGCCGCCTTCCCGCCCCGATCGCCCACCGGCTGCAGGCTGTCCGCATCAACGGCGGAACGGTCAGCCTGGTGGTGGACGCGCATGGGCTGGACGAAGGGGCAAGACAGGCGCTGGACCGCGCCGCGAAGGAAGCGCTGCGCGGCGTGGACGGTGTTACCGAGACCCGCGTGGCGCTGGTGGCGGATCGCCCGGCCCCCGCCGCCGGTACGCCAGCGCCGCCGCCAGCATCACCGGCTGCCGAACGGCGCTCAGCAGTTCTTCAGCCCCCGCCTCCCGGCGTGCCGCCGATCATCGCGGTGGGTTCGGGCAAGGGCGGGGTGGGCAAATCCACCCTGACCGCCAATCTGGCGGTGGCGCTGCACCGCGCCGGGCGACGCGTCGGCGTGGTCGATGCCGACATCTATGGTCCCTCTATCGCCAGGATTTTCGCCACCGAAGATGCGCAGCCCGAAAGCGAGGATGGCAAGCTGGTTCCCGTCACCGGCGCAGGCGGCATCCCGGCACTGTCGATGGGGCATTTGATCGAGGCAGGCCGTGCGATCGCCTGGCGCGGCCCGATGATCGCCAAGGCCATGGCGCAATTGATCGACGCGCATTGGGGCGAGGCCGAAATGCTGCTGGTCGACCTGCCGCCCGGCACCGGCGACGTGCAACTGACCATGGTGCAGCGCTTTCGTCCCGCAGGGGCCGTGATCGTGTCCACACCGCAGGACCTGGCGCTGATCGATGCGCGGCGCGCGGCCAATCTGTTCGAGGTGGCCGGTGTTCCGCTGGTTGGCCTGGTCGAGAACATGGCGGGCTACGAATGCCCGCATTGCCACGAAATCAGCGATCCTTTCGGGCGCGGCGGGGTTGAGGCTGCGGCGGCGGGCATGCAGGTGCCCTTCCTCGGCCGCATACCGCTGGCGCTGGAAATCCGCGAAGGCGGCGATTCCGGCAATCCTCCCGCCGCGGGCGAGGGGCCGCAGGCGCAGGCCTTCCACGACGTCGCGAACAAGTTGTCTGACTGGTTGACGCGGCACGGGATCGCCTGAGGATGAAGCTGAGCCGCCGCGGCGTGATCGTCGGGGCGGCAGCGGGCGGGGGCCTGCTGCTCGCCTGGGGATTGATGCCGCGCGAATATGGCTCGCCTCTGCCTGCGGGGGAGGGCGAAACCCCCTTCGGTGCCTGGCTGACGATCGCGCGCGACGGTATCGTGACGGTGGCGGTACCGCAGCTGGAGATGGGGCAGGGGGTCACCACCATCCTGCCGCAGATCGTGGCGGCAGAGCTGGGGGCGGACTGGCGGCAGATCGCCGCCGAACCCGTGCCGCCCGGCGCAGCCTTCGCCAATATCCCGCTCGCCGCCGAATGGGCACCCTTGTGGATGCCGGCCTTTGCCGGTCTTGCCGATGAGCCGGATGATCTGCTGACGCAGCGCTGGGCCCGCGCCGCTGCCTTTACCGCCACCGCCGCCGGTACCACGCTGGCCGCCTTTGAAGGTCCGGCCCGCGAGGCTGCTGCCACGGCCCGCGCCCTCCTCGCCATGGCCGCTGCCGGACGGTGGGACGTGGCGTGGGAAGAATGCCGCGTCGAAGACGGCTTCGTGCTGCACCGGGACCGACGGGCGAGCTTCGGCGAACTGGCGGCGGAAGCGGCGCTGCTGACCCCGCCCGATCCGCCGCCGCTGCGGCCCGAAGCGATGCAGGAGCGGCCCTTTGCCGGCGGCGCAGGCGCGCCACCGGATTTCCCGCGCCTCGACCTGCCGGCCAAGGTCAGCGGGCAGTTCCTGTTTGCAGGCGATGTCCGCCTGCCGGGCATGGTCCACGCCGCCATCCGCCACGGCCCGCAGGGCGGCGCGACATTGCTGCGGTTCGACGAAGGGGCGGCTTCGGGCGTTGCGGGCCTGATCGGCACCGTGCGCGGAGGGCGCTGGCTGGCTGCCGTGGCCGACAATTGGTGGGCGGCGGAAAGGGCGATCGTGGCGATGGAACCGGTCTTCGCGGTAGCGGACCCGGTCGACAGCGTCGCCGTGGAAGCCGCGCTGGACGAGGCGCTGCGCCATGGCTCCGCAAGACGCGTGGCCGAGCGCTTCGCCGACGCTGCGCCGGGGTTCAGGGATGGCGATGCCTTCGCCGCGCCGGACATCGCCCTGCGCTACGATGTCGCGCCCGCGCTTCACGTGCCGCTTGAAACCGCAAGCGCGACGGCGCGGTTCGCCGATGGCAGGCTGGAACTGTGGGTGGCCAGCCAGGTGCCCGAAGCCACCCGGCGGGCGGCGGCGGCGGCGACGGGCAACTCCCTGCGCGACGTGATCCTCTACCCCATGCCCGCAGGCGGCAGTTTCGACGCGCGGCTCGAAACCGGTCATGCCGTGGAGGCGGCACTGATCGCCCGCGCCACGCATCGCCCGGTGCAACTGACATATTCGCGCTGGCAGGAGATGCTGGCCGCTGCGCCCCGCGCGCCCTCCGCCGCGCTGGTGACGGCGAAGCTGGCCCCGGACGGCACGATCACCGCGCTCCGCAGCCGCATCGCCATGCCCCCGACGATGCGCGAGATGGGTCGCCGCATCTTTTCAGGCGAAAGCGCGGCGGAAGCGGTGGCGGACGAGAGCCTGTTCTCCGGCCCCGTAGCCGACCCGCTTACGGTCGAAGGCGCGGTCCCGTCCTATGCCATTCCCGCTGTTGCCGTCGATCACGTGCCGGTCGCCGCCGGCCTGCCCACCAACCGGATGCGCGGCGGCGCGCATGGCCACACCTGTTTTTTCATCGAAAGCTTCATCGACGAGATCGCCGACCGGCGCGGGCGCGAGCCGCTGTCCTACCGCATCGCCATGCTGGGCAATGATGTGCGGTTGGTGGAGTGCCTGCAACGCGCGGCCCGGCTGGGGGAATGGGGCGGGGGCAAGGGGCGCAGCGGACAGGGGCTGGCCTGCCACCGCATGGGCGAGGATACGCTCACGCAAGGCGCGGGCCGCATCGCCTGCATCGCCACGGCGCGCCGCGCGGCAGGCGGCATCGAGGTCAGCCGCATGGTGGCGGCGGTCGATATCGGCCGGATAGTCAATCTCGACATCGCCCGCCAGCAGATCGAGGGCGGGCTGATCTACGGCCTGTCGCTGGCGCTGGGCACGGCAGTTCGCTACGAGAACGGCCTGCCCGTGCAGGGCACGCCCGCCGCGCTGTCCCTGCCGCGCCTGGTGCAAAGCCCGGAGGTCCTCGTCGATTTCATCGCCAGCGACGCGCCGCCATTCGATCCCGGCGAGCTTGGGGTGGCCGTCGCCGCGCCAGCCATCGCCAATGCGCTCCATTCCGCCACCGGCGTGCGCTATCGCCGCCTGCCCCTGCTATCGGATTCCACATGACAAGACAGCCGCAAATGCTCCCCGCCGATCATCCGCCCGTGAACAGCGGGAAGATCGGCCTGCTCATCGTCAATCTCGGCACCCCCGATGCGCCGGACGCGAAATCGGTAAAGCGTTATCTGGCCGAATTCCTGTCCGACCGGCGGGTGGTGGAGATCCCGCCCATCGCCTGGCAACCGATCCTGCGCGGCATCATCCTCAATACGCGCCCGAAGAAATCTGCCCACGCCTATGCCCAGGTGTGGGGAGAGGACGGCTCGCCGCTCGCCGCCATCACCGCGCGGCAGGCCCGCGAATTGCAGCAGCGGCTGGGGCAGGAAGAAGGACGGGGCGTGCAGGTGGATTACGCCATGCGCTACGGCAATCCCTCCATCGACAGCCGCCTGCGGGCGCTAATGGCGGCGGGTTGCGACCGCATCCTGCTGGCGCCGCTCTATCCGCAATATAGCGGCGCGACCACGGCGACGGTGGTGGACAGAACGGCGGACACATTGCGCAATCTGCGCTGGCAACCGGCGCTGCGAACCCTGCCGCCCTATCACGACGACCCTGCCTATATCGAAGCGCTGGCGCAGGATCTGGGGGCGCAGATGGGCGCGCTGGATTTCACCCCCGAACTGCTGCTGTTGTCCTTTCACGGCATGCCGCAGCGCACGCTCGAACTGGGCGACCCCTACCACTGCCACTGCCGCAAGACGGCGCGCCTGCTGACGGAGCGGTTGCAGGCCGAGGGCGCAAGGCCCGATCTGCGGATCGAAACCAGCTTCCAGTCGCGCTTCGGCCCTGCCAAATGGCTGGAACCCGCAACCGACGCCGTGCTGGAAGCCGAGGCGAAGCAGGGGACGAAACGCATCGCCATCGCCGCCCCCGGCTTTTCCGCCGATTGCCTCGAAACGCTGGAGGAGCTGGCGATCAGGGGGCGCGAGCAGTTCACCGCTGCTGGCGGCGAACAATTTGCCGCCCTGTCCTGCCTCAACACATCCCCCGCCGGCATGGAGATGCTGGAGGCCTTGATGCGCCGCGAATTGTCGGGCTGGATTTAGCGCCGCAACCTACTTACACTGCGGTAAGCAAGGAGCATTCCATGGCCACGCTACCCGCCCATTCCGCGCTTGCGCAGCAGTTCACGCATTGGTCGCAGGTCCTGCCGAAACAGGCGCTGGACCATATCCCCGGTGAAGCGGGTGCGCCGCTGGTCGGGCATACCTTCACCCAGCTTGCCGATCCGCATGGCTTCACCCGGCGGATGCATGCCAGATACGGCAAGGTCTACAAGGTGCGCAGCTTCGGCCGCTGGAACGTGGCCCTGCTGGGCGCGGAAGCGAACGAGTTGGTGCTGTTCGACCGGAACAAGGTCTTCTCCTCCGAACAGGGATGGGGACCGGTGCTGGACAGGCTGTTCCCGCGCGGGCTGATGCTGATCGATTTCGACCATCACCGGATGGACCGCCGCGCATTGTCCATCGCCTTCAAGCCCGAACCGATGCGGCATTATGCCGGCGCGCTCAACCGCGGCATCGCGGCGCAGGTGGGCGACTGGGGCGGGGCGATGAAATTCTATCCCGCCATCAAGCAGCTGACGCTCGACCTTGCCGCCGACAGTTTCATCGGCCTGCCCTTCGGCCCGGAAGCGGACCGGATCAACACCGCCTTTGTCGACATGGTGCAGGCCTCGGTCGCGCCGATCCGCAGGCCGCTGCCCTTCACGCAAATGCGCCGGGGCGTGAAGGGGCGCGAATTCCTGGTCGACTATTTCACCGCCGAGACGCTGCGGCGCAGGAAAATGGCGGGTGAGAGCGATGCAGACGGGCAGGACATGTTCAGCCAGTTCGCCGTCGCCACGCGCGAGGATGGATCGCTGCTGCCGGTGGACCAGGTGGTCGATCACATGAATTTCCTGATGATGGCCGCGCATGATACCATCACCTCCTCTGCCACATCGCTGGTCTGGCTGCTGGCGCAGAACCCCGAATGGCAGGAGAAACTGCGCGAGGAGATCATGGCGATCACCGGCGGCCCCGATGAAACCGGCACGCCGCGCGATCTCGCCTATGAGGATCTCGGCAAGCTCGAACTGGTGGAGATGGCCTTCAAGGAAAGCCTGCGGCTGATCCCGCCCGTGCCCTCGACACCGCGCCGGGCGCTGAAATCATTCGAATATGGCGGCTACACCATACCGGCGGGCACCGCCGTCGGCATCAACGCGGCCTTCGTGCATATGATGGAGGAGCATTGGGAGGAGCCGGCCCGCTTCGACCCCACGCGCTTCACGGCCGAAGCGGTAAAGGCGCGGCACAAATATGCCTGGGTGCCGTTCGGCGGCGGCGCGCATATGTGCCTGGGGCTGCATTTCGCCTATATGCAGGTGAAGGTGCTGATGACGCATCTGCTGCAACGCTACCGGATCGAGACGGCGGAAGGCTATGCGCCGGAATGGCAGGCCTGGCCGATCCCGAAACCGAAGGATGGGCTGCAAATAACGCTCACGCCGCTGGACTAGGCAACAGGCTCAGAAATCTATCGCGATGCCGTCCTTCACCCAATCGCCATAGCGGGTGGGTGACAGCCCCTGCGGATCGTCGCGATTCTTTTCCGGCGGTTTCGGCTCGGGCGGGGGCGTATCGCTCCAGTAAGCGGGCTTTTCGAAAGTGTCGGGCCGTTGGGTCGCGCGCTGGGTCATGCGTCGGACATGGGGTCCGCGCAGGCGATTTGCAAATGCGTGATTTCGCATCGACGCTTGCCCGCGATGGTTCTAAGGACGGCGCATGGTCGATATTTCAGGATTGCCCGCTCGCCGCGCTGCCATGCGTATGCTCGATGCCGTGCTGCGCCGGGGCGAGACGCTGGACCTTGCCGAACGCGCGGCGACCAAGGGTATCCACTCCTTTGCCGACCGCGCGCTGGCACGCGCCATCGCCAGCGAAGTGCTGCGCTGGCTTGTCGATCTCGACGCGCTGATCGACAGCGCCACGCAGCGCAATCTGCCCGAGGATGCCAAGCCGCGCACGGCGCTGCGGATCATGCTCGCGCAGTGGCTGCGGCTAGACACGCCGCCCCATGCGGTGATTGCAACGGGCCTGCCGCTGCTGACCGGCGGGCCGCGCCGTCTGGCGCATGGGGTGTTCTCCACACTGGTAAAGCGCGGCAGTTCCCTGCCCGATACGCCGACGCTGCCCGAGGGTGTGGCGGAACGCTGGGGCGAAAGAAGCGCAGCCATCGCCGCCGGGCTTGCCATCCCGCCGCCGCTCGACCTCTCGCTGCGGGATGCGGACCAGACCGATCAATGGACGCGCGAACTGGGCGGCACCAGCCTTGCGCCCGGCCATGTCCGCCTGCCGCGCGGCGTGCCGATCGACCAGTTGCCGGGTTTTGCGGAAGGCGCATGGTGGGTGCAGGATCTGGCTGCCAGCCTGCCCGTGCGGCTGTTGGGGCCGGGCAAGGGCGCGGATGGCGCAGCGAAGCGCGTGCTGGACCTGTGCGCCGCACCGGGCGGCAAGAGCCTGCAACTCGCCGCCGCCGGATGGTCCCTCACCGCGCTCGACAGCAGCGAGAAGCGGCTCGAAATGCTGCGCCGTAACCTCCAGCGCACCGGCCTGACGGCGGAAATCATCACCGGCAACGCCATGGCATGGGAGCCCGCCAAGCAGTTCGACGCCATCCTGCTCGACGCGCCCTGCACCGCAACCGGAACCTGCCGCCGCCACCCCGATGTCATCCACCGTATCGGCAAACGTCAGATCGCCGAACTGGCGGAATTGCAGGCCGGGCTGCTGGCGCGCGCAGCCGACTGGCTGCCGACGGGCGGAAGGCTGGTCTATGCGGTCTGTTCGCTGGAGGAAGCGGAAGGCGAGGCGCAGGCCAGACGCGTGGAACTGACCGGCGATCCGATCACCGCGGCTGAACTGCCCGCCGGGGTCGTCCCCACGGCGGAAGGCTGGCTGCGGACCGATCCCGGCATGATGGCGGATGCGGGCGGGATGGACGGCTTCTTTATCGCCCGGTGGCAGCGCTGAAATTCCTGCGGAGATCCGGCGCCCGGTAAAGCATCCACCAATCGTCGTTCAGCCTTCGGCCCTGACCTTGTTCTGGAAGCTTTTCCGCAGCTTCAGCAGCTTCGGCGGGATGGTGGCCATGCAATAGGGGTTCGCCCGGCCTTCGCCCTCCCAGTAATCCTGATGATAATCCTCGGCCGGGTACCAGGTCGTCGGTTCCTCGATGGTCGTCACGACCTTGCCATCATGCGCTTCATTGGCGCGGGCGATAGCGGCTTCGGCCTCGGCGCGCTGGTCTGCGTCCAGCGGGAAGATGGCGGAGCGGTATTGCGTGCCGACATCATTGCCCTGCCGGTTCAGCTGCGTCGGGTCATGCGTGCCGAGGAAGACGTCGAGGATCTCGGGCAGCGAAATCGTGTCGGTGTCATAGGTCACGCGGATCGCCTCGGCGTGGCCGGTGGTGCCGCTGCACACTTGCTTGTAGGTCGGATCCGCCGTGTCGCCGCCGATATAGCCGCTTTCCACTTCATACACGCCGATCACGTCCTTGAAGACGGCTTCGGTGCACCAGAAGCACCCCCCGGCGATGATGGCCTGTTCTTTTGCCATGTTTTCAATTCTCCTGTTCCTTGCGCAGGAGATAGGAAGCGCATCGGCGCTTGTCACGGGCCGGCAGTGCCCTAATGTAGCGAGCACGACAGATCAGGGGAAATTCGATGCGCCTTATATTCAAATTCGCCGCAGCCACGGGCCTGGCAATCGCCGCGCCCCTCGCGGCCCATACCGAAGGCCATGCGGCTTCCACCACCATGTCGGCGGCAAACCAGCAGGCGATGCAGGCGGCGCTGGCCGATGCCCGCCGCGCCGACGACAGGGCGCGCGATCCTTTCCGCAACCCTGCCGAAACGCTGGCCTTCTTCCGTGTCGAACCCGGCATGACCGTCGTCGATTACATGCCCGCAGGCGGCTGGTACACGCGGGTGCTAGTGCCGTATCTCGGCACGAATGGCCGCTACATCGGCCTCACGCCCGACCCCGCTGCCGCCGATAATGAACGCTTCGCCACCTATTTCGCCGGTCTGCCGAAGGATTACAGCGACAATGTCGGCAAATGGAACCTGGCAGGCGCGCCCAGTTTGGTGGCCGCCACCGGCGCTGCCACGCTGGAGCCCTACCAGGGCGAGGTCGACCGCGTGCTGATCTTCCGCGAAATGCACAATCTGTATCGTTCGGGCGTTCTGCATTCGGAACTGACGCGCATTCGCAATCTGCTGGCCGATGACGGGATGCTGGGCATCGTGCAGCACCGCGCGAAGCCCTGGGCGAGCGGCGATTACACCAATGGCAACAATGGCTATCTGCGCCAGCAGGACGTGATCGGCCTGGTGGAGGCGCATGGTTTCGAGCTTGTCGGCACGAGCGAGGTGAACGCCAATCCGCGCGATACGGCCGATTACGAAGGCGGCGTCTGGGAACTACCGCCCGGTATGCGCGGCAATATAGAAGCCCGCCGCGCAATCGGTGAAAGCGACCGGATGACGCTGCTGTTCCGCAAGCGGTAAGGCGGAACCCATGGTGCAGGTGACGGTCGCCGCGCTGCAATTGCAGCTCGGCGTGGGCGACATGCAGGACAATATCGCCGCCGTATCGGACCTCGTGGCCGATGCGGCGGCGCGCGGCGCACAGATCGTACTGCCGCCCGAACTGTTCGCCGGCGGCTATTTCTGCCGGGTGGAGGACGAGGCGCTGTTCGCGCTCGCCAGCCCGACCGCTGAACATCCGTCCGTGATCGCGATGCGCAAACTGGCGAAAAAGCTGAAGGTGGCGATCCCCACCAGCTTCTTCGAACGCGACGGCCACCATTATTACAACACCATGGCTATGGTGGGGGCCGATGGCGAGATCATGGGCACCTATCGCAAGAGCCATATTCCCGATGGGCCGGGGTATGAGGAAAAATACTATTTCCGCCCCGGCAATGACGGTTTCAAGGTGTGGGACGTGGCCGGGACGCGCATCGGCGTGGGCATCTGCTGGGACCAGTGGTATCCCGAATGCGCGCGCACCATGGCGTTGCAGGGCGCGGAGCTGCTGTTCTATCCTACCGCCATCGGGTCCGAACCCTATGATGCCGAATTCGACACCAGCCGGTTGTGGCGGCGGGCGATGCAGGGCCATGCCGTGTCGAACTGCATGCCGGTAATCGCCGCCAACCGCATCGGGGCGGAGGGGCCGGAAGGCGCAGTGCAGACCTTCTACGGCCACAGCTTCATCACCGACGAATGGGGCGACATCGTGGAAGGATATGCAGAAGGCGAAACCGGCGCATTGGTCGCGACGCTCGACCTTTCGCGGGCGGCAAGGCACCGCGCCGGCATGGGTTTCTTCCGCGACCGCAGGCCGCAATTATACACCCGCATCTGCGAGGATATCTGAGCAGGCACGATCGGGCGAGCGGGGCAGCGAATGCAGGAATATCTGGTCGCCACCGGGTCCAACATGCGCCACGCAATCCATGGCGGGCCGCGCCAGATCCTGATCGCGGCCGAGGCAGCGGTGCGGGAAGCGGGCGTGCGGATCCTCGCCACCGCGCCCCTTGTCGCCAGTCGCCCGCTCGGCCCGTCCCGGCGGGTGTATGCCAATGGCGCATGGCATCTTGCGGCCAGTCACGATCCGCCCGCGATGCTGGCACTGTTGCAACGTCTGGAACGGCATTTCGCGCGCCGCCGGCGGGGGATGCGCTGGCAGGCGCGTACGCTCGATCTCGATATCGCGCTGTGGAGCGGCGGATGCTGGCACGGGGCAGGTGCCGCTCCCCCCCTCACCATACCGCACCCCGAACTTATCCGCCGCCCCTTCGTAACCGGCCCGTTGAGCGCCATAGCCCCCTGCTGGCGCGTGCCCGGCACCGGCCTGACGCTGCGCCAGCTGCATGCCCGCTTGACCGCGAGCCAACCGCTGCCTAGTGGAACCCGCGGTGGGGCCCTTAGCTCAGTCGGTAGAGCAACTGACTTTTAATCAGTAGGTCGCTGGTTCGAACCCAGCAGGGCTCACCACTTCCATAGAAACACCTGAAAAGCTTGGAAAACTGTCGCAGCGACGGTCGGAAACCACTGTTGTCTCCACAATGGGTCTACACAGTGGGAGCGGCGATGAGGCTGTAAGTCGCTCAATACCCTCAGTTTTTCGCCATTATGGCGTCTCCACACGATGTCTACACAACAAGCGTCGCTGGATCGTTCAAAAGCGTGGCATTTTCCATGTCAGAAGGCGCGTTCCACACACTCTCGTAGAGACGGTGGGCAAGCGGGAAATCTGGCACTCTCTCCGCACCGAGTCTGAGACTGAGGCATTCCGCCGTTCGCACAGCGTTCTTGCTCAAATCGAATCCACTTTGACGGCGGCTCGATCAGTGCTTGGGAAGAATGTCGATCCGACGCTTCTGGAACCGTGGCAACAAGAGTCGGTCCCTGTAAGCGCAGCGAGTGACCTGAACCTGTTCATCCCTGAAAGGGACCGCGCAGTCGTTGAACCGATCACCTTTGGCGAAGTGTTCGACAAGTTTCTGGCTGACCCAACTCAGGACTGGTCCGCCAGAACCCGTCTGGCATACGAGACCACCAAACGGCTTGCGATATCAATAGTCGGTGCTTCGACGCCTATGAGTGCGATCACACGGGCAGCCTGTCGCGAATTTGTCGAGGTTCTGCGATACTTGCCTAAGGGCGCATCAAGAGCATTCCCTCATCTATCCGCAAAAGAAGCTTCTCTTCACGCCAAGGCGACGGGCTATGAGAATGTGATCAGCGCGTCGAATGCCAACACGTACCTCAATAAGGTTTGCGTAGTGCTCAACTGGGCTGTTCGAGAGGAGCTTCTCGCGCGAAATCACCTTCGCGGGCTTCGGCTTGCCGATCCGATCGCTCGTCTTGAAAAGCGCCATCCGTTTTCAGATCATCAGCTTGAGGCTATCTTCACCGCTCCCTTGTTCACTGGCTGTAGCGATGACGGACATGGCTATGCAAAGATCGGTGATGCGAGGCCCAAGGGAACACGTTTCTGGGTGCCTCTGATCGCACTCTTCTCTGGAATGCGGCTGAATGAAATCTGCCAGTTAGATGTCACTGACGTGCGAGCAGTCGAAGGCGTTGAATGCTTCGTTGTGAGCGTAAAATCTCTTGTTGGGTCATGTGACAAGCACCTGAAGACAAGCGGAAGCGAACGCGTCATCCCGATCCATTCCTATCTTAAGCAGCTTGGACTGGCGGAGTTTGTGAAGGGTCGTGTGAAGGCAGGGGAGAGCAAGCTCTTCTTCGACATCTGCCCCGGACAAAACGGGTTTCGCTCGACGGCCTTCAGCAAGTGGTTCGTCCTGTTTCTTGAGAAGGCAGGTGCCAGAATGCCTCGCACGAGCTTCCACTCGTTTCGGCATTGTTTTCGAGATGCGTTGCGGCGCGCACGGGTGGATCGGGAGATCGCGATGACCTTGGGTGGCTGGGGCAATGGGTCGAAATCTGGCTTGGATGTATCGGACTACTATGGCCGTGGATTCGAAAGTTCTCTTCTATCAGCCGAGATCGAGAAGGTGACCTTCGAGCAGATCAATGCGCTTCGCGCCTTGACCAGCTTGGCGAAAAACTGAGGGTATTGAGCGACTTACAGCCTCATCGCCGCTCCCACTGTGTAGACCCATTGTGGAGACAACAGTGGTTTCCGACCGTCGCTGCGACAGTTTTCCAAGCTTTTCAGGTGTTTCTATGGAAGTGGTGAGCCCTGCTGGGATTAGCCGATGATCACCGTCGCGAAGAGCCTTTGCCAACGCTTCTCTCGCCCCAGAAGAGCGTGTCTGAAGGCTGCTGAGGACGGTTGAGACCCACTGTTCCTCATC
>NZ_JABASZ010000024.1 GCF_012979275.1 Pseudopontixanthobacter vadosimaris
TTCCACCGCTTCCCCTTCTTCGGGGGCGATGGCGATCAGCCCCCGGCGGGCGCGGGTCTGCGCCAGGTCGGCGGCGGCGCGGCGCACGTCCAGATTGGCGGCCAGCCCGGCCTCGAAGCGCAAGGTGACGATCCGCAGCGTCTGTTCCTGCAGATCGGTCGATTCCTGTAGCAGGTCCAGTTGCGCTCCGGTGCGCCGATATTCGATATACTGGCTGGCGATAGCCGCCGCGACCAGCCGGCGCGTGTCGGCCACGAGGTAATCGGCCTCGGCATAATCCGCGACGGCCGCCCTGATTTCGGCGGCGAGGCGGCCGTTGATGTCGGGGTTGAACAGGCCGAACAGCCCGGCGCCTGCATCCACGCCTGCCCCGCCTGCGTCCAGCCCTGCTCCTGCATTCGCAGCTCCGTCCACGCCCGGCAGCCGGTCGGACCTTTCGGCCCGCAGCAGGGCGGCGGCGGCGCGCAGCCGGTCGGCCGCTGCCGCAATGTCGTAATTGGCGGCAAGCCCGCGTTCGATCAGCGCGTCCAGCACGGGATCGTCGAAGCCCCTCCACCATTGCCGCGCCAGGCCCGCCGGCGGCAGGTTTGCCGCATAGGCGGGCGGCGCGGCTACGGTGGCGGGAATCTCCACCGGCTCGACGCTGGCGCAGCCGCCGATCAGCAATACGGGCAGCAGGGCAGGTACGGTGGAGCGGCACAGGATCATGCCGGTGCAGCCGCCAAATCCGCCGTCATATCCCCCGCCGCATCCTCGTCCGCTTCGTCGATCTCCTCGCTCAAACGGGCGAGGTCGACATTGCGCGGCGTGCCGAAGCGGGCAATGCCGAGATAGATCACCGGCGTCAGGAACAGCGTGAAGATGCCGGCGATGCCCAATCCGCCGAAGATCACCCAGCCGATCGATTGCCGCGCTTCCGCCCCCGCGCCGCTCGCCAGGATCAGCGGAACGGCACCCAGCACGGTGGAGATCAGCGTCATGGCGATGGGGCGCAGGCGGATGGCGGCGGCTTCCTCCACCGCCTCGCGAACCGATCGTCCCTGCTGCCGCAATTGGTCGGCGAATTCGACGATCAGAATGCCGTTCTTCGCCATCAGCCCGATCAGCATCACGAGGCCGATCTGCGAATAGATGTTGAGCGAGGTGCCCGACAGATAGAGCGAGAACACCGCCGCCGCGAGCGCGAAGGGCACGGTCAGCACCACCACCAGCGCGCTGGTCAGGCTCTCGAACTGGGCGACCAGCACGAGGAAGACGAAGACCAGCGCGAAGGCATAGGTCAGGAGCAGATCGTTCGAGGTTTCCTCCAGGCTCTCCGCCTCGCCCTGCAGCAGCATATCGATATCGCCGGCCACCGCATCTTCGGCCAGAAGTTCAATCTCCTCCACCGCTTCGCGCAGCGTCGCGCCCGGCGCGATATCGGCGCTGAGCTCTATCGCGCGGCGCTGTTCGGTGCGGTCGAGTTCGGCGGCGATGCCCTGTTCGTCGATGCTGGTCACGCTGGACAGCGGGACCAGCGTGCCATTCACCCCCCTGACGGACAGGTTGCGAAGATCGGACGGGTTGGTGACGCTGACGCTTTGCGCGGTCAGGAAGATCGGTACCGCCTGGTCGCCGATGCTGAGATCGACCAGATCGTCGCCGCCCACCATCGTGCGCAGGGTCTGCGCCAGGTCGTCCAGATCGACGTTCAGATCGGCGGCGCGCTGCCGGTCGATACGGATGGAGAGCTGCGGCTGCGTCGGCTGATACGATATGTCGGGGTTGGACAGGATGTCGGACCGGGTGTCGATGGCGCGCGACAGGGCATCGGCGGATTCGTAGATGCGACCATAGTCCGATCCGGTCAGCGCGACCTCCAGCCCGTCGCCGCCGCCGCCGAAATTGAGCGTTCCGCGGCCACGGGCGCTGGTGCGCGAACCGGGAATATCCTGCAGGGGCTCGTTCAGATCCTCGACGATCTCGGTCTGGCTGCGGTCGCGCTCGCTCCAATCGGCAAGCTGCGCGGTCACCCGCACACGGTTCGGGTCATAGCGCCCGACGATGGAGAAGGTCCGCCCGATCTCTCCGCTGGCGAGATAGGGTTCGAGCACCTGTTCCACCTCGTCCAGTTCTTCATCCATGAAATCGATACCGACGCCGTCCGGCCCGGTCGCATCCACGGTAATGACGCCGCGGTCCTCGTCGGGCACCAGTTCGTTGTCGAGCCCGGAATAGAGCAGCCCCGCCAGCACGGCGAGAACGACCGCGACGATGCCGACGAGCGCCGGCCGGTCGAGGCAGCGGGCCAGCGCAGATTCGTACCAGCCATTCGCCTTCCGACCCCATGATCCGATGCGGCCCGGTTCGTCATCCTTGCTGGTAAGGTCGAAGCGCGCGGCGAGGGCGGGCACCAGCGACAGGGCCACGAAGGACGACAGGATCACCGCCACCGCCAGCACGAAACCGAATTCGCGGAACAGCCGCCCGGCCTCCGACGGCAGGAAGGAGATCGGCACGAAGACGGACACCAGCACGGCGGTGGTCGCGACCACGGCAAAGAAGACCTGCCGCGTGCCGATCACGGCGGCGGCGCGGCGGCCCATCCCCTTGTTCTGCAGGCGTTGCGCGTTTTCCAGCACCACGATGGCATCGTCGACGATCAGCCCCGTGGCCAGCACCAGCGCCAGCAGGGTCAGCAGGTTGATGGAAAAACCCATCGCCCAGATGCCCGCTATCACGCCGACCAGCGCGACCGGGATGGTGGTGCTGGGCACGACGGTGGGCCGCCACGCGCGGAAGAACACCAGCATGGTTCCGATCACCACGGCAATGGTGAAGCCGAGCGTGATGAGCACCTCGCGCACCGAGATGCGGATGAACTCGGCATCATCGGACACGATCTCGACATCCACATCCTCGAAGCGTTCGTTCAGCCGGTCCACCCCGTCGCGGATCGCACCGGAGATGGTGATGGTGTTCGAACTCGCCTGCCGCACGACGCCCAGCCCGATGATCGGCCGCCCGTCCAATCGCACGAAACTGGTCGCATTGGCGGGCGCGAAGATCGCCTCGGCCACATCGCCCACGCGCGTCGTGCCGGAAATGACGATGCTCTCGATCTGTTCGGGCGTGGCGGCAGTCGCCTCCGCCCGCACCACCAGTTCCTGGGCATCGGACCGGAAGGAACCGACCGGCACGTCATAGGGCGCATTGGTCAATGCATCGGCCACATCGGTCAGCGCCAGGCCGAAGCGGTTCAGCCGTGCCGGGTCGATGCTGACCCGCATCTGCCGCTCGCGGGTGCCGAATTCCTCGATGCTGGCGACGCCTTCGGCGGTCAGCAATTCGGGTACGATGTCGTTTTCGACGATGCGCGTCAGTTCCGCTTCGTCGTATCGGTTTGACGATATCGCCAGCGTCATGATCGGCTGGGCGTCCTGGTCCGCCTTCACCACCGTCACCTGTTCGACCCGGTCGGGCAATTCGCGGGTGACGCGGCTGACCGCCTCGCGCACGTCGGAAGCCGCGGTGTCGAGGTCCACGCCGGGGTTGAATTCGATACGAAGGCGGGCGTTGTTTTCCTCGCTGGATGCATTGATCTGGCGCACGCCGGACACGCGGGCCACCGCGCCTTCCAGCACGCTGGTCACCTCGGCATCCACCGTCTGCGGCGCGGCACCGGGCAGATTGGCGGTGACCGACACGATGGGCCGGTCGACATTCGGCAATTCGCGCACCTCCACGCCCATCAGCGCGGCGATGCCGGCGATGACGATGAGCAGGTTCAATACCCCGATCAGCAGCGGCCGTTTGACCGCCAGCATCGGCAGGTCGGTCCTATTCTGCATCTTGGCGGCGCGCAGGGCGAAGCTGCACGTCCTGCGGCGCGGCGCCTGCCGGGCGGATCACCCGCACATCCTGCCCGTCGCGCACCTTCTGTACGCCTTCGACGATCACCCGGTCGCTTGCCCGCACGTCGCCCTGGACGAAAACCCGGCCTTCGCGGCGCGACGTGATGGTCACCGGAACGCGGCGCGCCTTGCCATCGCGCACCAGGAACAGATGCGACCCTTCGCCGCCCCAGACGATGGCTTCTTCCGGCACGGTCGGGCGCGCCTCGCCATTGCGGGTGAAGATCACGCGGAAGCTCATGCCGGGGCGCAGCGTGTCGCCCGTATTGGCGATGGCGGTGCGGACGGTGAAATCGCGGCTGTCCCGCGCAACGCGCGTATCGGTCGTCACCACCCGTGCATCTATGGTGCGCGAGGGTTCGGAAAATGGCGTGACCTGCACGGTTTGTCCCGGACGCAGGGCGTTGAAGACCGCTTCGGGCGCGGGAAAATCGACATACAGGGTGTCGCGCCGGTCGATTTGTGTAATGGGCGTGCTGTCGTTCACCCGGTCGCCGGGGTCGATCTCGGTCAGGCCGACATGGCCGGAGAACGGCGCGCGCACCACCCTGTCGCCCAGTGCCATCTCTGCCTGCCGCAAGGCGATACGGGCGGAAGCGAGGGCAGTCTCGCCCGCCTCGATCTGGCTTTCCGACAGGGCGCCGGTATCCTCGATCCGGCGATAGCGCGTCAGCAGCTGGTCTGCCTCGCTCACCTGGACGCGGGCAGCCTCCACCGCCAGGCTTTCGGCCCGCGCGTCCAGGCGCAGGAGCGGAGCGCCCTCGCGCACGTAATCGCCCGCGCTGAACAGGACATTGGTGACCCGGCCGGCCGTTTCGGGATAGATCTCGGCGGAGGTGGTCGCGCGGGCCGTGCCGATGGCCTCGATCTCCAGCGTCTCGGGCAATATCCGCACCGGCTGGGCGATCACCGCCACCGGTGGGCGTTCGGGCGCGGATTCGTCGGCCGAACAGGCGGCAACGGCGACCGCGAGGCCGAATGCGGCGATCAGCCGGCGAACTATCCAGAATCCCATGCAGCGCAATTAGCGAAGCCCGGGCAGTTTGGCAAAGGCCGGATCGACCGATCCGGCGCCGGAAGTTCAGCGATCGAGCCGCGCGGCCAGCCGCACCAGCAGGGCGATCAGCGGCGGCACCAGCACCAGCGACAGCACGACCTTCGCCAGCATCTGCCCCGCCAGGAGCGACCCGATCGGAAATTCGCCGTAGAATGCCAGTGTGATGAAGATGATCGTATCGACGATCTGGCTCAGCGCCGACGCGATCCCGCCGCGTATCATCATCCACAGATTGCCGTTTCTCGCCCCGCTGCCTTTCTCCCCGCCGCCGCGCAGCCAGTCGAAGATCCGCACATTCAGGATCAGCGACACGCCATAGGCGACCGGCCCCGCCGCCATGATCCGCGGCGTCTGCGTCAGCACCTGTTCGAAGGCGGCGATGTTTTCCGGCGGCATGGCGGACGATACCGGCAGCATGAGGACGAGCAGGATCAGGAGGATCGACGCGGCGAGCGGCAGGAACCCCCACAATACCATCCGGTCGGCGACCGACCTGCCGTAAAGATGGCTGACCGTGCTCGACAGCACCACCAGCATCAGGAAGGCGAAGATGCCCGCCTCCACCGCCAACGGGCCGAGCGCGACCTGCTTGAACCCCAGTACGCCCGCCAGCACCGTCATCCCGCCATAGAACAGCGCATAGACGAACAGCGCGCGCGGCATGCCGCCGGGGCTGAGCACTGCGGACGCAGCCGGGGTCCCCGATTGCCGGGCCGAACTCGTGTGCGTGTCGGAAGGGGAAAGGGGTTCCTGCATCGCCCCACGCCTATGCGAGGCCGTGAAAAAAGGGAAGGTGCCGGGAACCTTTTGCCCGACTGCATCGCCATCGCATTTGACTGCCGGACGACAAAACGCAAGAGAGCGCCGCGGACGGACAGCGCGGCACGTGATTCCTGCAACCGGCAGGGCGGAATATCCTCGAAGATGCGCGGGGATCGGTCCAAGCGAAGGACGACAATGCCACCCGTCATCATGAGCCTTATCGGGATTGTCGCGATCCTCCTGATCGCCTTCCTGCTGTCTTCGGGCAAGCGCCGCATCAGCCTGCGCGTGGTGGCGGCTGCCTTCGCGCTGCAGGCGCTGCTCGCCTTCCTGGTGCTGCGCACGCCGTGGGGCCGCGCGGCAATCCTGGGCATGGCGAACGGCGTGGCGGCGCTGCTGTCCTATGCCGACAAAGGCACCGAATTCCTGTTCGGGGCGCAAGAGGGCAATCCGCTCGCCAACACTTTCGCACTGGGGGCGCTGCCGGTCATCATCTTCTTCGCGGCGCTGGTCTCCATCCTCTATCATCTGGGCGTGATGCAGCGCATCGTGCGCTGGGTCGGCGGGGCCATCGGCTGGCTGACGGGCATCAGCCGCGTCGAGTCGCTGGGTGCTGCCGCCAACATCTTCGTCGGCCAGTCGGAAAGCCCGCTGGTGGTCCGCCCCTATCTCGCCGGCCTGGTGCCGTCGCAGCTGTTCACGCTGATGACAGTCGGCATGGCGGGTGTCGCGGGCACCATCCTCGCCGCCTATGCCGGTCTGCTCGGCAATGATTATCTGCCCTTCCTGCTGGCAGCGGCCTTCATGTCGGCACCCGGCGGTATCCTGATGGCCAAGATCATGATGCCCGACGATGAAATCGTGGCCGATGTGGCGGGGGCAGGCGGGGAGCGCCTTGTCCTGCCGCGCGGCCGTATCAGCGCCGAAGGCCCGGCCGCCCTGACCGAAGGCGGCGCTGCGCATGAGGTGGAGGTGGCCGAGACCTTCGAGGACGGGCAGCGCCCCGCCAACATCATCGAAGCCGCCGCGCAGGGCGCGCAGACCGGCGTGAAGCTGGCCGTCGCCGTCGGGGCGATGGTACTGGCCTTCGTGGCGCTGGTCGCGCTGGCGAACGGGCTGCTCGGCTGGGCGGGCGGCTGGTTCGGTTTTCCCGAATTGTCGTTCCAGATGCTGCTGGGGGCGATCTTCGCGCCGGTCATGTTCCTGATCGGCATTCCGTGGGAGGATGCGGGCATCGCCGGGGGGCTGTTCGGCACCAAGATCGTGCTCAACGAATTCGTCGCCTTCATCGAACTGGGCCAGATCGACACGCTGATCCTGTCCGAACGGAGCCGCGCCATCGTCACTTTCGCCCTGTGCGGTTTCGCCAATTTCAGCTCCATCGCCATCCAGATGGCGGTGACCGGCGGCCTCGCGCCCAACCAGCGACCCGTCATCGCCCGGCTGGGCCTGCGCGCATTGGCGGCGGGTTCACTCGCCAATCTGATGAGCGCGGCACTGGCGGGGCTGTTCCTGCCGTATTAGACCACACGCAAGTTCCGTTCTCCCGGGGATCGTCCATGTCCGCCATCGCTTCCGTTTCGCTGTCCCGCCCGCTCGAAGATGTCGCCGATGCGCTAGGCCGCAGCTTCGGCGAATATGGCTTCGCCATCATCCGCGACCACGGCATTCCCGCCGACCTGATCGGTAAGGCCGAGGCGCTGGCACGCGCGTTTTTCGCTTTGCCCGACGAAGCGAAGCGCGCCTACCGGCTTGAAGGAGGCGGCGGCGCGCGCGGCTACACGCCGTTCGGAACCGAAAAGGCAAAGGACGCCAGGGTCCACGATCTCAAGGAATTCTGGCACGTCGGGCGCGATCTGCCGGAAGGCCACGCGCTGTCACCCTTCATGGCCCCCAATATCTGGCCGGCGGAACTGCCGGAGTTCCGCGATGTCTTCACCCGCCTTTACGCCGCCTTCGAGGAAGCGGGGGGCCGGGTGCTGGAAGCCATCGCGCTGCATTTGGGGCGGGAGCGCGACTTCTTCGCCCCGACGGTGGAGGACGGCAATTCGGTGATGCGCCTGCTGCATTATCCGCCGCTGCAGGAAGCGAACCGTGAAGGTGCCATCCGCGCCGCCGCACATGGCGACATCAACACCATCACGCTGCTGCTGGGGGCCGAAGAAGCGGGACTCGAACTGCTGACGAAGGATGGCGAATGGCTGGCGATCGACCCGCCGGAAGGAGCGCTCGTCGTGAATATCGGCGACATGCTCGACCGGTTGACCGGCGGCCGCCTGCGCTCCACCGTCCACCGCGTCGTCAATCCCAGCGGCGCAGCGGCGCAGCGTTCGCGCTATTCCATGCCGTTCTTCCTGCATTTCCGCCCGGACTACATGATCGACGTGCTGGAGGACTGCCGCGGCGGCGAATCGGCAGAGGCGGTTCCGCCCCCGATCTCGAGCCATGACTTCCTGATGCAGCGCCTGCGCGAGATTAATCTGGCGTGATCGGTTCCCGGCCCAGTCAAAAGGTTCCGCACAGATCACGAAAATCGCATGTTGTTGCATTGCAGCAACATTGATAATCCGCTCGAATCCAATAGTTTAGAAGCGGGCATGGCAATATGCACGATCGCGCCCCCTGCTGTCATATTGTTGCAACAAAACTTTCTTCTTACCGCCTTGTTCAACGCCTAGCCGGGCGTCATCAGCCGCCCGCTGCATCCTCGCCATAGCCATTCACGGCGCCGGTCGATCGCGGGGTGGGGGCGCAACGAAGTACCGAATGTCACGCAAAGGGATCGTCTGACATGAAAATCAAATATCTTCTGGCCGCCAGCGTGGTCAGCCTGTCGGCCGGCGTCATGCTGCCCGCGCCTGCCGCCGCGCAGCAGATCACCTCGGGGATCGAAGGAACCGTCTCTTCCGCAGACGGCGCGGTGCTGCCCGGTGCCATCGTCACGATCACCGACACCCGCACCAACCAGTCGCGCACGCTGACCACCGGAGCGGACGGCACCTTCCGCGCGGACAACCTTGTTCCCGGCGGTCCTTACGAAGTGACTGCTGTTGCGGCGGGGTACGAAGGGCAGACCGTTCCGGGCCAGTATATTACCGTCTCGGGCAATCTGTCCTTCGATTTCGAACTGTCTTCGGCTGATGCAGGCGCGGCGGGCGACGTGATCGTCGTGACCGGCGCGCGTGCCGGCGTCAGCCAGCTCGCCATCGGCCCCGGCACCGCCTTCGGCGAAGAAACGCTGTCGAATTTCCCCTCGATCACGCGCGACGTGCGCGACATCATCCGGCTCGACCCGCGCGTCAGCATCGACCGCGATAATGAGGTCGACCGCGTTTCCTGCCTCGGCGGCAACGACCGGTCCAACACCTTCACCGTCGACGGCATCGTGCAGGCCGACGTGTTCGGGCTGAACGGCACGCCTTTCGCCTCGCGCAATTCGCTGCCGCTGCCCTTCGACGTCATCCGCGAAACCAGCGTCGAATTCGCGCCTTTCGACGTCGAATATTCCGACTTCACCGGCTGCCTCGTCAATGTCGTCACCAAGTCCGGCACGAACAGGTTCCACGGCAGCGCCTTCTTCACCTTCCGCAATGAAGATCTGCGCGGCGACACGATCGACGGCGATGATTTCACGCCCGCCGCATTCGAGGAAAAGCGCTGGGGCGCCACGCTGAACGGGCCGATCGTGCCCGACCGGCTGTTCTTCAGCCTGGGCTATGAGGAAACCGATCTTGGCGATGCCAATGATTTCGGGCCGCAGGGTCTCAACTTCCCGAATGCCGCGGAATTCGTCGATATCGACCAGTTCAACCGTTTCGCCGGCATCGCGAGCAGCGTCTATGGCCAGGACGTGGGCGAATATCCGCGCGCGCTGCCGGAAAGCTCGCAGCGCTATTTCGGCCGGGTCGACGCCTATATCACCGACGATCACCGGCTGGAGGCCACCTATCAGAAGCTGAAGGAAACCAATGTCGAATCCGACACCGGCTTCAACGAACTGACGGGCCTCAACAGCTTCGAGGATGAAGGCACCGATTCCGATTATTACGCCGTTCGCCTCTATTCCAACTGGACGGACACTTTCTCAACCGAACTGCGCCTCAGCCGCGCCGATGTCAGCGATGTGCAGGGCCCGGTCGGCTTCGGCGAAGCCCAGTCCGGCAATCCGACCGTGCGTCTGGTGGTCGGGGTGCAGAACACCGATCCCGACGGCAATCCGGTAAACGGTTTCCTCAGCACCGGCCCCGGCATCTTCCGTTCGGCCAATGCGCTGCAGACGCAGATCGACCAGGCGCGCTTCCAGGCGACCGCCAGTGCGGGCGACCACCAGCTGAAATTCGGCGCCGAACTGAACGATCTCGAAGTCTACAATCTGTTCGCCATCAACGCGACCGGCACCCTGTTCTTCCGCAATCTGGATGATTTCCAGAACGGCATCGTGGCGAATGGCGGCTTCTCCTCCACCTTCTCCAACCCCGATGCGCTCGCCGGCGGCCAGCTTGGCGGCGGCGTCATCAGCGCCACGCCATCGGGCGACATCAACGAAGCGGCGGCGACCTTCAGCCGGACGATCTACAGCATCTATGCCCAGGATGAATGGCAGGCCACGCCGCAGCTCAGCCTGACGGCGGGCCTTCGCGCGCAGATCTATGACGGATCGGCACCGACGGCGAACTCGAATTTCCTCGACCGTTACGGCTTCAGCAACCGCATCGCATTCTCCAGCATCCCGCCGGTCCTGCTGCCGCGCGTCGCTGCGACGTATGAATTCGACAATGACGGGTTCCTGTCCAATTCGCGTCTCACCGGCGGCGTCGGCATCTTCGCGGGCGGCGATCCGGTGGTGTTCTTTTCCAACGCGTTCTCGAACAATGGTTTCAACACCGGCGACGGCACCACTTTCGTGGCTGCCTGCGACGGAATTCGCAGTGCCGATGGCACGATAAACATCCTGCAGGGCGGCAGCTTCAACGGTTTCCCCGAATGTGCGCGCCTCGCCGGTTCGCAGCAGGCGGCACGCGGCCTGTCCGATACCCAGTCGATCGATCCCGATTTCGAAATCCCGACGGTGCTGCGCGCCAATGTGGGCTTCGGAACGCGCTTCGGTGTCGGCGGCGGCTTCTTCAGCGACTGGCAGCTCAATCTCGATTATATCTACAGCCGCTTCCAGAACACGCTGAACTTCGTCGACCTGTCGCAGGTGGTCAATCCGGCACTCGGCATGGACGGCTTCACCGTCGATGGCCGGCCGATCTACCGGGCCATCGATCCCACGGCCGATGGCTGCGATGCGCAGTTGCAGGGGACGGGCGGAACGCCGCCGGTCTATACGGGCGTCAGCCCCGCCTGTTTCGCCACCGGACGCGATGACGAACTGCAGCTGACCAACGGCCCCGATTACGAAAGCCACGTCGCCTCCATCGCCCTGGCCAAGAACCTGGGTCGCGGCGTGTTCACGCGGGGCGGCGATGTCGGGATCCGGCTCGGCTATGCCTATACTGACAGCGAGAACAACCGGAACATCGGATCCTCGACCGCCACGTCCAATTACGACGTGACCGCCGCCTTCGACCGGCAGAACCCGGCGATCTCGACGTCCAATTTCGAAACGAAGCACAATTTCACGGCGGCCTTCAGCTTCCAGGAAGCTTTCTTCGAGGATTACCAGACCAGCCTGGGCCTGTTCTTCAGCGCCCGTTCGGGCCGGCCCTACAGCCTGACCTTCGCCAATGGCGGCGATTTCAACGACAGCGCTTCGGGCAACAACAATGCGCTGCTCTACATCCCGACCGGTGTGAACGATCCCAATCTGGCGCCGCCGGTGTTCAATGCCGCGGGCCAGCTGATCGGCGGTTCGGACCCTGCGGCGGTGCAGGACCTGGTGGATTACGTCGCCGCATCGGACTGCGACTTTACGCCGGGCCAGTCGATCGAACGGAATAGCTGCGACAACGACTGGTATTACGACCTCGACATGCGCATCAGCCAGGACCTGCCGTTCATCGGCCGGCTGACGGGTGTCGCGGATGATCGCATCGAACTGTTCGCCGATTTCGACAATTTCCTGAACCTGCTCGACAATGGCTGGAACGTCTTCCGCCGCCGTGGCGGGTTCTCGCAGACGGTCGATCTGGCGGAGGCGGGTGCGTCCTATCCCGATCCGAACCGTCCGGACCGCTTCATCAACGTCCCGGCCGTCGACGACCAGGGCCGCTACGTGATCTCGGATTTCGATGCGAATGACGAGAATTCGGTGAGCACCTCCGCTTCGGTCTGGCGCATACAGGTCGGCGTGCGTTACGAATTCTGATGTCACGCAATAATGTCCAAAGGGGCGGCGGCACGCGGGTGTCGCCGCCCTTTTCTTTTGCCCGCGGCACGCGTTATGGGTCGGGCAGCAAGGCACCTGCCGCGACGATGGGTGCAATTCACGGATCGTCACGCGAGCATGAACGACAGACACGGCAATTTCACCCAGACCCGCCGGCGCATCCGGCCGCTGACGCTGGTCGGCATCGCCGTGCTGCACGTGCTGCTGTTCTACGGCCTCGCCCGCGCGCTCGCGCCCGACTTCACCGGCGGGCTGGAGGACAGCGTGATCGCCGCCTTCACCGTGCCGACCGAGATACCCGAACCGCCGCCCCCGACGCCAACCCCACCTCCGGAACCCGCACCGGAACCCGACACGCGGCCCGACGAAGGCGCGCAGGGCGATCCGGGACGTGAGGCAGTGGCGCGCGCGGTGGTTGCGCCGGAGCCGGCAATTACCATCGTCGAGGCGCCGCCCGCTCCCCGCACGGCATCGACCGGCGCTGCCAATACCAGCGGCGCGGCCGAGCGGGGCGAGGGAACCAACGAT
>NZ_JABASZ010000025.1 GCF_012979275.1 Pseudopontixanthobacter vadosimaris
ATCCGGTGACGAGGCAATCCTGTCCCGCGCGCTTCAGCGCCGTGCAGGCGGCGGCGGCGGGGGCGGCGGCGGCGGCGGGGGAGGCGGGGGCGGCGGCGGCGGAAGGATCTCTTCGCCACCGAAGTTGAACGTCAGCGTTCCCAGCAGGGAGTGCGTACGCAACTTACCGTCGATGTCGCGGCCGAGCGAATCGATGATCCGCACATCTTCTGCCGTGAACATGCGGTATCTGAGGCCCACGTCGACATTGTCGCTCAAAGGAGCGCGCACGCCGGCCAGGATCTGCCATGCAAAACCGGTGTCGGAATCGTTGAATGCATCCGGAGCCGACAGCTGGATGGACGTATCCAGATCGGTCCGGGCAACGCCGACACCACCACCAACGAAGCCCTGAAGGCTGTCATCGTCGCCGAAATCGGCAAGGCCGTTCAGCATGAAGCTGAGAGCGTTGATCGATCCATCGGAGACGAAGGTACCCGCGCCTGAGTTGCCACGATTTGCGATAACGCCCGACGGGCCAACGATCAGATTGTCGATATCCGCATCACGATAGCTGGCTTCAGCTTCGAGACGGACGGCACCGAAATCGTAACCGACGATACCACCGACATCCCAGCCGTAATCCGTGTCAGCCGTAATAGTGTCTGCATCGCCGTTGACATCGAGATCGATGTCTTCAACGATCATTGCGCCACCATCGAGCTCGACGTACCATTGTCCGTCGCGCGCGAGGGCTGGCGACGCAAGGGCCGTCGAAGCCATCGCCATTCCTATGACGAGTTTCCGCATTAGATAATCCCCTTTATAGCGAAACTAATTCCACCGAGTGGCGTGTTTTCTAACTTCTCCCCCGAAGGGTGGCAAGCGGGCATTCTTCGGGAACTGTTGCAAGAAAGCCTCGAATGTTGTGGCCTGATGCAAAAAGATGCCGTGAATACGCCCTCCTGTGGCGTCATAACGGGGTGAAGTGTCAGATGTTCCCAGCGGAGGGCGGCAGTAGCTTCGCTAATTCGAGCGCTTCGATCAGCTTCGCCAAAGTACTGCGCGCTTCGGCGTCCACCGTGTGGCCGCCGCTGGCAGGCGGCACTGCGGAGATCCGCTGCCAGCCTTTTGCAAAGAACAAGGTCTGCGACGCGGCCCTGTCCACAACCTGCATGCCCGTCTTCGGCTTTATGAAGAGCCAGTTGCCACCCTGGTAACCTGCCAATGCGCCATCATGACCAGACCATGCACCGCCAGCGCCGGGGCCGACGATCCAGCATTCGCCTTCGCCCGGTTCGGTCGGGGGAAGGCTGCCTTCGCCCTCGACACAGGCGTGCAGGAGAATGTCGGTCAGCGCATGCGCCTCCTTCACGAAGAATTCCTTTTGCGCCTGTCCTGCAAAGAGCATTGGAAGGGCGAATCGGGCAGTGGCAGAGGGAAAATTGGTTGCCTGTGTCATCACGTGTCCTCGAGTTGGGAAAAGCTGAACAGGAAAAGAGGGTCGGATTGGGCGAAGGTGCCGATCTGCCGGACCCACAATTGTTCAGAAGGATAGATGATTCGCAAAGCCGCGAGTTCTTCCGCCGGGAAGCGGAACGATAGTGCAGAAATAACCCAGTTGCGATGCGGTTGATCCAGAGGGCCAATGCCAAGGCGATATGATTCGGTCTGCTCGACGAGCGGAGCATCAACTTCGTCCGGCCACGCCCAGGCACCCCGCGCCCTGCGCGTCCAGCGCAGATCGAGTCCGCCACTCGCGCTGAGAGAGGCGCGGGGGTGAACGGGTGGCAAGGGGCGCAGCGATGCTCCGGCATCGCTCAGGTGAACCGATGCTTCCGATCTGTCTGCCGGACTGATCGCCGTAACCGTCACCCCTGCGGAACCAGCCGTCAGATCGGCATCCAGTAGCGTCAATCGATCGTCGATCACCACGAAGGCCGAACCCGGTGCGTGCGGATGCGCGGAACGTTGTTCCGTACCACCCCGCCCACGCAGCAATCCGGAAAGCGTCCACGAGCGCGGCGCTGTTCTGACGGCGTTGCTATATTGCACGATCTCTCCGTCGATCCAGATTCGATTGGCACCTTGCGCCAGCGCTGCAAGCGATGCCGGAGGGAGGATTGCATCATCCGATTCGAGGGTGACGGCAAGGATCGCGCTCCGATCGAACAACATGGCGCTGGAAGGCATCAAGGGGCTGCTGATCGTTCCGCCGATATTCGGCCTTCTGCCGCTTACACCGGCAGGAACGAGGCGGCCTTCCTGCGACAGGTAGAGAGCGGCTCCGGCGAAGGAGCCTCCCTTGCTGCCCGTCGCCACATAGGCGCGGCGGATGTCGGCCGCACCGATGCCGTCCCAGGGCAGTTCGAAGGCGCGCAGCCAGAGCGCGCCTGCACTGACATCCGCCGCGATCTGCGCCCGGCCGGCGTCGCCGGGAAGGGCGACTGCCGTGACGGGACGCAGCCGGACCAGCTGCAGTTCAATTCCCTTGTCGCTCCATTCCCATTCCTCGACAGTCCAGAACCCGTCGACTCCAGGCGCCATCACCGTACTGCCCGGCGCGATTGCAGGGTCGAGCTCCGCAACCCGCCACAGCATCCTTTCCTGCTGCCAGGCTGCGCGGCGCATGGCCATGTCCACCAGACTTCGCGCTGCACCGGCGGAAAGCGCGCCGGAAAATTCGATGGATCGCCGGGAGCTGACGATCGCCCTGCCGCCGGCTCGTTGCAGATTCGGCTGATAATCCCGATCGAGGTCGTAATAACGCATCGCACCTAGGGAACCTTGCCCAGCTGGATCCCGCTGGCGGTGGGTTCCGTCCCCCGCGGATGCTTCATCATCCCACCCCGCAGTCGGCTGCCCGAGCAGGATCGGCATCGAATTCTGTTCTTCAGCGGCAGACAGCGTCAGGGTGTCACCACCTGAATCGCAGGCGATCGGATGCAGCGCGTGGATTGCCGCCAAGGGATGAACCAGCGGACCGCCTTCGATCGAAAATCCGCCGATATCGCGCAGCACGAGATCGCTTCGGCCGCCGTCCGGCAGGGTGTTCAGCAATTGCGCCACCGTCATCGGCTCGTCGTCGGCGATGATCTCGAAGGTAAGCGAGGGGATGCGGTTGCCAAAATCCGCGAGTTGCAGATCTTCGAAGACCACATAGGCTGTGCCGCGATAGGCCGGGCTCCTCGATCCTTCCGCATCGCGCAGCAGAGGGTCCGGCTCATGATCGCCGCATCCATCGTAGAAGCGCAGGCTGCCGCCCGTCTTCAGATCGCCGGCTGCGCCGCGCAGCAGACTGCCGTCGGCCCAGATCCGGCCCAGCCGACTCATCGGCCGGCTCGACAGGGCCACTGCAAAGCTGGCGGAATAGCTGTAAGTGGTCACCTTGGGCTGACCTTTTCCGCCGCCAGCCACATCGCTGACCTCCTTCAGGTCTGTCGCCCAGATGACCGTGCCACCCACGCGCATCCTGCCAAAATGCTTGGGCACCGGATTACCGTAAGTCGATGTCGTTAACGTCAGATCCTTCAGCCGCGGTCCTTCGCCGGAGGGCCGGCCCAGGATCGTTCCGTCGATTGCCTGACCGGCAAGCGCGCCCAGGGCACCGCCCAGCGGCCCTCCGAGCGCGGTTCCGGCGGCTGTCAGTAGCAAGGTTGCCATCTATCTGTCCTGTCGCTTTGGGGCGAGGTGCCATTGCGAGATCACCGGCCAGGGAATGCGTCCGGTGAATGCGACCACGCGGCCCAACCCGGCATGAGCGTGAATGAGATCGTTACCGGGCCCGGCAATCACCAGATGCTGCTGGAGCGGACCTGCAAGGACCATCAGGATGTCGCCGGGCTGCAACTGCCTTTCGCCCCTGGAGAAGCCCTGCCGCAGCGCGCTTTGTTCGATCCGGTCGAGCGAGCGATTGCGCAGCCCATAGAGTCCGGCAAGGTCCAGCACATGGCCTGCTGCCGCATAGGCGCATTCGATCAGACCGACGCAATCCAGCCCATGCCCGACCGCACGCCCGTGCAGACGAAAAGGGGTGCCGATCATCGCCCGCGCGGCCCGAGCGGCGCGAAAACCCGTCGTCATGGCTGCACCGGATAGCGCATGAGCAGGTCGTTTCCGGGAAGAAACGGTTCGCCCTGAAAATTGACGGCGTTGGCGAAGCGGTCCGCGCAGGTCGCGATTGTATGGTCGCAGCCCTCGCGCAGGATAACACGCATGCCGGCAGAGACTTCGCCGCTCAGGGGCATGTCCGTATAGAGTGCGTCTGCTTCGGCATCGACGATCTGCATGACGGCCCCGACATGCGGGCCATCTATCCAGCGCAGTTCACCATAAAGATACCGACCGTGATCGGGCAGATCGAAGCCCATGCGGTTGGATGCATGCCCGACATGCGACAGTCGTGCTTCGCGTGAGAAGCGTGAGGCTGGAAGAGTGCAGCCCGGTCCGCAGAAGCGGGCACGGCAGGTGGGGCTGGTGCGCGGAACCGGGTCTGCCTCCAGCCTGGCCTTGGACGACACCAGATCAGCCGCAAAGCCGTTCCCGTGGCTGGCGACGCTGCCGATGTTCCCATTGTAAAGGATGGCCCGGTCCAGCGTTTCCCAGTCCACCGCGCCGATCTCGACAGTCGCATCGTCGAAACGCCCGGAGGTCAGATCGGCATTGCCGATGCTTCCATGGCTGAGCGGTCCCTGCATTTCGGCGCTATCCGGTGCAAACCCGGCATTGCGGCGAATGGCTGAAGGAACCATTCCCGGCGCAGCGCGATGCAGCACGCCGTCGAACCAGATATCCCGGTCATGACTGGTAAAGCCCAGGGTCACGCCGTCACGCCGATAGATCCGCCAGAAGGTAGCGACCCCTTCCAGTTCCTTGCGGAAGAACACCCGGCTCATGTCGCCTCGCGAATTTCGACGAGCGGAACGGACGGCACTTCGCCGGCAGCGAAAGTGGCGCCGGTGACGTCCAGCCGGTCTTCGGCAAAACGGACCGGCACATCGAAGAGGAAACCGGCGGTCACGGCTGCACCGACAGGCGGCGCAGTGTCGAAGGCCAGCCATCCTCCTGCCTCGCGGGTGAAACCTGCCGTTTCGATCCCATCTATGGCGGCGCGGATCGTATCGGGACGCGGCCGGGTAACCGGTCTGACCTGCGGTTCGTCGCCATCGCCATAGCGCTTTGCAAGGCGGAAGCGCGACCGAAACCCATCGCCCGTACCGATGCGCTGATCCAGCGGGCCGGGATTGCCGGTCATGCCTGCGGAACTGAAATCGAAAGGATCGCCGAGGCGGAAGCCGCGCGCTGCCCCGCGGCGCGCGCGGAAGAATGCAATAAGCGTGCCCAGTTCGGCTTCGGATCGCAGGCCGGGCCCGACATCGAAGCGCAGGCGGGCGTCGGACCAGAGCGAATTGCGGCGTTCATGCCCGCTCGAACATTGGTTGAGAATTCGGGGCTGACGCCTACGTCCTGTCCAAAGGGCAAGGGGTAGAGAACATCGTCGAAGGCTTGCATTGCATCGTCTCCAATCGGCGGCAATCGCGTGTATCCATCGCGCGCGACCTGCGGCAGCGCCCAGACGAAGCGCTGTTTGACGCCGCGCGCTGCCGCTTCGTCCAGGACTCTGTCGATATGCGCCCAGTAGGCGTCCGCATCTTCGGCAAGCAGCACGAAACCGGACAGGTAATCCTGCCGGTCCACCGGATAATTCAGGCGTTTGTCCACCAGCCTTACCGCTGCGCGCCGCGCGGCATCGGCACCGGCGGTGAGCCAGTCGTAATCTTCCAGTTGCAGCCGGTCGAAAGCGGGCCAGGCCCAGCCGGTGGGCATGTTGGCACGCTGCAGTTCCGGCATTTCGGGGTTCAGCACGGTCGGCGTGAAGGCCAGCAACAGGATTTCGGCATCGGTCTTGGCTGCCTGCCGGACCGCGTCGGACAGCGCGGCGGTGCTGTTCGCCAGCACTTCGCCGGCCCGGTCGAGCAATTGCAGCTGCGCTTCATCCAGCGACGCGCGCATATCGGCAATGATCGCGGGCGAGCCGCCGAAGGCCGTGCGGGCGGCATCGTCGTAAAGGCAGATGCGCCCATCGCCCATGACCCACCACCACGGCTCCCCCACCTGGAACAGAACCGGCAGCCCGGCCCTCTCGAGCAGGGTCACGAATGCGCGGGCGACGTCCTGCAACCATGCCATCGCGCCCTCATGAGCGGGTGAGAGCAAGGCGGAGGGCGGCTCCCACCCGGTACGGCCGGGCGCGCCGTCATGGGCACGTTGCTGCCAGTCGCCCGGACAATGTTCGGCAAACAATTCGTAGGACAGGGACGCGATGGTCTGGAAGCCGCGATCGGCACATTCCCGGAAATAGGCTTCGTGCCAGCTCGCTGCGGGCCTGCACAACAGCACGTCCGGCGAAACCAGCAGGCGCTCGCCTTGCGGTGCCAGCCGGAAGAAATGGCTCATGCCGACATAATGGACGATGCGACCGCGATAGCCGAGGCCACGCACCTGTCTGACGAGGCGGGCAGGGGTCTGGTTGAAGGCATCGTCATAAGCCGTCGCCATCTGTTCGCCATGCGGCGGCAGGAAGACGTCGCCCACTTCCAGCATCGGCCTGTCGCCTTTGCAGGCGATCTCGCTCAGTTCCGCCCACCCATCGGCCCTTGCAGGCAGGCGTTCATTGCTGCCTTCGACATAGAGCGGCGGGGCAAGCGAGATGAACATGCGGTCGATCGCTGCGGGAAACACCGCTTCGCCGGGCAGATTGAACCCGCTTTCGAGGGCGGAGAAAGGCAGGTCGATGCGAGCATCCGTCGGCGTGCCTTCCGCATAGTTCCAGAGCCGGACATACCAGGCGCGGCTTGCACCACCGGCATCCCGGCCCTCGATCGTGAGCGTCGGCCCGTGATTAGCATCGAGCGGTATCAAGCCGCCCGATCGCCAGCGGAACCGCAGGCGCGTGCGCGAATAATCGCGATCCGTCGCATAGGCCAGCAGCGGGTGATCGAGCATGTCGACGCTGTCCCAGATCAGCCCGGCAAGTTCGCCCTCGTGGTGAAATTCACACTCCACGCGAAGGGATTGCGGGCCTGTGGTGATGACCGATGCCATCATCGGGCGCGGGAAGTTTACGGTCCAGAAACGCGGGTCGAAGCGCTGGATCCAGTCGCTGTCCTGTCCTCGTCGCTTGCGGGCAAGCCAGAATGCCATTGCAGCAAAATCCTTCTGATATCGGTTTGGAAAGACAGGGCGCAGCCTGCCGCTCTCCGGATTTTCAGCGTAGCGAACGGCTGATCGCGCTGGCGACCTGGCGGCTCGATCTTTGCAGGGCGGCGGGGGCGCTCGTGCCCTTGGGCGTGGCCAGCTGAATCGATACGCGATTGTTCCGCCGGTTGGCTGGCTCGCCACGGTTCGGTTCGACGCGGCCGGCGCTGGTCGGCACGAACAGTTCGGGTCCGCGCTCCCCCACGAGATAGCCACGCCCGGGCGAGACAGGGCCGCCCGTCGCCCGCCCGGGAAGGCCGAAGATCGCTCCAAGCGCGCCGCCCAGGAGGCCGCCGATCCCGCTTCCGCCCGCACTGCCCTTGTCCTGCCGGAACAGATTGCCGATGCCGGATTGCAACGCCTGTGCGGCGATGCGGTCCATGGCCTGCAGCGCGGTCCGGGCAAGGTCTTCGAAACCGATCCCGCCCTTGCGGATCGCACCGAGCAGGCTCCGCTCCAGCACCGAACCTGCCTTGTCGAAGCCCTGCAACAGGGTGGAATCGAAAGTGCCGCGCATTTCCGCAATATCGGCGGCAAAGCCGCGCGTTCCGGCGCGCACCTCGATCAGCAATTCGTCGATGTTGTCATCCATGTCTGTCAGCCTCGATCATGCGTTGAATATCCGTGCGGGACGGAGGAGCGGTGCCGACTTGCGGTTCGGCCGTGAGGCAGGCCGTCAGTTCAGCTGGAGTGGAGTTCCAGAATTCAGGAGGCCGCCAGCCGAGGCTGCGTGCTGCCAGTCCGGCCAGGCGCAAGGCTCGGGGGCCAAAACTGGCGTCGTCATCCCGGGAGTTTGGCCTGGCTACACTCACCCCGTACCCTGCAGGATCTGCCCCAGCAGCACGCGAAGGGGCTTCACGCTCGCCGCCATGCCGTGCCGCATCACCGCCGCACCGACATCGTCGCGCGTCAGATCGCCGCGTTCCTCCATGCAATGCCAGAACAGCGCCGCCATTTCGCCCAGCCGCAGCTGTCCTTCACCTGCGCGTTCGACCAGCGCGAACAGCGGCCCCAGTTCCTCCTCCGCTGCGACCAGGGCGGCAAAGCTGGGGCGCAACCGGCAGTCGCGCCCCGCAATGTCCAGCGTCGCTTCGCCGCGATAGGGGTTCGCGCCGCTCATGCGGGCAGCACCGCGCCGGAGCTTTCCAGCTGCAGCGTATAATTGCGCTCCCCGTTGAAATCGCCCGCATAGTCCAGCCGCTGCACCAGGAACCTGCCTCGCAGGCGTTCACCGTCCTCGAAGCTCAACTCGTAATCGGCAATCGTCCCGGCCAGTGCATGGGCGCGAATGGCACCTTCCGCTTCGCTGCCAAGGAAAATGCCGCTGGCGGATACCGAGACGGAGCGTGTTCCCGCACCCGACAGCAATTCCCGCCAGCCGCCGCTTTCCTTGTGAGTCACCACGACCGTGTCGCCGTTCACGGACATCTGTGTCGTGCGAAGACCGGCCACCGTATGGTAGGCGGGAGGCTGACCGGCGGCGGATGCCGCGCCGCCTTGTCGTTCAGCCGCGCGGCGAGTTTTGCGAAGCCGCCCGCATCGGAACGGATCATGCCAGCCGCAGCCGCCGCCACGGCCGCCACAGCGCCGCCACGGCCAGCGGCGGTGTTCCGGTCGGGGTGTCGCCCAGGGCATCGCGGGCGCGGTAATCATGGGCGGCAAGGCGCAGGATGCCATGCGCCAATGCTTCGGGCAGGCTGCTCCAGTCCGGAGCCAGACCCGCAACGAAGCGGACCGCGACGCGCCCTGCATCGCCCTGCCTCAGGATGCGGATCAGACCGCCGCCCTCGGCGTCCAGTTCGACGGCATAATCGGTACTGGCCAGCGGTCTGCGCGCACCTTCTGCCGGCAGCGCATCCACGCCGACGATCGCCTGCACGGGCCTTGTCGCAAGTTTCTGCCATTCGCCGCTCGCGCACAGGATTTCCTCGCAGGTTGCGGACAAGGGCATGGTGCCGGTGAAGGCTTCGCACATGTCGGTGGCGGCGCGCAGCAGGCGCTGCAATGCCGGGTCTTCGGCAGCGGACCTGATGCCCAGCCAGTTCCGCAATTCCTCGAGAGCCGCGCCCGGCAAGGGGGCAGGCGTGACGATGGCCCGCTTCATGGCGGTCTCCTTGATCTATCGAAAAGAACGGGCAGAGCGCTTCATGCGCCTGCCGCATCCGAAGCCCCCGCGCCTCCTGGCGCGGGGGTCCGGCAGCGATCGGAAGGCGTCAGGCCTCGATCTTCAGCAGCTTGATGGCGGCGCTGTCCATCACCTTGCCGCCCACCCGTTTCGTCGCGTAGAAATGCACGAAGGGCTTGTTGGTGTAGGGATCGCGCAGCACCTGCGTGGCGCTGCGCTCGGCGATCAGATAGCCATGGCGGAAATTGCCGAAGGCGATGGGGAATGCTCCCGTCGCGATATCGGGCATGTCTTCCGCCTCGACCACGGGATAGCCGAGCAGGCGGTCGGGCTGACCTTCGACCAGACCCGGCTGCCACAGGAAGGCACCGTCGGCGGTCTTCAGCTTGCGGACCTCGGCCAGAGTGGTGGAATTCATCACCCAGGTCGCGCCCTGACGGTGACCGGCCTTCATCGTGTGGACGAGGTCGATGAGGCGTCCTTCGGGCGCGGTGCCGAAGCCAGTGTCATCGCCGCTGCCGAGGTATTGCAGCGAGCCAAAGGCGCGAACCGCATCGCTGGCGGTGGAGACCGGCGCGCGCAGAAAGCCTTCGGGCATGTTGACACCGCTGCCATGCACGAAGGCCGCCCCTTCGGCCCGGGCGAATTCCATGGCGACTTCGCTCGCCAGCCATGCCTCCAGGTCGAACTGGGCATCGTCCAGCATCGCCTGGCTCGCTGCCGGATTGGCATAAAGCTCTCCGGTGGGCGGCGCAATCTCGGCGAAATCGGGCGTCTGCGTCTCCGGGCGAAGCGCGGTTTCGCTGACCCACCCACTCGACGTGCCGCCAGTGGTCACCAGCTTGCGATATCCGGCGCTGCCGGTCTGCACCACTTGCGCCAGGCCGCGGATCGGGCTGATCTCGGTAAGCTGACGGGCGATCATCGCATCCAGTTCGCGCGGCACGGCATAGCCGCCGTCGCTGGGCACCTTTCCGTTTACCGATTTGATCTCGCTGGTGCTGCCCGCACGCAGATAATTGTTCACGAAGCTTTTCACTTCGGCCGTGCCGGCATCACTCGGGGCGGCGGCACCGGCGATGGCGGGGCGGGTAGCGGCGCGGGCCACCCGGTCGATCCGGGCCTTTACCTCGTCCACGTCGGTGCGGAGCGAGGAGACGGCCGCTTCGGTCCGGTCCTGCCGGGCAACGATGTCGAAGCTGGCGTCCAGCTGATCGGGGGCAGCTGCGCCGACAGAGACGGGGCCGGTGGCGAGAGTCGCCGGGTTGGCGGCGGGAATGAGAGTATCCATAGAGGCGTAACCTTTCAGGTCGTTGGGAGGTAGTGACAGGCATCCCGCCCGCAATCTGCGAACGAAACGGCTACGAAAAACCCGCCGGCAGGCGGGTGATCGATGGGGTGAAAAAGGGGGGCGTTGCGCTCAGCCGGCGATCAGATGCACGCGCGCGCCATGCTGCAGCGGATGGCTGACCAGGCTGATCTCGAAAATCTCGACATCGTCCAGCTTGCGCCCATCCGCATCGTGGCGCGCACGTCGGGCGCGGTAGCCGAAGCTGAGACCGTCAACCGCCCGGCCGCGCAACATGGCGGCGGCCCTGCTGTCCGGATTGTCGATGGTGGCGACCACGCGCAATCCGCGTGCATCCTCCGCCACCTGCTCGACCCAGCCGATGCGCTGGTCGGCCCGGTGCTGCCAATAAAGCGGCAGCGGGCCCCGGCGCTCCGAAATGCTGCGGGTGAAGGCACCGGGCAGGATGGTGTCACGGGCGCCGTCGGGCCTGCCGAACAGGGCGGCATACCCGGCAAAGCGCATCATCGCAGCATCCCCGGCACACCGATGCGGACGGCGATGCCGACCAGCAGCAACGCGCAGACGCCGCGCACCAGCCATTCCACTACCGCCTTCCAGGCGCTGGCCTTGGCATCGCGCCACGCCCCCAGCAATTCGCGCAATTCGGCGATATCGTCCTGCGCATTGTCGTCATGGAGGCCGAGGCGCATCAGCACGCGATTGGCACCGAGTTCGCTCGATTCCTCGACGATGGCGCGCAGCGTGACCAGCTCGCCGCCTTCGCCTGCGGCCTGCGCGATCAGCCGCGCCAGCATATCCTCGCGTTTCATGCCGCGTCTCCCTTCTTGTCGGTCGGCTTCGCAGGGTCGGAATCTTCGAGGCCGAGCATCCGGCGTTTTTCGGCATCGGTCAGGAAATCCGCCCCGGACACTTGCGCCCACAGCCGTTCGCGGTCTTCGGACAGCGCCGTCACCCGGTCGAGATCGACCGCCAGCCGCGCCTTCGGGAACCAGGGTGCCAGACCTTCGCCGAGGCCCGAGAGGATCTTGCCCGCCAGCGGCAGCAAGGTAAGCCGCCACAGCGCTTTGTTCGCCTCGCGGTAATTGGCGTAGGTATTGTCGCCCGGCAGGCCGAGCAGCATCGGCGGCACACCGAAGGCAAGGGCGATGTCGCGGGCAGCGGCCGCCTTCAGGGTGGCGAAATCCATGTCCGCCGGCGACAGCGCCATGCTCTGCCAGGTCAGCCCGCCTTCCAGCAGCATCGGGCGGCCCGCATTGGCCTGCCCCTGATAGGCGGCCGCCAGTTCGGCCTTCAGCCGGTCGAACTGATCGGCGGTGAGGCCGCCCGCATCCTTCGCATCATAGACCAGGGCGCCGCTGGGGCGCGCGGCATTGGCGAGCAGGGCGCGGTTCCATTCGCTGGCGGCATTGTGAATGGCCACGGCCTGGCTGGCCGCCGCAAGGCACCCTGCGCCGTAATGATCGTCCGCCGGGTGAAAGGCCTTGAGATGGATGATATTGGGCCAGCCCGATTCATCCTCCACCGCCATGCTGATGGCCTGATCGGTTCCATGGCCGGGCAGGCGATAGGAATAGGCGGCGGGCCAGCCATCCTCGCCCGCGACCACGCTGACGCGTTCGGGCCTGAGGGCGAACAGTTCGATGGGGCGCCCGGAGCCGTCCTTCATCACCTGCACATAGCCGTTTCCGTGCAGCAGCAGATGCGCGGCCAGCGTCTCGATCAACGACTGGCCCGCGCTTGTCGCGCTGACGAGGCTTCCCAGATCGTCGTCGGTCGGGCCGAGCGGCGCACTGCCGACCCCTTCGGCCACGATTCGGACAGCGCGCTGCGCCACCGGGTTTTCGACAAAGGCGTCGCGCACCTCGCGGTCGTAGCGGAACGGAGCGCGGGGCTGGGGCGCCGAGGCGGCGGCAAAAGGCTGCGCCCATGGGGAGACGAAGCCGCGCGCCAGCGGCACGCGAGCCTCGCCCCCGCCCTTGAAGGCGGAAGCGACGGTTTGGAGGAAAGACATGGCAATTCCCTGGCTAGATTTTCGTTCAGATTTCGCGGACCCGCGGCACGCCGCGCGATCCCAGCATCAATTCGCTCAAGGCCCAGACCAGCGCGTCGGCGCGGTCGGGGCTGCGGCCGGGGCCGTCATAGGTGCCGCCCGCCATCAACCCGCACAGCTGGTCCTCCAGCCGCGCGAACAGGCCTGCGTGCCGGACCCGCCCGGCTTCGTATAATGCGGCGACGGGTTCGGCGCGTGCGACCTTGCCGCGACTGGCATGCACCAGCTTCACCGGCAGGTTCACATCCGCCGCGCGCAACACGCTGCCGACCATGGCGCCGCCCTGGTTCGCTTCCGCCACGATCCGGTCCGCGCCCCAGAGATCCGCCGTCCTGGCGACGGCGCGTGCCCAGGTTTCGGGCGTGGGCCTGACCACGGAACAATCGGCCAGCACCTTGCCGATGCCGTCGCCGTCCAACCCGCAGACGACGATCCCGCATTCATCGCCATGCGCGCTGACCGGCGGATCAACGCCGACGACGATCCGCGCGAAGGCGGTGGCGGGAAGGGCCATTCCGTCGCTTGGCCCGGACATGCGGCAGGCTTCGATCAGATCGCGGCTCCACAATGCACCTTCCGCTTCGGTCAGCATGGCGCCTTCCAGTTCCTGCCGCCCGAGCGAGGTGCCGCCAAATGCGCGGCGCATGTCGCGAATGTACCGGTCCGGCAGATTGGCCCAATTGTCATATGTGGTGCCGCGCGTGACGATGACGCCGCCCGCTTCGCGGCCCTTCCCAGACGATCCTTCCTCTTCCTTCAGCAGCCGCCGCACGAGCGCCACCGGACGCGGGGTAGTCGTTGCGAGAATGCGGGGAAGTTCTCCCAGCCGCATTCCCATCAGCAGATTGTCCCATGCCGCCATGGCCTTGCCGGTCCCGGCGGTTTCGGCGCTGTTGTGCCATTTGGCGATTTCGTCGCACCACGCATGGCTGTGCTGGGGGCCGCGCAGGCTTTCGGGTTCGGCCGCGGAATAGATCGTGGCCTGCGCGCCATTGGCCCAGACGATCCGCTTTCGCGACGGTTCGAATTCCGGCTGGCGGTGCGGCGCGCAGGCAGCCAAAATGCCGCTTTCGCCTTCGACCATCACCTGCCGCACCTCGCCGATGGAGGCGCCGACCAGTGCGATCCGCGCATCCGGGTTGTGCCGGGCAATCTGCTGCACCCATTCGGCCCCGGCTCTTGTCTTGCCGAAACCGCGCCCGGCGCAGATCAGCCAGATGCTCCAGTCGCCCGGTGGCGGCAATTGTTCGGGCCGCGCCCACAGGCTCCAGTGCCAGCGGAGATCGTCCCGTTCCTTGTCCGACAGCCCGGACAGAAAGACCATGCGTTCCTTATGCGACAGCGCCAGCAACAGGCGCAGCCTTCCGGTTGCATTCACGAAGGCGTTCCGTCGGCGGCATCGCCCCGCTCTTGCCCGCTGACCCGGTAGACGCCATCTTCCGCGACGATGGCGGTAATCGTCTTCTGGCGGGCCTGCATGGCATCCAGCTTGGCGTTGATCGAGGCGAAGACCGCTTCCTCGTCCTCGATCTCGCGAATGGCGCGCTGCCGCTTTACCGTTTCACGGTGTGCGGCAAGCAGGCGGAACGCCGTTCCATTGTCGAACTTGCGCCTGGCCCGCGCCTTGCCTTTCTCGCCGCCGTCCAGTTCCCCGCTACGCAGGCGGTGCAGAAGGTCCATCTCGAGATTGTCGTATCCTTCGCACAAGGCATCGAACCAGGCCGAGGCAAACTCCGCATTCTGCCGGCGCAAGCGATAGGTTGCGCTGACATCCACTCCGGCGCCCCGCGCGGCGGCAGCCACGTTCGACGTCTGGGCCAAGGCTTCGAGAAACGGCTTGCGCCAATGCGGATTGGTCCGCCGGCGCTTCGGCCCGGCAGCGGATTTCTTGACCATCGGCCACCCATCCCTGTTGCTGATTTTCGAGTATGGTCGCGATGGTGAGATCGTCGTTCAGGCCTGAGGCGCGCCATCGATGGCTGCTGCCGAGGGCCGATTCGGTCCGGACTATCGCGATGTTCCGTTTCTCTAACCAGACAGCGTCACAATGTCAATCGAAAATAACCATACGGGTTATATGATGGGCGTTGCGGCATTGGGATCGCCCGTCTAAGCAGCGGCTTTCCCGCGATCCGATTGAGCCGATATGCTGCGCAGCCTGTATGAATGGACGATGGAAAAGGCCGCGCACCGTCATGCGGTCTGGTGGCTGGGTCTCATCTGCTTCATGGAATCGAGCTTCTTCCCCATTCCGCCCCATCCTTTGCTGGGGCTGATGTGCCTGGCGGAACCGAAGAAGGCGCTGCGGTTCGGGCTGATCGCCACGGCGGCGTCCGTTGCCGGAGCCCTGCTTGGCTATGCGATCGGCTATGGATTGTACGATGCCATCGGCGCGCAGATCATCACGTTTCTGGGCCTGACCGAAAGTTTCCCTGTCGCCGCCTGTTATCTGCGCGAATATGACGTGGAGGTAATCCTGATCGCCGGCGCCACGCCGGTGCCGTTCAAGCTCCTGACCATCACCGCCGGCTTCATCGAAATGGCGCTCGTCCCCTTCATTCTGGCCAGCATCGCCGGGCGGGGCATGATCTTCGTCACGGTCGGCCTGCTATTCCGGCTGTTCGGCGCACCGATCAAGCGGTTCATCGACCGCTATCTCGGGCTGGTCACGGCCGCGTTCGTGCTGCTGGTGGTCGCCGGTTTCCTGGCGCTGACTCAATTGGGCAACGGGGACAGCGCAGAGCCGTCCCCTTGCGACAATGCCACCAGTCTCGACGGCCGGATACGGAATTAGCCGGTAAAGCTGGTGTCGAGAGTAATCTCGGTGTCGAGCAGCTTCGAGATCGGGCAGTTTGCCTTGGCATCCCTTGCCAGTTCCTCGAACTTGTCCTTGCCGATGCCAGCGACGTCGCCGGTCAGGGTCAGGGCTGACTTGGTTACCTTGAACCCGTCGCCGTCCTTTTCCAGGCTGACCTTCGCAGTCGTCTCGAGGCTGCCTTTCTCATGCCCGGCCTTGGCCAGCGCGAAGGACAGGGCCATCGTGAAGCAGCTCGCATGGGCTGCTGCGATCAATTCTTCCGGATTGGTGCCCGGCGCATCTTCGAAACGGGTGTTGAACCCGTAAGGCTGCCCGTCCAGCACGCCGCTTTCCGTCGACACATGGCCTTTGCCATCCTTGCCGAGGCCATCATATTTCGCACTACCGCTGCGGATTGTCGCCATCTTCGTTACTCCAGGATCAGGATTGCATGTCTTCATGAGGGGGGATGGGCGCGCTCAGGCGCGCTACCCGCTTCCCATCATTTTTCGATATCGACTTCGGTACGGCGCAACTCGACCGTCTTTTCATCCGTAACCGTCTTGCTCGTTCGGCGAAGATGGATCTCTTCAGTGAGCACGAGTTGCTTGGTCACCACGATGCGTTCCTCCACCACCGGGATGACGGTCAGATCGCCGTCGCGACGAACTTCGGGAATCGCATCGACAACGGAATTTACCGGCACGCGCTCGACCGTGACCGTTTCCTTCGTGACCTGCTGGGAAATCGTTTCCGTGCTGCTCACCGGGCGGGTGGTAACGGTGACGGTCTGCCCCTCGATGATCCGCTTGTCGACGGATACGTGTTCTTCAACGATGGGAATTGCGACTTCCTCGACCAGCCTGCCACCCGGCGCGTCGCGGGGATCCTTCCTGTCTGCCATGATATGTTCCTTGACTGTAAATGAAACGGGGGCCGGTTACGCAACGGCAACCGGCCCCCGGGTAGTATCAGCGAGTTGCCTGCCGATCAGCGGCGGTGCTTGCCGTCCCTGTCGACATCGACTTCGGTGCGGCGGACGGTTTCGTCCACTCGTTCAACCTTGTCGTCGACGGTCTTCTTGACCACGACCTCGTCGGTGACCACGGCTTTCTTGCCGACGACGACTTCCTCGTCGCGCTCGGTCATGGAAACCGTCTTGCCCTTCAGCAGGGCGTCGGCTTCCTCGCCGGTCACGGCACGGTTTACCGGACGCTTGTCCACCGAGACGGTTTCGTCCCGCAGATGCACGTCTTCGCTCACCCTGTCCGTCACGACACGCGAAGTTACGGTGATGTCCTTGCCATGGTCGGCAACGCGCTTGCCGATGGCAACCTGTTCCTCGACGACGGGAACGACTTCTTCCGAAACCGCGGAACCGCCGGTCTTGGCATGGGCAACTGCTTCCTCGCCATAAACAACGGAATTGTCGTGAATGACCAGGGGCTCGACGGCACAGACGCGGCCATCGTCCAGACGAATGGCAGTGACGCGGTTGTGGTCACGATCGACCAGCAGATCCTTGATGATGCCGAACTTCTTGCCTTCGGGGCTCACCAGCGGGCGGCCGCGGATGTCCTGGGATTTATGTTCGAGTTCATAATGATCGAGCGTGTCGAGATCGTCATAGCGGGAGTCATGTCTCATAAAGTAATTCCTTTTGATTTTTGTGAAGGGAGCGTCTTTCTCGAAGGAAGGATCAGCTCACCATTTCGATGCTGTCGGCATAGATGTAACGGTCGGTTCCGGCCGGAATTTCCGCCACCACACCTTCGGGAAGCGGATCGCTGGCCGAACGTACCGAACCTTCGATGTTCAGCACCGAACCCGGATTGATGTCATATTCGCCTTCGGTCGGATCGCCAGGGGTGGGCACCTGGTCGAACAGGACGAGCATGTTCTGCCCGTTGACATCGGCATTGAACGCCATGTCGCCAGCGAGCGAGGTCACGCGGATGTTGTCCAGATCGACACTTTCGCCGACAGCCAGCATGCCTGCGGCTGCAACCGGCTCTACCGGAGCGGCTACGACGGCATCGTTTTCGACGTAATCGACGTCGTCATCGTCACTATCGAGCAGCCACCATGCGAGGAGCGCAAGGATGAGCAAGGCAAGCAATACCCACAGCCACCCCATGCTGGATTTCTTTTCTACCGGAATTTCAGCCATATTTCTTTCACCTGTTTTGCCTGTGGACTTGCATATCCTACAAATACAGAAGCAGCAGGCGGTGCGATGGTTCCGGACAACAGGCCACAAATATATGACCGCCATCACCTACTACAAAGCTGTAGAGGGTAGGCCGAGCAATCAGGTTTCAATCGCGGACAATATGATGTTGGTAAAAGATCAAGCGAATCTTGGAAGGAACCCTTCGATGCCCCAATAACCAGCATTTATCGGAAGTTTTGACGTTTAAATCGCTAGTACGCCAGTGTTCTTTTTCTTGGCCTGCTTTACCGAGTAAAAGACGGTTCCGACTTATTTTCGTGAACCATTTGTGAATAACTAAGCCCCGAGGCGCTGCTCTTGTGAAGAGTCCCTGCCGAAGCCTTCCGCTACGTCAGGGCGTTGTCAGATGATGCCGACAGCTTTCCCGGCGCGCTCGAACATGCCGAGGATCGTCTCGACCTCTGCATCGCTGTGTTCCGCGCATAGCGAACAGCGCAGCAGCGTCATGTTCGCAGGCGTGGCCGGCGGGCGCGCCAGGTTCACATACAGCCCTTCATGCAGCAGCGCCTGCCACATGGCGGCACCCTTTTCCAGATCGGGCATGATGACCGCCACGATGGCGCTCAGTGCCTTGGCCGTGCCGAGTTCGAACCCGAGTGCTTTCAGCCCGCCATGCAGCCGGCGCGAGTTCTTCCACAGATGCGCGCGCTTGTCGGCGCCATCCATCAGCTTGCGGATGCTCGTGGCGGCGGTCGCGACCACCGATGGCGGCAGGCTGGCGGTGAACACATAGGGACGGCACACCAGCCGCATGATCTCGAACTTCGGATGATTGGAAACGCAGAAACCGCCCACTGTGCCGACACTCTTCGAGAAGGTGCCGATGATGAAGTCGACATCGTCCATCACGCCCGCATCCTCGGCCACGCCGCGCCCGTTCTCGCCGATGAAGCCCATCGAATGGGCCTCGTCCACCAGGACCATCGCGCCGTGCTTCCGGGCGATCGCCACCATCTCCTTGAGCGGGGCAATGTCCCCCAGCATGGAATAGACGCCCTCCAGTATCACCAGCTTGCCCGCGCCTTCGGGGATGCGCTTCAGGCGCTTCTCCATCGCGTCGATGTCATTGTGCCGGAAGGGCACCACCTCGGCATTGCCGAGCGCGCAGCCGTCCCAGATGCTGGCATGGCTATCGATGTCGAGGACGATGTAATCGCCCTTGCCGGCAATGGTCGAGATGATGCCGAGATTGGCCTGATATCCGGTGGAGAATACCATGGCGTGATCCATGCCGTAGAATTCCCGCAACGCGTCCTCGCATTCGCGGTGGCCCTGATAGGTGCCGTTCAAGACGCGGCTACCGGTGGTGCCGGTGCCGAAATCGGCCAGCGCCTGCTTGCCCGCCGCGATCACGTCGGGGTCGAAGGTCATGCCCATGTAATTATAGGTGCCGAGCAGGATCGTCTCGCGCCCGTTGCAGATCGCGCGGGTGGGCGAGAGCACCTGTTCCATCACCAGGCTGAAGGGGTCTTCCTGCCCGGCCTTCAGCAGCCCTTCGCGCATGGCGATCACCCCGTCGAACTTGGCGAACAGATCGCCTGCCGGCGCCGCCTCGATCACCGGCGGCTGGTCCGCCTGCATCACGCCTTCGCTCATGCGCCATCCTTCCGCATGGCGTGCACCGCATCGACCAGCTGGGCCCAGGTTTCGATCTCCGCCTGCTGGTTCATGCTGATGATGATGTCGAATTCATCCTCGATGGCGGCGACGAAATCCATCACCGTCAGGCTGTCGAATTCCAGGTCTCCGGCAAAGCTGGTGCCTTCGGCCACGGCAATCCTCTTGCTGTTGAAGGGTTCGAGCTGTTCGCGAATCCGTCGGTCGGTTTCGGCACGGTCCATCGATAGTTCCAATCGGTCCAGGGGCGGCAGGCGGCTCTGCCCGTGATAAGGTATTCGCGTGGAAAGCGGGCTGGGTAGCGGATTGTCAAGCCCTGCCCATAGCTGCGCGGTTCAGCCGGTGGCGGGGAGCAGCCGCCTGACCGCAGCCATGAATGGGCCGATCGACACGGGTTTCGACAGGTAATCCTGTGCCCCGGCGGCCCTGATGCGGTCTTCATCGCCCTTGCCCGCATAAGCGGTGACGGCAAGTACCGGCATATCGGCAAGCGCCGTATCGGCCTTGAGCGCGGCAATGAGATCGATGCCGGAGATGCCCGGCAATTGTATGTCCATGATCGCCAGGTCGGGCGCGAAACGGCGGGCGACCGCCAGCACTTCCGCACCGTCGGCAACCGGTTCCACCACATATCCACCCGCCCGCAGCACGTCGCAGAACAGCTTGCGGTTGAGGTCGTTGTCCTCGACCACGAGGATGCGCTGATTGTTCGCCGCGCCGCTGATTTCCGGTTTGTCTGCCATCTTTGCCCCTTTACCCTTGCGGCTGCATGCGCGAAACCCGAAATGGACCCGAACCGGAATGCGGCGCCGCTCGCCGCGCGCCGCACCGCTCTAGAACCCCGCAGACCAGGCAGGCAGATGTCGAACGCACATGACCGCAGTGATCCCGAGGCGCTGGCCCTGTCCGCGCTTGGCTGGATCCTGAACGATCCGGATCGCGCCGAACGGCTGCTGACGCTGACCGGCCTGACCCCGCAGGTCTTGCGTGACGGCCTCGGCAGCCGGGCGGTACAGGCCGCCGTACTCGAATTCCTCGCCAATCACGAACCCGATCTCGTGCTCGCGGCGGACGCGCTGAACGTCACGCCGCAGGATCTGGTCGCGGCTCATGAAGGACTTATCCGATGAATGCACCCGCTCCTGCCGAAACCGCCGCAGCGGGTTCGCTCAACCGTCCGCTGATCATTTCCGATTGCGACGAGGTGCTGCTGCGCATGGTCAGCCACTTCGCCGACTGGCTTGGCGAAGAGCAGGGTGTGAATTTTCATCTCGAAGGCAACAGCTTCGCCCAGGCGATGCGCTGGCAGGAAAGCGGAGAACCGGTAGCGGAACGCGACATCTGGCACCTGCTGGGCAAGTTCTTCGACACGGAGATGGATCGGCAGGATCCGGTCGATGGCGCAATTCCTGCGCTGAACCGGCTGGCCGAACACGCCGATGTAGTCATCCTGACCAACCTGACCGACGAGCGGCAGGAAAGCCGCACCCGCCAACTCGCCACCGCCGGACTGAACGCGCGGGTCTTCACCAATCAGGGTCCGAAAGGCCCGGCGATCCAGGCGATCCTGGAAGAATACCGGCCCAGCAAGGCGGTTTTTATCGACGATCTCGCGCAGCATCACCGCAGCGCCGCCGATATCGTCCCGCATGTCACGCGCCTGCATCTGTGTGCCGAGCCGAGGCTTGCACCGCATATCGACTGCGCGCATGCGGCAGGCCATGCCCACGCCCGTATCGATAATTGGAACGACGCGCTGCCCTGGCTGCTCGACTGGCTGGACGGCGACATGCAGCAGGAGGAACCATCCGCATGAATATCGAACAACGCCTTCAGACCCTCGGCATCGAATTGCCCGAAGCCGCCGCGCCCGTCGCCAGCTACAGGCCGGTAGTGGTGCATGGCGGGCTGGCCCATGTCTCGGGCCAGCTCCCCTTCATCGGCGGCAAGCTGGTGACCGGCCGTCTGGGCGAGGATGTGTCCCTTGAAGACGGCACGGCAGCCGCGCGCGCCTGCGGGATCATGATCCTGGCGCAACTGAAGAATGCGCTGGGCTCGCTCGACAGAGTGGAAAGCATTCTGAAACTGGGTGCCTTCGTCAGTTCGGCCGGCTCCTTCACCGATCAGCCCAAGGTGGCGAATGGCGCGTCCGACCTGATGTTCGAGGTTTTCGGCGAGGCCGGACGTCACGCCCGCAGCGCCGTGGGCGTGCCCGTCCTGCCGCTGGGCGTTCCGGTCGAAGTGGATGCGATCGTTGCCATCCGGCAGGGTTGACAGAGACCCGGAGAGGACGGGCTGGCTGACCGGCCACGTCTATGCCCACCGCGGGCTGCACGGCACGCTGCCGGATGGACGTATGCTGGCGGAAAACTCGCCGGGTGCCATCGCGGCGGCGGCGGAGCGCGGCTTGGGCGTGGAATGCGACGTTCAGCGCAGCGCCGACGATCAGGCAATGGTGTTCCATGATTGGGAACTGGACCGGTTGACGGACGAGCGTGGTCCGGTGTCGAAGCGCACGGCCGCGCAGCTTGCCGCCATTCCCCTGGCGGGCAGCGGTGAGACGATCATTCCGCTGGCCGAGATGCTGGAGCGGATTGCGGGGCGGGTGCCGGTGCTGGTCGAGATCAAATCTCGTGCCAGCGTTCCGCACGCGCCCCTCTGCCGGGCGGTCAGCGACGCGATCGGCCGCATGCGAGCCGGCAATGTCGCGGTGATGAGCTTCGACCCGCGGGTAGGTGCCTGGTTTGCCCGCTTCGCTCCCGATATCGTTCGCGGGCTGATCGTGACCGAGGAAGGGGAGCGGGGCTGGCAAGGGCGACTGAAGCGGTCTCTCGCCATGCGCCACGCCCGTCCCGATTTCCTGGCGGTCGACATTCGCGACCTGCCTTCCGCCTTTGCCGCACGGTGGCGTGCGTCGGGCGTGCCGGTGCTGAGCTGGACAGTCCGGTCACCCGCCTTGCGGCAACGTGCCGCGCTCTACGCCGATGCACCCATCGCCGAAGGCACCGGCCTGCTTCCACCGGAACTGCCGCCGGAATCGCCGCAATACGGGGCCGGGACATGAGCGACGGCGAGCTGATCGCGCGGATCGCAGGTTCGGTGGGCGATGTCGACCGAGCCGCCTGGGACGCGGTGGCGGGTACAGACAACCCCTTCATGTCGCACGCTTTCCTCAGCGCGATGGAGGATTCTGGCAGCGTCGGTCCACATACCGGCTGGCAACCGGCACCCATTCTGCTCGAGGATGCAGGCGGCACGCTTCTCGGTGCCTTGCCCGCCTATGCCAAGGCGCACAGCCAGGGCGAATATGTCTTCGATCATGCCTGGGCCGACGCCTATCGCCGGGCCGGAGGGCGCTATTATCCCAAGCTGCAGATTGCCGCCCCGTTCACACCCGCCACCGGCCCGCGCATTCTGGTGGCGGATCAGGCTTATGCCCTGCCGCTGCTACGGGCGGCCGAACAGGTCGTGACGGGGAACGGTTTCTCCTCGGCCCATGCGACCTTCATCGAACCTTCGCGCCGTTCGGTCTTTGCCGAAGCGGGCTGGCTGCTGCGAAGCGATATCCAGTTCCACTGGGAAAATCGCGGCTATGGCAGCTTCGACGATTTCCTTGCCGCCCTGTCGTCGCGCAAGCGCAAGGATTTGCGCAAGGAACGCGCCGCAGCGCAGGCCGAAGTCGATATCCGCCGCCTGACCGGAAACGAGATAAACGAAAGCGACTGGGATGCGTTCTGGATCTTCTATCAGGATACCGGCGCGCGCAAATGGGGCACGCCCTATCTGACGCGGGACGCCTTTACGCTGCTGGGCGAACGCATGGGCGATGCGCTGATGCTGGTGATGGCCTATCGGGATGGCAACCCTGTCGCCGGGGCGCTGAATTTCATCGGCGGAACGGCTCTGTATGGCCGGTACTGGGGCTGCACGCAGGACATCCGTTTCCTGCATTTCGAACTATGTTATTATCAGGCGATCGATGCGGCCATCGATCTTGGGTTGCAACGGGTGGAAGCGGGCGCGCAGGGCGGGCACAAGCTGGCCCGCGGCTATGAACCGGTGCAGACCTGGTCGGCCCATTTCATCGCCGATCCCGGCTTTCGCGCGGCGGTGGACGATTATCTGGCGCAGGAGCGCGAGGGCATTGCCGTCGACAGCCTGATGCTGGGCGACCGGACGCCGTTCCGTAAAGGTTGATGCGCCGCGCGTAACAGACCCTTTCAGGCGACCTTGCGCAGATCGGCGGCCAGCCATTCGCGCGCGCGGCGCTGCGCCTCGGCGATTTCCCGGGCGGTCATCTCGTCGGCGACGTCCGCCCGGCAGCAGCTTGCCTCCTCATGACCCCTGGACGCGGCAAGGTTGAACCATTTATGCGCTTCGATCAGGTCGGCCGAAATGCCGCGACTACCGGTCGAAAATGCGACGCCCAGATCGAACAGGGCATCTTCGTCGCCGCGCGATGCGGCAGCAATGCAGCGGGCCAGGAACAGGTCCGAACCGGCGGCGGATGACGGCAGGGCCTCGCTCGTTTCCCTAACTATCAGTTTCATGTGTTCCCCCAGGATGAACCGGCACCTTTTCCCCTCCGGCGAGCAGGAATGTCGGCTTTCATGGTCAACAAAAAGTTAACGGCCGCCTGAAATTACATGAATAAGCGGAAACGGGCCGTTTGGCCGATAGTCATGACGCTGCATCCACTGTGCCGCTGCGGCATGGATTGCCGGGGAACAGGCCCCTTGTTTGACCCGATGCGCGCGCTTATAGCGCCGCCGACAAGGTCGCGCATATCGCCGAAAAGAATTCGGGAAGTCGGGGCGAACCGCGATGCGGCTCCCCGGTTGCAGGTTCCGCTGGGAGGCCCAAGTCGCAGGCCCGAGTCGCAGGGAAGAGGATAGGTCGCATGGCATCATCGGCGCTCGATTTGAACGATCTCGAACAGGCGAAACGCGCTGTTCCCGACGAATATTTTCCGCGTGAGGACGAGCCTTACATGAATGAGCGGCAGTTGCGGTTTTTCCGCACGCTGCTGGTGGAATGGAAGCGCTCCATCCATGAATCCGCGACGGCCACGCTGCAGAACCTGCAGGATGGGCCGATCAGGGAAGCCGATGCCAACGATCGTGCCAGTAGCGAAGCCGATTGGGGCCTCGAACTGCGCACGCGCGACCGGCAGCGCAAGCTGACCGCCAAGATCGATGCTGCCTTGCGCCGTATCGATGAAGGCGATTACGGCTATTGCGAACAGACGGGCGACCCCATCGGCATCAAGCGCCTGCTGGCGCGCCCGGTCGCCACGCTGACGGTCGAGGCGCAGGAGGCGCATGAGCGGCGCGAGAAGATCAGCCGTGACGACTGAGGCGCGAAACCGGGGGTCGAGACCGTACCAGCAAGCCCGAAAAACTTGTCCCTCGCGGCGAAAGGACTTAAAGCTATCTTAGCTATTTTCGTCGATATGGTGCGTACCAGGCCTGCACTATCGGACGCAGAGGCAAGCGTGGCCAGAATACGAAAGGGTGCCTGAGCGCAATGTCCTCCGTCGATACACGCAACATCCCGCGGGACAGCCTGTTCCTGATGGCCGACGTCCGTGTCGACGGTCGGGACGAGGGGGAACGGGTAAAGGTCCGCAATCTGTCCGCAGGCGGCATGATGGCCGATGGCGCGGTCGGGGTCGTTCGCGGTTCGCCCATTTCGGTCAATTTGCGAGGTGTCGGCTGGGTGGACGGTGTCGTGGCCTGGGTTCAGGACCACCGCTTCGGCATTGCTTTCGGCAGGGAAATCGACCCCAAGCTCGCACGCGCGCCGGTTAGCGTGAACAATGGCCCCTCGACGCCGCGCTTCGTGCGCTCCGAAGTCCTGCATCCCGATCCGCGGTCTCGTCCGACTACGGGTTTGCGGAAAATCTGATTCCCATGCGCCGCGTGGCGCATCTTTCGCTGACCGCGTGCAGGCGATGTGCTAGGCGATCCGCAATGTCCGCGCCTGCCTGCTCCCTGTTGCAATCCATCGCCCGATCCGTCCGGAAAGGCGCCACGCTTCTGTCCATCGTGTCCGGCGCGCTGTTGCTCTCCGCATGCGGTCAGAACAATGAGGATGGCCCGGTGGAGATCGCCTTCATCGGCAATCCGGCAACCCTGGTGCAAAGCGGCATGCGCCTGTCGCCCGCCGCACAGCAGATCCGTGCCGCGACGGCTCAGGGCCTGATCTCCATCGATGCCGCTGGCGAGATCGTGCCCGCTATGGCGGAGCGCTGGATCGTCACCGATGACGGGATGAGCTATATTTTCCGGCTGCGCGATTCCGACTGGCCCGACGGTTCGCGCCTGACGGCGGCATCGGTCCGCCAGTCGCTCCTGCGCAATATCGCCGCTTTGGAAGGAACATCCCTCGGCCTTGATCTCGGCAAGATAGAAGAGATACGCGCCATGACGGGCCGCGTCGTCGAAATTCGCCTGAGCAGCCCGATGCCGGGTTTCCTGCAATTGCTGGCACAACCGGAACTCGGCCTGATGCGCGATGGCGAGGGTATAGGCCCGATGAATATCGTGGGCGATGGCGCTTCCGCTCTGCTCACCGTTCTTCCTCCCGAGATGCGAGGGCTGCCGCAGGCGGAAGACTGGCACGGCGAATACCGGCCTCTCCGTGTCCGCGTACTGGCCCCGGAAGAGGCGCTCGATTCGTTCAGACGCGGGGAGGTCGACGGAGTGTTCTCCGGTCGCATCGCCAGCCTGCCAATGGTGGATACCGGACCACTGGCGCGGGGAACCGTCCGGCTCGATGCGCCGCGCGGCCTGTTCGGACTGCGCTTCGCCTCTCTGGCCGGGTTCCTGGCCGATCCGGCGGCGCGGGAGGCCTTGTCGATGGCGATCGACCGGGACACGCTGCTCGCGCCTTTCAGCATTGGCGGCTGGAGCCCGGCCCTGAGCGTCGTCCCGCCGGAATTCGCCCGCCAACCGGAGGACGCCCAACCCGTTTGGGCAGGGCAGACGCTGGAGGAAAGGCGCGCCGTGGCTGCTGCCCGCGTCGCCGGATATGAGCGGGATACGGGAGAAGCCGTGACCCTGCGCCTGGTGATGCCGAGGGGTCCGGGTGCCGATATACTCTTCGCCCGGCTGGCCGCGGATCTTGCTGCGATCGGCGTCGATGCCGCGCGCGTCCCGGCCGGAGAACCGGCGGAAATGAGGCTCGTCGACACCGTTGCCCGCTATGCCGCCCCTCGCTGGTATCTCAACCAGTTCAACTGCTCGCTTGGTGGCGGCGCCTGTTCCGAAGCGGCCGATACTCTGGTCAGCGAGGCCTTGGCCGCTGACGATCCGGTGGCGGAGGATGCGCTGCTGGCGGCGGCAGAGGTCCGATTGAACGAAGCCCATATATTCATCCCTTTCGGCCCCCCGATCCGCTGGGCGCTGGTGCGGGCAGATCTTCCGGGCTTTGTCGAGAATGGCTGGAGCCTGCATCCCTTGTTCCCGATGGCGCAGCGTCCCATCTGATATCAGGCGGCGTGAGACTTACAGCCCGGGTTCGACGACCGGCACGATACAGGATTAACTGCGATGGACGACCCGAACAATCCGCGCGACATGATGTCGCCGCCCCGTACCGGCGATGACCGGCCACCGCAGCAATTGCATAAGATGGGGTTCGATCTTCCGCTGGGAAACGATCTCGCTTCCATCCGCCGCCGGATCGAACAGGCCGAACGCCTGCTCGAGAGCAGCTTCACCATTCCCGGCACCAATTATCCGGTGGGTCTGGATGCTGTGATCGGGCTGGTTCCCGTCGTAGGCGATCTGATTTCGGCGGCGCTCGGCAGCTATATCGTGTGGGAGGCGCGCAATCTCGGCCTGCCTAAATGGAAGCTGTTCCGGATGATGGGCAATCTCGGCGTGGACACGGCCATCGGCGCCATCCCGCTGGTCGGCGATGCCTTCGACCTCGCCTTCCGGTCCAACACCCGAAACTTGCGAATCGTGCGGCGTCATCTCGACAAGCATCATCCCGAAACGCGGATCATCGAACAATGAAGGGTGCGCTTCATGCCGTCTGACGTGACCTACGCCTCTTATCTGGATCTTGATCGCATTCTGTCGGCGCAGCATCCGGCGTCGGATGCTCACGACGAAATGCTGTTCATCGTGGTGCATCAGGCCAGCGAATTGTGGCTCAAACTCTGCCTGCACGAATTGCGCGCCGCGCGGCAGGGGATCATCGCGGGCGATCTGCGGCCCGCCTTCAAGATGCTGGCGCGGGTGGCGCGGGCGCAGAACCAGCTGATCCACAGCTGGGAAGTCCTGTCGACCATGACGCCGCACGACTATTCGCGTGTGCGCCCGTTTCTCGGCACTTCGTCGGGCTTTCAGTCGGCGCAATACCGGTTGATGGAATTCATGCTGGGCGGGCGCAATCCCGACATGGTCACCATGCACGAGGCAACGCCCGAAGTGGCGCGCGAATTGCGCGCCGAACTGGACCGCCCCAGCCTTTATGACGAGGCGGTGCGGCTGCTGGCGCGGCGCGGCTTTGCCATTCCCGGTGACGTGCTGAACCGTGAGACGGGCGGGGCATGGCAGCCGAGCGAAGCCGTGGAAGCTGCATGGGCCGACATCTACCGCAATCCCGAAGAGCATTGGGATCTGTACGAACTGGCGGAAAAGCTGGTCGATCTGGAATATCACTTCCAGCGCTGGCGTTTCGGCCATCTCAAGACGGTGGAGCGGATCATCGGCTTCAAGCGCGGCACGGGCGGTACCGCCGGGGTGGCCTATCTCGCCAAGGTGCTCGAGCAGACCTTCTTCCCCGAATTGCTGTCGGTGAGGACCGAAATATGAGCAGCTGGAAATCCGCCAGGCGCATCCATGACATTTCGCAGACCCTGCGTCCCGGTCTGCCGGTCTGGCCGGGCGATACCGATTTCACGCTGGAGCGCAGCTGGCGAATGGAGGACGGTTCGCCGGTAAACGTGGCACGCATGACGATGTCGACCCATTCGGGCACGCATGGCGATGCCCCGCTGCATTACGCCCATGATGCGGGTGATGCCGCCAGCCTCGCTCTCGACCCTTATATCGGCGAATGCCTGGTGGTCGATGCCCGCGATGCCGGCCCCGTCATCGGTATCGGCGATCTGCCGGATATCGAAAGCACCGATCGCGTGCTGTTCCGCACCTTCGACAAATTTCCCCATCATGCCTGGCCCGACAGCTTTACCACCATCGCGCCAGAGGCGATCGACTGGCTGGCGGTGCAGGGCGTGAAGCTGGTCGGACTGGACTCGCCATCGCTCGACCCGCAGGATTCCAAGGACATGGCGGCGCATCTGGCCGTGCTGAAGGCTGATATGCGGATATTGGAAGGGCTGGTCCTGGATGAGATCAAGCCGGGGCGGTATGAATTGATCGCCCTGCCGCTGAAGATAGCAGGCGGCGATGCCGGCCTCTGCCGTGCAATCCTGCGTGAACTGGCATGAATTTGCGCAAGGAAGCTGTCCGCCGCGATAAGGCCGATCCGCTCGCCCGCTATCGCGAGCGTTTTCATCTGCCGGACGGGATCATCTATCTCGACGGCAATTCGCTTGGCGCTCTGCCGAAGGCCACCTGCGAACGCATGGCGCAGGTGGTGACCGGGGAATGGGGTCAGGGGCTGATCCGTAGCTGGAACGATGCGGGGAGCGGCGGCGCAGGCTGGATTTCGCTTTCGCGGCGGGTCGGGGCGAAGATCGCGCCGCTGATCGGCGCCGATACGGAGGAGGTGATCGCCTGCGATTCCACCTCGGTCAATCTGTTCAAGCTGATCGCCGCGGCGCTGGACATGCAGGCGCGGCAGGCAGGCGGTGCCGGTCTGAACGCGCGCAAGGTGATCCTGTCAGAAGCCGGCAATTTCCCGACCGATCTTTACATGATCGCCGGTCTGGAGCGGCAGGGACTGGCGGAGCGCCGGCTGGCCGAACGCGATGGCATCGCGGCGGCACTCTCGGGCGACGTGGCCCTGCTGATGCTGACCCATGTTCACTACAAGACCGGTGCGATGTACGACATGCGGGCGCTGACCGCCGCTGCGCAGGATGCCGGCGCGTTGGTGCTTTGGGATCTGTCCCATTCGACCGGTGCGGTGCCGGTCGTGCTGAACGATTGCAACGCCGATTTCGCGGTGGGTTGCGGCTATAAATATCTGAATGGCGGGCCGGGCGCGCCAGCCTTCGCCTATGCCGCGCGCAGGCACCACGACAGGCTGGCACAGCCGCTGACGGGTTGGTTCGGCCATGAACGGCCTTTCGCTTTCGTTGACGATTATGCTCCTGCGCCGGGTATCGAAAGGATGCTCGCCGGGACGCCCCCGGTGCTGGGCCTCAGCGCGCTTGAAGTCGGAGTGGACCTGATTGCAGAGATCGGCATCGCCAATTTGCGCGAGAAATCGCTGAAAATGGGAGCTTTCTTCCTCGAATGCCTCGAGCAGATGAACCTCACCTTGGAGCTGGTCAGCCCCGCGAATGGCGCGGAACGGGGCAGCCAGCTGTCGTTCCGCCACGACGAAGCCTATGCCATCAGCCAGGCGTTGATCGCACGCGGAGTGATCGGCGATTTCCGCGATCCGGACATTTTGCGGCTGGGCTTCGCCCCCGCCTATCTGTCGTTTGGCGATCTTTGGCAGGCGGCGGATATTCTGCGGCAGGTCATCACCAATCGGGAATGGGACCGGGACCAATTTCGCAGGCGGGCCGCCGTGACCTGATCGGCGGAGCTGGGCGTCAGGCTTCCAGCTCGATGTCCCAATACAGCCAGTCGCGCCAGGTCTCGTGCAGGAAACCTGGCGGGAACCGCTTGCCCCGCTGTTGCAATTGCCAGCTGGTCGGGCGGATCGGTCGCACCTGCGTCATATGCGCCTGCGAGGGGGTGCGCCCGCCCTTCTTCATATTGCAGGGCGCACAGGCGGTGACGATATTCTCCCACGTCGTTTTCCCGCCCATTCGCCGGGGAATGACGTGATCGAAGGTAAGATGGCTGTTGTCGCCGCAATATTGGCAGGCGAAACGGTCGCGCAGGAACAGGTTGAACCGTGTGAAGGCCGGAAATTCGCTGGGCCGCACATATTGGCGCAGCGCGATGACCGAAGGTATCTGCATGTCGAGCGATGGCGAATGCACGTTCCGGTCATAGCTGGCGATGATATCCACCCGGTCGAGGAACACCGCCTTGATCGCGGTCTGCCAGGGCCAGATGCTGAGGGGATAATAGGACAGCGGCGTGTAGTCGGCGTTCAGCACCAGCGCCGGGCAGGATTGCGGACTGCGCGTCGCATCTTCCTCGGCGCTGCGAAAGCGCGCGGCTGTTTCGATCAGATCGGCCTTGAACACGGTCGGCGTTCCCTCCTGATGGTTGTACAGGGACCATTGCCGAAGGAAAAAATCAACCCTGTTACGTCTGCCCCTCCACAGCCATTCCGTTAATTGCGCGGGTCCGCTAACGTCATGCAGATCATGATCGTCTCGCGCTTCGCCCCCAGTCCCAACGGTCCGCTGCACCTTGGCCATGCTCTGTCGGCCATCGTCGCGCATGATGCGGCAGAAGCGGAAGGCGGCCTTGCGCTGCTGCGGATCGAGGATGTGGATGCGGCCCGCGCCCGGCCTGACATGGCGGCGGAATTCCGCGCCGATTTGACATGGCTCGGCCTCCAATTCGGCGAAGTTCCGGCACAGTCGCTGCGGCTGGATGACTATGCACGGGCTGCCGATCGCCTGAAGGCCGATGGCCTCCTTTATCCCTGCCGCTGCAGCCGGACCGAACAGGCCCGCGACAGGCCCGCCGCCGAGGAGCGTTCCGCAGGTGGCACCGCGCCCGCCCGGTGCCGCATCTGCAAGACGGGCCTGAGCGATGCGGCAGAGGAGCCTGGCACCCGGCCCGTCGCCTGGCGGCTGGACATCATCGAAGCCATGCGGCGCACCGGCCCCCTGCGCTGGACCGACATGCGCGCCGGACCGCAGAACGCCCGGCCCGATCTGCTGGGCGATATCGTCCTGGTGCCGAAACATGCCGCTGCCGCCTATCATCTGGCCGCGACGCTGGACGATGCGGCCGATGGGGTGACGCTGGTCACGCGGGGGCAGGATCTGTTTGCCGCCACGCATGTGCATCGCCTGCTGCAGGCCCTGCTCGGCCTGCCGGTTCCGCAATGGCTCCACCATCCGCTGGTCCGGGACGAAAGCGGCGAGAAGCTGGCGAAAAGCCGCCTGTCGGCATCGCTCGCCAGCCGCCGCCATGCCGGTGAGGACGGGCTGGAACTGGCCCGCGCCCTGCGCGAGGGGCGGCTGCCTTCAGGGCTGCACCTGTTCTAGCATTCCGCCGCCGCCGGGCCTATATGGCAAGGCATGAACACTCTGCTCGTCATCCTGCTTGTCGTCCTGTGCGGACTTGTCGTCTATTCTCTCGTGCGGGGCATCATCGCCTTCATGAAAAGCACCAAGATCGATCTCGAAACGGGGGAGGGGCAGGATGCTACCGACATGCAGCTGATGCAGAACAAGATGATGTTCGCCCGCATCAAATATCAGGCCCTTGCGGTTCTGGTGGTGGCGGTTTTACTGATGATCAGCAACTGATCCGATCGCATCATGGTAAAGCTGAACAAGATTTACACGCGAACGGGCGATGATGGCACTACGGGCCTCGTCGATGGCTCGCGCGCTGCAAAACACGCCCTGCGGATCGAAGCGATCGGCCGGGTGGACGAGGCGAACAGCGCCGTTGGTCTTGCTGCCGCCGCGCTGAAGGACACCCTACATCGCGATGCGCTGATGCGGGTGCAGAACGACCTGTTCGATCTCGGTGCCGATCTCGCCACGCCAGCGGACGACAAGGATGATTTTGCACCTTCGGACATGGTCCTGCGGATCGTTCCGGCGCAGACCGACTGGCTCGAACAGGCGATCGACTCCTTCAACGAAAACCTCGGACCGCTCACCAGCTTCGTCCTGCCCGGCGGCAGCGAGGCTGCGGCACGAACTCATGTCGCCCGCGCCACGACTCGCGCGGCAGAGCGGGCGATGACCCGGCTGGCCGAAGAAGAGGCGATCAATCCGGCGGCGATCGCCTATGTCAATCGCCTGTCCGATCTTCTGTTCGTGCTGGCACGGGTGCTGAACGACAATGGCGGGTCGGACGTCAAATGGGTTCCCGGCGGCAGCCGCTGATCTGCACATCAGGCATGTTCCGTAGGCTGGAAGTTTCGATCCCGATGCTCTAGCGCAGCCATCCATGCTGCATCTGCGAAGGATTCAAAGTGATCAATAAAGTGGCCGTAATCGGCGCGGGCCAGATGGGTTCGGGCATCGCCCAGACCATCGCCCGACACGGAATGGAGGTGATGCTTTCCGATGTCGATCTCGCAGTCGCGGAAAAGGCGCGCGAAAAGATCGGCGCGGCACTCGCGCGCATGATTTCGCGCGGCAAGATCGAAGCTGGCGTAGCTGAGAGCGCTCTGGCGCGGATCACGCCGGTCGCCAGTTATGAACCAATGGCCGATGCCGATTTGATCATCGAGGCCGCAACCGAAAAGGAAGCGGTAAAGCGCGCGATTTTCGCCGAAGCGGGCAAGGTGCTGCGAGGCGATGCAATACTCGCCAGCAATACCAGTTCAATTCCCATCACCCGCATGGCGCAGGCCAGCCCCGACCCTGCCCGCTTCATCGGGCTGCATTTCTTCAACCCGGTGCCGGTCATGGGCCTCATCGAAGTGATTCCCGGCCTTGCCACCAGCGACGACACGGTGGCGCGCGTGCGCCAGTTCGCAAAGCGGCTGAACAAGGAAGTGGTGGAAGCACAGGACGAGCCGGGTTTCGTCGTCAACCGCATCCTGCTGCCGATGATCAACGAGGCAGTTTTCGTGCTGGGGCAGGGCACCGCCGATGTCGCCGATATCGACAAGGGCTGCCGCATAGGCCTCAATCACCCGATGGGCCCGCTGGAACTGGCGGATTTCGTGGGGCTGGACACCTGCCTCGATATTATCATGGTGCTGTATAACACCACGGGCGACAGCAAGTACCGGCCCGCGCCGTTGCTGGTCAAATATGTCGAGGCCGGCTGGCTCGGCCGCAAGAGTGGGCGAGGCTTCTACGATTATTCCGGGCAGGAGCCTGTCCCGACCCGTTAAGGCGGGAACATGGCGCCAGCCCCGGTCGTTGATGCGGCAAAGGAGAATTCGCCATGAGCAGCGACAAGCAGAAGAGTGACAAAAGCGGCGTGGGCGAGAGCAAGGAACAGCGAATGAGCGAACTTGCACCCGAATTGCACAATGACGAGCAGGACGATCACCGCAATCAGGCGCAGGAAGTTGCGAAAGACGCACGGGGGTTGACGCCTGCCACCCCCAGCCCGACCGAAAGCGTCAAAAGCGATAGCAAGAGCGGGCTGATGAACGATTCGACGCAGGATACCGTCGATCACATGCGCGACATGGAAAGCTCGGGGCGCATCGACATGGATGCCTATCGCGGCGAGCCGAACCACGACGACAATGTCGATAAATATGGCAAGGGCCACAAACCCGATGGCCTGCGCGGCGACGGCACCTGACGCAGCCGGTCGTTTCCGTCAGGTGGACGGAGCGACCTCGCCATTGTTCAGAACCCAAAGGCCCGCAATCAGCACTGCCGCCCCGAAGGCGACGGCAAATCCAAGCAGGCGGAAATTGGGTGTCGAGGCGGGCTTCATCCGGTGAGAATTGAGGCGTGCCATCGTCTTGCAGGTGCGCCGCTGCGCGACAATGGCCAGAATACCGCCTGCCGCGACGAACATCGTGGCGATGGCCTTGGCCAGCCAGGGCGGCTGGAATTCACCGAACACCGCGCGGAACGCCAGTCCGATGCCGATGGCAGCAAAGGCCGTTCGCATCCAGCCGGCGAAGGTCCGCTCCACGGCCATGATATTGCGATCCTCGGCGAGATCGGTCCGTTGTTCGGCCAGATCGATCGAGGAATCATTCGAGGAGTTCGTATCGTCGCTCATCGGCAGGCAGCCTATCACCCGCACCCGGTTCCGCAACCGGTTCGATCGTATCGCCCGTCGAAGGACCGGCATCCAGCAGTACCGGGTCGGGCGTGTCCGACATGGGCGTCGGATCGAGTCCTTCGGCATCGTCGATCAGATCGTCGTCCGCGGCGAAGGCAACAACGTCCTGCCCCAGATCGGCAATGTCGGCAGGCAAACCTTCCGAATAATCCTGCGGCTCGGTGCCCGCAGGATCGGTCATCCGGTCAGCGGCCGCAGAGATCACGCCTTCATCCTTATCGGTTCCGACGAGCGCTGCTGCGGTCAGGAGCGTGAATCCGGCAAAAGCCATGGCGACATATCGGCCCCGGAGCGGATTTCTGCGCATCTGCCGCAGGATAGCGCAGCCGGGTTAACGATCGGTGGCACCGATTTCTTCCTTTAATTCATACAGCAGGTCGAGTGCATCGCGCGGGGTCAGCGCATCGACATCGACGCTGCGCAACCGGTCGCGAAGCGTATCGCATTCCGCCTCCTCGGCCGCGGCGGCAAACAGCGGCAGTTCGCCCAAACCTGCCGCCAGCCCGCCGGTTTCCGCGCGGGTCTTCTCCAGCCTGTCGAGCACGGATCGCGCCCGCTCCACGACCTGTTCCGGCACACCGGCAAGCCGGGCAACGGCCAGGCCATAGGATCGGTCGGCCGGGCCGGTTGCCAGTTCGTGCAGCAGGACCAGTTCGCCCTTCCATTCGCGGGCGCGGACATGGTGCAGCGAAAGCGCATCGCAACTGTCCGCGAGGCGCGACAATTCATGGTAATGGGTGGCGAACAGGCACCTGCAGCAATTGTTTTCATGCACCGCCTCCACGACCGCCCAGGCCAGCGCCAAACCATCGTAAGTGCTCGTCCCCCGGCCGACCTCGTCCAGTATGACGAAGCTGCGCGGTGTTGCCTGCGCCAGGATGGCCGCGGTCTCCACCATCTCGACCATGAAGGTGGAACGTCCCCGCGCCAGGTTGTCGGATGCACCGACGCGGCTGAACAGACGATCCACCAGCCCGATTTCGGCGCTCTCCGCCGGGACGTAACCACCGGCCTGTGCCAGCAGGACGATGAGCGCATTCTGGCGCAGGTAAGTGGATTTGCCGCCCATGTTCGGACCGCCGATCAGCCACAGCCGGTCACTCTCGCTCAGGGTGCAATTATTGGCGACGAAGCGCCTGCCGCTGCGTTCCAGCGCCGCTTCCACCACCGGATGCCTCCCCGATGTGATGGACAGCACGCTAGAGTTCGTGACCGCTGGCCGGCACCAATGCCCTTCGGCGGCTCGTTCGGCCTGTCCCGCAGACACGTCCAGCCGGGCCAGCGCCTCCGCAGTCAGGGCGATGGACCGGCGATGTTCCCCGACCTCGCCGCACAGGCGGCTGAAATGCTCTTCCTCGGCCGCCAGCGCCCGGCCGCCGGCCTCGGCGATACGGTTGGCCTCCTCATGCAATTTCAGCGAGTTGAAGCGCACCGCGCCGGCCATCGTCTGCCGGTGAGTGAAGCCGCTGTCCTGCGCCATCAGCGCATCGGCGTGGCGTGCGGGCACCTCGATGAAATAGCCGAGCACGCCATTGTGCCTGATCTTCAGCGCGGCGACGCCGGTTTCCTCGCGGTAGCGGCTTTCCATCGCGGCAATGGCGCGGCGGGCATTGCCCGATACCTGCCGCAATTCGTCGAGAGCCGCGTCCAGCCCTTCGGCGATGTAGCCCCCCTGGCTGCGTTCCGTGGGCGGCGAGGGCACGAGGGCGCGGGACAGCAGATCGACCAGAGCGCCATGCCCGCCGAGATGCGGCAGCAGCCCGTCCAGCAGCGGCGGCAGGTCGTCCCGTTCCCGCAGATGGTCACGAATGCGCCGCGCCTCGCCCAGCCCGTCGCGCAATTGGCCTAGATCGCGCGGACTTCCGCGTCCCGCCGCCACCCGGCCAAGGGCGCGGCCGATATCGGGCAGGCTGCGCATCGCGGCCCGCAGATCGCCGCGCAGCATGGTATCGGCATGAAGCCATGCGATCAGCGCCAGCCGTTCCTCTATGGCGTCCCGCGACAGCAGGGGCGCTGAAAGGTCTTCCGCCAGTTGCCGCGCACCGGCACCCGTGACGCAGCGGTCGATCGCGGCAAGCAGGCTGCCTTCGCGGCGGCCGTCCTGCGTCTGCACGATCTCGAGGCTGGCGCGGGTCGCTTCGTCCATCGCCAGCGCCGCATCATTGCCGCGCATCACCGGCGGGAGCAGCAAGGGGAGCGATCCGCGTCCGACGTGATCCAGATAGGCGATCAACCCCGCAGCTGCGGCCAGGGCGGCGCGTCCGAAATTGCCGAAACCGTCCAGAGTCGCCACGCCATGCAGCGCCTGCAGGCGTTCGGCACCCGATGCACTGTCGAAACTTTGCGCAGGCCTGCTGACCGCATCCGCAGGAATCACCGGCACCGCAGGAGAATCACCGGTCGGCAGATCGTCCGGCACGATCAGTTCGCTTGCGCCGACACGGGCAAGAATGGCGGCGAGTTCTTCCTCCCTCGTTTCCTCCAGCTCCATCCGGCCGGTCGAAATATCGCAGGAAGCAATTCCCAGCTGGCCGCGGACCACGCACAGCGCCGCCAGCCGGTTCGCGCGGCGCGGTTCCAGCAGCGCTTCTTCCGTCAGCGTGCCGGCCGTGACCAAGCGCACGATGTCGCGCTTCACCAGCGCCTTCGATCCGCCGCGCTTCTTCGCCTCCGCCGGTGTCTCCACCTGTTCGGCGATGGCCACGCGGCAGCCTGCCCTGATCAGCCGCGCCAGGTAATTCTCCGCCGCATGGACCGGCACACCGCACATCGGCACGGGTGCGCCGTCATGTTCGCCCCGCGTCGTCAACGCGATGTCCAGAATTGCCGCCGCCTTGCGCGCATCGTCGAAGAACAGTTCGAAGAAATCGCCCATCCGGTAGAACAGCAGACACCCCGCCGCCTGCGCCTTCAGCATCAGATATTGAGTCATCATCGGCGTGGGTTTCGCGGCCATGCGGCAGCGTTAGCCGAGGCAGCGGCGATTCGGAACAAGCGCCGCGGCGGTTTCCCCTGATTGCCCCCTGTATTCCGCGCCGGCTTTCCCCTAGGCCAGCGGCGGAAATTCACCCTTGGGGAACATGCCGTGGCCGACAGCAAAGACAATCACACCGACCAGACCGCAACGCCGGAGAGTGTTTCGGACCAGCCGGTTGCGGAGGAACGCAAGGGCGGCTTCACCACGCGCGAGGCGCTGTTCTATCACGAGACATTGCGCCCGGGTAAGATCGAGATCATCGCGTCGAAGCCGATGGCGACTCAGCGCGACCTCAGCCTCGCCTATTCGCCGGGCGTTGCCGCGCCCGTCCAGGCGATTGCCGACGATCCGGCGATGGCAGCCCGCTATACGGCGCGCTCGAACCTGGTTGCAGTCATTTCCAACGGCACGGCCATTCTCGGCATGGGTAACCTGGGCGCGCTGGCATCCAAGCCGGTGATGGAGGGCAAGGCCGTGTTGTTCAAGCGGTTCGCCGATGTCGATTCCATCGATATCGAACTCGACACCGAAGACCCGGACAAGTTCATCGAGGCCGTCGCCTTGATGGAGCCGACCTTTGGCGGCATCAATCTGGAAGATATCGCCGCACCCGAATGTTTCATCATCGAACAGGCGCTGCGCGAACGCATGAACATCCCCGTCATGCATGACGACCAGCACGGCACCGCCATCATCGCGGCTGCCGGACTGATCAATGCCTGTCACCTGACCGGCCGCGATCTGAAGGACGTGAAGATGGTGGTGAACGGGGCGGGTGCCTCGGCGCTGGCCTGCACGGCATTGGTAAAAGCCATGGGCGTGCGCCACGATAATGTAATCGTCTGCGACCGTACCGGCCCGATCTATCCCGGGCGCAAGGATGTCGACCAGTGGAAAAGCGCGCATGCCGTGGCGACCGAGGCGCGCACGCTGGAAGAAGCACTCGACGGTGCGGATATCTTCCTCGGCCTCTCGGCTGCCGGTGCGCTGAAGCCGGAATGGGTCGAGAAAATGGCGAATCAGCCCATCATCTTCGCCATGGCCAACCCGGTGCCGGAAATCATGCCGGACGAGGCGAAAAGGGTGCGCCCCGATGCGATCATCGCCACAGGGCGATCGGATTATCCGAACCAGGTGAACAATGTCCTCGGCTTCCCCTTCATCTTCCGCGGCGCGCTGGATGTGCGCGCCACTGCGATCAACGAGGAAATGAAGATTGCCGCCGCCCGAGCCATCGCGGAACTGGCGCGCGAACGCGTGCCCGAGGAAGTCGCCGCCGCTTACGGTGTTCAGCACCAGTTCGGCCGCGACTACATCATTCCCGCCCCGTTCGACCCGCGCCTGATGGAACGGGTTTCGAGCGCGGTGGCCAAGGCCGCGATGGATTCCGGCGTGGCGCAGGATTCCATCGCGGATTTCGAGGATTACCGCCTCAGCCTGAAAGCACGCCTCAACCCGACCACCTCGGTTCTGACCCGCGTCTACGAAGAGGCGCAAAAGCACCCCAAGCGGGTCGTCTTCGCCGAAGCCGAAGAGGATGTCGTGCTGCGCGCCGCCATCCAGTTCCGCGATTTCGGCTATGGCACGCCCGTCCTTGTCGGCCGAACCCATGCGGTGCTGGCCAAATTGGAGGAACTCGCCATCGAGGATCCGGCCAGCTTCGAGATCCAGAACTCCAATGATTCCGAGCATGTGCCGGAAATGGTGGAATATCTCTATCAGCGTTTGCAGCGGCGCGGCTATACCGAACGCGACGTGCGCCGCATGGTCAATCAGGACCGCAACGTCTTCGCCTCGCTGCTCCTGGCGCTCGGCCATGGCGAGGCCATGATTTCGGGCCTCACGCGCCCCTTTGCACAGACGATGAAGGAAGTGAGCCTCGTTCTCGACCCCAAGCCGGGGCAGGTGCCTTTCGGCATCCATTTGATGATCGGCAAGAATTACACGACCTTCCTTGCCGATACGACGATCAACGAGCGTCCGACCAAGGAAGAACTGGCGCATATCGCCCGCGAAACCGCTGCGGTCGCAAGGCGGCTGGGGCATGAACCGCGCGTTGCCTTCCTGTCCTATTCCACCTTCGGCAACCCCAGTGGCAAATGGCTGGAAAATATCCGCGGCGCGGTGCATCTGCTGGACGAGGAAGGGGCGGATTTCGAATATGAAGGCGAGATGGCGCCCGACGCGGCCCTGAACGCAAAGGTCATGGAACTCTATCCGTTCAGTCGTCTGTCGGCCCCGGCCAACGTGCTGATCATGCCCGGTCTGCAATCGGCCAATCTGTCGGCCAAGCTGCTGCGCGAACTGGCCGGGAACCCGACGATCGGCCCGATGATGATCGGCATGGAAAAGCCGGTCCAGATCGCGCCGATGACCGCGATCGCGCCCGATGTGCTCACTCTCGCCGTGCTCGCTGCGGCAGGAGTGGTCGGTTAGAGGCCGCCTTGGCCGCCAGCTTTTCGGGTCCATCCGCATCGGGGCTGGCTGGCGGTCACATGCCAGCCCCGATGTGCCAGTTCACCCGTCAGGCCGAGGCCGCCTGATCCGCCGATGATGAGCGCTTGTCGGTCTGCCCTGCGTCAATCGTCCTTGCTCCGACAATCGTTGCAGGCTCAAGCGGCGAGAGTGGACGGGCGTTCCGGATGTAAGGACCGCCAAGGCCTCAGCGCCGGCGATAGCGGAAATACCAGACCTCGTGTCCCTGCCGCCGGGCCTTCGCCTCGTAGCGGGTTTCGCACCAGCCGCCGGGGCGTTGCTGCCAGCTATGCGGCCCCTCCACCAGCCATTCGAAGTGATGCGTATGGCGGCGCATGACCATCAGGGCGTGCTGCAGGTAAATATCATGATCGGTGCCGAAGCGGAACTCTCCACCCGGCTTCAGCTTGGCCGCGATCAGGTCCAGCGGGCCGTCATTCATCATCCGCCGCTTGGCATGGCGGGCCTTGGGCCAGGGATCGGGGTGCAGCAGATAGACGAAGCTGAGCGCCCCGTCGGGTACGCGGGCGAGCACCTCGAGCGCATCGCCCAACTGAATGCGGACGTTGCCGAGGCCCTTGTCCCGCACGTGGGCCAGAGCGCCGACGACGCCGTTGACGAAGGGTTCGGCGCCGATGAAACCGTGATCGGGCAGCAGATCGGCACGATAGGCCAGATGTTCGCCCGCACCGAAGCCGATCTCGAAATGCAGCGGCACATCCTGCCCGAACAGGCGCCGTGCCGTGACGGGGCCGCTATCCGGAACTGCAATCTTTGGCAGAAACCGGTCGACCAGCTCCTGCTGACCTTTCCGCAAACCCCGCGACTGGGTGCGGCCGTACAAGCGGTTGAGCGTCGTGGGATCGCCGGATTTATGCGCTGTCATGCCCGCGCAGATACAGTATTTTCCCGCGCTCTCAAGCGGCAGCCGGGCCTGCATTCATCACGTGCGGCGATCACGCCGCTTCGGCGGCATCCTCATCATCGCGCAGGACGTAACCTCGGCCCCAGACGGTCTCGATGTAGTTTTCACCGCCGCAGGTGTGCGACAGTTTCTTGCGCAGCTTGCAGATGAAGACGTCGATGATCTTCAGTTCGGGTTCGTCCATGCCGCCATACAGATGGTTGAGGAACATCTCCTTGGTCAGCGTGGTGCCCTTGCGAAGCGAGAGCAGTTCCAGCATCGCATATTCCTTGCCGGTCAGATGGACGCGCGCGCCGTCGACCTCGACCGTCTTGGCATCCAGGTTGACCGCCAGCTTGCCGGTGCGGATGACCGACTGGCTGTGCCCCTTGGAACGGCGAACCACGGCATGGATGCGCGCGATCAGTTCCTCGCGGTGAAAGGGCTTCGTCACGTAATCGTCGGCGCCAAAGCCAAAGCTGCGGATCTTGCTGTCCATCTCGGCAATGCCCGACAGGATCAGCACCGGCGTCTGCACCTTGGCGACGCGCAATTTCTTGAGAACGTCATAACCGTGCATATCGGGCAGGTTGAGATCGAGCAGGATAATGTCGTAATCGTATAATTTGCCCAGATCGAGGCCTTCTTCGCCAAGATCGGTCGAATAGACGTTGAAACCTTCTGTCGTCAGCATCAGTTCGATGGCCTTCGCCGTCGTTGGTTCGTCTTCGATCAGCAGAACGCGCATGGGATCAATCCCCCCCTGTTAGCCCGGAACTCCGTTCGTAATCCCCTGTAAAGGTGTTGACCGGAGTTAACCACACAAGGGATGAACGGAAAAGGTTAATCTTGTGTAAATGGTCAGGCAGATGATGCCCGAATTTCTTACAGGCCGCGCAATTTCTTCTGCCGCCGCCGCTGGACGCTGCTGCCGATGCCCGCAGCCTCCCGATATTTCGCTACTGTCCGGCGGGCGAGATCGTAACCCTGTTCCTTCAGCAATTCCACCAGTCGGTCGTCGGAAAGCACGTTTTTCGCATCCTCCGCATCGGTCAGACTGCGGATCGCCGCCTTGACAGCGGCGCTGCTCGCCCCATCGCCATCGGCGCTGCCGACTCCGCTGGTGAAGAAATATTTCAGTTCGAACGTACCGCGCGGGCAATGCAGATATTTGTTGCTGGTAACCCGGCTGACCGTGCTTTCGTGCATCTCGATGGCGTCGGCCACGATGCGCAGGGTCAGCGGCTTGAGTTCCGAAATGCCCCGCCGGAAGAAGCCTTCCTGCTGCTCCACGATTTCCGCCGTAACCTTCAGAATGGTCTTCTGCCGCTGGTCCAGCGCCTTGATCAGCCAGTTGGCGTCGGACAGCTTTTCGCGCAGCCATGCCTTCGCCTCGGCCCCGCTGCAACCGCCCCTCAGCGACAGATAATAGGGGCGGTTGACCACGAGGCGCGGCAAGCTGGCCGGGTTGATCGCAATGTCCCAGCCGCCCTGCGCCGGTGCCAGCAGAACGTCAGGCACGATGGCGGCGCTGACCCCGCCGCCATAGGCGATGCCTGGCTTGGGATCGTAACTGCGCAATTCGGCCAGCATCTCGGCGAAATCCTCGTCATCGACATTGCAGATGCGCTTCAGGCGGCGGAAATCGCCTTTCGCGACGAGATCCAGATTGTCGATCAGGTTTTCCATGCAGGGGTCGTACCGGTCCGCTTCGCGGGCCTGCAGGGCGAGGCATTCCGAAAGGCTGCGCGCCCCGACGCCGGTGGGGTCGAGCGTGTGGATCACGGCAAGGGCGGCTTCCACCTCCGCCAGCGGCACCTGCAGATCACCCGCAACATCGAGCAGGCTGGAGGCGAGATAGCCGGCTTCGTCCAGCAGGCCGATCAGCGTCCTCGCGATGAATGCCTGCCGCTCGTTCGCCGCAGCGGCGCCGATCTGGCTGTCGAGATGCTGCGCAAGGGTAGGCCCATCCGCGCCCCGCTCGTCGATATCCGGCCCCTCGGCACCCGTGCCGCCCGCCGGGATGGCCGATCCCCATTCCCCGTCACCCGTTTCGCGGTCGCCATCCAGCGCGGCGGGATCGATATCGAGTGCTGCGTCCCCGCCAGAGGCGAGACTGTCGGCGCTCTGGTCAAAAGGTCCGTCATCCGAGCCGTTTGCCGCTCCGCCCGGCTCCTCCTCGCGGCTGACCTCGCCCGCTTCCAGCAGGGGATTGCTTTCCAGCGCCTCGCCGATAAAACTTTCTATCTCGAGGTTCGGCAGCGCCAGAAGCTTGATCGCCTGCTGCAATTGCGGCGTCATCACCAGTGATTGCGACTGCCGCAGCTCCAGGCGGGGGCCGATCGCCATGCCTCAATTCCGTACCGGCTTCAGGCGCGGCGCACAGGTCACAAGGTGAAGCCTTCGCCCAGATAAAGCCGGCGCACGTTTTCATCCGCGACCAGATCTTCCGGCGTCCCTGCGAACAGCACCTGTCCGCCATAGATGATGCAGGCGCGGTCGACGATATCCAGCGTCTCTCGCACATTGTGATCGGTGATCAGCACGCCGATCCCGCGCTGCTTCAGATCCTTCACAAGGTCGCGAATATCGCTGATGGAAAGCGGATCGATGCCGGCGAAGGGTTCGTCCAGCAGCATGATCGAAGGTTTCGCCGCCAGCGCCCGCGCGATTTCGCAGCGGCGCCGCTCGCCGCCCGAAAGCGCCATGGCGGGGCTGGTGCGAAGGCGCGTCAGGCCGAATTCGTCCAGCAGGCGTTCGAGTTCGGCGGCGCGGGTGGCCCGGTCGGGTTCGACCATCTCGAGCACGCATTCGATGTTCTGTTCGACGGTCATGCCGCGAAAGATGCTGGTTTCCTGCGGCAGATAGCCAAGACCAAGGATCGCGCGCCGATACATCGGCAGCTTGGTGACATCCTCCCCGTCCATCAGGATGCGGCCGGAATCGGGACGAACCAGCCCCATGATGGAATAGAAACAGGTCGTCTTGCCCGCGCCGTTCGGGCCGAGCAGGCCGAGAACCTCTCCCTTGGCCACGCTCAGCGAAATGTCGGTGAGGATTGCGCGCTTGTCATAGCTTTTCGCAATGGAGACCACCTCCAGACCGCCGTTCAGCAAAGGCGGAGCGGCGGCACGGTCCAGCACTTCGGGATCGGCCGTATCGGGTTCGGCCAGATCGGGTACGGTGAGCGCCGGGACACTGCCAGGCGCACCCGGCAGCACCGGATCGTCAGCCTGCAAAGGAGCCGCGCCGGAGTTTTCGCGTGAAAAATGTTCTTCCTTGTCGATCGTCGTCGTTCCCATCAGTTGCCTTCATCATGTAGCATTGCGGCGGCGGGGCGAAACCCCCTGCGCGACAGGTGGGGCGGAATTTGCCCCATATCCGTCGCGGTGCACCAGCGCCGCGCAGCAGATCGCCGCATGGCTTGACGCGGCAGGGCTGGCGCAGGAAACGGAGGCATGAACATCTTTGCATTTCTCAAGATACCGGCGTCTGTCTTGCTCATCTTTGTAGGGTTCTGTAGCCTGGCGATTACACCGGCTCTGGCCCTGGTGCCCGGCGCACCCGCGCCGGAGCCTGCGGCCGAGGCGACGGCCGAACCCACGATCGACGATCAGGCCGATGCCGGAGCGGACAGCCGCATCGCGCGCCGCATCGAAGGTATCTTTGGCGAATTGCCTGCCTTCGCCGGCGTTCGCGTGACGGTGAACGAAGGCGTGGTCATCCTCGGCGGCAAGGTGCCGGCCGAAGAAGATATCGCGCGCGCCGAAGCGATCGTCTCGCGCATTTCCGGTGTCGCCACGGTCGACAATGGCCTGACGCGCGATGTGTCGGTCGACAACAGCCTGTCCTCTCTGGGAGATCTGACCGAACGGATCGCCGGTTTTACGCAGATGATCCCGATCTTCCTGCTGGCTGTCGGCGTGGCGATCCTGATCGGCGCCATTGGCTATCTGCTCTCTTCCTTTTCTTCGATATGGCGGCGGATTGCGCCCAATGGCTTCCTCGCCGAGCTGATAGCCAGCGCGATCCGCTTCGTATTCGTCGTTGGCGGGATCGTCGTCGGTCTCGACATCATCGGGGCAGGGGCCTTGCTGGGTGCGGTGCTGGGCGGTGCGGGCGTGGTCGGCATCGCGCTGGGCTTCGCCATGCGCGACACGATCGAGAATTACGTCGCTTCCCTCATGCTGAGCCTGCGGCAGCCCTTCCGCGCCAATGACCACGTGATGATCGACGAACATGAAGGCCGGGTCATCCGCCTGACCAGCCGCGCAACCATCCTGATGACGCTGGATGGCAATCATCTGCGGATCCCCAATGCGACCGTGTTTGGTGCGGTGCTGCTCAATTTCACCCGCAACCCGCAGAGGCGCTTCGATTTCGAACTCGGCATCGATGCGGATGACGATCCGGAAGCGGCGCGCGCGCTGGGGCGCGAAATGCTGGCGCAACTGCCCTATATTCTCGACGATCCCGCTCCAGAGGTCCGGACTGTCGAGGTCGGCGATTCGAACATCGTCCTGCGGTTCTTCGGCTGGATCGACCAGCGTGAGGCTGACTGGTTCAAGGCGCGCAGCCGCTCCATAGCCGTGGTGAAGGCGGCACTGGAAAAGGCCGGGTTTGCGCTGCCGGAGCCAATCTATCGCCTGCGTTTCGACCCGCGCGGCGCGCCGCTGTCGCTCGGTTCCGCGCAGGATGGGGAGGCGTCATCCCGGAACGCGGAGAGCGATGCAGGCGCTGCGGCTATCGGCAATATCGCGGCGGAGTCCGGTGGAACCCCCGCCACTCCCGCAGTACCCACGGCTGCTACCGAAGATCACGCCGATGTTCGCCCCGACGACGAGGTTCTTCGCATGGTAGAGGCCGAACGCGCCGCCGAACCGGGGGAGAATGACCTCCTCGATTCCAGCCGGCCAGTGGAATAAGGCTGGCGCCAGGCTCTCCGAAAATCGAACCGGGCAGGGGCCGCACCGGCGCGCCCCTGCCCTCTCACTCAAGTCTTGGCGTTCCGGGCGCGGTCGATCGATTCGATCACTATGCGCTTGGCTTCCGCCGCATCGCCCCATTCGCCCACGCGCACCCATTTCTCCTTCTCGAGATCCTTGTAATGGGTGAAGAAATGCTCGATCTGCTCGAAGATGATCGAGGGCAGATCCTGCCGCTCGCCCACATCGGTGTAATAAGGGAAGGTCGTGTCGACCGGCACGCAGACGAGCTTCTCATCGCCGCCATGCTCGTCTTCCAGCTTCAGCACGCCGATGGGGCGGGCGCGCACCACGCAGCCTGGAATGAAGGGGCTGCGCGCGATCACCAGAGCGTCCAGCGGGTCGCCATCGGGTGACAGCGTATGCGGGATGAAGCCGTAATTGGCAGGGTAACGCATCGGCGTGTGCAGGATGCGGTCGACGAACAGCGCCCCCGAATCCTTGTCGAATTCATATTTGACCGGCTCGCCGCCCGTCGGGACTTCGATGATGACATTCAGGCTGTCGGGGACATTGTCGCCCGTGGGAATCTTCTCTATCTGCATGCGCCGGGGCCTTAGCGGGCGGTTTTGCCTTCGCCAACAGGATTTTGCCGCCTTGGCATGATCGTTCGGCAGCAGATGGCAGCCAAGATTGTTGATAGGCCGCCATTTGCCATTTAAGCGCAAGCCCATGAGCAAGACACCCCAGGCGATCCGCGGCACGCAGGACATTTTCGGCGCGGAGGCAGAAGCCTTCGCCCATGTCGTTGCGACGTTCGAGCGCATTCGCAAACTCTACCGCTTCCGCCGCGCGGAAATGCCGGTGTTCGAGAAAACCGAGGTGTTCAGCCGCTCCCTGGGCGAAACCACGGATGTCGTCTCCAAGGAAATGTATTCCTTCGAGGATCGCGGCGGCGATTCCCTGACCCTGCGTCCCGAATTCACCGCCGGCATCGCCCGCGCGTTCCTGACAGATGGCTGGCAGCAGCACGTTCCGCTGAAACTGGCCACGCATGGCCCGCTGTTCCGCTATGAACGCCCGCAGAAGGGCCGCTATCGCCAGTTCCACCAGATCGACGCCGAACTGATCGGTTCGGCCGAGCCGCAGGCGGATGTCGAACTGCTGACCATGGCGGACCACCTGCTTCAGGAACTCGGCATTGCAGACGGGGTCACGCTGCAGTTGAACACGCTGGGCGATGCGGAAAGCCGCGAAGCGTGGCGCGTCGCGCTGGTCGAACATTTCAGCGAACACCGTGCGGATTTGAGCGAGGACAGTCAGGACCGGCTGGACAGGAACCCCTTCCGTATTCTCGACAGCAAGGATTCGCGCGACCGCACCCTTGTCGACGATGCGCCCCGGATCGACAGTTTCCTTTCTGCCGAAGCGCGGGATTTCTTTGGCGCGGTGACTTCCGGCCTCGATGCGGCGGGCGTGGCGTGGGTCCGCAACCAGTCGCTGGTCCGCGGCCTCGACTATTACCGCCATACCGCCTTTGAATTCGTCACCGACCGACTGGGCGCACAAGGCACGGTCCTGGGCGGCGGGCGCTATGACGGCCTGATGGAAAGCCTTGGCGGAGCGCCTACGCCTGCGGTCGGATGGGCCGCTGGCATCGAACGCCTGGCGATGTTGCTGGACATGCAGGACGAAGACGCGGCGGATTGCATCCTCGTGGTCGAGGATGACGCTTTGATGGCCCCTGCCATTGCCGCCCTGCGCCGGATTCGCACCGCCGGACTATCCGCCGACCTGCTGGCGAGCGGCAGCCCGCGCAAGCGATATGACAAGGCGGTGAAATCGGGTGCGCGCACCATCCTTGCCCTGTCGATGCGGGGTAGCGCCCCTGATTACCGGATGAAGGGCGATGCTGCCGACTTGTCGCGACTGGAAGATGCCTTGGGCGACATGTTCAAGGCCCGCTCGGACATGGGCACGGACATGGGCGCGGACCTGAGCGCGGCTTCGGGCACCGCATGACCATTACCGCCGAAAGGCTGCGCCAGATTACCGACCGCTTTGCCGCGCTGGAAGCCCGCATGGCGAGCGGAACGCTGGAGGGGGAGGAGTTTTCGGCCGCCAGCCGCGATTATGCCGAACTGGAGCCGGTGGTGCAGATCGCCCGCGAAATTCAAGCGATGCGCGTAGAGATCGGCGAGTTGGAGGCCTTGGAGGGCAGCGATCCTGAAATGAAGGCACTGGCGGAGGAGGAGCTGACTAGGCTTCGCCGCATCCTGCCTGCAACGGAACGGCGATTGGCGCTGGCGATGCTGCCGCGCGATTCCGCCGATGCCCGGCCCGCTATGCTGGAAATCCGCGCTGGCACCGGCGGTGACGAAGCGGCCCTGTTCGCCGCCGATCTGTTCCGGATGTATGAAAAATTCGCCGCCGAGCAGGGCTGGCGGGTCGAAACCGTCAGCATGAACGCCAGCGATGTCGGCGGGTTCAAGGAAGTCGTCGCCAATATCCGCGGCAACAATGTCTTTGCCCGGCTGAAATTCGAAAGCGGCGTTCACCGGGTGCAGCGGGTTCCGGTGACCGAGAGCGGGGGGCGCATCCACACCTCGGCGGCAACGGTAGCCGTGCTGCCCGAAGCGGACGAGGTCGACGTGACCATCGATCCCAACGATCTGAAGATCGACATCTACCGCGCCAGCGGGGCGGGCGGGCAGCATGTCAACACCACCGATTCCGCCGTGCGCCTGACCCATCTGCCCACCGGCCTCGTCGTCATCCAGCAGGATCAGCGCAGCCAGCACAAGAATCGGGAGAAGGCGATGCAGGTGCTGCGAACCCGGCTCTACGATCTGAAACGGGCCGAAGCACACGGTGCCGAGGCCGAGGCGCGCCGGGCGATGGTTGGCAGCGGCGACCGGTCGGAACGCATCCGCACCTATAATTTCCCGCAGGGCCGCGTAACCGACCACCGTATCGGGTTGACCCTGCACAAATTGCCGGAAATCCTTGAAGGCGGCGCCCTAGCGGAACTCATCGACGCGCTTACCGCCGAGGACGAGGCGAAGCGGCTCGCAAGTCTGGACGCGTGATGGGGCAGCAGGCGGGAGCGGCAGCAAATGTCGGGCAGGCCCTGCGGCAGGCGGCTGCGCTGCTGGCGGCAACCTCCGATACCGCCCGCCTCGATGCCGAATTGCTGATGGCCCATGCGCTCGCCATGTCGCGGTCGCACATGCTGCTGCATGCCATGGGGACGCCGGTTCCGCCGGTCTTCGGCACGCTCGTCCAGCGCCGCTGTGCCCATGAACCGGTCGCCTACATCACCGGGTTGCAGGAATTCTACGGGCGTTCCTTCGTCGTTTCACCCGATGTCCTGATCCCGCGGAGCGATAGCGAAAGCGTGGTCGAGGCGGCGCTGGCCGTCATGCCCGCCAATGCGGCTATCCTCGACTGCGGTACCGGATCGGGCGCCCTGCTACTCACCCTGCTGTGCGAGCGTGGAGACAGCATCGGAACGGGCATGGACGAGTCCGCTGCCGCCCTGCGGATCGCCTGCCGCAATGGCACGCGACTGGGGCTGGAGGAACGCGCGCGTCTGGAACGTCGCAGCTGGGCGGAACCCGGCTGGGCGGCGGATCTGGGGCGTTTCGATCTGGTCATCGCCAACCCGCCCTATGTCGAGGACGATGCCGAACTGATGCCCGATGTCGCCCTGCACGAACCCGCCGCCGCCTTGTTCGCAGGGCCGCAGGGGCTTGACGATTATGCGCTGCTGATCCCGCAAATGGCAGGCCTGCTGAACCCGGGAGGGATTTGTGTGCTGGAAATTGGCGCGACGCAGGCCAAAGCGGTGACCGCGCTGGCGCAAGCAGCGGGCTTCGGCGCGGCCACACACCGGGATCTCGGTGGCAGGCCGCGGGCGCTTGTCCTGCGGCCGGATGGTGCCTGTTGAACATTCCTGCCCGTTGGGGCTTGGCAAAGCGGGCTGCTCTCGCTACTTCATCGGGCAGGGTCAGTGTTTCGGGCGAACAGCCGGTCCCCTGATCCAGTTCCTGCATCTGTGAAATGGACGGGCTTGGGGGCCAGCCGGGGAACAGACGGAGCACCCGCGAAACTGCAAATCAGCACTCGTGGCGAGAGGTCATGCAGCCTGACGGTATGAAATCCCGATGGCTGGGAACGAGGGAAAACCTCCTTTGAACAATAATCGCAACAACAACAATCGCCGGCGCGGCCGGAACACCAATCGTCCGCAGGGCGGGGCCAGCGGCAGTCAGGCGAACCGGATCGACAACCGTGCGCGTGGCAATGCACCGCAGATGCTCGACAAGTACAAGAAGCTGGCACAGGATGCCCAGCATAATGGCGACCGGGTGCAGACCGAATATTACCTGCAATTCGCTGACCATTATTTCCGGGTAATCGCGGATAACAAGGCGCGGCAGGACGAGGCACGCGGCAAGCGCGGCGATGGCGACGATAATCGCGGTGACGGGCGCAGCGATAGCCGAAATGACGGGCGGAACGACAGAAACAACGACCCCCGTTCCGACCGGAACAACGATGATGACGAGCAGGACGGTAGCGAGCGGGACGAGCGCGAAGACCGCTTCCGCAATCGCCGCGAGAGCGAGGATGCGGATCGTGCAACGCGTCGCCCGTCACGCCGTAGCCGCAATGATCGCAATGATGATGACAGCGGTGACGAAGATAGCGCCAGCGGGAACATGCAGGACGCTTCCGGCGGCGATGATGACGAACGCCAGCCGCGCCGCCGGAATGTTCGCCGTGCTGCTGAAACCGGCGCGGATACGGATGGTGTGCGCAGTGATGCACCTGTGAAGAGGCCGCGTGCAGCGGCCCGCAGCCCGCGCAGGAAGGCCGCCGACGAGAATGGCACGGCCATCGACTCTGCCGCACTGCCTCCGGCCATCGGATCGGCAGGCGAAGCAGGCGATGGAGACAGCAAACCGGCGCCGCGCCGTCGTCGCAAGGCCGTAGAAGACGTTCAATCGATGCGCGAGGCCGGCTGACGCCGGGCGGAGGGGCGGAACCGGGCTTATGGCAGGAACGCCTGCGACCACTAAGGAAACAACCGTGGCGCAGGGTTCGGCGATTGCCGGAATCCTGCAAAAGCATCCGCTGATCGCCTCGGCCCTGCTGGGCCTGGTAGCGGCGATCGGCTTCCCGCCGCTGCATATCTGGCCAGCCACCCTGCTGGCGATAGGCGCATTCGCATTTCTCGTGCGCGCTGCCCCGACGCCCAAGGCCGCCTTTGCGCGCGGCTGGGTGTTCGGCGTGTTCCATTTCACGCTGGCGAATAACTGGATCGCGACCGCATTCACCTTTCAGGCCGAGATGCCGCCCGTTCTCGGCTGGCTGGCGGTGCCGCTGCTGTCGCTCTACCTTGCCGTCTATCCCGCACTGGCCGCGATGGTGGCACGGCGGCTGGGCTGGGCCATGCGCCGCGGGCCCTTCGCCGCGGTGCTGGCGGGCTGCTGGATCGTCGGCGAATGGCTGCGCGGCCATGTATTCACAGGCTATGCATGGGACCCGCTCGGGCTGGTCTTTCTGGGCGGATGGGACCGGCCGGGGATCGCCGCCGTCCTGCCGTGGATGGGCACCTATGCGCTTTCGGGTCTGGTCGTATTGGCGGGCGGTATGCTCTGGGCCCTGGCGGCGCAGCGGCGATGGCTGCCTCTCGCGATTGTCGCGCTCGGGATCGTCGCGGGGATGTTCTGGCCTGCCGGACCGGGCGCCGAAGGGGAGATGCCGTTCACGCTCGTGCAACCGAACCTGAAGCAGACCGAGATCAATGACCCCGCCCGCTTCGAGGCACAATTCGCGACCCTCGCCAATCTGACCGCTCCGCGCGAACGCAGCGGTCGCAGGATCGTCCTCTGGCCGGAATCGGGCGTGCCGGACTATCTTCGCCCCGGCTATCCGCAACGCTATTACGATCAGACGACTGCGGGCGGCGATCCGGAATTCGCCCGCCGCCGCATTGCGCGGATCATGGGGCCGGAAGGCGTGCTGCTGACCGGTGCCGTGGACCTGGAGATCGAAGGAGGCCGAGCGGTAGCCGCCTATAACACGGTCACCGCACTGGCGGACGACGGCGACATCGTCGGCAGCTACAGCAAGGCGCATCTGGTGCCCTATGGCGAATATCTGGCCCTACGCTGGCTGCTGGAGCCTCTCGGCGCCTCGCGGCTGGTAGCAGGATCGCTCGATTTCCTGCCCGGTCCCGGCCCGCGTACCCTCGACCTTGGGCCATGGGGTGAAGCGGGCGTGCAGATCTGTTACGAGATTATCTTCTCCGGCCAGACCGTCGATCCTGCAAATCGCCCGGATTACATCTTCAACCCGTCGAACGACGGCTGGTTCGGCACCTGGGGGCCGCCGCAGCATATGGCGCAGGCCCGCATGCGGGCGATCGAGGAAGGCCTCCCGGTCCTGCGGGCGACCACCACCGGGATCAGCGCCGTGATTGATGCCCGCGGCGTGGTGCGCCAGCATGTTGGACAAGGAATTGCCGCCCGGATCGACGGGCGCATTCCTCCCGCGCATGCACCGACGCTGTTCGCGCGTTTGCAGAACTGGCTGGCCTTCGGGTGGGCGCTGCTGCTTATCGGGACTGCGGTGCTTGTGCATCGCAAATGGCCTGTCTAGGAACTCGCTACAGACCGGCCCGTTACGGGCATCGCTACCTTCCCTGAGGACTTCACTGCATGCGCCCCAACTATCTTTTCACTTCCGAAAGCGTGTCCGAAGGCCATCCCGACAAGGTTTCCGATCAGATTTCCGATGCCATCGTCGACCTGATGCTTTCGAAAGACCCGGAAGCGCGCGTCGCCTGCGAAACCATGACCACGACCGACAGGGTCGTTCTGGCGGGGGAGATCCGCTGCAAGCCCATGTACGACGAAGGCCGTGCCGATTGGGCTGACAATGATTACTGGGCACCCGGCGCGGGCAAGGAGATCGAGGAACTGGTCCGCCAGGTCGTACGAGACATCGGCTACGAGCAGGACGGCTTCCACTGGCGGACCTTGAGGTTCGAGAATTACCTGCACGGACAGTCGAGCGAGATTGCGCAGGGCGTCGATGCCAGTGGCAACAAGGACGAAGGCGCCGGCGACCAGGGAATCATGTTCGGCTTCGCCTGCGATGAAACGCCCGACCTGATGCCAGCCACGCTCGACTACAGTCACAAGATCCTGCATCGGATGGCGCAGGACCGGAAATCGGGCGCTGCTCCCTTCCTCGAACCCGACAGCAAGAGCCAAGTGACCCTGCGCTTCGAAGGCGGCAAGCCCGTCGCCTGCACCGCGATCGTCGTCTCCACCCAGCACGGCAAGGGATATCACGAGGGCGAGAAGGAAAGCGAACTCAAGAGATATGTAAAGAATATCGTGGCAGACATTCTTCCCGAAGGACTGCTGTCGGACGACACCGTCTATCACATCAATCCGACCGGCGCGTTCGAGATCGGCGGTCCTGACGGCGATGCCGGTCTGACCGGGCGCAAGATCATCGTCGATACCTATGGCGGTGCTGCCCCGCATGGCGGCGGCGCCTTTTCGGGCAAGGATCCGACGAAGGTGGATCGATCCGCCGCCTATATCACCCGCTACCTGGCGAAGAACATCGTCGCGGCAGGTCTGGCGACGCGCTGCACGATCCAGCTCGCCTATGCGATCGGTGTCGGCAAGCCGCTGTCGCTCTATGTCGATACGCATCGCACCGGCACGGTGGCTGACGAACGGCTTGAGGAGGCGATCCGGTCGCTATCGAAGCTTGGCGGCCTGACGCCGCGCGCGATCCGCACGCATCTTGGTCTCAACAAGCCGATTTACCGGCAGAGCGCCGCCTATGGCCATTTCGGCCGTGCAGCGGAAGGGGACGCCTTCCCCTGGGAACGGACCGATCTGGTCGACGACCTCAAGAGCGCCGTCAACGTCTGAGCCGCTTTTTTCGGGCGACAGGGAAAAGGCCCGCCGCCATGACGGGCCTTTTTCTCGATTCAGCCCTGCCGACGCTTTTCTAAAGCGCGATCTCGTAATGCGCAGTCGTCTTCGCGGCGATTTCGTCGGTCGTCACCCCGGGGGCAAGTTCGACCAGGGCGAAAGGGCTTGCATGGTCCGCACGGCGGAACACGCCCAGATTGGTAATGACCATGTCGACGACATTGGTCCCGGTCAGCGGCAGCGTGCAGGCGGGGATGAATTTCGCGCTGCCATCCTTGGCGGTATGGTCCATCACCACGATGATCTTCTTCACCCCCGCCACCAGGTCCATCGCCCCGCCCATGCCCTTGATCATCTTGCCCGGGATCATCCAATTGGCGATATCGCCGTTTTCGGCCACCTCCATGGCGCCGAGCACGGTCAGATCGATATGTCCGCCCCGGATCATGCCGAAGCTGGCGGCGCTGTCGAAATAGGCCGAGTGGGGCAATTCGCTGATCGTCTGCTTGCCCGCATTGATCAGGTCCGCGTCTTCCTCACCTTCATAGGGGAAGGGCCCGATGCCGAGCATGCCATTCTCGCTCTGCAAGGTTACCTGCATGCCATCGGGAATGTGATTGGCCACCAGCGTGGGTATGCCGATACCCAGATTGACGTAGAAGCCGTCCTCCAGTTCCTGTGCGGCGCGGGCGGCCATTTCGTCTCTTGTCCACGGCATGAGTAAGTCCTTCAGTCGAGCGGATGGGGGATAAGGAACCAGCGCGTTCCCAGCAAGGGGTCGGCGGCTGTGAGCGCGTCCGGGTCGCGAAGATATGCGAACATTTCGTCGAAATCGCGGCGGCTGTCGCCGGCGATCGCAAGCAGGCAATGGGACGCTGCCAGATCCTGCCGGCGGGTCTGCTTGCGATCATCCGGATAGCGCATCAGCAGGAGCGGGTCGCGCCCCTGCGGGTCCAGCCCGCTGTCGCGCAGAATACGGCGGATGTCCCCGGCCGCGCCAGCCCCGTGTTCCGAAATCCAGAACACATCCACGCCTTGCGCCCGCAAGGAGGCAAGCGTCTGCGGCAGTCCCCGAACGGCAGTGTCAGCCGTGAGGTTCAGCACTCCGCCATCGGGGTCGAGATCGATCAGGACCGCCGGTGAACCTTCGGTACAGGGTGCGGTCCTTGCCGACATTCCGCCCGGTTCCGCCAGCAGCGCCGAATCGCGCGGCGCATCGGGTCCCGCGCGCAAATAGGCCATGGCGGCGTCGTGGAATGCCGCATGGCTTCCGAAGCCTTCATCCGTGGCGGCAGATTCAGGTGCGGGAAGAACGGCCGTTGGAAGAAACTCCACCGCGGTGCCATGGCCGGCCACATCAGCTTCGGGCGATGAATGTGGCATTCGCGATGCCACCGCTGTTGGCGATGGTGCAGTGGCTACCGGCGCTCTTTCGTCATCGCTATTGGCCCGTTCCGAAGCCGCCAAAGCACCGCCCGCAGCAAGCGGGACGAGCGCAGCGACACAGCCGCTCAGGCATGTGGTCGCGGCAACTAGCAGGGCGAGATGGAACGGGCGGCCAGGGCGCATTGTAGATCAGTCGATCATCAGCTCAGTTCTGCGATGAACCTGCGGGAGAAGGCATGAGGCCGCAGAAAATGCGGCCGTCTTGTGCAGCCTTCATGATTTCGGCCTGTCTTGCAGCCTGATCGACCTGTTTCAGATCCGTATCCGGCGTGACCTCCGACAGTGTCGCGAGAAGATCTACGCCTGTAGACTTCAATAGCGGTGCGGCTTCAGCCTGCATTTGCCCGCCAACGATCTCGGCATAAGGCGCCAGCGTCAGGGCAGCGGCCTGCGGATCCTGGTTCATGGCCTGAGCCAACACATCGTTAGGCACATTGTCACGATATGCTGCTCGCAGCTTCGCGGACCATTCCGGCAGGTTGTTGCTGACTGTCGTCTCGAAGATTGGGACAAAACGTTCGCAATGGGCGGAAACACCGCTGACGGCTAAAGACTGTCCAACCGTGTTGGTCCGCAAAGCGACCATCAGCAGCATGCCCTCGAGCTGTTCCCGGGGCAGGGTGATTGCGTCCAGCGCCTCGTCGGTGACGACAGAAGCTGCCTCTTGAGCGAGAGCAGCAGTTTGTCCGGCCATTCCCCCAGCGACCAGGGCGAGCGCTGCAGCGATCCGTGTCGCGCGCATCATGCCGCTTCCCCTTGACGTGTCGTGACGAACTCGATCTGCTTGTCGTAAGGCGCGCCGACGATCATTCGCTGCACATAGACGCCGGGCAGGTGGATGCAGTCGGGGTCAAGATCGCCATTCGCGACTACTTCTTCCACTTCCACCACGCAGACCTTGCCGCAGGTCGCGGCGGGCATGTTGAAATTGCGCGCCGTCTTGCGAAACACCAGGTTCCCGCTTTCATCCGCTTTCCAGGCCTTGACGATGGCGAGATCGGCGAAGATGCCCTGCTCCAGCAGGTAATCCTCGCCGCCGAAATTCTTGATTTCCTTGCCCTCTGCAACGCTCGTTCCGACGCCGGTTTTGGTGTAGAAGCCCGGAATACCCGCGCCGCCGGCGCGCATCCGTTCCGCCAGGGTGCCCTGCGGGCAGAATTCGACCTCCAGCTCTCCGGCGAGATATTGCCTTTCGAATTCCTTGTTCTCGCCGACATAGGACGAGATCATCTTCCCGACCTGCCGGGTCCGCAGCAGCTTGCCGATACCTTCATTGTCGATCCCGGCATTGTTGCTGGCGAACGTCAGATTCTTCACGCCGCTGTCGCGGATCGCGTCCAGCAGGCGTTCGGGGATACCGCAAAGGCCGAAGCCCCCCGCAGCGATCAGCATGTCGTCGGTAAGCAGGCCGTCCAGCGCGGCGGCGGCATCGGGATAGAGCTTGTTCATCGCAGTCTCCGCAGGAATTTGCCGCATCCTCTAAGCGGTGCTGACGCCGCTGTCACCCTTGGCGGCACGGGAGGGATGCACGGCGTCCGGACCGCTGAATGCTGCGCCGCATCATTCCTGCTTGCAAGCAGAGGCGCGTCCCTGTCAATCGCGCTCGCACACGAGCGTAAATCAAGGGAAAATCTGCGCCTTGCGTCTTTTGCAACCTGGCGTGAGTATTTCGCACTTGCGAGATAGAGGCGGTGGCTGCATATGGGACGGGCCTTTTCAGGCATCCTCTCCCAAGACTTACAAGGCCCGGCCGGTTTGACCTGCCGGGCTTTTTTTCGCCTCTACCCCGTCCGGCTTCTGCCGAAAAAGCGCGGTCCGCACGAGCCATTCCCAGGCACTATATGCCGGTTGCGCCTTCATTAATCGCCCCTGTTGCTGTCGGGCCGGGCACTCCCCCCGCTCTCGACCATTTGCAACTAGACGCAGCGCTTACTAGCTAGGCCTGTGCGATCGAACACTCACGACGATGAAGGGCTTGCGGATGGCTGATGCGGATATAGGGGCGGACAGGAAGACGGCACGGCTGCAGGTGGCAGCCGCCCGGCAGGAGGAAAGCGGGCAGGGCATCGCCCGCATGCCGCGATCGGCATTCCAGTCGCTAGGCATCACCGAAGGCGACGTGGTCGAAATCACCGGCAAGCGGACCACGGCCGCCATCGCCATGTCCGCCTATGACGAGGATCAGGCGCTGGATGTCATCCGCCTCGACGGGTTGCAGCGCGGCAATGCGGAAACCGGGTCGGGCGAGCATGTCCACGTGGCCGTGGCCGAATCGCGTCCCGCAACGCGCGTCGTCTTCGCGCCCGCACAGCGCGAGATGCGCCTGCAGGGTCCGACCCAGGCGCTGAAGCGCAATTTTTTCCGCAAGCCGCTGGTGGCGGGCGACCTGGTAGCGACGACCGGTCAGCAGCCGGTGCAGAACATGCCGCCCGAAGTGCGCCGCATGTTCAACACGCCGGCCTATTCGCTCACCCAGATTCGCCTGACGGTGGTTTCCACCAGTCCCAAGGGCATCGTCCATATAGACGAGAATACCGAGGTGGAACTGCGCGCGGAATTCGAGGAGCCGCAGGGCGGCCGTGCGATCGTCAATTACGACGATGTCGGCGGCATGTCCGACACCATCCAGCAATTGCGAGAAATGGTGGAATTGCCGCTGCGCTATCCCGAACTGTTCACCCGCCTCGGGGTCGACCCGCCCAAGGGCGTGTTGCTGCACGGCCCGCCAGGAACCGGCAAGACGCGGCTGGCGCAGGCGGTCGCCAATGAAAGCGATGCCGCCTTCTTCATCATCAACGGCCCGGAGATCATGGGATCGGGCTATGGCGAAAGTGAGAAGCGTCTGCGCGAGGTTTTCGAGGAAGCGGCAAAATCCTCGCCCGCCATCGTCTTCATCGACGAGATCGATTCCATCGCGCCCAAGCGCAACCAGGTTCCGGGCGAAGCCGAGAAGCGCCTCGTCGCGCAATTGCTAACCCTGATGGACGGGCTGGAGGCGCGCTCCAACCTGGTGGTCATCGCCGCCACCAACCGTCCCGATGCCATCGACGAGGCCCTGCGCCGGCCGGGCCGCTTTGACCGGGAAATCGTGATCGGCGTGCCGGACGAGACCGGAAGGCGTGAAATTCTGGCGATCCACACCCGCGGCATGCCGCTGGGCGACAAGGTCGATCTGAAGGAGCTATCGCGCACCACGCACGGCTTCGTCGGCGCCGATCTCGCCGCTCTGGCGCGTGAGGCGGCGATCGATGCCGTGCGCCGTATCATGCCGCGCCTCGACCTCGATGAACGGACCATCCCGCCCGAGGTGCTGGAGGATCTGCAGGTGACGCGCGAGGATTTCCTCAGCGCATTGAGGCGGGTGCAGCCATCCGCCATGCGCGAGGTCATGGTGCAGGTGCCCAACGTCGGCTGGGACGATGTCGGCGGGCTGGCAGAGGCAACGGAAAAGCTGAAGGAAGGCATAGAACTGCCTCTGAAGCATCCCGATGCCTTCGAACGGCTGGGCATCCGCCCGGCCAAGGGCTTTCTGCTCTACGGCCCGCCGGGTACCGGCAAGACCCTGCTGGCGAAAGCGGTGGCCAAGGAGGCCGAAGCCAATTTCATTTCGATGAAGAGCAGCGATCTCTTGTCGAAATGGTATGGCGAGAGCGAACAACAGATCGCCCGCATGTTCGCCCGCGCCCGATCGGTCAGCCCCTGCGTCGTCTTTATCGACGAAATCGACAGCCTGGTGCCTGCCCGCGGCTCCGGTGCGGGCGATTCGCAGGTCACGGGCCGCGTGGTGAACACCATCCTTGCCGAAATGGACGGGCTGGAGGAATTGCAGTCGGTCATCGTCATCGGCGCCACCAACCGCCCCACGCTGGTCGATCCTGCGCTGCTGCGTCCGGGCCGCTTCGATGAACTGATCTATGTCGGAACGCCCGATCGCGGCGGCCGTGAGCGTATCCTGAAGATTCATGCGGCGAACATGCCGCTGGCGGATGATGTCGACCTGTCGCGGATCGCCGGAGAAACCGAGCGGTTCACGGGCGCCGATCTGGAGGATGTGGTCCGCCGCGCCGGCCTGAACGCCCTGCGCCGTGCGGGGAACGAGGTGCAGCAGGTGACCGACGCCGACTTTACCGAGGCGCTTGGCGATTCGCGTGCGACCGTTACCGAAAGGATGGAGCAGGAATACAAGAAGATGCGCGGCGAGCTGAAGAAGCGCGCTGCCGAGGCGATGCCCATCGGCTTCCTGCACGAAGGCATGGTCGAATCGACACGTGACCGTAAGCACGGCGGTTCATGACGCTATCTGATTGGAGGGCGGGGCTGCGGCTCCGCCCTTCTCTCCGGCCTGCTCAATCCGCCAGCGGGAAAATGATCGTGACCCTGACGCCCTCTTTCGTGAACTGACGATCGATGGTCCCGCGCAGCTGCCGCGCGGCACTGGTCATCAGCATGCTGCCAAAACCCTGCCTTGCGGGTTCCTCATCCTCACCGGCGCAGTATTCCCGCCATTCGAGGACGAGATCCTGCCCCTGACCCGACCAGAGCACCTCCAGATGGCCGCCACGAGACCAACAGCCATATTTGACGGCGTTGGTCGTCAATTCATGCAGCACGAGTCCAAGCGGTGTCACCTGCTGAGCAGCCAGGGTGATTTCCGGCCCTTCAAGGCGGGCGGGATGCCGGGTAGAACGATACGGGGCCAGCGTCGTTTCGATCAGCGCCTCCAGCGACGCCACGGGCCTTTCAAGCGTTCCCTGCGTCACCTCATGCGCTTTGAGCAGGGCACGAACGCGTTCGCCGATCCGTTCGACGACCTCCTTCGCTTCGGGCCGGTCGCGACCGCTCATCTGCACGATGGCCAGGATCACCGCGAACAGGTTCTTGACCCGGTGATTCAGTTCCTTCGCCAGCAAATCCGCCCGATCGCGCGCCTGGCCCAGCGCGGCGGCCTGCGCGGCCTCCGTTTCGGCGCGTATGTTGCGGGTGATGAGCATATAGCCGAAAGCAATGGCGACGACCATCACGACCAGCAGCGCAGCCAGCATCTGCAGTACGCGGCCCTCGAAGCGGGCAGTTTCGGTGATCGCCTCCGCCAGGAGGTAGTTCTCGATATCCTCGATTTCGCGGAACGAGCTGCGAAGGCGGCTCATCGCCTCCTGCCCTTCATCCGAAAGAACGCGTCTCCGAGCCTCCATCAGGTCTCGCTGCTTCAGTAGCTGAACCACGTCCTCCAGTTCAGCGAAACGGGTTTCGGAAAGGCTTTCTATCTCGTCCATCAGCGCCATCTGGCGCGGCGTTGCATCCGTGCTGATCCTGGCCCGCAGGCGTTCGAGCGATGGCCGATACCGCTCCCGTCCGGAATAATAGGGCTGAAGGTAACGTTCATCGAGCGTGATCATATATCCGCGCTGCCCGGTTTCGGCGTTCAGGACAGCCCGGTTGAGGATGTTGAGCTCGGTCAGGACGCTTGCCGTATCGCGCACCTGCTGCCGTTCCCTGCGTTCGGCATCGATGGTCTGGAAAACGAAATAAAGGCTGACAAGCAGGGATGCCGCAATGATGGCAAACAGCGCGATATTGACGGTGCGCGCCCGGTTCAGCAGCCGTCCCGTCGCCGGGGGCGTATCGGCGATCGCGCCGTCACCGGAGGCGCCGGCTGCGGCCCGCTCTGCGCTCAGTGTGCCTCCCCCCAGCTCGTGCCCGTACCGATGTCGATGCCGAGCGGCACGTCGAGTGTAATGGCGGGCAGGGCGGCTTCGGCCATCACTCGTTCGATGACCGGCCGCGCTGCTTCGGCGTCGCCTTCCGGCACCTCGAACACCAGTTCGTCGTGAACCTGCAACAGCATCCTGATGCCGCCATCCTTCCGCGCCAGCCCGGCATCGCGCAAGGCGGGCATCATCCGCACCATCGCGCGCTTGATGATATCGGCACTGGTGCCCTGGATCGGGGCATTGACTGCGGCCCGTTCCGACCCGGCACGCTCGTTCGGATTCTTGGACGAGATGCGCGGAAACCACGTCTTCCGGCCGAACAGCGTTTCGGAATAGCCTGTCTCGCGCACCTGTTCGAGCGTGCGGACGATATAGCGCTGTATTCCCGGAAAGCGTTCGAAATAGCGGTCGATCATCGCCTGCGCCTCGTCCGGCTCCACCTCCAGCCGGCCCGCCAGCCCCCACCTTGAAATGCCGTAAAGTATGGCGAAATTGATCGTCTTCGCCTGTGCCCTTGTGTCGCGGGTGACTTCGCCGAACATCTCTTCGGCCGTGCGGGCATGGATGTCCTGCCCGCTGGCGAAGGCTTCCTTCAGTGCGGGAACATCGGCCATATGCGCCGCGAGCCGCAGTTCGATCTGCGAATAATCCGCCGCCAGCAGGATATGCCCGGGTTCGGCGACGAAGGCATCGCGGATCTGCCGTCCGATTTCGGTGCGGATAGGAATGTTCTGCAAATTGGGGTCCGTCGAGGACAGGCGGCCGGTCTGCGCGCCGACCAGCGAATACGAGGTATGGACACGCCCCGTCTGCGGGTTGATCGCGGCCTGCAGCGCATCGGTATAAGTTGATTTCAACTTTGCGAGCTGCCGCCATTCGAGCACCTTTCCCGGCATTTCGGCGCCCTGCGCCGCCAGCTTTTCCAGCATCGCCTGATCGGTGGAATACTGGCCGCTCTTGCCTTTCCGCCCGCCCTTGTAGCCCAATTTGTCGAACAGGATCTCGCCCAGTTGCTTGGGGCTGCCGATGGTGAATTCCTGGCCTGCGATCTCGTGGATCTGCTTCTCCAGCTTCGCCAGTTCGGCTGCAAATTCTTCGGACAGCCCGGCCAGCCGCGCGCGATCGACCTTGATGCCCTCGCGCTCCATCCCGGCGACCACGGGGATCAGCGGGCGGTCGATTCTTTCATAGATGCGCGTTCCGCCCTCGGTCGCCAGACGCGGTTTCAGGGTGCGATACAGGCGTAGCGTGACATCGGCATCCTCCGCGGCATATTCGGTGGCCTTGTCCAGCGGCACTTCGCCGAAGGGGATCGCTTTCTTGCCGCTGCCGCAGATATCCTTGAAGGTAAGCGTTGTATGGCCAAGGTGGCGCTGCGCCAGTTCGTCCATGCCGTGCCCGCCGCCGATCCCGTCGAGCGAGCGACCGGCATCGAGAGCAAAACTTGCGATCATCGTATCCTCGACCGGACCAATGACAATGCCGTTCCGGGCAAGGATGTTGATGTCATATTTGATGTTCTGGCCGATCTTCAGCACCGCATCGCCGGTCAGCAGCGGTTCGAGCGCAGCCAGCGCCGCGGCCTTGTCGATCTGCTGCGGACGGTCGGACAGGAGATCCGTGCCGCCATGGCCGAGCGGTATGTAGCAGGCATCGTTCGGCCCCAGCGCCATGCTGATTCCGGTAAGTTCGGCCTCCATCGCATTCAGCGCACTGGTTTCGGTATCGATCGCCACTTCCCGAGCGGCGAAGGCGCGCGCAATCCAGTCTTGCAGCGCCTCCATATCCTGCACGCAGACATAGGCAGACCGGTCGACCGCCGGCATTTCCGGCATTGGCTGGCTGGCACCTGCCTCGCTACCTTTGATTTTCGTGGTGCGTTTCGCCGGATCGAGATCGGTTCGCCTGCCGGGGCTGCCCGACCCTGCATCGAGGCGTTTCAGCAGGCTGAAGAAGCCGTGCGTTTCGAGGAATTCCGCCAGCGGACCGCGCGGAACGCCATCGAGCGCAAATTCCTCCAGCGGGACGGGCAGGTCGCAATCTTCCTTCAGCGTGACGAGAACCCGGCTCAATTCCGCCATGTCGCGGCCTTCCAGCAGGCGCTCCTTCAGCTTCGAAGGCTTCATGCCCGGTGCGGCATCGAGCGCGCCTGTCAGATTGCCATGTTCCTGAATCAGCCTGGTCGCCGTTTTCGGGCCGATCCCGAAAATGCCGGGTACGTTGTCGACCGAATCGCCCATCAGAGCGAGCACGTCGCCGACCAGTTCGGGCACGACACCGAATTTTTCCTCGACCTCTTCCGGGCCGATGCGCTGGTTCTTCATCGTGTCGAGCATGTCGATGCAACCGCCGCCACTGCCGCATTTGCCGACCAACTGCATCAGGTCCTTGTCCGAGGACACGATGGTAACGTCCCATCCCTGCCGCGTCGCTTCGCGAGCGTAGGAGGCGATGATATCGTCGGCTTCGAGGCCGTCTTCCTCGATACAGGCGAGGCTGAAGGCGCGGGTCGCATCGCGGATCGCCGGAAATTGCGGCACCAGATCTTCCGGCGGCGGCGGCCGGTGCGCCTTGTAATCGGGATAGATGTCGTTGCGGAACGACGTGCTGCCCTTGTCGAGGATAACCGCCAGATGGGTCGGTCCCGAAGCCTTGTCGAGATCTTCGGCCAGCTTCCACAGCATCGTGGTGTAGCCATATACCGCACCGACGGGCGTGCCATGCGGATTGGTCAGCGGCGGCAGCCGGTGATATGCGCGAAAGATATAGGCCGACCCGTCGACCAGATAGAGATGCTGCTTGTCCGCCATTCCAGCACTTCTAGCAGGGGCAGGGCCGCAATCCAGCGGCATTTGCGCGGTTCACGTGGGGCGTCACGGAGCTTGAAACGCAAATTAAGGCGAAATGTGACAGGATACAAGATTTGCCCTTGCGCTGCCACAAACTCGCCATTATTTGAACATTACGAGGCCTGCTTTCGGGTTTCGCCAGCGCCGCTCCAGTGAGTGGCTCTTGCTATCAAGGACTTTTTCTATGCGTAAGATCATCCTCGCCGCTGCTGCTGCCGGTGCCGCTCTGTCGCTCTCCGCTTGTTCGGAAGGCACGGAAGAATCCGCTGAACTGACAGCTGAAAATGCAATGGCCGACACTGAAGCCAATGTCGAAGCTCTGGGCAATGAAACCGAAGCTCTCGGCAATGAAGCTGTCATGGAAACCGAAGACGCTGCTGCGGACCTCGACACCGCCGCTGCTGAAGTCGAAGGCGACCTGCAGAACGAAACCACTGCCGAAGCGCAGATGGACTGATCGTTCGAACTCGTCTGAAAATACGAAGGGGCGGTGCCATCAGCACCGCCCCTTTTATTATGCCCCGCATTCGCCGCGCCTGCGCGCGCGGCGAAAGACATAATTGATTCTCAATATGTTGCGCTTGCCCAGTTCCGCCCGTCCGAGGTGGCATAGCCGTCGTAAAGCGCCCGCGCGATCTGTGCAATCTTGCTTTCGCGTGCAGGACGCGATCCCTGGCCGGTAACATAGATGGCAAGTGCGATGGCCCGCCCGTCAGGCGTGTGGATGATGCCGATATCGCTGGACGTGTTGTTCAGCGATCCGGTCTTGTGCTTTACCTGCGCCGAAGCCGGGAGCAGTGCCGGAATGCGGCGCTTGCCCGTGCGGCAACGCTCCATCGCACCCAGAATGACGCGGCGGCTGGATGCGTTGAGCCAGCGGCCCTGATATAGTCCCGCCAGCAATCTGGTCATCGTCGCCGGTGTCGCGCTGTCGCGAATGTCGACAGCCTTGGCCGGATCGATTTCGCCATCGTCACGCACCAGCGTGGCAATATCACGGGTAAGGTTGAAGCCTTCGAGCCCGGCCCTGCGCGCCCAGTCGTTGACCTTTTCCGGCCCGCCAACCGCCGCCAGAAGGGCATCGGTTGCCGGATTGCTGCTGCGCGTAATCATGATCTCGATCAATTCCGAAGCCGCCATGCTTTGCCCGCGAGTCACCGGGGCGACGCGGCTGGAGAATGCAGGCGAGCGCACCGGTATCATCAGCGGGAAGCGGCTGCTTAAAGACCAGCGGCCTTGCTCCACCCCTTCCATGAAGGTGGCCGCAATCGCGATCTTGCTGGTGCTGGCCATCGGAAAGCTCTGATCGCCCAGGATCGAGATCTGCTGGCCCGACGCCAGATCGAGAGCGGCCACGCCGATTCGGCCGTTTTGCCCATCGGCGATCGTCGCGATTCGCCGCGCAAAGGGCGAATCATACCCCGCCGTGAAATCCTGCGGGGCGCGCTGTTCCGTGCCCAGCGTGTTATCGAACATCGCCTCCAGGTTCATCGAGGCGGCGCGTTCCTGCGCATGTGCCGCCGAAACCCCGGTCAGGGAGGCAGCGCCCAGGGCCACCGCGCCGAGAATGTTGCTGAATATGTTCATTTTCATGTGCTTGCCCTAACGCCCTCATGCTTTGCATTTCCTTAACAGCTGCAAATGCTACCCCGGCAATGTGGCACGCACAGGGCTGGCGCGGCAGAATGTTCCCTCCTCGGGATGAAATTTCTGCCTGCGCCAGCCAGCCGCGATCCTGCGGTTGCAGAACGATTATTCGGCGCTGATCGCCTTCTCGATACGATCCGTGGTTTCACCGGTCATGGTCTTGGCGATTTCTCCGCGCAGCCGGTTCTTCAGTTCGACATGATAATGCCGGCGCATTTCACCCAGGGTCTTGGGGTCCGCAATCACGAGAAGATCGTCGATATCGCCGGCGATTGCCCTGGCATTCAGCCATTCGGCTGCTGCCGCACCATGCGCCAGCTCGTTCAGATCGGTTGCTCCGGTCTGCTGGCTCGATTCGTCCTGATGTTTGACGCCGGCGCTGAAATTGGTGACTTCGAGCGAGGGTTTGGCTTCCTGCTGCAATTTGGGTTCGAAGGGTTGTCCGTGATTGCGCATCACGATGAAACGTTCGCCATCGACGATTGCGACATGGGCCTTGTGCGGCAATTTCATAAATTCGGATCTCCGTTTCGATTGATGTTGCGATTCTAACAAACGGCCCGGCAATAGGTGCCGGAACGGCGGCGGGTCAGGCGGCGCCCCTGGCGAATTGGGGGAGGGCGGTTTCGGGTGGCGGGCGGGTCAGGTCGGTACCTGCGACTTCGTCGGTATGCACCTCGAAGCGGACGAGCCGGGCCGAGCCGAATGCCGTCGTCAGGGCAGTGTCCGTGGCGTCCCGCCCCCGCGCCATGACGATCCGTGCGATGCGCGGCGTATTGTGCCGCGCATCGAAAGTGTACCAGCGGCCATCCAGCCACGCTTCGAACCAGGCGGAGAAATCCATCGGCGCATCGATGGGGTCGATACCGATATCGCCCAGATAGCCGGTGCAGTAGCGCGCCGGGATATTCGCCGCGCGGCACAGAGTGATCGCCAGATGCGCGAAATCGCGGCAGACTCCGAAGCCTTCGTCATAGGCCGACCGGGCGGTATGATCGGTGCTGGCTTTTAAATAGTCGAACTGGATGCGCTCGTGCGCCGCGTCCACCAGGGCCTGGACGCGGGCCCAGCCGGGTTCGGCCTGCCCTGCTATGGCCCATGCCTCGTCCGCCAGCTTCGTGACTTCGCAATAGCGGCTTGCCAGCAGGAACGGCAGAACCGCGTCCGGGAGATCCTCGATATTCTGCTGCTTCGCTGCGGGGTTGACGATGTCGGGTGTGCCGGGATCCTCTATCACGAAATCGCTGCGCAGGGTCACACCGCCCTGGGGTACGACGAGGCGCGTGGCGACATTGCCGAAATGGTCGATGAAATTGCGGTGCGGAACCGGCGGGTCGGTCTGAAGCACTTCGGGCGTGCGCAGATCCTTCTGCCGTTCGGGCCGGACATGCAGCAGGGCAAGCATCGGTACAGGAGAATCGGTTTCAAACCGGATGTCGAAGCCGGTGCGTATCAGCATGGAGCGGTCTTTCTGGCAGTCTGGCCTCCGATTTCGGCGGCAGGGTCGTTTTGCGATGCCGCGGGAAGGTGCTGGATCTCCACCTCGACATCCATGTCGATCTGGCTGCCGCGAACGCCGCGCCAGGTGCCCGACAGGGGCGTGGCCTGCACGGGGTCGCGCGCCACGGCAACGCGGACCAGCCCCTGGTTGCCGACGATGCCGTTGGTCGGATCGAATTCGATCCAGCCGGAGCCGGGCAGGAAGACGCGCAGCCATGCATGGGTGGAATGGCCGCCGATCCGCGCGTCCGCCTTGCTCGGTTGGTAGAGGTAACCTGACACGAAACGCGCGGCAAAGCCCAGCGCCCGCACTGCCTCCATCATCAGGACGGCGTAGTCGCGGCAGGTCCCGCTGCGTGTCTTGAGAGTGGTCAGCGGCGGCTGAATGCCCTTGTCCTCCCGCCGGTTATAATCGAAATCGGCCCTGATGCTGCGGGTCATACGCGTCAGCAGGTCCAGCGTATCGGCCCCGAGATCTGCCGAGATGAACGACCGTGCCCAACTGTCGAGCACGCGGTCCTGATCGGGATATTTGCGTTCGATGGACCGCAGCAGATCGGGCATGTCCTCCGCAGAATAGGTGAAGGGATAATGCGCGGCATAGGGTTCCACCGCAATGGCGGCAGGAGCGGTCGGCCGGTGATCGACCTCCGCATGACCGCGTATCTCCAGCGCGGCGGCGCGCCGGTCGAAACAAGCGATCGCCACGGCATTGCCGAAGACGTCCTGCAGCCAGCGCAGGGAAGAAGGGGCCGGGTCGATATCCAGCGAAGCGCTGAGCAATCGCTGGTCGTAACTTTCGCGCGGGCGCACCAGGATCCGGTGTTCGCCGAAAGCGACATCGCGGCGATAGCGATAGCGGGTCACATGGTCGATCGAGACGGTCGGCATCGGCTGGGCAAGGTCCTCCGCCCAATCAACCCCTGCGGAGGGTAAAAGGTCCGAAGATGCCAATTCATTGCTGCAGCACGAAAAGGGCCCGGTGGATCGCTCCACCGGGCCCATATTGCTGGTCGTGATCGGAAGGGTCGAGCTTAGAAGCCCATTCCTCCGCCCATGCCGCCCATGCCGCCCATGTCGGGCATGCCGCCGCCGCCGCCGGAATTCTTGTCTTCCGGTGCATCGCTGATGGCTGCTTCGGTGGTGATCAGCAGGCCAGCGACCGAGGCCGCGTCCTGCAGGGCGGTGCGAACGACCTTCGTGGGGTCGATCACGCCGGCCTTGACCAGGTTTTCATAGGTGTCGGTCGCGGCGTTGAAGCCCTGCGTCTCGTCATTTTCGCGCAGGAGATTGCCCGAAATGACGGCACCGTCGTGACCCGCATTTTCCGCGATCTGGCGGATCGGCGACAGGATCGCACGGCGAACGATATCGATACCGCGGGTCTGGTCGTCATTGTCGCCCTTCATGCCGTCCAGAACCTTGGAGGCATATAGCAGCGCGGTACCGCCGCCGGGGACGATGCCTTCCTCGACTGCGGCGCGGGTTGCGTGGAGCGCATCGTCGACGCGGTCCTTGCGTTCCTTGACCTCGACTTCGGAAGCACCGCCGACCTTGATGACGGCGACGCCGCCGGCAAGCTTCGCCAGGCGTTCCTGCAGCTTTTCCTTGTCGTAATCGCTGCTGGTCGCATCGATCTGGGCACGGATTTCATTCACGCGCGACTTGATGTCGTCGGCCGGACCGGCGCCATCCACGATCGTGGTGTTGTCCTTGTCGATGGTGACGCGCTTGGCTTCGCCGAGCATGCCGAGCGTGACGTTTTCGAGCTTGATGCCGAGATCTTCGGAAATCATCTCGCCCTGCGTCAGGATCGCGATGTCCTGCAGCATGGCCTTGCGGCGATCGCCGAAACCGGGCGCCTTGACGGCCGCGACCTTCAGGCCGCCGCGCAGCTTGTTGACGACCAGGGTCGCCAGCGCTTCGCCTTCGATGTCTTCGGCAATGATCAGCAGCGGACGGCCGCTCTGCACGGCTGCTTCCAGCACGGGCAGCATGGCCTGCAGGTTCGACAGCTTCTTCTCGTGGATCAGGATGTAGGGATTTTCCAGTTCCACCGTCATCTTGTCGGGATTGGTGATGAAGTAAGGCGACAGATAGCCGCGGTCGAACTGCATGCCCTCGACGACATCGAGTTCGAATTCGAGACCCTTGGCCTCTTCCACGGTGATGACGCCTTCCTTGCCGACCTTTTCCATGGCTTCGGCGATCTTTTCGCCGACTTCACGATCGCCATTGGCGGAAATGACGCCGACCTGCGAAATCTCGCTGGAACCGGCAACATCCTTGGAGCGGTTCTTGAGGTCTTCGACGACGCGGGTCACCGCCTGGTCGATGCCGCGCTTCAGATCCATCGGGTTCATGCCGGCGGCGACCGACTTCATGCCTTCGCGCACGATGGCCTGAGCCAGAACCGTGGCGGTGGTGGTGCCGTCACCTGCAAGATCGTTGGTCTTGCTGGCGACTTCGCGCAGCATCTGCGCGCCCATGTTCTCGAACTTGTCCTTCAGTTCGATTTCCTTGGCGACGGTGACGCCGTCCTTGGTGATGCGGGGTGCGCCGAAGCTCTTGTCGATGACGACATTACGCCCCTTGGGGCCGAGCGTTACCTTGACGGCATTGGCGAGCGTGTCGACGCCCTTGAGGATGCCCTCGCGCGCTTCGCGCGAGAATTTCACGTCCTTGGCAGCCATGATTGTTTCTCCTGAAATTGAATAAGTCTGGGGAAGTGCAGTCAGCGGATGATGAGCTTCAGCCCATGATCCCCATGATGTCGCTTTCCTTCATGATCAGCAGGTCTTCGCCGTCCAGCTTGACCTCGGTGCCCGACCATTTGCCGAACAGGACACGGTCGCCCGCCTTCACGTCCAGCGGCGTGACCGTGCCGTCTTCGGCCTTCGCGCCCGAACCGACGGAGACGATTTCGCCTTCGCTGGGCTTTTCCTTGGCGCTGTCGGGGATGATGATGCCACCGGCGGTCTTTTCGTCAGCTTCGATGCGACGGACCAGAACCCGGTCGTGCAGAGGGCGAAATGCCATATCGTTGACCTTCCTTGCTTGATTGGATGATAAGGGACTTTGGCACTCCCGCATGGAGAGTGCCAACAGGGCGCATATGGTTGCGACCTACATGGGCGTCAACAGGGCAGGGCCAAGATTTTTAGCGCCGGGCCATTTCAGTCCTGCGGCAGCAGCCCCAGTGCCTTGCGGCGGCTCCACCGCAGGGTCAGGAACACGGCCGCGATGGCCAGGCCGGTGGCCAGGCCGATCCAGACGCCGGTGCCCTCCAGCGGGGTGGACAGGCCCAGCCAGATCGCGACCGAATAGCCCGCCGCCCAATAGCTGAGCACGGCGATGACCATCGGCACCCGGGTATCCTGCAAACCGCGCAGATTGCCCGCTGCCACCGCCTGCGCCGCGTCGACCAGCTGGAAAATCGCCGCCCACAGCAGATATTGCACCGCGAAACCCACCAGCGCGGCGTTCCTGGGCAACCCGGGATCGACATAGAGCGACAGGACGAAATGGGGCGCGAACAGCATGATCGAGGCGGTCACGCCGCTGAACACGACGGCGATACCCATCGCCACCCATCCGGCCCGGCGGATACCGCCGGCATCACGCGCGCCGAAATGATAACCGACGCGAATGGTCGCGGCCTGGCCGATGCCAAAGGGTATCTGGAAGGCCAGGCTGGCGATCTGCAGTGCGATCGTGTGGCCTGCCAGTTCCGATGGACCGATCCGCCCCATCAGGAAGGCAGCGCCGGAAAACAGCCCGGCTTCCGCCAGAATGGTGAGCGCGATGGGTGTGCCGATCCGCGCAATCTCGCGCAGGCGGCTCCATTCGTGGCGCCACCAGTTTCCGAAGATCCGGTACCGGGATAGGCGCCGGTCCATGTGGATCGCCATGATATAGGACAGCAGGATGAAGACCGAGGTCACCACGCTGGCGAGGGCGGAACCCTCCAGCCCCAGCGCGGGTGCGCCCAGATTGCCGAAGACGAAAGCGTAATTGGCGATGACGCTGACGCCGATGGCGACCGCGATGATGAGCGTGGCAAAGATCGGCCGGTCGAGCGTGGAGACGAAAATCCGCAGCACGTTGGACACGATCATCGGCAGCATGGCCCACATGATGATGTCCATGAACGATCCTGCCATTGCCGAGATCACGGGATCCTGCCCCGTCCACAGCATCAGCCGTTCGGCCTGCGAACACGCCGCCATGCCGAGCAGGCCCGCACCCATCGCCAGCCACAGTCCCATGCGCACGCTGCGGCGGACCTCGCGCACGGCATGGCGGCGCCGCCCCAGTTCCGCGGCGATCAGCGGCGCGACGGCGCCCGTCAGGCCGGACAATGCCCAGAGCAGAAGACCGAAGATGGCGATGGCGAGGCTGCTTGCGGCGAGTGCCTGTTCGCCGAGCCGCGCGACGAAGATGACATCCACGGCATGGACCAGCACCTGCAGCAGGTTCGCGGCGGCAAGCGGCCACGCCAGCCGCAAGGTCGCGCGAAATTCGCGGCGCCACGGGCCGGGCGCCGGTCTGGTCGCACGGGTGGGTGTCATGAATGCGGTTTCGTTCATCGCCAGCGCGCGATAGGGTGACTGCCGCGCGGGGGCAATCGCCTCGGCTTGCGGTGACCTGCACCGCGTTTCATAAGGCATTGCCATAAACGCCTGCCATTCTCCGGAGTATCTGCCGTGTTGCGACCTATCCGAACCTCCGGCCTGCGCTCTTTCGCGGTGATCGCGATTTCTGGATCGTTCATCCCTGCGGTGCCCGCTGCTGCCGGCGAGGTCTACGGCGGGGTCTATGCCCATGCTGTCGAAACGCCGTTCACCTTCGATACGGAGGAAGGAGGCGTCGATCTTCAGGCCGGATACCGCTTCGACAGGCTGGAGACCCTGCATTTCATCGGCAGGCCGCAGCCCTATGTCTTCGCTTCGCTGAACAGCGACGGCGACACGAATTTCGCAGGTGGCGGCCTCAGCTGGAAGATCGCGGCTGGCCCGGTCTATGTCCGGCCGGGCATCGGCGTCGTCATCCACGATGCGCCCGGCTTCCGTGTCGATCGCAACAATGAATTCCGCACGGATCTCGGCAGCCGCATCCTGTTCGAGCCCGAGATTGCCGTGGGAACGGCCCTGTCCGGTCGCTGGAGCGTGGAGGCGAGCTGGGTGCATATCAGCAACGCGCAATTGTTCAATTCGCAGCAGAATCCCGGCATCGACACTATCGGTATCCGCCTGAACTACGCGCTCTGAATATGGCAGTAGCTTTCCTGCCTATGCTCCGGCGTGCGGCGGTTCTATCGGTCACCCCTGCAATGCCAATGAAAAGGGACCGGCGCGATGGAACATGAAGGCGCCGGATTCCTGCGGGACGGAGTATTGATGCTCGGTTTCGCGCTGGGCTTCGTGCTCGTTTTCCGCCGCTTGGGGCTCGGAGCCACGCTGGGCTACCTGCTGGCCGGCGCAGTAGTGGGGCCGCATGGGCTCGGCCTGGTCGGCAATGCCGAATCCATGATCGGGTTTGCCGAGATCGGGATCATCCTGCTGCTGTTCATCGTCGGGCTGGAACTTGACCCGGCGCGACTGTGGCGGATGAGGACGGCGATCTTCGGCATCGGGTTTGCACAGGTCGCGGCCTGCGGCCTTGCGGTGACCGCCTTCATATATCTGGCGACGGATTTCCCCCTGTTCGCCGCGCTGGCGCTCGGCCTGCCGCTGGGCCTGTCCTCCACGGCACAGGTTCTGCCGATGCTGCAATCGTCCGGACGGTTGCGAACGCCATTCGGCGAACGCGCCTTTGCCATCCTGCTGTTCCAGGATCTTTCCATCATCGTGCTTATTACGATCGTCGCCGCGCTCAGCCTGAATCCGGCCGATGCGGATGCGGCGCCCGGCTGGCAGCTTGCGCTGATGTCGCTGGTCGCGGTGGGTGCGCTGATCGCCGCCGGGCGTTTCCTGCTGCGGCCGCTGTTCCGCCTGATCGGCAATCTGGGCGAGCGCGAGATGTTCGTGGTGGCGGGATTGTTCACCGTGATCGCCGCAGCCGCACTGATGGAATGGCTCGGCCTGTCGACTGCCTTGGGAGCCTTCGTCGCCGGCGTGATGCTGGCCAACACGCCATACCGCTTGGAACTGGAAGCGGATATCGAGCCCTTCCGCTCAATCCTTCTGGGCCTGTTCTTCCTCGCCGTCGGCATGATGCTGGACCTTGGCGCCATTGCCGAAAATCCGCTGTTCGTTATCGGTATGGCTGTCGGGCTGATTGCCATAAAAGCAGCGATCATTTTCGTGATTGGACGTCTGGCGGGAATGGAATGGCGGCCCGCACTGGCACTTGGCCTGCTGCTCAGCCAGGGCGGCGAATTCGCCTTCGTCCTGTTCGCTCAGGCGCAGCAGGGATTGCTGATCGCCCCGGAAATCGCCAGCCTGTTCGGGGCCATCGTCACACTCTCGATGGCGACGACGCCGTTCCTGATGATGGCAACCGCCTTTATCCGCAAGCCGCGCCAGGGCAGCGAACAACGCGATGCACCGGACGGAAGCTCCGCCAGGGCCATCGTGGTCGGCTACGGCCGCTTCGGCCAGACCGTCGCGCAGATGCTGCAGGGGCATGGCGCCACGATCACGCTTGTGGATCGCGACGTACCCCAGATCGATCTTGCGGATGATTTCGGATCGAAGGTTTTCTTCGGCGATGGCACCCGCATCGATTTCTTACGCCAGGCGGGCGCGGGCGAGGCGGACCTGATCCTGTTCTGCATGGACGGCGACCAGGTGGACGCGGCGATGCTGCACGCCGTCCGTGCCGCCTTCCCGCAGGCCAGCATCATGGTGCGGACTTTCGACCGCCGTTCGATGCTGCGGATCAAGACTGCACCGGTGCAATTCATCGTGCGCGAGGTGCGGGAATCGGCCATCGCCATGGGCCGTGCGGCGCTCAGCGAACTGGGCCTTGGAACCGGCGCAGTCACTGCGGTGGAGACCCGTTTCAGGGCAATCGACATGGAACGGCTGGAGCGGCAGCATATGACCGGCGATCTGAAGGCGGGCAGCGATCTGCCACATGACATGAAGGCCGAAGGCCCTGCATCGACTGATCCGGGGTGACGTCGGCCACACCGTGCAGCAGGCGCCCGTAACAAAAGGGCGGCGCCTTCCGGCACCACCCTCCTGGTGATCGCATCATGCGCAATCGAAAGTTAAGCGCGGTGGCACCCGTCGCCGGGGCCGCCAAGCTTACTTCAGTTCGACGGTACCGCCGGCTGCTTCGATCTTGGCCTTGATCTCTTCGGCTTCCGCCTTGTTCACGCCTTCCTTGACGGGCTTGGGCGCGCCTTCGACGAGGCCCTTGGCTTCAGTCAGGCCGAGACCCGTGATCGCACGGACTTCCTTGATGACCTGGATCTTCTTGCCACCGTCGCCGGTCAGGATGACGTCGAATTCGTCCTTTTCTTCGGCTGCGGCTTCACCGCCGCCGGCGGCGGGGCCGGCAACGGCGACCGCAGCAGCGGCGGAAACGCCCCACTCTTCTTCCAGTGCCTTGGCGAGTTCTGCCGCCTCGAGGACGGTCAGCTTCGAAAGTTCTTCAACAAGCTTGGCTACATCGGCCATGATATTGTGCTCCAATTAAATGACTGGCCGGGCAAGGTGCATCAGCGCGCCCCGTCCGGTATTCGCGAAAGAAAAACCGCTTACGCCGCTTCCTTGGCACCATAGGCGCCGAAGACGCGGGCGAGCTTTGCTGCCGGTTCGTTGACCACGCGCGCGATCTTGGTCGCGGGCGCGTTGATGAGACCGATAAGCGTACCCCGCAGCTCGTCGAGCGAGGGCAAGGACGCGAGCGCCCGTACCCTGTCCACGTCGAGCATCTCGCCGCCCATGGAACCGCCGACGATTTCGAGTGCGTCGTTGGTCTTGGCGAAGTCCACCACGGCTTTCGCGGCTGCGACCGGATCTGCGCTATAGGCAAGAGCGGTCGGGCCGGTGAGGAAAGCCCCCATGCCGGAATAGTCGGTGTCTTCGATGGCGAGCCTGGCGAGGCGGTTCTTCGCAACCTTGTAAGTCGCGCCAACGTCGCGCATCTTCTGCCGCAGGTCGGTGGATTGCGCCACCGAAAGGCCGAGATTGCGGGTGACGACCACCACGCCTGCCTCGTTGAAGATTGCGTTCAGTTCGGCGACCGATTCGGATTTCTGCGAACGATCCATGCCGTACTCCTTCACATATGATCGCTGCGTGCCGCGCCTTCACGAAAGGCGGACGCACCGCGACCGGCTTCATTGTCCGCACCGCTGCTGCGGCACGGGCGAGTCCGTTTTTGGGGAAGGAGGTGCGCTGCCATCCGGATGATCGGTTCGGCAGGCGCGATGCGGAGCCTTGCGAGCCGCGCGAAAGAAACTCGTTTCCCCGCCTAGGCCGGCAATTAAGGAAACGGCTGTTTCCACCGGCTGTCTCGGACGGATGACCGACCGCCCCTTGCGGTGGATGCCGGTACGCCCCGCGCTCTAGCTCATTATCCGCTGCCGTCAAGCCGTATGCACGCCCAAGGGCTGTCATGCATGCAAAAGGGGTCCACCATCGCTGGCGAACCCCTCATCATCCTGATTGCACCGCGAAAGGTGCAGGAGGAATGCTTATTCCACGACCACGGTGTCGTCGGCGACAACGGCATCGTCGGCCATCATGGCATCGTCGGCCATCATGGCGTTGTCACCGAGTTCATCGGCGCGCTCGTCCATCATTTCGCCCATTTCTTCGGCCGGGCCTTCGGTCAGGATGCCGTCGGCATTGTTGATATCGTCGATGTCTTCGCCGGCTTCTTCGCGCGGGCCGTCGCAGGCCGTAAGCGCGAATGCGGCGGTGAGGGCGACGAGAGCAATTTTCTTCATAATGACTATTCCCTGATTACCTTGGAATTCATGCACCCCCGAGGATACATCGGCGGCTTCTAGCGCGGCTGGTGACGCTTGTAACCTATTTTCGCCACAATTCGCCAAAGTGCAGGGAATCGCTATGCAAATCGTGTTCCCTTGGGCCAGCAGGAGCTTCCCTCCCGGTTCCGCCGCCCAAGGCACCGTCTGTGCTGCAGGGCGGGTAATTGACAGCGGCGGGCCGGATGCCTATAGATGATCTCTGTCGCAAGGCTTCGAGCAAGGCATCCCATGCGCGGGGATGGCCCGGGAAGGAAGCAGCGACTTACCATCGCCGCAACGCCAGCGCCGCAGCAGCGCCCTTCAGCAGGGCGTTAAAAGCTGCGGCTTTCCTGCGTTTGCTGCCATGGCACCCAAGGCGTGCATTGCGAATTCTATCGCCGGCGGCGCTTCGTGGCCGGCCCTATCTGACAGGCGAATCACCTCATGGCGACCAAGGCGAAAGCTCCCCGCTCCTCCGGCAAGTTTGCGAAAACCGCGCATGGCAGCGCGAAGAAGCGCATCCGCAAGATTTTCGGCGATGTTCACGAAGTGGTGGAGATGCCGAACCTGATCGAGGTGCAGCGCGAAAGCTACGAGCAATTCCTGCGCTCCGACCCGTCGATCAATTATGTGTCCGGCCTCGAAAAGACGCTCCGCTCGGTCTTTCCCATCCGCGATTTCGCCGGCACCGCCGAGCTGGACTTCGTTCATTACGAACTGGAGCCTCCCAAGTTCGACACGACCGAATGCCGCCAGCGCGGGATAACCTATGCGGCCCCGATGAAGGTGACGCTGCGCCTGATCGTGTTCGAAGTCGACCAGGAAACCGAAACCCGCTCCGTTCTCGATATCAAGGAGCAGGACGTCTATATGGGCGACATGCCCCTGATGACGGGCAACGGCACCTTCATCATCAACGGAACCGAGCGCGTCATCGTCAGCCAGATGCACCGTTCGCCGGGCGTTCTGTTCGACCATGACCGCGGGAAAACGCATGCCTCGGGCAAGCTGTTGTTCGCTGCCCGCGTCATTCCCTATCGCGGGTCGTGGCTCGATTTCGAATTCGATGCCAAGGACATCGTCAACGTGCGTATCGACCGCAAGCGCAAGCTGCCGGTCACCTCGCTGCTGTTCGGCCTGGGTCTCGATGCCGAGGAAATCCTGAACACCTTTTACGACAAGGTGACATGGGAGCGCGTATCGGGGTCTGCTGGCGAAGGCTGGAAGATGCCCTATGTTCCCGAGCAATGGCGCGGCCAGAAGCCGGGCTTCGCTCTCGTCGATGCCAAGACGGGCGAGGAAGTGTTTCCCGCCGGCCAGAAGATCAGCCCCCGCGCCGCCAACAAGGCTGCCAAGGACGGACTGGACACGCTGCTGATCCCAACTGAGGAAATCTTTGCGCGCTATGCCGCGCGGGACATGATCGACGAAAGCACGGGCCGCATCCATATCGAGGCGGGCGACGAGGTATCGCCCGACAACCTGGAAGCATTGGACAAGGCCGGCGTGGAGCGGATCGAACTGCTCGACATCGACGAGGTCAACACCGGCCCCTGGATTCGCAATACGCTGCAGGCCGACAAGGCCGAGAACCGCGACGAGGGCCTGGAGGCGATCTACAAGGTCATGCGCCCCGGCGAACCGCCGACGAAGGAAACCGCCGAAGCCCTGTTCGAAGGCCTGTTCTTCGACGCCGACCGCTATGACCTTTCTGCCGTGGGCCGGGTGAAGCTGAACATGCGTCTCGGCCTCGATGCCGAGGATACCGTGACCACCCTGCGGAAGGAAGACATCCTCGCCGTGGTCAAGGAAATGGTCGATCTGAAGGACGGCAAGGGCGAGGTCGACGATATCGACAATCTCGGCAACCGCCGTGTCCGTTCAGTCGGTGAATTGCTGGAGAACCAGTACCGCGTCGGCCTGCTCCGCATGGAGCGTGCGGTGAAGGAGCGGATGAGCAGCGTGGACGTGTCCACGGTCATGCCCAACGACCTTATCAATGCGAAACCGGCCGTTGCCGCCGTGCGCGAGTTCTTCGGTTCCTCGCAGCTGTCGCAATTCATGGATCAGACCAACCCGCTTTCGGAAGTGACGCACAAACGCCGCGTTTCGGCGCTCGGGCCGGGCGGTCTCACGCGTGAACGAGCCGGTTTCGAAGTTCGCGACGTGCACCCGACCCATTATGGCCGGATCTGCCCGATCGAAACGCCGGAAGGTCCGAACATCGGCCTGATCAACAGCCTCGCCAGCTTCAGCCGGGTGAACAAATATGGCTTCATCGAAACGCCCTACCGCAAGGTCGAAGGCGGCAAGGTGACCAGCGACGTCGTCTATCTCTCGGCGATGGAAGAACAGAAGCACGCGGTTGCGCAGGCTTCTGCGGCCCTCAATGAAGACGGAACCTTCGTGGAAGAGTTCGTCTCGGCGCGCGAAAGCGGCGAATTCGTCATGCTGCCCAATGAGCAGATCACGCTGATGGACGTTTCGCCCAAGCAGCTGGTTTCGGTCGCCGCATCGCTCATCCCCTTCCTGGAAAACGATGACGCCAACCGTGCGCTGATGGGTTCCAACATGCAGCGCCAGGCCGTGCCGCTGGTGAAGGCGGAAGCGCCTTTCGTCGGCACCGGCATGGAAGAAACCGTGGCCCGCGATTCGGGCGCCGCGATTTCCGCCACGCGCGGCGGTATCGTCGACCAGGTGGATGCGACCCGTATTGTCATCCGCGCGCAGGGCGATGTGGAGGCCGGCCAGTCCGGCGTCGATATTTACACCCTGCAGAAGTTCCAGCGGTCGAACCAGGATACCTGCATCAACCAGCGCCCGCTGGTGAAAGTGGGCGACGTGGTCGAGCAGGGCGACATCCTTGCCGATGGTCCCTCGACCGATCTCGGCGAACTGGCTCTGGGGCGTAACAGCCTCGTCGCTTTCATGCCCTGGAACGGCTATAATTACGAAGATTCCATCCTGATCAGCGAACGTATCGTGAAGGACGATGTCTTCACCTCGATCCATATCGAGGAATTCGAGGTCATGGCCCGCGATACCAAGCTCGGGCCGGAAGACATCACCCGCGATATCCCCAATGTGGGCGAGGAAGCGCTGCGCAACCTCGACGAAGCGGGCATCGTCTATATCGGTGCGGAGGTGCATCCGGGCGACATTCTGGCGGGCAAGATCACGCCCAAGGGCGAAAGCCCGATGACGCCGGAGGAAAAGCTGCTGCGGGCGATCTTCGGTGAAAAGGCCAGCGATGTGCGCGACACTTCGCTCCGCCTGCCGCCCGGCGTTGCCGGTACCGTGGTCGAGGTGCGTGTCTTCAACCGTCACGGTATCGAGATCGACGACCGTACCCGCGCTATCCAGAACGAGGAAATCGAACGCCTGCGCAAGGACAGCCAGGACGAACGCGCCATCCTCAACCGGGCGACCTACAACCGCCTGCGGGACATGCTCGTCGGCCAGACCGCTTCCGCTGCGCCCAAGGGCGTGAAGAAGGGTTCGGAAATCACCGGCGACATGCTCGACAATATCGAACGGCACGAATGGTTCAAATTCGCCGTCGCCGATGATGGCAAGCAGAGCCAGATCGAAGCCGTGAAGACGCAATATGACGAAGCGGTGAAGCGCATCGACGACAAGTTCGAGGATCGCCGCGAGAAGCTGGAGCGCGGGGACGAACTCGCGCCCGGCGTGCTCAAGATGGTCAAGGTCTTCGTCGCGGTGAAGCGCAAGCTGCAGCCCGGCGACAAGATGGCCGGCCGTCACGGCAACAAGGGTGTCATCAGCCGCATTCTGCCCGCGGAAGACATGCCGTTCCTGGAAGATGGCACGCCTGTCGATGTCGTGCTCAACCCGCTCGGCGTGCCGAGCCGCATGAACGTGGGTCAGATCTTCGAGACCCATCTCGGCATGGCGGCGCGCGGTCTGGGCCAGCAGGTCACGGCGGCGCTGGAGGAATGGCGTGAAGCCAATCCGAATGCCGAGGCGGATATGGCGAATGCCAGGCCGCCGCAGGTGGTGATCGACAAGCTGAAGGACATCTATGGCGAACAGTATCACGAGGATATCGACAGCCGTACGCCGCAGGATGTGATCGAACTGGCCGGCAACCTCGTCAACGGTGTTCCCATGGGCACGCCGGTGTTCGATGGCGCGCGTGAGAGCGACGTTACCGCCATGCTGGAGAAGGCAGGCCTGCCGGGGTCCGGCCAGGTCACCCTGTTCGACGGGCGCACGGGCGATGCTTTCGACCGCAAGGTCACGGTCGGCTACATCTACATGCTGAAGCTGCATCACCTTGTGGACGACAAGATCCACGCCCGTTCCATCGGCCCCTACAGCCTCGTCACCCAGCAGCCGCTGGGCGGCAAGGCCCAGTTCGGCGGCCAGCGCTTCGGCGAGATGGAGGTGTGGGCGCTGCAGGCCTATGGCGCGGCCTACACGCTGCAGGAGATGCTGACGGTCAAGTCCGATGACGTGATTGGGCGCACCAAGGTCTATGAGGCGATCGTCAAGGGTGACGACACCTTCGAGGCCGGCGTGCCGGAAAGCTTCAACGTGCTGGTCAAGGAAATGCGCAGCCTGGGCCTCAACATCGAACTGTCCTCGCTCGACGATGGCGAGGATGACGACGGGCTCGCCATCGCGGCTGAATAAGGGAACGGGGCGGCTGCAAACAGCAGCCGCCCATTCCATTCGCCTGCACCGGATTTTCCCCCGAGGGATTTGAAAAATGAACGAACTTACCAAATTCACCAACCAGATTTCCAAGCCGGAAACCTTCGACCAGATCCAGATCGGCATCGCGTCGCCCGAACGCATCCGTTCGTGGTCCTTCGGCGAGATCAAGAAGCCGGAAACCATCAATTACCGTACGTTCAAGCCTGAACGTGACGGGTTGTTCTGCGCCCGCATCTTCGGTCCGGTGAAGGATTACGAATGCCTGTGCGGCAAGTACAAGCGCATGAAATACAAGGGCGTCGTCTGCGAAAAATGCGGCGTCGAAGTCACGGTGACCAAGGTCCGCCGCGAGCGGATGGGCCATATCGAACTGGCCGCTCCGGTCGCGCATATCTGGTTCCTGAAATCGCTGCCCAGCCGTATCGGCCTCCTGCTCGACATGCAGCTGAAGCAGCTCGAGCGCGTGCTGTATTTCGAAAGCTACATCGTCACCGAACCCGGCCTGACGCCGATGGAGAAGTTCCAGCTGCTGACCGAGGATGAACTCCTCGAGGCGCAGGACGAATATGGCGAAGACGCCTTCACCGCCGACATCGGTGCCGCCGCGGTCAAGACCATGCTCATGGATCTCGATCTTGAGCAGGAGCGCGACGATCTGATGGAGGAGCTGGCGACGACCAAGTCGAAGCTGAAGCCCGCCAAGATCATCAAGCGCCTGAAGGTGGTCGAAAGCTTCATCGATTCCGGCAACCGTCCGGAATGGATGATCCTCGAAGTCGTGCCGGTCATTCCGCCCGAACTGCGCCCGCTGGTGCCGCTCGACGGTGGCCGCTTTGCAACGTCCGACCTCAACGACCTCTATCGCCGCGTCATCAACCGCAACAACCGGTTGAAGCGCCTGATCGAATTGCGCGCACCGGACATCATCGTCCGCAATGAAAAGCGCATGCTGCAGGAAGCTGTCGACGCCCTGTTCGATAACGGCCGCCGCGGCCGCGTCATCACGGGTGCCAACAAGCGTCCGCTGAAGTCGCTGTCCGACATGCTGAAGGGCAAGCAGGGCCGCTTCCGCCAGAATTTGCTCGGCAAGCGCGTCGATTATTCGGGCCGTTCGGTCATCGTGACCGGCCCCGAACTCAAGCTGCACCAATGCGGCCTGCCCAAGAAGATGGCGCTCGAACTGTTCAAGCCGTTCATCTATGCGCGCCTCGACGCCAAGGGTCTGTCCATGACGCTGAAGCAGGCGAAGAAATGGGTGGAGAAGGAACGCAAGGAAGTCTGGGACATCCTGGATGAAGTCATCCGCGAACATCCGGTCCTGCTGAACCGCGCGCCGACGCTTCACCGCCTCGGCATCCAGGCGTTCGAACCCGTGCTGATCGAAGGCAAGGCGATCCAGCTTCACCCGCTCGTCTGCTCTGCCTTCAACGCCGATTTCGACGGCGACCAGATGGCCGTGCACGTCCCGCTGAGCCTCGAGGCACAGCTGGAAGCGCGCGTGCTGATGATGTCGACCAACAACATCCTCAGCCCCGCCAATGGCAAGCCCATCATCGTGCCCTCGCAGGACATGGTCCTGGGCATCTATTACCTGTCCATGGAACGGCAGGAAAAGACGCCCGAATATCTCGACGGCGAAAATGGCGAAAAGATCGAGAAGCTGCCCCGCTTCGGCGACATGGCCGAGGTGCATCAGGCCCTGCATGTCGGCGCGGTTTCGCTGCACAGCAAGATCATCACCCGCGTTCCGCAGGCGGATGAGAACGGCAAGATCGAACTCAAGCGCTTCATCACGACGCCGGGCCGGATGCTGATCGGCGAATGCCTGCCGACCAATCACAAGGTGCCCTTCGACATCGTCAACCGCCTTCTGACCAAGAAGGATATCGGCGACGTCATCGACGAAGTCTATCGCCACACCGGCCAGAAGGACACGGTGCTGTTTGCCGACGCCATCATGACGCTGGGCTTCCGCCACGCGTTCAAGGCCGGCATTTCCTTCGGCAAGGATGACATGATCATCCCCGACAGCAAGGAAGGCATGATCGAGAAGGCCAAGGGCCTGGTCGCCGATTACGAACAGCAATACCAGGACGGCCTGATCACCCAGCAGGAAAAGTACAACAAGGTGATCGACGCCTGGAGCCGGACCGGCGACCAGGTTGCCGATGCCATGATGGACGAGATCAAGTCGCGCCCGATCGATGCCGATGGCAAGGAAGCGCAGATCAATTCGATCTACATGATGAGCCATTCCGGCGCGCGTGGTTCGCCGGCACAGATGAAGCAGCTGGCGGGTATGCGCGGGCTGATGGCCAAGCCTTCCGGCGAGATCATCGAGACTCCGATCATCTCGAACTTCAAGGAAGGCCTGACCGTTCTTGAATATTTCAACTCCACTCACGGCGCGCGTAAGGGTCTTGCCGATACGGCACTGAAGACGGCGAACTCGGGCTATCTGACCCGCCGCCTGGTCGACGTGTCGCAGGATTGCGTCATCGTTTCGGAAGATTGCAAGACCGACAACATGCTGGAAATGCGTGCCATCGTGCAGGGCGGCAGCGTGATTGCCTCGCTGGGTGAGCGTATCCTTGGCCGCACCACGGCCGAGGATATCAAGAACGCGGCCACGGACGAGGTGATCGTGAAGGCCGGCACCCTGGTCGACGAACCGATGGTCAAGGCGATCGAGGAAGCCGAAGTGCAGTCCGCCAAGATTCGTTCGCCGCTCGTCTGCGAAGCGGAGCAGGGCGTTTGCGGCAAATGCTACGGGCGCGATCTCGCCCGCGGTACGCCGGTGAACATCGGTGAAGCTGTCGGCGTGATCGCCGCACAGTCCATCGGTGAGCCGGGCACTCAGCTGACGATGCGGACCTTCCACATCGGCGGCGCGGCACAGCTGAACGAAACCAGCCATCTCGAATCCATTTCGGACGGCAAGATCCTGTACCGGGACATGCCGACCATCGTGGACAAGAAGGGTCGCATCCTGTCCATGGCGCGGAACGGCGAACTCGCCGTCATCGACGCCCAGGGTCGTGAGCGCGAGATCCACAAGGTGCCCTACGGTACGGTTCTCATGTTCAAGGATGGCGACAAGGTTTCCGAAGGCGACCGCCTGGCCGAATGGGATCCGTTCACCCTGCCGATCATCACCGAACAGTCGGGTACGGTCCGCTTCCAGGACCTGATCGACGGCAAGACCATGGAAGAGCGCGTTGACGATGCAACGGGCATCGCCCAGCGCGTCGTCACCGAAAACCGTTCGACCGGCCGTGCCAAGAAGGAGGAACTGCGCCCTCGCCTGACCCTGCTCGGCGAAGGCGAGAAGCTGTCGGATGATGGCGAGACGGATGCCCAGCGATACATGCTGGCACCGGGCACCTCGCTTTCCGTCGATGACGGTCAGCAGGTGGAAGCGGGCGACATCCTCGCCCGTGCCAGCCGCGAAGCTGCCAAGACGCGCGACATCACCGGCGGTCTGCCGCGTGTTGCCGAATTGTTCGAGGCCCGCATTCCCAAGGACAATGCGATCATCGCCAAGATTTCCGGCAAGATTGAATTCGTCCGCGAATACAAGGCCAAGCGCAAGATCGCCATCGTGCCCGAAGAAGGGGAAGCGGTGGAATATCTGGTCCCCAAGACCAAGGTCATCGACGTGCAGGAAGGCGATTTCGTCAAGAAGGGTGACACGCTGATTTCGGGCAGCCCGAATCCGCATGACATCCTCGACGTGATGGGCGTGGAAGCGCTGGCCGAATATCTGGTCAACGAAATCCAGGAAGTCTACCGTCTGCAAGGCGTGAAGATCAACGACAAGCACATCGAGACGATCGTTCGCCAGATGCTGCAGAAGGTCGAGATCACCGATGGCGGGGACACAACCCTGCTGCCGGGCGAACAGGTCGACCGGACCGAGATGGACGAGGTGAACGGCAAGCTCGGCCGCAACAAGAAGCATGCCGAGGGCAAGCCGGTCCTGCTCGGCATCACCAAGGCAAGCTTGCAGACCCGCAGCTTCATCTCGGCGGCATCCTTCCAGGAAACGACTCGCGTGCTCACGCAGGCGTCGGTCGAAGGAAAGAAGGATTCGCTGATCGGGCTGAAGGAAAACGTGATCGTCGGCCGCCTTATCCCGGCCGGTACGGGCGCGGGCATGAACCGGATGCGGATCGCGGCAAGCGGGCGCGACGCGGCCATTAAGGCGCAGTGGAAGAAGGCCCAGGAAGCCATCATCGCGGCGCAGGATGCCGAGGCGGAGCACGAAGCGGAACTGGCGCAGGGCGCGGAGGCGGCAACCGGAGACGCCAGCTTCGCCGCCATGGAAGGGGAAACCCACGGCACCGATGCCGATGCGGGCGATTACCTGCGCGAAGATCAGTCCGAACGGCCCGATCCGATCGAAAAAGAGGAAGCGGATGAGGGCACGTCGCACGCCTGATCGGCTGATCTGACGGAGCCGTTGCGGCTTACGGAAAAGGCCCCGCCGGATGCGATGTCCGGCGGGGCTTTTTCATGGCATCAGGCATATATTCTGCAAAAGAAGGAGGCGTGTCCGTGAAACTTGCCGCCGCGATTCTGGCCCTTACACTGCTGGCCGCAGGAGCATGCGAACGGCGCAATAATCCTGTGACGGACGAGCGCCGCGAAGCCGCCGCAGACCCCGACGCAGACGATCGCACGACCATCACGGCGGAGAGTCCCACAAAGGATCAATCGCCTTTGCCGCCTGGCGAATATCGGCTGGCGGGTGTCGATGGCACGAGTGTGGACCTGCCGCATGCGATCACAGTCTCCATCAGCGAGGACACAATCGCGCTTGCCTCCCAATGCATCAGCCCCCGCTGGACCTACGCCTATGCGGGCCAGCGCCTGACCACGCGCTCGATCCCGGGCCCGATCTGCGAACGCGGGCGCTATCCGGCGGAGGAAGCGGCCATCGCCGTCTTGGATTCGCCGGACACGATCAGACAGACGCCCGCAAACGGCTGGCATCTGACCGGCGGCGGCCACGGCATCACGCTGTTCTCGCAATAGGCCCTGCGCTGGGCTATCGGCGGCGGCATGAATATCACCCGCTTCGCCCCTTCGCCGACCGGCCATCTGCATGTCGGCAACATCCGCACCGCCCTGCATAATTTCCTGCTGGCCCGAAAGGCGGGCGGGCGCTTCCTGCTGCGAATCGACGATACGGACGCTGCCCGCAGCGAGGAACGCTTCGTCGAGGGCATTCGCCGCGATCTCGAATGGCTGGGCATGGTTCCCGACGGAGAGGAACGGCAATCCGCGCGTCAGGATCTGTACGAGCAGGCTTTCGCCCGGCTTGTTGCGGATGGCCGCATCTATCGGGCCTACGAAACCGCGCAGGAGCTTGAACTCAAGCGCAAGATACAGCTCGGCCGCGGGCGCCCGCCGATTTACGACCGGGCAGCGCTCGCCCTGACCGAGGCCGATCATGCTGCCCGGCTTGCCGAGGGGGTGCATCCGCATTGGCGCTTCCGCCTGGATCATGAAACCCCGATCGAATGGAACGACGCCATCCGCGGCCCGGTGCGCTTCGATCCGGCGCTGCTGTCCGATCCGGTCGTCAGAAGGGCGGACGACAGCTGGCTCTATATGCTTCCCAGCGCGGTGGACGATATCGAGATGGGCATCACCGACGTCCTGCGGGGCGAGGATCACGTCTCCAACACGGCCGTCCAGATCCAGATGTTCGAGGCCTTGGGCGCGGGCCCGCCTGCGTTCGCGCATGAGGCCCTGCTGGTCGGCAGCGAAGGCAAGCTGTCCAAGCGGCTCGGCTCGCTGGGGGTCGAGGAACTGCGCGCCTCTGGCATAGAACCGATGGCCGTGCTGTCGCTGCTGGCGCGGCTCGGTTCGTCGCAGCCGGTCGAACCGGTTGGATCGCAGCAGGTGCTGATCGACAGCTTCGATCTTGCCAGCTTCGGCCGGGCGCCGGCGCGTTTCGACGAAGCCGATCTGGCCCGGCTGAACGCACAGATCCTGCACGCACAGGATTATGCAGCGGTGCAGGATCGGCTGCCCGAAGGGATGGACGAAGCCGGATGGCTCGCGATCCGTCCGAATGTCGAAAAGCTCACCGATGCCGCCGAATGGTGGCAGATCGTGACGGGGCCGGTCGCCAGCCCCGTTTTCGAGGCGGACGACCGGGTGTATCTGACAGAGGCGCTGGGGCTGCTCGAATGGTCGGAAGACCCCTGGCGCGACTGGACTGGCCGCGTGAAGGAAGCGACGGGCCGCAAGGGCAAGACCCTCTTCCTGCCGCTGCGCCTGGCGCTGACCGGGCGCACATCGGGGCCGGACATGGCGCAGATCCTGCCGCTGATCGGTGAGGAAGCCGCTCGCGAACGGCTGGAACGCGCCGCCGCGGCCTAGCTTGTGTGACGCTTCAACTCGTCCCCGATCAGGGTGACGACATGCAGCAGATTGGTCGCGCCCGGGGTTCCGAAAGGCACCCCCGCCAGCGCGACCAGCTTGCTGCCGGCCTTGCCGAAACCGTGGCGCAGCGCCATTCGCTTGCCCTTGGCGATCATCTCCTCGAAACTGCCGATATCGCGCGTGGTCACCGCGTGGGCACCCCATAGCAGCGCTACGCGGCGGGCGGTCTTGATCGACGGCGTCAGTACCAGCATGGGCACGCTGGGCCGTTCGCGCGCCACGCGGCGGGCGGTCGAACCTGACCCGGTGAACACGACGATGGCGGCGATCGGTACCGTATCGGCGATGGTCATGCAGCTATGCGCCAGCGCATCCGCCGTCGTCGCATCGGGCGGCGTGTCGAGAAAGCGGACGCGCGACAGATAGGCATCGTCATGCTCCACCTGGGCGGCGATGCGGTGCATGATGCTGACCGCTTCTTCGGGCCATTCACCGGCGGCGGTTTCCGCCGACAGCATCACCGCATCCGCACCGTCATAGACGGCATTCGCCACGTCGGACACTTCGGCGCGAGTCGGGGTGGGGCTTTCGATCATGCTTTCCAGCATCTGTGTCGCCACGATGACCGGCTTGCCCGCCTTGCGCGTTTCATTGACGATGCGCTTCTGCAGCGGCGGCACCTCTTCGGGGTGCAGTTCCACGCCCAAATCGCCGCGCGCCACCATCACCGCATCGGACAAGAGGATGATCTCGGACAGGCGGCGCACCGCCATCGGCTTCTCGATCTTCGCGCAGAGCGACCCGTGCCCGCCCATCAGGCGGCGAGCCTCGGCCAGATCCTCGCCGCGCTGGACGAAGCTGAGGCCGATCCAGTCCGCGCCATGCTGCATGGCGAAGGCCAGATCCTTCCGGTCCTTTTCGGTCAGGGCGGGAATGGGAATCTCGGCATCGGGCACATTCACGCCCTTGCGGTCGGAAATGACGCCGCCGACTTCGGCCGAGCAGAGGATCTCGTCCTCACCGGCGCGGATCACGCGAAGCCGGATCTTGCCATCGTTGATCAGCAGGCGCTGGCCTTTTTCCAGCAGGCCGAACAATTCGGGATGCGGCAGTTCGACGCGGGTTTCGTCGCCCGGTTCCGGGTTGCGGTCGAGCGTGAAATGGCCCGAATGCCGAATCACCGCCTTGCCGCCCGCGAAGCTGCCGACCCGCAGTTTCGGTCCCTGCAAATCGCAGAATATGGCGATGGGGTGGTGGCATTCCGCCTCGATCTCGCGAATTGCGTGGATCGTTTCGGCATGGGTCTGGTGATCGCCGTGGCTCATGTTCACCCGGAAGGCATCGGCGCCTGCCCGCACCAGTTTCCGCAGCATGTCGGGTGATCGGCTGGCCGGCCCCACCGTCGTGAGGATCTTGACCTTGCGGCCGCGGGGTTGAAAGCGTTTCGCTGCGGGCTTTTCCATTCCCCGCGCCTATGCCAATGCGGCGTGTCAAAACAAGGATGAAACCGCTATGGAAGCCATGAACAGCAACGCGGCAGACCCGCTCGACACCCTCGACGATGCCGTGGCGGCGGCGGCATTCCGCCGGCTGGTGCGCCACCTGCGCCATCGCAGCGATGCCCAGAATATCGATCTGATGGGGCTGTCGGGCTTCTGCCGCAATTGCCTGGCGGACTGGATCCGCGATGCAGGGTTTGACGGTGACAAGGCCGCCGCGCGCCAGGTGATCCACGGCATGCCGATGGCGGAATGGAAGGAGCGGCACCAGCAGCCCGCCACGCCCGAACAGCTGGCCCGCATGGAGGCAAGCGTGGCGAAGAACGCCTGATCGCTGCAGCGGACGGGCGGCGGGGCGAATTATCCCGCATCGCGCGGCCACGCGGCCTTCACCCCGGCGGGGCGGCACGCTAAGGCTCGCCGCCAACCGATTCTGACCCCATCATCCGGAGATACAAGATGGCCGAAGCCACCGATGACCGCCTGCGCCTGCTGATCGAACGCATCGAGCGGCTGGAAGAGGAAAAGAAGGGTATTTCCGACGACATTCGCGATGTCTATGCCGAATCCAAGGCGGTGGGTTACGACCCCAAGATCATGCGCCAGATCGTGCGCCTGCGGAAGATGAAGCCTGACGACCGCAGCGAGATGGAAACCATTCTCGATACCTACAAGGCCGCGCTCGGCCTGGGTTGAGCGGGCGAACCGTCAAGTGGTGAAAGGCGGCGGCTGCGGCTGCCGTCCTTTTTGCTCCGGCGATCCCGATAAGAGGGATTACCCGCCAAAAATCAGGATGAGGCCGATGGCGGTGCCATTGTGCAGCACATGCAGCAGGATGGCGGACCACAGACCGTAAGTGACGCGTGCATAGCCAAAGATCATCCCGGCGATGAATTGCGGTATCACCAGCGGCAGCGCGTAGGCGAGGCTGGTACCTTCGTAATTGAACAGATGCACCAGCGCGAAGCTGAGGCTGGCAATGGCGAAGAACACCGGAAACGCTGCGCGGAACCAGGGATAAGGCGGCCGGCCCTGCTGCATGGCGGACAGCACCGTCGCCGCGATCAGCACCGCAAAGACGATGCCGAATCCGGCAAGGTGGGGCGGGACCATTCCGCCGGCCAGCGCACCATAGGAGGCCGCAACCAGCAGGAACGGCACGAGATGCGCGGGCCTGCCCGAAAGCCATCCGCGGAACACCGCTTCTTCCAGTGCCGGCACCAGCAGCACCACGAACAGGATTTCCAGCGGCCCGAAATCCAGATCTTCCAGCGCATTGTCGGGAAAGGTCAGCCCCAGCGTCTCGGCGGCGAAGGCGATGAGAATGAGCGGCACCATCAGCGCCAGATCGAGCAGATAGAGCATACCTGTTCGCCGCAGGGTCTCCGCATTCATGCCTGTCGCTGCATCGGGCAATTCCGGGCGGCGGAGGAAAGCGGTAAAGCGCTGGAAGGTGGCGGGCAGACCGAAATCGCCCGCAGGTCTTGAGACTTGGTCGCTCATGCGGCTAATGCAGGCCCCTGAATCTGATTGCAGATACGCTTTTCAATCCGGACACTGGACGATTACCGACATGGCAGGCCATTCCAAATTCAAGAACATCATGCATCGCAAGGGCGCGCAGGACAAGAAGCGCTCGGCGATGTTCTCCAAGCTCAGCCGCGAAATCACCGTCGCGGCCAAGATGGGCATGCCCGACCCGGACATGAACCCGCGCCTGAGGCTGGCGGTGAACGCAGCCAAGAGCCAGTCGATGCCCAAGGACAATATCCAGCGCGCCATCGACAAGGCCAGTGCCAATGAAGGCGACGATTACGAGGAAATCCGCTATGAAGGCTATGGCCCCGGCGGGTCGGCCATCATCGTCGAGGCGCTGACCGACAATCGCAATCGTACCGCCACCAACATCCGCACCGCGTTTTCGAAGAATGGCGGCAATCTGGGCGCTTCGGGATCGGTCGCGCATGGTTTCGAACGGCTCGGCCTGATCGTCTATCCCGCCAGCATCGGCGGCGAGGACAAGGTGCTGGAAGCCGCGCTGGAAGCCGGCGCGCAGGATATCCAGTCGGGCGCTGAGGAGCATGAGATATGGACCGCCGCCGACGATCTGCATGAAGTTGCGAATGCGCTGGAAAAGGCGCTGGGCGAGGCCGAAACCGTCAAGCTGGCGTGGAAGCCCAATCTGACCGTCGACATGGATGAAAAGGACGCGGGCACCCTGTTCAAGCTGGTCGACGCGCTGGACGATGATGACGACGTGCAGACGGTGTGGGGCAATTACGAGGTCAGCGACGAGATCATGGAGCGGCTGGAGGCCGAATGAGCCTGCCCGCCAGGGGCGCGCCGGTTCGCATCCTGGGTCTCGACCCGTCGCTTTCCTGCACCGGCTGGGGCATCGTCGAATCGCAGGGTGCGCGGCTGGTGCATGTTGCCAACGGCCAGCTCCCCAGCGATGCGAAACTTTCGATGGCTTTGCGCCTCGCGACGCTACAGACGGAGCTGGCGCAGATTATCGCGGAATTCCGGCCTGACCGCGCCGCGGCGGAGGAAGTCTTCGTCAACAAGAACCCGCAGTCGACGCTGAAGCTGGCGCAGGCGCGGGGCGCGATCCTCGCCGCATGCGGGGCGGCCGGACTTGCCGTCAACGAACACGCCACAAGGCTGGTGAAGAAGGCCGTGACCGGCACCGGCGCCGCCGAGAAGCGTCAGGTGCAGGCGATGATAAAGATATTGCTGCCCGCAGCGCAAGTCGCCGGTCCCGATGCCGCCGACGCGCTCGCGGTCGCGATCGCCGATGCTCACCTGGGTTCAGGCGTGCAGGGGAGGATCTGACCGCAGCGGACCTAAGCCGGGCTTGTCGCTCGCCCGCGCTGTTCGGCCAGGATCGTCCAGCCTGCGAGGAACAGCCCCGCGACCACCGGGCCGATGACGATACCGCTGAGGCCGAATACCGCGATTCCGCCAAGGGTGGTCACCAGCACGATCCAGTCAGGGATGCCGGTGTCGCGCCCGACCAGGATGGGCCGCAGCAGATTGTCGGCCAGGCCGATGACCAGAACGCCCGATGCGATCACCACCGCGCCCTGCCAGATCGCGCCCGTCACCAGCAGATAGATCGCGACGGGCAGCCAGACGATGGCGGGGCCGAGCGCAGGCAGCAGTGAAAAGATCGCCATGAGCAGTCCGAACAGCAGCGCGGCGGGCACGCCGACGATCCAGAAGGTGATGGCACCCAGGGCGCCCTGCACCAGCCCCACGACGACCGATCCCTTGATGGTCGCGCGAACGATTGTGACAAAGGCAATCGCCAGCCGGTCAGCGACGCCATGGTCCAGCGGCAGCCCGTCGGTGATCGTCCGACCCAACCGTTTGCCGTCCCGCAGCAGGAAATAGGTGACGTAAAGGCCGACTGCGAAGGACAGGAAGAAGGAAAAGGCACCGCCCCCGATGGCGAGCGCCTGCGCGGCAATTGCGCCGACGCTTGCCTGGATCAGTTCCGAAATCCTTGCCTGCGTCGCGCTGAAATCGCCGTAGCCGGAATCGTCCAGCATGATCCGCAGGCGTTCGGGCAGGGCGTCGTAATAGCGGGCGAAATATTCCGCGGCGTCGATCTGCTGCGCCTCGATGGCGTAATAGACCGCCGTGGCCTGATCGACGATAAGGCTGCCGATCACCACCGCCGGTATGACCACCGCGACAAGGATGGTGAGCAAGGCGAGCAGCGCGGCGCGGTTTTCATGGCCGCGCAACTGGTGCAGGACGCGCTGGTAAAGCGGCTGGAACATGATGGCAGCGATGGTCGCCCACAGGATAGCGGACATGAAGGGCCAGGCCACCGCGCCCAGGAACAGGGTAATGGCGGCAAGGAACAGGACCAGCCCGCCCTGCTCGAGTCGCGTGCGTCCTGACTGATCGAAACTGTTCACCGACTGGCCCTTTATCCCGCTTTCATGGTGCCTCTAGCGGATGAGGGGCGGTGGCGAAACGAAGATTGCGGATGCGCTTGCATTCCGGCCCTTGATCGGCTGGCCCACCGGGGGCAGAGTGGCCCTGCCCCGATCATCCTGAGCGCAACCATCGCACGGAGCTGGGGCATCGCATGTAGAAGCTGGCCCTCGGCCGCAACCATTTTGGCGCAGCAAGGATCATCAGGCATGGCCGAACACAAGGATCTTCCCCATTCCAGCGGCCCTGCCGGCGGCTGGGGGTCGATGAAGGGCATCACCCGCATCTTCGGCGAAACCTGGGCGGAGGCAGGCGCGCTCGACACCCTCGGGCGGCAGAACAAGACCAAGGGGCACATGTGTTCGTCCTGCGCCTGGCCGAAGCCTGCCAATTACAAGCCCTTCGAGTTCTGCGAGAATGGCGCCAAGGCGACCTTGTGGGAAAGCACCAGCGCTCGCTGCACGCCGGAATTCTTTGCGCAGGCAGGCCACAAGGTGACCGAACTGCGCGACTGGCGCGACCATGACCTCGAGATGCAGGGACGGTTGACTCACCCGCTGCGTTATGACGCGCAAAGCGATCGCTATGTCGCCGTGTCGTGGGACGAAGCCTTCGCCGCGATCGGCGAACGGCTGCGCGAACTTCCCGTGGAAAGCGTTGTCTTCTACGCTTCGGGCCATGCCGGGCTGGAAGCCTCCTATCTTTATGCGCTGCTCGCCCGCGCCTATGGCAACAACAATCTGCCGCAGAGCAGCAACATGTGCCACGAGACGACCTCGGTGGGCCTGAAGAAAGTTCTCGGCACGCCGGTCGGCACCGTCACCTGGGACGATCTGGACAAGACCGATGCCTATTTCTTCTTCGGCCAGAATCCCGGAACCAACAGCCCGCGATTCCTGCATCCGCTGAAGGAGGCGAAGGATCGCGGCGCGAAGATCGTCACTTTCAATCCGGTGATCGAACAGGGGCTGGTCAGCTTCGTCGATCCGCAGAACCCGGTTGATATGGTCACCGGGCGCGAAACGAAGATTTCCGACCAGTATCACCAGCTTCGCGCCGGGGGCGACGTCGCCGCCATTCTGGGCATGTGCAAAATCGTGGTCGAAGCCGACGATGCGGCACGAGCAAAGGGCGAGGCCGAAGTGATCGACCATGCCTTCATCGCCGAACACACGGTCGGCTTCGATGAATATGTCGATTACTGCCGCGCCGCCGATTGGGCGGAGATCGAGCGGGAGAGCGGATTGACCGAAAGTGCGCTGCGCGATGCCGCTGGCATCTACATGCGGGCCGAAAAGGTCATCGGCGTCTATGGCATGGGCCTGACGCAGCACCGCCATGGAGCGCTGAACCTGGCCATGTTCGCCAATTTCCTGCTGCTGCGCGGCAATATCGGCCGCGAAGGTGCAGGCGCCTGTCCGGTGCGCGGGCACAGCAATGTGCAGGGGCAGCGGACCGTGGGCATTGCCGAGAAGGCGAAACTGATCCCGATGGACCGCCTGAAGGCGCTGTTCGGCTTCGACCCGCCGACGAAGGACGGGATGCATATCGTCGATGCGGTGAACGGGTTGATCGAAGGTGAGGTGAAAGGCTTCATCTCTCTGGGCGGCAATCTGCTGCGCGCGGTGCCGGATCAGGAACGGATGGAGGAAGGCTGGGCGAAGCAGGATCTCACCGTGATGATCTCCACCAAGCTCAACCGCAGCCACCTGTTTCCCGGCAAACACGCCTATATCTTACCCTGCCTCGCCCGTAGCGAGATCGACATGCAGGCGAGCGGCAACCAGGCCATCACCATCGAGGACAGCTTCTCGATGATCCACGGTTCGCTCGGCCGCCGTCAGCCGGCAGCCGATACGCTGAAGAGCGAAATGGATATCGTCTGTTCCATCGCGGAGGCGGCGCTTGCCCCCAATCCGCAGCTGAAATGGCGCGACTGGGTGGGCGATTACGCGCTTGTCCGCGATCTGATCGCGCAGACCTATCCCGACGATTTTCACGATTTCAACGCGCGGATGTGGGAGCCGGGCGGCTTCTATCGCGGCAATCCGGCCCGCGAGCGCATCTGGAAGACGGAGGTGGGCAAGGCGATCATCACCACGCCCGAACGGCTGAACGTGACCGGTTTCAAGGACAGGCCGGGCCGCTACCGGCTGCTGACGATGCGGTCGAACGATCAGTTCAACACGACGATCTATGGCTATAGCGACCGGTTTCGCGGGATCGAGGGCACGCGCGACGTGGTGCTGATGAACCCCGACGACATTGCCGACGCAGGGCTGCGCGACGGGCAGTCGGTGCGGCTGGTGGGCGATGCGGATGATGGGGTGGACCGGAACCTGGGGGGGCTGAAACTGGTGGCTTATGCCCTGCCGCGAGGGACGATCGCGTCTTATTACCCGGAATGCAACGTGCTGATCTCGATCGACAATCACGATGAATTATCGAAAACGCCGGGTTCCAAATCGATACCAGTGCGGATCGAGGCAGCCTGAGCGCTTCCATGCCACAGGTGCCGGACGGCACGGGCGACCTGCTGGGAGTCGTGCTCGCCGGTGGCGCGTCGCGCCGGTTTGGCACCGACAAGGCACAGGCTTTCCTCGAAGGGCGGACGCTCCTCGCCCATGCGATCCGCAGCCTTGGCCGCATGGTCCCCGCCGTGATTGTCGCAGGCGAGGGGCGGGGCGTGGCAGACTCGCTGCCGCGCAGCGGGGTTCCGCAGGGCGTGACGACGGTACCGGATTGGCCGCAGCCCGGCATGGGGCCGCTGGGCGGTATGGCAGGAGCGCTCCTGCACGCGCGGGAACGCAATTACGCTGCCATTCTGACCATAGGTGTGGACACGCCCGGTCTTCCGGACGACCTGCCTCGCCGGCTGTCGCCCGGCCCGGCCTGTTTCGCGGCCCAGCCCATCGTCGGCCTCTGGCCCGTTGTTACTCTCGCTGCGCTTCAGGCGCTGCTGCGATCCAGCGCCAGTCATGCGGTGCGGGCCTTTGCCGATGCCGTGGATGCGCGCCGTATTCCGGGCGGCGAGGCCTTCGCCAATATCAACACGCCGCAGGATCTTGCCCGGCTGCTGAACGAAGATCCGGGCAGCGATGGTTGAACCTCCGCTACAGATTTCGGCCGATGGACAGGTCCAGCCCATGCCTCGGCAATGGGTGCCGGAGGTGCCCGTGGCGATGGAATATAACGGTCTCTCCTATGCCGTGATGATGGCCACTCCGGCGGATTTGCAGGATTTCGCCCTGGGCTTCGCCGTGGCGGAAGGGCTGGCGAAAGGCGCATCGGACCTCACGCATTTTTCAGCAGCGGAAGTCGAGGCAGGCTGGATATTGCGCGCCACCCTGGCCGGAGTGGAGCCGGCGAAATTGCAGGAGCGGGTGCGTAACCGCGTGGCTGAATCGAGTTGCGGCCTTTGCGGCATCGAAAATCTCGCCGCTCTTGCCGTGCCGCTGCCGCACGTTCGGCCGCATGCCGCCATCGCGCCTGACGCAATCTTTCGTGCCCTTGCCGACCTGCGCGGATTGCAACCCCTCGGCAGTGCCACCCGCGCCGCCCATGCCGCCGCGCTCGCCGCATCCGACGGACGAATAGGGATCGTGCGTGAGGATGTGGGCCGCCACAATGCGATGGACAAGCTGGTCGGCGGAGCGCTGGTTGCAGGTGCCGATCCTTGCGACGGCTTTATCCTGTCCACGGCGCGATGTTCCTACGAAATCGTCGAAAAGGCGGTGCGGGCGGGCGCGACCACGCTGGTGACCATATCCCTGCCCACCACCATGGCGATCAGCCGCGCGCATGATGCCGGGCTGACGCTCTATTGTCTGGCGCGCGATGACAGCGTGCTGCTGGTGAGCAGGGGGCAGTCATCCTGATACCGGTTTCCGCGCTTTCGCCGCATGCAAGCATCCTGCACATGGGCGATCTCGAAAAAGTGGGTGCGAAACAGGGGCATTGGGGTCTAAGGCGTAATTGCTATGAACGGGTCGATCCATGAATTCACGCGTATCCCGGCACCGGGCAGTGACATGCCGCATGGCAGGGCGCTTGCCAGGGGCGATGTTCGCAACAGGATGCGGGCGACGAGCGACCCCTGTATCGGAGTGATCTTCAATCCTCGCAGCCACCGCAATCGTGGTGGCGGACGGGCCGAATTGCCGGGCGTGATGATCGCCGAACCCGCGGATCGGGACAGGTTGCCGGCAGTGCTTGCCGATTTCGCGGCAAGGGGCGTCGACTACCTCATCATCGATGGGGGCGATGGCACGGTGCGCGACATTCTCACCAGCGGGCAGGCGGTGTTCGGCGATGACTGGCCCGCCCTTGCCGTGCTGCCCAAGGGCAAGACCAACGCCCTGAACATCGATCTGGGCGCGCCTGGCGACTGGTCTTTGGCCGATGCCATCGCCGCTCATCACAGCGGCAGGCGCGTCCTTCGCAGGCCCTTGCAGATAATCGCCGACGAACCGGGCCTTGATAGGGGTCATGGCGCAGATGAGGGCGGAACGGGCATCCTGCAGGGCTTCATTCTGGGGGCAGGAGCCTTTACCACCGGCATCCAGGCGGGGCAGGATGCCCACCGGATGGGCGCCTTCAACAGCCTGGCGGTGGGCGTGACAGTCATCTGGGCGGTGATACAGGCCCTGTTCGGATCGCCGACGAACAAGTGGCGGCGCGGTGTGCCCATGGACATTCGCCTGGGGCCGGAGCGCCGGTCCATGCGGCACAGCGGATATGGAGCGTCCGATCGCCGCGACGTGCTGGTGGCGACGACGCTGGAACGGCTGCCGGCCGGTATCAAGCTGTTCGGCAAACGGCAGCGCGGCCTGAAGTTGTTCGTGATGGACAAGATGCGGCGCACCTTGATGGCGAGTCTGCCGGCGACCCTGTTCGGCTACGATCCGCCATGGCTTTCCGGTGCGGGCTTCCACCGGATCGAGGCGGCGGAGTTCGCCATCGCGCTCGGCGGTCAGTTCATCCTGGATGGAGAGGCTTTCCCGGCGGGCCAGTATATCGTCAGGGAAGGGCCGGAACTGTCCTTCGTGGTGCCATGACCACGTCACCGGAGGCTGGATCGCAGGAGGTCGGGCCGCTGGAAACGCGCGTGGCACAGCGGCTGGCGCGGGTTGTCGATCCGGCTGTCTCACGCTTCGCAGAACGTCTGGCGCATGAGGCGGGGGCGCTGGCGGTGATCTTCTACGGGTCGAATCTGCGGACCGGCGACCTGGAAGGGGTACTCGATTTCTACGTCCTGATGCCGGGGGCGGAACAGGGGCGGATATGGCCCCGCATCAGCTATCGCGAATGCGCGGAAGGTGGCGATCTGTTGCGGGCGAAGATCGCGACCATGGCGCTCTCCACCTTCGAGCGCGCGGCAGCGGGCCGGTCACGCGACACGACAATCTGGACGCGGTTCGTGCAGCCTGCGGCACTCGTCTGGAGTCGGGATGACGATGCGGGCGCCAGGGTCAGGGCCGCCGTGGCCGATGCGGCGAAAACCGCCGCTCTGGTCGCGGTCGCGCTCGGACCTGCGACCGGAACCGCGCGGGATTACTGGCGAGGCCTGTTCCGGGCCACTTACAGGGCCGAGCTGCGGGTCGAAAAACCGGGGCGGGAGGAAAGCATCCTCGCAAAGGATCCTGCCCATTTCGAAGGGTTGCTGCGCGCTGCGTTGACGGCTCGCCGCATCGGTTTCACGCAAGACGGCGAAAGGATCACGCCTGGCCTGCCCCCGGACCTGCGCCGGCGGGTCAGGCGATGGTGGGCCGTCCGGCAGTCGCTGGGCAAGCCCTTCAACATTGCCCGCCTGATGAAGGCGACGACCACTTTCGACGGCGCGGCACGCTATGGTGCATGGAAGGTCGAACGCCATACAGGCGTCAGCGTCAGGCTGACTCCGTGGCGCGAGAAGCACCCCATTCTTGCCGCGCCGGGAGTGCTGTGGAACGTCTGGCGCGAAAGGAGGCGCTAGGCCGCCTTCACATGTAGCGCATCTTTACCCTGATCGACGTGACGCCCGGCCCCGCACCGAAGGCCACCTTGCGGTAGCTCGGTTTGCCGAGGTTGAAGATGTTGATGGTAGGATTGTTCGACATCGCGCCGCCATCTTCCGAAAGGTCGGTCTTGCCATTGCCATTCGCATCATGCCGCACGGCCACGCCGTAAGTGCCGGCGGCAGACACCGGCAGGCAGAACTGCATGGTACCGGCTTTTGCCGCAGTTTCCGTGCGCGTCAGCCAGCGCCCGGAGGACAGCCAGTCACTCGCAGTGGCGTTGTAGACTTCCGCGCGCATTCTGCCGCGCGACGATTCGATGCCGTCCACCGTCACCAATATGGCAGGCCCGGCACCGCGATGGCATTTGGAGATGTCGTTGCTGACGTTACGCCCATAGCGGGACTGGGCCTGGGCCGGTACGAAGGCGGACAAGGCGAGGCCCGCGGCGGCCAGCGCCGCCGCCAGATTGCGGCTGTTCTTCATTTCAATCATGCTTCCTCGTCGCCCTGCGGCAACGGTTCGAGAATCCTGCACAAGGAGGGCCAGCGACCGTTCTCCCGATGTATCTTGAGGTGCAGCATGGCGGCGAAGCTCTGAATTGGCGCTGAATTGCGCTGCAGATGCCGGAGCAGCGGGATAGCGAGGTTCAGGCGCCGCCCCCCTGGCGGGCGATATATTGCGATCATGGCTGCGTTGCCCGAACCGGAGAGGTGGTTGTCGCATAATGGGACCGTTCGGCAGATCTGCGATGCGTCATGTGGAAAAAGACGCCCGCCCGGCTTGAGACTGGCGGCTGGCAGGGGTAATCGTCACGCGCCCGGCTTTCCTGCCGGCCAGATCCCATGCCCGGCCGCGGCTTTTCGCCCGATCGACGGCCCGGCCAACAGCAAAGCGCATGCGCATGGCTTCCCCGCTGATTTCCCCCTCGATCCTTTCGGCGGATTTCGCGCGCCTTGGCGAGGAAATTCGCGCCATCGATGCAGCGGGTGCGGACTGGATCCATGTCGATGTGATGGATGGGCATTTCGTCCCCAACATCACTATCGGCGCCGCCGTGGTCAAGGCCCTGCGCCCGCACACGGACAAGCCCTTCGACGTTCATCTGATGGTGGCGCCGGTGGATGCCTATCTCGCCGAATTTGCCGAAGCCGGGGCGGATATCATCACTGTCCATCCCGAGGCCGGCCCCCATGTCCATCGCACGGTGCAGGCGATCAAGGGTCTGGGCAAGCAGGCGGGGATATCGCTGAACCCGGCAACGCCTGCCAAGATGCTGGATTACCTGATCGACGATATCGATCTCGTCCTGGTGATGAGCGTCAATCCCGGTTTCGGCGGGCAGAGCTTTATCCATTCGCAATTGAAGAAGGTGGAGGCCGTGCGCCGGATGATCGACAAGTCCGGGCGCGACATCCGCCTGGAAGTCGATGGCGGCGTGAATGCCGAGACGGCGCGGCTCTCTGTCGATGCGGGGGCCGACGTGCTGGTCGCAGGGTCCGCCACCTTCAAGGGCGGGCCGGATTGCTATGCCGCCAACATCGCCGCGCTCAGACAGGCCGGGAATGCAGCTTGAACGATGGTCCGGCAGCAGCGGAATCGAAAGCGGGCCGATCAGCGGGGCGCTGTGCTCCGGACGCGGCCGAGGCGGCTGAGATGGCGCTTCCCCTGAAATCGGGCGACCCGGCAGAGGCCGGGCTGGCCGAGACTGCACCTCCTGCCTTGGAAGAGGGCCGGACGGCGGAGGCGGCAGGGAAGGACCGGGATCGTCAGGCCTCCCGCGGCGGACCCGCCGGCGAGGTGCTGGAGCCCGGCCGGTCGCTGGTCCATGCCGATTATCGTGCGCCGCCGCTGGGCGCGGCAGACCGGCTGGTGCGTCTTGCCTATCGGCTGGGCGTGCCCGGACAGACCCTTTCCGCGCCGTTTCGCAAGCCGTCCCGCCCCCGGCTGCTGGCAACGGTCGACAGCCCGCTTGCGGGGGAGCGCGCTGCAGGCGTCGCGCTGCGGGCGGGGCATTTCCTCGTCCATGGCGTCAAGGCGCCGATCGCGCAGGTCGATTTTGCGCCCGCAGCGCGGCTGACTCCGGTATTCGAACGGGTCGTGCATGGCTTCACCTGGCTGCGCGATCTTGCCTCCTGCGCCCCGCGCGAACAATGCACATCGGCGGCGGAACGCGTGCTGGCGGCATGGCTGGCCGCCAATCCGAAACCACACAAAGGCCCGGCCTGGCAGGTCGACAATACCGGGCACCGCCTGCTCAACTGGCTGGTACATGCCCCGCTGGCCATGGGCGGCCAGAACGGCGCTCTGCGCGGCCAGGTGCTTGCTGCTGCGGCGGATACCGCGCGCTGGCTCGACCGTCATGTAACCCGCGCACCCGACCGGCTGGGCGCAATTGCCGGATGGAGTGCGATCACCGCCGCCGGTCTGCTGCTGCCTGACGGGCGTCCGCGCCGCCTGTTCGGCGAGGCGGGGCTGATCCGCGCACTGGGCGAACTGGTCGCCGATGACGGCGGCGTGCTGTCGCGCAGCCCCATCGACCAGATGGAAGCGATTGCCCTGCTGGTGGAATTGCGCGCCTGTTACCGGGCGGTCGATCAGGAGCAGCCCGCCGCGTTGGACGCGCTGCTGGCGCTGCTGGTGCCGCCGCTTCTCGCCCTGGTGCATTCGGACGGGGCGCTGGGCAGCTGGCAGGGAGCGGGCGCCGTTTCGCACGATCGCATCGCCGGTCTGGTGGAGGCGAGCGGCATCCGCACGCGGCCGCTGAAGGATGTGCGCCAATGGGGCTATCAGCGCGTCGCGGCAGGGCGATCCGTGCTGCTGTTCGACGCCGCACCGCCGCCGCTCAGTCGCCATGCGCGCCACGGCTGCGCGTCGACCCTGGCCTTCGAATTGTCGTCGGGTGCCCATCGCCTGATCGTCAATTGCGGCGGGGCGGCTTTTGCGGGTGGGCAGGTTCCGGTGCGGATCGAGCAGGGATTGCGCGCCACGGCGGCTCATTCGACGCTGGTGCTCGACGATGCGAATTCCACTGCCGTCCTCATCAATGGCAAGCTGGGCGGCGGCGTGGGCGAGGTCGAGGTCGATCGCCGCACGCTTAAGACGAACCAGGGCACTGCCACGAAGATCGAGGCGAGCCATGACGGATATGCCGCGCGATATGGTCTGCTGCATCGCCGCATCCTGATCCTGCGCGACGATGGGACCGAACTGCGCGGCGAAGATTTGCTGATCCCCGCAGGCAAGCCCGGCAAACGCGGCAAGATCGGTTTCGCCCTGCGTTTCCACGTCGGCCCCGGCGCCGATTTGCGGCTGTCCGACGACAGGCGCGGCGCCAGCCTCGGCCTCCCGGACGGTTCGACCTGGCAGTTCCGCACCGGCACCAATAATGAATCGGACGATCTCGGCGGCGAAGTGTCCGTCGAGGAAAGCCTGTGGGTCGATGCGCTCGGCAGGCCGCAGCCGGTGCAGCAGATGGTGATCCAGGGCCTTACCTCGCGCGGGGGCGGCAGTTTCACCTGGCTCCTGAAGAAAATGGGATAGAACATTGAACGACGTGACGATCAGGCGGGCGCTGCTGTCCGTTTCCGACAAGACCGGCCTTGCGGACCTTGGCAGGGAACTGGCGCAGCGCGGGGTGGAACTGGTGTCGACCGGCGGCACGGCGAAAGCCTTGCGCGAGGCGGGCCTGGAGGTCCGCGACGTGGCGGATGTGACCGGCTTTCCCGAAATGATGGACGGACGGGTCAAGACGTTGCACCCCATGGTGCATGGCGGATTGCTGGCGGTGCGCGACGATGCCGATCATGCCGCCGCGATGCAGCAGCACGGGATCGGCGCGATCGATCTCGTGATCGTCAATCTCTATCCGTTCCAGGAAACCGTCGCCAGCGGCGCGGAGCGGAACGCGATCATCGAGAACATCGACATCGGCGGCCCAAGCATGGTGCGCTCTGCGGCCAAGAATCATCGCTATGTCACCATCGTCACCGATCCTGCCGATTACCCGATGCTGATCGCGGAACTGGATGCGGCGGACGGGGCGACGACCCGGTCGCTGAGAACCCGAATGGCCGCCAAGGCCTTTGCCGCCACCGCCGCCTATGATTCCGCGATTGCCGGCTGGTTCGCGAGCGAGGAGGGGCAAGATGCGGAAGGCGCTGCTTCGGCAGGCGGCCAGTTCCCCGCTGAACTGTCGCTGCGCTATCGGCGCGCGGACATCCTGCGTTACGGCGAAAACCCGCATCAGGACGCGGCGCTCTATCTCGATGCTTCGGAAATGGCGAGCGGCGTAGGCGCAGCCGAGCAGGTGCAGGGCAAGGCGCTCAGCTACAACAATTACAACGATGCCGATGCGGCGCTTGAGCTGGTGGCCGAATTCGCCGGCGGGCCGCCAACGGTGGTCATCGTCAAGCATGCCAATCCGTGCGGGGTCGCATCGGGTGACACGCTCCTCGAGGCCTATGAAGCAGCTCTGCGCTGCGACAGCGTTTCGGCATTCGGCGGCATCATCGCCTGCAACCGCCCGCTGGACGGGGCGACCGCCGAAGCGATCACCGACATCTTCACCGAAGTCGTCATCGCGCCCGGTGCCGATGAAGCCGCACGCGCGGCATTTGCGACCAAGAAGAACCTGCGCCTGCTCCTCACCTGCGATATGCTGGATGCGAAACGCGCAGGGCATACTGTGAAGACCATTGCCGGCGGGCTGCTGATGCAGAGCCGCGACAGCGCCAGCATCGCGCCTGCCGATCTCAAGGTCGTGACGAAGCGCCAGCCGACGGAGCGTGAACTGGCCGACTGCATGATGGCCTGGACCGTGGCGAAACATGTGAAGTCCAACGCCATCGTCTATGTAAAGGACGGGGTGACTGCCGGCATTGGTGCCGGCCAGATGAACCGCCGCGACAGCGCGCGCATCGCCGCGATGAAAGCGGCCGAGGCGGCGGAGCGATATAATTGGGCCGAGCCCCGCACCGCCGGCAGTGCGGTGGCATCCGACGCTTTCTTTCCCTTTGCCGACGGGCTTGTCGCCGCGGCCGAAGCCGGCGCGACCGCCATCATCCAGCCCGGCGGGTCGATCCGCGATGACGAGGTGATTGCAGCCGCCGACAAGGTGGGGCTGGCGATGGTGTGCACCGGAATTCGTCACTTCCGGCACTGATCGCGTCAGAACCCCGTGTCGCCAGATTCGCGCCGGCTTGAAGCTGGCGCGCGTGTTCCCACGTATGAACCACAGGCAATTTGCATATTCAGGGCGAGGTCAGCGACAGTGCCTTATCGCGATGCCAACAAGAACAAAAACAGCGGAAATTCCCATGCGTATCTTCAAATCCGACCTTTACCGCAATTTCGCCATCGGCTTCGTCGGCGGTGCGCTGGCGCTTTCGGTGCAGGCGGGTGGAGCGCTCTGGGACACCGTGCCGCATACGCTGGCAGCGATTTTCTGATTGGCGGGTTACGGACTGGAACCGAACATATGATGAAATCCTTTCTCCCCCTGCTTGCCGCAGCCGGACTCGCCGTGGCCGGATGCAATCAGGTGGCCAGCGCCGCGGAACCTGTCGTGGCGGCGCCTGCCGCTTTGAAAAAGAGCAAGGAATCCGGCCTCAAGACAGCGATTTTCGCAGGCGGCTGTTTCTGGGGCGTGGAGGGCGTCTTTTCACGGGTCAAAGGCGTGAGAAGCGCAGTGTCCGGCTATCATGGCGGGAACGAGGCCACGGCCACTTACGACCGGGTCAACAGCGGCGTGACCGGCCATGCCGAAGCGGTGCGCGTCACTTACGATCCGTCGCAGATCCGCTACGATCAATTGCTGCGCATCTTCTTTTCCGTCGTTGCCGACCCGACGCTGAAGAACCGCCAGGGTCCGGACCGCGGCAGCCAGTACCGCGCCGCGCTCGTCCCGATGAGTGACGACCAGCGCGCCGTCGCTGCCGCTTATCTGAAACAGATGGGAAGATCGGGCAAATGGAATGCGCCGATCGTGACGCAGCTGGAAACGTACAAGAAGTTTTACCCCGCCGAAGCCTATCATCAGGATTTCATGGAGAAGAATCCACGCCATTCCTACATCACCCGCTGGGATGCCCCCAAGGTGCGCGCATTGGCGCAGATGTATCCTGCGGTCCACCGCGCGACATTCGTCAAGGATTGACCGCCACTTTCACGCCCGGTGGTGGTGAAAGATCGTCAATCGCGATATAGTCGGCCCATGATCGAAACAGCCGCACCCACACTTTCCTCCGTTTCTGCCGAATCCGGCAGATCGATGCACGGACACCGGGAACATTCGGGCGAGAAGCTGATTGCGGCGGCGCGCGATGCGCTGACCGCATCCGGCGAGCAATGGACCGCCATGCGGGCCGACATCTTCAACGAACTCGCCTGCCAGGACAGGCCGGCCAGCGCCTATGACATTGCCGACAGCCTCTCCGCCCGGCGGGGCAAGCGTGTCGCGCCGAACAGCGTGTACCGTATTCTCGACCTGTTCGTGGCGAATAATCTGGCCAACCGGATCGAGAGCGCGAATGCCTATCTGGTGAACACCCATCCCGGCTGCCGCCACGATTGCATCTTCGTCATCTGCGACGATTGCGGTTCCGCCCGCCACCTCGACGATGACCGGGTGACCGGGGCGCTGCGGCAGGCGGGGCAGGGCGCGGGTTTCGCCAATATCCGACCGGTCGTCGAACTGCGCGGCTTATGCGGCGATTGCGCCGCCTGAACCGGCATCCGAAGCACTGGCGGGTGCCAGACGCCGGGGGCGGCCTGAGGGCCTTCGTCCGGCAAGCACCGGTCGACAGGGCGCGCGCTTGCGGCTAATCCCGGCGGAACACAGGAAAAGATGATGCCGCAGACCCCCCTTCTCGATAAAACGCCCACGCCGCACGATCTGCGCAAGCTCGACCCGAAGCAATTACGGCAATTGTCGGATGAATTGCGCGACGAGATGATCGATACGGTCGGACAGACCGGCGGCCACCTGGGCAGCGGGTTGGGCGTGGTCGAACTGACCGTGGCGATCCACTATGTGTTCAACACGCCGGAAGACCGTCTGATCTGGGATGTCGGGCACCAGGCCTATCCGCACAAGATCCTGACCGGTCGGCGCGACCGCATCCGTACCCTGCGCCAGGGCGGCGGCCTGTCCGGCTTCACCAAGCGCAGCGAAAGCGAATACGATCCCTTCGGTGCGGCGCATTCCAGCACGTCGATTTCGGCAGGGCTCGGCTTCGCCGTGGCGAACAAGCTGGCCGGAAAACCCGGCAAGGCCATAGCCGTGATCGGCGATGGTGCGATGAGCGCGGGCATGGCCTATGAGGCGATGAACAATGCCGAACAGGCGGGCAACCGGCTGATCGTGATCCTGAACGACAATGACATGTCGATCGCGCCGCCCGTGGGCGGGTTGTCCGGCTATCTGGCGCGCATGGTGTCGAGCAGCGAATATCTGGGCCTGCGCAGCCTGGCCTCGCGCATGGCGAACAAATTGTCGCGCCGGGTCCACCGTTCGCTGGGCAAGGCGGAGGAATTCACCCGTGGCATGGTGACGGGCGGCACCCTGTTCGAGGAACTGGGCTTCTATTACGTCGGCCCCATCGACGGGCATAATCTCGACCATCTCGTTCCCGTGCTGGAAAATGTGCGCGATGCGGAGGAGGGACCGGTCCTGATCCATGTCGTGACGCAGAAGGGCAAGGGCTATGCCCCTGCCGAGGATGCGTCGGACAAATATCACGGTGTCGCCAAATTCGACGTCGTCACCGGTAAGCAGGCGAAATCGAGCGGCGGACCGCCCAGCTATCAGAACGTGTTCGGCGAAACGCTGGCGCAGCTTGCCGAGACGGACGAGCGGATCTGCGCCATCACCGCCGCCATGCCGAGCGGCACCGGCGTCGACAAATTCGCCGCGGCCCACCCGACGCGCAGCTTCGATGTAGGCATCGCCGAACAGCACGGCGTGACCTTCGCCGCCGGCCTTGCGGCGCAGGGCATGAAGCCGTTCTGCGCCATCTATTCCACCTTCCTGCAACGCGCCTTCGATCAGGTCGTGCATGATGTGGCGATCCAGAACCTGCCCGTCCGCTTCGCCATCGACCGCGCCGGTCTGGTAGGCGCCGATGGGGCGACCCATGCCGGCAGTTTTGACGTGACCTATCTTTCCACCCTGCCTAATTTCGTGGTGATGGCCGCGGCGGATGAAGCGGAACTGGTCCACATGACTTACACTGCCGCCTGCCATGACAGCGGACCGATCGCCTTCCGCTATCCGCGCGGCGCGGGCACGGGTGTGGCGCTGCCCGCCACGCCCGAACGCCTGCCCATCGGCAAGGGAAGGGTGGTGAAGGAGGGTACGAAGGTCGCGCTGCTGAGCCTCGGCACGCGGCTGGCCGAAGCCATGAAGGCGGCGGAGCAGCTGGAGGCGAAGGGCCTGTCTACGACGGTGGCCGATCTGCGCTTTGCCAAACCGCTCGACACCGAACTGATCGAACGGCTGATGCGCAGCCACGAGGTGGTGGTGACGGTGGAAGAAGCCGCCATCGGCGGCCTTGGCGCGCATGTCCTGACTTTCGCCAGCGACAATGGCCTGACCGATGGCGGCCTGACCGATAGCGGTCTGAAAATCCGCACGATGCGGCTGCCCGACATCTTCCAGGATCATGACGCGCCGGAAAAGCAATATGACGAAGCGGGGCTGAATGCTCCGCAGATCGTCGACACGGTGCTGAAGGCGCTGCGACACAACAGCGCAGGCGTGGAAGAGGCGCGCGCCTGACCTCAAGCAACCCGGAGCGCCCGGCACCGGATAGTTGCCGGTCATCAGGCGCACCAGCCTGTGGTCCTGCGAGCGGGCACTCACGGAGCGAAACCCCATACCATGGTGATGGGTAAGGCAGGACAAGCCTGCCGGTCGGCATCCCGTGAACAGCACGGCACCGGCAGCATGCTGGCGACCGCCGGCTCGTGTGGTAGAAGCCCGGCTCGAAAAGGGTTATCTGTTCCCAGATCTGTCCCGATTACCCTTCGCCGGGGGGAAGAATGAATCGCGCCTATTCGATGCCGAGTAATTGTATCGTGAAGAGCAGCGTTGCGCCGCCGGGAATCGGCCCCTTGTCGCGAGGGCCGTAGGCAGTTACGGAGGGCGCGGCGATCTCTATCGTATCGCCGATGCCCATCTGCGGTATTGCAGCCTGCCATGCGGGAATCAGCCGTCCAAGCGGGAAAGTCGCCGGTTCACCTCTATCGAAGGAACTGTCGAATGTCGTCCCGTCGACCAGCGTGCCGGCATAATGCACCGTCACGCCGTCGCTGACCCGGGGATGCCCGCCGCTGCCATCGCCTGCGATCCGCCGCCATAGCAAGCCGTCTTCCAGCGACTGCCATTCGCCGCTGGCGGCACGGCTGGCAAGCGCCGCCTGCTGTCTGTTGTGCCATGCGGCATCCTGCGAAAGATCTGCGGCGGCAGGGCTGCTGCCCTGCGCCAGCGCCGTCAGCGTCACGGCGAAGCAGGCGCCAAGCGCCAGGGCCGCGCTGCCCATCGGGGTAAACAGGTGTTTCACCAGTCATAAGCCTTCGGAAGATCGCTCTCATCGAGATCGCGGTAGCGGTCCCGCAGCCGTGTCTGGTGATTTTCCAGCGGCTGCGGCACCCCGTCGATATAGACGGCGACAGGGGCGGAGGTAACTTCCAGCGGATCACCATCCCAGATCACCACGTCGCCTGCCGCCCCGGCGGTGAGAGTGCCGTAGCGTCCGGCCATCCCGCTGATCTCGGCAGGAACCGAGGTGATTGCGGCAAAGGCCTGGCCCCAGTTCAGCCCGGCGGCGCCCGGCATACGCGACAGGGCGACCAGATTACCGGCATATTGCGGCAGGTAGCGGGGCTGTTCCATGGAGGCGGCATTGATCGCGACCTTGACGCCTGCGCGCACCATGCGGCCGATGTTGCTCTGCGTCGCGGCCAATTGCTCGAACCGTTCGGGCAGATCGTCCAGACCATCCGCAATCACCGGCACGCCGGCAGCGGCAATGGCATCGGCAACCAGCCAGCCCTCGCTTGCGCCCACCAGCACGAGGTCGAGGCGCGGGAATTCTTCACGCAGGGCGAGAACGGCCCGGATATCGGCTGCGCGCTCCACCTCGACATACAGCGGCTGGCTGCCGTTCACCACCGGGGCCAGCGCCGCAGCATCGAAGCGGGAGAGCAACACGTCATCGCCGCGCTCGGTCCGATTGTCCGCAAGGCGCGGATCGACCGGCAGATCGTCGCCGGTGCGCCGCTCGGCGGGGCGCGAGGCGGTGCCGCTGATCGCCGCGCCGCCTTGTGCGAAATTGCGGGCTTCGAGCAGCGCATTGCGGAACAGGGCATGCGCCGATACGCGGCTGCCGCCGGACAGCCTGCCGCCGCCTTCGCCCAGCGAAACCAACTGGAACGCGCGCGGGCGAGTCACCGCATCCGCATCCGCGCCGAGGTCGATCAGTGCGCCTTGCCCACCGAAGATCGAACTGCTCGGCCGCGAGACGGTTGCCGCGCGGGTGATTCCGGCTGCGCGGCTGACCAGCACATGCTGGGACGACGGGTTGATGGCAGGCGCGACGTCCAGTGCGGCGCTGAAGGGCGAATTGCCCGAACGGATGTCATTGCTTTCCTGCACCGCGCCGACATCCCACAGGCCGAGGTCGGTAACGGTGGCGACGATCCCCGGCGTGACCCAGCGGCCGCTGCCGTCCACGATTTGCATGCCAGCGGGCGCGGCGATACCGCTGCCCGCGGCGACGATCCTCCCGCCGCGCACCACCACGGTGGCGTTCTGCACGGGATCGCTGCCGTCGCCGGTCGCCACCGTAGCATTGGTGATGGCGAAATCCTGCGCCATGGCAGGCGCCGAAAAGGCCAGTGCGGCACCGATCATCAATCTGTTCAGCGCCTTCATTTCACGTCTCCTTCGCCGGGCTGGCCAAGTTCGAAATCGCTGACCGGCCTGCGTTTCGGGTCCATCGCGTCGAACATCATGGCACCGTCGATCCAGACCTTTTCGGGGCGGGAATAGACGCTGAGCGGATTGCCGTTCCACAGCACCAGATCGGCCATCTTGCCCTGCCGCAAACTGCCGGTCACATCGGCGATGCCCATGGCGCGGGCGGCGTTCAGCGTGAACCAGCTCACCACCTGCTCGTCGGGAATGTCGATGCCCATGCGGCGCCCGTCGGCCTGCGCCTTGGCAGCCTCCTGGTTCAGCCGCTGGATACCATTCTCGTCATCGGAATGAATGATGACGCAGGCACCCGCATTCTGGACGAGCGCGGCGTTTTCGGGGATGCCGTCATAGGCTTCCATCTTGAAGCCGTACCAATCGGCCCAGATGGCGGAACAGGTGCCTGCCTCCCGCAGCAGGTCGGCAATCTTGTAGCTTTCCACGGCATGGTGGAACGCGGTGACCTTGTAGCCGAATTCCTTCGCCATATCGAGCACCAGCGCCATCTCGTCCGCGCGGTAGCAATGGTTGTGGATCAGGATGTCGCCATCCAGCACACCGGCAAGCGTTTCCTTTGCCAGATCGCGATCCTTGCGGTCGCCATCGGCATATTCCTGGGCATCGAGCCACATCTGCCGGTTGACCGCGAAATTGCCCATGCGGGTGGAAGGCGCGCGGCCCCTGCCGCCATAGACCCGCTTGGGATTTTCGCCGCAGGCCATCTTCATGCCGTAAGGCGCGCCGGGAAATTTCATGCCCTGCACGGTGCGGCTGGGGACATTCTTGAGCGTGACGGAACGTCCGCCTGTCAGATTGGCGCTGCCCGGCAGGATCTGCAGCGCGGTGACGCCGCCGTTAGCGAGCGCGCGGCTAAAGCCGGGATCCTGCGGCCAGACCGAATGTTCCGCCCAGACTTCGGGCGTGGTGGGGTCGGTCGCTTCATTGCCGTCGGAATGGGCATCGACGGACGGCGTCGGATAATCCCCGAGATGCGAATGGATGTCGATGACGCCCGGCGTAACGAATTTGCCTGTCCCGTCGATGCGGGTGTACCCTGCCGGAATGGCGAGGCCTGCCGGGACTGTGCCCACGATCCTGCCATCCGCGAACAGCACCGTGCCATTGTCGATTCGTCCGCCTTCGCCGTCGAAGATCGTCGCGCCGACCAGGGCGGTCGGCTGACCCGGATAGGCACTATAGGTGGAGGCATAGGGCACCGTGCTCGCCACGCGCGTGCTGCGCGCCTGTTCGTCAGTGCTGGAGGCGCAGGCACCGAGCAAAGTCACGGCTAGCGCCGCCGTTATGCTGCCCGCGAGCGGACTGCGGAAGAAGGATTGGTTCATGAAAGCCCCGTGGAAGGATATCGAAAGATGAAAGGGGCGCGAATTTTGCCGCGCCCCCTTTTTTGCTCTGTCTGCCTATTGCGGGCGGGTCGCCGGGTGCATGCCGGCTTCCTGCGCCTCGATCCCGGCTTGCGCCTGACCGTCGAGATCGTCGCCGACATCGTCGTCCTTCAGCGTGTCGAGATGCATCAGCTTCTTCACCAGCGGGCTGACTACCATCACGCCGACGCCCACCGCAACGGCGGTCCAGCCCACGGTCGAATAGACATCGAGCACGGTGGATTTGGTGGCCGCTTCGCCCTCCAGGCTTTCCGCACCCGTGGCTGCCGCGATAAGGCCGGCGGCGAAATTGCCGGTGGCCGAAGCGAAGAACCAGGTGCCCATGATCAGCGATGCCATGTGCGCCGGCGCAAGCCGGTTCATCGCCGACAGGCCGACCGGCGACAGGCAAAGCTCGCCCGTGGTGTGCAGCAGGTAGATCAGGAAGATGAAGATCACCGGCGTCGGAACATCCACCCCGACCGAATTCGCGCCCCAGACCAGCACCAGGAAACCGAGGCCCACTTGCACGATGCCGAGGCCGAATTTCAGCGGCGTGGATGGTTCCGCACGGCGTTTGCCGAGAAACTGCCACATCGCCGCGAAGACCGGTGCCAGCAGGATGATGTAGATGGCGTTCACCGACTGGAACATGGATGCCTCCACGCCCTGCCGGTCGACATGGCGATCGGTGAAGAGGTTGAGGCTGGAACCGGCCTGCTCGAACAGTGCCCAGAAGATGATGGACGTGAGGATCAGGAACAGCGCTGCAAAGATGCGGTCGCGTTCTTCCGAAGGCAGCTTCGCCACTGCGATGTAGAGCACGTAGAGCACGAGCGCGCCGCCGAAGAGGCCAAGCACGCCGCCGACCAGTTCTTGATACTGCACCGCCAGCCAGCACAGGGCAACCATCAGCAGGCCAAGGCCATAAATGCTCCATTCGCGCGGCAGGCCGGCGAATTTTTCCTTTAGAACAGCCGGGTTCTTCGGCTCACCCCGGCCGCGCAGCAGCGGCTTACCCAGCACGAAGAAGATGAGGCCGATCAGCATTCCGAAACCGGCGAGCCCGAAACCGTACTGCCAGCCATAGGTCTGGCCGAGATAGCCGCAGATGATCGAAGCGGTGGCCGCGCCGACGTTGATGCCCATGTAGAAGATGGTGTAACCGGCATCGCGGCGAATGTCGGTGCGGGGGTAAAGTTGCCCGACGATGACCGATATATTGGCCTTCAGGAAGCCGGAGCCGACGATGATCAGCGCCAGCGCCATCCAGAAGATGTTGATGACCGGGTCGGCCTGTCCACCATCGCCTTCGAACGCCATGAAGAAGTGGCCCAGCGTCAGCAGGATCGCCCCGAACAGCACGGCCTTGCGCTGACCCAGATATTTATCTGCCAGATAGCCGCCGACGACCGGCGTGATATAGACCAGCGCGGTATAGGCGCCGTAGATGACGGATGCCTCGGCATCGGAAAACAGCCAGTGCTGCACCAGGTAGAAGATCAGGAGGGCGCGCATGCCGTAATAGGAGAACCGCTCCCACATCTCGGCGAGGAAGAGGACGAAAAGCCCCTTGGGATGGCCGAAGGCTTCTTCGCCCTTGGTGGTGGTGATGACGACTCCGCCGAGCAGGAACGCGCCAAGCACGATCACAGCCCCCCAGAACAGAATGAGTTCGAACGTCATGGGGCTATGGCCCTCCCTCGTATCAAGATAATCCTGCGCGGGTTCTCGGCCCGCGTTCAAGGGGGCGACACTAACGCCAAAATCTTTCGTGTGAAGCGCTAGTTTCAACTGACACGATCCGGCTTCCCGATCCTCGGCAAGAAGGCACCGGGCTTGACGCGATGCGCTGTATTATGGCAGTGAGGCACCTTGCTTGCGGGTGCGCGCTGTCGATGCGGCGGCATTGACACCGCCGGACAGGCCTCCTGCGGCAGGTCCGAAGTTGGAGACAAGCGCCAAGCCGGAGTCTGGATGCCCAACCGCCCCGTATATCTGAAACTGCGCGATATCATCGCCGCCGCCATTATCGATGGCGATTATGCGGAAGGGGCCATGCTGCCGTCGGTGCGTGCCTTTGCCGCGGAACAGGGTGCCAACCCGCTGACGGTCGCAAAGGCCTATCAGCAGTTCCAGGCCGACGGTATCGTAAGGGTGCAGCGCGGCGTCGGGATGTTCGTCGCGCCCGGTGCGGCGGAAGCGCTGCTTTCCATGATGCGCGCAGATTTTCTCGACAGGGAATGGCCGGAAATCCAGGCCCGGATCAATTGCCTGGGGTTGAGCGCCCGGTGCCTGCTCGACGAACAGGATTCTACGGTTGCGCCGGCCTAGGTATTTAACTTATGTCTAGCTTTGGAACCAACTGCCTGATCGTATCCTGCAACATTGCATTTTCGCGCGGTCGGAACATCACAAGTTTCAGAGCCGCCGGTCGTTCTGCGGCCAACCGCAGGTGAAACAATCCCCGGCCCGTCTCAAGGTTTGGGGAGACGAGCAGCAAAAGCGCATCGCGACAGGAGCCATGAATGATCAGGTCCGAACTCTTGCAGGCAATGGCCGGGGACAATCCCGACCTGAATGCAGAAGAAATCGAGCAGGTCGTGGACATTTTCTTCGAAGAGATTGCCGGCCGGCTTGCTGCCGGCGGCCGCGTGGAACTCCGCGGCTTCGGCGCGTTTTCGACGCGCGAGCGCCAGGCGCGGACCGGCCGCAATCCGCGAACCGGCGAATCGGTGGAGGTGCCGGCCAAGCGGGTGCCCTATTTCAAACCGGGCAAGGAGATGCGCGAGCGGCTCAAGGTCAAGTGACGTTCCGGCGTCGGGCCGCGCAGAACGATTGAACGGTTCGTTCGATTCCGCTACTCGCCGGCGCCGATGCGGGTGTGGTGAAACTGGTAGACGCGCGGGACTTAAAATCCCGTATCCTTTGGATGTGCGGGTTCGATTCCCGCCACCCGCACCATTTTCGTCCCGCCCCGCCGCACCATCTTACAATATCGGCCTGACCACATCGGGCCGACAACATCGGGCTGGCAACATCGGGCTGGCCACATCGAGCGGTGCCCGAGGTAAGATATTCTGCCTAGGCTGATCCTCACCCAGGATTGACGCTGTTAGCGCCATCTCGGCGGCAGCGGATCAGGCGGGTCGACTGCTTACCCGCTGCGATAAAAGCATGGGGGGGGCGGCGGGGCTATGGGTTTCGGTGGGATGGGCAGCGATGGATTGCAACTGATCGCTAACGGGATCGCAGGATCAGGTTGTGAACAGAACGTTTTGCGCGATGCAGCACTTGCCGTGATGGGCCAAACCCATCGGCAGGGCGATCCGGCAATCAGCGCGCTGCCTCGAGTTCAGTCGAATGCGCCGCACGACAAGCGCGCCGCGCCGCGTTATTCCCTGCTCATCCGCCCGGCGAAGCTGATCTTTTCGCGCGGCGAGTTCCTGTGCGTGCTGCGCGACATTTCGGAAACAGGGGTGAGCCTGCGATGTTTTCATCGCCTGCCTTCGGGAAGCCGCATGGAACTCGAGATGCAGAATGGTGACCGCCACCCCGTTGCGCGCATCTGGCAGGAGGGCAATCATGCCGGGTTCCGCTTTCTGGACCCGCTGGACGTGGATCGCGCCATTGCGGGGCAGGGCGACTTTCCCAAGCGTCCGCTGCGAATCGGCATCCACTTGCCCGTCGAGGTGGTGTCGCCGCTCGCATCGGGCGAAGGACTCATCGGAAACCTGTCCCAGCAGGGTGCCCGCATGCAGACAACCCTGCCCCTGGCGATCGACCAGCCGGTCAGATTACGGGCACGTCACCTGCCCGATATTCGCGCGAAGGTCCGCTGGCGCAAGGGCGAGGAGCACGGGCTGGTATTCGAGACCACTTTCGCGCTGCCCGAATTCGCATTGCTGGCGGCGACGCTGCAATGCCCTGCCCTGATCGCTTGCTGATGCTGGCATGTCGGCCCGATCGTCAGCCGGGATCAACGCCAGCCCCGGGCCAGCCACCCCGATCAGGCAGCCCCGATCAGCCGGGCCGAAAATGCATGGCTGCGCCGTTCATGCAGTAACGCTTGCCCGTGGGTTGCGGCCCGTCGTCGAAGACATGGCCGAGATGCCCGCCGCAATCGGCGCAGAGCACTTCGGTGCGCGGATAGCCGATCTTGTAATCGGTGGCAGTCACGATAGCGCCGGGCAGCGGTTTCCAGAAACTCGGCCATCCGGTGCCGCTCTCGAACTTGGTCCTGAAAGCGTATAGCGCATTGTCGCAACCGGCACAGATGTAGGTTCCCGCGCGCTTTTCCTTGTTCAGCGGGCTGGAATAGGGCCGTTCCGTGCCCGCCTTGCGCAGAATCGCGAATTCCTGTTTCGTCAGCTTGCTGCGCCACTGCGCCTCGGTGAGAGAAACACGGTAGCTGCGCGCTTCGGCGCGGCTCCCGCAAGCACCGAGCATGGGCACCGCGGCACCGATGCCGAGCCACGACAGCGCCTTCCGGCGGGAGAGTTGATCTGTTGTCATATCAGGCTGTTAGCAGGGCCTGCCACAACCTTTGCTGAACGCGTCAGAACCGGCTCATCCGAACGGGCATCTTGCGGAAGCCATGCACGAAATTGGCGCGCACCCGTTCCACTTCCCCGACGACATCGATCCGCATCCGGCGCTCGTGCATTTCCTCCAGCAGGATACGCAGCTGCAATTCGGCCAGGCGCGCGCCGACGCAGCGATGGATGCCATAGCCGAAGGCGATGTGCCGGCGGGCATTCTCGCGCGTGATGTCGAGCCTGTCCGGATTTTCGAACACCGTCTCGTCGCGATTGGCGGAAAGATACCAGAGGACGATCTTGTCGCCCTTCTTCACCTGCTCGCCGAACAGTTCCGCATCCTCGCTGGCCGTGCGCCGCATGTGTGCGAGCGGGGTCTGATACCGCAGGCATTCCTGCACTGCGTTGGGGATGAGCGAAGGATCGCTTTCGAACAACTCCCGCTGGTCGGGGAAGCTGTGCAGGGCGTGGATGATGCCCGACATCGTGTTACGGGTCGTGTCGTTGCCGCCGACGATCAGCAGGACCAGATTGCCCATGAATTCCCTGGGGCTCATATTGTTCATGGCGTCCGAATGGATCATCATCGAAATCAGGTCGGGGCGCGGTTCCTGCCCCGCGCGTTCTGCCCACAGCGCCTGGAAATACTGGCCCATCTCCAGCAATATGCCCTGCCGATATTCGTCGAGGTCGCGGACCAGGGCGATCTCGGTATCGCCCGCCCAATCCGACCAGAAGGTCAGCAGGCGGCGGTCGTCCCACGGAAAATCGAACAGGATCGCCAGCATCTGCGTGGTCAGTTCGATCGACACCTTGTCGACCCAGTCGAAGGTTTCGCCTTCGGGGATGCGGTCGAGCACCTCGCCCGTCCGCTGGCGGATATCGGCTTCCATCCGCTTCATCTCGGCAGGCGTGAAGGCAGGCGCCACGGTGCGGCGCTGACCGGTGTGCTGCGGCCGGTCCATGGCGATGAACATCGGCAGTTCGAAACGTTCCTCGGGAGGAATGTCGTCGCGCCGGCTCAGGATGGTGATGCCGCCATGCTCCCACGAACTGGAATAAAGCTCGGGCAGCGATTCGACATGCTGGATCGCCTTGTGTTGCACCACGTTCCAGTGCGGGCCGAACGGGCTGTCATCCACGTAATGAATCGGCCCGCGCGCGCGCAGATCGGCGAAAATCGGCTGCCAGCGGTCTTCGGCATAGATGTCGCTGCGGCTGACATCGCCGGGATGCGGATGATGCCACTTCTGCTGCGGGTTCTCGCGCAGATGTTTTTCCAGCGCATCGACCGCAGTGGGCGCGGTGCGGTAGGTGGGTGGGCTTGCGAGTTGCGTGGCCATGACTGTCTCTCCGTCGGTGCTGCCTCGTTCGCCGGGCAGCTTTCTGATGCGGAGTGTGAACCTGCTGACACAAGTGTCAATAGGCTGCGTGCCTCAGCCTGCCGGTTTGCCCCGCAAACGCGCCAGCAGGCCGCCGCGGCCGTTCTGCGGCCCCGATTTCATCACCCGGCTGCGGAACAGGCGCGCACCCGTTTTCACGAAAATGACGACCCAGAACGCCTGCCAGGCCAGCATCAGCAGATGCGGCCACAGAACCGGCACCTGCGCCCCCCGTGCCACCATGGCATAGGGCGAGCTGAGCGGGAACAGCACGGCGAAAAGCTCTACCGGCGAACCCACGTCGGTCATCGCATAGGTGGCGAGGAAGAATACGCCCAGTTGCAGAATGGTCGCGGGCATCGAGATCGTCTGCACGTCGCGCACCGTCGGCGCCATGGACCCCACGGCCAGAAAGATCGACCCGATCAGCAGATAGGCCATGGCGAAATAGACGAGGAACAGCGCCATGAACAGCGGCCAGCCGACCGCCGGTTCGGGCAGGGGAGGAATGGCGGCACCGCCCAGCATGAGCACTGCCGCGGCAACGCTGCCCCATACCGCGATGCCGACGAAACTGATGCCGAGCATGGCGAATAATTTGCCCATGAACAGGGCATCCATGGGGATCGAGGCGGCAAGGATCTCGATGATCTTGTTACCCTTTTCCTCCACCAAATTCGACAGCACCATGCCCGCCAGCAGCATGGTGAGCAGGAACAGCAGCGTCAGCGCCGCCGTGGCGGTCGCGGCATTGGCGGTGCGCTGGCTGGCAGCGCTGCTCTGGGTGGGCGCCAGGGTGATGTCCGGCACCGCCCCGCCTGCGCCCGCTGCATCGCGGGCCACCAGCGCGATCTCGCCTCGCCAGCGTTCCAGCCGGTCGGCCGTGCCGGTCAAGGTGGGCTGCGCCAGTGACCCGGTGAGCACCGCCGCCACATTGGCATCGTCATCGGCCAGCAGTGCCTGCATGTCGGCTGCGCGTTCCGGCGCAACTACCTCCATGCGGGGAAGCGTCACGAGTTCCGCCAGCCGTTCCCATGATTCGGCAAAGCGGGTGCTGTCATCCGTGTTCAAGGCAACGGCCAGGCGCGGCTCGTCGGCGCTGTCAGCTGCCTTCGCACCGAGGAAGCCTGCACCGACGCTGATGGCGATGAAAAACAGCGGTCCGATCAGGAAGAACAGGAACGCCTTGCTGAAAAGGATGGCGGTGAAGTCGCGGCGCGCTATCACATAGGCCGCCTGCCAGGTCGACAGGCGTTCTATGTGACCGTGCGCGATGTGTTCGCGGGGTGCTGCTGTCTTGCGCCCGGTCATCGGCCGTTCTCCGCTGCGTTGCGGTCCAGTTCGGCGGCGGCCGCTTCGCCTGCAATATGCACGAAGGCGTCGTGAAGCCCGGCCCTCTCAATGGAGAGGGAAAGTATACCGGCCTCGCCCTCGATCAGCGCGCGGAGCAGCGGTTCGATTCCCGTTTCCGGCAGGGAAAAGAACCAGAAGTCGCCTTCCTGCCGGGCGTCGGAGGGCAGAGCTGCGCGCCATGTGCCGCCCTGCGCCTTGGTTTCCAGCCTGACCTGTGCGGGGATGCGGTCGCGCGCTTCGTCGACCAGCCCGGTGAACGGCACCTTGCCACCCGCGATGATGGCGATGCCTTCGCACAATCGTTCGGCATGGGCGATGACGTGGGTGGAAAAGATTACCGTGGTGCCTTCGTCGGCCAGGCCGCGGATCAGGCGCTCCAGCTTGCCCTGGTTGATCGCGTCGAGGCCGGAAAAGGGTTCGTCCAGCACGACGAGGCGCGGGCGGTGGACCAGCGTGCCGAGCAATTGCACCGTCTGCGCCATGCCCTTGGACAATTGCCTGATCTGCTTGTCGATGGCGTGGCCCAGCCCGTGTTCTTCCATCAGGGCGCGGCCCCTTTCGCGGCCTTCGGGCAGGGGGAGGCCGCGCAAAGCGCCCATGAAAGCGATGGCATCCTGTGCTTTCATCGAGGGATAGAGCCCGCGCTCCTCGGGCAGATAGCCGATCAGCCGCGCGATATCGTGCGGCCGGTCATGGCCCAGCACCCGGCGTACGCCTTCGTCGGGGTCGATGATGCCCAGCAGCATCCGCAGCGTCGTCGTCTTGCCCGCGCCGTTAGGGCCCAGAATGCCGTAGATTGCGCCCTGCGGCACTTCGATATCGACGCCGTCGACGGCCAGAACGCCGTCGAACCGCTTGACCAGCCCGCGCGCTTCCAGCGCCAGCGGGCGATCGCCCTGTTCGCCAGCGGCACCCCTTGCCGCAGCATCCTCAAGACCGAAGCCGTGCCGATCTGCGTTGCCCGTCACCGGCCGATCCCCTACCATTGTCATGCCGGGCAGATACAGCGCGCCAGTCGACAGGAGCAACCCCCATAGCGGAAGCAATCGCCCGAATGGCGACGAAAATCGCTGAAATGCAGGCGGATCTGCGGAAGGAAGCGGGACGGCTGGGCTTCGCCACCATCGGCTTCGCTCCGGCGACCGACGATCCGCTGCGAACCCGCCGCCTGCAGGAATGGCTTGCTGCGGGGCATCATGGGTCGATGGAGTGGATGGAAGCCCGCGCCGATGTGCGCTGCGGGCCGCAATCCATGTGGCCGGGTGCGGCCAGCGTCCTGGCGCTGGGCATGAGTTATGCTCCGAAGGGCGACCCGCTCGCTCTGGCGGAGGAGGGGCAGATCGCGCGCATTTCCACCTATGCGCAAGGCGGCGACTACCACGACACCGTAAAGAAAGCGCTGAAGGCGCTCGCCCGCTGGCTGGTGGCGGAGGCTGCGCGGCGCGGCTTGCCGGATGCCGAGCTGAAGGTCTTCGTCGATACCGCGCCGGTCATGGAAAAACCGCTGGGCGAAGCTGCGGGCATCGGCTGGCAGGGCAAACATACCAATCTGGTCAGCCGCACCCATGGCAGCTGGCTGTTTTTGGGGGCGATCTATTGCACGGTGCCCTTCACGCCCGATACGCACCATCCGGACCGTTGCGGGTCTTGCCGCGCCTGTCAGGACGCCTGCCCCACCGATGCCTTCCCGCAGCCCTACCGGCTGGATGCGCGGCGGTGCATCTCTTACCTCACCATCGAGCACAAGGGCCCGATACCGCTGGAATTCCGCGAGGCCATGGGTAACCGCATCTATGGCTGCGACGATTGCCTGGCCGTCTGCCCATGGAACAAATTCGCCGATCTCGCGGCGCGCCATAAAGCCTTTCTTCCCCGAGCGGAACTGGCGGCCCCGGCGCTGGCCGATTTGCTCGAACTAGACGATGCGGGATTTCGGCAATTGTTCTCCGGATCGCCCATCAAGCGCATCGGCAGGGATCGCTTCGTGCGGAATTGCCTGATCGCTGCCGGGAACAGCGGCGATGTGTCGCTGCTGGCGCGCGTCAGCACCCTGATGGCGGATGCGGATTCGGTCGTCGCGGAGGCCGCAAGCTGGGCGGCAGAGCGGCTTACAGCAGCGATTTGAGCGGGATTTCCGGGTCGGCCAGCACGCCCCGGTCGGGCGAAATGCGGGCTTCCACCAGTTTCCGCCCCTGCGCGTAATCCTTCACATTGTTCACGCAATCGAGCGCGATGACCCGGCCTTCCTTGAGGTAGATGACGGAGAACTTGCGAGTCGCGGGATCGCCGCGCAGCACTGTCTCGTCATGGTCGAGCGACAGGCCCGCGGTCTGCAGGCGCAGATCATACTGGTTCGACCAGAACCAGGGGAAGGCGGCATAGGGTTGCTTGTCGCCCATGATCGCCTTTGCCGCCACGCTGGCCATGTCATGCGCGTTCTGCACGGATTCCAGCCGGATTACGGCATTGTCGGCGAAGGGATTGGCATGCGCCGCGCAATCGCCGATGGCGTAAATGTCGTCCAGCGTAGTGCGGCAATATTCGTCCACGTCCACGCCGTTCGCACCGGCGGCCCCGGCGACGATCAGCGGGCCAATGGATGGCACGATGCCGATGCCGACCACCACCATGTCGCAGGGGACCGTGCTGCCATCGTGCAGCTTGACGCCTTTCACGCGCTGGCGGTCCGATCCGTCTGCACTTTTCGTCCCTTCGATGCAGTCGACCGTTGTCTCCAGGCGTATATCAACGCCATTCGCGCGGTGTTCCGCCAGGTAGAACCGGCTGAGATCCTCGCCTGCAACGCGCGCCAACAGGCGCGGCATGGCTTCCAGCAGCACGACATCACAGCCCAGCTTGCGCAGGACAGCGGCAGCCTCCAGCCCGATATAGCCGCCGCCGACGACGACAACCCGCTTCGCGCCCGCGCTGAGTTCGGCCTTCATCCGGTCGACATCCGCTCGGTTGCGGACCGAATGGACCCCGTCCAGATCCGCGCCCGTGCAGGACAGGCGGCGCGGGTCGCCCCCGGCGGCCCAGATCAGTTTGCGATAGCCGATGCGCGAACCGTTGGACAGGGTGACGCGGTGGTCCATCCAGTCCACCTCGGTCACGGCAATTTCAAGGCGCAGCGCGATGTTCCGCTCGGCCCAGAAGGCGGGCGGGCGGATGTAGATGCGTTCGAACGGCTTGTCGCCGCTGAGGTAATCCTTGGACAGGGGCGGGCGTTCGTAGGGCGGATCGCTCTCGCGTCCGATCATCATGATCGAACCGTCGTGGCCTGCCTGCCGCAGGGCTATGGCTGCCTGCGCGCCGCCGTGACCGGTACCCACGATTATGACATCTGCAAATTCCATGCGATCCGGACTGGCGCAGATGGAGGTGACGCGTCAAGCCGCAGTGCCACCGTTGGTTGAAGATCCTGCGTGTCGCGGCGGATCTTCTCGGCCCCCTCCGCGACACGCATCGAAGCATCTACCGGCCGAGCAGATTACGCGCCTGACTGGCGATCTGCGCCAGCATCGATGGCGCGACAGGTGCCTGCTTCTGCGCTCTTGCGATGACGGAGCGGAACTGGTCGATCGCCTCGGCATGTTCGCTGGCCCACCGCTTCACCATGCCAACCGGGTCCATGTCGTCGCGTTCGGCTTCTTCAGGGTAGCCGCCGATGGCCAGGCGGCGCAGGAACTCGAGCCGCATCTGCTGGAAATCACGGGCCAGGCCTGACACCAGCAGCCGTTCCCAGACATCGGAAGGGGTCATCAGCGTCGCGGTGACCTGCGCCCAGTCCAGCCCCAGCCGGCCGCCGAGATCGGTAAAGGCCTGCGTCAGGCGCCGCACGTCGATCCCGGTATCGCGGGCCAGGCTAACGAGGCCAACGGCACCGTCCATGTCGAACATATGCGCGACCCGCGCTGCCAATGGCTCCGGGGCACCATGCTGCACCAGTTCCGCCCGCATCCTGGCCGATTGCTGGCGCGATTCGGCAGCCAGCAGGGTCGAAGTGCCTTCCGCAAGCTGTTCGATCCCGGCATCGAGGGCTGCCACGACTTGCGAGGGCGGTGCGATTCCCGCTCCTGCGCGCAGCAGATCGGCCATCTGGCTGCGCATCGCGGTCGCGACCCGGTCGAACAGCATCAGCCGGGCAGTTTCGGGCATCTCCGTGTCATCCAGCGCCCGCCAGATGTCCGAGATCGAGAACAGCCGTTCCGCGCAGACGAAGGCCGACGCGACCTGCGCCAGCGTCGCGCCCTCTTCCTCGGCCAGTTCGAAGGGATGGACCAGGCCGAGGCGGTTGATCATCCGGTTCGCAAGATCGGTCGCGATGATTTCGGTCCGCAGCCGATGCCCCTCGATCTGCGGGCGATAGGCCTCGCGCATCGGTTCAGGGAAGCTGCGCAGCAGATTGCCTTCGAGGAAGGCATCCTGCGACAGATCGCTCTGTTCGATCGCGTCCTGCAGGACGAGCTTGGTGGAGGACAGCAGCACCGCCAGTTCCGGGCGGGTAAGACCGCTCCCGTCCGCCGCGCGGCGGGTGAGGGTTTCATTGTCGGCCAGCCCTTCGGTCCGCCGGTCCAGCGCGCCGCGATCCTCCAGCGTTTCGATCAGGCGCAGATGCGCGGCCGTGGATTGCGCGCCGCCGATCCGGGCGATGGAGAGCGCCAGCGCCTGCAGGCGATTGTCCTCCAGCACGAGGGCGGCAACCTCGTCCGTCATGCTGACGAGCAGCTGGTTGCGATCTTCCAGATCGAGTTCGCCCGACCGGCAGGCAGCGGCCAGCGCGATCTTGATGTTCACCTCGTTATCGGAACAGTCGACACCGGCGGAATTGTCGATGAAATCGGTGTTGATGCGCCCAGCTTCGGCACCGCCGGACAGGGCGAATTCGATCCGCCCGGCCTGCGTGACACCAAGATTGGCTCCTTCGCCGATGACCCGCGTGCGCAATTCGCGCCCGTCGACCCGCAGGGCATCGTTGGCAGGATCGCCGACATCGACGTTATTTTCGGTGGAAGCCTTGATGTAAGTGCCGATGCCGCCGAACCAGAGAAGGTCGACAGGTGCCTTGAGAATGGCGGAAATCAGCGATTCGGGATCGATCTCGCTCTGCTCCACGCCCAGCACGCGGCGCGCTTCTTCCGGCAGTTCGATCGTCTTGCGCTTGCGCGAAAAGACGCCGCCGCCCCTGGAAATCAGGCTTTCGTCATAATCTTCCCAGCTTGATCGGGGCAGGTTGAACAGGCGGCTGCGTTCCTGCCAGCTTCTGGCGGGATCGGGGTCGGGATCGATGAAGATGTGGCGATGGTCGAATGCCGCGACCAGCTTCAGCGTCTTCGACAGCAGCATGCCATTGCCGAACACGTCACCCGACATGTCGCCGCAGCCAACCACGCGGATGACATCGTTCTGCACGTCCACGCCCATTTCGCGGAAGTGCCGCTGCACGGACATCCACGCCCCGCGAGCCGTAATGCCCATCGCCTTGTGATCGTATCCTTGCGATCCGCCGCTGGCGAAGGCATCGTCCAGCCAGAAATCGCGTCCTTCTGCAATGGCGTTGGCGATGTCGGAAAAGCGTGCGGTGCCCTTGTCTGCCGCAACGACGAAATAGGGATCTTTTCCATCGTGGATCACCACGTCGCGAGGATGAACGACTTCATCGTCCACGATATTGTCGGTAATCGACAGCAAGGTGCGGATGAACACTTCGTAAGCAGCCTGCCCCTCTGCCGCCCAACCTTCGCGGTCGCGTCCGGGGTCGGGAAGCTGCTTGGGATAGAACCCGCCCTTGGCGCCGGTGGGCACGATAACGGCATTCTTTACCCGCTGCGCCTTCAACAGGCCGAGGACTTCTGTGCGAAAATCGTCGCGGCGGTCCGACCAGCGGATGCCGCCGCGCGCCACGGCCCCGGCGCGCAAATGAATACCCTCCACCCGGCGCGAATAGACGAAGATCTCGCGCCATGGCACCGGCTTGGGCAGGATCGGCAACATGGCGGAATCGATCTTTAATCCGAGCGCTTCCTCCGCTGCCGGGGCGAAGGCATTGGTCCGCAGGATGGCGTCGATCAATGCATTATACAGGCGCAGCAGGCGGTCGTCATTGATCGCGGTCACATCGATCAGGCCGCGGCGGATCGCTTCGCGGTGGCGTTCGGACGCTTCTTCCCGATCTCCGGCAAAAGCCGGATCGTGACGGGCGACGAACAGGTCGATCAGCGCCCGGGTGATCTTCGGCGCAAGGCGCAGCGCATCCACCACCGTATAGATGGTGAAGCTCATGCCTGCCTGCCGCAAGTAACGATAGAAGGCACGCATCCATTCCGCCTCGGCTGCAGACAGGCCGGTGCCCACTACCAGCCGGTTGAAACTGTCATCCTCCGCATTGCCGTTCAGCACTGCGGCGATGGCTTCCTCGATGGCGCTCGAGCGTTCGAGAATGGGGCCGACCTCGACTCCTTCCGGCAGTTCCACCATGAAATCGTGGATCGTTCCCAGCGTGCCGCCGTCCAGCACGGTCGGTATTTCGCCCAGGACGCGGAAGCCGAAGTTCTCCAGCGCCGGGACCGCATCGCTCAGCGGCAGGCTGCCTTCATATTCGTAGATTTTCAGCCGCAGACGGTCATGCGGATCGGTGTCGAGGCTGTAGAGGCGCGTATCGCGGCGCGGCGTATGGGCCTCTTCTGTTTCCAGGAGGCTGAGGCGGCGCAAGCGTTCGATGTCGCGCGCGGCTTCTGCCGCGCCATATTCCACCCGGTAACTTTGCGGGAAAGCTTCGGCGAAACGGCCGGCAATCGCGGCGGCGCGGCCAGCCTCGCCCGCTGCCGCCAATTCGCCCTCCACAGCCTCGCCCCAGCCGCGCAGCATCGCCTGCAGCCGTTCTTCCAGCGCATCTTCATCAGGCGGCGTATCGCCATCGCGAATGTCGAGTACGAAGCGGAGCATGGCGAGATTGCCGCCCTCGACCTGCAGGCTCCAGTCCAGCAATTCGGCTTCCGCGCCTTCTTCCAGTAATTGCAGGATCTGCAAGCGCACCTGCGTCGACAGCATGTCGCGCGGCAGCCAGACGAAGGCGAAAAGATGGCGCGAGAGCGGCGCTTCGACCAGAGCGAGGCGGGGGCGCGGGCGATCCACCAGGCTCATCATAGTGGTCGCGACCCGTTCGATGTCGCTGTCCGAGAAACCGATGACCAGATCGTGCGGCAGGGAGGTCAGCGCATGGATCAGCGATTTGCCCGCATGACCCGCGGTGGAGAATCCCAGGTCGCTGAGCAGGCCCTGCAACTGGTCGCGCATGCGCGGCACCTGCGACGGCGCAGCGGCAAGCCCGGCACTGGTCCATACGCCCGCGTGAATGGACAGGGCGGTGACCTTTCCATTCGCACCGTCGCCGCGGATGGGCACGATGAACAGATCCAGCGGCACGCGGCGATGCACCTTGCTGACCCGGTTGGCCTTCACGATCAGGGGGAGGCGGGCCGAGGCATTCGCCGGATTGTCGAACCAGGCGAAGGCGCGGTCGTAGGATTGGTCGGCCAAGATCTGCGACACGCTTTTGCGGCAGATGCCCATGGCATCGGCGGCGGTGCCGTCGCGGAACCGCGTCAGATGGCCGAGCAGGGTTATCATCCCGCTTTCCAGCCATTCCAGCAGCGCCGCGCCTTCCGCATCGGCAGCGGCGATATGACGCGCATCGTCCAGCATCCGGGCGCGCATGTCGCTCCAGTCGCCAACCGCTGCGCGCACGTCGGCAAGCGTCACCTGAAGCGCCGCCTCCAGTTCGCGCCGCTGGCGGGCATCCACGCGCGGCGTTTCGATATAGATCATCGATTCGCGTGGGCGGTCGTCAGCCGCGCTTGATTGCTCCGACCCGATGCCGATCAGCTGGCCGCCGGCATCGCGCTCTACCGGCACGACGGGATGAACCAGCCGGTCGATGGCAAGTCCCTGCGCCGCGATGGCGGCGGCGACGGAATCGACGAGGAAAGGCATATCGTCATTGACGACGGCGATCCGCATGAAGCGGCGGTCGTCGCTTGCGGTCGCCAGGCACAGCGCAGGTTCGCCGGCCTTGCGCGTCAGGGCCGTGTCGATGATGAAACGGGCCGCTTCCTCAACCCGCTCGCGTGCAAATGGCGTATCGCCGGAGAGAAGGGAATCGCAGATTCGCTCCGTCAGTCCGTCGACGAGAATATCGGTTGCGGCATCATGCGACTTGTTGGCACCCACGGGTCTCTCCGGTGGCCCGGCGGCGGGCCATGTTATAATCTTGCCGCACTATGCAGCAATATTCGCAGCCCGGAATAGGACGATGCCGCACGCCTCGCAACCACTCGGGCCGACAATTTCTGAACCGCATGACGTTACGGTTCGGGGCCGCGCTCAGGCGGCGAGCGCATCCATGGCAAGCTCCAGCGAGCGCGTGCGCGCGGCGGGATCGAAGGTTGCGCCGGAGAAGACGATCTCGTCCGCCCTGGTGCGCCGGATGAAGGCATGCACCTTGTCGCGCACCATATCCGGCGTGCCGATGGCGCTGGCCTGCGACAGGTGATCCAGCATCATCTGCGCCTGCATCGGCAGGCTGGCACGGTAATCCGCAATCGGCGGCGGCAACTGGCCCGGATTTCCCGTGCGCAGCCGGACGAAGCTCTGCTGCTGGGACGACGCCAGCAGTTCCGCTTCCTCCTCGGTCGGCGCGGCGAACAGGGTCATCGCCGCCATTGCATGCGGTTTCTCGCAGGCTTCGGAAGGGCGGAAATTGCGGCGGTAGAGTTCAAGCGCCGCATCGAGGTGATCGGGCGCGAAGTGGCTGGCAAAGGCGTAGGGCATGCCCAGCTGCGCCGCCAGTTGCGCGCCGAACAGGCTGGAGCCCAGCATCCACATCTCGACATTGGCGCCATGGCCGGGCGTGGGGCGGATGGGCAGGGCGCTGTCACCTGCGAACAGGCTCCGCAGTTCCACTACATCCTGCGGGAAGTTTTCGGCAGCGGCACGGGGATCCTTGCGCAGGGCGTGGGCGATGCGGCCATCGGCACCCGGTGCGCGGCCCAGCCCACAATCAACCCGGCCGGGGAACAGGGCATCCAGAGTGCCGAATTGTTCGGCTATCACGAAAGGGTTGTGATTGGGCAGCATGATCCCGCCCGAACCGATGCGGATGGTGCTGGTGGCATGGCCGATATGCGCCAGCACCACCGCCGTCGCCCCGCCCGCGATGCCGTTCATGCCGTGATGTTCGGCCACCCAGAAGCGTTTGCAGCCGGCCCTTTCCGCCGCCTGCGCGAAATCCGCCGCTTCGCTGAAGGCGGCGCCCAAGGTGCCGCCTTCGCGCACCGGCACGAGGTCGAGAACGGAAAATTCGGTCATGGCGTATCCTGTGTCGAAATATCGGAAGCGGGCGCGAGCTGCGCAAGATAGGTGCGGGCTGTCTCCGCCTCCTCGCTTTGGGGGGCAAGATCGATGGCGGATTGCCAGCTCTTGCGCGCGGCATCCTCTCGCCCCGAAAGGATGGCGATGGTGCCGGCCTCCAGCGCGGTGGCAGGGTCGCGGGGCATCAGGGCGGCGGCGCGTTCGATCTGTATCTGCGCCCGTTCCAGATCGTTCATCCGGCGCGAGAGGGTGGCCGACAGCAGCCAGGCTTGTCCATCCTCCGCATTGGTTTCGCGCGCATATTGCAGCGCCGATGCAGCTTCCGCCTTGCGTCCTGCGGCAAGCAGGGCAACAGCGCGGTCGATGGCGATCTCGGCGGCCATGTCGGGGCGCTGGGCGGCGAGTGCGTCCGCCTCGGCGCCCGAGAGCAGGGCGAGAGCGGCGTCGGTGTCGCCAGCCGCCAGCGCGCTGTTGCCGGCAAGAGCACCATAGCGGGCGAGCGCGGCGGCGTTGGTCGGTTCGGCTGAAGATCGTGCCGCCTCGAAGGCCCGGCGCGCGGCCGGGTAATCGCCGGACTGGCTAAGCGCGACACCCAGACAATGCCGGGCCTCAGCAAGGCCGGGTTCCTGCGCGGCCCACGCCCGAGACTGGCCAAGCCCTTCGGCGATATCGCCGCTGGCGATCGTGGCAAGGCACGTCGCCAGCCGCCGCGATGCGGCGTCTTCGGTGGGTTGCGCGATTTGCTCCGTGCGATCCCGCCGGGGGATCGGCAGAGGCTGGATGGGCAGTTCGAAGGGGGCGGCCTGCATCGTCAGAATGGCGAGTGGCGACAGCAGCATCAGGGACATGGCGGACCTTTCGTCGATTGCGCGGAAGGGTCGAGGTCGTCGATCACGCGCAGGAGCAGCGCGATATCCTCGTCTCTCGACATGCGGTGGTCCGCCTGTTTGACCAGCGTAACCTGTATGTCGTCCGAACCCAGCGCATCGGCAAGGCGGAGGCTGATCTGCCACGGCACGTCGGCATCACGCTGACCGTGCAGCAGGCGGACGGGGCAATCCAGCGGGATCGTGCTGCCGAGCAATTCGTGACCCACTGCATCCTGCCAGAACGCGGCGTGAGTGGGCGTCGGTTCGGGGCCGTAGGGATTGTCCTCCAGCACGGTCTCGCTCCTGCGAAGCTGCGCTTTTTGATCGGCGTCGAAGCCCCAGTCGGAGAAATCCGGCGCGGCGGCGATGCCTACCATCCCGGCAAGGCGGTTACCTCCTGACCGCAGGCCGCGCGCAACCAGCAGCATCAGCCAACCGCCCATGCTGGAGCCGACGAGAGTAACGCCTCCGCTCACCCGCGCAGCAATCAGCGTCAGCACCTCGTCCTGCCACCGGGTGAGCGTGCCATCGGCAAAGTCGCCGTCGCTGCTGCCGCACCCTGAATAATCGAGCAGCAGGCAACCGCGCCCCTGCGCCTTCGCATGAGCGAACAGCGCCGTCGCCTTGCCGCCGTCCATGTCCGACATATAGCCGGGCAGGAACACCAGCGTCGGCCGCATGTCGCCCATGGCGGGCGGTGTGTGGCGATAGGCAATGCGGCGCCCATCGGGCATGGCGAATTGGGCAATGTCCTGCATGATGTGCGAGATGGGCCTGCGGCTGGCGGCTTGCAAGGCTGTGCGCCCATGCAGCCTTTCGCATGGCTGGCATCTCCTGCTTTGCATGATTATAGCCTGTACCCGGCCTTCCGGCCTGCTGCCGCCTGTGCCATTAGGCCGGGCTGCGGACCGGTCGATCCGGCGAATGAGAGAAATTGCCATGACGGAACTACTGAAAATCAGCCTGCCCGACGGTTCGGTGCGCGAAGTGGAGCCGGGCAGCACGCCTGCCGATATTGCCGCCGCAATCGGACCGGGCCTTGCCAAGGCCGCCATCGCCGCCCGCGTCGATGGCGAGGTGCGCGACATCATGCGCCCCTTCGAAGGCGACGCGCAGCTGGCGCTGCTCACCACGCGTGACGAGGCGGAAGCGCTGGAGCTTGCCCGCCACGATTACGCGCATGTACTGGCCGAAGCGGTGCAGCAATTATGGCCCGATACGCAGATCACTTTCGGCCCCGCGACCGACGACGGCTTCTATTACGATTTCGCGCCCTCCGCCGAACGCGGCCCTTTCACCGAAGAGGATCTGCCGGTGATCGAGGAGCGGATGCGCGCGATCATCGCTGCCGACAAGCCGCTGATCCGCGAGGAATGGGACCGCGACCGGCTGATTGCCTGGTTCCGCGAACAGGGCGAAAGCTTCAAGGCCGAATGGGCCGCCGAACTGCCCGAAGGCGAACCGCTGACTGTCTATCACTCCGGCCCGATCGGCGCGGAGGATACCTGGCTCGACCTCTGCCGCGGACCGCATCTCGCCAGCACCGGCAAGCTCGATCCGCAGGCCTTCGCCCTGACGCGCGTTTCCGGCGCTTACTGGCGCGGCGACCAGTCGAACGCGATGCTCAGCCGCATCTATGGCACGGGCTGGCTGAACAGGAAGCAGCTCGCCCAGCACATGGAGCGGCTGGAGGAAGCGGCCAAGCGCGACCACCGCAAGCTGGGCCGCGAGATGGACCTGTTTCACCTTCAGGAAGAAGCGCATGGCAGCGTCTTCTGGCATCCCAACGGCTACAAGATCTGGCGCGAGCTGGAGGCTTACATGCGGCGGGCGATGGATGGCGGCGGCTATCAGGAGATCAAGACGCCGCAGGTCATGGATGCGCGCCAGTGGGAGCAATCCGGCCATTGGGGCAAATATCGCGAGAACATGTTCGTCATCCCGGACGAGGTGCCGAATAGCACGGATGAGGGCGCGCTGGTGTCTGACGACGCGCAATGGATGGCGCTGAAGCCGATGAACTGCCCGGCCCATGTGCTGGTCTTCAAACAGGGCATCACCTCCTATCGCGACCTGCCGATCCGGCTGGGCGAGATGGGCTGCTGCCACCGTAACGAACCCCACGGCGCGCTGCACGGGCTGATGCGGGTGCGCCAGTTCACGCAGGACGATGCGCATATCTTCTGCACGGAAGATCAGGTCGTGGCCGAGGTTCGCAAATTCTGCGAACTGGCCGACCGAATCTATCGCGAACTCGGCTTTGCAGGCTATTCGATCAAGCTGGCGACCCGGCCCGAACAGCGCTTCGGCTCCGATGCCGATTGGGACAAGGCGGAAGAGGAGCTTCGCAACGCCGTGCGCGAGGCAGGCATGGCGACGGAGGAATATGGCTGGGAGGAACTACCGGGCGAAGGCGCGTTTTATGCGCCGAAGCTGGAGTGGCACCTGACCGACGCCATCGGCCGCACCTGGCAGGTCGGCACCATCCAGTCGGACCGGGTGCTGCCCGAACGGCTGGACGCGACTTATGTGGGCGAGGATGGGGGCAAGCACCGCCCGGTCATGCTGCACCGGGCGATCTTCGGCAGTTACGAACGCTTCATCGGCATCCTGATCGAACATTACGCCGGCAAGCTGCCGCTGTGGCTCGCCCCGGTGCAGGCGGTGGTGGCGACGATCGTGTCCGATGCCGACGATTATGCCGGTGAGGTCATGGACCGGCTGGTCGCCGCCGGGCTGCGCGTGGAAAGCGATCTTCGTAACGAGAAAATCAACTACAAGGTCCGCGAACACAGCCTCGCCAAGGTTCCGCATCTGCTCGTCATCGGCAAGCGCGAGGCCGAGGAAGGCACCGTCGCCATCCGCACGCTGGGCGAAAAGAACCAGCGGGTCATGTCACTGGACGACGCCGTCGCCATGCTGACCGAAGGAGCAGCGCCGCCGGACCGGCGCAGGCAGGCAAACGCCTAGCTGGCGGAGGCCGGCATCTGCTGGCTGGCGCAGTGGAAACCGCCGCCGCCGGCCAGCACGGCATCGGCGGGCAGGCCGATGGTGGCGCGGTCGGGGAACAATTCGCCAATTGCGGCGATGCCGTCAGCATCGTGCTGGCTGCCGAAGGTCGGCACCACGACCAGCTTGCTGGTGATGGCGAAATTGGCGTAACTTGCGGGCTCCACCATGTCGCCGCGCGTAATCAGGCCCGGCGACGGTATCTCGCGCAGCTTGACCCCGAATGCCTCGGCACGTTCCCTTGCATCGGCATAGATCGCAGCATTCGGATCGTCCGGCCCGGCCGCGCGCGGCAGGCACAGCGTATTGGCGGCGACGAAGCGGGCGAGATTGTCGACATGCCCGTCGGTATGGTCGTTGATCAGCCCGTCGCCCAGCCAGAGGACACGGTTGAAGCCGAGGTCGCGCGCCAGCCGCGCCTCGATGTCCGCGCGGCTGAGCGAAGGGTTGCGATTGGGGTTCAGCAGGCATTGTTCGGTCGTGACGACCAGGCCGGTGCCGTCCCCGTCCACCGCGCCCCCTTCCAGAATCCAGTCGGCTGTCGCCAGCGGCAATCCGGCGTCGCTCGCCAGTTCTGCGCCGATCGTTTCATCGCCCGGCATCCGGTATTTCTCGCCCCAGCCGTTGAAGCCGAAACGCCGCGCCTGCCGCGTGTCGCCCGATTGCACCACCAGCGGACCAGTATCGCGCAGCCAGATATCGCCGAATTCCCGCCGCTCCAGCGTAACCCCGCCGGTTACCAGAGTGCGGGCATGCGCCTCGTTCGCGGCATCGCGGACCAGCAGGCGAACCTGCTGGCCGCTTTCCGCAACCGCATTGGCGAAGGCAGCGATCTGTTCCTGCGCGCGGGAGAGATGACCGGGCCATTCTTCCGCCGCATGCGGGAAACCGATCCACAGCCAGTCCTGCGGTGCCCATTCGGGCGGCATGGTCACACGCATCGGATCGATTCGCCGCCGCTTCGGCACGTCATCCGCTTGTCGCCATCAGCAGCCCCATCAGCAGCCCATGCCGTTGGCGCAGCTGACGTCGCGGGCTTCCTTGAACTCGTCACCCGCAACCCAGTTGGGCCATGCCTCGCTCATCGCCATCATCCGCCCCAGCCGGTAGAACAGTTGCAGATCGTTCAGCGCACCCGACCAGTCCCAATTGGGATCATATTCGTCATTGGGGCCGTGATAGGCGTTTTCGGTGTAAGCCCTGGCCACGGCAGCACCGGCCTCGACACCGCCTTTCACCAGATCTTCCCCGCCATCGACATAGAGCATGGGCACGCCGCGCTTGGCGAAGCTGAAATGGTCGGACCGGTAGTAATAGCCTTTCTCCGGCGTCGGTTCGGGCGTCGCGCGGCGGCCTTCGGCCAGCAGCGCCTTGTCCAGAAACGCGTCGAGTTCGCTCTTGCCGCCACCGACGACGGTGACGTCGTGTGACGGACCGGCGATGAACAGCGCATCCATATTCACGCCGCCGACCGTCTGCGACAGGGGAAAGACGGAGTTGGCGGCATAATATTCGCTGCCGAGCAGGCCCTGTTCCTCGGCCGTGACGGCCAGGAACACGAGGCTGCGTTCGGCCGGCCCGGCATCGGCATGAGCCTCTGCCAGCGCGACCAGCGCGGCGGTGCCGGTCGCATTGTCGATGGCACCGTTGCAGATATCGTCACCGCTCGCATCGGGAGTGCAGCGACCGAGGTGGTCCCAATGCGCGGTGTGCATGACATATTCGTCGGGCCGCTCGCTACCCGGCAATATGCCGATCACGTTCTTCGACTGGAACTTGCGAATCGCATTGTCGAAACTGGTCGAGGCGGTCAGCCCCAGCGGCACGGCGCGGAAGCCGCGCTGCTTCGCCCTTGCGCTCAAGGTGGCGAGATCCTGCCCCGCCGCCTGCAGGATGCGTTCGGCGACCGGCTTCTGAATCCAGCCGTTCATCATGGTTTCGTCCATATTGCCATTGGCGGTCTGGGCGAAGCTCTGCGGTCCGGTCCAGCTGGATTCCACCACGTTCCAGCCATAGGCGGCCGGATAGGTATCATGGACGATCAGCGCGCCGGCGGCTCCCTGCGCGGCGGCTTCTTCGTATTTATAGGTCCAGCGGCCGTAATAGGTCATGGCGCGGCCGTTGAAATCACCGCCGAGCGTCTGCTGTTCGTAATCGGGATCGTTCACCAGGATGACGGCGATCTTGCCCTTCATGTCGACGCCGGCATAATCGTTCCAGCCCTTTTCGGGGGCGTTGATGCCATAGCCGACGAAGACCAGTTCGCTGTCCTCCAGAACGGTGCGCTCGTTCTCGCGGTAGGTGACGCCGACCCAGTCTTCGGCGAAGTCGAAGCGCATGGCCTCGCCATTGCCGGTCACCGTCAGCGGCGCGAAATTGCTGCCGGTAATCTCCACCAGCGGGACTTCCTGCACCCACGATCCCCTGTTGCCGGGCTGCAGGCCGGCCTTGGTGAAACGGTCGATCAGCAGGGCGACGGTCTTTTCCTCGCCCGCCGTGCCGGGCGCGCGGCCTTCGAATTCGTCGGAGGACAGGATGCGCGTCACATTCTTCATCGTCGACAGTTCGATATCGCCGGGGGCGACATCGGGTATCGCCGCATTGCCCGGCGCGCTCGCGGGGCGGGCGTTGTCATATTGCGCGGTGCTGCAGGCCGCCAGCGCCAGGGCCGAAGTGGCCAGCGCGGCAGTGGTGAGTATGTTGCGGATCATGTTAAGCCCCTTGGCTCTCGAAATTGTCTGATGCGGATCGTATTACAGACCGGTTCGTGAGGGGCAAGATATGGTTGCCCCGCCATTGCTGCTGGGGCAGGGCAGTTGCCATGGCGGATGCGGATCAGGCAGCGGACTGGGAGGGCGCATTGAACCGCGCGCGCGCGCATGCGCCGTTCCTCGCCCGCGGGCTGGAGCGACTGCCCGACATTGCCGCCCTGCTGGACGAAGGGCGCGGCGAGGAAGCCCTGATGCTGGCCAAGCAGGCCGGAGAGGGCGTGACCGACACGGCGATAGCCCTTCGCCGCGAGAAGCTGGCGCTGGCCGTCACGCTGGCAGTCGGCGACCTGGCCGGTGCATTCACTCTCGACCGCGTTATGCATGAACTGTCCGCCTTTGCCGACCGGGCACTGGACCGGGCGATCACTGCCGCCATCCTGCGGCGCGTACCCGATGCGCAGCCTGCCGGCTTTTTCGCGCTGGCGCTTGGCAAGCACGGCGCGCGCGAACTCAACTACAGCTCCGACATCGATCCGATCCTGCTCTATGACGCAGAGACCTTGCCACGCCGCTCCCGGGACGAACCCGGCGAAGCGGCGCAACGCTATGCCCGCGATATCGTGCAGATGCTGTCGCAGAACACGGCGGAAGGCTACGTCTTCCGCGTCGATCTGCGGCTCCGCCCGGCGAGCGAGGTCAGCCCGCTGGCAATCTCCACCGCAGCGGCGCTGGTGCATTACGAATCCAGCGCGCTTGCCTGGGAACGTGCCGCCTTCATCCGTGCCCGTTCCTGTGCCGGTGAGATTGCGGCAGGCCGTGACTTCCTGTCAGCCATCGATGGCTTCATCTGGCGGCGCAGCCTCGATTTCGGGGCGATCGATGCAATCCGCCGTCTGACGCTGCGGATCAGGGCGGGGCATGACGGCCCGCGCGTCCCCGGACCGAGCTATAGCGTCAAGCACGGGCGCGGCGGTATACGGGAGGTCGAATTCTTTGCCCAGACGCATCAGCTGGTGCATGGCGGGCGCGATCCGACCCTGCGGCTGCGCGGCACGCGGCCCGCTCTCGATGCGCTGGCGGCTGCCGGGCGCATTGCTGCGGAGGAAGCAGGGGCCCTGGGCGAGGCCTACGACCGGCTGCGGACCGTCGAACATCGCCTGCAGATGGTCGAGGATCAGCAGACGCATGAATTGCCGGGCGGCGCGGCGCTGGACAATGTCGCCCGGTTGGACGGGCTGGCGGACGGCGAGGCGCTGGTGGCCGGACTGACGCAGACGACGGAACAGGTGGGGCTGCGCTTCGACGCCCTGATCGAAGAGGATACGCCCGCCGCATCGAGCGTGGCTGGCAGCGCGGGCGCGCTGGCGGTGCGGCTCGGCGCCCTGGGCTTCGACGAACCCGCTGCGCTTGCCAGCCGCATCGAAGGGTGGAGCGATGGCCGCTACCGCGCGCTTCGCAGCGAAGAAGCCCGGCAGGCTTTCGACGATGTGCTGCCGGATCTCCTGGCGGCGCTGGCCGAGGCGCCGGAGCCGGACCGCGCTATCCTGCGGTGGGAGAAGGTGCTTGCCGCCGTGCCTTCGGCCATCAATCTCTTTCGCCTGCTGGGTGCCCGGCCTGCCCTGCTTTCGCAACTGATCGCGATCCTGTCGCTCGCGCCCCCGCTGGCGGACGTGCTGGGCCGCCGCCCCGAACTGCTCGACACGCTGATCGACCGTTCGGCCTTCGACCTGCCCGGCGGGGTCGGCGCGCTGGCCGCGCGCATGGCGGCGCGCCCCATGGCGCTCGGTTCGGATTACGAGGATGTGCTCGACCGAATTCGCGTGGTCACGGGCGAAACGCGTTTCATGCTGGGCGTGCAACTGATCGAAGCGGCGCATGACCCGTTGAAGATCGCGGCGGCGCTGTCCCATACGGCCGAGGCCGCGATTCGCGTGGCGGTGTCTGCTGCCGAAACGGTGTTCATCCAGAAGCACGGCACCGTTCCCGGCGCCGAACTGGTGGTGCTCGGCCTAGGCCGGCTGGGAGGGGGGTATCTTACTCACGCCAGCGATCTCGATATCGTCTATCTGTTCTCCGGCTCGCATTCGGGTGAATCGGACGGGCCGAGACCGCTGGGAGCGACTTTGTATTTCAACCGGCTGGCGCAGCGGGTTTCCGCCGCGCTCAGCGTACCCACGGCACAGGGCGCGCTTTACGAGGTGGACACGCGGCTCCGGCCGCAAGGCAACCAGGGGCCGCTGGCGGTCAGCATGGAAAGCTTCGCCCGCTATCAGCGCGAGCAGGCATGGACATGGGAACATATGGCGCTGACCCGCGCCCGCCCGCTTGCCGGATCGCGCGAGGCGCGGCGCAATCTGAAGTCGCTGATCGGCGAAATCCTTTCCGCTCCGCGTAAAGAGGCCGATCTGAAGGATGCGGTGCTGGCAATGCGGGCGGACATGGCCGCGCACAAGAAGCCGCAGGGCATCCTCGATACCAAGCTGCTGCGGGGCGGATTGGTCGATCTGGAATTCATCGTCCACTTCCTGCAATTGCGTGAACAGACGGCGTTCACGCCACATCTGCCGCAGGCCATCGCGCAGCTCGCCGCTGCCGGCCTCCCGACCGGCGCGCTGGCGGATGCGGAGGGCTTCATGACCCGGCTGCTGGTGGCGGCCCGGCTGGTCGCGCCCGATCTCTCCTGCCCACCGGGCGCCGCGCAAGCCGTGCTTGCCAGGGCCTGCGGCAGCGCGGATTTCGCCGCCCTGCTGAAGGAGTTTGCGGCAATGCGCCGGATCGTGGCCGATTGCTGGCGGGCTGTTTTCGATGTCGAACTGGAGGTGGAAGAATGATGCCGGAACCCGGAAACCCGCTGCCCGATATCGGGCTGGAAACCGCCGAGGGCGGTCAGGTCACTCCTGCGCGGCACCACGCCGAACATCCCGGCCGCCGGCTGGTGCTGTTCTTCTATCCACGGGATAATACGCCCGGCTGCACCGCCGAAGCGCAGGATTTCTCAGCGCTGCACGACCGCTTCGCCGCGGCTGGCACCGATCTGCTGGGCATCAGCAAGGATACCCCGCGCAAGCATCGCAATTTCATCGCCCGACATGGCCTTACCGTACCGCTGGCGACCGATGCCCAAGAGGGCGGCCTGTCGGACGCACTCGGGCTGTGGAGGGAGAAGCAGATGTACGGGAAGACCTACATGGGCATGGTCCGCACCACCATCCTGCTGGATGGCGCGGGTAATGTCCTGCGGATATGGCCCAAGGTGCGGGTTAAAGGCCATGCGCAAGAGGTCCTCGCGACGGTCGAGGGGCGGTGATGACGGGCGAACAAGTGGCGCTGGCTGAGACCGTTCGCAATTCGGGCGGATCAGGACTCGGGCGCACAGCCAGTGTATCTTCCGCGATTGCCGCCGCCCTGATGACGGCCGACCCGCAGGCCAAAGTCATGGCAACCCGCGGGATCGCACGCGATTGGCGCCTGGGCCGCCTCTCCTTCACTTTCGCCAGATCCATGCCTGTCCGGCCCGCCCGGCCAGCAGAGCCCGTGCTGTTGCCGCCCGCGCAGATGCCGCGCCGGGGCAAGGGCGGGTCGGAGCGCAACCGGATCGCGATGTGGCACAGCCTTGCCCATATCGAATATGTGGCCATCGATCTCGCCCTCGATATGGCGGGCCGCTTCGGTGCCGCCATGGGCGAGGAGTTCGTGTCGGATTTCCTGTCCGTCGCGGCGGACGAGGCCATGCATTTCGCCCTGCTGGACCGCAAATTGCGCCTGATGGGCAGCCATTACGGCGCTCTGCCCGCCCATTCAGGCCTGTGGGAAACGGCCGAGCGCACTGCCCATGACGTCGCCGCGCGGCTCGCCATCGTGCCCATGGTGCTGGAAGCGCGGGGGCTGGACGTCACCCCACCGATGATCGCGCGGGTCAGATCCCAGGGCGACGAGAATGGCGCACGAATCCTCACCCGCATTCTGGACGATGAAATCCGGCATGTCGGCTTTGGCACGAAGCATTTCGTCGCCAGATGCCGCGACGAACGGATTTCACCGCAAAAACGGTGGAAATCCTTACTGAAAACTTACTTCAGGGGCGGATTGAAGGGTCCGTTCAACGACTCGGCGCGTCTCGCCGCCGGTCTGTCGCAGGACTTCTATGCCGGTCTTGCCTCGTAAAGCTTTGACTGGCTAACCCGATAATTAACGAGGCGGGGCACGGTTCCCACTTTCGAGAAAATAGTTTCCACCCCGATCCTGGATCGTCGGGGCGCAGGAAACGGGGTCATGCGGTGCCTTCGCGGTGCCGGAGAAAAAGGACGGGAACTTTGGTCGCAATCATCTCCAAGCACGGTATTTCGGATCGCAGGATTTCAGGTAAGGCGGCAGCGGCAGGGATGGCCTTCTGCATGGCCATGATGGCCCATCCGGCACTCGCCAACAGCGCCGCTGCCGACATTACCGCCCCGGTGCGCGATGCCCAAGCTTCCCCGCTCGGCGGCGGCGACGAACAGTTCCGCCAGCTTTTCGCCAGCTGGGAATCGCTCGACAATGGCGGCGTGCAGACGGTCCAGCCCACTGCGGTTGCGGTTCCTTCGCGGATGCCGGTCGATGGCGTGCGGCTTTCCAGCGATTACGGCATGCGCAACCACCCGGTCATCGGCGGCCGCCGCGCGCACAAGGGTGTCGACCTTGCCGGCCCCACCGGCACGCCCATCTACGCCACGGCGGACGGCCTGGTCGAAACCGCGAAGAATTTCTCCAGCTACGGCCTCTATGTCCGCATCGAACATGGCGCACGGCTGGAAACGCGTTACGCTCACATGTCGCGCCTGGCGGTTGCCGCTGGCGAGCGGGTGAAGAAGGGCGACATCATCGGCTATATCGGCAGCACCGGCCGTTCGACCGGCCCGCATCTGCATTACGAAGTCCGCATCGACGGCGAAGCGGTCAATCCCATTCCCTACATGGTCGAAAGCGAAGCGCAGCAGGCCTTCGCACTCGCGACCGGTCAGGGCGGCATGGGCGGCGGTGACTGATAATCCAGGCATTTGCCCTGCCCAGGGGCTGCTGAAAAGGCGGTGCGGAGCGATCCGGCCGCCTTTTTGCTTGCCCGCTGCCCGCCTGCGGCTAGTCTGCCGGGTGGAGAGGACGAGAATATGCACCCGATAATACATGCGCAGGGCCGACCGGATCGGCCCGCCATCATCATGGCGGAAAGCGGCGAGACGGTCAGCTACGCCGAACTGGACGCCCGCGCCAATCGTGCCGCGCATCTGCTGCGGGATCGCGGGTTGCAACCGGGCGATGCCTTCGCAGTGCTGATGGAAAATCATTCCCGTTTTTTCGACCTGGTGTGGGGGTCGCAGCGCGCAGGCACGATGATGGTGCCGATCTCGACCCGCCTGACCGCCAGCGAAATCGCCTATATGATCGAAGACAGCGGCAGCAAATTGCTGATCGCCTCCATCGCCTATGCAGAAGTTCTGGACGGGATTCGCGAACGGTGCCCGCAATTGCCGGTGCTGGTGCTGGGCGGCGCCGAGCCCGGCGAATCCCTGGTGGCGGCTCTTGACCGGCAACCCGGCACGCCCATAGCGGACCCTGCGCCCGGCATAACGATGCTGTACAGTTCCGGCACGACCGGGCGACCCAAGGGCATCCGTCCGGCCCCGCCCGAATCGGAGGATGTGACGGAAGCCGTGCCGCTGGTCGGCCTGGCCGTCATGGGTGCAGGCTGGCCCGCCGATGGTGACATGGTCTATCTGTCGCCCGCGCCGCTTTACCATGCTGCCCCGCTGGGGTGGTGCACCACCGTCCATCGGCTGGGCGGCACCGTCGTCGTGATGGAGAAATTCGACCCCGAGAAGGCGCTCGCCGCAATCGAGAATTACTCGGTTACGGACAGCCAGTGGGTGCCGACCCATTTCATCCGCATGCTGAAGCTGCCCGAAGAGATCCGGCAGCGATACGATCTGTCCAGCCACCGCAGCGCGATACACGCCGCTGCGCCTTGCCCGGTGCCGGTAAAGCGCCTGATGATCGAATGGTGGGGGCCGATCGTGACCGAATATTATGCCGGTTCGGAGGGGATCGGCATGACCCTCATCAAGAGCGAAGAGTGGCTGGAGCATCCTGGCTCCGTGGGCCGGGCGATCTACGGCACCCTCCACATCTGCGGGCCGGATGGGGAGGAAGTGCCCGCAGGCACCGACGGACTGGTCTATTTCGAGAACGCGCGCCTGCCAGCCTATCACAACGATGCGGAAAAGACCGCCGATGCGATGCACCCGGCGGGCTGGATGACGCTGGGCGACATCGGCCATGTCGATGATGACGGTTTTCTCACGCTGACTGACCGCAAAAGCCACATGATCATCTCGGGCGGCGTGAACATCTATCCGCAGGAGATCGAAAACCTGCTCGTCACTCACCCGAAGGTGATGGACGCCGCAGTGATCGGTGCGCCGCATGATGATCTTGGAGAAGAGGTGGTCGCGGTAATCCAGCCGATGAACATAAATGATGCGGGCGAGGCGCTGGAAGCGGAACTGCGCGAATACCTTGCCGCCGATCTTTCCCGGATCAAGATGCCGCGGCGGATCGACTTCCGCCCCCATCTGCCGCGTGAGGCGAACGGCAAGCTTTATAAACGGGAATTGCGCGACGAATATGCCGCACAGGGATAGGGTTATGCTTCGACGGTGCCTTGAAGGCGGAACGAAGACCGGGGTCTGACCGTTTGGATCCGACTTGGCACGAAGGTGGCGTGGCGAGAACACGCTGTTGGAGAGCTTCGATGAAAATTACGATTCTACCTGTACTCGCGGCTGGAACGATGCTGCTCGGCGGATGCGCGGCTGGCTTAGGCGGTGGCGGCCTTTTCGGCGATATCCTCGGCGGCAATGTGCGGAACGACAAAGACCGGTTCGAAAGGGCCGCTGCCAATGCCTGTGGACGTGAGGCGTCCCGTTATGGCCGCGTCGCTATTTCCGAGGTCAGGCAGACCAGCCGCGAAATCGTCCGTGTCGATGGCCGGGTCCAGACGCGCGATCGTTACGAGCGGCGCTTCAGTTGCATCTTTCGCAGCGATGGCCGGATCGTCGATTTCCGGATCGACTGATCAGGCAGAGCTGCTTGCTCCCGACGCAGGCGGCTGCGGAAACCTGAATTATTGCCCCAGCAGCCGCTCTGCGACTTGCCTGACTTCCGCTCCGATGTCGCTGCGTTCGAGTGAAAGGGCCAGGGTGGCCTCGACATAGCCGGCCTTGTTGCCGCAGTCATAGCGCGCTCCGGCGAAAGTCACGGCGTTGAACGGCTGGCTGCCGATCATCCTGGCCATGGCGTCGGTCAACTGGATTTCGCCGCCCGCCCCTTTTTCGTGGCTCTGCAGGGTTTTCATCACTTCGGGCTGGAGAATATACCGGCCGGACACGATCTTGTTTGAAGGAGCATTCTCGATGGCGGGTTTCTCGACCAGCCCGCGCACCTCGGTCAGCGCTCCGTCCTCTGCGCCGGGATCGATCACCCCGTAATTCGGCACCTCGTCATCGGGAACTTCGATGACGCTGATCAGATTGCCTCCGGTGCGGGCATAGGCATCGACCATCTGCCTCATGCATCCCGGGGCACCCCACATCAATTCGTCGGGCAGCAGGACCGCGAAGGGTTCGTCGCCGACGATATCCCGCGCGCACCAGACGGCATGGCCCAGGCCCAGCGGCTCCTGCTGCCTGACATAGGCGCAATTGCCCGGCATCAGCCGCGTTCCTTCCAGCAGCGACATGTCCTTGCCCCGTTCCGCCATCGTCGCTTCCAGCTCATAGGCGATATCGAAATGATCCTCGATCGAGGATTTGCCGCGCCCGGTCACGAAGATCATCTGTTCGATGCCGGCTTCGCGTGCCTCGTCCACCGCATATTGGATCAGCGGGCGGTCGATGATCGGCATCATCTCCTTCGGGATGGCCTTGGTCGCGGGGAGGAAGCGGGTGCCGAGTCCGGCAACGGGGAAGACGGCTTTCTTGATCGGTCGATGCTGGGTCATGGGGCGTGGGTGATAGGGAAGTTGCGCGGCACGTCAATCGGCGTGGGTTGAAGGTGGCAGGTTTTTTGCCTCCGCCGCTTGCCCCTTGCAGCATACAGTCTACACGGTGGCGCGATGGACAAGATCATCATTCGTGGCGGCAAGAGGCTGTCCGGCACCATCCCCATCTCCGGCGCCAAGAACGCCGCGCTGACGCTGATTCCCTGCGCCTTGCTGACGGAGGAACCGCTGACCCTGCGAAACCTGCCGCGCCTCGCCGATATCGACGGCTTCCAGCATCTGATGACGCAATTCGGTGCGTCCACCACGGTGGCGGGCAAACGGCCGGAGGATTTCGGCCGCGTCGTCACGATGGAGGCGCCGCGGCTTACCTCCACCGTCGCGCCTTACGATCTGGTGCGCAAGATGCGCGCATCCATCCTGGTGCTCGGCCCCCTGCTGGCGCGCGCGGGCGAGGCGACCGTGTCGCTGCCCGGCGGCTGCGCCATCGGCAACCGCCCCATCGACCTGCATCTAAAGGTGCTGGAAGCGCTCGGCGCCGACATCGAACTGGCGCAGGGCTATGTCAGGGCCGCCGCGCCCGATGGCGGCCTGCCGGGCGGCGATTTCACCTTTCCGGTTGTTTCGGTCGGGGCGACGGAGAACGCCCTCATGACGGCGGTATTGGCGAATGGCACGAGCCGCCTGTCCAACGCCGCCCGCGAACCCGAGATCGTCGATCTGTGCAACCTGCTGGTCGCCATGGGTGCCGAGATCGAGGACATTGGTTCCGGCGATCTGACCGTTCACGGCGTCAAGCGGCTGTTCGGCACGACCTACAAGGTCATGCCCGACCGGATCGAGGCCGGTTCCTACGCCTGCGCCGCAGCGATCACCGGCGGCGACGTGCTGCTCGACGGCGCGAAGGAGAGCGACATGGCGGCAACCCTGCACGCGTTGCGGAACATCGGCGTTGCCTGCGAGGTGGAGAAAACCGGCATTCGCGTTACAGCCGATGGGCCGTTGAAGCCCGTGAACCTGTCCACCGCGCCCTATCCCGGGCTTGCCACCGACATGCAGGCGCAATTGATGGCGCTGCTCTGCCGTGCGGAAGGCACCAGCGTGCTGACTGAAACCATATTCGAAAACCGTTACATGCATGTGCCCGAACTGGCGCGCATGGGCGCGCATATCGAGACGTCGGGGCGAACGGCCATCGTGCATGGCGTGGACCGGATGACCGGTGCCGAGGTCATGGCCACCGATCTGCGCGCATCGATGAGCCTGATCATTGCCGGACTGGCGGCCGACGGAGAAACGCAGGTGCGGCGCATTTACCATCTCGACCGCGGTTACGAGCGGCTGGAGGAAAAGCTGGCGCAGGCAGGCGCGGATATCGAACGGATCGGCGACGAATAAGGCATTTTGCCGAACTACCCGGACCCTTTGCCCGCTTGCTGCGTTTTATTGGCAAGAAAGGCAGGTATATCATGGGACTGTTGAAAATGGCCGCGCTGGGAACCCTCGGCTATGCGGGATATAAATATTATACGAAAAACAAGAATCCGGACAATGCGGCGTTTGCCGCCGGTCAGCCGGGCAACACCAATGTGTCGCAGGTGCGGGACGCCGGGCCAGGGGCCATGCGTGACGGGGCCGCCACGAATTGGACGCGTACGGACGAAGCGAGCGATGAGAGCTTCCCCGCAAGCGACCCGCCGGCGACTTACTGACCCGGTCGAAATTGACGAAAAAGGGGCGCTTCATCATTTGGTGGAGCGCCCCTTTTCTCGTGTGCTGTCCAGAGATCCGGCAACGCAATATGCTAATCATACGATCAGCAGGGGCTTACGTAAAAATTTGCCAGATAACGGTGCCTGCTAATCGCGATCGGGTCCTAGCATGGCTTCCGGCCTGACGATCCGGTCGTAATCTTCTCCCGAAACGTCCCCGCTGGCGGTTGCGGCGTCTCGCAGCGTCTGCCCCTTTTCATGTGCCGATTTGGCAATTGCCGCCGCCTTGTCGTAACCGATGGAGGGGGCGAGGGCCGTGACCAGCATCAGCGAATTCTCTACGCCGCGGGCGATGTTTTCGGTCCTCGGCTCCAGACCGGCCATCAGATTGGCGGTGAAACTTGCCACCGCATCGGCCAGCAGGCGAGTGCTTTGCAGGAAATTATATCCGATGACGGGGCGATAGACGTTCAGTTCGAACTGCCCCTGGCTATCGGCGAAAGTGATCGCGGCTTGATTGCCGAAGACCTGCGTACAGACCTGGGTCAGCGCCTCGACCTGCGTCGGATTGACCTTGCCCGGCATGATGGAGGACCCAGGCTCGTTCGCGGGCAGGGACAACTCGCCAAGGCCCGACCGGGGGCCGGAGCCCAGCAGACGGATATCGTTGGCGATCTTGTAAAGCCCGGCTGCCAGCGTGTTCAGGGTGCCATGCGCGAATAGCAACGCATCCTGTGAAGCAAGCGCGGCGAATTTGTTGGGCGCGGTGACGAAGGGCAGGTCGGTATCTTCCGCAATTGCGGCGGCGAATTCGCCGGCGAACCCCTTGGGCGCATTCAGCCCCGTGCCTACCGCAGTTCCGCCTTGCGCCAGTCGATACAGCCCCGGCAGGCCAGCCTCAATCCGCTCGATCCCTGCAGAAATCTGCGCCGCATAGCCGGAAAACTCCTGGCCCAGCGTCAGCGGGGTCGCATCCTGCGTATGGGTGCGGCCGATCTTGACGATGTGATCCCATTCTTTCGCCTTTGCCGCCAGATCGGCGTGGAGCACTTGCAGGGCGGGGAGCAGATCGCGCGTCAGGCCCAGCACCGCCGCGATATGAATTGCCGTCGGGAAAGTGTCGTTGGACGATTGGCTCATGTTGACATGATCGTTGGGGTGGATGGGGCTCTTCGTACCCGCCTCGCGCCCGAGTGCGATATTCGCCCGATTGGCGATCACCTCATTCGCATTCATGTTGCTCTGGGTGCCGGACCCCGTCTGCCAGACGACAAGCGGGAAATGCTGGTCGAGCGTTCCATCCGCAACCTCGCCCGCTGCGTGGACGATCGCCTGCGCCAGCCTGTTGTCCAGCAGCCCCAGATGGTTGTTGGTGCGCGCTGCCGCCCGTTTGACGCGGCCGAGCGCATGGACGATGCCGCGCGGCATGGTTTCGTCGCCGATCCTGAAATTCTCGAGGCTGCGCTGTGTCTGTGCGCCCCAAAGGCGGTCGGCAGGGACCTGCACCTCGCCCATCGTGTCGGTTTCGCTGCGCGTTTCGGCCATATTGCGTCTCGTAGATGATGAACGGATGTCTGGCTAAACGGGTGAGGTGTGGCCGATGTTCCGTCAATTCTCCCGGCGCGTGACAAGCCAGATACGTAGCGCCCCGGCTAGCCCCGGAGGGGTTTCGGCGTTCAGCCGTTCGGCATCGATCCGGGCGACGAGCGCATTCAACGGGATCTGCGATTCGGATGCTGCCTGGCGGAGCATGTCCCAGAAAATCGGTTCAAGGCTGATGGAGGTCTTGTGGCCCGCGATCTCGACCGAGCGTTTGACGGGCGGGTGATAATGTCTGCTCACCGGACCTGACTGGTTAGGCGTGAAGGGCGCGCCGCTGCCGGCGCGCCCTTGCAAATCGTCTTATTCGAAATCCGACATTTCGATCCGGACCCGGCGATTGAGCGGTTCCCTCACCCCGTCTCCGGTTTCCACCAGCGGGGGCGTCTCCCCTTCTGCCTCGACGTCGACCTGTGCCGAATTCACGCCATTGGCGACGAGATACTGCCGCGCCTGCTCGGCACGCTGTTCGGACAACTGGCGGTTGTAGGGCACCGGACCTGCGCGATCGGCGAAGCCGGTAAGGGTAAAGCCTTCGGCCACGGCTTCAGGACGATTCGCGATCAGATAGTCGAGAATGGCCTGCGCTCCGCTGGTCAATTCAGCCGAATCAAAGGCATAATACACTCGCGGCGTCGCATCAGGATTGGCCTGCAGCCGTTCGAGCATGCGCTGGTTCGCCTGTTCGACCGTCTCGGCAGTCAGGGCCATGCCGGTTCCTGCCGCTTCCGCAGTGTCCGTATCGGTTACGATCGCGGTTTCCTCGGTCGCGGTTCCGACCAGAACCTCGTCCTCGACATCATCGTCGCTGCCGAGAATCCACCAGAGCAACAGCGCCAGCAGCAGCAGCGCGAGCAAGATCCAGAGCCATCCGAAACTCGATTTCTTTTCTACGGGTATTTCTGCCATGTGTTGTTCCCTGTTCCTTGTTTCGTCCAATCGCCTGCGACGGTTCGCAGCAACGGCTCGCTCGGTCATACGATTTTGCCAGTCGATAGGCAATGACTTGCGTCCGGCGATCGGGTCACGGGGGCAGAATGACAGTTCGCCGCCATGGTTCCCGGTGCGTGGAGCCGGCATTAATACATGTGCTGACCGCCATTGATGCTGAGTGTGGAACCGGTGATGAAGCCCGCTTCTTCCGCACACAGGAAGGCCACGCTGCGGGCGACTTCGTTCCGGCTAGGTGCATGCCGTAACGTCATCGATCAGGTGAAAGCAGCATGAGGGGTGGGAACCGGAGCGGCCAGTCCCGATCTGTCCCTATTCGTTTCCGGTCGCTCAGAACCTGAACTGGGTACCCACGTAAACCGCCTTGTCGTCTTCCACCCCGTCGGTAAGCGGCGCGATCCGGTCGCGATCCTGCGACAAGCGGACACCCGCGGTCACGTTCAGATTGGGTGCGAGGCGATAGGCCCCGCCAAGATTGACGCTCTGTTCGCCAAGCCCTTCCAATGTCCGGGGCGCACGGCCGGCGGCGGCATCGTCGCTTTCCAAGGCGATGCGCGTCTGGAAGCGGCCCGGCTTGTCCTGCGTGTTCCTGTCGGTCCGGAACGAGGAAAGGTCGGGCATGCGCGATTCACGAACGCCCGTGGGCAGTTCGATCGGCTTCGCAAAGGTCTGGTAACCGCGCGCCACGCCTAGATTGTAGCGCATGGGCGCGACCGCCAGCGTGGCTCCGGCCGATTTCGCGCCGAGACCTGCAGCCCCGCGTGCGGACCGGATGGCGGTACGTATCGAAATGGCGCGAGCGGTACGATCGTCCACCCGGACGGCGACCGTTACGGCCCGATCGGGCGTATCCAGCGACCCTGCGGGCGTGAACCGCATCGCCTGCCCCTTGTCATTCAGGCTTTGCGCCACGCGGGCGGCAAGTGCGGGATCGACATTTGCCGGCGTGAAAGGCGCAAATTCCGACCCCCCTCGATCCACGAGGCTGACGGAAGGATTGCCGCCGGGCAGCGCAAGGCTGGCGACAGGGATCGTGGCGGCAAGGCCCGCAGCCACGAACAGCACCGGCGCGAAAGCACCGAAACTTTTCGAGGGACGGGAATTTGCCATCATTTTCGCTTGCGGCCCTTCATGTCGAAATTGCGCGGGATGCGCCAATCGTCAGACAACGGAATCGCTGAACGGTTCCTTAAACCTGTCCCGCCTGTCCCACGACTCCGCAGAAACCCGTCGTTCTTGTGCAAAGATTAGGCGCTCGCCTGCCCCGATGCCACAAAATACGAACCGGCTGTCTGCGAATGCCACGAACTGTTGCGATCTGTCCACAAATCGTCCCGCCCCGCCGCCGGTCCGCGCTCGCACGGCCTGCAGGCAGTTTCGCGATTAAGCCGCCATTCAGTGCCCGAAGCTGCAATCTGGCAGCCCCAATCTCTTGCCCGTATGCACCTTCTGGCCGCGCGCCTAGGTGCGAAGGCTTGCCGGGTGCGCCACGCAGTCTATAGAAGCCCGCAACCGGCGAAGCCCTGCGCGGGCACCACTTTGCAATCAGGATCGTCATGAACGCCAATTCCACCTTCCGTTCGATTTCCCGAGGCCCGCTGGTGCGGGCTGCCGTCGCCGCATCGCTGGCCGTCAGCCTTGCCGCCTGCGGCGGTAACGACCGGCCGCGGGCGGACCTTGCCGCGGCGCAGGTGTCCACCATCGGGGTGAACTCCTACCTCTGGCGCGCGGCGCTGGAGGCGGTGAGCTTCGCGCCCCTGCTCCAGGCCGACAGCGCGGGCGGGGTGATCGTGACCGACTGGTATGCCAATCCCGGCAATCCGGGCGAGCGGGTGAAGATGACGGTGTCGATCCTCGACCGCGACCTGCGCGCCGATGCCGTACGTGTCGCCGCCAGCCGCCAGGTGGCACAGGGCGGCGGCTGGGTGGATGCGCCGGTGCAGGCCGCCACCGTGCAGAAGCTGGAGGATATCATTCTGACCAAGGCGCGAACGCTGCGCCGCCAGGCCATCGCCGACTGACATATTGCCGACTGATATCCTGATACGCCCGCTGCGGGCGAGACTTACCCCGGGGGCAACCATGACCGATACGCGTTTCGATCCGTCGCAGGCCGACGGGCGCTGGCAGCGCGCGTGGGACGAGGCGGGCACCTTCACCGCCGATTCCGGCAGTGCGAAGCCGAAAAGCTACGTGCTGGAAATGTTCCCCTATCCTTCGGGGCGCATCCACATCGGCCATGTCCGCAATTACACGATGGGCGACGTGCTGGCCCGCTACAAACGCATGACCGGTCACGAGGTCTTGCATCCGATGGGCTGGGACGCTTTCGGGATGCCGGCGGAAAACGCCGCGATGGAAAAGAACGTCCATCCCGGCGGCTGGACGCGCGAGAATATCGCCAACATGAAGGCGCAACTGAAGCGCATCGGCTTCGCGCTGGACTGGACGCGCGAATTCGCCACCTGCGATCCCGAATATTACGGTCACGAACAGGCGCTGTTCCTCGATCTGCATGCAGCGGGCCTCGTCTATCGCAAGCAGGCGCAGGTGAACTGGGACCCGGTCGACATGACCGTGCTGGCCAATGAACAGGTGATCGACGGCAAGGGCTGGCGGTCGGGTGCCGAGGTCGAGAAGCGCAAGCTGAACCAGTGGTTCCTCAAGATCACCGATTTCGCCGACGACCTGCTGAACGGCCTGGGCGATCTGGAGAACTGGCCCGACAAGGTGCGGCTGATGCAGGAAAACTGGATCGGCAAGAGCCGCGGGCTGGAATTCTCCTTCGATCTTGCGAATGGCGAGCACCTGCCGGTTTATTCGACCCGGCCCGACACGATCTTCGGTGCCAGCTTCGTGGCGGTGGCGGCCGATCATCCATTGGCTCGGCGCGTGGCAGAAGATAATCCCGAGGCGCAGGTTTTCGTCGATCTGTGCAAGCGTGGCGGCACCACGGCAGCGGAGATCGAGGCCGGCGAAAAGCTGGGATACGATACCGGCGTCACTGCGATTCACCCGATGGACAAGTCGCGCCGCCTGCCAGTCTACATCGCCAATTTCGTGCTGATGGATTACGGCACCGGCGCGGTGATGGGCGTGCCCGGCCACGATCAGCGCGATTTCGAATTCGCGACGAAATATGATCTGCCGATCCTGCGCGTCGTCGCGCCCGAGGACACCGATGCCGATGCGCCTTTCGCCGGTGAAGCCGAAGCGGGGGACGGCCGTATTGTGAACTCCGGCAAGCTCGACGGGATGAGCGTCGATGACGCGATCCGCAGCGTGATCGAACAGGCCGAGGCCGAGGGTTGGGGCGAGGGCAAGACCGTATGGCGCCTGCGCGACTGGGGCGTATCGCGCCAGCGTTACTGGGGCACGCCGATACCGTTCATCCATTGCGGCGACGGCGGCGAGGGCACTTGCGGCGTGGTGCCGGTGCCGAAGGATCAACTGCCGATCATCCTGCCCGAGGATGTCGATTTCTCCGTCCCCGGCAATCCGCTGGAACGCCATGGCACCTGGAAGCACGTCGCCTGCCCGCAATGCGGCGGCGAAGCGCTGCGCGAGACCGATACGCTCGACACTTTCGTCGATTCCTCATGGTATTTCCTCCGCTTCGCCAGCCAGCCCGCCGACCGGCCCTTCGACCCGGCGGAAGTCGCGCAATGGCTGCCGGTGGAGCAATATATCGGCGGCGTCGAACATGCGATCCTGCACCTGCTCTATGCCCGTTTCTGGACGCGCGCGCTGAACCGCATTGGCATGATCGACGTGAAGGAACCCTTCGCCTCGCTGTTCACGCAAGGCATGGTGACGCATGAGACCTACAGCCGCAACGGAGGCGGCAAGACCGTCTATTACGCGCCCGATGAGATCAGCCGCGAGGCGAACCGCGCTTTGCTGTCGGCCGATGGCGGCGAGGTCGAGATCGGCCGCGTCATCAAGATGTCGAAATCGAAGAAGAACGTCGTCGACCCTGATGCCATCGTCGCCCGTTATGGCGCCGATGCGGTGCGCTGGTTCATGCTGTCGGACAGCCCGCCCGAACGCGATTTACCATGGTCGGAGGCAGGCATCGAGGGCTGCTGGCGCTTCGTGCAGCGCGCATGGCGGCTTTTCGGGCAGGTGGACGATGATGCGACGGGCGAGGACAAGGCGCTCGACCGCAAGACCCATCAGGCCACTGCCGCGATCGCCGAGGATATCGAGGCGCTGTCCTTCAACAAGGCGGTCGCGCGGCTCTATGAACTGGCCGGCGCGATCGAGAAGGCTGCGCCGTCCGCCAGCCGGACCCAGGCGATCCGCACCATGATCCGCCTGGTTGCGCCGATGATGCCGCATCTGGCCGAAGAGGCATGGGCGATGCATGGCGGCGAAGGGCTGATCGCCGATGCCGCCTGGCCCGAAGTCGATCCCACCATGCTGGTGGAGGACGAGGTCACCGTCGCCGTGCAGGTGAAGGGCAAGCTGCGCGACACGTTAACCGTCGCCAGGGGCATGGCGAAAGAGGAACTGGAGGCACTTGCCCTGGCGAGCGAGAAAGTCCAGCGTAGCCTGAGCGGAGCAGAGGTGAGGAAAGTGATCGTCGTGCCCGACCGGCTGGTGAACATCGTCGCATGACGGTCTCGCGCCGCCATCTGCCGTTTCGGCGCCTGCTGCTGTGCCTCCTTCCGCTCGCCCTTGCCGGATGCGGCCTGCAGCCGATGTATGCGGGCGGGGCCAGCGGCGTGACCGCGCAGGTGCTGCAATCCATCAGCGTGTCGCCAATTCCCGGTCGGGCCGGATATCTGATGCAGGGCGCATTGAACGACAGACTCGGTATTGCCGGTTCGCAGGGCGCCGGTCCGCAGACCGGCACACGCTACAGGCTCGACGTCATTCTGGACGACAATCTCGAAGCCCTAGGCGTGTTGAGCAACGACACGGTCGGGCGCGAAAGACGCAGTCTGCGCGCCCGTTATCGCCTGGTGGATCTGGCTGAAGGCATGGTACTGCTCGACGCGACGGCGGGCAGCGATGCCGGGATCGATGTCGTTTCAAGCGAATATGCGACCATCGCAGCGGAACAGACGGCGCTTGAGAACCTGACACGCGACGTGGCCGACCGGATCGTGACGCGCCTCGCCCTCGTTATCAACCGGCCCGCCGACGCCAGCCGATGAGAGCGCGGAGGCTGCCTGTCCGCGTCCGAACTCCCGCATGAAAGCGACCCAGAGCAATTTTGCCGCCACGGCGCCGCGTGCGGTGGCGCAATGCGGCGTGTTCTTCTTCTGCGGGCCGGACGAGGCAGGTGCCGCCGCCGCCGCGCAGAAGATCGCTTCCCTGCTTCCCGATCCCGGCGAGAGGATCGAATTGTCCGGTGCCGATCTGAAGCGCGAACCCGTGCTGCTGGGTGACGAGGCGCGCTCACGCTCCCTGTTCGGCGGCAACCGCCACATCTACATCCGCAGCAGCGGCGACGAAGCGTATGATGCCGTCGCCAATCTGATCGACGGAACGGGGGATGCCTGCCCCGTCCTGATCGTGGCGACATCGGCCACCGACAAATCGCGTACGGCCAAGCTGCTGGACAAGCGCGGCGATGCGTTGGTGGCCATGTTCTATCCCCCCGATCTGCGATCCCTGACCGCGTCGGTGCGCGAGATCGCCGATAGAGCGGGGCTGCGCCTGAACGGCGACATCGCCGGGGCAATTGCGCGCGGCGCAGGCATGGACGTTCGCCTGGCACGGTCCGAAGTGGAGAAGCTTGCACTGTATCTCGATGCTTCCCCCGCCGCTCCGAAGCAGGCCGATGCAGAAGCATTGCTCGCGATTGGTGCGAAGACGGAAGAGGACGGTTTCATGCCGATCGTCAATGCGGCCCTTTCGGGCGATACTTCGCGCCTGCCGGGTGAACTGCACCGGATGCGGGAGCTCTCCCTCAATCCTGTCGGAGTGCTGCTGGCGGTTGAAAGACGTGCTGCCCAGCTGGCGCAGATCTCCGTGCGGATGGGTGCCGGCGGGTCGATTGCCGCCGCTCTCGAGAGCGAAAGCGCGGCGCGGCGAATCTTCTGGAAGGACAAGGGTGACATCTCCCGCCAGATGACCGCTTGGCACGGCCCGCAGATGGGGAGGCTGGTAAGCCGCCTAGTGGAGCTGCACCGTTCCTTGCTTGCCAACAGCGCATCGGGTGAAATGCTGCTGGCGCAGGGGCTAACCACCATTGCAAGGGCAGCCGCGGCCCAGTCGCGCCGGCGGTGAAGGGCGCGGCCGTCGGGCTGCGTGGCCGAGACGCGCAGAAGCTGTGCCGAACGGGCCAGACGGAAAACTCGCGTTCTGACACAATGACTTGCGGGGCATCCACCCTTGCTTTAGGCAATTTCACCCAGCGTTTCGTGTCGAGTGTCCAATGGCGTCAGGATCATGGGCTTGGTCCGGCGCCGCCAAAAGAAGTCGCAGCCTCGAAGAGAAACCCTATGCATGCCCCGCCAGAGAAGGCGACGACGCCCTCGCTCGTCGTGCGGCCTCTTGCGCCCTCGCTCGAACGTTTCCGCCTGCGCGCTTACCTCTTCATGATGGTCGGCGATATGGCTTGCCTGGTGGCCAGTTTCTTCATGGCGGGAGGCCTCTATCTCGGGAACTGGCCTGATGATTTTGCAAAGCTGCAGGCACAATTGCTTTTGCCTGTGTTCCTGACCATCGCGCTTTATCAGGGTGCCTATTCGATCAAGGCCCTGTCCGATCTCCAACATGCAATCATGCGGCTGCTGCTGGCCCTATCGTGGCGGCGGCCCTGCTCATCTTCATAATTTTCTACGCCAAGTCGACTGCGTTTTTCTCGCGGGCAGTCTTCACGATTGGCCTGTGCTTTTCGGCCATGGCGATGATTGGCTTGCGAGCAGGGCTGGTCCGCTGGATCCATGGACAGTGGGGCCCTTCTGTCCTGAACACGATGCTCATCATGGATGGCGGGCCGCGGATCGATCTGCCCGGCAGTTTCATCATCGATGCGGTCGAACACGGTCTCGATCCTGCAAGGTCCGATCCCGAGATCATGAACCGGCTCGGCCGCTACCATTTCACGCGCGAGTTCGCGGGCGGATGTCTCGTGGCTCCACCCCAGCTTCTCACGCGCCTTGCTTGGGTCGCCGATCAGCAGATCGACTTCGGTAGGTCGGAAATAGGCCGGATCGACTGCGATCAGCACGCGGCCATCATCGAGAGCATGGCCTTTCTCATCGACGCCTTCGCCCCTGAATTCTACAGGGATGCCTGCATCCTCGAATGCCCAGCGGACGAATTCGCGCACCTCAACGGTCTCGCCGGTGGCCAGCACGTAATCGTCCGGTTCGTCCTGCTGCATCATCAGCCACATGCCGCGCACATATTCGCGCGCATGGCCCCAGTCGCGTTTGGCATCCAGATTGCCCAGATAGAGCCTGTCCTGCATTCCGGCGGCAATGGCGGTGGCGGCGCGCGTTACCTTGCGGGTGACGAAGGTCTCCCCGCGCAGGGGGCTTTCATGGTTGAACAGAATGCCGTTGGAAGCATGCATGCCATAGGCTTCGCGGTAATTGACCGTGATCCAGTAGGCATACAGCTTGGCGACCCCATAGGGCGAGCGCGGATAGAAGGGTGTCGTCTCGCTCTGCGGCACTCCCTGCACCAGCCCGTACATCTCGCTGGTCGACGCCTGATAGAAGCGGGTTGCCTTTTCCAGCCCCAGGATCCGAATCGCCTCCAGCAGGCGCAGCGTGCCGACGGCATCGGCATTGGCGGTATATTCGGGAGTTTCGAAAGAGACCGCGACGTGGCTCTGGGCGGCGAGGTTGTAGATTTCGGTCGGGCGGACTTCCTGCATGATGCGGATGAGATTCGTGGCATCGGTCAGATCGCCGTAATGCAGGATGAAATTGCGATTCACCTCATGCGGATCCTGCTAGATATCCTCGATCCTGCCGGTATTGAACGAGGACGAACGCCGCTTGATGCCATGCACCTCGTAGCCCTTGTCCAGCAGCAGGCGCGTGAGATAGGCGCCGTCCTGTCCGGTCACGCCTGTGACAAGCGCGCGCCTGCCTTCTGAAGATCTGGTGCCGCCGGGCATTCCGGTCGCTTCCTTGTGCTGAATAAGCGCATCTCCCTGCACTGTTACAGGAAATTTGCAATTTTTCGCTGTTACGCCAGCATCATACATCCCAGGAATGGTTGGTGACCGCCACGCCCTGACGCGCGAGCGCCGAAGCGATCAGGCGAAATCGGGGTGCCGCGCCCGCAAAGACGGAAACGTCGGGAGTGATTTGTTCGCTGTGAACAGAAGCGGCTCGTCCCGCTGTCAGATCGCAGCCGATCAGGCCGATTCGCTCCGCGCCCTGCATCGCGGCGAACAGAACCGCGGTGAATGCGGACGTGTCGTCGAGTACGGGCATGCTGCGAGAAGGGCCGCCCAGCGTGAAACCTGCCCAATCTGGCTGTACCGGATGATAATGCAGCACCAGCGGCAGCCTGAACGGCCCGATGCGGGTCGGCTGTGTTCGCCATGCGTAGGCATCGGCACGCAACCAGGTGAACAGATCCCGGCCGGCAGGCGTGAAGAAACCCCATTGATCGGGAAAGATCGGTGCAAAGAGCGAGCGCTCCGTACCGAGATCGCGAAACGGCTTCGGCCCGTCGGCCGCGATCAGTTCCCCGATGGGACCGCCATCGGTCGAAAAGAAATAATCCGTGGCATGACCCAGCCTGCGCCGAAGGGCGAAATTGATATAAAGGATCGTGTCGAACGGAGCGAAGAAGTCCGGCGCGACGCGATCGAGGCTGGGGCCGCTGCCGACGACGAGGATGTGTTTGCCCGCGAAATCTCTTCTCCACCTGTCCGGAACCGAACGGCCCACATGCCGCGCGATGGCATCGGCCCCGACGCGGGTTCGCCGGGGGCTGGTGGCCAGCCATCGCAGGTAATTGATGACAGAATGGTTCGGGTGCGGGCCGGGGCGCACGAATTGCCGGGCCAGTGCACCCTGCCGGTTCTCAGGTGGTATGGGCACCGATTATCCGTTCTTTTCCAGCGCATCGGCTGATTTCCCGCTTGTGCGGCAAATTCGCCTGATGATTGTTACATGCTTCAGATCACGGAGATGAGTTCTTAGCTTCACGAGGGATGCAGGCCGGGATGGTTCCGACGCAGTGGTTAAGCCGCATTCGTGCCCTGCACTAGGGGCGGTGCAGAGGGCAAGGGCCAAGAGGACAAGGCGGAATGAAACCCGATACAGAAGCCTGCCAGGTGCCGGTAATCTGCATCGTCAAGGAAGCGGGACAGGAGTTGCTGCACAGGCCCAACCCCGCTTTTCCGGTTATCAGAACTATGCCACCGGATCGCCGCACCGGGCGGCTGACCGGTCAGTCCTGCGGCACCGCGAAGGTGCCGGAAACCCGGCCGCTCCCGGTCTGCTCCACATTGCCGGTCACGCTGGACGACCCCTGTGCATTGCCGTCGATGCTGGAAATGCCGGTCCGCAAATCGATCACCAGCCGACCGCCGTTCAGCGTATCGCTGCCCCGGCGCAGGCGCACGTCGCCGGCCAGCGTGATGATCCGGCGGTTGAAATCATAGACCGCGACATTGCCGCGCGCCGATTCATCGGCACGGGTAATCGTCACGCCCCCCGTCGCAGTGATGCGCTGGATGCTGAGCGATCCGGCATCGCTGTAATTCACCAGCGTGCGTGCGGCACGCAAGTTCAGCCCGGCCTGGCTGATCCGCACGTCGCCCGACAGGATCACGCGGTCCTGCCGGTCCTGCAATTCGATACGGTCGGCGGCAAAATCGACCGGCGCGTTGCTGTCATGCCCGCCGATCCCCTGCGCGCTGGCGTGAATGCCGCCCATGGCGAGCAGCGTCAGGGCGAAGGCCGCGCCGCCATTGCGGAAGGCGCGCGGCAACGCGCCAAGCGGCCGATGAATGGCGGGATGGTTTCCAGTCTTTCTCATCGTCACATCCTCAGCCTTCCGGGGTCCAGAGTCAGGCGGGCATTGCCTTCGAGAACGACAGTGCGCGCCTCGAGATCGGCTCTGATGGAATCGCCCGAGAAACTGCCCGCCGGCACCGCGCCTTCGACGCCGCCGGTGCCGGTCAGGCGCTTGCCGCGCAAGTCGATCGACACGCCGCGCGCCTCCATCCGGTAACCGTCCGCCGCCTCCAGCCGCACCGGGCCGGTGGCATCGACCACGTCGGTGGAGAGATCATAGGCACCGCCGCTGGTCGCCAGCCGGGCCGGGCCTTCGGGCAGCAGGATGCGGGCGACGAGTTCGCGCAGGCGCACGATGCCTTCCGCGCTGGAGCGCTGCACCGCTTCGCCTGCCATCAGGCTGAAGGGGCGGCCCGAATTATCCTTGCCCCGGTACATCGCATCGTCGACGCTGAAACGTTCGTCGATCATCGCCACCTTGGTGCGGTCGAGCAGGAAGCTGACCTCGCCCCGGGGCGAAAGCGGGGTGATGACCATCAGCGCGACCAGCACGCCCACGCCCATCGGCAGGACCGCGCCGAGCAGCCCGATCAGCCGGTCGTGCGTGCCTCCGGGCGCAGCGAATTGCTGCCGCGCACCGCGCAGCCGCTTCGCTTCCTGCGTTTCAATCCGTGCCGTGTGTTCCATCATTATTCCATACGCACGAATGTCCTATTCGTGGCTGAATATGTCCTTGTCGGCCCAGCCCGCGATGTCGAGCAGGGCGCGCGCGGGCAGGAAATCGAAACAGGCCTGGGCCAGGTCCATGCGCCCCTCGCGCTCCAGCCGTTCGACCAGCACGTCGCGCATGGCGTGAAGATACCGCACGTCGGAGGCGGCATATTCGCGCTGCGCCTCGCTGAGTTCGGGCGCGCCCCAGTCGCTCGACTGCTGCTGCTTGGAAATATCCGCCCCGATCAACTCGCTGGCGAGGTTCTTCAATCCGTGCCGGTCGGTATAGGTCCGCACCAGCTTGCTGGCGATCTTCGTGCAGAAGACGGGCGCGGCCAGCACGCCCATGTAATACTGGATCGCGGCGATGTCGAAGCGGCCGAAATGATACAGTTTCACCCGCGCAGGATCGGCCAGCACCGCCTTCAGATTGGGTGCGCTGTAGGAACTGCCGGGGGCGAAGCGCACCAGGTGTTCGTCGCCCTTGCCATCGCTGATCTGCAAGACGCAGAGCCGGTCGCGCGGGGTGACGAGGCCCATGGTTTCGGTGTCGACGGCGACATCGCCGGGGGCCAGCACGTCGGCGGGCAGGTCTTCTTCGTGGAAATGGACTGTCATGCGGCGGCCTTAAGCCGACTCGGCGTCGAGGGGAAGGGCAGAACGGCTGGCTCTGGTGCTGGCTCCGGTGAAGCGTCTTCGCTAGGGCAGCGCCGATGGACGACGATTTTCCCGAACGCTGCCCCAATAGCTGGCGCGCTGCGCTCGAACCGGTGCTGACTTCCGCAGAAGGGCTGCGCCTGCAGGATTGGCTGCGCGGGCAGGAAGCGGCGGGCGTCACCATCCATCCGCCGCGAGAGCACCGGCTGCGCGCCTTCGCGCTGACGCCGCTGGAGGCGGTGAAGGCCGTGATCCTGGGGCAGGACCCCTATCACGGGCCGGGTCAGGCGAACGGCCTCGCCTTTTCCGTGGGGGAGGGGATCAGGATCCCGCCGAGCCTGCGGAACATTCACCGCGAGCTGGCAAGCGATTTGGGCCTCGCGCCGCCCGATCACGGCAATCTGGAACCTTGGGCGCGGAGCGGCGTGCTGCTGCTCAATGCTGCGCTCAGCGTGGAGGAAGGCGCTGCGGGCAGCCATGCGGGCAAGGGGTGGGAGGCGGTTGCCGACGCCGCTCTGGCCGCGCTGGCCCGGCGCGATGTGCCGACCGCCTTCATCTTGTGGGGCAGCCATGCACAGGCCCGCGCGGCGCGCGTTACCACCTTGCGCGAAGCCTTGGCAGAGGGGCGTCACCACGCGATCACCAGCCCGCATCCCAGCCCGCTGTCTGCCTATCGCGGCTTCTTCGGCAGCCGCCCCTTCAGCCGCACGAATGCCTTTCTGGAAGCGAGCGGGCGAGAGCCGGTGGACTGGCGGCTGTAGGCGCCGCGCAAAGTGCGCCAGCGCGGGCGATGGAACACATGGAACACGGTCCTTGTGGCGAAATTTCGGGGGGCCGGAAGGCGAGTGCATCCACCCCGCCTGCCATGAAGCCGGAATGTAGGAAAGTTGCGGCTGTCCGGGCAGTCAAATCGGAGAAGCGCCTGCACGGAAGGGACTTACGCGGCCCTTTCGTCAGCCCCTGCCTTACCTGATAACGGGCCTGCGACCCCAGCCGCAACACAATGGTCGATGAGGCGAATCCCGCCGCCCGGCTGACCGGCCGCTATTGCTGCTATTGCGAAAAAAGCGGCTGGGCAGCTAACGACCCACTTGTGCACGCTCTGCTAACGTTACAGAATGTGAGTAAGGTAGTGTCGCGGGAGGCCTCTAGTGCGGAAAGAAATACTGACTTTTGCGTTCGGTTTGATGATGTTGCCCTCGCAAGGAGTTGCGCAAACCGGCAGCGACCTGATCCCGGCTCTCGAGCAGCTTGCGGCAAAGAATAATGCAGAAGCAATCTACCACTTGGGCATGGCCTATCACACAGGCGCCGGCCTGCCGAGGAACCCGGCAAAAGCTCTCGAGATGTTCCGTCAAGCGGCAGCGCAGGGCGACGTGTTGGCATCCTATAAGCTTGGATGCTTCTATGATGGACAGGGCGGAACGCTCGTCCAGCAGGATGCCGAGACAGCGTTGAGGCACAAGTTGGTAGCGGCTGAGGCCGGCTATGCACTGGCGCAGCAAGACGTGGCGGCACTATATGCCGCTCAAAGAGACTGGGCTTCTGCAGTTCAGTGGCTGGAGAAGGCGATGCTCCAAGGCTGGCCCGATGCTCTTTCAGCATATGCCTCAGTTCATAATAGTGCTGAGGGTGTTAAGCCCAACCCGGTCAAAACCGCGGCTTACTTTCGCATTTTCCTCGACCGAACAGAGGGAAGCGAAAGACAACGTGAATGGCTTTCGACATTTGAGGAACAGATGACGGCGGAGCAGCGCCAAGAGGTAGATGAAATCGTTCGATCCTACCGTCCGGCTCCTACAGCGCTCACGATCAAAGCCTTGTCAGGCCAGCGGGCCGCGACGGAACTGGTCTCCTGATCAAATTCCACTTTCCACCCCTCGCTCAAACATTCTCGATTCCACAGACAGCGCCTGAAAGCGGACAGGCGGCTTCGCCACACTCCGGTAAGAAAAGCGGACAGGCAGCTAACGACCCAATTGCGGTCATTCGATTAGAAAGCGGGAGGTTAGTTGCCGGTCTGGTAAATGGCAGTCGCCAACACCTGCACCCTGTCCAGTCGCTCACCCGATTTGTCCGCTCGGCTGATGGTTATTGACAAGGCGGGGTCTTCCCGACTGCGAAACACCGTGGTCGCCATCTCACCTTTCCCTGCCGAATTCTCGGACTGCCACCTCTGGTTGAAGTCAGGCGAGGAAAGGACGCTCTCAACGCTCGGTTGGAGGTCTACCCCGCCGCCGCCAGTGATGTGACACATCGGTAACTGGTCTGACACAACAAGGACATAGCCTGCATTTGGTGTCGAATTGATTCGCCAATAGTGATTGGCCCTCCGGAGCTGGGCCGGTGGAAGGTTCACCTCCTCCACTCGATCGACGAGGCCCATCTGCGACCCGAGGCCGACAGCCTCAATGAACGGGCCGGTTCCCTCCGCCCAGCTTGCAGGGTTCAGCAATTATTCCTCGCACCCGCGCAGTGCGCCATCGAACCCTTTCTCAAGGTCCGGCTCGGCGTGAGCAGGTGAGGCAAGAGCGAAGAAGACGAGGGTGGCGGGAAGCAAGTATTGCATTGTATGAGTGCTACAGCCGAAAGCGTCCGCATTCCACCCCAATGTCAGACATACGTCGATATCACGCGACAGCCTTAAAGCTGCCGTGACCGTTTGAGGCAAGTTGCCGCTGAAATGCGCATCGCCTCTTTCGTGCGGGTTTGGTGGGTGGCGAACACGGAACTCCCGCTACGAGTGCTCGGTCAAGCCGACCAAACGATGCCAGCATCGCACATCCCGGCACCGTAGCCGCGTATGAGAAAAGCGAGGAGGGGCGGGAAACCCCCAATCAGCGCGGCAGGTCGGTCGTGCCCATCAGGGCCTCGTCCACGCTGGCGGCACATTGGCGGCCTTCGCGGATGGCCCAGACCACCAGGCTCTGGCCCCGGCGCATGTCGCCGCAGGCGAAGACATTGCCCTCGCTGGTCCGGTAATCCTGCACATTGGCCGCCACGCTGCCGCGTTCGTTCAGCCGCACCCCGGACTGGTCGAGCATTCCGGTGCGGAGCGAGCCGGTGAAGCCCATGGCCAGCAGGATGAGATCGGCCTTCAGGGTGAAGGCGCTGCCCTCCACCTCGCGCATGGTTCCGTCCTGCCATTCGGCCCGCACGCATTCCAGCGCCGCAACCTGCCCGTCTTCCGCCAGCACGCGCTTGGCCAGCACGGCCCAGTCGCGCGCCGCGCCTTCCTCGTGGCTGGACGAGGTCCGCATCTTCAGCGGCCAGTCGGGCCAGGTCAGCAGCTTGTCTTCCTTCACAGGCGGCTGCGGCATGATCTCCAGCTGGGTGACGCTGGCCGCGCCCTGCCGGTTGGATGTGCCGACGCAATCGCTGCCGGTGTCGCCGCCGCCGATGACGATGACATGCTTGCCGGTCGCGGTCAGGCTGCCGCGCGGTGCGGCGCGCACCTCGTCATCGCCCGCATTGCGCTTGTTCTGCTGGGTCAGGAATTCCATTGCCAGCCGCACGCCGGGCAGTTCGGAACCCGGTATCTCCAGCCGCCGCGCCTGTTCCGCGCCGCCGGACAGCACCACCGCATCGAAATTGTCCTGCAGGCTGCGGAAGGACACATCCACGCCGACCTCGCGCGATGTCTTGAAGGTCACGCCTTCGGATTCCATCTGCACCGCACGGCGGTTGATCAGGTGCTTTTCCATCTTGAAGTCGGGAATGCCATAGCGCAGCAATCCGCCGATCCGGTCGTTCTTCTCGAACACGACAGCGCTGTGCCCCGCGCGGGCGAGCTGCTGCGCGCAGGCGAGGCCCGCCGGGCCGGACCCGATCACCGCCACCCGTCGCCCGGTCGCCCGGCGCGGCTTCACCGGCGTGATCCAGCCTTCCTGCCAGCCGCGGTCGACGATGGCGCATTCGATGCTCTTGATCGTGACCGGCTGGTCGGTGATGTTGAGCGTGCAGGCCGCCTCGCAAGGGGCAGGGCAGATGCGTCCGGTGAATTCGGGGAAATTGTTGGTGGAATGCAGCACGTCGAGCGCATTGCGCCAGTCATCCTCATAGACCAGGTGGTTCCAGTCGGGGATGATGTTGTTCACCGGGCAGCCGGTGTGGCAGAAGGGGATGCCGCAATTCATGCAGCGCGCCGCCTGCAGTTTCAGCTTTTCCGCATCATGCGGGCGGGTGAACTCCTTGTAATGCTTCAGGCGTTCTTCGGGCGGGTCGTAGCTCCGCTCCTGCCGCTCGATCTCGAGAAATCCGGTTTCCTTGCCCATGGCCTCTACTCCGCCGCCCCCATCTGTTCGAAGCCCGCCTGTTCCGCTTCCGCTTCCAGCAATTCCAGCGCCCTTGCATAATCGCGCGGCATGATCTTGACGAACTGTCCCAGCGCCTTGTCCCAATCCGCCAGCAATTCCGCCGCCCGTGCCGATCCGGTGTGCATCCGGTGCCTCTCGACCAGGATCTTCAGCCTTGCGGCATCATGGCGGAGCATGTCGCCCATGCCGAAATCCGTCACGCTGCGCGGGCGCTGGGCAGGGCGGCCCGCCGCGCCCATCGGTCCCTCGTAATCCGCGTCGCCGGATATGGGCGAGAGATCGACCATGGCGTGATTGCACAATTTGCTGAACCTGCCGTGCGGATCATAGACATAGGCCAGCCCGCCCGACATGCCGGCCGCGAAATTGCGCCCGGTCTCGCCCAGCACCACCACGACGCCGCCGGTCATATATTCGCAGGCGTGATCGCCTGTCCCCTCGACCACCGCGATGGCGCCGGAATTGCGCACCGCGAAGCGTTCGCCCGCCACGCCGCCGAAATAGGCCTCCCCCGCGATCGCGCCATACAGCACGGTGTTGCCGACGATGATGTTCTGCGTCGGGTCGCGGTCCACATCGGGCTGGCGCACCACGATGCGCCCGCCGGACAGCCCCTTGCCGACATAATCGTTGCAATCGCCGGTCAGATCGAGCGTGACGCCATGCGCGGCCCATGCGCCGAAGCTCTGCCCCGCGACGCCGGTAAAGCTGATGCGGATCGTCTCGGGCGGGAGGCCGGCATGGCCATGCGCGCGCGCGATTTCGCCCGACAGCATCGCCCCCACGGTGCGGTGCACATTGCGGATCTCGCGCGTCAGATGCACCGGCTCGCCATGTTTCAGCGCGCCTTCGCAGGCGGCGATCAGCTCATTGTCCATCGCGCCGTCCATGCCGTGGTCCTGCTCCATCGTCTGGCGCAGGGGGCTGACATGGTGCGTTTCCACCTGGTGCAGCAGCCGCGACAGGTCGACACCATCCGCCTTCCAGTGGCGTACCGCCCGGCTGCTATCCAGGCGATCGACCCGGCCCACCATGTCGTCGACGGTGCGAAAGCCCATCTCGGCCATGATGCCGCGCAGTTCCTCGGCCATGAAGAAGAAGTAATTGATGACATGTTCGGGCGTGCCGGTGAATTTCCGGCGTAATTCGGGGTTCTGGGTGGCGACGCCGACGGGGCAGGTGTTCAGATGGCATTTGCGCATCATGATGCATCCCGCCGCGATCAGCGGAGCGGTTGCGAAGCCGAATTCATCCGCGCCGAGCAGCGCGCCGATGGCGACGTCGCGCCCGGTGCGCAGGCCGCCATCGACCTGCACCGCGATCCGGCTGCGCAGATCGTTCAGCATCAGCGTCTGCTGCGTTTCGGCAAGGCCGATTTCCCACGGGCTGCCGGCATGGGTCAGGCTGGTGAGCGGGCTGGCCCCGGTGCCGCCTTCATAGCCCGACACGGTCAGGTGGTCCGCCCGCGCCTTGGACACGCCGGCGGCCACGGTGCCGATGCCCACTTCCGACACCAGCTTCACTGAAATGCGCGCCTCGCGGTTCACATTCTTCAGATCGTGGATCAGCTGGGCCAGATCCTCGATCGAATAGATGTCGTGATGCGGCGGGGGCGAGATCAGCCCGACGCCGGGGGTGGAATGGCGCACGGCGGCAATGGCCTTGTCCACCTTGTGCCCCGGCAATTGCCCGCCTTCGCCGGGCTTCGCGCCCTGCGCCATCTTGATCTGGATATCGTCGGAATTGACGAGATATTCCGTCGTCACGCCGAAGCGGCCCGAAGCGACCTGCTTGATCCGGCTGCGGCGGGAATCGCCATTGGCCATCGGCTGGAACCGGTCGACCTCCTCGCCCCCTTCGCCGGTATTGGACCGCCCGCCGATGCGGTTCATGGCGATGGCGAGCGTACTATGCGCCTCGATACTGATGGAGCCATAGCTCATCGCCCCGGTCGAGAATCGCTTCACGATGTCCTCTGCCGGTTCGACATCCTCCAGCGGAATCGCCTGGTCCGCCTTGCGGAATTCCATCAGCCCGCGAATGGTCAGCAGGCGTTCGGACTGTTCGTTGATCGCCTTGGCATATTCGGCGTAATTGGCCGGATTGTTGCCGCGCACCGCATGCTGCAGATTGGCGACCGTGGTCGGAGTCCAGGCGTGATCCTCGCCCCGCAGGCGGTATTGATAGATGCCGCCGGTATCCAGCATCCCGCGATAGAGCGGATTGTCGCCATGGGCGAGGCTGTGCCGCCGCACCGTCTCCTCCGCCACCTGGTGCAGGCCGATGCCCTCGATGCTGGTGGCGGTGCCGGTGAAATAGGCGTCCACGAAGGGCGTGGACAGCCCGACCGCGTCGAAGATCTGCGCGCCGCAATAGGATTGATAGGTCGATATGCCCATCTTGGACATGACCTTCAGGATGCCCTTGCCGATAGCCTTGACGTAATTCGCCTCGACCTCGGCGGCGGACAGATGCGGGACTTTCGAAGCGCGCAGATCTTCCAGCGTTTCGAACGCGAGATAGGGATTGACCGCTTCCGCGCCGTAACCCGCCAGCGCGCAGAAATGATGCACCTCGCGCGCCTCGCCCGTCTCGATGACCAGCCCGGTCTGCATCCGCAGGCCCTGCCGCACCAGATGGTGATGCACGGCGGAGGTCGCGAGCAGGGCGGGCATCGGCACGCGGTTCTCGCCCTGCGCCCGGTCGGACAGGATCAATATATTGTGGTCGAGCAGCACGGCATCGGTCGCCGCCCAGCACATTTCCTTGATCGCCATCTCCAGCCCGTCCGCGCCGGTGGCCGCATCCCAGGTGATGTCGATGGTGGCGCAGCGAAACGCGCCGTCGAGGCTGCTTTCGACCGAGCGGATCTTGGCGAGATCGAGATTGGTCAGGATCGGCTGCGATACCTCCAGCCGCTTGTGCGACCCGGCATCCTGCCCCAGCAGATTGGGGCGCGGGCCGATCATCGACAGCAGGCTCATCACCAGTTCCTCGCGGATCGGGTCGATCGGCGGATTGGTCACCTGCGCGAAATTCTGCTTGAAGTAATCGTAGAGCAGCCGCCCCCGGTCGGACAGTACCGCGATGGGGGTATCGGTGCCCATGGAGCCAATGGGATCGTCGCCATTCACCGCCATGGGTTCGAGGAAGCGGGTGATATCCTCCTGCGTATAGCCGAAGGCCTGCTGGCGCTGCAGCAGGCTGGCGCGGTCCTCCGGAACCTCGGACAGTTCAGGCTCGATATGGCTGAGATCTTCCAGCTTGTATTGCGCGCTGGCAAGCCATTCCTCGTAAGGCGCGGCGGCGGCCAGACCGGCCTTCAGCTCGGCATCCTCGATAATCCGGCCCTGCTCGAGGTCGATCAGCAGCATCTTGCCCGGCTGCAGCCGCCATTTGCGCGTGATGTCTTCCTCCGCGAACGGCAGCACGCCGCTTTCGGAAGCGAGGCAGACGAGATCGTCCTTCGTCACGCAGAAACGCGCCGGGCGCAGGCCGTTGCGGTCCAGCGTCGCGCCGATCTGGCGGCCATCGGTGAAGGCGACCGCCGCCGGCCCGTCCCAGGGTTCCATCAGCGCGGCGTGATATTCGTAGAAGGCGCGGCGGGCGGGGTCCATCAGCGGGTTCCTGGCCCAGGCCTCCGGCATCAGCACCATCATCGCATGGGCGAGGCTGTAACCGCCGGCGACCAGCAGTTCGAGCGCATTGTCGAGGCTGGCCGTGTCGGACTGGCCATGCGGGATCAGCGGCCACATCTTGTCGAGATCGGCGCCCAGCAGCGGGCTTTCCATCGTCCGGCGGCGGGCGTTCATCCAGTTCACATTGCCGCGCACCGTGTTGATCTCGCCATTATGGGCGACGAAGCGGAACGGATGCGCCAGCCGCCAGCTGGGGAAGGTGTTGGTGGAGAATCGCTGGTGAACGAGGCCCAGTGCCGAAATGCAGTCGGGGTCGCGCAGATCGTCGTAGAACGAACCGACCTGCGTCGCCAGCAGCAGCCCCTTATAGACGATGGTGCGGCTGGAGAAGCTGGGGATGTAGAGTTCCGTCAGGCCGGGCAGATCGTGCTTTTCCGCCAGTTTCGCCAGCGGGTTCTGCGTTTGCTTGCGGATCACCACCAGCTTGCGTTCGAAGGCATCCTGATCGGCGCAATTCTCGCCGCGCGCGACCACGCATTGGCGGATGACCGGCATGGAGGCGACGACCGCATCGCCGAGGCCGTCCTGCGTCACCGGAACATCGCGCCAGCCGACGATCCGCTGGCCTTCCTTGGTGACGAATTTCTCCAGCTGCTCGGTCACGAATTCACGCGACGCGCAATCCTGCGGCATGAAGCACATGGCGACGGCGTAATGGCCGACCGGCGGCAGATCGTGCCCGTTTTCGTCCGCCCATTTGCGGAACAGCGGGTCGGGGATCTGCAGCAGGATGCCCGCGCCATCGCCCAGCAGCGGATCGGACCCGACCGCGCCGCGATGGTCGAGATTGGCGAGGATTTCCAGCGCGCTGGTGACGATGGCGTGGCTCTGCACACCCTTGATATTAGCGATCAGGCCGACGCCGCAGGCATCATGCTCGTTGCGCGGATCATACAGCCCCTGCGCAGCCGGTTGCCCCCCGTCCTGTGCGCCCGTTGCAATTGCCTGTTCCATCACTTCCATCCTGCCAAACCCCGCCCGCTCTCCGGCTCGCCAGACCCCGGCGACGGCCGGGAGCGAAGCCAGTGGAACGAAGCGCACGTAATTGCGCTGCCGGAAGCAGCAAAAATATCGCGAAGAGGTTTATTGAAGAAAGAATCGTTTTTTTGCAACTGCGAGACGCAGCAATTCACCTTGGGCCGCCGATAGAATTTCCCAAAGCGGGCGTGCAGGGGGCGCAGGTGTCTGCGCCTGCCAAACGGCTGAAAGTCAGGCTGCGCCGCTCATCCGCTGCAGCCTGTCCAAGGCTTCGCGCAGGGCCTGCTCGCTGGCGGCAGGATCGCGGCGGCGAGGGGCCGATGCGGGGAAGGGCACCACGGGTTCGGCAGACAAATCGCCACCGGATGCCGGTTCATCCTCGCTCCAGACGGTTTGCCGGTCATTGCCGGGTGAACGCCTCATCGCCAGCAAAGAGCTGAACCCGTCATCATCCTGGTCATCGGCCGGATCGTCATCGCCATCTTCCGCCTCACCCATTTCGTCCATGATTTCGGGCGGGCGCAAGGCGGCGGGGGCGGCGTTGGTGGCAGCGGAAGCGTCCTGTTCACTGCCGATTTCCCGAGGCCGAGCATCGGCATCGGCGGAACTGCCGGAATCGCTGCCGGGCCGATCGCCTTCGCATCCGGAAACCGGCGATGCCAGCCAATCCGCGGGCAAGGCCGCGCGCAACAGGGTGGTATCGCCTGCCGGTTCGGGCCGCTCACGGCCTTGCAGCGACCTGGCGAAGCGATCCACCAACTCGGCAAGGCTCATATGCTCGAACGGCCTGGCATCCCGAACGGCCGCCGCCGCCTGCACCGGATCCGGCAAGGCCGGCATTGGGGTCGGGAATGGCTCATGCGGTCCTGCGAAGATCCCGAGGTCCAGTGCCTCGTCACCCCTTGTCTCGCCGCTTTCCGCAGCGCGGGCGTTCACACCTATCGCGACTTCTTCGCTATCGCCGCGCCCCGGCTGATCGCCGCGCATGATATCTCCGCCCGACGGGCTGCCATCGGCGTCCAGGGGATCGTCGAATCGCCGGGAACCCAGTTCCGCATGGGCGAGGATCGGGCGTTTGGACGGCGCGTCGGGGTGGCGGTCGACCGGCCGCAGGAGCGGGGCGAGCGGATCGCGGTCCTGCCTCGCCTCGACCGCCTGCAGGCTCCTGATCCGGCGGGCGATCAGCAGGCCCAGCATGAGGCCGATGATCGCTGCCAGAACCATTATGGCGATCCGCGCTTTGTCGCCGAAAGGCGGCGCAGCGGCCGGAACGATCGAGCCTATATCGGCCGAACGGCTGAGAGATTCGAACAGCGAGATGGGCAGGATGAGGCTGCCAAGCCCCAGCAGCGCCGCGAACCAGAGGGCGACGATGGCAGGGAAGGCGGAATGGGAACTGATCGGTGCCTTCGCCCGGCGCGATCGTCCGCTTCTGTTGTCTGGCTCGCCCGTCATATGTTCGCCCGATCCGTTTTGCGTATCTGTCGCCGCGCGGCCGGTCATGCGGCTGCGCGCTTCTGCTCTTTGGAATCGGCTAGCAAAGTTTGGTAAACGGATTGATAATGATGCACGTTCTTCGCCCAGTCGTGCCGGGCCGCGACATGCGCCTGCGCCTTTGCGCGGATATCGTCCCACCCGGCGCGGTCTGCCCAGCAGCGCGCCAGCGCCTCGGCACATGCGGCCGGATCGTCGGGCGGGAACAATATGCCGGTCTCGCCATCACGCATCAATTCGCGGTGGCCACCGACGTCGGAGGCAGCGACGATGCGCCCCTGCGCCATCGCTTCCAGCGGCTTGAGCGGAGTCACCAGTTCGGTGAGGCGGCTGGCCTTGCGCGGATAGGCGAGGATATCGATGAGGGAATAATACCGCTCCACGAGGTCATGCGGCACCCGGCCGGTAAAGATCACCGCATCGTCCAGTCCCAGCGCCGCCGCCTGCGCCTTCAGCGCAGCCTCGCGCGGGCCGCCGCCGACCAGCAGCAGGCGTGCTCCGGGCGCTTCTTGGCGCAGCAGCGGCATGGCGGCGACGAGATCGTCCAGCCCCTCGTAATCGTAGAAGCTGCCGATGAAGCCGACGACCGGGCCGGAAGCGGCCTCGCCCAGCCCAAGCTGCGCGGCGAGATCCCGGTCCCGCACAGGCGGTTCGCCGAACAGCGACAGGTCGACGCCGTTCGGCGCGATGCCGAGTTTTCCCGCCGGAAAGCCCCGCGCGATCAGATCGTCCCGCAATCCGTGGCAGATGGTGAAGACGGCATCCGCGCCCGCCACGACGCGGTTCTCGAACTGGCGGGTCATGCGGTACTTCAGCGATCCGGCGCGGCCCGTGCCGTTGCCGACGGCGGCATCCTCCCAGAAGGCGCGGATTTCATAGACGAGCGGCAGATCGAACTTCCGCGCCACCCTGAGCCCCGCCATGCCGCAGAGGAAGGGCGAATGGGCGTGCAATATGTCGGGCTTCCAGTCGCGGACGATGCGCTCCGCCGCTTCGGCGAAACGCGCGACCTCCCGCCATTCGCGGATGGCGGGCGGGCCGTTGGCAGTTCCATTCGTGCGATGAAAGGTGAGGCCGTCGCATTGCTCCACCGGCGACAGGGTGATCGATTCGCCGGTTTCGTGGCGCAACCCGGTCAACCCGCGTACCTCCAGCCCGGCGGCCGCCTGCGCCTTCAAAATCGCGCGCGTGCGGAAGGAATATCCGCTATGCAGCGGCAGGGAATGATCGAGCAGGTGAAGGACGCGGGTCATGCCGGGCTTATGACATGACAGACTTAACGCCGCGTCAACCGCATTCTGCTAGCCGCACGGTCCACTTCCATCGCAGATCTTCTCTGGAGAACGGATTTCCTTGATCGACTATCTCGCCCTTGGCCTGACGCATCTGCTGATCGCGATCGCCGCGATCCGGCTGCTGTCGCGCGGCGGCCTGGATAGGGAGGAGGATACAGGGATAGCCGGACCGGACAAATCCCCTCCGCCCCGGCGGGGAAGGCCGCGCTAGGCCATGCTCGATCTCGCCCTGTTCGCCTTTGTCATGGGGTTGCTCGCCCTCGGCGTGAAGCGCCCGTTCCTGTGGGTGCTGGCCTATATCTATATCGACATACTCGCCCCGCAGAAGATCGGCTGGTCGATCACGGCGGCGCTGCCCCTGTCGCTGATCGCCTTCTGCGCCGCCTTTGCCGGCTGGCTGCTGGCCGACAGCAAACGCGGAAGCCGCTTCACCTATCGCCAGTTCCTGATGCTGCTGCTGCTGATCTACAGCGGCTGGACGACCCTGAACGCCGATTTTCCCGAACCCGCGCTGGAAAAATGGGGCTGGGTCTGGAAGGCGCTGGTCTTCGCCATTTTCCTGCCGCTGACGCTGACCACCCGCCTCAGGATCGAGGCGGCGGCGCTGGTCATGCTGCTGACGGCGGGGGCGATCATCATATCGGGCGGGATAAAGACGGCGCTGGGCGGCGGCGGCTATGGCGGGCTGCACCTGTTCGTCAACGACAATAGCGGCGTTTACGAAAGCTCCACCCTCGCCACCATCGCCGTGGCGATCATCCCGCTGGCGCTGTGGTTCACCCGCCACGGCACGATCTTTCCACCGGACTGGCGAGTGAAGGCCTTTGCCTATGCGCTGATCTTCGCCTGCCTGCTGATCCCCGTGGGGACCGAGGCGCGCACCGGACTGCTGTGCATCGCCGTGCTGGCCGTGCTGCTGCTGCGCGATGCCCGGCGGCGGCTGGCCTATATTGCCGGCGGCGCGGCCCTTGCGCTAGTGGCGCTGCCGTTCCTGCCGCAAAGCTATTACGAACGCATGGCGACCATTGGCGAGCACGAGGGCGATGAGTCCGCCTCGACCCGCGTCGCCGTCTGGGACTGGACGCTGGATTACGTGCAGGAGAACCCACTGGGCGGGGGCTTCGATGCCTATCGCGGCAACAGCTTCACCTATGACATTCCGGTCGTCACGGGGGAGGGGAACAACCGCGCCATCCGTTCCGAAGCAGTGACGGACGAGGCGCGGGCCTATCATTCCGCTTTTTTCGAAGTGCTGGGCGAACAGGGCTGGCCGGGGTTCCTGGTCTGGATGGCCCTGCAGGCGAGCGGGCTGTGGCAGATGGAACGGCTGCGGCGGCGCTGGCGGGTTCCGGATCCTCCTTCGCCGGGGAAGGGCGATGCCGAGCCGCCCGAAGCTGCAAGCATCGACATCTGGCAGGCGCCGCTGGCCAGCGCGTTGCAACTGGCGCAGATCGTCTATCTGGTCGGCGCGCTGTTCCAGGGCATTGCCTATCAGCCCTTCATCCTGATGCTAATCGGCCTGCAGATCGGCCTGTGGTCCTATTGCCGTCGGCGCGATTCGGCACGGGTCCAGCGGGAGACTCGTGAACGCCGCACGGCACCGCTCGCCTCGGACGCGGACCGGACTGGCCTGACGCCTTCCGCCTTGCCGTAACGGCAGCGCCGCGCGCGTTGCGCTCCGCCCGATGATGCGCCATGAAAGCGCAGGAATTCACAGGATAAGAGGAGCCAAACCATGAGCCCGCAGGACATCCAGGCAAAGACCGGCGAGAATATCGGCACCAGCGAATGGACCGTGATGAGCCAGGAACGCATCAACCAGTTCGCCGAGGCGACCGGCGATCACCAGTTCATCCATGTGGACGAGGAAAAGGCGAAGATGACGCCGTTCGGCGGCACCATCGCCCACGGCTTCCTGACCCTGTCGATGATCCCCTACCTGACCGCGAACAGCGATGTGCCGCGCGTCGACGGGATCAAGATGGCGGTGAATTACGGCGGCAACAAGACGCGGTTCATCTCGCCCGTCCGTTCGGGCAAGCGCATCCGCGGCCATTGGAAGCTGCTGGAAATGAACGAAAAGCGTCCCGGCCAATGGCAGCAGACGGTGGAAATCACCATCGAGATCGAAGGCGAGGACAAGCCGGCGCTCATCTGCGAATGGATGACGCAGTTCTTCCTCTGATCGCTTCCCTATTCTTCCCTTCAGACCCATTTATCCGACGAAAGAGGTAAACCATGACCCGCGACGCAGTGATCGTATCGACCGCCCGCACCCCCATCGGCCGCGCCTACAAGGGCGCGTTCAACGCCACGCCGGGCGCGACGCTCGGCTCCTTTTCCCTGAAAGCCGCCGTGGAGCGCGCCGGGATCGAGGGCAAGCAGGTGGACGATGTCGTCTGGGGCAGCGCGCTGCAACAGGGCGCGCAGGCCGGTAATCTCGGTCGCCAGGTGGCGCTGCGTTCGGGCCTTCCGATTTCCGTCTCCGGCATGACCATCGACCGGCAGTGCTCGTCTGGCCTGATGAGCATCGCGACCGCCGCCAAGCAGGTCATCACCGACCGCATGGACATCGTCGCCGCCGGCGGGCAGGAATCGATCAGCCTGGTGCAGACCAAGGAAATGCGCGTCATGCCCGACCCGCAGCTTCTGCAGATGCACGGTGCCATCTACATGCCGATGCTGCAGACGGCGGAAACCGTCGCCGACCGCTACGGCATCAGCCGCCAGCGCCAGGACGAATATGCGCTGTCGAGCCAGCAGCGCACCGCCGCCGCGCAGGAAGCGGGCAAGTTCGACGACGAGATCGTGGAAGTGACCACCACGATGAAGGTGCAGGACAAGGAAAGCGGCGAGATCTCCGATAAGGAAATCACTCTCTCCAAGGACGAAGGCAATCGCCCGTCCACCACCATCGAGGGCCTGCAGAAGCTGAATCCGGTGCTGCCGAACGGGTCGATCACGGCCGGCAACGCCAGCCAGCTTTCCGACGGATCGAGCGCCAGCATCGTCATGGAAGCGAAAGTGGCCGAGAAGATGGGGCTGGAACCGCTGGGCCGCTATGTCGGCATGGCCGTGCACGGGACCGAACCCGATGAAATGGGCATCGGCCCGATCTTCGCGATTCCGCGCCTGCTCGAACGTTTCGACCTCAAGGTGTCGGATATCGGGTTGTGGGAACTCAACGAAGCCTTCGCCGTGCAGGTGCTCTATTGCCAGGACAAGCTGGGCATCGACGGCGATATTCTGAACGTCAACGGCGGCTCCATTTCCATCGGCCATCCCTATGGCATGACGGGCGCACGCTGCACCGGCCACGCCCTGATCGAAGGCAAGCGGCGCGGCGCGAAATATGTCGTCGTGACGATGTGCGTCGGCGGCGGCATGGGCGCAGCGGGCCTGTTCGAAGTGTTCTGACCATCGCTGCGGATCGCGCGCTGAAATGAGAAAGGGCGGCCCCGGAAGCGGGTGCCGCCCTTTTCTTGTCTGATCCGCCGGAGTCCGGCGCAGCCCTGATGTTTCAGGCGTGTTCGGACATGAAGGCTTCGACGGTCGGCGCCACCTTCCCGCGCCACTTGCTGCCGTTGAAGATGCCGTAGTGACCGGCCCCTTCGGCGAGGTGATATCTCTTCTTCGCCTCATCCAGTCCGGTGGCGAGGCCGAGCGCCGCCCTGGTCTGGCCGATGCCGGAAATATCGTCGCGCTCGCCCTCCACTGCCAAAATGGCCGTCCTGTCGATGGCACCGAGATCGACCACTTCGCCGCGATGGGTAAAGGTGCCTTCGGGCAGGGAATGGGTCTGGAACACCTCCTCCACCGTCTGCAGGTAGAATTCCGCCGTCATGTCGGCGACGCTGCGATATTCGTCGTAGAAATCCTTCGACACTTGCGCGCTTTCATCGTCGCCTGCGGTCAGGTGCTTGAACATCTCGTAATGACTCAGCATGTGATTGCCGAGGTTCATGCTCATGAAGCTGGCGAGCTGCAGGAAGCCGGGATAGACGCGCCGACCGGCACCGGGGTAGTTCATCGGCACGGTGGCGATGACATTCTGGCGGAACCAGCTGAGCGGGCGTTCCATCGCCAGATCGTTCACCGTGGTCGGCGATTTCCGGGTGTCGATGGGTCCGCCCATCATGGTCAGCGTGGCGGGCGTGGCGGCATGATCGTTGGCATTCATGATCGCCGTGGCAGCCAGCGCCGGGACCGAAGGCTGGCACACCGCCATCATGTGCGGCGCGCGGCCCTGATCGTCTTCAGCGATGTGACCGAGGAATTCGATCAGATAATCGATGTAATCGTCGAGGTCGAACTGCCCCTCGCTCAGCGGCACCAGCTTCGCATCGTGCCAGTCGGTGATATAGACGACCGCATTTTCGACCATGCGTTCGACCGTCCCGCGCAGCAAAGTGGCGAAATGGCCGCTCATCGGGGCGACGATCAGCAGGCGGGGCGCATCCTCTGGCAGATCTTCGCGCGTGAAGCGGAGCAGATCGCCGAACGCCTTGTGCATGACGACGGACTGCGTGACTGCCCTCGCTTTTCCGCCGATCCTGACGCTCTCGATATCGAATTCGGGCTTGCCGCGGGTCTGTGCTGCATGGGCGAACACTTCCAGCGCGCTGGCGGCCATGGGCCCAAACCCGGTGTAGCCCAGCGGCAGGCGCGGGTTGGACAGCAGTTCGGCGCTGATGGAGGCCATGGCGCTGGCGCTGGAAAGCCAGGCGCGTTGCAATTCATAGGCGTGATAGAGCATTTGGCGGCCCCCAATGTTCAAAAATCATTATTGTGCAACGCAATATGAGCATCAGAGGCGCCAATTGCAACGCGCCTTGCGGTTTTGACAGCAATCGCGCAGCGCCCGGTCTCTGGATTTCGGGGCGGCAGGGGTCTAGGGCCACCGGCGATGGACCATTCCGAAACCGATCGATCCTTCAGCGACGATAATTTCCGCTCCCGCAGCGAAGGGCAGTCAAACTTCGCACCCGGCGGTCTCCCCGCGCAGAACGCGGCGGCAGAGCCGACCGGCACCGGCGACCGTGATCGCGATGGCGTGGCGGACACGAAAGAACCCGCAGCCAGGGCGAAATCGCTCGGCCCGTTGCGGATGGTATGGGACCATGCCCGCCAATATCCGCGCCAGCTTGCCTTTGCCTGGGCTGCCCTGCTCGTCAGCGCATTGGCGACGCTGGGCATACCCGCCGGTCTGCGCCTGGTGGTCGATCGCGGGTTCGCCGAAGGGGGCGACCCTGCCGATATCGCCCGCTGGTTCCGCTATCTGCTGATGATCGTCATCGTGCTCGGCATCGCCACGGCCTTTCGGTTCTATTTCGTCAGCTGGATGGGCGAACGCGTGGTGGCGGACATTCGCAGCGCGGTGCACCGGAACCTGATGCGGCTCGCGCCCGCTTTCTTCGAGGAGAATTCGCCGAAGGAGATATCCTCGCGCATGACGTCGGATACGGCGATCATCGAACAGGTGGTCGGCACCACCGTCTCTGTCGCGCTGCGCAACGCCATCATGGCATTGCTGGGCACCGCCTATCTGTTCTGGCTGGCCCCCGAACTCAGCGTCACCCTGTTCATCGCCATCCCGGTCATCATCATTCCCATCTTCCTGTTCGGGCGGCGGCTGCGCGATGTCAGCCGGTCGAGCCAGGACCGCGTGGCCGATGTCGGCGCGATGGTGTCCGAGGTGCTCGGCGCGATGAAGGTGGTGCAGGCCTTCGGGCAGGAGAGCCGCGAAGGCGCGCGCTTCGGCAAGGCGGTGGAGGCGACCTTCGACACGGCGAAGAAGCGCATCCTCATCCGCGCGGTGATGACCGCCATCATCATCACGCTGGTGTTCGGCGCGCTGACGCTGGTCATGTGGCGCGGGGCGTTGATGGTGGTCAGTGGCGATCTGAGCGGCGGCACCATCGTTGCCTTCGTCATCGCGGGCATCATCGTGGCCGGGGCGTTCGGCGCCCTCACCGAAGTTTACGGCGACCTGCTGCGCGGGGCAGGTGCCGCCAGCCGCCTGGACGAATTGCTGCGCGAGACACCCAGCATCGCCCCGCCTGCCCGGCCGCTCGCCCTGCCTGTCCCGCCGCGCGGCAGCCTGTCGTTCCGCAATGTCACCTTCCGCTATCCGACCCGACCCGAAAGTGCCGCGCTGGTCGATTTCTCGCTGGAAGTGGAGCCGGGCGAGACGGTGGCCATCGTCGGCCCCTCGGGCGCGGGCAAGAGCACCATTTTCCAGCTGGCCGAACGCTTCTACGATCCACAGGCAGGCTCCATCCGGCTGGACGGCGTGCCGCTCACGGCCGTCGATCCCGCCGCGATCCGCGAGCGTTTCGCCTTTGTCCCGCAGGACGGTGTGCTGTTCTCCGCCAATGCCCGCGACAATCTGCGCTATGGCGCATGGGATGCCTCGGAAGATGCGATAGATGAGGCTGCGCGGGCGGCGAATGCGCTGAATTTCCTGCGGGAATTGCCGCAGGGCCTCGACACCTATCTGGGCGAGAGCGGAACCCGCCTGTCGGGGGGACAGCAGCAACGCATCGCCATAGCGCGCGCATTGCTGCGCGATGCCCCTATCCTGCTGCTGGACGAAGCGACCAGCGCGCTGGATGCCGAAAGCGAACGGGCAGTGCAGCAGGCGCTCGACCGGCTGATGCGCGACCGGACCACCCTGGTCATCGCGCACCGCCTCGCCACCGTCCGCAAGGCCGACCGCATCGTGGTGATGGAGGCGGGGCGGATCGTGGAGCAGGGCACCCATGCGCAGCTGTCGCAGGCGGGCGGCCTCTATGCGCGGCTGGCATCGCTGCAATTCGCCGATGTGAGCGCCGGGTGACACCACGGGCGGGGCAGGGCAATCGACGAACGGCTGTCATCACTCGACAAGCAGGCAAGCGGCAGACGCAACCCGCTTCGCTTCCTGCTATGGTCCGCCGCATCTCAGCTTCGGTTCAGCAAGGCCCTGTTACCAAGTTGCGGAATTCAAACGAAAGATTGGGGAAAGATATGTTCAGATCGATACTCGCGGCAGGCGTCTGCGCCGCCGCGCTCGCCACTGCCGGCCCGGCACTGGCGCAGGATGATGCCAATGCCCTGCCGACGGTCGATTACGGCACCTGGGGCGTCAATCCCGCCAGCCTCGACCCGGCAGTCGATCCCGGCGACGATTTCTTCGAATATGTGAATGGCAAATGGGTCGCCGAAAACGCGATCCCCGCCGATAAATCCCGCTACGGCGCCTTCGATGCGCTGAACGAGAAATCGCGCGTGGACGTGAAGACGCTCGTCGATGAACTGGTCGCGTCCAATCCCGCGCCGGGCACGCAGGAACGGCGCATCGTCGACGCCTATAATGCCTTTGTCGACACGCAGGCTATCGACGCTGCCGGACTGGCCCCCGCGCAGCCTTACCTGCAGAAGATCTACGGCGCCAATTCGCTGAACGAACTCGCCATGCTGTTCGAACAGCCGGGCTTCCCCTCGATCATCGGCGGCGGGGTCACGGTCGATCGGAAAGATCCCGACTCCTATATCCCGACGGTGGGCTTTTCCGTGATGGGCCTGCCCGATCGTGATTATTACCTGGTCGATAATGAGCGGAACGAAACCATTCGCGCCGCCTACAAGGATTACCTCGCCTTCCTGCTCGGCAAGGCCGGTTATCAGGATCCCGCAGCATCCGCCGAAGCGGTCTATGAATTCGAACGGCAGGGCGCTTTGCGCGAATGGGACCGCGTGGCGCTGCGCAACAGCGACCTCACTTACAACAAGGTCGGCCGTGCCGAACTGGCGCAGATGGCGGGTGAATTCCCGCTCTCCACCGTGCTGTCGCAGATCGGCCTCGATGACGAGCCGTATTTCTCCGTCTCGCAGATTCCGCCGAGCGCGGAAGAAGCCGAGCGGCTGGGCCTGACACCCGAAACGCTCGCCGGCATCGGCGGCGGTCTTCCGGGCATGATGGAATTGCTGACGCAGACGCCGCTGGCGACGATCAAGGCCTATATGGCGGCGCAGTTCCTGTCGTCCAACGCCGCCGTCCTGCCGAGCGAGATCGACGATGCGCGCTTCGCCTTTTACGGCAAGACGCTGTCGGGTACGGAACAGCAGGAACCGCGCTGGAAGCGGGCCATCTCCAACACCCAGAGCCAGCTCGGCGAAGTGTTGGGCAAGGCCTATGTCGACCGCTATTTCCCCGCCGAAAGCAAGGCCCAGATGGACGAGCTGGTGAAGAACCTGCGGCTCGCCATGGCCGAAAGCCTGAAGGAAAACGCCTTCATGGGCGCGGAAACCCGCGAACAGGCGATGGCGAAGCTCGCATCCTTCAATCCCAAGATCGGCTATCCCGACGAATTCGAAACCTATGAAGGGCTGAGGATCGCGGGCGACGATCCGCTGGGCAATCGCCTTGCGGCCATGAAGTGGCAGCAGGACGACAATCTGGCGAAGCTGGGCACCACGGTCGACAAGACCGAGTGGTTCATGCTGCCCCAGACGGTGAACGCCTATTACAACCCGACCTTCAACGAGATCGTGTTTCCGGCGGCCATTCTGCAGCAGCCCTTCTTCGGCCCGAATGTCGATCCGGCGGTGAATTATGGCGCGATCGGCGGCGTGATCGGCCATGAGATGGGCCATGGCTTCGACGATCAGGGCGCGAAATACGATGCCTCGGGCAAATTGCAGAACTGGTGGGCGGAAGAGGATCTCAGCCGCTTCCAGACGCTGACCAGTGCGCTCGCCGCGCAATATGATGCCTATTGCCCCTATGACGAGGGCGAGACCTGCGTGAATGGCAAGTTCACGCTGGGCGAGAATATCGGCGATGTCGGCGGGCTGTCGATGGCCTATCGTGCCTATCGCATGTCGCTGGACGGCAAGGAGGCGCCGGTGATCGACGGCCTGACCGGCGACCAGCGTTTCTTCCTCGCCTGGGCGCAGGTCTGGCGTTCGATGCAGCGGGAGGAAATGGGACGTCAGCGCCTGCAGACCGACCCGCATTCGCCGGAAACCTACCGCGTCAACGGCGCGGTGCGGAACCTGGATGCGTGGTACAAGGCGTTCAACGTCACGCCCGACGACGATCTGTACCTGCCACCGGAAAAACGCGTGCGTATCTGGTAAGGCACAGAAAAACGAATAATCGCGGGGCGGTGCGGGTCAGCTTGACTTGTGCCGCCCTTTCCTTTTGACGCATCGCCCATGAACCTGACCGTCACCGCACTCCTGCTCGGCCTGCTCGAAGGAGTGGCAGAGTTCCTGCCGATCTCCTCGACCGGGCATCTGATCCTGGCGCAGACCTTCTTCGGCTATGATCCGGGGCAATGGCGGCAGTTCAACATCGTTATCCAGTTGGGCGCCATCCTGGCCGTGGTTGTCACCTATTGGTCGCTGTTCTGGGACATGGGCACCGGCCTGCTGCGGCGCGAGACGAAGGCGCTGCTGTTCACCCGCAACATCTTGCTCGCCTTCATGCCGGCCGCCGTGATCGGCCTGCTGGCGGAAGATGCCATCGACGCCATGCTGGAAAGCCCGCTGACCGTGTCGATCGCGCTGGTGCTGGGCGGCATCGCGATCCTGGTGCTGGAAAGGATCATCACCCCCAACGAGGATGTCGGCGTCGAGGGCCTGTCCTGGCGCATGGCGATCGGCGTCGGGTTCGTCCAGTGCCTGGCGATGATCCCCGGCACCAGCCGTTCGGGTGCGACCATCATGGGAGCCCTCGCGATGGGCGTCGGGCGCAAGACGGCGGCGGAGTTTTCCTTCTTCCTGGCCGTTCCGACCATGCTGGGCGCGGCTACGGTGAAGGTGGTGGGCGACCCTGAATTGATGGCGGGGAATGCCGTCATCGGCTGGGACGAGATCGCGATTGGCTTTACCGCCGCCTTCGTCGCCGCCATGATCGTGATCCGCGCCTTCGTGGCCTATGTGTCGAAACACGGGTTCAAGCCCTTTGCCTGGTACCGGATCGTGGTCGGCGGCGCTTCGCTGGCGTGGCTGCTGCTGGCCTGACGCGCTGCGGACGCCGGGCCTCGGAACTGTAGCAATCCTGCAACATTCCACGGTTTTTGGCGCGTTGTACGGAAACAAGCAGCTTTCCAGCCGTTATCCTTACAAGTTGATAAAGGATAGAAAATGGCGCTCTTGCTGCTGATAGCCGTCGGTGCGATTCTGGGATGGCTCGCTTCTATCATCCTGCAGCTGGACGAATTTCAGGAACTTGCTCTCAACATGGCCGCAGGCATCGGCGGTGCGCTGGTGTTCGGCGTGATGGCGAACCGGGAATCGATCCTGCACGGCATCAGCGGCACGGCCCTGCTGCTCTCGACTCTGGGAGCCATCGCCTCGCTGATCGCAGTCAATTCATTGCGAAACATGCTCGCGCAATAATCGCGGCAATTACCGCCTCGGCGCCGGTCCGGACATGCGCTGCCCACTCCGCAATCCATGCAATGGAAAGCCAGTTCAGATGAACCCGGCCAGGTACAACCCGATCAGACCGGGTCCGCACCGCTCCCGCGCCCGCCGCGCAGAAGATATTCCTGGCTTCCGCGCTGCACCACATTGTCGACATCGATCACCGCCGAATTGGCATAGGTGAAGGCCGGCGGCAGATTGCGGTAGAGCCGGTCGAAATCCCTCTCCACCGTCTGGCGGTAGAGATCCTCGAAACTTTCAATGACGAAATAGGTCGGCTGCAGGTCGCTGATGACGTAATCGGTCCGCATCACCCGGTCGACATTCAGCATGATCCTGTTGGGCGAGGCTGCCTCGACGGCGAATTTCACTTCCGTGGGGCCGGACAGAATGCCCGCGCCATAGGCGCGCAATTCGCCTTCTTCCAGCATCAGGCCGAATTCGACCGTGTACCAGTAGAGCGCACCCAGCGCCTTCAGCCGGTTGTAGCGCATCGCCTTCCAGCCGGCCCTGCCATATTCCTGCATGTAATCGGCATAGACCGGGTCGGTCAGCATCGGCACATGGCCGAACACGTCGTGGAAGACGTCGGGTTCCTGAATATAGTCGAAGGTTTCGCGGGTGCGGATGAAATTGCCCGCCGGGAACCGCCGGTTCGCCAGGTGCCAGAAGAAGACGTGATCCGGGATCAGCATCGGCACCGGCACCACGCTCCACCCGGTCAGCGAATCCAGTTCTTCCGAAAGGCGGGCGAATTCCGGCACGCCGCCGCGCCCGAGGTCCAGCTTCTCCAGTCCCTGCATGAAGGCCGTGGCCGCGCGCCCCGGCAGAACGCCCATCTGGCGCTTGAACAGATCGTCCCAGATGGCATCGTCGTCGCTGTCATAGGATGCCTGCGACGGCTCCAGCCAGTCGGCGCCGAGATGCTCCGGCTTCTGCAAGGGCGCAGTGAACACATCCCCCGGCATTTCGGGGAGGGCGGAAAAGTCGCTGTCGGGTTGGACGATAGTAGCCATGATGGCTGCGTTTCTAGCACCCCTGCGCCGGGCTGACAAATGCGGTAGCGGGTGAGTCCCGTCAGGCAGCGCGCTCGATGATCGCGGCCAGACCCTGTCCGCCGCCGATGCACATGGTCTCCAGCCCGTAGCGCACTTTCCGGCGCTGCATTTCGTGAGTCATGTCCGCCAGAATGCGGAGGCCGGTCGCGCCGATCGGATGGCCGAGCGAAATGCCCGAACCATTGACGTTCAGCATGTTTATGCGGGGATCGTCATCCGACCAGTCCCAGCCCTTCAGAACGGCGAGGACCTGCGGCGCAAAGGCTTCGTTCAGTTCCACCAGGCCGATATCGTCCCAACCCATGCCGGTCTGGCGGAACAGCCGCTCCACCGCGGGCACGGGGCCGATGCCCATGCGTGACGGGTCGCAGCCCGCGCCGGCCCAGCCGGTGAACCAGGCGATCGGTTCGACGCCCATTTCCTCCAGCATATCCTCGCCCACCACCAGGCAGGCGGCGGCGGCATCGTTCTGCTGGCTGGCGTTGCCGGCGGTGACGATGGCGTCGGGGTTGGTCCTGCCTTCCAGGGCGCGCAATTTCCCCAGCGATTCCATGCTGGCGTCGGGCCGCACGCCCTCGTCACGGTCGAAGATGATGGGATCGCCCCGGCGCTGCGGGACGCTGATTGGCACGAGGTAATCGTCGAATTTCCCCGCCTCCCACGCGGCGGCGGCATTGTGCTGCGACCGTACGGCAAAGGCGTCTGCTTGCTCGCGCGTGATGCCGTAATCCTTCGCCAGATTTTCGGCGGTTTCGATCATGCCGGTAATCACGCCGAAGCGTTCGATGGGCTGGCTCATCACCCGTCCGCGCGTCAGCCGGTCGTGCAGAGTGATATTGCCCGCGCGCACGCCGTCGCGCAGATCGGTGGTGTAATGTTCGACATTCGACATGCTTTCGACGCCGCCCACCGCCACCATGTCGGCATTGCCGGTCTGCACCATCATCGCCGCATTTGCGAGCGCCTGCAGACCCGAACCGCAGCGGCGGTCGAGCTGATAGCCGGGCACTTCCAGCGGCAGATCGGCAGCCAGCCAAGACCAGTGGCCGATGCAGGGTGCCTCGCCGCTGCCGTACCCCTGGCTGAAGATGACATCATCCACGCGCGCCGCGTCGATCCCGGTGCGCTCCACCAGTGCCTTCAGGATGATGGCCCCCAATTCGCCTGCTTCCAGCGGGGCCAGCGCGCCGCCGAACTTGCCGACCGCGGTGCGGATCGGGCTGACGATGGCGGCACGGCGAAGGGGGCGGTCGGTCATGTCGGTTCCTTTGTCTGCGAGGCATCATGGGCGATGTTGCGGTCGATGAGATCGCCGATGGCGCCCGAAGACAGGCCCAGCCTTTCGGCGAGCACCTGTTCGGTATGCTGGCCGTTGCGCGGGGAAGCGGCTGGCGGCCTGCGCGATTCGCCGGCCTGATGGGCAAAGGCGCCATTGGCGGGATAGTCGAAGCCGCTGGGATTGGGCGGCGATTGGCCGAACAGCGGATTGGCGGTAACCAGCTGCGGGTCGCAGGCAGCCTCGTAGGGGGTACGGTAACGGCTGAAGGTCGCGCCCGCCGCTTCCAGCGCAGCCAGCACATCGGCCGAGGTGCGAGCGGCGATGCGGGGCTCCACCAGCGCGAACAATTCGTCGCGGTGGACATAGCGATTGTGGTCGCTGGGCGCGAATTCCACCCCGTGTTTCGCCTCGATCTCCGCAACCTCGGCGGCGATATCCAGCACCGAGACGACGGCGTTCCACTGCTTGGACGTCAGCGCGGCCAGCATGATGCGTTCGCCGTCGCTGGTGATGAAATCGCGGCCCCAGGCGCCCCAGATGTCGTTACCCTGCCGGCTCCGGTCGCCCCCTTGATACAGCACCTCGGCAATGCCGCCGATCATGCCGACCGTGCCGATGGCCACATCGCCCAGCGGCACGCGGATCTCGCCGCCGCCGCCGCCAGCCTCACGCTTGCGAATGGCGGCGAGCAGCGCGAAGGCGGAATAGGCGCCGGTCAGCAGATCCCAGGCAGGCAGGGCATGGTTGATCGGGTGTTCGCGCCCGTCCTGATCCTTCTTGCCCGTGAGGTAGGGAAAACCCACGGCGGCGTTGACGGTGAAATCCATTGCCTGCGCGCCATCCGCCCAGCCCATGATTCGCACGGTGATCATTTCTGAATCGCCCTGCGCCACTGCATCATGCGACAGGAAGCTGTTCTGCGGAAAATTCGTGATCAACTGCCCGGTCTTGCGGGCAAGTTCCACCAGCAGTTCGCGCCCTTCGCCGCTGCGCAGATCCAGCGCCACGCTGCGCTTGCCCCGATTGAGGTTCTCCCAGGCCAGCGAATGGCCATTGTCCGTCATGTGATAGCGGGTGAAATCCGGCCCCCCGCCGATCTGGTCGACGCGCACGACATCCGCGCCAAGCTGCGCGCAATACAGCCCGGCGGTGGGCGAGGCGACGAAGCTGGACGCCTCGATGATCGAAAGGTTTGAAAGCATGTCCTGCATGATGTGCGTTTCCTGTTCTGCCCCGCAGCCTTAGCCCTGCGCCCCGGCGGCGAAATCGCGCAGCATGTTCTTGGCGATGACCAGTTGCAGGATCTGCGTGGTGCCTTCGTAGATCGTGTAGATGCGGCTGTCGCGGTAGAAGCGTTCCGCCTCATATTCCGCCAGGTAGCCCGCGCCGCCATGCACCTGCACGCAGCGATCGGCGATGCGGTTGCACATTTCGGAACAGAACATCTTGGCCGAGGCGGCCTCGATGATGCTCTTTTCCCTCGCATCCACCCGCGCCGCCGCATCGCGCAGCATGCATTCGCCGGCATAAAGCTCCGCCCGGCTGTCGGCCAGCATCGCCTGGATCAGCTGGAACTGCGCGATCGGTTCGCCAAAGGCCTGCCGTTCGGTGGAATAGCGCAGCGCGGTATCGAGGATGCGCTTGCCATATCCGCAACTTGCCGCCGCGATGGACAGCCGGCCATTGTCGAGGCTCTGCATGGCGAATCGAAAGCCCTGCCCTTCCTCACCGCCCAGCAGGGCGTCCGCCGGCAGGCGCACCTCGTCGAGCATGACATCGGCGATATGGCTGCCAGCCTGCCCCATCTTCCTGTCCGGCTTGCCGACCGATACGCCATCCGTGTCCATCGGCACCAGAAAGGCGCTGACATGGGCGTTCTTGGGCTGGTTCTCCTTCGACGTGCGCGCCATGATGAGGCCCAGCTTCGCATGCGGCGCATTGGTGATGTACCGCTTGGTGCCGTTCAGCACCCATTCGTTGCCGTCCATATGCGCGGTGGTCTGCATCGCGGCGGAATCCGATCCCGATCCCGGTTCCGTCAGGCCGAAACAGGCGATCTCGCCGGCGGCGAGGCGGGGCAGCCATTCCTGTTTCTGCGCCTCGGTCCCGCCGTTCTTCAGCGCGGAACAGACCATGCCGATATTGATCGAGATGATCGAGCGGTAGGCGGGAAGGGCATAGGACAGCACGCGGATCGTCTCGACATATTGCGCCGTGTTCATCGCCGCGCCGCCATATTCTTCCGGCATGGTCAGGCCGAACAGGCCCATGTCGCGCATCTCGTCGAGAATATCCTCGGGAATGCGGTCGGTGGCGATGATGTCGTCCTCCGCCGGGATCAGCCGTTCGCGGACGTAGCGTTCAAGTTGTTCGATGAACTGTCCGAATATTTCCTGGTCCATTCCGTTCTCGGCCATGGGTAATCCTCTCTCGAAGTGGTTTCAGGGGGTCGCTGTATCGGCAGTTTCGGCACCGGCGGCGGAATTGTCCGGCCGTTCTTCCAGCATGGCGGCAGCTTCTTCCAGCGCGCGGGTCTCGGCGGGACCGGCACTGTCGAAGCTGGCCTCGGCGGTAGCAGTATCTTCCGCCGCAGGGGCGCACCCGCCGGCAAGCGACAGGAGCGCGGCAGGGGCGGCGAGAAAGACGAAGCGCAGCATCGCGCCCCACCATAGCGCCCGATAGGCAAAGGAAAAGCGGGGGAATCGCTGCTGCGACGCCCCCGCCCGTCATTCCGTCCTGCCGACGCTACGGCATTGCCGCCCGCCGCCGGCACACAGCCGGGCAAATAAACCCGGTTCAATCCATCCGGTCTTCGGCCGTGGCGGTCGCGGCTTCGGCGGCGGCGGCCTGCGCGCGGGCGGCGACATCCGCTGCGTTGTCGGCAGCGGTTTCGGCGCGGACCTGCTCGCTTTCGTTCACGGCAGCCGGGTTCTCGGTCGTTTCCCTCACGATGACCGGCTCGTTGATGGCAGTGTCGGCCACGGGGGCTTCCACGATCGGCGCCATGGCGTCGTCTGCGGGGATCTCGACATTGTCGGCCACCGCTTCTTCACTGGCATCGTCGGCGGAACCGCAGGCGGCGAGGGCAAGCAGCGTGGCCGAAGCCAGGGCGGCGCGGGCGAGTTTCTTCATGGGGACAGTCTCCGTAGCGGTAGATGAAAGTGTCGCGCCGGTGTGTCGCACATCGCCGCAACCCGGCAGCCCTTGTAGCGGGGCGAAAAGCCGCTGGAAATGTAAAAAACTCATTCTTCCGCCATTCACCCCGGCGCGCCGATCTGCCACAGGCGGCAGATGGATTCCCCCAAGTCCGAAGTCGCTCCCACGCCATCCGGCGCCGCCGCCGCGCGCGAAGCGTTGCGCCGAATCTTCGGCTTCGACGACTTTCGCGGCGTGCAGCCTCAGGTGGTGGAACGCGTACTGGCCGGGCAATCCACGCTCGCGGTGATGCCGACGGGCGCGGGCAAATCGCTGACCTATCAACTGCCTGCCACGATGCTGCCGGGCACCTGCCTCGTCATCAGCCCGCTGATCGCGCTGATGCACGACCAGCTGCGCTCGGCCCGCGAAAACGGCATTCGCGCCGCCACGCTGACCAGCGCCGATGCCGACTGGCGCGAGACGCAGGATGCGTTCCGGGCAGGCGAGCTGGACTTGCTCTATGTCGCGCCCGAACGCGCCAGCCAGCCGGGGTTCCGCGACATGCTCGCTGCCGCGCCGCTGGCCCTGTTCGCCATCGACGAGGCGCATTGCGTGTCCGAATGGGGCCATGATTTCCGGCCCGATTACCGCCAGTTGCGCCCGCTGATGGATGCGTTTCCCGATGTGCCGCGTCTCGCACTGACGGCAACGGCGGATGCCCATACCCGCGCCGATATCCTGGCGCAGCTGGGCATTCCGGATACAGGTCTGATCGTCGCCGGGTTCGACCGGCCCAACATCGCCTATGCCATTCGCCCGCGCGACAGTTTGCAGCGGCAATTGGCGCAGGTAATGGCGGACCATCCCGGCCCCGGCATCATCTACGCCCCCACCCGGCGCAAGGTGGAGGATCTGGCCAGCAGCCTCGCCGCCGCCACGCAGCGCGAGGTGCTGCCCTATCACGCCGGCCTTCCGCCGGAACGCCGCGCGGCGAACCAGGCGGCTTTCGTCGCCAGCGAGGACATGGTGATGGTGGCCACCATCGCTTTCGGCATGGGCATCGACAAGCCCGACGTGCGCTTCGTCGCCCATGCGGGCATCCCCAAGAGCATCGAGGCCTATTACCAGGAAACCGGCCGCGCGGGGCGCGACGGCGATCCGGCGCAGGCGGTGATGCTGTGGGGCGCGGGCGATTTCGTGCAGGCGCGCAGCCGCTTGCAGGAACTGGATACGGCGCGGCAGGCGGGTGAGCGCACGCGGCTGGATGCGCTGGCGGGGCTGGTCGAGGCGCCGGGCTGCCGCCGCGCCATATTGCTCCGCCATTTCGGCGAAGACCCGCCGCCACGCTGCGGCAATTGCGATAATTGCCTGAACCCGCCCGCGATGGTGGATGCCAGCGAAATGGCGCGCAAGCTGCTGTCGGCGGCCTATCGCACGGGGCAGAGCTTCGGTTTCGGCCATTTGCAGAAAGTGCTGACCGGCGCGTCGGACGAACGCATCGAACAGCGCGGGCACGACCGCCTGAGCGTGTTCGGCATCGTCGATGCTGCCGAGGCACCGCTGCTGCGTCCGCTGGCCCGCGCCCTGCAGGCGCGCGGGGCGCTGGTGGCCACCGATCATGGCGGCCTGGCGCTGGGCGGCGATGCGCGGGCCATATTGAAGGGTGAACAGGCGGTGGAGATGGTCCTGCCGCCGAAGCAGGATCGGCGCGGGGGCAGGGGGCGGGGCGGCACGCGCGACAATGCCGCGAACCCGGTCGGAGACCCGCTGTTCGACGCCTTGCGCGAATTGCGGCGTGAGCTGGCGCAGGAAGCGCAGGTGCCCCCCTATGTCATTTTTCACGATTCGACGCTGCGCGAAATGGCTGCACAGCGACCGGCAAGCCGGGATGCCCTGTCGCGCATCGCCGGGGTGGGGGCGAAGAAGCTGGAAGCCTATGGCGATGCCTTCGTGGCGGCGATCCGCAATGCCAGTTAGACCCGGCGCAAATTATCTTGACACTCCGTTAACCAATGTCGTTCAGATTGCAGTCCATGGATAAGCCCGCCCGCACCCCGTCAGAACGCCAACCCGCAGAGCGCATCTCGCTCGCCTGGCCGCTGGCGCTCGCGGCCCTTGCGGTCGCGGCTATCCCGATAGGGGCGCTGATGGCGCAGGAAAGCACGGCGGCGTTCACCGTCACCGAAACCGGGCGCGGCTTCGCCAGGCTTCAGGATGCCGTCGATTCCATCGGCGATGCGACCGGCACCATCGCCATTGCCCCCGGCACCTATCGCCAATGCGCGGTGCAGCAGGCGGGGCGGGTGTCCTATTTCGCCACCGGACCCGGCGCGGCGGTTTTCGACGGCACGACCTGCGAAGGCAAGGCGGCGCTGGTGCTGCGCGGGCGCGAGGCCAGTGTCGTCGGCCTCACCTTTCGCGGCATGGCCGTGCCCGACATGAACGGCGCGGGCATCCGGCTGAAACGCGGCGATCTGACGGTGGCGCAAAGCCGCTTCGAGGATAGCCAGCAGGGGATCCTGACCGCCGACGATCCGGCCTCGGCCATCATCATCGACAAAAGCACCTTCAGCGGGCTCGGCACCTGCGAAGGTGCGGGCGGCTGCGCCCATTCCATCTATGTCGGCGATTACGGCATGCTCCGTATCACGCGCAGCCGTTTCGAGGCGGGAACCGGCGGCCATTATGTGAAGGCGCGGGCGGGCAAGGTCGAGATCGCGGGCAACAGTTTCGACGATTCGCGGGGGCGCGGCACCAATTACATGATCGACCTGCCCGCGGGCGCTTCCGGTTCGATCACCGACAACTGGTTCGTGCAGGGCCGCGACAAGGAAAATTACTCCGCTTTCATCGCCATCGCTGCCGAACAGCAAAACCACAGCGCCGACGGCCTGCGGATCGCCGGCAATGATGCGCGGCTCGTGCCCGACCTGGCGCGCAATACTATCTTCGTCGCGGACTGGTCGGGCGACCGGCTGGAGATCGGGGAAAACCGCCTCGGCACCGGCCTGCAGGCGTTCGAACGCCGCTGACCTCGCGGAACCGCGCCTGCTCCCCGGCCGTTGAGGGCAAAAGGAGCATTACATGGCAGGCGGGTGGACGCGCGATGGCGCGGTTCAGGACCAGATCGACGATACGGTAAGCGACGCGGTTGCCGCGGCAAGGGCGCGCATGGCTGCGGCCAGTGCGTCCGGTTCGGGCGCGGAATATTGCGACGATTGCGGTGAAGCGATACCGGAGAAGCGCCGTATTGCGCTGCCCGGAACTCGCACCTGCGTGAATTGCCAGGGCACGCGCGACGGACAGGTGCGGCATAGCGCGATGAACCGCCGCGGCAGCAAGGACAGCCAGCTGCGATGAGTGTCTTGAGCAAACCCTTCATCTGGTTGCAACATGCCTTGCCGCATCACGGCCTCTCCCGCTTCGCCGGACGCTTCGCCGCGAGCGAGAACCCGTGGATCAAGGATCTGCTGATCCGCCGCTTCATCCTCGCCTATAATGTCGACATGGGCGAAGCCGAACGGCCGGAACGCGATTACAGGAGCTTCAACGATTTCTTCACCCGCACCCTGAAAGCCGGCGCCCGGCCCATCGCCGATGCCTCGCGACACGTGGTCAGCCCGGCGGACGGCGCGATCAGCCAGCTTGGCCGCATCACCGGCGGGCGCATCGTGCAGGCCAAGGGGCGCGATTATTCGGTGCGCGAATTGCTGGGCGGCGATGCCGATCTGGCCCGGCGGTTCGAAGGCGGCCATTTCGCCACGATCTATCTGTCGCCGCGCGATTATCACCGCGTCCACATGCCGGTGTCGGGAACGCTCGCTGCCACGATCTATGTTCCGGGGCAGCTGTTTTCGGTCAATGCCGCCACGGCGCAAGGGGTCGAGGGGCTGTTCGCCCGAAACGAACGGCTTGCCTGCATCTTCGACACCGGGATTGGCACGGTGGCCAGCGTGATGGTCGGCGCGATGATCGTGGCGGGTATCGAGACGGCCTGGTCCGGCCCGGTGGAACCGCATGGCAAGGCGCTGATCCGCTCCGTGCTGGCCGAAGCCGAGGGCGATGAAGCGCCGTCCTACGAAGCAGGGGACGAGATGGGCAAGTTCCTGCTCGGCTCCACCGTCGTGCTGTTGTTCGAGGAAGGCCGTATCGAATGGCTGGCCGATTTCCGCGCCGGCGACAAGGTCCGCATGGGACAGGCCATCGCCCGCCGCCTCGACGCGGAGTAGATCAGCGCAGCAAATGTCCGGCGCGGTCGCGCTTGGTATCGAGATAGCGCGCATTGTGCGGATTGGCCGGAAGCTGGTGCGCCACTCTCTCGACGATATGCGTGCCCGCCTGTTCCAGCGCGGTGACCTTCGCCGGGTTGTTCGTCATCAGGCGTATTTCCCGGATGTTCAGCAGGTCGAGCATGCGCGCCGCGACGGGGAAATCGCGCGCCTCCTCGGGCAGGCCGAGGCGGCGATTGGCATCCACCGTGTCGAACCCCTGGTCCTGCAACCTGTAGGCGCGCATCTTGTTTAAGAGGCCGATGCCGCGCCCTTCCTGCCGCAGATACAGCAGCACGCCCCAGCCGCCCCTGGCCGCTTCTTCCGCCATGGCGGCAAGCGCGGCATCGAGCTGCGGGCCGCAATCGCATTTCAAACTGCCGAGAATATCGCCCGTCAGACATTCGGAATGCAGGCGGACCAGCGGCACGCGGTCGCCATTCTGCTGGCCGATGATCAGGGCAACATGTTCGCGCAGATCGTCGGGGCTGCGGAAGGCGACGATCTCCGTGTCCTCCGCCGCCGCCACCGGCAGCCGCGCGCGGGTGGCGATGGCGAGCCGGGCCGGGTCGGCAAAGGCGTCGAGATCGGCGGGCGACACGTCTTGCGCTTCCCCCGCCCCGGTTGGATCGACCATGAAGGCGGGAAGGATGCCCGCGATCCGCGCCAGTTCCAGCGCTGCGACCGCCGCTTCGTGCCACGGCAGCGGGGCGGCGCGGAACGGGCCCTTCATGGGCGAGGCAAGGTCGAGAGCGGGGTCGGCCACCGGCAAGGCGGCGGAAAGGTCGAAGGGCTCCACGCCCGCCATCAGCACCGGCGCATGAGGCGCAGCGGCAGCGCGCTGATTGCCGAGCTTCAGCGTCGCCGCGCGCGCCGCCGAGATCAGCAGGAACTCGGCTCTCGCGCCCGGAGCGATGGCAGTCTCCACCGGCAACAGGATACGCGTTTCGGCCACGCCGCCGCCCTGCGCCGCACATTCCACCGCGATCGGCCAGCCGTGGCGCAAGGCGTCGACCGCCAGCGCCACCCGGCGCGACGGGGAGGGGCGGGAGGCGCTGCCGGTCCCGTTCAGAGATCGAACTCCGTCACCAGCGGCACGTGATCGGAAGGTTTCTCCCAGTCGCGGGCGCGTTCATGCACGCCATGCGCCACGGCCTGCCGGGCAAGCTGGGGGCTGGCCCACATGTGATCCAGCCTGCGGCCCCGGTCGTTTCCCTTCCAGTCCTTCGAACGATAGCTCCACCAGCTGAAATAGCGTTCCGGGTCGCGGATATGTTCGCGGCCGATATCGCTCCAGCCGTGGGCATCGCGGAAGCGGTCCAGTGTCTCGATCTCTATTGGCGTATGGCTGACGACCTTCAGCAATTGCCTGTGGTTCCAGACGTCGCTTTCCAGCGGGGCGATGTTGAAATCGCCGACGATCAGGGTGGGGCGATCGACCTTTTCCGCCCAGCGCGTCATCCGATCGAGAAAATCCAGTTTCTGGCCGAATTTCGCGTTCTGCTCGCGGTCGGGAATGTCGCCGCCGGCCGGTATATAGACATTCTCCACGATAACGCCCTGCCCGGCGCCGCCAAGCTCCACGCCGACATGGCGCGCCTCGCCATTGTCCTGCCAGTCGTGGCGGGAATGTTCCTTCAGCGGGATACGGCTGACGGTCGCCACGCCGTGATAGCCTTTCTGCCCGTGCACCGCCGTGTGGGTGTAGCCCAGCCTGGCGAAGGCTTCGAAAGGAAAGGTCTGCTCCACCGTCTTGATCTCCTGCAGGCACAGGACATCGGGCGATTCCTCGGCGATGAAGCGTTCGACGATGGGCATCCGCAGACGGACGGAATTGATGTTCCACGAGGCAATTTTGACCATGGCGCGGCGATAGGGCGGCAGGCGCTGCATGTCTATCGGAGAGCGGCGCGGTTCCTTAGCGGCGCTGAAGCCGGGCGGGTGCAGGACGCAAAAAACCCTCGCGCCGGGGGCAGTGGCACGAGGGTTCATTGTCAGCGTTCGTCACGCTTTGACGAAACGGCGTTGATGGAGGTCAGGGCAACAGGGGGGAAACCCGACTCCGACCGCTTCGTCATGAACTTTCTAGGCCCGCCCGGCTTGCCATGCCATGAACGATGCTGGCGGTGCGACGCGTATCCCGGGCATAATGCCGTCCAGCGGTTCAGCGCGGGCGACGGGACGATTTACGCGGATCGCGATAGGTGAAGGCATTGTCGGCGACCGCCACCCCGTAGCGATGGTTTTTCAGGCGAACCGTGGTGCGCTGATTCTGCGCGTCCAGCGTGACCCAATTGGTCAGCTCCAGCCCGCCCGGCGCGGCGGCATTCCTGGTGAAGATCATCGTCATCACGCCGAATTCCGGCTTGTTCGGGTCGCGCACCTCGACGCTGACCACGTCGGGATTGCCGGTGGGCAGCAGCTTGCCGTATTTCTTCACGTCGCGCGACGGGTCGAGCAGGGCGCCCAGCGGCGAATTGGCGATGGGCCAGCGCTGGACCTGGTTCACCTCGTAATCCACCAGCGTCAGCGACTTGCCGTTCGAAACCACCAGCATGGGCACGCCCTTCTGGTATTCGAACCGGATCTTGCCCGGACGTTTCAGCGTCATCACGCCGTTCACGGCCTGCCCGTTGCGGTCGGTCTGCGTGAAACTGGCGCGCATGGTGGAAATGCCGCGCAATGCGGCAACGGCGCGGTCGAGATCCCCGGCAGCGGCAAGCGCCGGGGTGACCGGCAGCATCATGGCGGCAGAAGGGATGCCGATCGCAACGGCCGCCGCCAGCGCGATGCGCAGCGGCTTTCTGGCGATCATGTGCAGCATAGGCGAATGCAGGATGCGTGTGTGCAAGATAGGAATGCTCCGTGTCATTGACTGCCATTCATGGCGACGAAGCGTTGAACCGTCACTGAACCCCGCCGGTTCCGCAGGTTCATCATTCGGCCCCGGCCCGCCCGCCGACAGACCGGGTCCGGGACATGACGCCCGCCGGTCAGGCGGGCGCTCGCATCACTTGATCTTGGCTTCCTTGAACTCGACATGCTTGCGCACGACGGGATCATATTTGCGGAAAGTCATCTTTTCCGTGATGTTGCGCGGGTTCTTGGTGGTCGTGTAATAGAAGCCGGTGTCGGCGGTGGAGACCAGCTTGATCTTGACGGTTGCGGGTTTCGCCATGGCGCTATCCTGATGCTTTCGAAAAGCCGGTCGGGCTATGCCGCCAGCGAAGAGATAGGGTAAACAACATCGGGCGACGCATCGCGCCGCCCCTCATAGGCCCAGCGCCTTGGCCGAGGCCCGCGCATAAGTCAAGGCGGAGGTCGCTCGCCGTCGGTGCGGAAACGCAGGTTCGGCCAGGGGCCGCGTCAATAATCCACCTTGCCGCGCGCGGCCTTGACGGCTCCGCGGTTCTTCTTGCCGCGAATCCGCTTTTCCTTGTTGATGCGGTTGAGGCGGCTCTTCTTGCGCTGGCGCGGCTGGACATGGGCCTGCCGCAGCAACTGGGCCATCCGCTCGCGCGCCTCGGTCCGATTCGCGTCCTGCGTGCGGTGGCTGCGGGCGGTCAGGACGATGTCGCCCCGTGCGGTCATCCGGGTTCCGGCCAGTCCCTTCAAGCGGCGAAATACCTGCGGCTGCAGGCGCAGGGCGAAGACATTCAGCCGCAACTGGACCGCAGTCGCCACCTTGTTGACATTCTGCCCGCCCGGTCCGGACGAGGCGATGAAGCTTTCCTCGGCCTCTGCCAATGCCTGTTCGAGCCAGGCTTCGTCCACCGGGCCGCCGTCAGCCATCGGCGGCGCCCGGCCCTGCAAAACCCAAATCCGCAAATTCGCGCGGCAGCGGCGCGGTGGCGGCGATGGCGTCCTTGCCCTCGCGCGGAATGGCGAGGTCTGCCGCATGCAGCATCATACGCGCATAGGGTTGCCGTGCCCCGTAAAGCGGATCGCCCAGCAGCGGTGCGCCGAGGCCCGATGCCGCATGAACGCGAATCTGGTGTGTCCGCCCGGTTTCGGGACTAAATTCCAGCAGGCTGTTGCCATTCGCGACCGCCAGACGCCGCCAATGGGTGACGGATGGCTTGCCCGCGCGCGCCGGGATCATGCGCCAGCCCTGCTTCTCGCTGCTGATCTTCGACAGGGCGAGCGTGATCGTGCCGCCCTCATCCGCGACTTCGCCAGCGATTATTCCCAGATACCGTTTCGTCACCTGGCGGTCCTCGAATGCCTTGTTGAACCGCTTCAAGGCCTTCGGGTTACGGGCGAGCAGCAGGCAGCCCGACGTATCGGTGTCGAGCCGGTGCACGATGGCGGGCGGGCGGTGAAACCCCAGCTTCAGCGTTTCGAAATGGTCGCTGAGCGCCGGGCCGCCGCGGCGCGGGGTTTCCAGCGGCAGGCCGGCAGGCTTGTCGATGACGAGCGCCTCGCCGTCCTCGAACAGGATGGGTATGTTCATGCAAGTTCCGCCTTCATCAATCCGCGCAGGGCGTTGCCGATCCAGAATCCGCCCTCCAGATCCTCCAGCCGCAATTCGCTTTCCACCGCCCGGCCCGATTCGATGAGGGCGCGGCGCTGCACGCCCGGCAGCAGGCCGAGATGCGCGGGCGGGGTGTGCAAGGTGCCGCCGCGTTCGACGAAAAGGGAGGTGAAGCTGCCTTCGGTCAGCAACCCGTCGTCGCGGATCATCAGTGCCTCTGCCGCATCGTTGGCGCGTGCCACGGCCAGCGCATCTTCCCAGAAATGGCGGTCGGTGGTCTTGTGCCGCAGCCGGAAATCGCCACTGTCCACCGGCAGGGGAAGGACGATGCAGCGGGCAGGACCGGCGAGAGGTTCGGGCAAGCCGGAGGCTTCCAGCGAAGTTGCCCCGCTCCGCGCCAGCATCAGCCGCAGGCGGGCGGGGTTTTCGAGTTCGAAGCACAATGCCTGGATTGCGTTGCGGGCCGCATGGCGATCGAATGCGAAGCTCAGCGCATCGGCGCTGTCCTTCATCCGTTCGAGATGCAAATCGAGGAGGGCGATGCCTTCGTCGGGGTCGAAGCGCATCGTCTCCAGCAGGTCGAACCCCGGTGCAGCGCGGCGCGCGAAATCGCCTTTCAGCAGCGCCTCGCGCCATTCGGGCAAGGCTTCGCTGTCGGCCACGATGGCGGATCCGACACCCAGCACCACGTTGCCTTGCGCGTTCTCGACGGGCGTCAGGCGCAGGGTGCGGATCGCGACATTGAACGCCGCTTCGTCGCCGCTGCCGTCCGCTGCCCCGCCGATGCGGCCGATGGCGCCGCAATAGACGCCTCGCGCGTCGCGTTCCGTGGCGGTGATCAGTTCCATGGCGCGGATTTTTGGCGCGCCGGTGATCGAACCGCAGGGGAACATCGCCCGAAGCAGTTCCATGACGGTGGCATCGGGGCGCAGTTTCGCTTCCACGGTGGACACCAGCTGGTGCAAGGTCGGATAGGTTTCGACCGTGAATGGCTGTTCCACCCGCACGCTGCCCGGCATGGCGACGCGCGACAAATCGTTGCGCATCAGATCGACGATCATCAGATTTTCGGCCCGGTCCTTTACCGATGCCCGCAGATCGTCGGCCAGGGCTTCGTCCTGCTGCGGTGTTTCGCCGCGAGCGCGCGTACCCTTCATCGGCCTCGCGCGGGCGATTTCGCCCTTCACCGACACGAAAAGTTCGGGCGACAGGCTGAGCAGCCAGTCGGAGCCATCGAAGATCACCCCGCCATATCCGGCCTGCGATTCGGCGCGCAAGGCGGCATAGATCGTCAGCGGGTCGCCGCGCCAGCTGCCGGCGAGCGGGAAGGTCAGATTGGCCTGATAGATGTCGCCATGGCGAATGGCTTGCTGCAGCCGTTCGAACCGCGCGGCATATTCGCCATGCGAAATCTGCGGGTCGAGCGGGCCGAGGCTGCTGATGCCTTGCGTTGTAACCTGCCGTTCCAGCCATTCCGGCACGGCGTCGGGCGCAAAGGTTTGCCATCCATCGAACAGGCCGAGCCAGACCAGCGGCCCGCCCGCCCCGATGCTTGTGTCGGCCATATCCCGAAGGCGCGGTTCGAGGGCGAGGCCCGCCTCGTAGGAAAGATAACCCGCCAGCGTGTGGCCGGTTTCGCGCCGCGCGGCTTCCGCCGCCGCCAGTGCCTTTTCCACCTCATCCGCCCGGCGCGCGACGAAAATCTGCGAAGGGCTGCTGTAAAGCCGCGCTTCCGCCGCATTTTCGCGCCTTGCATCGTCGAGCAGGACAAAGGGAGCCGCAACCGCCATCAAGGCCCATTTACCGGCTTCGCAGCCCAAGTCGAGGGCCGGTGCGCGCTTCGCGCTGTCAGGGTAGGCGGATTTCCGCCCGCAAGCCGCCTTCGGTCCGATTGGTCAGAACGAGCTTTCCGCCGAGCGCTTCGGCAATGGCGCGGGCGATGGCGAGGCCGAGGCCCGAACCGCCGGTGGCGCGGTTGCGCGATGCCTCGCCGCGAACGAAAGGCTCCATCATCGCGTCGATGCGCGCTTCGGATATGCCCGGCCCGGAATCCTCCACCCGCAAGATGGCCGCGCCGCCGTCTTCTGCCACCGATACCACCGCCACCTCGCCATAGCGCAGCGCGTTCGACACCAGATTGCGGAGCGCGCGGCGAAGCAGGGTGACCTGCACCGGCCGCACGATACGCAGCATCGGGCCCAGTTCGACCGCAGCGCCCACATCCTCGAATTCCTCGACCACCGCCGTCACCAGGGTCGACAGTTCGGCTTTTTCGGGCGGTTGGTCGGAACGGCCGATCCGGGCGAGCGACAGGATGTCGTCTAGCGTCTGCGAGAGATCATCGATCCCGGCGGCCATCTTCTGCCTCTCGGCTTCGTCGCCCACGCTCTCTATCCGCACGCGAAGGGCGGCGAGCGGGGTCTTGAGATCGTGGCCGATAGCCCCCAGCATCACGTCCTTTTCGTTCAGCATGGCGGCGATGCGGCGCTCCATGGCAAGCTGTGCGGCGACGAGCCTCCGCACGTCCTCCGGCCCGCGCGGGGAGTCCGGCAGGCCGTTCGGAAGATCGCCCGGAATCTGCCCGGCAGGCGCGCGGCCGAATTCCTCCACCCGCCGGGTCAGATCGGCGAGAGGGCGGGTGGTGCGCCGCAGCAGCAGGGCCAGCCCGCCGACGAGCACGAGATAGATGATCGCCGTCTGCAAGGCGATTCCGCGCCACACGCGCGGTTCGCGGCGACGTTCGATCTGGCGCGATACCAGCCAGGTGCCATCGCTGCGCCGAATGGCGGCCAGCATCACCTGGCGATTGCGCGCATCCGGCCCCGTTTCCCTGCCTCTGCGGTCAAGCCAGGCGAGGGACGCGGCATCGTCGCTCACGGCGATCCGGCCCACAGCAATCTCCGCATAGCCGATGTTCTGAATGTCGAGGATTGCGCCTAACGCGTCCTCCTGTGCGGGCCGGCGCTGTCCGTTCAGCGCATCGGGCAAGCTGGCAGTCGCCTGCACCGGGGGACCGCGCCGCGCATGGCGTTCGTGTCCCTGGCTCTGCCTGCCTGGCGGCGTGGAATGTTCCGTCTGATGCGCGATGAAACGGAAGGCCGCGGCGTTCAGCATCTCCGCCGCGCGCCGGTCCTCCGCCGCGCGATACAGCAGGACGGCGGAGATACCCTGCGCCGCCAGCAGCGCCAGCGCCGTCCACAGCAGCACCTGCCCCAGCAGGCTGCGCGGCCAGAGACGGATCACGGCGCTTCGGTGCCTGCGCGCCGGACATCGGCGGCGAAGCGGTATCCGCCCCCGCGCACGGTCTGGATGAATTCGGGGTTGCGGCTGTCGGCTTCGATCTTGCGGCGCAGGCGGCTGACCTGATTGTCCACCGCGCGGTCGAACAGATGCGCTTCGCGGCCCTGCACCATGTCGAGCAGGCGGTCCCGGTCGAGCACCTGGCGGGGATGGTCGAGGAATGCGCGCAGCAGCCGGTATTCTGCCGTGGAGATCGAGATCATCGCGCCATCGGGGTCGGTCAGGCGGTGCTTCAGCACGTCCAGCCGCCACCCTTCGAACAGGTAATCGCGATCCTCGCCCGCCGGTGCCTGCTCCGCCGCATCGGGAATCCGGTTCGCCCGGCGCAGGACCGAACGGATGCGCGCCACCAGCTCGCGCGGTTCGAAAGGTTTGACCAGATAATCGTCGGCACCGATTTCCAGTCCGATGATCCGGTCGGTCGCCTCTCCCCGCGCGGTCAGGAGAATGGTCGGGATATTCCTCGCCTCCACCAGATGGCGGCAGAGCGACAGCCCGTCCTCACCCGGCATCATTATATCGAGGAGGACGAGATCGGGAGTGCCGTCCACCAGCACGCTGCGTGCAGCGGCGGCGCTGGCAGCTTCCGTCACGGCGAAGCCCTGGCGCCTGAGATAGGCGGCCAGGGGTTCGCGCAGCATCTCCTCGTCATCGACGAGCAGGATGGCGGTCGCGCTTTCGGTCACCGCGTCACCTGGCAAGGCGGATCGGTCCGGGCCAGGATCAGTTTGCCCGCGCCGCGCGGGCGGATTTGCGGGCCTGCCGACGTTCCGCGGCAGTAACCGTGCCGTCATTGTCGGAATCGGCGGCAGCGAAGCGGGTCATCGCCTGTGCGATGAATTCCGCCTGCGTGACCGAACCATCACCATTGGCATCCATTTTCTGCATCATATCGCGCCCGCCCATGCCGCCCATGCGGCCCTTGCCTGCGCCACGCCTGCCACGGCGATCCTGACGGGCTTCGCCGCTTCGTTCGGACCTGTCGGCCCGTTCGCCCCGCATCCCATGCATCGCGGCGAATTCGGTGCGGCTCAGGCTGCCGTTGCCATCGGTGTCGAGGCGGTCGAAACGGGCGTTCCGGCGCGCCGTGCGGTCGGCCTGATCCAGCCGGCCGTCATTATTGACATCCATCCGGTCGAACGCGGCACTGGCGCGGGTCTGCGCCTCGGCGCGCGTAAGGGAGCCGCCAGCTGTCTGGGTGCCACTGGTTTGGGTGCCATTGGTTTGGGTGCCATTGGTTTGGGCAAGGGCGATACTGCCGGTCGCCGCCAGCGACAGCAGGGCTGCGGAAAGGGCGATTGTCTGCTTGCGCATGGGAATGATCCTCTTGAAGTCTGGTCTGGAGAGCTGCGACGGGTCGTTCAGGGGGGGGCGTTCAGGGAGGGAGAAAACCCGCCGCAGCTCATGACACCCTTCTAGGCGGCAAATGTCGCACGCTTATGCCGCGATCCGCGAGATTTGTCGCAGAATGTCGCGGCGACACGCCCCCGTTCATCGGCCTGCAATGGCGCGAGGGCCGCAGCCGCTCAGAGCGGCTTGCAGGCATCCTCCATCCAGGCCAGCACCTCGCCCGACAGCTGCGGCGCGAGGATCTCGCGGCAGCGCGCGTGATAATCGTTCCACCACGCCTTTTCGTCTTCCGTGAGCAGGTCCGCATCCACCATGTCGCGGGCGATGGGCACGAAGGTGAGCGTATCGAAGCCGAGGAAGCGCCCCCCATCGGTCCCGAAGCCTGCCCCATCCACTTCGCGCGCGACGGTCAGGATCAGGTTTTCGATACGAATGCCGTATTCGCCGCCCTTGTAATAGCCGGGTTCGTTGGACAGGATCATGCCTTCGTGCAGTTCCTGCCCCGTGCCCGGATAGGAACCCGTCAGCTTGGCGATACGCTGCGGCCCCTCGTGAACGCCGAGGAAGCTGCCGACGCCGTGGCCGGTGCCGTGGCCGTAATCCAGCCCGACCTGCCACAGGAACTGGCGGGCGAACCCGTCCAGTTCCCCCCCGGCGGTGCCCTGCGGAAAGACCGCGCGATCGATGGCGATGTGGCCCTTCAGCACACGGGTGAAACGGTCGCGCACTTCGGCGGTCGGCATGGCTTTCTCACCAGCGCCGGAAATCCACACCGTGCGGGTGATGTCGGTCGTTCCGTCGAGATATTGCCCGCCCGAATCGCACAGGAAAACGCTGCCCGGCTCGATGGTCAGGCTGCTTTCCTCGTCCACGCGGTAATGCGGGATCGCGGCATGGGGGCCGGCAGCGGAGATCGTGTCGAAGCTCTGGTCCCGAAGCAGGCCCGTTTCATCGCGGAACGCGCGCAGCTTCGCCGCAGCGGTCAGCTCGGTTTCCCTGCCGCCGGGCGCTTCGGTGGCCAGCCAGTGCAGGAATTTCGTCACCGCCGCCCCGTCGCGCGCCTGCGCGTCGCGGTGGCCCTGTACCTCGACCGGGTTCTTGATCGCCTTGGGCAGGATGGTGGGATCGCGGTCGGCCACCGGCTTCGCGCCCGCGGCTTCCAGCGCCTGATGGATGCCCGCGACGCCGTAATCGGGATCGACCGAGACGATCTTGCCCTTCATGTCGGCCAGCGCCCCCTCGAAAGCATCGCGCTGTCTGACGGTGACCGCATTGCCGAGATGCTGCGTCAGTTCGGGCGTGATCTTTTCGGGCGCGACGAACAATTCCGCCGTGCCGTCGGCATGGGCGATGACATAGGACAGGGCGACCGGCGTGCGCTCCACATCCGTGCCGCGAATGTTCAGCAGCCAGGCGATGGAATCGAGCGCCGGGATGACCGCCGCGTCATAGCCTTCCTCTTTCAGCCAATTGGCGACCTCGGTGCGCTTGTCCGCGCTGGAACGGCCCGAATGTTCATCGGCATGGATCGTGGCGGGTGCTGCCGAGGGTTCCGGCTGGTCTTCCCACACCGCGTCCACCGGGTTCTGCTCGACCGGGACAAGGCTCATGCCCTTCTTCGCCAGCGCCTTTCCGGTCCTTTCGGCCCAGCCCTTGGTGTGCAGCCACGCATCGTAACCGATCTTCGCGCCGGACCCTGCGTTCTCCGCGATCCACTTGCCCATCTCGACATCGGGCACGAGGCAATAGTCATACAGCCGTTCGTCCACCTGGTCGCGCACCTGGATGGTGTAGCGCCCGTCGATGAACATGGCCGCACCCTTGCCGCCCTTGCCGCTGTCTTTTCGCAGCACCACCGCGCTGCCCGCCGATCCGCCGAAGCCGGTCAGCCAGGACAGGCGCTGGGCATAGCTGCCGATATATTCCGACATGTGTTCATCCGAAATCGGGATGACGAAACCGTCCAGCCCCTGGCGCTCCAGTTCTCGGCGGAGGGAATCGAGGCGGGCTTCATGGGTCTGCATCAGCATGGCGGTCTGTCCTTGGTCTTGTTCTTTTGTCTCCATCTAACATAGGGGATCGGAATGAGTGATACCACACCTGCAGGCCCGCCCGTCGCGGCCAGAAAACCGTCCAGCCTCAGCCACCATGGCATTACCGTGCCGGACCATTATGCCTGGCTGCGCGATCCCGCCTATCCGGAAGTGAAGGATGCCGCGATCCTGCGGCATCTGGAGGCGGAGAACGCCTGGTTCGAACATCGCATGGCCCCGCATCGCGCATTGGTGGACACGCTGTTTGCCGAAATGCGCGGGCGCATCAAGGAAGCGGACAGATCGGTGCCGCAGAAGGATGGCCGCTGGCTGTACTGGATCGAATATGAGGAAGGGGCCGAATACAAGAAATGGTGGCGTTGCCCGGTGGGCGCGGAGCCGGGCGGGGCGCGTGACGAACTGATCCTGGACGAGATCGCGCTGGCGGAGGGCTGCGACTATTTCCGCCTCGGCGCCATCGCGGTCAGCGCAGACGGATCGAAACTCGCCTTCAGCGTCGATGACAATGGTTCGGAACGCTTCACCGCGCGGTTCCGCGACCTGTCCAGCGGCGAGATGCTGGCGGACGAGATTCCGGGCACGCTGTCCTCTTTGGTCTGGGTCGGGAATGATCGCGGCGTGGTCTACAGCCTCGCCAACGAACAATGGCGCACCGACAATGCGCGGCTGCACTGGCTGGGCGAGCCGCTGGAGAGCGATGTCGAACTGTATCACGAGGATGACGAGGGTTTCCGCGTCGGGTCGAGCCTGTCGGCGAATGAGAAATGGCTCGTCATCGGCACGTCGGACCATGAAACCAGCGAGGTGCGGCTGGTCCCGGCGGACGATCCGCTGGCGGCGCCGATCCTCGTCAGGGAGCGGCGCAAGGGCGTCGAATATGAGGCTGACGAGCGCGATGGCAAATTGTATATCCTCGCCAACGACACCCATGACAATTTCCGCCTCGCCACCGCTTCGCTGGACGATCCCGGCAATTGGGAAACCCTGATCGCGGGCAGCGACGAGGTCTATCTGACCGGCTTCGACCTGTTCCGCGATTTCTATGCGCTGGAATCGCGCGTCGGCGGGCTGGATACGATCGAGATCCGTTTCTACGACGATCCCGCCCGCACCGAGCCGATCGCCTTTCCGGCGGCGAGCTATACCGCATCGCTGGGCGACAATCCCGAATGGGCGATGGAGCGGCTGCGCGTGTCCTACGAAAGCATGGACACGCCCGCGACCACCTATGATTACGTTGTGGCCGAGCGGCGGCTGGAAGTGCTGAAGGTGCAGGAGATTCCCTCCGGCTACGATGCGACGCTGTATGAAACGCAGCGGCTGGAGATCGCGGCGCGGGACGGGACGATGATCCCTGTCAGCTTGCTCTACCGCAAGGATCGCGCGCCTGCGGGTCCGCTGCATCTGTATGGCTATGGTGCCTATGGCATCGCCATTCCGCCGGGCTTTTCGGTCACGCGCCTCAGCCTGGTGGATCGCGGCTTCGCTTATGCCATCGCGCATGTGCGGGGCGGTGACGACCTGGGGCGCGCCTGGTACAAATTCGGCAAGCTGGAGCGGCGGATCAATACTTTCACCGATTTCGTCGACGTGGCGAAAGGGCTGGTGGAGCGCGGCTATACCACTGCCGGGCGGATCAGCATTTCCGGCGGATCGGCGGGCGGCGAGCTGATGGGCGCGGTGATCAATTCCGACCCTGAACTATGGGGCGCGGTGGTCGCGCATGTGCCCTTCGTCGATGTACTGGCCACGATGCTCGATGCCTCGCTGCCGCTGACGCCGGGCGAATGGGGCGAATGGGGCAATCCGATCGAGGACAGGGCCGCCTTCGACCTGATCCGCAGCTACAGCCCCTATGACAATGTGACGGCGCAGGATTACCCGCCCCTGCTGGTGACGGCGGGGCTGAACGACCCGCGCGTCACCTATTGGGAGCCGGCGAAATGGGTCGCCCGGCTGCGCGAGAAGAAGACCGATACCAATGAACTGCTGCTCAAGACCAATATGGGCGCGGGCCATGGCGGCAAATCGGGGCGCTTCCAGTCGCTGACGGAAACGGCGGAGGAATTCGCCTTCATCCTGTGGCAGATGGGCCTTGCGGACAGAGCGGAATGAGCGCCCGCTTCACGCGCCGCTTCGATGCCCGGCCCGAACATATCGACGAGCTTGGCCATGTGAACAATGTCGTCTGGCTCGGCTGGGCGCAGGACATCGCCACCAGCCACTGGCAGGCGCGGGCGGACCCGGCGCATGTCGAGGCCTATTTCTGGGTCGTGACCCGGCACGAGGTGGATTACCGCGGCAATATCGGCGCAGGCGAATCCGTCACGGCGGAGACCTGGATTCCCGATGCGCCGCGCGGGGCGCGTTTCGACCGCTGCGTCAGCTTCACGGATGATGCCGGCAAGGTGCTGGTATCGGTGCGCTCGACCTGGGCCATGCTGGAGAAGGCGAGCGGCCGGCTCGTCCGCATCAGGCCCGAAGTCGCCGGCGCGTTCTACGCGGAGAATTGAACCGACAGGGGCAGGCCGCGTGCCTGCCCGCCGATTGCCTCGTCAGGCCAGCAGATCCGCCACCGCGTGATAGTCATAGCCCAGTTCCTCGGCCACGGCGCGGTAGGTCAGCTTGCCATCATGCACGTTCAGCCCTTCCGCCAGATGCGGATTGGCGCGCATCGCATCCATCCACCCCATCCGCGCGATCCGCAGGGCATGAGGCAGGGTGACGTTGTTCAGCGCATAGGTGCTGGTGCGGGCGACCGCGCCCGGCATGTTGGCGACGCAATAATGCACGATGTCATCGACGATATAGGTCGGTTCGGCATGGGTCGTCGCATGGCTGGTTTCGAAACAGCCGCCCTGGTCGATGGCGACATCGACCAGCACCGCGCCCGGCTTCATCAGGCCGAGCATCTCACGCGTCACCAGCTTGGGCGCAGCGGCACCGGGGATCAGCACCGCGCCGATCACCAGATCGGCTTCGGCCACCGCATCTTCCAGGTTCGCCTTGTTGGAAAAGCGCGTGCTGGCCCGGTTTTCGAAGAAGGTGCCGACCTTGTCCAGAACCTCGGGGTCGCGGTCCATGATGGTGACCTGCCCGCCGAGGCCGACCGCCATCTGCGCCGCGTTGAAGCCGACGACGCCGCCGCCGATCACGACGACCTTGCCCGGCATCACCCCCGGAACCCCGCCCAGCAGCACGCCGCGCCCGCCATGCGCCTTCTCCAGCGCATTGGCCCCGGCCTGGATGCTCATGCGGCCCGCCACCTGGCTCATCGGTTTCAGCAGCGGCAGCTGGCCATTGGGGCCGGTGACGGTTTCATAGGCGATGGCGGTCACGCCGGAATCGATCAGGTCGCGCGTCTGGTCCGGGTCGGGGGCAAGGTGCAGATAGGTGTAGAGGATCTGGCCGCGGCGCAATTTGCTGCGTTCCTCCGCCTGCGGTTCCTTCACCTTCACCACCATCTCGCATTCGGCGAAGATCGGGTCCGGGCCATCGACGATCTTCGCGCCCGCGGTGACATATTGCGCGTCGGTCGCGCCGATGCCGAGGCCCGCGCCGCTCTCGATCCAGACCTCGTGGTCGTGATGCACCATTTCCGTCACGCTTTCAGGAGTCAGCCCGACGCGATATTCGTGATTCTTGATTTCCTTGGGGCAACCGATGCGCATCGCGACTCTCTCCTGCGGGACCGGGCGGCCCGGTTTTGCGGGCTTCGTTACAAGTGAAACCGGCTGCCTTCAACCCACCGGGCGCGGATAACACGGCATCTGCCGCCTCGATCCGCGAACCGTCATACGCCGGTCACACAAGGGACGCAAAAGAACCCCGGACCCATCATAAGCAAGAGGTTGCGACACCGTGAAACTGGCATCTTCCATAGCATTGCTCGCCCTCACCGCCGCAGGGGCGCAACCCGCCACCGCGCAGGAGACTGCCACAAAGGCGGAAGCCGGTGATTCGAATGGCTGGAGCATCGAGCCACGCGGCCGCATCCAGCTCGATGCCGGGTTCATCCATGCCCCGGACGGATCGGGCCTGCCGGACGGTTGGGGCGAGGAAGTGCGGCGCGCCCGCCTCGGGGTGAGCGGAACCGTTCCCGGCGATTTCGGCTACAGGGTCGAGCTGGAATTCGGCAGCGGCACCGTCGAATTTGCCGATGCGCTCATCACCTACCGAACCGGCGATGTCGAACTGACCGCCGGACAGCACAATAATTTCCAATCGCTCGAAGAAGTGACCAGCAGCCTGCATACTTCGTTCCTGGAACGCGCCGCATTCACCGATGCCTTCGGTTTCCAGCGGCGCCTCGGCCTGTCGGCGCAGTATCACGAATCGGATATCCTGTTGCAGGCCGGTGTCTTCGGCGAACCGATCGATTCCGACGGGGACCGCGACTGGAGCCTCGATGCAAGGGCGGTCTATATGCCCCGGATAGGCGACATGCAGCTGCACCTTGGCGGATCGGCGCATTACGCCCGGCTGGTCGATGGTCAGACGCTGCGTTTCCGTCAGCGCCCCGGCTTCCACTTCACCGACGAACGCTACATCGACACCGGCCGTTTCGATGCCGATGCGGAAAATGGTTTCGGGCTGGAAGCCGCCGCGATCGCCGGGCCGTTCCATGTCGCGGCCGAAGGTTTCCGGCAAAGCGTCGATCGCCCCATTCTGCACGATGCCGATTTTGTCGGGGGCTATGTCGAGGCCGGATATTTCCTCACGAAGGGTGACCGCCGCGGCTACAGGAAAGGCAGGTTCGACCGCATCCGTCCCGAACGCCCGGTCACGAAGGGCGGCCCGGGCGCTGTCCAGTTGAACGTCCGCTATGATTATCTCGATCTGGTGGACGAGGATATCGTCGGCGGCAAACAGAACGCCGTGGGCCTTGCGCTCGTCTGGGTGCCGACTGCCAGCACGCGGATCATGGCGAATTACGAACGCCTGTATTATGACTCCGCCGAGCCGACGCTGGCGGGTGACACCTCCTACAGGGTCGATGCCTTCGGCATGCGGGCGCAGTTCGATTTCTGACAAGTCCGGCGCTGTTCCGGCAGTTTGCCAAGCCTGCCGGCCGTTGTAGCCAAACTGTCATGCAATGATCCTATCAAGCCGCCACCAACCTGATTCATTCCGGGAAATATCATGCGCCTCAAGCTCTCCATAGGTCTCGCCGCCCTTTCCGCCCTGGCCCTTTCCGCCTGCGGCACCGAAGGCGGCGCGACGCGCGATTCGGTTCGCGCGGTCGGCTCCTCCACCGTCTATCCCTTCGCCAAGCTGATTTCGGAAAGCTTTGCCCGCTCCAATCCCGGCATGAACAGCCCGCTGGTCGAATCGACCGGTTCGGGCGGCGGCATCCAGCTCTTCTGCCAGGGCGTGGGCAGCAACACGCCCGATATCGTGAATGCCTCGCGCCGGATGAAGCCTTCGGAATTTGCCACCTGCAACCAGAACGGCGTGACCGGGATCGTCGAACTGCAGGTCGGGCTGGACGGGATCGCCTTTGCTTCCTCGCAGGGCGGTATCCAGATGAATTTGACACCGGAAATCGTCTACCGCGCCCTCGCTGCCAATCCCTATGGCGAAGCGCAGACGGCGAAGCTCTGGTCCGATGTCGATCCCGGCCTGCCCGCGCAGCCGATCCTGGTCTATGGCCCGCCCTCCACCTCGGGCACACGCGACGCGCTGAAGGAACTGATCCTCGAAGTCGGCTGCGAGGAAGGCCCCGGCATGGCAGCGATCAAGGAAAGCGACGAGGATCGCTACGACCAGATCTGCACCGAGGTCCGCAATGACGGCGCCTATGTCGACCAGGGCGAACAGGACAATCTGATCGTCCAGAAGATCGAGGGCAACAAGCAGGCGGTGGGCATCTTCGGCTATTCCTATCTCGAGGAAAATGCCGACAAGGTGCAGGGCCTGCCGATGAACGGCGTCATGCCCACCTATGACAATATCGCCAGCTTCGACTATCCCGGTGCGCGACCGCTTTATATCTATGTGAAGAAGCAGCATCTGGATGCCGTTCCCGGCCTGCGCGAATATGTCGCCGAATGGGCGAAGAACTGGTCGCGTGACGGATTGCTGACCCGCGCCGGAATGATCGCTTCGCCCGACGATGTGCTGGCCAGGAATGCCGAAGCCGCCAGCAGCTTCACGACGATCATGGCGGACGATCTCGGCTGATCCGAGTCTTGCCGTCACCGCGCCTGACGCGGCAACGGCGCTGGCAAGGTGGAGCACGCTTCGCTAAGGGAGCCGCCATGCGTTATGAATTTTCCGAACTGTCGCCCGCCGAACGTTACAAGCTGCTGGTGAACACCATCACGCCGCGGCCCATCGCCTGGGTGGTCACGCTGGATAATGCCGGTCGCACGAACGCCGCGCCCTATTCCTTCTTCAATGCGATGGGCGCGGATCCGGCGCTGGTGGTGCTGGGCATTGCAGGCGACAATGCACGGGCCGGAGAGGCGCAGAAGGACAGTCTGCGGGTGATCCGCGAAACCGGCGAATTCACCATCGCGCTCGTCACGGAAGCCGATGCCGAGATCATGGTGATGACGGCGATCAATGCGCCTGCCGGCACCAGCGAGCTGGAATTCGCCGGGGTGGAAACCCGCCCGGCCCGGCATGTGAAGCCGCCGGTGATCGCATCATCGCCGGTCACCTTCGAATGCAAGGTCTGGAAGATCGTCGACACGTCGGACAATTCGGCCATCGTCATCGGCGAGGTGATCGCGATGGATATCGTGGACTCCGTCCTCAGCGAGGAGGACGGCAAGCTGCGCATCGACGCACCGGCGCTGAAGCTGCTCGGCCGCGCCCATGGTGCGGGCCATTACTGGCGCGGGACGGACCAGATCGTCATCGACCGCAAGAGCTGGCCCGAGGAGACGGTCTGAACGGGCCCCGGCGCCGGCGGTTTTCTCAGCCTAGAGCGGGTTGCCGTTCTCGTCGCGGTAGATGTCGCGGCGGCCGACATGGTTGGCCGGGCCGACCAGCCCGTCGCCTTCCATCCTCTCGATCCACTTGGCCGCCGTATTGTAGCCGACGCCCATCTGGCGCTGCAGCCAGCTGCCGCTCGCCTTCTGGTTCTCGAACACGATCTGGCAGGCCTGCCGGTATTTCCGCTCGTCCGGATCGTCGCTGGCGGTCAGTTCATCGTCGAAGCCGAAGCCGCCGCCATCTTCGGGTTCTTCCGTCACCGCATCGACATATTCCGGCTTGCCCTGCGCGCGCCAGTGGCTGGCGACCTGCTCCACCTCGTCATCGGAAACGAAGGGACCGTGCACGCGGACCAATGCGCCGGTGCTCGGCTTGAACAGCATGTCGCCCTTGCCCAGCAATTGTTCCGCGCCCTGTTCGCCCAGGATGGTGCGCGAATCGATGCGGCTGGTGACGTTGAAGCTGATGCGGGTGGGCAGGTTCGCCTTGATGACGCCGGTGATGACATCGACGCTGGGACGCTGCGTGGCCATGATCAGGTGAATACCGGCGGCGCGGCTTTTCTGCGACAGGCGCTGAATCAGAACCTCGATCTCCTTGCCCACCGTCACCATCAGATCGGCCAGTTCGTCGACGATCAGCACGATCTTGGGCAGCGCCTGGTAATCGAGCTGCTCTTCCTCGTAGAGTTCCTCGCCCGTTTCGGGATCGAAGCCGGTCTGGACACGGCGACCCAGTGGCTTGCCCCGCGCGGCGGCGGATTTCACCTTTTCGTTGAAGCCATCGATATTGCGCGCCCCGATGCTGCTCATCTGCCGGTAGCGGCGCTCCATTTCCTCGACCGCCCATTTCAGCGCTCGCACCGATTTATGCGGTTCGGTGACGACGGGTGAAAGGAGATGCGGAATATCGTCGTAGCTTTTCAGCTCCAGAACCTTGGGATCGATCAGGATCAGGCGGCATTCGGCGGGTGTGAAGCGGTAGAGCAGCGACAGCAGGATGCAGTTCAGCCCCACCGACTTACCCGAACCCGTCGTGCCGGCCACCAGCAGATGCGGCATGGCGGCAAGATCGGCCACGATCGGATCGCCGGCGATGTCCTTGCCCAGGATGATCGGCAGGCCATCGTCGCTGTCGGCGAAGGCGGCGCTGGCGGCCAGTTCCTTCAGCACCACCATCTGGCGGTCGGCATTGGGCAATTCGATGCCCATCACCGTCTTGCCGGGAATGGGCGAGACGCGGGCGGAAATGGCGCTCATGTTGCGGGCGATATCCTCCGCCAGGCCGATGACGCGGCTGGCCTTGATGCCGGGGGCGGGCTCCAGTTCGTACATGGTGACCACGGGACCGGTGCGGACGGCGGTGATCTCGCCCTTGACGTTGAAATCGTCGAGCACGTTTTCCAGCAGGCGGGCGTTCCGCTCCAGCGCCATCCGGTCCAGCTTGGGCGCGGCGTGGACGGGCGGTTCCTCCAGCAGGTCGAGGCTGGGGAGCTGGTAATCGGCGGTGAACATGTCCGTCTGGCGAGGCTTCGGCGCACGCGCCTCGGCCGGGCGCACGGGCGCGGACGGGTCGGATATTTCGGGCGACCGGCGCGGCATGTCGGCAGCCTGTTCCGGGCGCGGTTCGCCGCGCGGTTCGGCTCTCGAAGCCTTGCGAGGCTTTTCGGGCGCGCTGCTTTCCTCGGCATTCTCCGGATCGTCTGCGGCCATTCGGCGGCGGGCGAGGGGTATGGCCTTGAGGAAACCCGGCAGCGTCAGCAGCGCCGCCCAGTCGAGCGCGAATACCCGCGTGACGATGGTGACGCCGCCCGCCAGCGCGGCCAGCGCGGCCAGCAGGATCACCCAGCCCTGCAAGGCTTCCGGCAAGCGCGATGCCAATGCCTCCACGGCGCCTGCGCCCAGCAGCCCGACAAGCCCGCCCATCGACGCGGGCAGGGTGCCGCCCGGCCCCTCGAAAGCGAGCGAGAGCACACAGGCCAGCAGGGCCATGCCCAGCAGCAGCAGGCCGGTGGGACGCCACCAGCGGGTCTCGGTGTCGCGGTCCTCCTCCTCCACATCGCGCCACAATTTGCGGGCGAAGACATAGAGCAGCGGCAGCAGCAGCACCGAAGCAAGGCCGAAGATGAAAAGCGCGCGTTCCGCCGCCCATGCGCCGGTGAGGCCCATCCAGTTGCGGATGTCGTCACCCGAAGCGGCGGTGGAAGGGCTGGCGTCGGTCTGCGTATAGCTGACGAGCGCCAGCGCAAGGAACAGTGCGGCGCATAACAGCACGAGAGCGCCGACCATCTGCCCCGCGCGGCGCAACGAGCGCCGGAAGGCTGCGCGCCAGTCCGTCGCCGCCTGCTTGCCGCTGCTGCGAAGGCCCCGGTCCCCGATTGCGCGTGTCGCCATTATCCGTCTTCCGCTGTTCGGTGCCGCGGCCAGTGCCGCGTCCCCCACCTCGTCTTCAGTCATGGCCCCTGACCCGCCCCGCCGTCAAGAATCCTCGGGCATTCCGCGCTTGTCGGCCAGCTGCGATCCCGCCCAACCGAACGCCCCGTCCACGGCAGCCCAGCGGGTGCAGCCGAGTTCCGCCGCACGTTCGCAATTCATCCCGCCCAATGCGATCACCGGCATTGCAGCCTGTTCGGCCAGACGCTCGAACCCCGCCCTGCCCAGGACCGCCGCACCGGCATGGGACCGGGTTTCATACACGGGCGAGACGAAGGCAGCGTCGGCGCAAAGCGCGTTGGCGGCCCGCATCTCGGCGGCATCGTGAACCGTCGCCAGGCGAAGAAGACTTTCGCATTCAGCAGAAGTGCCGATCAGTGCGCCGGGCGAGGCATAGATGCCATCTGCACCCCACAGCCGCGCCATCCTGCCATCGCCGGACAGGATCATCAGATGGCCCTGCTGTTTCGCCAGCGTCAGCAGGAGGTCGAAACGCTTGCGCCGCGCGTCCGCAGTGCAATGGTAATGCCTGAAAACGAAACCCGACCCCGCAGGCAAAGCGCGCAGGGCATCCTCCAGCACGGCATCGTTGCGCGCATCGCTGATCAGCCAGCGGATCGGGAGCGGGGTCTGGCGCGGCGGCATCGAGGCGTTATAGGCTGGGTCCATGGATCATGCAGCCCCCGATACCGGTCCCCACACCGGCCCCAATACCGGCCCCGACGCAGTCACCCGGCTGGAGAATGTCCAAACCCGCATAATGCGCGCCGCCCGCATCGCCGGGCGCGCAGCGGAGGACATCACGCTGGTCGCGATCAGCAAGACTCACGAAGCGGCGGCCATCCAGCCGCTGCTTGCCGCCGGTCACCGCGTCTTCGGCGAAAACCGGGTGCAGGAAGCGCAGGCGAAATGGCCGGCCCTGCGCGAGCAATTCGATGGAGTGGAACTGCATCTGGTTGGGCAGTTGCAGTCGAACAAGGCGGAAGATGCCGCGGCGCTGTTCGACTGCATCCATTCGCTGGATCGCGACAGTCTGCTGAAGGCCCTGGCCAGGTCTTTTGATAAACAGGGCCGGCAGGTGCCCTGTTTCGTGCAGGTCGATATCGGTGACGAACCGCAGAAAGGCGGCTGCCCGATCCCCGAACTCCCGGCTTTCTTGAGCAGGGTGCGGTCGGCCGAGATCCCGTTGGCGGGTCTGATGTGCGTGCCGCCGCAGGGGATCGAACCGGCCCCGTTCTTCGCACTCCTCGACAAGCTGGCGCGCGACAACGGTCTGGATTCCGGCGAGGGCATGGCCCAGAGCAGGGGCCTGAGCATGGGCATGAGCGGCGATTTTGAAACGGCGGTGAAACTGGGCGCGACGCATGTACGGGTCGGCAGCGCTCTGTTCGGCACCCGTTCGCCACAGGATCGTTCGCCACGGGAGCTTCAAGCACAGGGCTGACCTGCGGCGAAAAGCCGGGTCAGGCCTGTTCCAGTTCTGCCTGCTCCAGTTCCGCCTGGCGCTCGTCGCTCACGGCGGCCAGCAACTCGCGCTCAAGCTTGCCCAGCCGATCTTTCGCCACGATGCGATTGCCGGTGAGGTCGGTGACGTAGAATGTATCGGCCGCGCGTTCGCCGAAATTGGTGATATGCGCCGAACGCACCACCAGCCGGTTTTCGAACAGGGTGCGCGCCACGCGGTTCAGCAAGGCGGAACGGTCGCGGGCATGCACCTCGATCACCGTGAAACGGTTGGATGCCTTGTTGTCGAACACCACCTGCGGTTCGACATCGAAGGCCTTGGCCCGGCTGTGGGGCAGCGGCCTTTGCGCCAGCCGGGGCACCAGCGCGATCCGCCCCGCCAGCGCGTCGGTGATCGATTCCTCGATTCGCTTTAGCTGGCCGGGATCGTTGAAGGCTGCGCCATGCGGATCCTGCACGATGAAATTATCGACGGCCCAGCCATTGCGCGTGGTGTGGATGCGCGCATCGATGATGCTGGCACCGGCCAGGTGGATGCCGCCGGCGATGCGGTAGAACAGGCCGGGATGATCCGAAGCGATGACGCTGACCATCGTCGCCCCGCGGTCGGAACAATATTGAGTGTTGATCGACAGTTCCTGATCCATCCGCCGGGCCGCGTCATATTGCACGATATTCATGGCGGCGATGTCGTCCGGCTCCGCGATCCAGTAGGCATCGTCGAACAATCCGCCATGCCTGTCCATCAAGGCGGCATTATCCTTCAGCGCGGCGTGAACGGCCTCCTTCTTTGCCGCGACGCGCTGGCTGCGGCCGTGGCGCATGTGCCCCAGCCGCAGGCGTTCATGCGCCGTGTCGAACAATTCGCCCAGGAGCTGCCCCTTCCAGCTGTTCCAGACTCCGGGACCGACGGCGCGGATATCGACGGCGGTCAGGATGGCCAGGTGACGCAGGCGTTCGATGCTCTGCACCCGGCCGACGAAATCCTCGATGGTCTTGGGGTCGGTCAGATCGCGCTTGAAGGCGGTCGCGCTCATCAGCAGGTGCTGGCGGACCAGCCAGGCGACCAGCTGCGTCTCGCCATCGTCAAGTCCGAAGCGGGGGCACAGATCGAGGGCTATTTCGGCACCGAGTTCGGAATGATCGCCGCCGCGGCCCTTGGCGATGTCGTGCAGCAGCACGGCGACATATTGCGCCCGGCGGCTGCGGACCTTGTGGATGAGCCGGGTGGCGCGGGGGTGATCGTCGGCCAGCAGCCCGCGTTCTATTTTCGAGACCAGGCCGATGGCGCGGATCGTATGTTCGTCCACCGTATAATGATGGTACATGTCGAATTGCATCTGGGCGTTGACCCGGCCGAAATCGGGCACGAAGCGCCCGAAAACGCCGGCTTCGTTCATCCAGCGCAAGGCGGTTTCAGGGTCGCGCCGTCCCGCCAGCAATTGCAGGAACAGGGCATTGGCGCGGGGGTCTTCGCGCACCTCCGCCTGGATCAGACCGGAATCGCGATCGGCCTGCCGCATCGCCGAAGGGTGGATCTCCAACCCCATTTCCTCGGCCATGCGGAAAATCTCGATCAGGCGCACGGGATCTTTCCGGAACCAGTCGTCGGACGGGGCGGCGATGGTGCCGCCGAATATGCGGTATCCCTTCACGATGCGCGGCTTGGCCCTGAAGCCTGCCAGCAGCCCGCGGCGCACCCGTTTCTGCGCGAATTCCTCGTCAATATGGGCGAGGAACACGCGAGTCAGCGACCCCACTCTCTTCGCCTGCAGGAAATAGAACTGCATGAAACGTTCGACGCTGCTCTTGCCCGTGCGGTCGGCGAAATTCATCGCGCTCGCCACCTGGCGCTGCAGATCGAAGGTCAGCCGGTCCTCCGCGCGGCCGGTGATCGTGTGCAGATGGGCACGTACCGACAGCAGGAAGCTTTCCGCCTTTCGGAAGCTGCGATATTCCGCCGGGGTGAACAGGCCCTTGTCCACCAGTTCCGCGGCGCCGCGCACCCGGTGGATGAACTTGCCGATCCAGTACAGCGTCTGCAGGTCGCGCAGGCCGCCCTTGCCGTCCTTCACATTGGGTTCGACGACATAGCGGCTGTCGCCCATGCGCTGGTGGCGGCGGTTGCGCTCCTCCAGCTTCTCGGTCACGAACTGGCGGGCCGTCCCGGCCGCGACCTCGGCCCAGAAGCGCCGCGACACTTCTGCATAGAGCGCCTTGTCGCCCCAGACATAGCGCCCTTCCAGCAGGGCGGTGCGAATGGTCAGATCCGCTTTCGCCATCTCGATCGTCTCGCTCACCGTGCGGCTCGACTGGCCGACTTTCAGGCCGAGATCCCACAGCAGATAGAGGATCGCCTCGACGGCTTTTCCGCACCATTCCGAGCGTTTTCCGCCCGTGATGAAGGCGATGTCGAGGTCGGATCGCGGCGACATTTCCGCCCGTCCGTATCCCCCGACGGCGATGATCGTCAGAACGTCGTCCGGCGAGCGCGACAGATCGGCCAGCAGGTCGCGCGTGACGAAATCATGCACCAGCCGCAGCAGCTGATCCATGAGGAAGGCATGACCGGCGGCATTTTCATGTCCGGCGGATGGCCGTTCCACCAGCCGGCGCGCCAGTTCTTTGCGGCCATCCTCCAGCGCCTGTTTGAGGAGAGCCAGAACCTGCGGCCGTGCAGCCTCTCCGGCCTCGCCTTTACAGACCCCGTCTCTGCTCGCCCCGTCCCTTGCCGCAGTCACCAGTTCCGCAAATTGCCCGGCGATCGCGCGCCGGTCGATGACGGCGCGCTGATCGACGATAGCCGTTCGCGGGGGCAGGTTCGGGCTGGGGGAGCGTTCCGCGTCCTTCGAGGCGTCGGTTGCGGTCAAACGGCTGAAACGCGCCCCTGATAGGCGGCCTTGACGGCGCGCTTGTCGATCTTCTGCGTGCCGAGGCGCGGCAGCGCGCTTTCCGACTGCCACAGGTGCTGCGGAATCTTGAAAGGGGCGATCCGCGCCTCGAGATATTCGCACAGATCGTCGGGCGCCAGACTGCGGCCGTCCTTCACGTGATAGACGGCGGCCGGTACCTCGCCATACCGGTGGTCAGGCAGGCCGAAGACGCTGCATTCCGCGATGTCCGGATGGCCGTAGATCGCTTCTTCCACCTCGATGCAGGCGATGTTCTCGCCGCCGCGGATGATGATGTCCTTCTTGCGGTCGACGATGAACACATAGCCGTCTTCGTCCAGATAGCCGAGATCGCCGGTGCGGAAGTAACGGTCGTCCGTGAACGCGGCGCGGGTCGCTTCCTCGTTCTGCCAATAGCCTTCAAAATTGGCGATGGAGCGGATCGAGATCTCGCCCACCTGTCCCTGCGGCAGGCTGGTTCCGGCATCGTCCAGAATGGCGAGATCGACCAGCGGACGGCTTGGCGTGCCGGTGCTGCCGGGCTTGGCGAGGTAATTCTCGTTGAAATTGCCGCAGCCCACACCGTTGGTTTCCGTCAGCCCGTAACCCAGCAGCGGGAAGCTTTCGGGGAAGGCGTCCTTGATCTCGTTGACATGATCGACCGGGCGCGGCGCACCGCCGGCGGCGAAGCTCTTGCATGCGGACAGATCATAGTTCCCGTGGTCGGGATGGGTGGCCATTTCGTAGCTCATCAGCGGGACGCCGACGAAATAGGTCACGCCTTCCGCTTCCATCAGGCGCATCGCCTCCTTCGCGTCCCACTTCGGCATCAGCACCAGCTTGCGCCCGATGGCGAAGCTTTGCAGGAACAGCGGTATCTCACCCGTGACGTGGAACAACGGCACCGCAACCAGCGCAGATGGCTGGGAAGTCGGCGCTTCGCCCTTCTGGGTCAGATAGCCGAGGCTCATCACCGACTGCGCGACATAGCTGAAGATGCCGTGGACGACGCTGCGATGGTTCGAATAGGCGCCCTTCGACTGTCCGGTCGAACCCGACGTGTAGAGAATGGTGGCGAGATCGTCGGGCGCGAGGTCGGGCAGGGTGACCGTATCCGCTTCCGTCTTCCAGACGGATGCCAGCCCTTCCGAGGCCGGTCCGCCATGCGAGAAGGTGACGACGGTCGCCCCGTGATCCGCCCCTTCCAGCCGGGCGGCGCGCTGCGCATCGGCCAGCACCAGCTTGCATTCGGCGAGGCGGATGCCGCCGGCCATTTCCTCGCCCGTCCAGAACCCGTTCACCAGCGTGGCGGCGCCGCCTGCCATGACCGCGCCCATATAGGCGATGATCCAGTTGGCGGAATTGCGCGCGGCGATGCCCACCCGGTCGCCCTTGGCCACGCCATGATCCGCGACGAGGGCAGCGGCCACCGAACGCGCGGCGGCATAGGTATCCCCGAAGGTCAGCCGCGTTTCCCCGTCGACCAGGAAAAGCGTGTCCTTGTGCTCGTTGCAGAAATGGGCGAAATAATGGGCCAGGCTGGGCGGTGCGTTGACGAAGGCGGGCATGGTGACGCCCTTGTGTTCGACATCCGTCGTTTCGAACAGCTGACCGGGGGCGGTCAGCCCGTCCATGATCTGGTTCAGCGTATTGTCCAGCGCGCTTGGCATGCAATCCATCTCCTTGTCCGGGCCGGTGCGATTCGCTTTTGCGAATTCGCGCATGGGTCGAACCCGGCCGGTATCGTTTCGCCCCTGGTATTCCGTATGGCCATACCGCGCAGATGGGGTTTCAAGCGCGGTGCCGCTATGGCAATAGCACGCCACACGAACATGCGAACAGGCCTTGTGCCCATGCAGATTGTTTAAGGGGTGCAACACGTGCTGTCACTAGTAACCGCTGCCATCGCGGCGCAGGCCGACGCCGGACCGATCGTCTGGTCGCAACTGGGTCTGCGGCCCGGCATCGATCTCGGCGTTTTCACGCTGCGCTATTACTCGCTTGCCTATCTTGCCGGTATCGCGCTCGGCTACTGGCACCTGACGAAGATGGTGAAGGCACCCGGTGCGCCGATGGCGCAGCGCCATGCGGAAGATCTGTTCTTCTATTGCACGCTCGGCATCATCCTCGGCGGGCGGATCGGCTATGCCACCTTCTACGAACCCTCGCTCTGGACCAGTCTCGACATCTTCAAGCTGTGGACCGGCGGGATGAGCTTCCACGGCGGGGTGGCGGGCGTATTGCTGGCGATCGCCTGGGTCTGCCACAAGGGCGGGCTGCGCTTCCTGCGGGTGGCGGATTACATCGCGGTGAACGTGCCCTTCGGCATGATGTTCGGCCGCCTGGCGAATTTCATCAATGGCGAATTGTGGGGCCGCACCACCGATGTGCCCTGGGCCATGGTGTTTCCAGGTGCGGGTCCGCTGGGCCGCCATCCCAGCCAGCTTTACGAAGCGGCCCTGGAAGGCGCGCTGCTGATCGCGGTGCTGCTCTACCTGTTCTGGCGCACCCGCGCCCGTTACCGGCCCGGCCTGCTGGTGGGCGTGTTTACCTTCGGCATCGCGCTGGCCCGCTTCACGGTGGAATTCTACCGCGAACCGGACGCGCAGCTGGCCGAATTCGCTTATCGGACGGGCCTCAGCATGGGGCAGTGGCTGACGATCCCGCTGATCCTGCTCGGCCTGTTCTTCATGGTGCGCGCGCTGCTGCGCCCGCCGCTGGCGAGCGGGGCGACCTACCGCGCGGGCGCGGAAACCGCCCCGGCCTGACGGGTTTCAGGCGTGAGCGCGCAAGGTGAACCGGTGGAGGCACCCCGCCTTCTGGGAACGATTTTCCGCCGGTTGATCCGCGATAGCGGGCCTATGTCGCTGTCGCAGTTCATGGGCGAGAGCAACGCGCGCTATTATGCGGCGAAGAACCCGCTCGGCAGCGCAGGCGATTTCGTCACCGCGCCTGAAATCAGCCAGATGTTCGGCGAATTGATCGGGCTGTGGCTGGCGGATATCCGCGCGCGGGCGGGACGCGGCGGGTCTGTGCATTATGTCGAACTCGGCCCCGGCCGGGGAACCCTGACGCGCGATGCCCTGCGCGCCGCGCGGCATCACGGCCTCGATCCGCAGGTGCATTTCGTCGAGACGAGCCGCGCGCTGAAAGCCATTCAGGCCGAAGCGGTGCCGGCCGCGCAGTGGCATGACGATCTGTCCACCGTCCCGATGGACGCGCCGATGCTGCTGGTCGCGAACGAATTTTTCGATGCATTGCCGGTGCGGCAGCTGGTGCGGGCGGCGCAGGGCTGGCGCGAAAGGCTGGTCGGGCTGGATGAAGACCGCTTCACCTTCGTCGCCGGCGGACAGCCGATGGAGGCCGCCGTGCCTGCCGCCTGGCGCGAGGCGCCCGAGGGCACGATCATCGAAACCAATCCGGGCGCGGCGGCGATGATGCACGAGATCGCGGGGCGGCTCGCAAACCAGGGCGGGGCTGCGCTGATCGTGGATTACGGCCATGCCGAAATGCAGTCCGGTTCGACCCTGCAGGCGGTCCGCGCGCACCGCAAGATCAGCCCCTTCGCCGCACCGGGCGAGGCCGATCTGACCGCGCATGTCGATTTTGCGACGTTGGCCGATATCGCCCGCAGCCGCGGTGTCCGCGTATCGGGGATCACAACGCAGGGCGATTTCCTGCGCGCCATGGGCATTCAAATGCGGACTGAAAGACTGGCCGCCGGGGCACCGCATTGCAAGGCTGAACTGGAAGCGCAGCGCGACCGGCTGATTGCGGATGACCAGATGGGGCGATTGTTCAAGGTAATGGGCCTTTCCGCGCCGGACTGGCCCGACGGTGCCGGCTTCGGCCCGCCCGGATAGGTTCAGCGCAGCGTTTCATCCGCCAGCATCCGGGCCGCTTCCGCCGGGCTGCGCTTGTCCTCCGCCCGGTCCACCGCGTGATTGGCGCGCCGCATGGCGGCAACATCGATCTGCCCCAGCAGCGGGCGCAGCATTCGCAGCAGGTTCTCGTCAGCGGAGCGGCCCGGGGCCAGCATCAGGATCGCGTCATAGGACGGCAGCGCCCCGCGCGGGTCTTCCAGCACCACCAGATCGTCGGCCGCGATCCGCCCGTCCGAAGTATAAGCGGAGATGACATCCGCCTCGCCCGCGGCGAGCGCATCATACATGAAGGTCGCCTGGAAACTGCGCTGACGGGCAAAGTCCAGATCATAGGCTGCCCGTACCGACTGCCATTCAGGACGTTCGAAAAATTCGATATCCCCGCCGATCGTCAGGCGCGGGGCGACGCGGGCGAGATCGCTCAGCGTTTCGATGCCGAGCCGTTCTGCCGCATCGCGCCGCATGGCGAAGGCGTAGGCGTTTTCGAAACCGAGCCTGCCAACGACCTCGATACCCGTCTCTCGCTTCTCCCAGTCGCGGATCGCGGCGAACATCGCATCGCGCGCTACCATGTCCTCGCGCCGCAATTCATTGGTCCAGATCGTGCCCGTGTAATCCACGGCGATGTCGATATTGCCCGATGCCAGTGCCCGGTGAATCACGGCGGAGCCAAGTCCTTCGCGGTAACGCACGGCATAGCCCGCATCCTCCAGCCGCTGCCCGATCAGCCGGGCGAGGACGAATTGTTCCGAGAAGTTCTTCGCGCCGATCACCAGCGCACCTTCGTCGCTGCGCTCGCGCGTCGAAAAGAACGCGGCGGCAAGACCCAGCGCCAGCAGCGCCAGACCGGCGCGTACCATCCAGCGGCTGCGCCTCTCATCATTCGAGCGGAACCCCCGTTCGACCGTGCCGAGCAGGATATCGGCGAGGATGGCGAGGCCCGCGCTGGCGATGCAGCCTGCCAGCACCAGCGCCCAGTTCTGCGTCTGCAATCCGGCGAAGATCGGATCGCCCAGGCTGGGCTGGCCAACGGTGGTCGACAGGGTGGCCGCCCCGATGGTCCAGACGGCGGCGGTGCGGATGCCGGCCATGATGTAGGGCGCGGCCAGCGGGGCCTCGACCCAGCGCAGCTTCTGCGCCGCCGTCATGCCCACGCCATCGGCTGCCTCCAGCACGCCTGCCGCCATGTGTTCGCGGGCCGTGACCGCATTACGCAGGATCGGCAGCAGGGCATAGAGGGCGAGCGCCAGCAGGGCCGGCAGGAAGCCCAGCGTCGGAAGGCCATCGCCGAACACCGCCCGCAGGCTCAGCAGCAAGGGAAAGAACAGCGCCAGCAGCGCCAGTGCGGGGATGGTCTGCACGAGGCTGGCGAAGGTGAGCGCGACCCGCGCCACGCTGGCGGAGCGGCTGGCCCAGACGGCGAGCGGCAGAGCAACGATGATGCCGAGCGCCAGTGCGGACCCCGCCAGCAGCACATGCTGCGCCAGCTTGGGGCCGAGTGTCAGAAGGACGGCGGCGATCTCACCCATCGCCGCGTTCCAGCCCGGCCATTGCCCGTGCCTGCGCGCGGGGCACCGCCACCAATTGCTGCGCTTCTTCGCCGCCCGCGCCGGCGACGAGCGCGGCGGGCGTTTCATCCGCCACGATCCGGCCATGGTCCATGACCAGCACCCGGTCCGCCAGCAGCAGCGCCTCGGCCATGTCATGCGTCACCATCAGACTGGTCAGACCGATCCGGTCGTGCAGGGCGCGGACGCTGCGGCCAAGGGCGTCGCGCGTGACCGGGTCCAGCGCGCCGAAGGGTTCGTCCATCAGCAGCAGCGGCGGTTCCTGCGCCAGCGCGCGCGCGACCCCGATGCGCTGACGCTGCCCGCCGGACAGTTCATCGGGCATCCGCGTGGCGAAAGAGGGATCGAGCTCGACCAGTTCGAGCAGTCCGGCAATCCGCTCGCGCGGCAAGGTCCGAGCGGCGACGCGCCCGCCGATACCGATATTCTCCGCCACGTTCATATGCGGGAACAGGCCGACATCCTGGAAGACATAGCCGATCCGGCGGCGCAGGGCGGGTGCGGGGCCGTCCAGAATGTCGTCACCGCCAAGAAGGATGGTTCCGCCATCGGGTTCGATCAGGCGGTTCACCATCTTAAGCAGGGTGGATTTTCCCGAACCCGACTTGCCGACCAGCGCGCAGAAGCTGCCCGTGGCGAGATCGAGAGAAACCCCGTCCACCGCCGCGATCGCTCCGAATCGCTTTCTCACGCCCCTGATGGAAAGGGCGGGATGCGTGTGCGCCGTGTCTGCCGGAGCGTTAATTGGCGATGGTGGGCAGCGGAAGGTTCAGCCGGACCTCCAGCCCGTCGTCGTGCCAGAAATGGTCCATCCGCCCGTTCAACTGCCCTTCCACCGCCATCTTCACCAGGCGCGAGCCGAACCCTGCATTGCTGCCGTCATCGGCGGGGCGCTGCGGCGCGGGCCCGCCCTGTTCGCGCCAGACGATCTCGGCATCGTCGCCATCGCAGTCGAAGTGGATGCGGACCTTACCTTCATCGACCGACAAAGACCCGTATTTTGCGGAATTGGTGGCCAGTTCATGGAAGATGAGCGCAAGCGGCGTGGCCGATCGCGGCCCGATCGCGCAATCGCCTTCGGACAGGATCACACGGTCGTCCCCGCCGCCGAAATATGGTGCCATCAATTCCTTCAGCAGGCCGCTCAGACTGTCACCCTTCGCGCCTGCGACCGGGCGCACGAAATCATGCGCCCGTCCCAGCGCGCGGATGGTCCCGTTCAGATCGTCGGCGAATTCCTTCATTTCGGGGTAGCGACGCGAACGCATGGCGATCAGGCCGGAAACGACGGCGAAGATGTTCTTGATGCGGTGCGACAGTTCATTCGCGAGCATTTCACGCGATTGGAGATGGCGATGGTGATCGTCGCGGTCCGTCACGGTGCCGAACCAGCGGCGCGGTTCCTCGTCGCCATTTTCCGTCGGCCGCGTGTTCACCTCGACCCAGCGCCAGTTGTCATCCGCCATGTGCAGGCGGAATTCATGGGTCAGCCCCGCACCATCTTTCAGCGCCGCGGCCCATTTCCTCGCCAGAACTTCACGATCATCCTCATGCACCAGCTTCAGCCATTCGTCCCAGGTGCCGGGAGGAGCGACACCGGTTGCTTCGTTGAAGCGGGCATTCAGATAATCGAGCCTGCCATCCGCATCGGTCGCGAAGGCGATATGCGGCAGGCTGTCAATCAGGGTGCGCAACTGCTTTTCGCTCTTGGCGACATTCTGCGCGGAAACCAGCGATTCGCGCCGGTGCCGCAACCGGCGCATGACCGCCGCCGCCAGCACGCGCAGACCTTCGGTCTGCAATGCGCTCAGCCCTCCGGGGCGCGGCTTCGTATCGATGACGCACAGGGATCCGAGCGGTGCGCCTTCGCCTGAAATCAGCGGTGCGCCGGCATAGAAACGGATGTTGGGGTGCCCGGTGACGAGCGGATTGTCGTCGAAGCGGCTGTCCTCGCGCGCGTCGGGCACCACCATGGGCTGGGCCTGCAGCATGGCATGGGCACAGAAAGAGGTAGGGCGGGGCGTCTCCGTCTCGGACAGCCCCTCACGCGCAAGGAAGCGCTGGCGCTCCTTCTCCACCAGCGACACAAGGGCGATGGGCGCATTGCACAGGCGCGCGGCGAAGCCGACGATCTGTCGCAGTTCCTCGTCGTCTTCCAGCGAATCGAGGCCATATTGTGCGATGATGCTCGCACGCGCCTCCTCGCCGCACATGGCCGCCGCTGGCGGGACCCCTTCCGGCCAAGGATGTAGATCGGGAGTTTGCGTCATCTGCCGGCATGCATAGCGGCTATTTGCAACAAGGCCAATATGAACAGGGACATAGTGCCGGATAATCTGCGGTTCACCTGCCGCGCCGGGGCACGGACCGGTAGCGGCGCGGACGGTTTGCGCCTTGCGGCAAGCGTCGCTATGCGCATGAGCCGAAGAGGAGACCGAACTTGCGCGCCACCCCCGATTTCGATTTCGACCTCGGCGAAAATGCCGAAATGCTGCGGGACACCGTGGCCCGCTTCGCTGACGAGCAGGTCGCTCCGCTCGCCGAGAAGACCGACCGGGAAGACTGCTTCCCCCGCGAATTATGGCCGCAGATGGGCGAACTCGGCCTGCACGGCATCACCGTTCCGGAAGCCGATGGCGGGCTGGGCTGGGGATATCTGGAGCATGTGGTGGCGGTGGAGGAAATCAGCCGGGCGAGCGCCAGCGTCGGCCTGTCCTATGGCGCGCATTCCAACCTCTGCGTCAATCAGGTGGCGCGCTGGGCCAATGAAGAACAGAAGGCGAAATATCTGCCGAAGCTGATCAGCGGCGACTATGTCGGCAGCCTGGCGATGAGCGAGGCGAGCGCAGGCTCCGACGTCGTGTCGATGAAGCTGAAGGCGGAAAAGGTGGATGGCGGCTACCGCCTGAACGGCACCAAGTTCTGGATCACCAATGCGCCCTATGCCGATGTGCTGGTGGTCTATGCCAGGACCGGAGCCGAGGACGGCAAGCCCAGCCGGGGCATCACCACCTTCCTGATCGAGAAGGACATGGAAGGGTTCTCCATCGGTCAGAAAATCGCCAAGATGGGGATGCGAGGCAGTCCGACGGCGGAACTGGTGTTCGACGATTGCTTCGTGCCGGACGAGAACGTGATGGGGCCGGAAAACGGCGGGGTCGGCGTGTTGATGAGCGGGCTGGATTACGAGCGCGTGGTGCTGTCGGGCATCCAGCTCGGCATCATGCAGGCCTGCCTCGATACCGTCATCCCCTATATGCGCGAACGCACCCAGTTCGGAAAACCCATCGGATCGTTCCAGCTGATGCAGGCGAAGGTTGCCGACATGTATGTCGCGCTGCAATCGGCCCGCGCCTACACCTATGCCGTGGCGAAGGCCTGCGACAAGGACCAGACCACGCGCTTCGATGCGGCGGGCGTGATCCTGCTGGCGAGTGAGAACGCCTTCCGCGTCGCGGCGGAAAGCGTGCAGGCGCTGGGCGGGGCGGGCTATACGCTCGACTGGCCGGTGGAACGCTATCTGCGCGATGCCAAGCTGCTGGATATCGGCGCGGGTACGAACGAGATCCGCCGGATGCTTATCGGCCGCGAGTTGATCGGGACGGCGGGGTGATGGCCGGATTTGTGGAGGATGAAGACGAATTACGGTCATTTCGGGGCGAGTGCCTGTGCGGCGGCGTGCGGTATGTCCTGCATGGAACCCCGCGCAAGCTGCGCCTGTGCCATTGCCATCAATGCCGCAGCGGCACCGGCGCCGCCTTCAACGTTTCCGTGCCGGTGGAGGAGGATGCGGTGAGTTTCGAAGCCCGCGATACCATTCGCGAATTCGAGAGTTCTCCCGGCAAGTTCCGCGCCTTCTGCGGCACCTGCGGCGCGGCGGTCTATAGCCGCCGCACGTCCCGGCCCGGAAATCTGCGCCTGCGCGGCGGTCTGATCCGCGATCTGCCCCGCGCAGAGGATCTCCGACACATCTTCTGGAAAGATCGCTGGCCGTGGATCGACACGATCGACGATGCGCCCAAATCGCCTGCCGAGGAACCCGCCGCATGAGCGCCCCTGTCCTGACCTCCACTCTCGATGCGTCCAGCCCCACTGCGCAGGCCAATGCGCGCACCAATCGCCAACTGGCGGAAGAATTGCGCCAACGCGTGGCCGAAACCGCGCTGGGCGGCAGCGAGGGCAGCCGCGAACGCCATGTCTCGCGCGGCAAGCTGCTGCCGAGGGAGAGGGTGGAGCGCCTGCTCGACCCCGGTTCGCCTTTCCTTGAAATCGGGCAGCTTGCGGCCAACGGCATGTATGGCGGCGATATCGCCGGGGCGGGCATCATCGCCGGCATCGGCCGCGTTTCGGGCCGCCAGTGCATGATCCTGTGCAACGATGCCACGGTGAAGGGCGGCACCTATTACCCGATGACGGTGAAGAAGCATCTGCGCGCGCAGGAAATCGCGCAGGAAAACCGCCTGCCCTGCATCTATCTGGTCGATAGCGGCGGCGCCAATCTGCCGCATCAGGCGGAGGTCTTTCCCGACCGCGACCATTTCGGGCGCATCTTCTACAACCAGGCGCAGATGTCGTCGCTCGGCATTCCGCAGATCGCCTGCGTCATGGGCAGCTGCACGGCGGGCGGTGCCTATGTGCCCGCCATGTCGGACGAAACGATCATCGTGCGCGAACAGGGCACGATCTTCCTGGCCGGTCCGCCGCTGGTCAAGGCCGCGACGGGCGAGGAGATCAGCGCGGAGGATCTCGGCGGCGGCGATCTCCATGCGAAGAAATCGGGCGTCGTCGATCATCTGGCGGAAAACGACGAACACGCCCTCACCATCGTGCGCGATATCGTCAGCCACCTTGGCCTGCCGCATGCGCCCGACGTGGCGCTGCAAGACCCGCAGGCACCGAAATTCGCTGCCGACGACCTCTATGCCCTGATCCCCGAGGATGTCCGCGCGCCCTATGACGTGCATGAGGTGATCGCGCGGCTGGTCGATCGCAGTGCCTTCCACGAATTCAAGGCGCTTTACGGATCGACGCTGGTCTGCGGTTTCGCCCATATCTGGGGCATGCCCGTGGCCATATTGGCGAATAATGGCGTCCTTTTTTCGGAAAGCGCGCAGAAGGGCGCGCATTTCATCGAACTGGCGGCGCAGCGCGGCATTCCGCTGCTGTTCCTGCAGAACATCTCCGGTTTCATGGTCGGCGGGAAATACGAGGCGGAAGGCATCGCCAAGCATGGTGCCAAGCTGGTGACGGCGGTGGCGACGGCGCAGGTGCCCAAGATCACCGTGGTGATCGGCGGCAGTTTCGGCGCGGGCAATTACGGCATGGCGGGGCGCGCCTACAGCCCGCGTTTCCTGTTCACCTGGCCCAATGCGCGCATCTCGGTCATGGGCGGCGAGCAGGCGGCCAGCGTGCTCGCCACCGTGCATCGTGATGCCGAAAGCTGGTCGGAAGAGGAAGCGGAAGCGTTCAAGGCGCCGATCCGCGAGAAATACGAGACCGAGGGCAATCCCTATTACGCCACTGCCCGCCTGTGGGACGATGGCGTGATCGACCCGGCGCAGACCCGCGACGTGCTGGGCCTTGCCCTGTCGGCGACGCTGGAAGCACCGATAGAGAAACAGCCGCGTTTCGGCGTGTTCCGGATGTGATCCACGCTGAAGCGGCGGATGACGCGCGGCGCCCAGCATGGCCATCGGCACGCCTGACGCTGCTGGTGCGCGCCATGGCGCTGGCCATCATGCTGCACAATGCGGAGGAATGGTGGACCCTGCCGCTTGTGCCGGATTTCCTCGCCGCGACGCGCGACCTTTCAGGCCTGCAAGCATCGCTGCCCTCGGTAGAAACCACTCGCTGGGGCATCATCGCTTTTGCCGCCGTGCCGGTCGCAATCCTGCTGAGAGCGCAGCCGGGCAGGCGCGGGGGCTTCATCATCTGCATGATCGCGGCGATGAGCGCGGGCAATGCGCTGTTTCCGCATATCGCCATGGGGTTTGTCACGGGCGGCTATGTTCCCGGCCTCGTCACCGCCTGCACCGCGACCCTGCCGATCGGTATCCTCCTGATCTGCGAAGCCCGCCGCCTACGGCTGATGTCCGGTAGCGGGATCGCGCTGGCAAGTGCGACTGGCCTGCTGCTGATGCCGGCGGTGGCGACAGGCTTCTGGGCGCTGGGCGCGCTTATCGGCGAAATCACCGGCAGCGCGCGTCTGGCGTGACCGGCCGCATGGGATGCAGCGAAACAAAACCACGCTTTCATTCGTTGCTCTGCCAACCCCGACCCAACCGGAGAAGATTGAATGAACGTCATCAGAACCGCGCTAATCGCCGCCCCGCTCGCATTTGCGCTTGCCGCCTGCGGCGACAACCACACTGCCGAAACCGATCTGGCGGAAGGCCCCTCACCCGCCAATGTGGAACTGCCGGAAGTCCCCGTGACCTATCCCGAAGTGCCGCTGAATGCCCGCAGCACCGTGGATTATCGGGGCACCTATGCGCAGAACACGCCGCAGGGCCGGCGCATGATCACGCTCGGCGACGATGACACCTATGTCATGCGGGACGAAATGGGCACCGAAACGCGCGGCACCTTCAACTGGTATTCCGACAACAGCCGCATCCTCATCCGCGAGGATGGCGAAACGCAGGTCTATGCCATCGCCGATGGCGCGCTTTACCGCCTGGCGGACGAGAACACGCCGACGACCGGTCCGATGAATGCGGAGCAAGCCTATATGCGCGATGATGCCGCGATGAACGGCACCCTGTAGGGATCAGGGCCGCCGCTGGCCGATCGCCATCGCACGATCGACTGTTGGTACGGGCGTGACCTGGTGCAGCGCGAACCACGCCTCGATCGCATCGAGGTCGAGCGGGCCGGTCACCGCTTCCGTCCCTTGCGCGAAGGTGGCGAAACCGTCGCCCCCGCTGGCGAGGAAGCTGTTCATCGTCACGCGATATTCTGCCGCAGGGTCGATGGGCTGCCCGTCCAGCGTCGCGGAAGTTACCCGCTGCCCTGCCGCACGGCCGGTATCGTAAGTGAAGGCGAAACCGGCGGAGGGCGACAGGAGTTCATCCTCGGCACCGGCGAATTGCTGTTCGAGAATTTCGTGCAATTGCGTCCCGGTCAGGCTTTTCGTCAGCAGGACATTGCCGAAAGGCTGCACCGCGTAAATGTCGCCGAAGGTGATCGTTCCGTCATCATCCGGTACAAGCGGGGCGCGGATGCCGCCGCTGTTCATCAGGGCGATCTGTGCGCCGGCCCCGCGCGTGGCGGCAAGCTGCGCATCGGCGATCAGGCGGCCCAGTCCCGCGCCTTTTACCGCCTCCATGGCCAGACGCCCGACGGGCCGTTCGGCAGCCTTGCGCGCGGCATCGACATAGCGTTGAACGTAAGCGGCGATCCCGGCATCCGGAGCGAACCGGGGGAACTCGCCCGCCTGCGTGTCGCTGCCGTGAGCGATAACGACATTCCGGGCCATTTTCGCCACCAGCCTGCCGCCGCGAAATTCAAGCGCTATGTCGGTCAGCATCGCACCGCCGAAAGCCGCACTGGTGACGAGGAAGGGGCGGTCCGCATCGATCAGGCCGTAATCGCAGACATAGGCATTGTGCGTGTGGCCGGACAGGACCACATCTACCCGCGGATCCACCTGCTCCAGAATATCGAGGAGCGGCCCCGCGATGCCGCCGCAACCCAAGTCGTTGTACCCGGCCGTGGTGCCGAGACCCTGGTGGATGGCGACGATGATGGCATCGGCACCCGCAGCCTCCAGCCGGGGCACGAGGGCATTGATCGTGGCAGCCTCGTCGGCTAAGGTCAGGCCATCGACCCCGCTCGGCGTTACGAGAAGCGGCGTGGTCTTCAGCGTAAGGCCGATCACCCCCACCGCCAGTTCGCCCTGGGGCGTCGTGAATGTTCTGATGCCAGTGGCAGGCAGCAGCGTCTCGCCGCCCTCCGTCAGTACATTGGCCGCTAGGAAATCGAACCCCGCCCCTTCGTAGGGGGTTTCAACGGCGCAGGGCACGCGGTTGCCGGTCTGTTCGCAGCCGCCCCGCTGAATCCGCAGCAATTCGCGCCAGCCACGGTCGAATTCATGGTTGCCGACCGCGTTGAAATCCAGCCCGATGCGGTTCATCACGCCAATGGTGGGTTCATCGAGGAACAGGGAGGAGGCCAGCGGACTGGCTCCGATCAGATCGCCCGCCGCGACGACCATCGAATAAGGTGACTGTGCCCGCGTCTGCGCGATGGCGGTGGCGAGGTAAGCCGCGCCCCCCGCCTGCACTTCGCGCGTTTCCCCCTCACTTACCGTCACCAGGACGGGGCGGGGGAGCGGCAGCAGATTGCCATGAAAATCGTTCAGGCCGACCACGCGCACGGTGACCGGAACGCTATCCATTGAAGGTGGAAGCGATGCACAGCCTGCAAGAGGGGCCAGCGCCAGCGCAAGGGCCGTCGTCCCTGTGCGACGGGGGCGGAACCCCGCTCCATTATTCCGACCGGGCCGGGAATCGTCAGGCGTAATCATCATCACCGTCTGGATAGCCGGGATGACGCTGGCATGACAACGCGCCGATAACCTTTCTCATCAAGCATTGTTCCGCCGCAAAATGGCGGAACACCCACATGAACCAGCCGTTTGGCTGCTGTAATACGAGACGAAAATGATATCGATCGAGAGGAAAAATCATGGATGAGACAGCCCTGCTGATCATCGCTTTACTGGTCATCGTGGGCATGCTCGTGCTCTGGCTGCTGCTGCGCCAGCGCCGCACGGGTTCGCTGCGCGAGGAATTCGGCGACGAATATGACCGGACCCTCGAAAGTCGCGGTGGCCGCAGTGCCGCCGAACGCGATCTGGAAGACCGCAAGAAACGCGTGGCCGAACTGAATATCCGCCCGCTGGACAATGACGAGCGCGGCCATTTTCGCAAGGAATGGCTGGAGGTGAAAGCCCTGTTCGTCGATGCCCCGCGCGAGGCTGTCCTGCGCGCCGACCGCATGTTGAAGGACGTGCTTACGAAACGCGGCTTCCCCATGGCCGATTTCGACCGCCGTTACGAGGATCTGACGGTCGATCACCGCGATACCGCACGTCACTACCGCGCCGGGCACACCATCGCCCGGGACGGCGATGCCACGACGGAGGATCTGAGGCAGGCGATGGGCCATTACGAAGCGCTGTTCGATGATATGGTCGCGCCCGAATCCGGCGCGGAGCGATCGAACGAAGCGGGAATGGTGCCTACCGCGGATGTTCGCAACGACGACGATCACCCCTTTGCGGTCACGCGGTCTTCGGACGTGCCCGCCACCGCGCCCGTCGGCGGTCATTCCCGGCGGCGCGACTGATTGATCATCGTGCAATGGAGAGGGCGCCACCGTCACCGGGTGCCGCCCTTTTCCCGTTTTCCGATTGTGACTATCAGGTGTCTAGATTGGCGACGTTCAGCGCATTGTCCTGGATGAATTCGCGGCGCGGTTCGACGATATCGCCCATCAGCCGGGTGAAGATCTCGTCGGTGACGTCCGCATCCTCTACCTTGACCTGCAGCAGGGCCCGGTTGTCGGGATCAAGCGTGGTTTCCCACAATTGCTCGGCGTTCATCTCGCCCAGACCCTTGTAGCGCTGCACGGACAGCCCCTTGCGCCCGGCGACGAGCACCGCATCGAGCAGTTCGGTCGGGCGGGTGATCGCATCTTCATCGGTGAAGGCGGGGCTGTCGGCATCGGTCTCATCGGCAGATTCGCCGTCCGGACTGACCGCATCATGGGTTCCGGCCTTCACGAACCGTCCGGTCCCTTCATAAACGTCGGCCTGCTCGCCGGCCACGCGGTGCAGCTTGCGCGCTTCCGCACTGCCGAGGAACGCGGCTTCGATATCGTGAACGTCGGTCACGCCGCGCCATATGCGGGCGAAATGCACCGAACCGTCGCCGCGCATCGTCGCCGTCCATTCCGCTTCCTGATCGCCAAGCTGCATCCGTGCCGCCGCCGCATCCAGCGCCGCCGAACGGTCGGAAAGATCGGGGTCCAGCGCGCCAGCCAGCGCCATGGCCTCGACCAGGGCGGGATCGTAGCGGCGCGGAACGAAAGCGATAAGGTTCCGCATCCGCAGCGCATGGTCGACAAGGCCGCGCAATTCCTCGCTGCCGCGCGCGCCGCCGCTGGTTTCCAGCACCCGGCCCGACAGCCCGGCATCCACCAGGTAGCGGTCGAGCGCCGGCTGGTCCTTCAGATAGACTTCGCTGCGGCCCTTGCTGACCTTGAACAGCGGCGGCTGGGCGATGTAGAGATGGCCTGAACGGATGATCTCGGGCATCTGCCGGTGGAAGAAGGTGAGCAGCAGCGTGCGGATATGCGCGCCGTCGACATCGGCATCGGTCATGATGACGATCTTGTGATAGCGCAGCTTGTCCAGCGTGAATTCGTCGCGAAGGCCCGTACCCATGGCCTGGATCAGCGTGCCGACCTCCTTGGAGGAGATGATCCGGTCGAAACGGGCGCGTTCGACATTCAGGATTTTGCCCTTCAGCGGCAGGATCGCCTGCGTCTTGCGGTCGCGCCCCTGTTTCGCGCTGCCGCCGGCGGAATCGCCTTCCACCAGGAACAGTTCGGATTTCGCCGGGTCGCGTTCCTGGCAATCGGCCAGCTTGCCGGGCAGGCTGGCGATATCCATCGCGCCCTTGCGCCGCGTCAATTCACGGGCGCGCTTGGCCGCTTCGCGCGCGGCGGCGGCATCGATGACCTTCTGGATAATGTCCTTCGCATTGGCGGGGTTTTCCTCCAGCCATTCGGTCATCTTGTCGGCCATCAAGCTTTCCAGCGGCTGGCGCACTTCGGACGACACCAGCTTGTCCTTGGTCTGGCTGGAGAACTTCGGATCGGGCAGTTTGACCGACACGATGGCGGTCAGCCCTTCGCGCATGTCCTCGCCCGACAGCGTCACCTTCTCCTTCTTCATCATGCCCGAAGCCGCGGCGTAGGAATTCAGCGTACGGGTCAGCGCGGCGCGGAAGGCGGCGAGATGCGTGCCGCCGTCGCGCTGCGGAATGTTGTTGGTGAAGCAGAGCACGTTTTCATAATAGGAATCGTTCCATTCCAGCGCGACATCGATGCCGATGGCGTCGCGCTCCGCAGAAATGGCGATGGGCTCGGGGATCAGCGGCTGCTTGTTGCGATCGAGATATTTCACGAAAGCCGCGATGCCGCCTTCGTAGAACAAATCGTGCTCGGCCAGTTCCTCGTGCCTTTTGTCGCGCAGCTTGATGTGAACGCCCGAATTCAGGAAGGCGAGTTCGCGGTAGCGATGCTCCAGCTTCTCGAAATCGAATTCGGTGACGTTCTTGAACGTATCGGTGCTGGGCAGGAAGGTGACCCGCGTACCCTTGCGCTTGCCGCCATCGTCGGCGGGCGGCGCGTCGCCCTTTACCACCAGCGGGGCTACGGTGTCGCCATGCTCGAAGCGCATCCAGTGTTCCTTGCCCTCGCGCCAGATGGTCAGCTCCAGCCATTCGGACAGGGCGTTGACGACGGACACGCCCACGCCGTGAAGCCCGCCCGAAACCTTGTAGGCATTGTCGTCGCTGGTATTCTCGAACTTCCCGCCCGCATGAAGCTGGGTCATGATGACCTCGGCGGCGGAAACCCCTTCGCCCTTGTGCATGTCGACGGGAATGCCGCGGCCATTATCCTCCACCGAGACGCTGCCGTCCGGGTTCAGCTCGATCAGCACCAGGTCGCAATGGCCGGCCAGCGCCTCGTCGATGGCATTGTCCGACACCTCGAACACCATGTGGTGCAGGCCGGACCCATCATCCGTATCGCCGATATACATGCCCGGCCGCTTGCGGACGGCGTCCAGCCCCTTCAGCACCTTGATGGAGTCGGCGCCATAGCCGTTCTGGTTCACCACGCGGGCGGGCGGTGCGTCCGGTGCCTGCGGCTGGAGCGGGTTTTCGGAGGTTTCGTCGATCGGGTTATTGGCCATGCCCTTCATATAGGCATTATGAAGGGCGCAGGGAAGCGCAGCGTGCCGCCTTCCACAGCCTTTCGCGGGTTTGGGAAGGCAGCGCAGTGCATGGAGATCTGGAACAATGATGACGATGGTGATCGTGGTGGCGGTGGTGTCGGGCGCATTGCTGGTGGGCGCGATTTGGGGGCTTTACGGAAAGCTGGGTCGCCGCACCGAAAGCTTTCTGGTTGCCATGGCGGGTGGCGCCTTGCTGCTTTCCGTGAGCAGCGAACTGATCGAACCTGCGCTTGCCGACGGATCGGTGCTGATCGCGGCGATCGGGGTGCTGGCAGGGGCTGTTACCTTCGCATTGGCGGACAGCATGATCGACCGCAGGGTCGGGCCGGATTCGGGTGGCGGTCTGCTGGTCGCCATCACGCTGGATGGTATTCCGGAGAACCTAGCCCTAGGGGTGGCGCTGATCGGATCGACCCCGATGGAAGTCGCGGCGCTTGCCGGGTCGATCCTGCTCTCCAACCTGCCCGAAGCGGCGGGCGGAGCAAGGGATATGGCGGGAAAGAGTCACTCGCGGGGCAAGATTCTCGCCTTGTGGGGGGCGACTGCACTACTGCTGGCCGGAGCGGCCATCGGAGGCCGCTTGTTCCTGGACGAAATCAGCGGTGAATGGCTCGCCGCCATCCGCTGCTTTGCCGCAGGAGCCGTGATCGCCAGCCTCGCCATGGAGGTTTTTCCGAAAGCCTATCGCGAGAAATGGCACTGGGTCGGTGTGGCCACCGCACTGGGCGTTATCATGGCGTTGGGCCTTGCAGAGCTTGGCTGATGCCATAGGATGCGCGGCATGACAGATCCTGCCGCCGAACTCTGCGCCGAACTTGACGCCTCCTACGGTGCCTTTCCTGACATCATCGCCGCCAATACGAAGCGTTTTGCGGAGCGATGGGCCCTGCGCGACGAATATCAGGAACTCACCTGGGCCGAAACGGGCACGCGGGTCGAGAGGATCGCCGCCGCCTTGCAGGACAGCGGACTGGAGCCGGGGCAGGCAGTCGCCATCCTCGGCACCAGCAGCGCCGATTATGCGCTCACCTTCCTCGCAGCAGTGCGGGCGGGCGGGGTGGCGGCTCCGCTGACCACAAGCGCCAGCGCTGGACAATTGGCGGCGATGGTGCGCGACAGCGGCGCAAGGCACCTGTTCATCGACCGGGCAAAGCGCGATGAACTGGGCGAGGCGTTTTTCGATGATCTCGGCGAGACAATGCAGATCGTCATGCTGGATGAGGATCTGCGCCCCGGCCCGGACAGCTGGATGGCTGCCGAAGGGCGGGAGGCGCTGCCCTTTTCGCCCGCACCCGGCGACCCGTTCAACATCATCTATTCCAGCGGCACCACCGGCACGCCCAAGGGCATCGTCCATTCCCACGCGATGCGCTGGACGCAATTTGCCACGACCGCGCTCAGCCTCGCCCGTAATTTCGAAGAATCAGGGGGCGGCGTGCAGGCGCTCACATCCACGCCGCTCTATTCCAACACCACGATGGTCGCCTTCCTGCCCACGCTGCTGGCGGGCGGCTGCGTCACCATCATGGGCCGCTTCGATGCGCAAGCCTGGCTTGGGCTGGCGCAGGAGCACGCCATATCGCTGACGATGCTGGTGCCGGTACAATATCGGCGCCTGCTCGACGTGCCGCGGTTCGACGATTTCGACCTGTCGGCCCTGCGCCTCAAATATTGCACCAGTGCGCCTTTCCCGGCCGAATTGAAGCGCCGTGTTCTGGACCGGATGCCCGGCGCGCTGATCGAGATCTACGGCATGACCGAGGGCGGGGTGACATGCCTGCTGCCCGCCCATGAATTCCCTGATAAATTGCACACGGTCGGGCGGCCCGCGCCGGGCCACACACTGAAAGTCATCGGCGAGGGTGACGAAGTTCTGGTTGCGGGGCAGGCGGGTCAGCTGGTCGGCCGTTCCGGTGCGATGATGATCGGCTACCGTAACCGGCCGGAGGCGACGGCGGAAGCCCTGTGGACGGACCCGGAAACGGGCGAGGACTGGATGCGAATGGGCGATATCGGCCGGATCGATGCGGATGGTTTTATCGAACTGGTGGGGCGGGCAAAGGACGTCATCATCTCGGGCGGCTTCAACATCTATCCCGTCGATCTCGAAGCGGCTCTGGAGCAGGAGCCGGAGATTGCCGAAGCGGCCGTGATCGGTGTTCCGAGCGATGCCTGGGGCGAGACGCCGGTCGGCTTCGTCGTGCTGGAAAGCGGCGCGCGAGAGGAGCCGGTCGAAAGATTGCGGGAGCGGGTAAACGGGCGTCTGGGTAAGACGCAGCGCCTGTCCGAACTGCACGAGATTGCCGAAATGCCGCGCAGCCATATCGGCAAACTGCTCAAGACCGAATTGCGCGCCGTCTGGAATACGATGCAGGGCTGACGAGTCGAACGAAAAGGGCGCGCCTTGTTTCTGCTATTGCGAAACAGGCACGCCCTGATTTTCCGTCTTGAGGCTTCCGTCGTCGGTCAGACGAGAGTGTGACCGAGCATGATGCCGCTGAGAGCAGCGGCGCTTGCGAATGCCAGAAGATTTGCTGCGTATCTGCGCATGACATATTCTCCGGAAGGATGAAGTGGCCGGCGGCGGATTGGAGGGGGGAGAGGACGTCCGCCGCCCGGCTCGAAGGGTGAAATAATCTTTCGTGCAGCTTTCCACAAATGAGAAAACTGCTGCCTCCGTTGCGGATTTTGCAACTGGGCTTTTGCGCCGGCATCATCCGACCCGGCAGCCTCTGCCGCTTTACACGGCGCAGGTGGCGGCGTAGCGCGCTTGCCCCATGAACGCATCGCATCTTACCGAGATCGTACAGGGTGATTCCATCCTCATCGTGGACTTCGGCAGCCAGGTCACGCAGCTGATCGCCCGCCGCGTGCGCGAAGCGGGGGTCTATTCCGAAATCGCGCCATTCAACGCCGCGCTGGAGGCTTTCCGCCGGATGCTGCCCAAGGGTGTCATCCTGTCGGGCAGCCCTGCCAGCGTCACCGATCCGGACGGTCCCCGCATCCCGCAGGAGGTGCTCGACAGCGGCTTGCCGATGCTGGGCATCTGTTACGGCCAGCAGGCGCTGACCCTGCAACTCGGCGGCGAGGTCATGGCCGGGGATTCCGGAGAATTCGGGCGCGCCTTCATCACCATCGAAGATGATTGCACCCTGTTCGACGGGCTGTGGCAGACCGGCGAAAAGCACCAGGTGTGGATGAGCCATGGCGACAAGGTGACGCGGCTTGCCCCCGGCTTCCGCCCGGTTGCGGCCAGTGCCGGTGCGCCCTTCGCCGTCATCGCCAATGACGAACGCCGCATCTACGCCATGCAGTTCCACCCCGAAGTGGTGCATACGCCCGACGGTGCCCGCCTGCTGGCCAATTTCGCGCATCGTGTCTGCGGCCTGGCGGGCGACTGGACCATGGCCGAATTCCGCAAGGCCAAGATCGCGGAGATCCGCGAACAGGTCGGCGGTGGCAAGGTCATCTGCGGCCTGTCGGGCGGGGTGGATTCCGCCGTGGCCGCCGTGCTGATCCACGAAGCCATCGGCGAGCAGCTAACCTGCGTCTTCGTCGATCACGGGTTGATGCGGATGAACGAGGCGGAGCAGGTCGTCACCCTGTTCCGCGACCATTACAACATCCCCCTCGTCCACAAGGACGTGGCCGATCTGTTCCTGGGCGGGCTGAAAGGCGTCACCGATCCCGAAGCGAAACGCAAGTTCATCGGCAAGACCTTCATCGACGTGTTCGAAGCCGAGGCGAAAGCCATCGGCGGCGCGGATTTCCTGGCTCAAGGGACACTCTATCCCGATGTGATCGAAAGCGTGTCCTTCACCGGCGGGCCGAGCGTCACCATCAAGAGCCACCACAATGTGGGCGGCCTGCCCGAACGCATGAACATGCAACTGGTCGAACCCTTGCGCGAATTGTTCAAGGACGAGGTGCGCGATCTTGGCCGCGAACTGGGTCTGCCCGATGTTTTCGTGGGGCGGCATCCGTTCCCCGGACCGGGCCTCGCCATCCGCATTCCGGGCGAGGTGACGCAGGAGCGGGCCGATATCCTGCGCAAGGCGGATGCCATCTATCTCGACGAGATACGCAAGGCGGGCCTTTATGACGCGATCTGGCAGGCCTTCGCGGTGCTGCTGCCGGTGAAGACCGTGGGCGTGATGGGCGATGGCCGCACCTATGACAATGTCTGCGCGCTGCGCGCGGTGACCAGCACCGACGGCATGACGGCGGATGTCTATCCTTTCGACGGAGCCTTTCTGGGCCAGGTCGCGACCCGCATCGTGAACGAGGTGAAGGGCATCAACCGGGTGGTCTATGACTATACCTCCAAGCCGCCCGGCACCATCGAATGGGAATAGTAAACAATCTGTGACACTGCCGGTTGCAGGCCTTGTAAAGTTGCGCCAAGCCGCTGAGGCCTGACCGCTGCAAAGGGCGTGTTGCCGAAGCTGGGCAGGGACAAACTTATGGACGGGGGACTTCTGGCGAGGCGCGAAAAGCGTCTGCTGAACAAGGCATTCGGCCTGCTGGACCCGGACCGGGCCGGTATCGCCCTGATCGATATCGGCGCGGCAGGTGCGATGCCCTCTCGTTTCGCGGCGGTTCGCGATCATGTCCATTATGTCGGCTTCGAACCCGACGCGCGTTCGCGCGCGGCTTTGCTCGCAAGGCCTCAACCCTGTCTCAGTTACGAAATTCTTCCCCATGCCATCGGTGCCGCCCAGGGCGAGGTCGCCTTTCACCTTTGCCGCAAGGGCGAGGTGAGTTCGACCTTTCGCCCCGATCGCGAATTTCTCGATCGATTCCCGGACCCCGCCCGGTTCGACATAATGGACACGGCATCCCTGCCGGTCATCTCTCTCGACGACGCCGGCATCGGGCGCTGCGATTTCCTGAAGGCGGACATACAGGGCGGCGAACTGGACGCCCTGCGCGCCGGTGTGCGGCTGCTCGAAAGCTGTTTCGGTCTGGAGCTGGAAGTTGAATTTCAGCCGCTTTATGCTGGGCAGCCGCTGTTCTGCGACGTTGCGAAATTCGCCGCCGCACAAGGTTTCGCTCTGGTCGATTTCGTGGATCTCACCCGCTGGACACGAAAGAGCGACGCCGTGAGCCGAAAGGAACTGGGCACCGAACGCTTCGGCCAGCTGGTGGCAGGCGATGCGCTTTTCCTGAAAATGCCGGAGAAAATACTGGCAGACCGGCACGATCAGGCTGCGTTGCGCCGTTATCTTGCGGTGCTGCTGGTCTACAGGCGGAACGATCTGCTTCTCTGGATGCTCGCACATCTGCCTGAAGAAGAAGCGTTTGCAAGCGACGCCCTCGCCGATTTATGTCGCCAGTTGACGAGGATCGTTCGTCATATCGATCGGACGCAGCGTCTTGCCAAGAGGCTGACGCTTGGAACGGCAGCAGCTTACAGATACCACCTGTTCTACTGAAGGTTGCGATCCATGGGCGTTTTGCCCCGCCGCGTCGCCAGACGGCACCTTTGCGGCCTCGCCCCGTGCAGCCGGGCGGCGCTACCAGCTGAATCCCGAGGCAACCGCGCGCTTCTCCGCCGCCGTGCTCAACCGGCCCAGCACCGGGTTGCGATGTGGAAATCGTCCGAAGCGCGCGATCATCCGGTGGTGGGAGCGGGCGAAATCCATGACGAAGCGCAGCGGCGGACGCGAGAAATAGCGCAGGCTGGCCTGCTGATCGGCGATATTTTCGGAATGCATCAGCGGCATGCCGAGAAATTGCCTTTCGTGGCGGTTCATCGCGGCATCCCAGCCCCTTCCGATCGCCCCTTTAGCGATTTCCTGTGCCAGAGGATCCCAATGGTAAGCCATGGGATCGTCACGAAAGATGTTGCGCGGCACCTGATCGAAGAGCAGAACGGATGCGAGTGCAAGCTGCGGGTCTGTCAGAAAGGTCTCCGCAAGCTGACCGCCAAGCGCAAGAAGGTCGGACCGGAACCGGCGCCGCAGCATGGCATCCACCGCCGGCGCGGGGTTGAACCAGTCGGGCGGATGCAGCCGATGAAACCAGACGTGCAGGATTTCCGCAGCCCACGGCCGCAAGGGCAGGCTCATCAGGCCCCGATCTGCCGGTTGCTGGACCCAAGGCGCGGCATCAATCCGCGCGACGGTACGGGATGAATTCGGTCAAAAACAGATTGCCGGAATACAGATTATTGCTGCGGTTGTGAGTCGTTACATTGTCCAGGCGGCAGAGACGCGTTCCGAATTGCCGTGACAGGACCAGATCGTCGTCGTCGATGGTTTCGGGTATTCTCGTGTAATTGACGTAGATCGTATCGCCAATTTCATAAACCAGCGCGGTGCGGTCGATCGACTCGAAATCGCGGATTCGATTCGAGGGGATGCAATTCTGCGGCGTACCGGCAACGCGCCCGTCGAGCAGCCGGGCGAGTTTCGCCTCGCCTTCGGTCAGGATCGTCTCCTCCGCCGCATGAGCGACCTGTGCGCCGGCCGGCAGGGCCGATATCGTCATCGCACTGGCAATGAACGCAGCCGCCCCGGCGATATTCATCCTGTTCGTCATGATCGGCTCCTTTCCCTCGTAACCCGCCGCCGCAACAGGAGTGCAGGACACGAGACCAGGCCGGACCCGGCCCGCTGTCTGTTCGCCGATCATGGCGGATGGCGAATGAACCAGGTCTGACAGCATGCTATCCTGACCCGCGCCGCGGGTCCGCCCGCCAGAAAGGCGGACAGGTCAAGCAGCGCAGGAATGGGGTAGTGTCTCATTTTGAAATTTGACGCGCATTCCACTCGTTCCCATATTATAGGGAGCTATGGATACATTTGCCAAAATTTTTGCCGATGCAAAGGCATCAAAGGCCGAAGCGTTAAAACAACTCGCGCAGTTGGACGCAGGCACGCTCAAAATCGTCAACGGTATGACCGAAGCTAATGCCCGCGAACTTCTGCGCCTGAGCATTGCTGACTATGACGCCATTATTGCTCGTCTAGGACCACGCGATAATGCCTAAAGGACCACAAGGACAGAAGCGCCCAGCCGATGTGATCGGCGCGGCTATTCGTGTCGCTCGTATCGCTACGGGCGAGGAGGACGACGACACGGAAACGGAGAAGCCTGATAAGACTGTTGGCAGCGAAGGCGGCAAGGCTCGCGCTGACAAGCTTTCCTCTGAACGCCGCAGTGAGATTGCCCGAAAAGCTGCTCAGAAGCGTTGGTCTAAGGACTAATCCTTGTCTCTAAATATGCTCACCACATTCGAATCCTGACGAAACTCGTCTTTGAGGATCGGCGCGGCGCGAGAGTCGGTTTCTTTGGCGAGCGTTCCTGGTTCAAGGTCGGCTAACTCCTCCAAGTCCGCTACTGGAAAAGGTAGTGCTTTCGTAATCTGGCTTGCGGACTGAACGCCCTCTTCCATAAGAAGCTCAAAGCTGCGCCGGATCAGATGCGGCTCCTCCTTTTCCAGCTTGTTGTCGAGCGGCTCGCCCTTACGCCAGCCGCGCCGATTGTAGTTGATCCACAGGCGGCGTGCATCGTCATCATCAATCAGATCAAGATGCTTGGACCGCATAATCATGGCGGCAACAGATGCACCCCATCGCTCTTTGAGAGTCAGAAATCCATCAAGTGAAGGCGCGTAAAGCTCACCTACAAACTCTGCTTCTGGCAACAGTATTGCCGATGCAATTTGGTCCGCCTGCTTTTCGGCTGCCTTGTAGAACGCGCGATCATTCAACCGCTTCTGAGAAATGTTCGCGTGGCAGATGATATGGACCAGTTCGTGCAACACATCGAAGCGCTGGCGACATGCGCTCGCTTTGTCCCGCGATAGCACGACGAACGGCACACCGAAGCGATCAGACCATTGAGAGAAGGCGTCGAGCTTGTCGACCCGGACATGAATCCGGGACATCAAGATGCCGTTCGTCTCTAGTTGCTCAATCGTATCAGGCATTGGGCCGGGCCGGATTTCCCAAAATTCCCGGATTTCGTCGGCCACACGTTCCACGAAATCGAGACTGCCAAAATGATCTTCTGCATGATCAATTTGAGGCACATTGAGGGCCGGAAGATCGAAATAGGACGCCAGATAATCAACGACTTCCTTCATCCATTCGAGACGGACTTCAGCGCGGTCGCGCGCAGTGGGTGGAGCCGACAGGCGACCACGCCAAAAGATCGGCTTCTCATTTCTAGCGGCCATAGGGCGAAAAAAGTAATCGTAGGGAACCTTCAAGATTGAGGCAAAACGATGGACCCCGTCGAGCTTGGGCGTCTGGCGATTGTTCTCATACTTTGAGACGGACTGAACGCTCAAATCCGCCAAGTCGGCAAACACGGTAGCACTAAGCCCGAGCGCCATACGCGCCTCGGCCAGCCGTTCACCGACGAAACCTTGTGCGATAACTGTCATTGTTATTCACCTGCTCCCGACGCCTCACCATCCTTGGGCTTCTTCCAAGGCATAGAACGCTTGGGCACGTCCTTCTTGGGCGCGGCGGGATATGCTTCGAGAATCTCGGTAACGGTGAACTCGGCGGCCCATGCCTTGCAGTCAGAGGCGGGAAGGCAAAACTGGATCATGCCCAACTTCTGCTCTTCCAGCCTGAAGCGGCGACCAATGGGGTTGTGGGCGATCAGGCCATAGAGGGTTGGCATCACGAAAGTGCCTTCCGGCTCATCGCCCAAATCAAGGCGGGGCAATTCCATCGAGTTGGCGAGACGCTCGCGAAACTTTGCGGGCTGCGGCAACATGCCGATTGCCTGCACATAGGATTGCGTCATGGCGACATCGCCGTTGCGGATATAGGCATGGCGGCGGTTGTTCTGGACGATCAGGCTCATGGTATGCGAGAGGCCATGCTTAATGGCGAGATCAACGATGAGCTTCTCCATCTGGAAATGGCGGCGCTGAAGGAGCAGGTCGATTTTTTGGTCCGGCAGCACGTTCTGGTCGGCATCGACATCAGCGTAAGCGATCATCGCAAGCGAACGCAGTTCAGACCAAAAAGACGCCGGAACATCCCGGACGATCATGGTCAGTGCTGTAGCCTTAAGGCGCTCATAGGCATCCATGCGCTCAATCAGCCGCATCGCGGACGTGTCGATTAACACTGTCTCAAAGCTGCTGGTGGAAGCCGGGGAGGCTGCTCTTGCCATCCATGACGAGAACGTGCGCGACGTAAAAGCGGGCCGGGTCCAGTGCGATGAAATCTGGTCGTTCTGCTATGCTAAAGCCAAGAACGTCTCGACCGCGAAAGCCGCTCCTGATGGTGCTGGCGACGTGTGGACGTGGACCGCTATCGACGCGGAAAGCAAGCTCATGGTGTCCTACTTCGTTGACGACCGTGGCGCGGAAAGCGCCATGATCCTGATGGACGATCTACGCGCTCGCCTCGCCAATCGGGTCCAACTCACAACAGACGGACACCGCGCCTATCTTGAGGCCGTGGAAGTCGCTTTCGGCGCGGACGTTGACTATGCCCAGCTCGTGAAGCTCTATGGCGAGCAAGGCGGCAAGGGCAGCGAAGTTCGCTACAGCCCCGCCGAATGCACTGGCATTCGCAATCGCCGTGTCGAAGGCAATCCCGACATCGCCCATGTAAGCACGTCGCACGTCGAGCGCATGAACCTGTCGATCCGTATGCAGAACCGTCGCTTCACGCGGTTGACTAATGCCTTCTCAAAGAAGCTCGACAATCACATTCACGCGCTGGCGCTCTATTTCGCGTTCTACAACTTCTGCCGCATCCACAAATCACTCAAGGTGACGCCCGCTATGGCAGCAGGGATCACCGACCGCCTGTGGTCGCTTGAGGACATTGTGGCTAAGATTGACGAAATGGCTCCGCCGCCAGCGAAACGCGGCCCTTACAAAAAGCGGGGAGAGAAAATTTCAAACTGAGACACTACCAGGAATGGCTTTCCAGGACTGGTCCAGCCCGATTGGCACGATGGCCTCCTACAAGAAGCCCGGAAGCGGTCCGGAAGCATTCTTATGAAGCCGGCGAGCCAAGCACAGGTGTATCTACAGGGTCAGGACGGCGTTGATGCGCCGGTCATTCCGGCCTTGTCGTCCTTCACCAGTTCGACATCGGTGGCATGGTCCGGGTCGGCGGGGCCATGCTTCAGGATGAATCGCCGGTCGCAATAGCCGCAATCGACATATCCAGTCTCGTCAATTGCAAGAAAGACGCGGGGATGACCAAGCGCGGCAGGGCGCACCCGCTTCGTGCCGCGAATCGCGCCCGCACCGTCGCAGCTGGCGCGGCGCGTTTCGACGATCGTTATTTCGGGTGGCGGTGTCCTCATGCACCCCGCGTTAATGCCGCAGGGCAGCAAATTCAACGCTGCAGATTGCGGTCAGTCATATTCGATCCGCACTTCGAAAGGCGCCGCATAGACGCCGGGCAACTGGCCCGGATTGATCGTGATCGTCCCGCCGATACGAAAGGCAAAAGCCCCGCTGGCCGCATCGATCCGGTATTTGACGAATCCCTTGCCCTGCCCGGTACGGCGCATCTCCGGCGTGCCGTCGACCACCATGTTGGTCAGCTGAATGTCGGCACCCGGACCGTTCAGCGTCAGCTTGTTGCCGCCCGGCAGCTTGATCCGCACTTGCCGGCCGCTTTCGCCATAGCCTGCAAATTCGGCATATTGGCAGATGCCGCTATGGCCCAGACGGGCGCTGGGGATGCAGCTGTTGTTCCTCGTCGCCGTCATCCGCACCGTGCCGCCCGCACCATTGGTGAGGACATAGCCGAAATCCATGTCCTTCAGCTTGGTCATGGTCAGTTCTTCGATCACGACTGTCCGGGCCTGCGACAGGGTCACGGTCTGCGCCTTGGCCGGCGCGGCTGCCATGATGGCGGCTATGGCGATGCACACCACACCGCTTCCCACCGCGGAGAGCGCCTGGCGCACCGGAAACGGAAAGAAGCGAATCACCTCGCGTTTGAACGGATGGACGGCCATTGTGCCGCTACAAATAGCGAAAGCCCGTTAATGTATGTTTAGCGCCTGCCGGAGTGGTCCTGCTTGAACGGTATACGATTCTGCGCTCTTTACGAAAGCCGCATGCGCCCCCTAGGGCAGCAGCATGGATCCTGCCCACGCCCCGCCGCCCGCCATCCGCATCCGCGATGTCGTCAAACGCTATGCCGGAACCGGGGGCGGGGAAGGCAAGCTGGCGCTGAAGGGCGTCAGCTTCGACGTACCGCAGGGCGGCATTTTCGGCCTGCTCGGCCCCAATGGCGCGGGCAAGTCCACGCTGATCAACATCCTGGCCGGGCTGGTCACGAAATCGCAAGGGTCGGCCGAGATCTGGGGCTTCGATATCGACCGGAACCGCCGCAATGCCAAGCGGTCGATCGGGATCGTGCCGCAGGAAATTGTCTTCGACCCATTCTTCACGCCTTTCGAGGTTCTGGAGAACCAGGCCGGCTTCTACGGCGTTCCGAAGAAGGAGCGCCGGTCGGAGGAATTGCTGGCCGCCGTCCATCTTTCGGACAAGCGCGACGCCTATGCCCGGACGCTGTCGGGCGGGATGAAGCGCCGCCTGCTGATCGCCAAGGCGATGGTCCATTCCCCGCCCATCCTGGTGCTGGACGAACCCACGGCCGGGGTCGATGTCGAATTGCGGCGGCAATTGTGGGAACTGGTCGGATCGCTCAACGCGGAGGGGGTGACGGTCGTGCTCACCACGCATTACCTGGAAGAAGCGGAACAGCTTTGCGACAATATCGCCATCATCAATCACGGCGAACTCATCGCGAACAAGCCGACCCGCGAGCTGGTCGACATGGCACGGGAAAAGATCGTCGAGGTCACGCTGGATGCTCCGCTGCACGCTGCGCCGCGGGATGCGGAATTCGCCAAGGTCGAACTGCTCGACCCCCGCCGCGTGGCGATCACCTATGACAAGGACCGCATCACCGCCGGCCAGGTGCTGAACCGGTTGCAGGAGCAAGGCATGCGGATCGAGGACGTGATCACGCGCGAGGCGGATCTGGAGGATGTGTTCGTCTCGCTGACCAGCGCAGCCGCAACCGGCACCGACCGGGTGAGCGAGACCGCGCGATGATCCACGACGTCCTCATCATCGGTTCGGGTGCGGCGGGGCTGACGGCGGCGCTGGCGCTGGCGGAAACGCGCAAGGTGCTGGTGCTGGCCAAGGGGTCGCTCACCGGGGGCAGCACCGCGTGGGCGCAGGGTGGGATCGCCGCGGTGCTGGATACCGGCGATACGTTCGAGAACCACATCCGCGACACGATGGTGGCGGGCGCCGGCCTCAATCGCCGCGAAACGGTGGAATATGTGATCGAACAGGCGCCCGGTTCGATCCAGCGGCTGGTCGATCTCGGCGTACCCTTCAACGGGACCGGCAGCGACCTGCATCTGACGCGGGAAGGGGGGCATTCCCACCGCCGGATCGTCCATGTCGACGATGCGACCGGCTGGGCCGTTCAGGAAGCCTTGCTGAACGCCGCCATGGCACATGACAACATCACCCTGCTGCCGGGCCGTGCCTGCATCGATCTGATCACCGGGCGCAATGCGGAACGCTATTCCGGATCGGGCCGCATCTGGGGCGCCTATGCGGCGGATGAGTCCACCGGCAAGGTCGAGGCCCATGTCGCCCGCGCGACGATCCTGGCGGCGGGCGGGGCGGGGCGGTGCTACCGCTTCTCCACCGCACCGCGCGGCGCGACCGGCGATGGCATCGCCATGGCGTGGCGGGCCGGCGCGCGGGTGGCCAACATGGAATTCATGCAGTTCCACCCGACCTGCCTGTATAATCTGGAGGTGAAGAACTTCCTCATCACCGAGGCGGTGCGGGGCGAAGGCGGACATCTGCTGCACCCGGAAACCGGGCGCCGCTTCATGCCCGATTACGATGAACGCGGCGAACTTGCGCCCCGCGACATCGTCGCCCGCGCCATCGACGACCAGATCAAGCGCTACGGCCTCGATTTCGTGAATCTCGATATCAGCCACAGGCCGCCGGAATTCGTGCGCGAACATTTCCCGACGATCCATGACAAGCTGCTGGGCCTCGGCATCGACATGACGCGGCAGCCGATCCCCGTCGTGCCGGCGCAGCATTACACCTGCGGCGGCGTCATCGTCGATCTGGACGCCCGTACCGACCTGCCGGGCCTGTGGGCGGCGGGGGAATGCACCGAAAGCGGTCTGCACGGCGCGAACCGCCTGGCGTCGAACAGCCTGCTCGAATGTTTCGTCTTTGGCGAGGCGGCGGCGCGCGACATCAATTCCTGCTGGACCGATCTGGACGAACCGCCCGCCATCCGCGAATGGGACGAAAGCCGCGTGACCCATTCCGACGAGGAGGTGGTCATCAAGCAGAACTGGACGGAAATCCGCCGCTTCATGTGGAATTATGTCGGCATCGTGCGCAGCACCAAGCGGCTGGAACGCGCCGCGCGCCGGATTGATCTGCTGGGCCGCGAGATCGATGAATATTACGGCGCTTTCCGCGTCACCACCGATCTGATCGAACTTCGCAATCTGCATCAATGCGCCGAACTGATCGTGCGGAGCGCACTCAGCCGCCATGAAAGCCGCGGGTTGCATTTCACGCTGGATTACCCGGAGACGGACCCGGTAGCGCGCGATACCGTGCTGGTGCCTTGATCGCTGCCATCAAACCCGACAGGAATTCTCCGGGCAATGTTCGACATGGACAGAGATAACGGGCGGAGAGGGGAAAGGACTGATGGCGCAGATCAAGGCGAATGACATCACGCTGGAATATGAGGATTACGGTGACGAGCGCGCGCCGCCGATCCTGCTGATCATGGGGCTGGGCGCGCAGCTGACGCTGTGGCCCATGGAACTGGTGGAGGCGCTGACGGAGCGCGGTTTCAGGGTTATCCGCTATGACAATCGCGACATCGGCCTCAGCGAGAAGTTTGATTCCGCGGGCGTGCCTTCCATTCCCCTGACCGTGTTGAAAGCGCGTTTCGGCCTGAAGCCGCGGGTTCCCTATACCCTCTCGGACATGGCGGCGGATGCAGTCGGACTGCTGGACGCGCTGGACATTCGCAAGGCACATATCGTCGGTGCGTCGATGGGCGGGATGATCGCGCAATTGGTGGCGGTGGAACACGCCGAGCGCACCGCCAGCCTGACCTCGATCATGTCCACGACCGGGCACCGCCGCCTGCCGCAAGCCGAGAAGGGGGCGCTGGCGGCGCTGACCGCCAGGCCGAAAAATACCGAGATGCCGAATATCCTCGCCCATGGGAAGCGCCTGTCCAGAGCCATCGGCAGTCCGGCCTATCCCGCTGCCGAGGACAGGCTCGAACAGAATATCCGCGCCAATTTCGAACGCAGCTTCCATCCGCAGGGCCTGCCGCGGCAACTTGCCGCCATCCTTGCCGATGGCGACCGGCGCGAGCGGCTGGCCGATGTGAAGGCCCCGACGCTGGTGCTGCATGGCGAAGCCGACCCGCTGGTGAAGGTGGAGGCAGGTCGCGACACCGCCGCGCATATACCCGGTGCGGAACTGAAGATCATTCCCGGCATGGGCCACGATCTGCCGGTCGAACTGGTGGAGGAGATCGCCGACGCCGTGGCGGCACACGCGCGAAAAGCCGCCTGAGCCATTCCGCATGAATAAGGCAATTGTGCCTTTTTCCGGAACAGCGTAAGCCCCGCGGCGTTGGTCGGATGAATATGGCAGAAAAATGGCGCCGATCAGACGAACGCCTCTCTGCCCGCAAGTCTAGGAAGGACGAGAATTATGAAGAAGATGACATTTGCTGCCCTGCCCGTATTCGCGCTGCTGGCCGCCTGCGGCCCCGATTCGGCTGTCGAGGAACGCGGCGATGCGCTCGAAGAGCAGGCCGATATCGTCGAGGAACGCTCCGACATGCGGGCTGATCAGCTTGAAGATGCAGCCGATAACGCCATGACCGAAGCTGGCGAAGCGACGCTGGACGCCCGTGCGGATGCTGTCGAGGAAGCTGGCGAAGTCCGTGCCGACGCAATCAACGAGCGCGCCGACACGATGGAATGATCGCCGCGAACCGGGCTGGGGCTACGCTCCGGACCGTTCATGCACGTGAAGGGGCTTCGCCGCGGCGAGGCCCCTTTTTGTTTGCGCTGCCCGGCTCCGCCCTGCCGGATTATTTTTCCCCGATGCGATTTTCCGCTTGCGCTGCCTGCGACCCAAGGATGATCCACGCGCCGCGCTGGATGGCGAGAACAAATTACCAACAAAAATTTGCGCTGCCCGACTTTTGTGGTGCTTGCAGCACGTCAAATTGGCACATAAGGTATGTAGTTAAGGAGCGCACCACCATATCTAGTGGGCAGCGAATGGAGGGTAAAAATGATTGCTCGAAAGAAGCCAGTTGAAGTCGCGGGCTATGTAAACCGACATTTATGTGTTGTGGATAACTTGACTGGCGCCATCAAATTTGAATGGTGGTCAGTCCGCAATGACGACGCCGATGATGACGATTTTCTGGAGTGGAACGGCGACTCTTCGGTCAACACTTGCCCATTTTAGATGGCTCACAGCCTTCAACTTAGCTGACCAAGAGCCTGCGAGTGAGTCGGGTATAATCCATGACAGGAGGCATTCTTCCGCGTCTTGACAGGTGATATTATTCCGCGCAATTATACCATCCATAGCAGCGAGCAACGGGCCGATGCCCCATCATCTTGTGGTGCTCACTGCATAGCAATTGAGAATCAAAGTTACGCACCGTCTGTCACTCGACAGGTGAATGCTGGCTTACGCTCTCAAAATGGAGGGTATGTACATGGCGTTCCACGAAGGTTTCGACGAGGAGGTCATGCTGGAAAGGAGCCAGAGTATAGATCCCATAAACAGTAAAAATATGGGCCGTGGCGCAGTAGCAGTTACGGATAACAATATGAGTAACTTGGAAAGACGCGATAGCGGATCGGATGACCTGGTGGACGAAAAAGCCGCCGAGGTTCTGACCGATGCCCTGGCCGGCACCCTTGCCGAGGCAGCGCGCGCCAATGTCGCGACGAATGGCAAGGGCGTCGATGACAGCAAGAAGATCAACGATCGCCGATTTACCGTGGTGACCGATGATTCTCGTGACGATCTCCTGACCGATTTCGGCAAGGAGACGCTGATCGACCGCTATCTGCTGCCGAATGAGAGCTTTCAGGATCTGTTCGCCCGCGTGGCCGATGCCTATGCCGACGATCAGGACCATGCCCAGCGGCTGTATGATTACATCTCGCGCCTGTGGTTCATGCCCGCGACGCCCGTCCTGTCCAACGGCGGCACCCATCGCGGCCTGCCGATCTCCTGCTATCTCAATTCCGTCGAGGACAGCCTGGAAGGCATCGTCGGCACCTGGAATGAAAATGTGTGGCTTGCCAGCAAGGGCGGCGGCATCGGCACCTATTGGGGCCATGTGCGCGGCATTGGCGAGCCTGTGGGCCTCAACGGCAAGACCAGCGGCATCATCCCCTTCGTGCGGGTGATGGACAGCCTGACGCTGGCGATCAGCCAGGGATCGCTGCGGCGCGGATCGGCCGCCTGCTACCTCGACGTATCGCACCCTGAAATCGAGGAATTCCTCGAAATCCGTAAACCCTCGGGCGATTTCAACCGCAAGGCGCTGAACCTGCATCACGGCGTGTTGCTGACCGACGCCTTCATGGAAGCGGTGCGCGCGGGCGAGAAATTCGACCTCACATCGCCCAAGACGGGCGAAGTTCGCGCCACGGTGGATGCGCGCAGCCTGTTCCAGAAGCTGGTGGAAACGCGCCTCGCCACGGGCGAACCCTATATCGTCTTTTCCGACACCGTGAACCGGATGATGCCCAAGCATCACCGCGATCTCGGCCTCAAGGTGTCGACCTCCAATTTGTGCAGCGAAATCACGCTGCCAACGGGCCGCGACCATCTGGGCAACGACAGAACGGCGGTCTGCTGCCTGTCCTCGCTCAACCTGGAAAAATGGGACGAATGGCACAGCGACAAGCGCTTCATCGAGGATGTGATGCGCTTCCTAGACAATGTGCTGCAGGATTACATCGACCGGGCGCCGGACGAAATGGCGCGGGCGAAATATTCCGCCAGCCGCGAACGCAGCGTGGGGCTGGGCGTGATGGGCTATCACTCCTTCCTGCAGGCCAAGAACATCCCGCTGGAAAGCGCGATGGCCAAGGTCTGGAACCTCAAGATGTTCAAGCACATCTCGGCCGGGGCGGACGAGGCATCCATGATGCTGGCGCATGAGCGCGGACCGTGCCCCGATGCCGAGGATATGGGCGCGATGGAGCGCTTCTCCTGCAAGATGGCGATCGCGCCCACCGCGTCTATCAGCATCATCTGCGGCGGCACCAGCGCGTGTATCGAGCCGATCCCGGCCAATATCTACACCCACAAGACGCTGTCGGGCAGCTTCGTGGTGAAGAACCCCTATCTGGAGAAATTGCTGCGCGAAAAGTCGAAGGATTCGACCAATGTGTGGAACTCGATCCTGGAGAAAGCCGGTTCCGTCGCGCATCTCGACTTCCTGACGGCGGAGGAGAAGGCGACCTTCAAGACCAGCTTCGAGATCGATCAGCGCTACCTGCTGGAATTCGCCGCAGACCGCGCGCCCTTCATCGACCAGGCGCAGAGCCTCAATCTGTTTATCCCCGCCGATGTCGACAAATGGGATCTGGCGATGCTGCATTTCCAGGCGTGGGAGAAGGGCATCAAGTCGCTCTATTACCTGCGGTCGAAGAGCGTCCAGCGCGCAGGATTCGCCGGCGGTGTCGAGGCCGACAATACGACCGAGGCGACGAAGTTCGAACTCGCCGCGGGCGAGCAGACCGATTACGAGGAATGCCTGAGCTGCCAATGACGGCAGGCATGCGGCGACGCGTTCTGCCGAAAGGCAGCGCAGCGCATCGATTGCCGTGAACCTTGTTTGCAGGAAACAGCAGCATGACAGTCATGATTATTGCATTGTTGCTGGTCGCGCTGCTGGTTCTGCGACGATCGCGGCGGACCGAGGATGCGGGCAAGGCGAAGATGTTGCGCCGCACGGCGCTGGCGCTGGCGGTACTCGCGCTGATTGTCGCGATCGTGGATGCAGCCGACATGGCGCTCGATCATGCGGATGAAGAGGTTCCGACGCTGACGGGCGACCGCCTGCCGTGATCCCCCTGCAATCGGCTGCCGGCAGCACCGCTGCATCGCGCTCCGCCGACAAGCTGCGTTCACGCGCGGCATGATCATGACCATCATCTTCTATCTGCTGGGCCTCGCCCTGCTTCTGGTGATGGCCTATGTCCTGTGGAGCGGCGTGGGGCGGCGGCGGCCTGCCATCGCGCGGGCATTCGCACTGGTGGTGCTGGCGGTCGCTGGCTGGATCGTCTGGCAGCTCTTCGAAATTCTGTTCTGACCCGGACGCAAAAGGGCGGAGAACGAGATTTCGGCGCAGAAATTGGAACCCCCAACCTCACCGTCGTGAGGCTGGGGGCCCTTTTGCTACCGGCCTTGCGACACGGTAGAAACTCTATGTCCTGCAGATGCTCAGGACTCTAATTCTCAAGACGATGCCTTGTTCCCAAGGCCGTCTGGAATTCGCGCGCCGGCCTTTAGATAGACGCGGTTGTCGTCGATGCGATCGACGGCGTCCATGGGGATGAAGTGGTGCATGGAATCGGCGGCGTCCGTCTTGGTCAGCTTGATGTTGTCGCCTTCCACCTCGTCGACGGTGCCGACGTGCTGGCCGGACGAATCGGCGATTTCCATGTGTTCCTTGATGCGGATCTTCTCGAACATGCAGGTTTCCTCGTTTGTATTGGTTCTCATGAAAATGAACGGCACAGGATCGGCGGAGTTCCATCACCGCGCTGTTCAGTCCCGGCGGCAGGCTCCTGATGGGCGATCTAGCTGTCCGGTCCTTCATAGAGGGCACGGTTGCCGTCTGCACGGGCCACCCCGTCTGGCGTATCGGTCAGCCCCGGCTTGCCCTTGTCATGCGCCTCTACGCCGTCCTCGTCCGCGGATTCGTCCTCTCCGTCTCCCTTTGCTGCGGCGTCTTTCTCGCTCTCGCCATCCTCGTTGCGGCTGTTGCCATAGCCGGTCTGGGCCTTGCCATCGGACTGCTGTTCCGCCTGTGCACGGCGGCGATCCGTGTCGCCGGGCTGCTCCTGTTCGGCGGGAGTGGAGATGTCGGGGGCCTGTTCGGGTGCGGCATCCGCAATCGTGCCGCCCACCTGCTGCCGCGGCGCGGCAGAGTCATTATGCCCGATGTTGGAGGGCTGGTTCACCTCATATTGATCGTAATGCGGGCGGGGGTCGCCGGGCGTTCCCGATGCACCCTGTGGCTGGTTACCGGCGAGGGGGGACCCTTCAGGTTGCTTCGAGTTGATCTCCCGCGTTCCACCAGGTTTCTTTTCGGTGCCCTGCGATTGCGACTGGCCATTCTGTGACTGCGATTGCTGCGCCTTCTGCTGCTGCTGCGGCAGCCTCTTGCCGTCGCCGGGGGCCGGTACCGCCTCATTGGTCGCGGCGGGCTTCCTGTCCTTGTGCTCGGCGTCCTCGGCACGGGCGCGCGCTTCGCCTTCGCGCGGGCCGGTGCGCGGCGGTTCGCCGGGCGTGTCGCCGGGGTTGAGAGTGACCTTGCGGCTGTCGTCGGGTTCATATTCGCCCATGGGAATCGTCCTTTTCGCTATGCTGGTTGCGGCGCGGACGCCGCCTTTACCCAGACAACGGGCGGGCTGGTGCTTGAGTTCCGCGACCGGGGCCGATGGGAAAGCGCGGCGGGCTGCGGGATACGCCGATTGCAACCCCGGAAATGAAAAGATCGGGCCGGACTTATCCCCGCCGAAAGGATAGGGTCAGCCTTCGAATCGCCGCCATGATTCCCTATATGTACCAGAATCGTTTTTCCCACGGAGACACCACATGTCGTTGCTCGAAGCCCGCAAGACCTACAAGCCCTTCGAATATCCGTGGGCTTACGATTTCTGGAAACGCCAGCAGCAGATCCACTGGATGCCCGAAGAAGTGCCGCTGGGAGAGGATTGCCGCGACTGGGCGCAGAACCTGTCCGCGCATGAACGCAACCTGCTGACGCAGATCTTCCGTTTCTTCACCCAGGCCGATGTCGAGGTGCAGGATTGCTACCACGAAAAATACGGCCGGGTGTTCAAGCCCACGGAAGTGAAGATGATGCTGGCGGCGTTCAGCAACATGGAAACGGTGCATATCGCCGCCTATTCCCACCTTCTCGACACCATCGGCATGCCGGAAAGCGAATATGGCATGTTCCTCGAATATGAGGAGATGAAGGACAAGCACGATTATCTGCAGCAGTTCGGCGTCGACAATGACGAGGATATCGCCCGCACGCTGGCGATGTTCGGCGGCTTCACCGAAGGGCTGCAACTGTTCGCCAGCTTTGCGATGCTGATGAACTTCCCGCGCTTCAACAAGATGAAGGGCATGGGGCAGATCGTCAGCTGGTCGGTGCGCGATGAAAGCCTGCATTGCGAAGGCATCACCCGCCTGTTCCACGCCTTCTGCCAGGAACGCGACTGCCTGACCAAATCGGTGAAGCAGGACATCATGGACACCTGCCAGACGACCGTGCGGCTGGAGGATGCCTTCATCGACCTCGCTTTCGAGGACGGCCCGGTTCCCGGCATGACGCCGAAGGAAATCAAGAAATACATCCGCTACATCGCCGACTGGCGCCTGTCGCAGCTGGGCCTGCCGGCGATCTACATGGTGGAAGACCACCCGCTGCCGTGGCTGACCCCGCTGCTGAACGGCGTGGAACATGCCAATTTCTTCGAAACGCGCGCGACCGAATATTCCAAGGGCGCAACCACCGGCAATTGGCAGGACGTGTGGAGCAGCTTCGACAAGCGCCGCAAGGCAAAGGGCGGCGAAGCGAACGACACGGAGGAAAGCGCCGACCAGGGACCGGGCCTGTTCGGCGACAGCATCACGGTGGCGGCGGAGTGAACAGTTTTGCGGGAGGATGGCTTGACACGTGACAAGAACGGTTAGAAGATCTTGTTATGTTCTGTGATGAAAAACTCGTGTCACCCGGTCTTGATCTTGTTCGTGCCGCGGCAGGAACAAAGTTCGGGACAGTTCTGGCCGATCCGCCCTGGCAGTTCCAGAACCGCACTGGCAAGGTAGCTCCCGAGCACAAGCGCCTTAACCGTTATGGTACCATGAAGCTGGAAGAGATCTGTGCCTTGCCGGTTCAGGACATTACATCTGATCCGGCTCATCTCTACATGTGGGTTCCCAATGCGCTGCTTCCCGATGGATTGCGAGTCATGGAAGCTTGGGGGTTCCGCTACATTTCGAACATCGTGTGGCACAAGATCCGCAAGGACGGAGGCTCGGACGGACGGGGCGTCGGATTCTATTTCCGAAACGTGACCGAGATTCTACTTTTTGGAGTGAGGGGCAAAAACGCGAGAACGCTCGCTCCCGGGCGCAGCCAGGTGAATATGATACAGAGTCGCAAGCGTGAGCATAGCCGAAAGCCAGACGAACAATATGACATCATAGAAGAATGCAGTTGGGGGCCGCGTATCGAATTATTCAGTCGCGGCAAACGTGACGGCTGGACGGTTTGGGGTAATCAGGCTGACGATGAATACAGGCCGACGTGGGATACATACAGGTATAACAGCGCCGCGCTTCCCGCAGAATAATCTGGTTCAGTCCTCCACATAGAGTGCGGGTCTGATCGCGAATGTCAGAACCGGGCAGCCGCCTCCGCCTCCCCCTTCAAGTCGTGGCCATAACTTGCTGTGATGAGTGGTCGAAGCACCATAGCTTGCGCCCTTTCCCAACGCTTTGAATATGGTCTGTAACTCGGTAGATCGGGTGATTATGACGCCCACATCCATGACTCTGAGATCAAACAACAAGCGAAAATTGTTGAGATCACGGTCGTAGAATGGATCTTTATTGTTCCATTCGACTTCGACACCCACCCTGCCTTTGAAGCAGTCGACGCTGTGCGTCGGTGTCTCGTACGAATTATCATCAACTTCTATCTTCGTTTCAAATTTCCGCTCAACCCAACCTTTGTCGTAGAAAGCCTTGTCAATCCTCCCCGCAATTGGGGACTTGGCTCCACCAGCCGTGGTAACTTCTGATCTGAGCAGTCTGAAATTGCGGAGTATCTGAACGATTTCTGCCCATTCTTCGGGTGCTGCCGTCTGCAAGACCCCAGTCGCGTTCCGCCACTCTTTAACGTGGTAAAGCTGTCGCAGATCTTCAGGAACAAGGTGCTCGGTTGACATTCTCCGCCGTTACCAGAAATTGTCAAAGCCCCAAGCGATTTAGCGTCGCATCACCCGCACCAGTCGATTGAACTCGGCCAGCGGTCGGACAGGCCTTCGGCGATCAGCACTTCGCCCAAATCCTGTCCATCGCGGCTGACGCGGCGGAGGAGGCGGCCGTAGCGGTCGCGGTTTTCGTCGCCGGGGTTCAGGGTCAGCGCGAAGGGCCCCTCGTTCAGCAATTCCTGCATCCGCACCGTGGCCGCTTCGCCCAGTTCGGCTTCGCGGGCGCAGCCGGGGCTGCTGATTTCAGGCGTGTCGATAGCGGCGAAGCGGATTTTCTCTCCGCCGAACCAGATCGTGTCGCCGTCCACGACGCAGTTCACCCTTTTCCCGCTGCCGCAGCGGGTGAAATTTGCCGAATGAATGTCGGCAGGCGAAGCCCCTGCAAAACCGCCTGCACCCGGCTGCTGCGCCTCGAGCCCGGCAGAAGGAGACGACCGGCTGAGCGCCGTTTCCTCCTGCGGGGGCGGAGCGCCCGGCGGCTGCGGCAGGGTGTCGGGGTCGCGCGCGCCCTGCCAGATCGTCCAGGCAATTATCGCCGCCACCAGCAGCAGCAGCGGCAGGATGCGGCGAAGCAGTCCGCCTCCCTTCCTGCCCGACTGGCCGAAGCGCGGGGTTTTCGCCGCGCCATAGTCGCGCGCAGTCGTCCAGCGCCCCTTGCGGCGGCGTTTCTTCGGAAACTTGACGATCCTGCTCATCGCGGCATCCATACAGCGCGGCGGATGCTTGGCAATTCGCTATCCGCGCCTTCAGCGGAAACCCCGCGATCAATAGACGGTGGACATCTCGGCGATAGTCGCGATCACCTCGCCCCGCATGGCCCAGCCCTTGCGGGGGCCGGTATCCACCCTCGGCGCCAGCCGCCGGGGCAGCGGATCACGCTCGACATTCTCGTGCCCTCTACGGGTTAGCGGCAGGCCGACAGCACACCGACAGCACACTGGCAGCGGAACCGCAACTTCACGCGGCCGTTCAAGGTGCGATTGAAATTGGGGAGGCCGATGGATGACCGATAAAGAGGATCCCGTAGCGTCGCGCGCCAAATGGATTTGGGTCGTATTGCTCGTGTTGCTGGCAATCGCGCTGGTCGCATGGTTTCTGAACCCGAATCCTGGCGCTGACGATATCGTGCCGGCCGATGCTCCCGTCACGATGCAGGAACCACTCACCGACCCATCTACCCCCGATACCGGTCCTGCCGCAGAAACGGGAGCGGTCATGCTGGGGCAGGTGGACCGGATGATCGGCCGGACGATCGAACTGCCCGGTGTCGCCGTCAACCGCGTGGTGGGGGACGAGGCCTTCACCATCGGCACCGGCACAGCGGAAACGCTGGTGATGTTCGATGAAACGCGCACACCCGCCATGGCGCGCGAAGGGATGAAGGACATCGCTCCCGGCAGCCGCGTGACCGTGACCGGCACCGTGCGCTCGCTCGACGGGATGGAACTGCCCGACAGCATAAGCAACGACCTCGCCACCGGCGAACAGGTCTATATCGCGGCCGGCAATGTCGCGACGATGAAGTGAAGCAGCTTCCCGTAAGGCGCAGCAACCGCTAGGCGGCAGGGCGGCGGGCAGTCCTGCCCGGAACGAGGCTGGCGAAGGGGCGGCAATGGCGAATTCGGAAGATCGCAGATTTCTTGCCAAGGCGGAAACGCTGATCGAGGCGCTGCCCTATTTCCAGCGCTATGCCGGGCGGACGTTCGTCGTGAAATATGGCGGTCATGCCATGGGCGACGAGGGCGCCGCGCGCGATTTCGCCGAAGATATCGTGCTGCTGAAGGCGGTCGGCATCAACCCCGTCGTCGTGCATGGCGGCGGGCCGCAGATCGGGGCCATGCTGAAGAAGCTGGGCGTCGAATCCCGCTTCGTCGACGGGTTGCGCGTCACCGACCGGCAGACGGCGGAGATTGCCGAGATGGTCCTGTCGGGCGCGATCAACAAGCAATTGGTCGGCTGGATCGCCAATGCGGGCGGCACCGCCATCGGCATCAGCGGCAAGGACGGCAATCTGGTTACCGCGACCCGGATCGAGCGCAAGACGCGTGACCCCGACAGCAATATCGAGAAGGCGGTCGACCTCGGCTTCGTGGGCGAACCGACCCGCATCGACACGACGATCATCGACACCGTGAGTGCGGCGGGCATGATCCCCGTCATCGCGCCGATCGGTTCGGGCGACGATGGCGAAACGTACAATATCAACGCCGATACCATGGCGGGCGCGGTCGCCGCAGCCCTGGGCGCGGCCCGCCTGTTCCTGCTGACCGATGTGGCGGGGGTGCTGGACGCAGAAGGCGAGCTGATCACGGACCTCACGCCCTCTGCCATCGCGGCCCTGAGCGAGCGCGGCACGATCAGCGGCGGCATGATCCCCAAGCTGGAAACCTGTGTCGCCGCCGTGGAATCGGGCTGCGATGCGGCGGTGGTCCTCGACGGCAGGGTATCCCACGCCATGCTGCTGGAATTCTTTACCTCGCGCGGGGCGGGAACCTTGATAAGGGCGGATTGAAACGATGCGAGTGCTGTCACCTTTAGCCCTTGTCCTCCTGGCCGCTCTTCCGGCCTGCGGAGCGTCGGATGCGCCTGCCGCACCAGCGGATCGCGAGATGTTCGCTGCCGGCGAGGGCGATCTGAACAGCCGCGATTGCGGCGACGTGCTGGCCTATTATGCCGCGGCCATAGACGCGAAGCGGTTCGACCGGGCGGCGCGGGTATGGGGCAGCAGCCGGGGCGTGAGTGCCGGTCAGCTCAGGAAACTTCACGAGGGCTGGGGCCACCCGATACTCGAAGTGGGCGATCTGCGGATGGAAGGGGCGGCGGGCACTACCTATTGCGAGGCGCGGGTCACCTTGCTGTTCGAGGGAGCAACTGCCGACAAGGATGTCGTCAGCGCCCCGCGGCGCGGAACGATCACGCTGGTGCGCGCCGATGACGTACCGGGCGCAACGCCCGAACAATTGCGCTGGACCATCCGCGAAAGCACCCTGCTCGAACCCATGGAGCGCGTCGGCGAGAACAGCCCGGCCTGATAGCGGATTATGCGGTTGATAGCGGGGCGCGGCCTCCTGTAGAAGGCGGCCCGAACCTGCCCGCCCTTTCCATTCTCGCATCAAGGTATCCGCCCCGTGTTTCTGATTACCCTGCTCCAGATCGTCGAATTGCTGACCAGCGTCCTGTTGATGCTGATCATCGTCCAGTTCGTCATCGGCCTGCTGTTCGCCTTCAATGTCGTGAACCAGTCAAACCAGTTCGCCGCCACGGTCTATAATTCGATCAACACGCTGCTGGAGCCGGTGCTGGCGCCGATCCGGCGTATCCTGCCGCGAACGGGGGCCATCGATTTCAGCCCGCTGGTTCTCATCATCATCCTGCAACTGGTGGAAATCGTCCTGCGCAATGTCGCCGTGGCGGCGGCATGACCGCGCAGATCATCGACGGTAAGGCATTCGCTGGAAAGCTGCGGGACAAAATCGGCAGGGTCGCCGCGGAGTTTGAAAGCGAGGCGGGGCGAAAGGCGGGTCTCGCGGTCGTTCTGGTCGGCTCCGATGCGGCGAGCGAGGTTTACGTGCGCGCCAAGGGGCGGGCGACCGTCGCGGCGAACATGGCGAGTTTCCAGCATCGACTGCCCGCCGATATCGCCCAGGCCGATCTGCTGGCGCTGCTGGAGCGGCTGAACGGCGACCCGGCCGTCGACGGCATCCTCGTGCAATTGCCCTTGCCGGGAGAGCTGGACGAACAGGCGATCATCGCCGCGATTTCGCCAGACAAGGACGTGGACGGGTTCCATGTCACCAATGCCGGGCGTCTCGCCGTCGGACAGGAAGGGTTCGTTCCCTGCACGCCGCTCGGCTGCATGATGATGCTGACCGACCGGATGGGCGATCTGTCGGGCAAGAGTGCCGTAGTCGTCGGACGGTCCAACATCGTCGGCAAGCCGATGGCGCAATTGCTGCTCGACGCCAATGCGACTGTGACCATAGCGCATAGTCGCACGAAGGATCTGGCGGATGTGGTGCGCGGGGCGGATATAGTGGTGGCAGCGGTGGGCCGGCCCGAAATGATCAGGGGCGACTGGATCAAGCCCGGCGCTACGATCATCGATGTCGGGATCAATCGCCTGCCGCCTGAAAATGGTGCGGAGAAGGGCCGGCTGGTCGGTGATGTCGCCTTCGCTGAAGCGGCGGAACACGCGGCTGCCATCACCCCCGTTCCGGGCGGGGTGGGCCCGATGACGATAGCGGTGCTGCTGCGGAACACGCTGGTGGCCGCCTATCGCAACGAGGGTTTGACCCTTCCCGAAAACGCGCTGTGAGGCGGGGCGATATCACTCGTCGCGCCATTCTAGCATCGGCGGGGGCGATGCTGGCGACGCTTGCACTCAGCGCCTGCGCTGCGGGCGGCGATCCGCGCGACCGTTTGCGTGCCGTGGCCAAGCCCGGTGAAGTGGTGGCGGCGGAACTGGCCATGGCCCGCGCCATGCGCGAGGATGGGTCGCTGGAAGGTGCGACGGATTTCGCGGCTTCGGGCGTCGCAGCGGCGCAAATCGCGGCAAACGCGCCGCGCGTCGCCAGATCGCAGCCGCGCCTGATCCTGGCAAGCTGCGACGGAACGCTGTCCGTCGCGAAAGGCGAATGGCAGGGCGCAGACGGCGGTTCCGGCACCTACGACACGGTGTGGCAGCGCCAGTCGAATGGCAATTATCGCTGGGTCATGCGTCTCTTCCAAATTGGAATCCCGTTTGCCGAGCCGGACGATTTCATCGCCACGCGCGTCGCCTCCTGCGACAATCTCGCCGCGATACCGTCTCGCATTGCAGGAGCGGGTGCGGGCGCATCGAGCGACGGAACCCTGCGCTGGCGCTCGTCCGCTACTGCCGATGGAACCGCGAAGATCTCGGTCGAAATGTGGGATGGTGCGACATTCGAGAAAGCGGAGCAGCCCTGATGATCGAATTGTTCATTTCGGCTTTCGTTACGCTGTTCGTCGTCATCGACCCGCCCGGCTGCGCGCCGATCTATGCGGGCCTGACCGCCGATGCGACGACGCAGCAGCGCCGCAACATGGCGACCCGCGCCGTCGGCATCGCCGCGATCATCCTCGTCCTTTTCGCGCTGTTCGGCGAGGAATTGCTGAACGCCTTGCATATCGAGCTCGATTCCTTCCGCATCGCAGGCGGGATCATGCTGTTCGTCATTGCGCTGGAGATGGTGTTCGAAAAACGCACGCAGCGGCGCGAGGAGCGGGCGGAACAGGTGCTGGCGGACGAGGTGGAGGACGTCTCCGTCTTCCCCATGGCGATGCCGATGCTGGCCGGGCCCGGCGCGATCGCCACCATCATGCTGCTGACCAGTTCCGACAGCGATCCGCTGGCGACGGTAGTCGTGCTGGGTGCGCTTGCGCTGGTGCTGGTGCTGACGCTGGCGGCGTTGATCGCGGCAGGGCCGTTGATGCGGCTGCTGGGCGACAAGGTGGAAGCGGCGATCACTCGCCTGCTGGGCGTCCTGCTGGCCGCATTGGCCGCACAATATGTGATCGACGGGTTGCGGGCCAGCTTCGATATCTGACCGCGTAATGCGGGCGGTTCTTACTGCAGGGTCACCCGGTCGCTGTCGCCATCGCGGCGGGCGAAGAACTGCATCAGCTGCACCAGCAACTCGCAGCGCTGCGACAGGTCATCCGCTTCCAGCAAGGCCTGCTTGGCGGCGGCATCGAAGGGGGCGATCTGCGAAACACCGTTGATCAGCGAAGCATCGTCCAGCCGCTCGACCGAATCCCAGTCCACGCTGTAACCCTGCGCATCGGCGAAGCGGCGGGCCTCCTGCTCGAAACCCGCACGTTCCACGCTGCTCAGCGTTTCCTCTCCGCTGTCCTCGATCAATTCCGCCTCGACCTGGCGGAACGCTGTCGTCACCTCCAACTCGCGGATCAGGCGAAATCGTTGTTCGCCCTCCAGCACCACATTGAAGCGGCCATCGTCCAGCGCCTCGACATCTCCGATCCGGCCGACGCAGCCGATGTCGAACAGCCGGGCATTGTCGCCGCCGCCACGCGGCTGGATCATGGCGATCCGCCGGTCGCGCGCCAGGGCGTCGCTGACCAGCGCACGGTAGCGCGGCTCGAAGATATGCAGCGGCATCTGCAGATCGGGGAACAGGATCGCGCCCGTCAGCGGGAAGATGGAGAGGCGGCGGGCCAATATCCTATCCGAACAGCAGGCGCGACAGCCTGCGCCGGGTTGCGACCGCCCAAGGGTCTTCAAGCCCGGTTGCTTCGAAGAACTGCAACAGCTTGGCGCGCGCTGCGCCCTCGTTCCATTCGGGGTCACGCTCGACCACACCGAGGAGCGCATCGGCCGCATCGTCGCGGTCTCCCGCAGCGAAGGCGGCTTCTGCAAAGGCCATCTGCGCATCATTGTCGGCGGGCCGTTCCGCTGCGGCCTGTCGCAGCGCCTGCAACTCCCCGTCATCCACCTGCGTGCCCGCCAGCGAGAGCGCTGTCCGCGCCTGCGCGATCAGCGGGTCGTCGGACAGGGTGTCGGGCACGGCGGCGATGGCCAGTTCGGCTTCCGGCACCCGGCCAGCAGCCACCAATGCGCGGACGAGGCCCGCATGGGCGGCGGCATTGTCCGGCGCCATCTGCGTGACCTGCCCGAAGATACCCGCCGCACGTTCCGCGTCGCCGGAGGCCAGCACCTCCTCGCCCATGGTGACGAACTGCGTCACGTCCTGCTGCTGGCCGCCATCCTGCTGCGGCCCGCCGCCTTCGATCGGCAATTGCGCGAGGATCTGGTCGAGCGTCTGCTTCAATTGCGATTCGGTGCGCGCCTGCGTCAGATCGGCAACCGGCTGGCCCTGGAACATCGCATAGACGGTGGGGATCGACTTCACCTGGAACTGGCTGGCGATGAACTGTTCCTCATCGACATTCAGCTTGCGAAGGACGACGCCCTTGTCGGCATATTCGGCCGCGACCTTTTCCAGAACCGGGGTCAGCGCCTTGCACGGCCCGCACCATTCCGCCCAGAAGTCGAGGATCACCAGACTGTTCATCGAGGGATCGACGACGTCCTTCTTGAACCGGTCCACGGCTTTCTGTTCGTCGATATTCAGGCCCATGCTCGCCAAGGCGTACTCCCGTTGCTGCTGCTTCTCAGAAATGTCGTTCGCACGCATGTGGGTATTTGCGCCGGATTGTGAAGAGCAAAGCAGCGTCCGCCACCCATTTGCAGCTTCCTGACAATTCCCCGCAAAATTCGCTTGCCGCATCGCGGAGGCGCTGCTAATCGGCCGCTTCCCCACCGGGCTGCGGCAATCGCCGTGATACCGGGAGCGTCAGTGAGCGGGCGTAGCTCAGGGGTAGAGCACAACCTTGCCAAGGTTGGGGTCGGGCGTTCGAATCGCCTCGCCCGCTCCATTTCCTCCATGTCATCTCGGCCTTTCGGGCTACCACCTGCCCTGTCGGACGGCACGGCTTTGTGCCTGATGCGCCATCTTTGCCTTCCCCTCGCTTAATTGCACCCGGTGGCCGAAATGGTCTTGCAAGGGCCGCCACCTTCTCTAGTGGAGAGATGTGATAAAGTCTCATTCCACGGTTCGACCCGGCATTTCCACGTTCCTTTGTGGCACTGCCCTGTCTCTTGCGTTCATTGTGCCGGCCCATGCGCAGGATGCGGACGACGCCGACGCGCTCACTGTCAGCATGCAAACCACGGTCCCGGACGAATATCCGGCAGACGATCTTCACGACCGGCGCATCGGTCCGGCGAACGAGATCGTCGTGACCGCTGCGGGGATCACGCAGCTCGACGTGCTGGCGGGTACGACGGTGGTCGAAGGCGCCGAATTGCTTCGCAACATGAACGGCCAGCTGGGCGAAGTGCTGGTCAGCATCCCCGGCGTATCTGCCAGCGGCTTCTCCCCCGGTGCCTCGCGCCCCGTGCTGCGCGGATTTTCGGGTGAGCGCGTGAAGGTGCTGGTCGATGGGCTGGGCAATCTCGACGTGTCGAACACCTCCGCCGATCATGCCGTCTCCATCGACCCGCTGACGGCGGAGCGGATCGAGGTGCTGCGCGGTCCGGCGACATTGCTGTATGGCAGCCAGGCCATCGGCGGCGCGGTCAACGTCATCGACAAGCGCATCCCGCTCCGCATGCCGAACGAGGCCGTTCATGTCGATGCGATTGCCGCCCTCGATACGGCGGCTGATCTGCGCCAGGGCGGCGTATCGGTCGATCTCCCCGCAGGCGAGAATTTTGCATTTCATATCGACGGATCGTATAGCCAGACCGACGATCTGGAAGTTCCCGGCTTCACCGTCGCGCCGCAATTGCGGGCGCAGCTGCTGGCAGAGGCTGCCGCCGAACAGGCGGAGGAGCCCGAAGAGGCGGAAGAACTGCGCGAAGCGGCAGCGCAGCGCGGTGTCTTGCCCAGCAGCGCCACCGAAACCTGGAGCGCCAATGCAGGCTTTGCCCTGTTCGCAGGCGGCAGCAATCTCGGCGCGTCGATCGGCATCTATGACACGAATTACGGCGTTCCCGGCAGACCGGGCACCGGCCACGCCCATGGGGAAGAAGAGGCCGATGCGCCCGGGGCCGATGATGGTGAAGGCGAGCAGGTCTCCATCGGTCTGCGCCAGTATCGCGCCGATTTTCGCGGCAGCCTCGATATGGGGGATGGGTTCTTTTCCGAACTGAAGACCCGTGCGGGTTACAGCGATTATTCCCATACGGAGTTCGAAGGCGCCGAGATCGGCACGGTTTTCGAAGTTCAGGGTATCGAAACGCGCGCTGAACTGGTCCAGCGCGCCCGGGACAGTTGGAACGGTTCGCTCGGCTTCCAGTATTATTTCCGCGATTTCGACGCCTTCGGTGCCGAAGCTTATGTTCCGCGCAATCGCACCGACCAATATGCGCTGTTCGGCCTGCAGGAAGTGGCGCTCGGCCCGGTGCAGCTGGAATTTGCCGGTCGCTATGAAAGCACGGATGTCGAATCCGCCCCGCTCGGCATTCAGCGTCACTTCGATGGCCTGTCCGGCGCGGTCGGCGTGGTGCGCGAAACCGATGCGGGCCTGCGCTTCGGTATCAACGCCAGCCGCGCGGAGCGGGCGCCGAGCGCGGAGGAACTGTTCTCGAACGGCCCGCATATTGCGACGCAGGCCTTCGAGATCGGCGATGTGGACCTGTCCACCGAAAGCGCGCTTGGCCTTGAAGGTTTCATGCGCGGGCTGATCGGCGATGCGCAGGTGAGCGTCGCCATTTTCCGCAGCTGGTTCGACGATTACATCTATCTGGCGGACACGGGGCTGGAGGAAGACGATCTGCCCGTATTCCAATATCTGCAACGTGACGCGACCTATTCCGGCATAGAGGGGGAAGTGCAGATCCCGCTGATAGAGCGGGACGGGCTCCAGCTGACGGCCGATCTGCGCGGCGACTACATCCGGGCCGAACTGGATGACGGTTCACCGCTGCCGCGTATTCCACCCTTCAGTCTGCTTGGTGCGCTGGAAGCGAATACCGCGCGTTTCGACGGGCGCGTCGAGGTGCAATATAATGGCGAGCAGAACCGCACCGCAGCGTTCGAGACGCCAACGGACGATTTCACCTTCGTCAACGCCTCGCTGGCCTGGAAGCCGCTGCGGGGCCAGGACAATGTCACCCTGCTGGCGCAGGTGAAGAACATCTTCGATGCTGAGGGCCGCCGCCATGCCAGCTTCACGAAAGATTTCGTTCCGCTGACGGGCCGCAATTTCAGGCTGACGCTGCAGAGCAGCTTCTGACGCCTCAGTCCTCCACGGCGAAGGTCAGTTCGGCATGTTCGCGCAGCCGGGCGACCAGCGCTTCGCCCAGCAGCGATCCCGGCGTGCCGATGCCGCCCGGCGCATCGCTATGTAGCAAGGCAATGCCGGTTTCCGCGATCATCCGGCTGGTCGAACCGTAGCCCGGATCGTAGCGGCCCTTCACGCCATAACGGATGCGCGCGCCATCCGGCATCTCGCCCACGAACAGCACATCGTAATGGCCGTTCATCCGTTCTTCGGCGCTCGGTCCCTCGCCGGGCTTGGGTCCGCCGTCGCCGAAGGGTGCCTTGACCATGCTGGCGAGGCCCTGAGCCGCCTTCCTGCCCATCTCGCCGGGGCTGGTGAGGACCATCTCGTCATAGCGGAAATCCTCGCCATAGGGGTGGCCGCGCAGGAAGTTCGTGCGGTGCACATTCTTGGTGTTGATCGGCGCCATGACGAAGGGGGCGGCCCAGCTTTTCAGCTCATCGTCATATTGCGGGATCATTCCGTTCGGCTGATCGGGGCCGGTGAAACCCGGCGTCAGGCCGAAAGGGCTGGTCATGATCTTCATCAGCGACGGTTCCCTGGCGATCGCCCGCATGGTCGCCTTCATGCTGGCCGCGGTCCCGCCGGAGAAAGTGCCCTTCATTTCCCGCACGCGGCCCTTCACTCGCGGCGCGGGCCGGCCGAAGCGCTTCATCGCTTCTTTCTGCAGCATCAGCACGCCAAGATCGAAGGGGATGGAATCGAAGCCCGAGGAGAAGCAGATGCGCGCGCCGCTCCGCTTTGCCTGCGCCTCGTAGCGGTCGATCATCTGCCGCATCCAGGCCGGTTCGCCCGACAGATCGGCATAATCGGTGCCCGCCGCCACGCAGGCGGCCACCAGAGGTTCGCCATGGAGCGTGTAAGGGCCGACGGTCGTGATGACGACGCGCGTATCTTCGCACATGGCGCGCAGCGAGGCGGTGTCCCCGGCATCGGCGACGACCAGCGGCGTATCCTCCGGCGCCCCGATCAGCGAGCGCACCTCTTCCAGCTTCGCCCTGTTGCGGCCGGCCATGGCCCAGCGGGGCGCATCGCCGCGTCCGGCATAATGCGTGGCCAGATATTCCGCGACCAGCCTGCCGGTATAGCCGGTGGCGCCATAGACCACGATGTCGAATATGCGTGTCTCTGCCATGCTTTGTGCTCCTGTTTCGAGGCAGGATGATGCAGCGGGCGCGGCCTGTCAAAGTGTCGTTCGTGAAGCCCGCTGTTCAGAGCCGGGGCAGGGTCACTCCGCGCTGGCCCATATATTTGCCCGCCCGGTCGGCATAGGTCGTCTCGCAGCGTTCGTTCCCCTTCAGGAACAGGAACTGGCACGCCCCTTCATTGGCATAGATGCGGGCGGGCAGCGGGGTCGTATTGGAAAATTCCAGCGTCACATGGCCTTCCCAGCCGGGTTCCAGGGGGGTCACGTTCACGATGATGCCGCAGCGCGCATAGGTGCTCTTGCCAAGGCAGATGACCAGCACATCGTCGGGCACGCGGAAATATTCGACCGTGCGGGCCAGCGCGAAACTGTTGGGCGGGATGACGCAGACATCGGTGCGCCGGTCGACGAAGCTGTTGGCGGCGAAATCCTTGGGGTCGACGATGGCGGAATCGACATTGGTGAAGATCTTGAAATCCTCCGCCACCCGCGCGTCATAGCCATAGGAACTGAGGCCGTAGGAGATACAGCCCTCGCGCCGCTGCGCTTCCACGAAGGGTTCGATCATCCCGTGCTCCGTGGCCTGGATCCGAATCCATTTGTCGCTGAGAATCGCCATGAAGGTAGTCTCGGCGTCGGCGGGGCGGCGCACAAGGGCGCGGGCGCTCTTATCCCCCTTGCCGAAGCGATATCAGGCCAGAGCTCTCAATCCACCTGTTCAGCGCCGAGCTGGGGATTGAGCGTGGTGATGTGGTTCAGCCATTTCTTCGGTCGGCGCAGCATGTCCTTCGGATAGTCGACCTCCAGCCCGGCGATCTGCGCCATACGGCCCACGAAATGGATGCAGTTGCGCGTGTCGAGATCGTAATATTTGCCCGGCGCATCGCGCCATTTCACCATTTCCGCCACGATCTGGTGATATTGTTCGTCGCTGATCGGTACGGTGAAATGCCGGTTGGTCTTGCGGACATATTTCGGTTCTTCCACCATGACATCGTGATAGACGGGGCCGTTCAGCACCGCGATGCTGGCGCTCTTGGCCGTGAAGCCGTAATTTTCCGACACGGTTTCACCGGTTTCGTCCAGCGTCCCTTCCAGCACCACGAAAGTGTGCGGGTAGCGTCCGAACAGCACCGATCCGTTGAAGCTGTGGAAGCTGAGCAGAACCTCTGCCGCGGCGGGGCCGGACCACAGCAGGACGGACAGGGACGCGAGCAGCGCGAGAAAACGTTTCATGGCAGCGTGTTAATCCCTTCCTGCATGAATGCACGGTGAAAATGGGCTGCGGACCGCGACGTCGTGCCCCGCTCCGGCAAGCACCGATTTTCGCCCCGATCGCAATCGATCAACCCGACAGCAGCGACGCGTTGCCGCCCGCCGCCGTGGTGTCGATGCAGACCACCCGTTCCGTCGCGAAACGGGCGACGTAATTCGGGCCGCCCGCCTTCGGCCCGGTGCCGGACAGCCCCTCGCCGCCGAAAGGCTGGCTTTCGACCACCGCCCCGATCTGGTTCCGGTTGACGTAGAAATTGCCGACTTTCGCGCGCTGTTCGATGAAGCGGCGCGTGGATTCGATCCGGCTGTGCAAGCCCAGCGTCAGGCCATAGCCTGTCGCGTTGATGTCATCGATCACCTTGCCGAGATCGTCGCTTTTGAACCTGGCGACATGCAGCACCGGCCCGAAATTCTCCCGCTTCAGATCGAGGATCGAGCCGATCTCGATGATGGTGGGGGCGACATAGCAGCCGGCGGCGGTGTCGGCCGGCAATTCACGCCGCCACACGGTCCGCCCGGCCTTGCCGCGCCGTGCGACATGCCTCTCCAGCGCCGCCTGCGCGTCCTGGTCGATGACCGGGCCGACATCGGTGGAAAGTTCCGCCGGATTGCCGATGTCCAGAACCTCGAAAGCGCCGCGGATCATTTCAATTACATCATCGGCAATGTCGTCCTGCAGATACAGCATCCGCAGCGCCGAACAGCGCTGGCCCGCGCTCTGGAAAGCGCTGGCGACGATATCGCGTGTCACCTGTTCGGGGAGGGCGGAGCTGTCGACGATCATCGCGTTCTGACCGCCGGTTTCGGCGATGAAGGTGGCGATCGGCCCTTCGCGCGCGGCCAGCACCCGGTTGATGATCCGCGCCGTGTCGGTCGACCCGGTGAAGGCGACGCCCGCCAGACGCGGATCGGCGGTCAGCCATTCGCCCACATCGCCCGCACCCGGCATCAACTGGAAAACCTCCTCCGGAATGCCCGCCTTGTGGCACAGTTCCACCGCCAGAGCGGCGATCAGCGGGGTCTGTTCCGCAGGCTTCGCCACCACCGTATTGCCGGCGGCAAGCGCAGCCGCAGCGGGGCCGATGAAGATGGCGAGCGGGAAATTCCACGGGCTGATGGTGACGAAGACGCCGCGCCCGGCATAGGACAGGCGGTTTTCCTCGCCCGTGGGGCCGGGCAGGGGGAACGATCCGCTGAACAGCCGCCGCGCTTCCACGGCATAATAGCGCAGGAAATCGACCGCCTCGCGCAGTTCCAGCACGGCGTCGGCCAGCGTCTTGCCGGCCTCGCGCTGGCACAGCGACAGGAATTCGTCCGCATGGGCCTCGAATTCATCCGCCGCCGCTTCCAGCAGCAAGGCGCGTTTTTCGCCGCCCAGACGGTTCCAGCCCGGCTGGATCGCCACGGCGCGGGCGATGCCTTCGCTTACCTCCACCTGCAGGGCATCGCGGCGGGTGCCGATCTCGATGCTCAAATCCTGCGGCTTGGTGATCGGCGCGACCTCGCCTTCATCGTCGCTGCGGAAGGTGGGTTCGGCATGCCATTTGCGGCTCCGCAAGGCGTCCAGACGCTGCAGCAGCGGCTCGCGCACCAGCGGGTCGGACAGATCAATGCCGAGGCTGTTGACGCGCCCCGGAAAGATCTCCGCAGGCAGGGGGATGCGCGGATTGCGATAGTCCTCCAGCGCCTGCATGTCGGAAACCGGGTCGCTCGTCAAGTCCGAAACCGGCACATTCGCATCGGCCATCCGGTTGACGAAGGACGAATTTGCGCCGTTTTCCAGCAGGCGGCGAACCAGATAGGCCAGCAGGTCCTTGTGCCCGCCGGTGGGCGCATAGATGCGGACCGGCGTGGCCCGGTGCCCGCGCGCGCGTTCCAGATCGCGCAATTCGGCATAGACTTCCTCGCCCATGCCGTGGAGACGCTGGAATTCGAAATCCTGCCCATGCCCGCCGCTCGCCGCCAAGGCCTTGATCGCAGCGATGGTGTAGGCGTTGTGGGTGGCGAATGCCGGATGAATGGCATCATTCGCGGCCAGCAGCCTTGCGGCGCAGGCGAGGTAGGAAATGTCCGTTCCCAGCTTGCGGGTGAAGACCGGGTAATCGGACAGGCCGCCGACCTGCGCCAGCTTGATCTCCGTATCCCAATAAGCGCCCTTGACCAGCCGGACGAAGAACTTGCGTCCGAACCTGCGGGCCAGCGCAGCGGTCCAGTCGCACAGCGGCACCGCGCGTTTCTGATAGGCCTGAATGGCGAGGCCGAAACCGTTCCAGTCGCTGTCATCGGCGCGGCGGAACAGCGCATCGTCCGTCGCCAGTTCCTCGATGATATCGAGGCTGACTTCCAGCCGCTCGGCCTCCTCCGCATCGATGGTGAAGTGGATATTGGCATCACGCGCCTTCACCGCCAGACCCCGTATCACCGGCACCAGGAAGGCGCGGGCCGCTTCGGCATGGAAGAAATCATATTTGGGATAGAGCGCCGACAGCTTGACCGAGATACCGGGCGACCCCTCCACCGTGCCGTCCGCCTCTGCCGCCAGCCGGTCGAGCGCCTCGGCATAGGAGATGCGATAGCGTTCGGCATCGGCCATGGTCATCGCGCCTTCGCCCAGCATGTCGAAACTGTGGGTCAGCCCGTCGCGGCGTTCGGGCACGGCGCGCTTCAGCGATTCCTGGATGGTGCGGCCATAGACGAATTGCCCGCCGAGGATCCGCATCGCCTGCAATGTCGCCTGCCGGATGACGGGTTCGCCAAGGCGGCCGATGGTCCGCTTCAGCACCTTGCCCATGCCGCGCTGCGTTTCGTCGGGCCGGTCGAGAACCTCGCCCGTCAGCATCAGCGAGAAAGTCGCGGCGTTGACGAAAGTGGAATCGCTGGCACCCACGTGCTCCACCCAGGCGATATCGCCGATCTTGTCCTTGATCAGCGCATCGGCGGTGCGGGCATCGGGCACACGCAGCAGCGCTTCGGCAAGGCACATCAGGGCGATGCCTTCATGGGTGCCGAGGCCATATTGTTGCAGGAAGGCATCGATGCCGCTGGCCTTGCGCCGCCGCGCCCCCTGGATCAGCCGGGCGGCAATGGCCGCGGCATCGTCATGCAGGGCCGTCGCGGGCGCTGCCTGACGCATCCGTTCGGCGACACAGGCGTTCTCTTCCTGCCGGTAGGCCTTGCGGAGCTTCATGCGGTCGAGGTTGCGGGGTGCGGTCATTGTGCCTCATTGTCGGATGGAGTCGCGGTAATCGCAGCGATGTGGACGTCCCGAACGGCGCTTTCAAGCGAAGTCGCGCTATCGGGCGAGAGCGGGGGCCGGATGCGACGAGCGGGCGGCGTACCACTTCGTGATCCGCGCACAGGCGTGGTCATCCAGATGCAGGCCGAGCTTTGAGCGCCGCCACAGAACGTCCTCGCCCGTATCGGCGAATTCCTCGTCCATCAGGTAACGAAGCTCTGCCTCGAAGACGCCGTGACCGAAATGCTCGCCGAGATCGCCATGCGAGCGGGCACCACCCAGCACTTCGTGGATGCGCGTGCCATAGGCCCGGGCAAGCCGCAGCAGCGTTTCGGGGGCGAGGAAAGAATAGCGTTCTCCCAGCGGCCAGAGAAAACCGTCGAAATCGGCGTCAGCGATATCGCCGCCGGGCAGATGGGCATCGCGCGTCCATGCCGGACCCATCGGCAGATGCTTCGCCAGCCGGTCGAGCCCGTGTTCGGCAAGCTTGCGGAAGGTGGTGATCTTCCCGCCGTAAATCGAGAGCAGGGGCGCCGCGTGACGATCCGCAGTGTCTCCCGTATCGAGTTCGAAGACATAGTCGCGGGTCACGGCCGCATTGCTCTTCGCATTGTCTTCGTAAAGCGGGCGGACACCGGCATAGGTTGAAACCACGTCGCCGGGCGTCACATGGCTGCGGAAATATTCGCTGGCGGCACGGCAGAGGTAATCGCGCTCCTGCTCGCTGATTCGCACGTCGTCGCGATTCCCGTCGAACAGCTGGTCCGTGGTTCCGATCAGCGTGTAGTCGCGCTCATATGGTATGGCAAAGACGATGCGTCCGTCGCCATTCTGGAAGATGTAGCAATGCGGGCCATCGTACCAGCGGGGCACGATGATATGGCTGCCCTTCACCAGGCGGACATGAGGCCTGGCTCGCGCGCCCAACCCCATGCGGGCGACGTCGTCGACCCAGGGGCCAGCGGCATTGACCACCGCCCGCGCTTTCACGCTTCGGGTCGCTCCATCGGCGCTGCGCAGGGTCGCCACCCAATGATCCGCCTGCCGCTCCAGCGCCGTGCACATCGTGCGGGTCAGCACCTCGGCACCGCGTTCCCGCGCATCGACAGCGCACAGCACCGTCAGGCGCGAATCCTCCACCCAGCAGTCGGAATATTCGAAGCCGCGCCGCAGCCGGTCCTGCAGGATGGAGCGATGCGGCGCATCCGTGAGGTCCACGCCGTGGCTGGCGGGCAGGGTGCGCGTGCCGCCGAGCCGGTCGTAGAGGAACAGGCCCGCCCGCAGCATCCATGCGGGGCGCAGTCCCCTGTCATGCGGCAGGACGAAGCGCAGCGGCCAGATGATATGCGGCGCGGCTTTCAGCAGCACCTCGCGCTCCGCCAGGGCCTCGCGCACCAGGCGAAATTCGTAATGTTCGAGATAGCGTAGGCCTCCATGCACCAACTTGGTGCTGGCGGACGAGGTGTGCTGTGCCAGATCGTCCTTTTCGCACAGGGTGACGGACAGGCCGCGCCCGGCGGCGTCGCGGGCGATGCCTGTCCCGTTGATCCCCCCGCCGATGATCAGAATATCCTGCATCGTAGCCTCCTATAAGCGGGCGGACCGCGCTTGGCGAGTGAGCTGGCGGCGATGCAGGAGTAAACGGCTCAGTAGATCACGACGCTGCGGATGCTTTCGCCCGAATGCATCAGGTCGAAGGCGCGGTTTATATCCTCCAGCCCCATCGTATGCGTGATCATGGGGTCGATGGCGATCTTCCCGTCCATGTACCAGTCGACGATCTTCGGTACATCGGTCCGGCCCTTCGCCCCACCGAAAGCCGTGCCGCGCCAGTTGCGGCCCGTCACCAGCTGGAACGGGCGGGTGCTGATTTCCTTCCCCGCTTCGGCGACGCCGATGACGATGGAGGTGCCCCAGCCCTTGTGGCAGCATTCCAGCGCGTCGCGCATCACATCGACATTGCCGGTGCAGTCGAAGCTGTAATCCGCGCCGCCATCCAGCATATTGACCAATGTTTCCACCGTATTGCCGACATTCTTCGGGTTCACGAAATCGGTCATGCCGAATTTACGGCCCCATTCTTCCTTGTCACCGTTGATGTCCACGCCGACGATCCGGCCGGCACCGGCCATCCTGGCGCCCTGGATCACGTTGAGACCGATCCCGCCGAGGCCGAAGACGACGACATTGTCACCGGGGCGCACATCGGCGGTATTGACGACCGCGCCCACGCCGGTCGTCACGCCGCAGCCGATGTAGCAGCTGGTTGCAAACGGCGCATCGTCGCGGATCTTCGCCACGGCGATTTCCGGCAGGACGGTAAAGTTCGAGAAGGTCGAACAGCCCATGTAATGATGGAGCATCTGCCCCTTGTAGGAAAAGCGGCTGGTGCCATCGGGCATCACGCCGCGTCCTTGCGTCTCGCGGATGGCGCTGCACAGATTGGTCTTTCCCGACAGGCACATCTTGCACTGGCGGCATTCGGGCGTGTAGAGCGGGATGACGTGATCGCCTGCCGCCACGCTGGTGACGCCCGGCCCGACCTCGCGGATGATCCCTGCGCCCTCATGGCCGAGGATGGAGGGGAACAGCCCCTCGCTGTCCAGCCCGTCCAGCGTATAGGCATCGGTGTGGCAGATGCCGGTCGCCATGATCTCCACCAGCACCTCGCCCGCTTTCGGCCCCTCGACATCGATCTCGACGATCTCCAGCGGTTTTTTCGCTTCGAAGGCGACGGCGGCGCGGCTTTTCATGGGCGGGGGTCTCCGGTGCTTGGCTGATTGCAGAGCAGACAATGGGGAGGCCCGGCACCATGCGCAACCGCCGCCAGCCTGAACACTTGTGTCGGCGCATATCTGCGATAGGTTGCGGTCGGAAACGGACAGGGCGGGGTCATGCAGCAGAATTACGACGAAACAGGCAAGGAGGTGGCGAAGCTGCTCGCATCCGAGGCCAGCTGGGCTGCGGGCGAGGGCGGGGCAGACTTGGCTCGTGACCGGGCGGACAGCGGCGCCATCGCGCGCTATCGCGGCACGTTGGGCATGTCCGATGGTGCAGCGGCGGAAGATGCGCCTGCGCCGCCGGGCTTTCACTGGTGCCTGTGCAATCCGCGCGCATCGCTCAGCGCGACCGGGCCGGACGGGCATCCCCGGCGGGAGGGCGACGATCTTGCGGCGCGCTTGCCGCGCCGCATGTGGGCCGGCAGCAAGCTGATTTTCGGTGCGCCGATCAGGGCGGATGCAGCGGTCGAGCGCAGCACGGATGTCCGGTCGCTGGAGGAGAAGAAAGGACGCAGCGGGTCGCTGGCGTTCATGGTCGAGGATATCACTGTCCGGGCGGGCGGCGCCGTCGCGGTGGAGGAGGAGCGGACCATCGTCTACCGCGAAGCGGCGAGTGGCGCGCTTCCCCTGCCTGCCGGTGAAGGACCGATGCCCGAAGGCTGGCCGATCGCCGAAAGCGTCCGCCCGGATGAGGTGATGCTGTTCCGCTATTCGGCGCTCACCTTCAACAGCCACCGCATCCATTACGATCTGCCCTATGCGCGCGAGGCGGAAGGCTATCCCGCTCTCGTCGTACATGGTCCGCTGATCGCCAGCCTGTTGATGAAAATTGCGTCGTCTCATGGCGAACTCGCCAGCTTTCGCTGTCAGGCGGTGTCCCCGGCCTTTGCGGGGCAGGCGCTGCACCTCGCTCACCGGATGGACGATGAGGGGCCGGCATTGCGGGCGATCGGCGCGGACGGCCGGACCTTGATGGAGGCCAGTGCGATCTTGCGCTGACCTCCTGTGTCCATTCAGCCTGATCCGCTGAAGGGCGAGCTGTTCGGCATCACCGGAATGCCCCTGACAATGACGAAGTCATGCATGCCGAAACCTCCATCTTCGCGGCCAATCCCGAATGCTTGACCCCGCCGAAGGGCAGGTCGGGCACGGCCAGTCCGAAACCGTTGTTGAACACCATGCCGGTATCCAACTGCTCCGCCGGCATCGCGACCGAACGGCTACGCCGCGAGGCAGAGCTGGTTGCGGCCCTCGTTCTTGGCACGGAAGAGCGCATCGTCGGCGGCCTGCAGCAGTTCGGACGCGCTGCTGCCACTGTCATAGGCCGAAAGGCCCATGCTGACCGTCACCCGCCGCAATTCGAGCGGCGACCAGTTCATGTTTGCCACCGCCGCCCGCGCGCGGTCCGCAACGAGGGCGCCGCCTTCGGCACCGACGCCGGGCAGGATCATCAGGAACTCCTCGCCCCCGACGCGCCCGATGAAGTCGCTGTCGCGCAGGGTCGCGCAGCAGGTTTCGACGATCCGCTGCAGCACATTGTCGCCCACCAGGTGACCATGGGAATCGTTGATCGCCTTGAACCGGTCGACATCGAGCATGATGAGGGCGAAAGTGCCCCCTGTCCTGCTGCATCGGGCGACGTGTTCCTCGAGTACCGCCATCGCCTTGCGGCGGTTCGCCACGCCGGTCAGCTGGTCGGTTTCGGCCAGCTTCGAGGCATGGGCCGCTTCCGCCACCGCCTCGCTTCGCGCTTTCTCCAGAGCCAGCCTTGCGGCCACCTGGTCGGAAACATCCTGGATGATGCCGAACAGGGCGACCGCCTTGCCATTCTCGGCCTTTTCCAGTTCCGCACGAACATAGACGTGCCTTTCCGAACCGTCCCTGGCGGCCAGCCGCGCCTCGAACGCGGTCGGCTCGCCGCTGTCCAGCGTCTTCTTGAAATTTCGCATGGCTCGCTGCCTGTCTGCCGGATGATACGCCCGCAGCGCCTCTTTCTGGTCCAGGGGGCCGGAATTCACCATCCCGTGTATCCGGTAGGTCTGGCGTGAAAAATACATGTCGTCCGTCGCTACCCGGTACCGCCAGTGGCCGACCTTGGCCGCCCGTTCCGCCATGCTGAGCAGCCGGTTGCCGCGTTTGGTTTCAGCGAGTTGCCTTTCCCGCCGCGCGAGGAGGGCTGCAAGCGGCAGAGCGGAGGCAAGCAGCGTCAGCAGATAGATCTGGAAGAACAGCACGGCCGTCGCGCGGTCGATCGGGCCCAGATTGATCTGCCCTTCGCTTCGCAAGGTGGCATAGCTGCCGATGACCGCGATGATCAGCACGCTGAGCGAGGCACCGGCAGGTCCGGAGACATAGGCGGCGACGATCACGCCGAGCATGGTCACCCACAGCAGCGGGAAGGCGGTTTGCCAGAATACCGTCCATGATACCGCGGCAATGACGGCCAGCATCGCGGTCGTGCGCAGCACCCGCTTCAGCTTGACACCCTGGCGCAGCAGCAGAATGGCTTCGGCAAGGATGATGGCAGGCGGTACCACCAGCAGGATGCCAAGGCTCACCGTCGTCCACCAGGACTGGAAGAAATGTCCGAAGGCGCTGCCGACGAAGAAGGAGGCGATCAGCCCGCTCAACGCTCCGGCCAGGATAGCCGCAAGGCAGAAGCGGGCAACGAAGCCGGGACGGGTGAAGGAAGCGGAATCGCGCCCGCCACCGCTGATCAATCCGACGGTCACATAGGCTTCGATCAAATTCGCCAGGGTGAAGCCGCCGGATTGCAGGGCGGATATGCCGGCCGCGTAATTGGCGAGGAAACTGGCAATGAGGATAGCGCCATACACAGTCGGTCGCTGCGCCTTGTCCGCCAGCAGCAACGCGGCGACGGCCACGCCACTGGAAGGCCAGATGGTGGCGATCCCCTCCGTACCCCTGGTCAGATCGAGTGCCAGCGCCGCGAGCACGTAATAGACAAGCCCCGCCGCCAGGGGCAGGACGAACCGTTCAAACAGCGATCTTTGCAGCGACATGCGGGCACTATTCACAAAATTGGTTAAATTCTTCCCCATGATGTCCTGTTTCGCTACCCCTGGTTCGCGCCCAGCATCCGGACAGGAACTGTCCATGGATGATAAGGCGGAGATGGCTGCACTTCCGCCTGTCAGCTAAACGCCCGATACCACGTTGCGGATTGCATCTACGTAAAAAAACCGGTTCGGGGCGAACCCGCCGATGCCGGCAGGCAGGGTGAAGCGCCCGGAAGAAAGGCGGGCGTTCGCCGCGCAGCAAGTGGAACCAAGGTCTGCAGCGCTCATTACTCCTTGATGAAGGCTGCTCCGCCCCTTGCGAGCCGGTCTGCTGCCGGGTGGCAGGAACGAGGCAGCAGGCGAACCGGTGCAATCAATCCTTCAGGTCTATGCGGAATTCAAGCTGATGCTCGGGCGGGACTACGGTCTCACCGAAGATCTGCTGCATGTGCATGCGGGCCTCATCATCTTCTTCCTGGCGGCGATCCTCTCGCGGCAGCGCATCCGTTCACCGGTGCCGATCGTCATCGTCTATGCTCTCGCCATCATGAACGAGATGGTCGACCTTCTCACACCGGGAAAGTCGGCGGGCGCGTTCGAGCCGGTCGCCGACATCCTCAACACCGTGGTCTGGCCCAGCCTCCTTTTCCTGCTGGCGCGCAGACGGATCAGCCGGGAACGTACTTCCGGGGGAAATGAGAGTCCGGTTGCCGACCCGCCCCCGGCCTGAGGAAACGAAATGCCATCATTTCGGAACGTTGCAGCGAACGCCGGGTTGATGAACCGTTGCGCCGTTTGCGGTGCCGATGTGACCTCGTGACGATCGCAGGCCACGACGCAGGAGAATTTATATGCATCATGATGCACGATACGAAGATCTCGACGCACTCGACGATTACAAGCTGGAACACGGATCGCAGGACATTCGCGGCCGTCCGCTGGTCGGCCCCGCCGGTGAAAATTACGGCATCATCAAGGATCTGCTGGTCGGCAGGGATCATGGCAGGGTAGAAGCCGTCCGCCTCGACAATGGCAAGGTCTGCGCCGTCGAGCCGCTCGAAATCCATGACGACCGCGTTATCTATGGCGACCGCGCCGTCGCGCATGCGCGCACCGCAGGTTCCGTCAGAAGCTAGGCTGCTCTGAAACGAAGCAGGGCGGGCGCTGCATCCGTCAGGCTGCCTCCCGCTGCCCATACAGGCGATAACCCAGCAGCGCGAGAGCGGTCAGGCAAAGGCACGATCCGCTTACGCAAAGGGCGATGCCGGTCCATCCGAACATTTCGAACAGCGCTGTTCCGGCGAAACTGCCGATGCTTCCGCCCATGAACATCATCACGATGTAGATCGTGGTCAGCCGCGTCCGCAAATCCGGCTCCAGCGACAGGAACGTCATCCGGCTCGTCACGTCGATGGCCGGCCCGACGACATTGCCGACGAAGATCGGCACCATCAGCAGCCACAGACTATTGCCGAACGGCAGCAGCAGGGCCATGCCCGCGGTCTGCGCGATGGCGAAGCCCACCCGCGCCCTGCGCGGACCGATCCGGTCGGCCAGCCGGCCCCAATAGGGCGTGGAAAAGACGCTGATGGCGGCGAAGCCGGCAAGATACCCCACGACATCGGTGCCATAGCCCATTTCCGGCCCGGTCAGATGCAACGCGAGACCCAGCCACAGGGCAATGAACTGGCCGAAGCCGATCGCCTGGATCGCGCCTGAAAGGACGATCTCGCGGTGCGAGCGCAGCAGGCCGAGCAGCGAGAAGACGAGCTGATGATAGCGCAGCCTGCCCGCCTCCCTTTCGCCCGATCCCTTGTCCATGATGCGGGGCAGGACCAGCGTGATCCCGATCATGGCGGCGCTCGCGATCCAGTAGACGGTCCGCCAGTCGGCATATTCGGCCACCACGCCCGCACCGACGCGGGCGACGAGGATGCCGAAGATCACGCCTGCGGTCAGGATTGCCGTGACATGGCCGAGGCGTTCGGGGGGCACCCGCTTCGAGGCATAGGCGGGCAGGAGATAGGGCGCGATGGTGAAGAAGCCGAGCAGCGTCGATCCTGCGGTAAACAGCGCAAAATCCCGCGCCAGCGTCATGACCAGCAGCCCGGCGCACTGACCGATGGTGAAGATGATCGTCAGCGAACGGTTGGAGAACCGGTCGCCAAGCGGCAGCAACAGCAGAATGCCGACTGCAAGCGCCAGCTGGTTCAGAGCCGGAACCAGCCCGATGCGGGCTGCGCCGACCCCGAAGGCATGCGCCACATCGCCGATGATCGGGTGGATGTAATAGGCGTTCGCCGTAAGGATGGCGGCGGCGACAGCGAGCAGATATTCCTGCGTCTTCGAAAGGCCGGCGGGGGTCGAAAGGCGGGTGGAAGCGTTCATGCGCGGCCGCTTTCGGTGCCCTTGCTTCCCTCGTCAAGCGGACTGGATCATGCTCCCGGCCCATAAGGCCCGCCTCATGCCCGCTTTGCAGGAAATTCGCCGCCGGTGGCGATCACCACGCTTTGACCGTGCTTTCGTGACCCGCACCTTGCTGCCCAGTGGCAGCGTTCGGGGGGTGGCGGTCAGTACTACCGGGTCGAACCGTTTGCCGCTGGCCGTCGGGTCACCGACAAGCGCATCACCGATTGACTGGTATCATCCAGCCGAAAATCGGTGCGACGATGGTCTAATTCTGTCGCTACTCAAGCCTTGGTGAAGAAGACGCGAGGCGCTTACTTGCCTCTGGGCGGCATGATGGCATCGAAGAAGGAGCCAAGGCGCCCCCGCGACCAGGCGACCGCCTGATACAGCGTCAGCGCTGCCCTGGCCCACCGCGTGTAGATGATTGGCGCATTCAGCGCACGGGCGACACGCATCATGCGGTGGCTCCACCAGCTTGTGCCAGCCCGCAAACGATAGACCAGCCTGCGCCGCAGCGGCAGCCCGGCAGCATCCGGCTGCACGCGTTTGCGCGGCTGCACCGGGCGGGGCCTCATCCACGACAGGCGATAGGCGAGCCCTTCGCGCCGGTGCCGGAAGCCCGCGGCCTGCGTATCGACAATATATCGCGCGTCCACCGGTGAGAGATCCAGCCGACCTTTCGCAATGCCGTCCTCGATCATCGCATGCAGGTCGCGGCTGCGGACGACCACGACATTGGTTCCGCGTCCGTCGGAGGAATGGGGTTCCACCCAGGCATCACCGAACGCGATATCCGACGTTTCGGCCACCACGTCGTCGCAGAAATTGCACGCCGAATTCTGGAAGAACCCTGCGCCCCAGTCTCCATCGGCCAGGTGCCACCAGTCCTGTGCCGCAGACCCGCCGTCACGCAGCTCCAGCCGGGTACGGTACCAATTGGCGGGGCGGCCGGCATCCTTCACGCGGTAATCGATCGCGCGCACCTGCGACCCCTCCGTGCCCATCTGCCACGCGAAACTGTCGACCATCCTCGCGCTCTTCATATGGCCGCAGAACAGGCCGAGCGTGTGCGTGACGCGTTCGGCAATCACCGGATCGCGGCGGCGGAGCAGATGGATGGCCTTGATGAAGCAGGGGATGCCCACGACCGCGTATCGCCCGGGCGTTTCGCGTATGGCGCGAATAATGTGGGACATCTCAACGGGATAATAACGCGATTTGGCGCCCCGGCCGATATCCTCGACCGAACGGGAAATCTCATATTGGAAGAACCGGTTGTCGCGATCCGGATCGGCGGCTTTCACATGCGCCACGGCATCGACCCTGCCGGTCCGCAGCAGTTCCGCCGCCACCCAGCTGACCATCCCGCCCGAACTTCCGTTCTGCCGCCATTCGCCTTCTGCAACAGCGCCGACATAGGCCGCTTCGAAACTGCCGACCTTCGCATCGCGGTGGCTGGCGGAAGGGAAGCGTTCACCGGCGATCGCGTCCTCATCCGCCGCTGCGGGCGAAAACGGGCATTGCTTCGCGAAACCCGCATCGCGGCGCGCGTACCAGCCTTTTGGCCCCTGCGGCTTCAATTGCCCACAGGCGTCCCACTGCATGGCGGCCTGCGGCTCTGCCGAGGCGCAGCTGCCGCAGCCGATGCAGAGGCCGGATTGCACGATGCCGCGCGGGCTGATCGGCGGGGTGGAAATCCGTGCCATGTCAGGCAAGTGCGCTTCGCAGATAATCGCTCGATTGCTCGCGCAGTTCGGCAATGCGTTCCTGAACGCGGGGCAGGGGCGGCGTGGCCAGCAGGCGGTGGATCTCGGCATGATCGGTTTCCGCATCGACGATTCGGTGCGATGCGCCGATCGCCAGCGCGAGATCGCGAACCTTGTTCATCCGGTATTCGCTGGGCGCGGTGACGAATGGTTTGCCGTTGAGCAGCGCGAAGACGCAGCCGTGGAAAAAATTGGTCATCATGGCGGAAGATTCGGCGACGAGCCGGGCAAATTCGATGGGACCGGCAGATAGCAGCTGCTCGTCGGCAAAACCGTTGCGATAGCCGACGCTGAGCAGCCGAAGCCCCTGCGCATCCGCCCACCGCCTGACCGTATCGCTGAGCCATTCGGGGAAGCCGTGGCCATAGACCAGCGCATAAGGCTCCCTGCCCATGTCGGTGCCGGGTTGGGCCTGCGCGGCTGCGGGAAATTGCAGGCAGGGGTCGAGCACCAGATCCGGTTCGCGCCCGGTCGATCCGCGCACCAGCCAATAGCTGTTCTCGTCCCGCACCGAGATCGCGTCGAAGCCTTTCAATTGCTCCGCCCAATATTCATCGATGCCCCAGTGGCAGGAATAGCTGCCGAAACTGCCCGCATAGGAAATCAGACGCGGCGTTTCCATGCCCACGCCATAGAAGATCGGCTTGCCGCCATACCACGGATGCGCGAGGTTCCAGACCTCGTCGCTGCCGACGATAATGGCATCGTAGCTGCCTGCACGATCGGGCTCGTGCAGCGGAAATCGCGGCGACAGCGGCATGGCCGAGATCGCTTCGACGAAACTTCGCACCTTCTTGCCATAATCCCGCATCTCGCCCCGTGACGACCGCGTGGGCAAGGTCGGCTGAAAGGCGCAGCGCATCTCGGCCCAGGTCGCATCGTCGCAATGATAGTCGAGAAGTTCAGGCTGATAGCCGAGCGATCGCAGGCCTTCGACCATGCAGCGCGACTGCCAGTACGACCCGTAATTGATGCATTTATGGAAGGTAAGAACGCCGATCCTGCCGCGCGCGGCTGCGGATCGCTTTTCGGACGATATGGTCAAAAGCTTCGCTTTCCCGCCTTGAAATTCTGAATGCCGGATCCTGCGGCACGCGCCGGTCCCTTTTCGCGCGACTACGCCGAATCCTCCAGCGTCATCAACCCCTTGGTTGCAGGCAGCCCCTTTGCCGGGTCGATGCCCGCCATAACGGCCCGCCATAATGGCCCGCCATAATGGAACGCCGCGAGTGCGCGAAACGCTTGCCGCGATTCGCTTTGCTGATAATGTGCCGCTTGCAAATTCGCGCAAAGCGGCGTGCGGACGGGCTTCTCGGGAGAAAAACGGCGTGACACCAACCAAGTTGAAACTCGTCCTGTCGGCAGCGACTGCGGCAATGGCTCTCATGGCTCCTGCGGCCGTGCAGGCGCAGCAGACTCCATCTGCCGCATCTGAGGCACAAGCTCCGCGCGTCATCGTGTTCGGCGACAGCCTGTCCGACGGGGGTTTCTTCAACACGGTCCTGCCGCTTCCGCCCGGCGAAGGCAGCTTCACCACCAACCCCGACCCGGTCGCGCCGGAGGTATTTTCGGGCCTGCTCGGCTTCGATCTCAACCCGGTCTATGGGCAGGGGGGCACCAATTACGCGATCGGCGGCGCGCGCGTGACGCAGCGTAACGGGCTGGCGATCCCCATCGTGCAGCAATTCGAGAATTTCCTGGCGGCGGGCGGCAGTTTCGCGCCGGGTGACATCGTCTACGTGCAAGGGGGCGGCAACGATTACTTCTCGTTCCTGGCGGGCGGCGCCGCCGACCCTACGATCCTGACGACGGCTGCGACGGAACTGGCGGCGCTGGTCCAGCGGATCGAGGCGGCGGGTGCCGACCGCATCGTGACGCTCGCCATACAGTCGAATTCGCCGGGGCTGGACCTGTTCAACACCACCTATAAACAAGCGCTGGCCGCCAACAATTCGAATGTGCTGTTCTTCGACACGGCGCAGCTGTTCAACGAGATCGTCGCCAATGCCGGCGCGTTCGGCATTACCAATGTCACCGGCACCGCCTGCACCGGCTCGTCGCTCACCTGCGGACCGGAAGATTACGTCACCCCCAATGCCAACCGCACCTATCTGATGGCCGACGCGGTCCACCCAGCTGGCATCACGCAGGAAATTCAGGGGCAGGCGATCGCCAGCCTGTTTACAGGTTTCACCCTGCCGGGATCGATCGCCCGTTCGGGGCAGCGGGCGATCCGCGATCAGCGCGCGATGTTCGAAACGGTGCAGCGGAACGGCCTCGGCACAGGTGGCGGAGCGGGTCTGTTCGGCAATATCGGCTACAGCTATTCGGCCGAGGACGGGGCCAGCAATTTCGACCAGCGCGCGGTGATCGGTACCTTGGGTCTGGATTACAGCCTTTCGGACGCGGTGGGGATCGGCATTGTCGGGGGCTATTCGGACGGTGACGGCGATTACACATCGAACAATGGCGCGCTGGATCAGGAAAGCTGGACGGTGTCGGCCTATGGCCGCGCCGGGATCGGCCCGTTCGGTATCATCGCCGATGCCACCTATGGGCAGGGCGATGTCGCGATGTCGCGCAGCATCCTGCTCGGCCCAGTGACCCGGGTGCAGGATGCCGATACCGATACCGAATTGTTCGGCGCGCGTGCATCGCTGCATTACACCGTGCCCGTCGGCATGATGTCGGTCGGTCCCGAGATCGGCGTCGCCTATGAACGCGTGGAAGTGGACGGCTTCACCGAAAGCGGCGGTTTCTCGACATCGCTGACCCTGGCCGATGCGGAGCTGGAGAGCCTGACGGGCAGGGCGGGCTTGGTCGCAACGGCTCCGCTCGCCGGCGGCGTCGGCTTTCTGGCCCGCGCGAGCTATGTCCATGAATTCAAGGACGAGGCGAACCGGTTCACCGTGACTGCATCGGGCGCGCCGGTCTCCTACAATTCAAGCTACGCCTTCGGCGATGATGATTATGGCGAGATCGCGCTGGGCGTCGACGGTGCGATGGGTGCGGTGATCCTGCGCGCCGGTGCCTCGGCCGAAATCTTCCGCAACGACGGTCAGGCAGTGACCGCCTATGCGGGACTGGGTCTGCGCTTCTGAGGAACGGCATCCGCGCCGGGCGGGTATCCTTGCCCTGAAACAAGTCATTGCGGGGTGGTTGCCAGGCGATCTGCACCATCCCCAGTCATCCGCCCGGAATCACGCATCCTGCATCATCCGGCAGGAGTGCGAACTCTCACCCGTTCGGTTCGATATAGTGGTCAAGCTCCGCGAAGGAGGTCTGATCCGTCAGCAGCAGGGCGGCAGGCCGCAATTCGCGGAAATGGGCCATGACCATCGTGATCAGCACTGTCATCGGCACCGCCAGGATCGCGCCGACCATGCCCCACAGCAGCGACCAGAACAGCAGGGACAGCAGCACGACCAGCGGCGAGATCGAAAGCCGCTTGCCCATCACCTTGGGGTCGATGAAATTGCCCATGATCTGTTCGATCACCAGCAATCCGCCGGCTACCAGCGCCGCCATTCCGGCGTCTCGGGTGACGAGCACGTAAGCCACGGGCAGCGCCCCTGCGACGATGGAGCCGACCGTGGGAATGAAGTTGAGCAGGACGGCAAGCAGACCCCACAGCACCAGATAATCCACGCCGAAGATTGCCAGCCACACCATGTATAGGGCGGCCGTAAGGGTGCCGAGGATCAGCCGCAGGGTGAAATAAGCGCGAAATTTTTCACCGACGGATCGCCCGATGTCGAGCCAGCGACGATCGCCGCCTTTGGCCGCCACGGCGGTGATCTTGGCATGCCAATCGTCCGCTTCGGTCAGCATCAGCAGGATCAGGAACAGGATGAGCACCATTCCGGCCAGAGTATTTGTCGTGATGCCGAGCGCGGTCATCGCACCCGAAGCGAGCATACCATCGCTCAGCAGCGCATCGGCACTCAATTCCGGCCCCTCGGTCAGTATTTCGGGAAGGGGGAAGTTACCGATCTGCTCCTATAATCGGGGCGCGAGACTGCTCAAGAGGTCGAAAATCTGCGCACCGACGAAGCCGATGCCGAACAGGAAAGCCACCAGGATGGTCAGCACCACCAGCAAGCCGGCAAGCGCACCCACCCACCGCAGCCTTGCAGGCATGGACTCGCGTATGGCATCGGAAAGAGGCCATACGGCGAGGGCGAGCAGCAATGCACATGCCGCCGGCATGATCACCGACGCCGTTTCCCGCAGGAGCCAGAATGCTGCGGCGAAGGCGATGACGATCAGCGGTATCCTGATCCGGCTCGGCATCTGTTGCGCGGGCGCGTCGGGAACTCTTTCAGATAGTGCATCATCTGCCATCCCCGGTGAATGCGCTGGCGGCAGGCTTGTTCCAGCCAGGCGCAGGCCTGCTGCCGTTTACCGACTCTTCGCTCCAGCCCCGCGCTCTGCAAGAGCAGAAGCACTCCACGGCCGGTTTCGCTGCCCCCTGAAATTCGAAACGCCTGCTCCTGTCACACGAAATGCAAACTAGTTCTTGCAATTGCGAGTAGGTCGCAATAGCAGCGGCGCTCGTTAAGAATCATTCGCAAGAAAGCTGAAATTCTATGGGTTCGTTCACGCTCCGCTCTGCTCTCCTCCTGACCGCTGCTGTGTTTCCAGCTGCGGCCTTTGCCAGCGAATCTGCCGACAGCCAGCCGGAGCGCGACTATCTGCCGAGCGAGATCGTCGTGACGGGCGCGCGGGGCGGCTACGGCCTCGACGACGGGTCGACCGCGACGAAGACGCCGACCCCGCTGATCGACGTGCCGCAGGGAATCAGCTTCATCACCGAAGACCAGCTTGAAGATCAGTCGATCCGGCAATTGAACGAAGCCTTGCGCTACGTTCCCGGTGTCAGCCTGGAAACCGGTGAGGGGCACCGGGACGAGGTGTTCATTCGCGGTCAGGAAACGACGGCGGATTTCTACCTCGATGGCCTGCGCGACGACGCGCAATATTACCGCCCGCTCTACAATATCGAGAGGGTGGAGGTGCTGAAGGGCGCGAATGCCCTGATCTTCGGGCGGGGAGCCGGCGGCGGCGCCATCAACCGCGTGTCCAAGACTGCGCGGACGGCCGAGATCTTCACGACCGCGCAGGCTTCGGTCGACACGTTCGGCGCCTTTGCACTGCAGGCCGACGTCAACCAGCCGCTTACCGATACGGTCGCGATCCGGCTGAACGGAACTTACGAGGAATTCGACAATGATCGCGATTTCTACGAAGGTCGCTTCATCGGCCTGTCGCCTACCCTCACCGCCGATCTCGGGCCGGCGACCCGGCTGACGGCGACCTATTCCTATCACGATGACGAGCGGGTCGTGGACCGCGGCGTTCCCTCCTTCCAGGGCGGTCCCTTGCGCGGCTACGACGAAACCTTCTTCGGCGATCCCGACTTCAACAGGTCGCAGGCGGAGGTGCATATCGGGCGCATCCGGCTCGATCATGAATTCGCGCCCGGGCTGAACGCCAATGCCACCGTCCAATATGGCGATTACGACAAGATCTACGGCAACATCCTGCCGACCGGAACCGACCGTTCATCGGTATCACTCGACGGCTATAAGGATAGCACCACGCGCGAGAACCTGATCGGTCAGGCCAATCTGGTCTGGCAGACAGAAGGCACCGGGTTCGGTTCCACATTGCTGCTGGGGCTCGAGGGCAGCCGCCAGGAAACGCAGAATGCGCGGCGCGTGGTCCGCTTCGGCGACACTGACAGGTCGAAGATCACGACGCCGCTTGCCGATCGTATCGTGGTGCCCGCATTCACGCTCGATCCGGTGTCCCGTTCGCGCGAGAGCACGCTGGAAACGCTGTCGTTCTATTTGCAGGAGCAGCTTGAAATCGGCGATCATGTCGAACTGGTCGGCGGATTGCGCTGGGATCGTTTCGATCTGGACACCGTGAACATCATCTCCGGCGTAGCAGGGGACCGGGTGGACGAACGGGTGAGCCCGCGCGCAGGAATTATCCTGAAGCCTGTGGAGCAGCTTTCCTTCTACGCCAGCTATACGGAAAGCTTCCTGCCCCAGGCGGGGGACCAGTTCCTGCTTATCTCACCTGGGGAGGAACGCTTCAAGCCTGAAAAATTCACCAATTACGAAGTGGGTGTCAAATGGGCGCCCCTGGACGAGGTGCTCGTGACCGCGGCCGCCTTCCGGCTCGACCGGACCAACACGACGGCGCCCGATCCGGACAATACCGGCCTGATCGTGCAGACCGGCGAAAGTCGGGTCGAAGGGTTCGAGATCGGCGCCGTAGGGTCGATCACCGATTTCTGGAAGGCCAATCTCGGCTACACCTATCTGGATGGCGAATTGCGGACCTCGTCGGATTTCGGCGTCGCGGGCGCCCGGTTGCAGCAGTTGCCGCGCCATCAGATTACCGCCTGGAACCGCTTCGATGTCACGGAGCAGTTCGGCTTCGGCGTAGGTGTCATTCATCAGAGCGATCAGTTCGCCAGCTTCTCCAACACGGTCGAACTGCCGGGCTACTGGCGGGTCGATGCCGCAGCCTATTACACGCTGTCGGATCGGATCGGCCTGCAGCTGAATATCGAGAACCTGTTCGACGAAACCTATTATCCCAGCGCGCATGGCAACAACAATATCCAGCCGGCGGAACCCTTCAGCGCCAGGTTCGGGGTGCGGGTGGAGCTCTGAAGCGTCCAGCCCTGCCCCGATCGGAACCGGCCGCCCGCCACGGGATCATGACTGATCTTTTCGCGGGTGGTTTCAAGCGACTTGCAAACAGGTCCGGTCACGGGCAGGCGCTCGTGCGCCGCACATCCGAAGCGGCATCGGGCGGGGGATGATGAAGAATATCGGCGTTCTGCGATCGGTGGTCTGGCTGGTGCTGGCGCTGCCCGGGATGTCGATATTGTTTCGCTGGGCAGCGCAGCCGGAAATCTATGGCTATGGCCACGCGATCGGCGACACCGGCGACTGGGCGGTGTGGTTGCTGATCGCCACGCTCGCGGCAACTCCGTTGCGCGGCCTGTTCCGGCACCGTGGCTGGACGGCATGGCTGATACGCTACCGGCGCGAACTCGGCGTCGCCAGTTTCGCTTACGCGGCGGGGCACACGATCATCTATATTACCGGCAAGGTCGATGCCGGTGCAATCATCGCAGAAGCGGCATCGCCCGACATGCTCGCGGGCTGGCTGGCTCTGGCCCTGTTCCTGCCCCTCGCCGTGACATCGAACGACATGGCGGTCCGCGCGCTCAGGCGTTCATGGAAGAAGCTGCACCGGCTGGTCTATCCGGCAGCATTACTGGCCTTCCTGCACTGGGTACTGGCGACCTTCGATCCCAAGACCGCCTATGTGTTCATAGGCGGTCTTGGGGTGCTTCAGATCGTCAGGTTCTGGCGGCGATCCCGTCAGAGAGTCACGTAATTGCGGAACCGGGCAACCTCTTCCTCGTCGACATATTTGCCGATTTCCCGGTTAAATTCATTCATGTCCTCATAAGGACGATATTCCAGGAATTCTCCCACCATTCGGTCGGTCATGCCGGGAATCAGCGCGATCTCTTCGCGGCTGGCGCTGTTCAGATTGACCGGGACGAACAGGTCGGAGCGGACGGCGGCGGCCTGTTCCGCAGTCAATGTCTCGAGCAGTGTCGCATTCAGATCCACGGCGGTGGCGTAAGGCTGGTTGGCGACGATCGCCGCGGCAAGCTCCGGCGAAACCCCGTCCATGCCTGCCAGTTGTTCGGCGGTTACGGTGTTCGCGTCGAGCACTGCACTCCTCGCCCCCTCGTCGCCTGCGGCGGGCATGGCGGCACCGGTATCTGCCAATGCACCTTCCGTGGCCGGATCGGCCGTGGTGTCCGGACTTTCGGAACAGGCGGTAAGTGTAAGGGCGGTGCCGACAAATGCCGCCGCGATGATTGTCTTGCGCATAAGATAAAGCCTCCTTCGATGCGCCGCTTTATCCATCTGGAGGTAAATTGCGAACATTTTTCGCGTGCCTTACCCCCCGCTTCGTAAGGCAGAATTCACGAGACCGGCGGCATACGAAGGTCGCGGCCAACCCGCTGGTGCCGAACTGTGCCGCCGCCATTCACATATGCTCAGCAGCAAACGGTTTCTGGTGCGGTCGAGAAGCTGTTCCCAACATCCGTAATCCGCATAAGTCACTGATTTACAGATATTTCTTTTCAAAAATTCTGTTAAAATTTGACCGGTTCTGACCCCCTATTGTGCCATTCGTGCCAGCCGTCCTACGCCGAATTGTGCCCAGAAAGGGCCGAAGGAGAAGACAATGGCAAACATACAAAAGCGCGGCAAGGTCTACAGGGTACAGGTTCGGCGATCCGGAAAGAAGCTGTCGGCGACATTCGATACCAAACGCGAGGCGCTCGACTGGGCAACCAGAGCGGAAGCCGACATTCTCAGTGGGCGATCGGTGCAGCCAGGAAGGCCGCCCATCGATTCCGCAGAGTTCACCGGCGCCGAAATGCTGCTCCGATACAGCGATGAAGTGTCACCGCTTAAGCGGGGTGGAAGATGGGAACAGCTCCGGCTGAAGAAGCTCGCACGCGAATACGATGTGTTTCAGCTGCCTGCGGCACAGATAAACGGCCCTTCCCTGGCGCGCTGGCGCGATTTGCGGCTCAAGGAAGTGTCGGCTTCAACCGTCAATCGGGAGCTGTGCCTGATCTCCGCGGTGTTCTCGAAGGCCATGCGCGAATGGGAGGCAGGCATCAGCGCCAACCCTGTTGCCGCTATCGAGAAGCCGCGGAAGCCTCGTGCCCGCACCCAGCGGGTGAGCGAGGCGGATCGCATCACTCTCGAAACCCAGCTAGGCTGGGACGGGGCATCCAAGCCGGTCACCCTCGAACAGTATGCCGCCGCCGCGTTCAGATTCGCGACGCTCACAGCCATGCGGCGGGGCGAAATCCTGTCGCTGGTTTGGGGCGACATCTATTTTGAAAGACAATATGCGCACGTTGACCTGACGAAGAACGGAGATGAAAGGGACGTTCCTCTGTCGAACCAGGCCATCGAACTGCTCAACCTGCTAGGACCTGGAAAGCGTGGGGAGCGGATCTTCCCGGTTCAGCCTGGCACGATGGATGTCATCTTCCGCAAGGCACGTAACGCCACGAACCTGACGCACGTGCACTTCCACGACAGCAGGCGAGAGGCCACCACGAACATGGCTCCCAAGTTCAACATTCTGGAACTTTCCGCAATCACCGGGCACAAGGACCTGCAAATGCTGAAGGTCTACTACAATCCGGATCCCACCGATCTGGCGAAGCGGCTCTAGCGTAAGCGCTGCGTCGACAAACGGATCATGCTACTGGGATAAGGTTAGCGAGTAGCAAATCGCGCGACCCGCTAATTCTTAACGGCTGACCCCAAGTACTCACAACGATCATGCGCGCTGTCGCGTGCTGAGGGTCTGCTTAGCGCCCTCATCTCGGCCATCCCGGCTCTTCAAGCGATTACCTGAAAGCAGTCCTTCGTTCACCATCGCCACAAAGGCGAGTTGCACCTCGATTGAACCTACCTCACATGAAACAGCGGAAATCGAACACCTGGTCGACCAGCTCCGGGTTCTGCTGGATGATTTCGGCGAAGCGGCCCGAATAGACCATCGTCACCGGCAGCTTCTTGTAGAGCGTGTTGTTGTTCCAATCCATCTTCGTCAGAGCGAGGATGCCGCTGACGGTTTCGTGCCACCCGCCATCGCCCGAGAAGCGGCGCAGGAGCAGCGGCAACGGGGTCGGCTTCAGCGCACCTTCCTTGTAGACGTTGTAGCGCGGGTTCTTGAGCTGGACCCCGAGCACGCTCCCCTGCGACCAGGCGAGCGCTTCGGAGGAGGAAATTGGCAGGTAGGTGCCGCGCTCGACCGGGTAGTTGTAGGGCTGCGGCTTTTCGGCCGGATTGCCGTATTGGGCCGGCCGGCCGGGCGTGTAACGCACGCCGGTCCAGTCGGTCGACTGCACCACCTGGACAAGCTCGACCTCGGTTCCTTCGTTGAAACTGTCGAGCGCAGCCTCGATTTCCTCGTCCTTGAACTCGGTGTTCTTGTGGATCGTGATCTTGCGCGGCGTGCGCCCGACATGGCCCGCCTGGTAGACATTGAGGCTCTTCGCCAGAACCGACTGCATCTCGTAGTAGGACAAAAAGGGGTTGTGGCGGCGATCCTCGGTAAACTCCTTGGCGTCGTAGGCGACGAACTGGAATCCCGTCCCGTCGGGATCGAAGACCTGGCTACAACAGGTGGTATATTCCTGGCCGCTGCCGTCGGTCTTGCGGCGGGTGGCGTAGCTGATGCCGATGAAGGCTTCGGATGGATCGAGCCCGGTCAGCTTCCAGGGTTCGCCGCGCGCCTTGGTGAAGAGCGCCACCGAGAGGCCCCACATGACGTTGGCGCGGCACGAACGATCGAAGCTGTCCTGGGTGAGGATCTGGATGGGGATCCCGGTTGGCGCGCAGAAGGCCTTGATGAAGTGGTGGAGGTTGAAGGTCTCCCCCTCGAAGCAATCGCTCCAAGCGCGCGGGAGGTAAACCAGCGCGACATCGAAGCGGTGGCGATGGGCCCGCAGCTTGTTGACTTTGTTGAGCAGCGCGCGCGCGAGCCCGTGTTTGTCGCGGGTCGCAGCGAGCCGGTTCAGTTCGTCGGGAAGCGCAAACCGCATGGCATCTTCTATCGGTGCGATCGGGGTGCGCATCAGCGCCTCGAACCCGGGGTACTCGGGATAGTAGGCGGGCGCTTCCTTCGGCGTCGCCGAGCCGTTCAATTCGCGCACCAGCCCGTCGATCCGCGCCATATTGGCGAGCGGCGCGATCGCCGCGAAGCGCACAAGCGACGGCGCGCCGAAGCGCAGGCTGAAGGGGCCATGTTCGATCAGGCCGCGCAAGGGATGGCGGTCGGTCTTGCCCCCGTTGAAGACCAGCTCTGGTTCGGGCGCGATCGAATAGGCGGGCAATGGATCGGTCATGTGCGGCCTCGCTTCATGGCGAAGCCGGTCCTTGTGGAGAATCCGAAGACCGGGTTGAGATAGCCCGCCTCGCCGTCGAACGGCGAGACGCGTAGGTCGACGTCCTTTCCGGCATCGTCCGACAGGATGCCGATCCAGGCCGAGAGGATCCGGTCGTATTTATCGTTGCGGCGATTAGCCCTTCGCTTGTCGAGAAAGGTCGTGGCGTGGCGGCGGGCGAAGGTGGGCCAGATCCACACGTCGGGCGCGAGCAGAAGCCACAGACGCTCGTCGGCGTAAGCAAGCGAGATATGGAGCGCCTCGGCGTAGTGCACCTTGTGGACCGCCTCGTGCTCGTTGGTGGCGGGGAGCGACAGGCCCGGCACCTGGCCCGTGACCTTGCCGGTTTCGCGAAGGAGCGCATCGAGGATGCCGACGTCCTGCGCCTTGCGATCGACAATCAACACCGCGCCCGAACGCTGCCGGCGCTGTAGCAGCGGCCGCTCGCGGCACAGCGCGCGGGCAAGGCCCTCTTCCAGGAAATTCTTAACGTGCAAGCGCGAACCGGTGCGCCAGTCCGGATCGAACGTCATCGCTTCCTGTGAGCGGAATTCCGACCCAAAGCTCTCGTCGATGGAACCGGGAGCGCCCCACGCCATGACCTCGCCGTCATAGGTGAGGATCGCGCTTGTCTCGGGCTGGCGCTTGAGCTCGGCGATCGCGTTCCAGCTGGTCGGCGCCGTGAGGTCGACCCGCGCGCAGGACGACGGGACTTCGGTCATCGGCAGGCCATTCAGCCGCAGGAGCGGCTTGCCACCTTTAGGAGTGGGTACAGGGATCTGGACCGATCCGGCCCGGCCCTTGCGCACTTTCGCGTCGAGTTCGCGCGGGATGTCGGGAAGGCTGCGCCACAGCCGCAGCATGACGGTATCGTAGGTGTCGATCTCGACGAAACTTGCCCGTACTCCCGCCGCCTCGGCGTCAGCCATGAGAGCGGCGACGCTGTCGAGCGGGGTCGAGCCACGCATCTTCAGCCAGTAGAGACCTTGAGGGAAGGGATTGGGCGCCTCGATCACCGAGCGGAACAGCCCCATGACGCTGCCGTCACGCCCTGAATAGCCCGCGACGACGAAGCCGAAACGGGCGCCCCCCATCGCCATGCAGCGCGAGAGTTCGGCGTTCTGCGCAGCGAGGTCCGCGGACAGGTTCTTAATGCTGTCGTACTGGAAGTCGCCGTGCAGCTTGCAGTAGATCGGGTATTGCTCGTTGTTGAGCGCGAAGACGGCGTTCTCAGCGCCTTCGAGGTGATAGGGAGCGAGCGCTTGGCCCGCCACTTCGGCGACAGCGCTTTCGACGACCGGATCGAAGTTTGTGGTGAAGGCCATCCGGCACTGGCCGGTCGCCAGCATCGCGCCGAAGACGCGATTGCCGACAGCAAGGCGGACACGATCTGCCGCCAGCATGCCCGCGATGTAGTGGCGCTGGCGCTCACGGTCGTCGCCGAAAATGGTCTCGAAGTAGGTCGTGTATTCGCTTGTCGACCAGCGTTCGGGAAAGCCGCGCGACTGCATGTAGGCTTCGACTCGCGCCCGAACCGCGTCGTTCTGCAGGTCCTTAGTCGAAAGTTGCTGGTCCTCCTCGCTGCAATAATAGCGCCGCTTGAGGTCAGTGATGATGTCTTCGGCGGTCGGAAGATTGGCGTTATGCGAGGCGCCGGCGCCCAGGAACCAGGCAAAGCTCGCGGGCCGCTCGCAGAATATGCGCGCGAATTCGGCCTGCCCTATGAAAGGTGGGCCATCGGTTCGAGGTTCAGGGCGCGTAGACATCCACTCCTACTCGGTCGGTCCAACGATCGCCGACGATTGGGTGAACTGTTCGGTCTTCGACAAGCAGGGGCCACGTATCGCTTGCATTTTTGTCGTGGATACTTTGCTCAAGGCGGCAATACGCCGGCCTGTGCCACTGCCTCGTCGGGCTCCTTTCCGAGCGATCTCTGGCGGGTGTTCGCCTTTCACCGCGGGCGCTCGGCCCGGGTCCAGAGCTGGACGAACTCGCGGTGCCGTTTCAAGAGCGGCTTGATGTCGCCCGCCGCGAGGCCGAGGCGCTGGAGAAACAGTAGCGTCAGTAAGAGGACTACGCGCCGTGTAGCCCAGTACATCCCTTCGCCATCGAGCGTCCGCCTGCTCAGGTCTTCCGAAAAGTGGGTGTAGTAGTTCCGTGTGTCGACGAGCTTGCGGATGAACTTTCCATCGAACCCGCCCGGGCGCTCGCCGAACTCTTCGGTCAGCGCGGCGACGATCGAGCGCAGCCGCTGCTTGAGGCTCGGCTCGTTGGCGAAGCGATAGAGCGACTGCAGTTTCTCGTGCATGGCAGGACTAGTGCCGGGCGGGATCGCCGCGACCATGGCTTCGAAGAAGGCCTCGAACGCATCTTCGGCCATGACCGACTCGCCGCTCGTCCGGCGGTGGAACACCTCGAGCGCTTGGATCGCGAGCAGGAGGCGGATATTGGTGAACATCTGGCGCTCGCCGGTAATGGTGAAGAACAGCCGCAACGCCGAGCTGAACGCGTCGAACTGGTCGAACCACGATTGCACCGCGTCGGGAGCGAAGCGGATCAGTTCGGGTCCCGTCACCATAGGGGTACGGCGCTTCGTGCTCTGCGGGCGCTCGCTGTCGCCGTGAATCATCAGGGCGTAGAAATAGACCTCGCGCGCCCGCGTCCGGCCACGACTCAGCTCTTCCTCAGGTCCGCGCAGCTCGAACGCGGTGAGCGGCAGGTAATGCCCGGTGCACAGCGAAGCGAGTTCTTGGAGCCGCGCCGCGCGGTCGAGGTGCCAATTGAGCGACTGGGGTTCATGCGCGGTGATCGCCATCTGGCTCGTCACGTCGAGGGTATAGTGGGTTGCGGGCTTGTTGCTCGAGTAGAGGCTGCCGACCGACGAGACGTCGAAATCGGCGTGCGCGGCGAAGGCGACTTCGCGGGGCGTTTCGGCAACAACGGTTACGCTTCGTGCCGCATCGTCGAACGTGCGGGTGAACGGAGCGTGCTCGAGCCAGGTCTCGATATCCTCGAAGCGGAAGTAGGACTTGGTGAAGATGGCTTCCTCGTCGGCGCTGGTGATATGCGCGCCGATCACCAGCAGGTTGGACGACCAGGTCTCGTGGGGGATACCCGGCATTGGGAACTGCCGGTTGGTATCGTGCGCGTGGAGCAGGCTCACCGGCTTGCCTTTCGTGATCACGCCGTGGATTACCGCTTCCTCGTCGCGGTTCGTGCCGCCGCACGCCCGTGTGAAGGCGTCGCGCAGTTCGCCGAAGACCCCGAGGAGCTCGAGCACCGCGCCCTTCTCGGGATCGTAGGTCAGCGTGCCGGCGATCTCGTCGTCGCGCTTCTCGGGCAGCCAGAACAGGCCGCGCTCGGTGAAACTGTCGTAGAGCCCGGGCGGGGTACCGGCCATTCTCGTTCTCCTCGTTTCCGAAGCCGGGTCAGGCCTTACCGGCGGTCTTGGCGCGCCTGCGGATGACCTTTGGGGCGGGCGACGGAGCTGGGGATGGCGGCGGGCTCAGCAATGCCTTGACGTCCTTGCACCCCAGGTCGAGCGCGCGCGAGACGAAGGCGTTCCAGCTTGCCGGCACGATATGCGTACCAAGCCCCTTGGGCGCCGGATCGGGCAATGCGGGCCCCTTCCCGTCGTGATGGGCAAAGAGCACGACATGGGGGTTAGGCAGGAAGATGAAGCCGAAGGGTTCGTTGCCATTGGGTTGGGTCTCGATGAAGCCGAGCAACTGGAGGCGCCGCATGCGCTCGAGAAGGGTGCGCCGGCCACGCTGGCCGCTGAAACCGGCCGCGAAGGTCACGTCGTCGGGCTTGTTGAAGCGCAGGAAGGCGTTGTTGCCCCAGGTGTAGGACCACAGTGCCTCGTAGGTCGCTCCAAGCGGATGGTCTTTCGACATCTCGTCGAGGATGCGGCAGACATAGGGCATGGTCTTGGGGGTGGTGACGAACCCGCCGCTCACCTTGTGCGCCCACAGCCGCTCGCTCGCGTCGGGCCAGAGGGTGTCGCGCAGTGCGTTCTCGCTGTCGATGATCGCCTTGCGGGCCTGGGGTGAGGTGGCCATAGTCTTTACGCTCCTTCGAGGGGGGTCGAGCCGGGCTTTGGACACCCGGCCCGCAGGTCTTTGCACGATGGCCCCTGGTGGAGGGGGGCCGGCATCGCCCATGCGGCGCAATATGGGCGATTCGGCGCGGAAAGTCGCCGACCGAGTCCGGGAATTCGCTGCCCCTAATAGCACGATTTCCGGCAAACTGGGGTAGTGAGTTGAGCAGATTCATGCTGAGCTGAGCATCGAAATCGCCAATCCATGTCGAGCGTTCTTAAAAAACTACCGTGATTTGCGGAAATTATCTCGCTCCCCCACTGTCCTCGTACGGTTTCCCCTGTGCTCGATGTCCTCCACATGTCCTCACGTCCTCATGGGGGAATTCCAAAAGGGGGTTTGCGCATTCTGATTCGGTGGGTCGGGTCATTGCCTCTTGTTCGGCGCCGGACCATTTCCCTTGGGGAGAATTGCCATGACCAGGAGACCGCCTGCCGATGCTATTCTGTCGCGCGCGGGCCCGTTCCTCCCGGTCGAGCGGCAGCTTGGTGAACAGTGGCACCTGACAACTCTCGTGCTGTCGGCGGCATTGTCACCTGATCGGACAGCGCGTTCATGTTCGGGAAGGCGGTGCGGGGTCGGCGAAATGGACAACGAGACGATCCTACCGAAAAATATTGCGGGCTGAAGCGAGGTCTCTCTAGGGTCGATTTAACAAAGAGGACCAACTCATGCCCATACACCGCGCCACTTGGCACCGGCTCGCCCCGAAGAATAGCATCCCCGGCTTGCCTTGCCCGCAGTGCACGCCCGGCAAGCTAAAGGTTGTCAAGGACACGCTGCATGTCCGAGAACCCAAGTATGTTCAGGATTGGCGCGGGAAGAACCCGGATGACTGGGAGCCCGACTTTGCCGTCGAGCGCTGGTCGGCGACATTGCGGTGTGACGAGCCTGCGTGCGGCGAGTTCGTGAACATGATCGGGGACATTGAGGTTGTTGAGGTCGATCTCGACCTAGAAGATGGCCTGCCGAGCTGGGGCTACCAAGACGTGTTGCGGATCCAGGCTTTGTTCCCGGTGCCGCCGCTCTTCCGCATCTCGGACAACGTGCCCAAACCGGTGAAGAAGCAGCTGGAGGTCGCCTTCCGGATGTTCTGGACTGATACCTCGGCCTGCGTGTCGCGGCTGCGCACAGCGGTCGAGCGGCTCTTGGACGACCAAGGCGTGCCGAAGGAGCGCTTGTTGACCAAAGGCAAGAACGCCGGGAAGATGCACCGCATGGACCTGCACGAGCGGATCGACTCATTCACCAGCGGCTCGGCGCACAAGAACCAGCTGCAGGGCCTTCGTAACATCGGCAACCTGGGAACTCATGGCGGCGATGACGTCGACGACGACGATCTGTTCGATGCCGTCAACGTGCTCGAATTCGTTTTGACCGGCATCTACGACACCAAAACGATTAACGCGATGGCCGACAAATTGAAGGGTAAGAAAGCCCAGCCGTAAGGGCGCGTCTACCTCAGGTTCGCCGGATCGGTGTTTGTCCTGATCCCAAGCGGGCGGTAGCGCGGCGAGGTGGTCGGATATGACCGTGAAGTTGCTGTCATAGGCGATGGATGGGCAGCCGCCACCGGCGAGTGGCCGCGCGGCCCTGAACGGCTGATTGGGGTGCGGAAGCCGAACGTCCGCTTTAGCCCCCGATGCGCCAGAACCGAACAGTCAGCAAGCGGCCCACTTTCTGCCGGTCCGCATCGCTCCTTCCTCATCGTCATCTTTAGACTGCTTTCGAGATTCCGAAAGCAGTCACTCGAGAGTCCGCCGAAGTTCAAGCGCTGATGCTATGAAATCGGCGATTGCGCTTGTCCCCCTCGCGCTCAATACCGGAACGCGACGGAAAGGATCGCCTGCCTGCCCTGTCCGGGTACGGCGAAATGCGGATTGCGCAGTTTCGTGACGTAGCGTTCGTCGCCAATATTCTTCACGTTCAGGCGAAGCCCGACATCGTCATTGAAAGCGTAGGCGGCATAGGCATCGAACCGGATATATCCGTCCGATGAGATCAGATTGGCGGTATCGGCGAACCGTTCGGACTGGGCATAGGCACCTCCGCCGAAGCTGAAGCGATCGCTGACCTCGATGGCGGCCGTAAGCGACAAATTGTGTTCGGGCGTGTTCGGCAGGCTGTTGCCTTCGTTCGCCGTGTCGTCGCGCAGGTCGCTGTCGATATAGGTGTAGCCGCCGAACAGCGAGACCGGGCCTGCGGTCCCGGTGACGCCGAGTTCGAACCCGCGTATGCGCGCCGAATCGATGATCTCGACCACATCGCCCAGAATATCGGTGTCGATGATGTTTCCGCGGTCCACCTGAAAGGCCGCCGCCGAAATCTGCATCGCGCCGCCGAACAGTTCGGCCTTGGCGCCGATCTCGTAATTCTCGGTTTCCTGAGGTGCGTAGGTGTCGTTGTTGATCGCGATATTGCCCGATCCCGCGCCGACATCGGTGCCGGGAGGATTCTTGGCATTGGCGTAGGACGCATAGACGCTGACCGAGGGAGCGGGCTTGAAGACGAGCCCGGCCTGATAGGTCACGAAATCGGTCTGAAGCTCGCCGCTGAACGGCCCGCCGCGCCCTGCTCCCGAGCCGCTCGCGCGGTAATCGGTGTAGCGCACGCCGCCGTTCAGGATTAGCTGTGGGACCACGGTGATGGAATCGAACAGATAGACACTGATATCCTCGGCCTGGGCGAGGCCGGGAGTGGTAGCCGCCGTGATCGCTCCGCTCCACGGATCGGTCGGATCAGGATTTTGCAGGTCGGTGCAGTTGAACGCGGCGACCGCCGAAGGCGGGCAGGCGCGGTTGCCGGTGTCGACGGAGAAATTCAGATTATAGGTGTCGGCCCAGCTGTATTCGGCACCCACGGACAGGCTGTGACGCAGCGATCCGGTTGCGAACTCGCCCGAGATATTCGCATTGGCCGCCATGGTTTCGGTGTTGGAATCACGACTTTTGGTTGCGCGCCAGACCAATCCGTTCTGCACATTGCCTGCACTGTCGTCGGGATTGGTGACGATATAGGTCATGTCCGAATCCGAATATCGCAGCAGAGCGGACGCGTTCCAGCCATTGCCCATGTCGTGATCGAACTGGAAGGTGGTTGCATCGATGCGCGTGTCTTGGAAATCGCGCGCCAGCAATCCGTAGAAATTGTCGAAATCGACCTCCGCCGGCTGGCGGATGCCGCCGGGCAGTTGACCGCGCGAGGTGAGGGGAATCCCGTAATCGGGAAGCTGTTCGCTTTCGAAATGATAATGGGTCAGGCTCATCACGGTGGGCCCGCCGACACCGAAGGCGATCGATGGCGAGACACCCCAGCGATCGTCGTAGACAGCGTCGCGGCCCGGCGTGTTTGAATCGTGGAACAGGCCGACTAGGCGGACGGCCAGCTTGTCGTCCAGCTGCTGGTTCACGTCCACGGTCGCCCGGTAAAGGTCCGACGTGCCGATCGTGCCGGTCGCGGAGATGAAATCGCCTGCCCGCGCGGTCTTGCTGACGATGTTGATGCCGCCCGCAGCCGCGCCGCGCCCGCCGAAGGCACCGCTCGGCCCTTTGAAGATCTCGATCTGCTCGACCGCGAAGGTCTCGCGCGTCTGCACCGCAATATCGCGCGCGCCGTCGACGAATACGTCACCGGTCGCATCGACGCCGCGGATCAACGGAATGTCGGACGCCGACGTGCCGCCTTCGCCCGCGCCCAGAGTGATCCCCGGAACGGTGCGCAGCGCTTCCTCAAAGGAATAGGACGCGGTCTGCTCGAGCGTTTCTTCCGTGACGACGTTCACGATGCGCGGCGTGTCGAGGATCGGCGCGGTGCTTTCCTCGATGCGCAGTTCGTCGGCGCGCTGTCCGGTCACGATGATGTCGGTGGGCTGGGCCGAGGCGTCCGCCGCGGTGCTTTCCGCAAGCGCAGGCGCGCTGGCGATGAAACCGACGCAACCCAGAGCGAGATAGGAGGCGGGCCTGGATACGGATGAGCGGCGACTGGTCGTCATTATATGTGTTCCCTGTCCAATGTTTGCGCGGCCAATGGACAAGGAAGAAGGGCGCGTCAATGAGAATGATAACTATTCTCATTTACAAGAGCGCGAGCGTGTCGCGTTGCTTGCGGCGCAGTCAGGCGTCGGCCCAGCTGCGCATCAGATTGTGGTAGAGGTTCGTCAGTTCGAGAACGGCCTCGTCCTCCGGCCCACGATCGGCCGACAGGACGCGAACGGCCCTGTCGAGGCGATAGAGCTGTTCGCGCTGCGTGGGATCGCGGACCATGCTCTGCAACCAGAAGAAGCTCGCGACACGGGCCCCTCGCGTGACGGGTTCCACGCGATGCACGCTCGATGCGGGGTAAAGCACCAGATCGCCCGCAGGCAATTTGACGCGGTGTTCGCCGAATAGATCCTTCACCACTAATTCCCCGCCATCGTAACTGCCGGGTTCGGATAGGAAGAGGGTGGCGGACAAATCGCTGCGGATGCGGAAATCGGTTCCTTCGAGGCGCCGGATCGAATTGTCGACATGATCGCCGAAGGTCTCGCCCCCTTCGTAGCGGTTGAACAGTGGCGGAAAGACCTTGAGCGGGAGCGCACCCGCCACGAATTCGGGCGTCTGTCCCAGAGCATCGAGCACGAGGCGGCCTGCTTCGTGTGCGGTGTCGCTGCCCTGTCGCAATTGCCGGTTGCGCTTGGCGGTGCGGGATTGATGGCCAGAGGTCTCGTTCCCATCGATCCAATCGCCCCCGTCGATGATCGCTCGTAGTTGCGCGACGCCGTCTGCTGAAAGCACGTTCTCGATCTTAAGCATCATGGCTGGTCTCTCACGCCTTCCATGCTCGCCAAGCCGCGCTCTCGGCGAGACGGTCAGGGCCAACGATTCGCGCGGGCAGTTTGTGACGATCGGTGAAGCGGATGCCTTCCTCCATACCCATCACGATCAGCGCGGTCGCCAGCGCATCGGCCTGCATGCAACCGGGATGCAGCACCGTTGCAGACAAGGTGTCGTTGACCGGCTTGTTGGTGACCGGATCAAAGGTATGCGACCACGAACGGCCATGCGCATGGCGCCTCCGCTCCCAGTGGCCGGACGTGGCGACTGCCCAGCCGCTGAGGCCGATACGGGTGGCAGGCGCTGCGGATAAGGGCGGCCGCGCCAGGTCGACCCACCATGGAAGGCCGTCGCCACGCAGCCCGATCGCCTTCAATTCCCCGCCGATGTCGAGCAGCGCATGAGCGATGCCAAGCTGATCGAGGCTCGCCAGCGCTAGATCGACGGCAAAGCCCTTGGCGATTCCCGACAGATCGAGCGCCGCGCCGCCCGGCTGAAGCAATATCGCCGGATCGTCGGTCAGAATGCTTGTCCCATCGGAGCGCGATAGGGATGCGAGCGCTTCGGACGGGTCGTCGACGGTCTCGGCGCCGAACCCCCAAGCGCAACTCGTTGGTCCCAGCAGGGGATCGAAGGCGCCGTTGCTCGCCTTCTGAATTGCGAACGCGCAATCGAGCACTTGCCGGAATTGCGGGCCGATACCGTGCCGGGTGCCGGCAGCGCCACTGTTGTAGCGGCTGATCTGCGAATCGCTTTCCCACTGGCTCATCTGGTCGATGACGCAGGAAAAGCATCGTGCGAGCACGGCCTCGACCCGGACCGACGACACGGATCGAGGGGCGATCGCTTCAAGTGACCAGCCGGTCCCCATGGTTCTGCCCGACAGTGAGAGTGGCTGCGCAGAGTGGGGAACCGGCGCGTGCGCGGGAATGTCCGGCGGCAGAAGAAGGTCGAACACATCGTCCACCGCCGATCTGGCCGGCGCTGCGCTCAAAGCGGCATGAACTCGAGCACGGCGGTGTAGGACAGGCGGCGATCCGGCCCGTCCTCGTATTCGCCGCGGCCCGCCGATGCCTCGAGATAATAGAGACCAGGTTGCGCGGCATCCAAGGTGACCATCCCCTCCGCATCGGTGGTCAGCGTGCGGATGCCCGGCTCGTCGCGATAGCGCGTGCCGCCTGCAACGAATTCGATCTCCAGTCCGGCAGCGGGAGCACCATCCACCAGGAACCGCATCCGTGCCGTCTCACCCGCGATCAGATCGTTGGGGTGAGTCACGGGTATCATTTCGAGCCCCACATTGGTCGGTGACAAGGCGGTTTCATTCGGCGCGCCAAGCGTAACGAAGGTCTCCGTGCGAGCGGCATTCTCGCTGACCGACACATTCGTCGCGCCTTCGGGTATGCCGCTCGCCATGTCCTCGCGGCTGCCCCGCCAGCGTCGACGTTCGCCATCGAGGTCGTAGGAGCCCATCATGCCCTCGCTGGCGATAGCGATCCGATAGGTCCCCTGCTGCGCCAGCTTCACGTCGAACACGCTGCGATAGGCCCCGCTGCCAATCACGACCGGCTCCACGATCTGGCCGTCCGGCCCGGTGACCGACAGATCGTCGAGACCGAGCGGCCGGTGCTCGAAAATAAACAGACCGTTCGACGCTGCTGCATCCACAGTGATGGTCTCTTCCTCGCCCGCCATCACGGTGCTGGACGGCAGCAGCCACCGGCGATGCGCCTCTGCGGCCGTGGGAACGAGCGTGGAAAGGCCGAGCGCGAGGCTCGCGGCAATCAGCGAAGGTTTGGCGAACATGGTCGAAGCCATCCTTGAATTGAGAGGGTCAGGGCTTAATCGAGAGGCGGACGGCGCCGAGTTCTTTCGATCCCAATTTCGTGCCGGTCATCGGTTTGGCCGGGGGCCATTGGAACGGGATGCTGACGAGCTCGCGGCCACCAACCTCGCGCGCCGCCTCGACTTTGAGGACGTAAGACCCGGCGGCGAGACGGGGCAGCGGGCGGCTGCCTTCGCTGAACCGCAGCGAATAGCGGCCGGGCGGCTGGGTCGGGCCGCTGATGCCGTTGGCGGGCATCGTGCTGCTGCGCCCGATGCGCCGCCACCAGGTCCGCATGTCGGGAAGCCATTTGCGCGGATCGTCGCCGCGCAGGTCGGTATCGTACCACACGTCGAGATTGGCGACGGCCTTGCCGTTCGCATCCTCGAGCCAGACTGCGACATAGGGGTTGTGATATTCGGCCACGCGAAGGCGCGGGATTTCGAACTGGACCTGCAAGTCTCCAGCCGAAACGGGAGCAGCCACCGCTACGGCGGTGAGGGGCAGGGAAATACGGGCGATTATACGCATCGGCAGTCGTCCTTCGTGAGGTCAGTGCATCAGAAAAAGGGTCAGGCAGAGCGGAATGACGAACCCGGCACCCACGATCGGCCAAGTCGACCGCCGCTTGCGTGCATGGATCTGAAGCAGCAGTAATCCGGTCACGCAGAATATCACGCAGGCGACCGCGAAAATATCGATGAACCACGACCATGCGGTTCCGGTATCCCGACCCTTGTGCAGATCATTGAGAAACGCAATCGCGCCGCGGTCGGTGTCTTCGAATACCGCCTCGCCGGACGCGAGGTCGACCGCGATCCAGCCATCGCCGCCTGCGCGCGGTAGCGCAATGTAGAGTTCGCTATCCGACCATTCAACACGACGTCCATCGAGCTCGATGTCGAATTCGCTCTCCAGCCAAACCTTGGCAGCGCCCTTCGGGACGCCTCTCGGCTCGGCGCGCAATTCCGTCAGGAGGCCCGCTGGCAGGATTGCTTCGAGAGTTTGCGTTTTCGGATCGGCTTCGATCGCACCCGCATGATTCAACGTGACACCGGTGATCGCGAACAGGATCATCCCGACGAGGCAGATTGCGCTGCTCATCCAGTGCCAGGTATGGAACTGGCGCTTCCAGAACGGTGACACAGATGCACGAGCCTTCGTCTTGGATGGTGATGAAAGTGCGACGGGAGAGCTCACATGAAAGCCGATCGGAAAGCGATTGTTGCGGATAGGTTCAATTGCGAATGAGTGTCAATAACATACTTTCGGAATTATCGGACAGCGGGCGCCGATCTCGTGTTCCACTTGACGTCGCTGCCGGATTGGCCGACCGCTGTGTGGTCAAGGTTCTCTTGCGAAGCCTATGGATCCGGAGGGGTTAAGACGGGAAGCCGGTGGTAAACCGGCGCTGCCCCCGCAACTGTTAGCGGCGAGCGACGATCAATCGAAGTCACTAGAGACGCTCTCCGGGAAGGCGGACCGCTCGCACCGACCCGACCCGCAAGCCCAGAGATCTGCCTTCGACACAATAACGTCCACCGGCCGGGTGGCCGGTCCGGTCGCTTGTTCGCTCAGGGCCGGGGTTGCGGACCCGCGAGCGCGCACGGCGTCTGGTCGAAGATCCCGTCCATTCTCGGGATTGAAGACTAATGAATTCCAGTATTTCGTATCGAAACCGACGCGTGCCTACGCTCATCTATGCCTGTCGCGCGCGCTTGGAGACGGCGGTATGAGAGAGGAAACGATGCCATCGGGCAATGCAACGATCAGGGTTACCGCTGTTTGCGCCGACACCAATGTCTGTGGCGACATCTTCGGAGGTTGGCTGATCGCGCAGATGGATCTCGCCGCATCGGTGGTGGCTTCGCGCCATTCCGGGCGCGCGCCGGGGCCATCGCGGTGGACGGCATGACCTTCCATCGACCGGTATTCGTGAGCGATGAGGTGTCGGTGTTCGCCAACCTGGAGAAGGTAGGGCGAAGTTCCATGACCGTCGGTGCCGAAACCTGGCGACGGGATTGACACACCGACGAAGCCTATCTGGTCACCAAGGCTCGCTTCACATTCGTGGCCTTCAATCAGGATCGGCGACCCCGCGCGGTCCGAGCCTTGTCGGCGGCTGGAAAACCAGGAAGGAAGCCGCATCTCCCTGCATCAAGATTTGTCGTCTCGACCCGGACGAGCGCTGGTGCACGGGCTGCGGGAGGTTGCTCGCAGAGATCGCCGGATGGGCGACTGCCAGCGAGGAAGAGAAACGAACGATTGTTCGGATGGCAGGCGAACGAAGGGCGGGAGTAACATCGAGCGCGGGCGTGCACTTCGAGATATGAGGTAGATCGCCAATTGGTTGTTTGAGCAACTTCTTGCGTGGCGGCTGTAGTGTCTAGGGCAACCAATGTCAGCCTCTTCCTCAAACGTCCGCTTAGATTGCCTTGACCACCAATAACGGACATTCCGCAAGCGGCCCACTAGCCGACATCGTCCCATGTAAGCCCGAAACGCGCCAGATATTTACGCAGACGATCGGCATCGTTCGTCGACTTGCGCTTACCGCGCGAAACCGCAAACAGTTCTCGGCCCGCAGCCGACAACGACGCGCTTCGACGGCAAACCGAGACAACGTGTGTTAGCTGCTCCTGGTCAAAGGGGTCGATCCGGGCGATGGCATCGGCCGGGAGGACTTCGGCAAGCAAACTGCCACCAGTCCGCTCTCCTTCGCCATGCCAAAGGCGCCCCAGCCGTGCGATTTCCGCGGTGACCGTAGCCGCGTCGATCCGTCCGTCCGGGCTGAGCGTCGCCATGCGGGTGATGCTGGCCGACAGGTCGCGGAAGTTGCCGTTCCAGGTCGCCGAATTGCTTCTCGCAAAGGCGAGGTAAGCCCGACGCGCCTCGGCGTTGAAAGTGACGCGCAGGTCTTCCGCCTTGGCGAAGCGTTCCAATTCGTAATCGAGGTTGGGCTCGATATCCTCATTGCGCTCCGCAAGCCCGGGAAGAGCGAAGGTCCACAGGTTGAGCCGGGCGAACAGGTCTTCGCGGAATCGGCCCACGCCAACCTCAGCGACGAGGTCGCGGTTGGTGCCGGCGATCAGCTGGAAATCGCTGGCCACTTCCTTGTCCGATCCCACAGGCAGGAAGCGCTTGTCCTCCACTGCGCGCAGGATCATCGCCTGCTCGTCGAGGCTGAGTTCCCCGATCTCGTCTAGAAACAGCATGCCCTTGTCGGCGCTGCGGAGCAGGCCAGCGCGTTCGGCGACCGCTCCGGTGAAGGCGCCCCTGGTGTGGCCGAACAGAGCGGCCATTGCGGTGTCGCCTTTCAATGTCGCGCAGTTGACCTCGACGAACGGACCGGAGAGGCGGTGGCGCTCGACCTTGAGTTCGTAGATCCGGCGGGCGAGCGCGCTCTTGCCGGCGCCGGTAGGTCCCATCAGCAGCAGCGGAGCGGAAGAGCGCGTCGCAACCTGTTCAATCTCGTCGATCATCGTGTTGAAGGCCGCGTTGCGCGTCTCGATACCGCCTTTGAGGAATGATGTGCTTGCCCGGCTCCCTTCGGCAAAGCGCTGCGCGATGGTGTCGTACCGGGAGAGGTCGAGATCGATCGCGTTCCACACACCGGAGGGATCGGGCGCGCCGCGCTTCGGCTGCGTCTGCAACAGCTTGCCCGGAATGAACCGGGCCTCGGTCAGCAGGAACATACAGATCTGCGCGACGTGGGTGCCCGTAGTGATGTGGACGAGGTAGTCTTCATCCTCGGGGTCAAACGCGAAGCCCTGCGCAAAGTCGAGAAGCTCGGTGTAGACTTCCTCGAAGTCCCACGCGTCGTCGAAGTTCATTACGCGCGGTTCGACGCTCGTCTCCGGCGAGACACCCGCGATGTCGTCAGCGATGAAGCGCGCCAGCCCCTCGTGCTGACGACCGTGAAGCAGGATCAGCCGGTCCACCCGCAAATCGGGTTGCATGCAGAGGCCTACCGTCGGACGCCACTTGTTCCATCGCGATCCATCGCGCTTGCTTGCATCCAATGTCGACCCGAGAAATCCGATGACCGTTGTCTGCCGCATTCTTATCCCATAGGATAAACTGCGATATGATGCTATAGACTAGCAGATATTTTTGCATCCAAGCATGGATGTCGCTCCCATCAAAACCCCAACGATCTCAACGTTCTGCAAATTTTTCCTCTGCCCGCTTCAGTTTGGCACGCCGCCTGCAAAGCAAAGACTGTCGGGTTGGTCGAACGCCCGGCAACGACGACGCCGGGGTGGCCGGAATGGGCCGGCCACCCCAAAGGCTGGAAGACAAGGATTATGACCATGACTCAGACGGGCTACGAACTTCAGCAAGTGGACGGCGGCGCGCCGATCAAGATGTGGACGCGCGGCGTTCCTGTGGACGACAAGGCGCGCGATCAACTCGGTCGGGCGGCGAAAATGCCTTTCATCTTCAAGCACATCGCTGCCATGCCCGATGTCCACGTGGGCATCGGGGCGACTGTCGGCTCGGTCATCCCGACAAAGGGCGCGGTCATTCCGGCCGCGGTCGGAGTGGACATCGGCTGCGGCATGATGGCCGCGCGCACTTCGCTGATGGCGAGCGATCTGCCCGACCATCTCGAAGGCATCCGCTCGGCTATTGAGAAGGCCGTGCCGCATGGAAGGTCATCGGGACGCGGCGGACGCGACAAGGGTGCTTGGGGCGATCCGCCGTCGGAGACGGTCGAGGCCTGGGCGACGCTCGTTCACCGGTTCGATAGGATCGTGGCAAAGTATTCCAAGCTGGAGCGCGCCAACCACCTCGTGCATCTCGGCACGCTTGGGACGGGCAATCACTTCATCGAACTGTGCCTCGATGAGGAGCAGCGCGTGTGGGTGATGTTGCATTCGGGCAGCCGCGGAGTGGGCAACGTGATCGGGCGCTATTTCATCGAACTGGCGAAGGAAGATATGCGCAAGTGGCATATCAACCTGCCCGACGAGGACCTTGCCTACTTCCCTGAAGGGACCGACCATTTCGACGATTACGTCGAAGCAGTCGAATGGGCGCAGGACTTCGCCAAGCTCAACCGGCACGTGATGATGACCCACACGATCGCCGCGCTGCGCGGTCAGATCGCCAAGCCTTTCACGGCGGAATGCGAGGCGGTGAACTGCCATCACAACTACGTGACGCGCGAGAATCACTTCGGCGAGAACGTGCTAGTCACCCGCAAGGGCGCGGTGCGCGCGGCGAAGGGAACGATGGGCATCATCCCCGGATCGATGGGCGCGAAGAGCTTCATCGTGCGCGGCCTCGGCAACGCGGACAGCTTCGACAGCTGCTCGCACGGCGCTGGCCGGGTGATGAGCCGGACCCAAGCCAAGAAGGAGGTCTCGCTCGCAGAGCACATCGCCGACACGGCCGGGGTCGAATGCCGCAAGGACGAAGGGGTGATCGACGAGACGCCCCGGGCTTATAAGCCGATCGAAAAGGTCATGGCCGCGCAGGCCGATCTGGTCGAAGTCGTCCACACGTTGAAGCAGGTGGTGTGCGTGAAGGGATAATCCCTTCACGCCGCCATCCGATTATCCAGGAACGCGCTATGATAACAATCGACGGCTCCGAAGGCGAAGGCGGCGGGCAGGTGCTGCGCAACGCCTGTGCGCTGTCGCTCGTCACAGGCGAGCCTTTCACCATCGAGAAGATCCGCGCGGGCCGCGACCAGCCCGGTTTGATGCGCCAGCACCTGACCGCGATCGAGGCGGCCTGCGCCATTGGCGGGGTCGATTGCGAGGGGTTGCAGCTTGGCTCAAACCGCATCGTCTTCAAGCTGGGGGCGGTGACGCCGGGCGACTACCGCTTCGCCGTTGGCACCGCCGGTTCGACCGCGCTGGTCCTGCAGACGGTGCTTGTTCCGCTCGCGCTGGCGGACAAGCCGTCGCATCTGGTCATCGAGGGCGGCACGCACGCCAGCATGGCGCCGCCGTTCGACTTCATCACAAAGTGTTTCCTGCCCATCTTCGAGCGGATGGGCCCGCACGTCTCGGCCCGCATTAAGCGGTACGGTTTCTTCCCGCGTGGGGGCGGTCGGATTGAAATCGACATCGACCCTTCACCGCTTCGCAGGATCGAATGCGTCGAGCGCGGAGAATTGCGCGAGCGCTCTGGCATGGTAATCCATGCGTCGCTCGGCGATGGCAAGGTAGCGCAGCGCATCCGCAAATCTGCGCTGAAGGCGCTGCCCGAATGGGAGGAAGCGATGATCGCCATTCGCGATCTGCCCGCCGACCAGGGGCCAGGCGTGGCGCTAACGTTGGATGCGGCTTACGAGCACGCGACTGAAGTGGTGTCAGGGTTCGGCAAGCTTGGCTTGTCGGCGGAGCGGATCGGAACCACGGCCGGCAAGCGGATGGCCGGCTACGAGGCTTCCGGTGCTTTTGCCGGACCGTATCTGCAGGACCAGCTGCTGCTGCCGATGGCGGTGGCCGGGGGCGGCGCCTTTACGAGCGTGAAGGTTAGCCAGCACACTCGCACCGCTGCGGATATCATCGCCAAGTTTACCGGGCGCACCACGAGGTTCGAGGATGCCGGCCACAAAGGCACGCTCGTGTCGCTGGTGTAAGCCCTCAGGAGCCGAGCTAGTCGGTTTCGTATCCTCGTGCGCTGAGAAACCAGTCCAGTTCGAGCTTGCCGTTACGCATATAGGGCTGGAAGTGCTTACGGATTTTGCGCTGAGCCCGGCGTTTTACAGTCTGGAACTGTTTCTGAGACAAGCCGAGACGTGTTTGAGCCTTCTGTCCGCGATATCCGTCGCAGGTCACGTCGATAAACTGCCCAACTTCATTGTCATTGCCCGCGATTGCTGCGAGTCCGTAGAGAACGACCCGGTTGGCCCACGATCGTTGAGCCTCTTCGTTGGGGCTTAAAACCCTGCTGAAGAGCGCATACTCCTCCTTGTTGGGCTCACTTGGCGATGTGTAATTAGTTCGCCGGTCTCGCCACATCGTCCATGCGATTGATCGCATGCAGTTCATCAGGCGAACCCGTGCAGAGCACGGCGGTGGATACGACAAGGCTCGACAACATGCGGCCTGCAGGAGGTCGCTTGCCTCGACCCCATACTCAGAAGCGAGATAGTTCGCTCGGCGTAGGACCGCGGGATTGCTTGACGCTGCCGCAACGGCTTCCGGCCACGTCGGCGGACCGAAGACCTTACACTTGAGCCTATTCGCAGCTTTGGCGGGAGCAGGACAACCTTTCGGCGCTGGCGCCGACCGGATTACAGATTTTTTCATGTAAGCCTCGCAGGGCGCGCGAGACCGACATGTATGGGTGTGGATGGAGTAGCTGTTCCATTACGACCTCGAACGCCCTTTCACGCAACTGCCTCAGCAGGAGCGTAGAGTTGCGCGGGACATAAATTAGGCTTCGTGGACAAAGCTTGACCTGAGACTCGACCGCTGATTCAAGGCTACCTTTTGGAGGCAGCATTGGGTGAGCGGGTTGGTGTGTCGGGTGACGAGTGGGCTTTGATCGGCCCACTGCTACC